>NZ_JAPWGX010000039.1 GCF_027213965.1 Maritalea porphyrae | reverse complement strand
TAACTAACGTTATTAAGGGGCGGCCCGGCTCGCCCCAACTCCCAGCTTGAGAGGCCCTGCCATGTCCCGTTCCGAAACCCTCTTCGCCAACGCGCAGAAGCACATCCCAGGTGGCGTCAACTCGCCGGTGCGCGCCTTCAAAAGCGTCGGCGGCACTCCGCTGTTCTTCAAGCACGCCGAAGGTGCCTACGTCACTGATGAAGACGACAAGCGCTACGTGGATTACGTCGGCTCATGGGGCCCGATGATCCTCGGCCACAGCCACCCGGACG
>NZ_JAPWGX010000038.1 GCF_027213965.1 Maritalea porphyrae | reverse complement strand
GTGTTGAAGCTTGGGTAGCGTTGTTGCGGGTAGCGGAATTCATAGAAGGGCGTACCGCTGCAGTCACTGATGCGCAGGCCGCTCTGGATCTTCTCCGGGTAGGGTACAAACAGGCCGCGCTGGGCATAGTCGAGCAAGGCGGGAGAGAACTGCGCCTGTTGCTGCACAACAAAGTTGCGCTGGTTGAGCCGCTCCAGCATCAAGGGCAGGTAGGTGTAGCCCTGGCGCTTATCGAAAGGGCCTTCCTTGGGGTAGATGATCGATGGGCTGGGC
>NZ_JAPWGX010000037.1 GCF_027213965.1 Maritalea porphyrae | reverse complement strand
GTATTACACCTATTCACTCGCCTCGAGGATTGGATGAAAGAGTTTGCACCGAATGGCTGCATGTCCATCAATGCATTAGCAGCCTATCCAGAAAATCTATCGATTAATCAAGCAGTAAAACAACACAAATTGGCGGTCCGTCAGCTTAAGCTCCAACTAAGTCAGCGAGAAGACCTCGCAACCACACTCTTCTTGTTACATGAAGGTCTATCCAACGCATGGCCGGTTCTCGGTCACGCTGCCTTTGCATCCGCTGAACACACTCTGCTAGAA
>NZ_JAPWGX010000036.1 GCF_027213965.1 Maritalea porphyrae | reverse complement strand
GCAGAGTGTAGACCACGGTTACGGATTGCGATTACAACGCCTTCGAAAGCCTGTAGACGCTCACGGTCACCTTCTTTTACCTTAACTTGAACTACAACAGTGTCACCTGGTGCAAATTTAGGTAGGTCTGATTTCATTTGCTCTTCTTCAAGAGCTTTGATGATGTTACTCATTTTTTAAATTCCTAGAATAAACTGATACTAAATAAATTAGGTTACTTTGCGTTATGTTCTTTAATGGCTTTATGCTCATTAACAAACTCAGCAAGTAATTG
>NZ_JAPWGX010000035.1 GCF_027213965.1 Maritalea porphyrae | reverse complement strand
GCTTTTTGGATCGCGTTTCCGAATAAAAGGACTTTTTCAGTAATGGTGGTTTTACCCGCATCAGGGTGAGAAATAATAGCGAACGTTCTGCGCTTAGACACTTCGCCTAAAAAAAGGGGATTTGACATTAGTTAATCTTCTAAATTACTTTCATGCTCACAAAATAGGCAAGCATATCTACTATTCGATATTGTGCGGTATTCTCGCTTATTATCGCTGTGCTAGCAAACTGGAAAGACATGAACTGAATTTACTCGGCTCACCAGCCTTTACC
>NZ_JAPWGX010000034.1 GCF_027213965.1 Maritalea porphyrae | reverse complement strand
AAATCACTGGGGTGAAGGAGTAATATCTGCTACCTTTCCTTCCATGGTTCACTAGAAATAAGTTACATATGCCACAGTGGTTTACCGAATTACAAAGCTACATTGAAACGTCTCATCAAAATTGGAGTGGGAGCGTCCTTTTCATTACGCTCGCTAGCTTTATAGCTTGGATAGCTTGGCGGCTGATCCGCTCTCGCCTCGCTGCGCTCGTAGAGAAAACGCCCTTCCACTGGGATGACATGTTGCTTGATGCGCTAAAAGCGCCAGTCAGTAC
>NZ_JAPWGX010000033.1 GCF_027213965.1 Maritalea porphyrae | reverse complement strand
TACGAGAGCTTTACGCAAGGTTTACAAGATGATGAATTCAACTTCGTACTTCCAGGTGCGACATTTTCTCGGACTAGGGTTCGAGGGGGCAATATGCCAATGTGGGGAGACAAGCAAAGCATCACTATTGAGTATGGTGATACCGCTATGCTTTCTGAAACTAGAGTGCTCCGCTTAATTGGCTCGACATCTTGGATTCGTGGTATTGGAGAGAATCATCGTGGTTTGTTCCGCTTAGAAGGTGGTGCGAATATTACCGATGAACTTGAAAAAC
>NZ_JAPWGX010000032.1 GCF_027213965.1 Maritalea porphyrae | reverse complement strand
GATGAAAGTCTCTGGTGATAATCCTAAGTTCGTCAATCTTGCTTGTATCAACATTGTTATCGCAGCCAACGCTGGCGGTGCATTCAGCCCATTTGGAGATATTACAACCCTGATGGTGTGGCAGGCCGGTCATGTCAGCTTTGCTGAGTTCATTCCGTTGTTTGTACCGTCATTGGTGAACTACTTGGTTCCCGCATTTTTGATGTCACTTTTTGTTCCAAACACAAAACCGAATACGATTCACCAACACGTTGAGCTAAAACGCGGGGCAAGGC
>NZ_JAPWGX010000031.1 GCF_027213965.1 Maritalea porphyrae | reverse complement strand
TTATAAGCTTGCTGATAATCCTCGTAAACTGCATTCGATCTTTATTGGTGGTGGTACACCAAGTTTGATATCTGCCGAGGGGATCAAGCGATTACTGCAAGGTATTGAAGATCGAATAGCGTTTAAACCGAATATTGAAATCACCATGGAAGCCAATCCGGGCACGATTGAAGCTGAACGCTTTGCCGGATACAGAAAAGCAGGTGTTACACGTATCTCAATTGGTGTGCAAAGTTTTGCACCTGAAAAATTGGAACGCCTAGGTCGGATTCACGG
>NZ_JAPWGX010000030.1 GCF_027213965.1 Maritalea porphyrae | reverse complement strand
GGCAAACTATTGCTACGCGACGCGGCACAAACCGTGAAGAAGTGCAGTATGGAGCTCGGTGGTAACGCCCCTTTCATCGTGCTGCCAGATATGGATGTCGAGCAAGCAGCCAAAGCCGCCGTGGATGCGAAGTTTCAAACCGCGGGACAAGACTGCTTGGCCGCAAACCGTATTTTCGTCCCTGACGATAAGTACGAAGCGTTTTTGGAAGCGTTTGCCAAAGAAATGAGCCACATCGTTTTGGGCAATGGCTTAGACGAAAAAACCACCATGGGAC
>NZ_JAPWGX010000002.1 GCF_027213965.1 Maritalea porphyrae | reverse complement strand
GCTGCGTCCACAACTTCGCCAAAGGCACGTTGCAGTTCTTGCATCATATCCGCACGTTCCACCATGCGCTGCTTGGAAGCCATCTTCTCTTCTTCGGTCATTTCATTCACCCGAAGTCCATTGGCCCGGAAAACCTCAACCGCCCGCGCCATCTCGCCAAGTTCGTTGGTTTTTTGAGTGTAAGGCACTTCATAGTCATAATCACCATTGGCAATTTCTGTCATTGCTTCTGAGATGCGGGGAATTGGACGCATCATAATGCGTGACACAACGAACGCAGCAACAGCCATCACCCCAAGAACCGCAAGCGATACCACCACGATGAGTTGCAGGGTGGCCATAACTTGACCTTCAAAGTCCGCGATTGGTGCACCAACAAAAACGGCACCGATAACATTGGCCTTTTTGTCTTGGATGGGCTGATAGACCGCAAAGAACTTGGTGCCCCTAATCATCACACGGCCGGCAAATTGCTCGTTAAGGATCAAACGTTCATACGCGGGATTGCTCGCGTCTAATACATATTCCTTGTCGCGCACACCTTCTTCAATTTCAACCGTTGTGGTGAACTGCTCAAACCCTTCAACTTCAGGGTTGAACACCATAAGTGAAACAGGTCCGCGTGTTACCGCGCCAATTGACTCCACCATGTCATCCGTGCGCAACTTGGGCATACGGAAGGTGGTGATTGTTTTAACCTCACCGCTTTCGTCACGCCCCATATCGGAGCCTGGCATCTGCGTTTCAAGAATGGCAATGGTTGTGCGCATATTGGCCAGCTGTGAGGCGCGCGCTTGCTCCATTACATTAGATGAAATCTGAAAATAGATAGCGGTCGCCACCGCTGCAATTGAGAGCGCAATACTGAGTACAACAAACAATGCAATTGATGTTGTGAGTTTAGGCGAACCGATTCGGAAGCGAAGTTTGTTTTGCATATTCTGCTGTGCTGTAACGCTATATACGCGCGCTCTTTGCACATCCCTCGTGGCTACTCTTTTGTCTGAGTGTAAGCCAGCTTAGTAAATTCAACTTTAATGAAGTAAGTGCCGGATAACTAACAATAAATCTCTCAATAGCCGGTTTTCACCAACAAAAACCCACTAGTTTCACTTCCGATTGACGCAATAAAAAGGGGCACTCAACAGATGAGCGCCCCCTAAAATTTCAGAATTGGTGTTGACTAGAACTGCGGCCACTCGGCGTCCATATCAACGGCCGCATTGCCTTGGCTTATATAGGATTTTGCAACCTTTTGTGCTTTGGCTTGAATGGCCTTGATGCCGTTTTCGGGCGGCAATTCGTTTGGCACCTGATTGTTTGCACCTACAGGCAGACGGCGTTGACCACCATCATGGGTTACAAACACATCAACGATCCGATCAAGTTCAGCTGCTTGGCCTTCTGTCTGCTCAATGGCTGCGTTGGTTTCTTCAACCAATGCTGCATTGTGCTGAGTGGTTTCATCCATCTCACGAACAGCGGTATTGATCTGTTCAATTGCTGAAGCTTGGGATTTGCTCTTATCAGCAATAGAAACCATCAATTCGTTGTTGGTCCGTGCTGCATCCAGCATAACGCCAAGGTTGTCAGAGGCTTGTGAAACAAGTTTTGTACCGCCGTCAACTTCGTTTACGGATTGCTCAATGAGCACCTTGACGTCCGAAGAGGCTGTGGCAGCAGATTGAGCAAGGCGACGCACCTCAACCGCAACAACGGCAAAGCCTTTGCCCGCTTCACCCGCCCGCGCGGCTTCAACTGAAGCGTTCAGGGCAAGCAAGTTGGTCTGGAAAGCGATATCATCAATCATGCCAATGATATTAGAAATCTTGTTCGAGCTTTCCGTAATGCGCTCCATAGCCTCATTGGCCTGACGCATGACATCGCCACCTTCTTCAGCCGTAGCACGAACTTTATCCGCAATATCGCTGGCGCTTTCCGCTTCTTTAGCGTTTTCCAAAACCGTATCTGCCAATTGCTCCATGGCAGCAGAAGTTTCTTCAATCGTTGCGGCCTGGCGCGTGGTGCGTTCGGATAGATCATTGGCACCAGCCAAAATCTCACTGGTCGCGCTTTTCAGAGCGGTTGACGTCGTGCGCAATTGCCCCACAACATCTGTCAAACGATCCGCAACCCGGTTGGTATCATTCTTAAGCTGCAAGAATGCGCCTTCATAATTACCTTCCATGCGCTTGGTTAGGTCGGTATTGGCCAAGGCCGCAAGCACTTCACCCGTTTCTTTAATGCCGCGGTCCACCGTATCGATCAAAGAATTCACGCTGCGTGACAATTTGACCATCTCATCATCTGCAATGTCTTCGCTAACCCGCTGCGAGAAATCGCCAGCCGCCGCCGCGCCAACAACGATCCCAAAGCTTTGTTGTAGCTCTTCCATCATTTCTTGGCGCTCAGCGAGGGCTTTTTGACGGGCTGCTTCTTCAACACCCAATTCAGCGACTTTGACAGCGTTTTCGCGGAACACCTCGACAGCGCGCGCCATTGAACCCAATTCATCAGACCGGTCAATGCCGTCAACTGTGACGTCCAAGTCGTTGTCTGCCAAAGCGCGCATTGTTTCTGTGATGTTCGACATGGGGCGCGTAATGGTGCGCGAAAAGAACCACCCTATCGCCGCAGTAATCAAAAGCAAGAAACTGCCGATTGCCAGCATTGTCCAGCGCATCGTATCAACCGAAGCCAGTGCTTCGGACTTTTCTTGCACAGCCAACACGGCCCAAGTGGTGCCTTCAAATTCCATTGGTGCGGCAGCAAAAAGCATAGATGCGTTTCGGTATTCGGTGAACTCACCATGCATTGCGTTACCGTTTATCACGGCGTCAACTTCTTGCGCTTTGAAGGTCGTTTGCAGGATATCATTGTCTTCGCTGAACGTTGAATCGTTGCGCATCAAATGATCTGCGCCCACAACCAAAGTTTCACCCGTTTCTCCTAAGCCAACCTTTGCGCCCATGATGGCGTTAATGCGATCAATGGGCATTTGGAAAACCAAAACCCCGATGCGCGTTTTGCCGTCAAAAATGGGTGTTGAAATGAAGCTTGCGGGGGCATCATTGCTGGGTTTGTAGGGTTCAAAATCTAAGAAGTAGCTTTCGCCCTTGTCCAAAGCGATACCGGCTCTAAAGGCATTGCCCAGATCAGTATCGGCCCACTGACCGCCACCAGTTTTGAAGTTGGTCGCATAATCAAGTTCTTTGAATACTGTATAAACAAGATCGCCTTGATCATCGAACAAGAAGATATCGTAATAGCCACGTTGGTTCAGCTGTTCGCGGAAAATACCGTGGTACTGCAAGTGGACATTGTCATATTTGGTACCACCGGGCGCGGCATCCAACAAATGCTTGGACCCAAGCTCGTTGGGGTTCTTCTTGATATAGGCATCTTGCAACAGTTTATCTTGGCTACCGCCAAGCGTATCCCAAGCTGTATCAAAAGCTTTAAGTGCCTCGACTGTGAACGGATTATCAGCGGTAAGCAAAAGGTCGGTTTGGAGATCTTCCAAATAGGCCTTCATTTCATGCGCTCGACCATCCGCAAGGGTCTCCAGTTTTTCAGTCTCAGCATGTGTAATTACTGAAGAACCAATCATGACCCCAGATATGCCCAATCCTAAGCCGACGGCGATCACGCCACCGATGACTAATGCGGGTAGTTTATGTGCAATCTTTAATCGAGATAAAACACTCATTCTTTTGACCTCTTCGACGACGCGCGAATCCCCCAACGCGTACACTTTGATTACAAGATGCCAGCCAACAAAAACCAAATGGTTAACACTTGGTATTGGCAATCTACTAAATACAACTTGGAAAAATACATCTTGATTTAGGGATACAATGTCGAATAGGGCGTTAACACGACATTACTAAATCCATCGAACAGCCCGTATTTTAAAAGTAAACAATAAAAAACCCGCGTACGAGGTACGCGGGTTCCAAATTTTACCAATGTTTGTGCTGCCTAGTTGGGCAAGCCCACAACATCAATTTCCATCAGCAGGTTCTTCCAGCCATCAAGCGCTGTCTGAGCATCTTGCTTTGCTTGGTCAGTTGTTGCGCCATTAAGTGCTTCTTGTGCACTCACAATGGCCGCATCTAACTCACCTTTGTCAAAGTCAGCGCCCGTTTTTGCTTGTTCAGCAAGAATGGTCAGGCCTGCATCATTAACATCCGCAAAGCCGCCCTGTACATAATAGGTACGCTCCGCACCACCAGAAGTCACCGTCACAAAGCCGGCTTTTAGCGTGGTCATCATAGCAGCATGGTCGCCCATGACTGTGAAATAACCATCAGCACCTGGCACAGTGACAGCAGAAGCCTGCTCACTTAGCACCAGACTTTCTGGTGAAACGATCTCGATTTTAATGCCTTCGGCCATTAAACCCTCGTTTCTTTATGCAGCAGCTGCTGCAAGTTTTTGTGCTTTCTTCACGGCGTCATCAATTGTGCCAACCATGTAGAATGCAGCTTCTGGAAGGTGATCATATTCACCCGCAACCAAGCCTTTGAACGCTTTAACCGTGTCTTCAAGACCAACAAAGATACCAGGCGTACCTGTGAAGATTTCCGCCACGTGGAATGGCTGAGACATGAAGCGTTCAATCTTACGGGCACGTGCCACAGTAAGTTTGTCTTCTTCAGAAAGCTCGTCCATGCCCAAAATCGCGATAATATCTTGAAGCGATTTATAACGCTGAAGGATTTCTTGAACATCACGTGCCACTTGATAGTGCTCTTCACCCACAACCTGTGGATCAAGAAGACGTGAGTTTGAATCAAGTGGATCCACCGCAGGGTAAATACCCTTTTCAGAAATCGCACGGTTCAAAACGGTTGTCGCATCCAAGTGAGCAAAGGTTGCCGCTGGTGCTGGATCGGTCAAATCATCGGCAGGCACGTAAACAGCTTGCACTGAAGTCACTGAACCTTTTGATGTTGTTGTAATCCGCTCCTGCATGGCACCCATGTCAGTCGCCAAAGTAGGCTGATAACCCACAGCTGAAGGAATACGTCCCAACAAAGCTGACACTTCTGAACCAGCTTGTGTAAAGCGGAAGATGTTATCAACAAAGAACAACACGTCTTGGCCTTCATCACGGAACTGTTCCGCAATGGTCAAACCAGTCAATGCCACACGAGCACGTGCTCCTGGGGGTTCATTCATTTGGCCGAACACAAGCGCGCATTTTGAGCCTGCGCCGCCTTTTTCTTTGTTCACGCCTGATTCAATCATTTCCCAGTAAAGGTCATTACCTTCACGTGTGCGCTCACCAACGCCCGCAAACACAGAATAACCACCGTGATTGTTCGCAACGTTGTTGATCAACTCTTGAATAAGAACTGTCTTACCAACACCCGCACCACCGAAGAGGCCGATTTTACCGCCCTTCGCATATGGAGCCAGCAAATCCACAACCTTAATACCGGTCACAAGAATTTCAGCTTCTGGAGATTGCTCAACAAATTCTGGTGCTTCTTGGTGGATGGCGCGTTTTTCTTTGGTTTTAATCGGACCAGCTTCGTCAATCGGCTCACCGATAACGTTCATGATCCGGCCAAGTGTTTCAACACCAACTGGAATTGTAATGGCGGAACCAAGATCAACAACTTCTTGCCCGCGAACGAGCCCTTCAGATGTGTCCATCGCAATGGTACGTACTGTGTTTTCACCCAAGTGCTGGGCGACTTCCAATACCATCCGGTTGCCATTATTCATTGTTTCAAGCGCACCTAGAATTGGCGGTAGATCACCGTCAAATTCCACGTCCACAACCGCACCAATTACCTGCTTGATGCGTCCGACCTGTTTCGCTTTTGCTGCCATGGTCTGTCCTCGTTTGCCTTAGAGCGCTTCCGCGCCTGAGATAATTTCAATCAATTCTTTTGTGATCTGAGCTTGGCGCTGACGGTTGTAGCTAATTTCAAGCTTATTGATCATGTCACCAGCGTTACGGGTCGCATTGTCCATCGCGGACATTTTTGCACCCATTTCACCAGCCGCATTTTCAAGTAGCGCGTGGAAAATTTGCACAGACACATTACGTGGCAGCAAGTCTTCCAAAATAGCTTCTTCGCTTGGCTCATATTCATAATTTGTGGCTTCGCCGGTCTCTTGGTCTTGATCAAAAGAAGCGGGAATAAGCTGATGTGCCGTTGGCACTTGGCTAATCACAGATTTAAACTTTGAATAGAACAATGTCGCCACGTCATATTCGCCAGCATCAAACATGGCCAACACGCGATCGCCAATTTCCTTAGCATTCGCATAGCCAATTTGTTTGACTTCACGCAAGGTGATCAAACCTTCCATTTGGTCAGCGAACAAACGCTTTAAAACGTCATGTCCTTTTTTGCCAACACAAAGAATTTTGACTGTCTTGCCTTTTGCAATCAACTCATTCGCATGATCACGAGCAAGCCGTGCAATGGACGAGTTAAAGCCGCCACAAAGTCCACGCTCTGCGGATGCGACAATAAGCAAATGTGTCTGGTCTTTACCGTTTCCACCAAGTAGCTGCGGCGCACCGTCACGGCCCTTATAGGCCGCGGCCAAACCGGCGAGCACATCATTCATGCGCTCTGCGTATGGCCGGGCACTTTCAGCATTATCTTGCGCACGGCGCAGCTTTGCAGCTGCAACCATTTGCATTGCCTTGGTGATCTTCTGGGTCGATTTGACCGAAGATATCCGGTTTTTAAGGTCCTTCAATGAGGGCATAGCACCTCAGCTCCTTGTCAAAACCTAAAGATTGTTACGCTGCAAAGGTCTTGGCGTATCCGCCAATCGCTGAATGCAATTTCTCACGTGTTTCGTCAGAAATAGCTTTCTCTTTTGCAATCGTATCAAGCAAGTCTTTGTGTGTACCGCGCAATGCGCCAAGCAAACCTTGCTCGAACTTTTGCACGTCACGAACGCCAACGCTATCAATATAGCCTTCAACGCCGGCAAAGATCACTGCAACTTGCTCTTCAGTTTTAAGTGGTGAGAATTGTGGTTGCTTCAAAAGCTCCACCAAACGGGCACCACGGTTCAACATTTTCTGCGTCGCCGCATCAAGGTCAGAACCAAACTGAGCGAACGCTGCCATCTCACGATACTGAGCCAACTCACCTTTAACAGAACCAGCAACTTGCTTCATTGCTTTAATCTGCGCAGATGAACCCACACGAGAAACTGAAAGACCAACGTTAACCGCAGGACGGATACCTTGGAAGAACAAGTCTGTTTCCAAGAAGATCTGACCATCCGTGATCGAAATCACGTTCGTTGGAATATAAGCAGACACGTCGTTCGCTTGTGTTTCAATGATCGGCAAAGCGGTCAAAGAACCAGAACCGTGATCTTCGTTCAATTTCGCTGAACGCTCGAGCAAACGTGAGTGAAGATAGAAAACGTCACCAGGATAAGCTTCACGCCCAGGTGGACGACGAAGAAGAAGTGACATTTGACGATAAGCCACAGCTTGCTTTGACAGGTCATCATAACCAATCACAGCGTGCATGCCGTTATCGCGGAAATATTCACCCATGGTACAGCCGGTAAACGGCGCCAAGAACTGCATTGGAGCAGGATCAGAAGCGGTTGCAGCAACAACGATAGAATATTCCATCGCGCCAGCGTCTTCCAAAGTCTTTACGAACTGAGCAACAGTTGAACGCTTTTGGCCAACAGCAACATAGATACAGTAAAGCTTCTCATTCTCGTCCTTACCCTGATGAGCAGGCTTTTGGTTCAAGAATGTATCAAGAAGAACAGCGGTTTTACCAGTTTGGCGGTCACCAATGATCAATTCGCGTTGGCCACGGCCAATCGGGATCATCGCATCAACAGCTTTCAAACCAGTCGACATTGGCTCATGCACAGACTTACGTGGCAAAATGCCAGGTGCCTTAACATCCACAAGCTTACGTGTTTTTGACTTAATTGGGCCCTTACCATCAATTGGGTTGCCCAAACCATCAACAACGCGACCAAGCAATTCTTTGCCAACAGGAACGTCAACAATTGCGCCAGTACGCTTAACGGTGTCGCCTTCTTTAATGGCACGGTCAGAACCAAAGATAACAACACCTACGTTGTCAGCTTCAAGGTTCAAGGCCATCCCTTTAATGCCGCCTGGGAACTCAACGAGCTCACCAGCCTGAACATTGTCAAGGCCATATACACGAGCAATACCGTCACCGACGGAGAGAACTTGCCCAACTTCTGAGACTTGCGCCTCTTTCCCAAAATCTTTGATTTGATCTTTGAGAATGGCAGAAATTTCTGCAGCTTTAATATCCATTAGCCGACCTCTTTCATGGCGATCTTCATGGCTGTCAATTTCGTCTTGAGCGAGGAATCGATCATTTGAGAACCAACCTTAACGATTAGTCCGCCAATAAGATCAGCATCCACATGCTGCTCAAGCGTGACATCCTTACCAATTTTCTCTTTCAGAGCCTTAGCAAGGCTGTCCTGGTGTGCTTTCGAAAGCGGCTGAGCAGAGGTAACCTCGGCGTGAACTTCACCCCGATCCTTTGCAGCAAGCGCTTTGAACTGAGAAATCATTTGCGGCAACGCGAACAGACGTTGGTTCTTTGCCACAAGATTTAAGAAATTTGCTGATAGGCCCTTAAGTTTGGCCTTTTTGATCAATGCTTCGACAACTGCTGTTTTATCGTCGCCAGAAATTACTGGGCTTTTCAAAAAAGCAGCAAAGTCTGTGCTGTCATTGATCAGCTTCAAAAGGCTATCAAGAGCCTTTTCAACACCCGCAATATCACTTGCATCAGACGCTAAATCAAACAGCGCCGACGCGTACGGCCGGGCGATTGTTACGAGAACCGAGTTTTGTGCGCTCAAAGCCTCTATACCCCAATCAATTGCAAAAATTCGTCTTACCTGTCCCGTCGAGCGACCGCCCGCGATACCGGCACGAATTTTCATGGTGTTAGGAGGCTGACGCTCGCGCCCTCCTCAGATATCGCGCACCGTCTACCATAAGCATTTAGGCCGCGCAATAGACAGGAGGCGAAAATTGGGCAGACTCATTTGCAGTTGGGCACTTTTTGTGAATTTTACACAAAGTTTGGCATCAAACTGTCAAAACTAGCGCCGACTCTCAATAAAAGCTCATCGGGTCAATATCGACCTGCACCCGCAAGTTCCCGGTAACTTTTGGCCCTTCTTGCAACCAAAAACGCACATATCCGGACAGATCGAAATGCTTGTCAGCCTGCACCAAAAGCCGCACCCTGTGTCGCCCCCGAACCATCGCCACGGGCGCATCTGCTGGACCAAACAATTTCAGCTTCGCTTCATCTGGCGCTTTTGGGGCCATAACCGCTAACCCGCGCGCATGGCCAAACGCCACTTCATGTTCAGTTGCCGATATAATTAGCGCAGCCAAACGGCCAAAGGGCGGCAATCCCGCCGATTCGCGCGCCTTTAGCTCATGTTTATAGAATGCCTCACGGTCACCGCGCACCATCGCCTGCATCACCGCGTGCTCGGGTACATAAGTCTGCAAAAATGCTCGCCCGGCCTTGCCTATCCGTCCGGCACGGCCCGTTACCTGGGTCAATATTTGAAATGTCTTTTCTGCTGCTCGCGGATCCCCATGGGCCAAACCCAAATCCGCATCCAGCACCCCAACCAAATTCAGCTTGGGGAAATGGTGCCCTTTGGCCACCAATTGCGTGCCAATGATCAGATCGTAATCACCTCGCGCGATCTCTTCAAACCGCTCACGTGCCGCAACGATGCCCCCCATATCAGACGAAAGGATAACACGCCGCGCTTCAGGAAAACGCCGCGCGGCTTCCTCAGCGATTCGCTCAATACCCGGACCGATGGGAATAAGCGATTCTTCTGCCCCACACTCTTTACATGTTTTGGGTTTTTGCACTTCGTGCCCGCAATGATGACACGATAAGACACCTCGAAACCGATGTTCTACCAACCAGGCCGAACAATCCGGACATTGATATTGATATCCACAATCCCGGCACAGGGTCAGCGGCGCATATCCACGCCGATTGAGGAACAAAAGAACCTGTTCTTTTTTCTCCAACGCGCCAAAAATCTCTCGCGCTAATTTGGGCGCAATCCATTCGCCCTTTTCTGGCCCGTCTTCTTTCATGTCGATGGCGGTAATATCGGGCATTTTTGCGTCTGCAAATCGACCGAGCATTTTCACATGGGCATAACGCCCCTGATCCGCATTGTTGCGACTTTCAACTGACGGGGTCGCTGACGACAGGATCACCCGTGCCTTCGCTAGATGGGCCCGCACCACCGCCATATCCCGCGCATGATAGTTCACGCGATCTGCTTGCTTGAACGCCGTATCATGTTCTTCGTCGATCACGATCAAACCAAGATCAGGATAGGGCAAAAACAATGCTGAACGCGCACCCACAACCGCTTGCACTTTACCCCGCGCCACCGACCGCCACATCCGTGCGCGCTGCACCGGGGTCATATCCGAATGCCATTCCCCCGGCCGGGCGCCAAACCGATCTTCAAAGCGCTTCAAGAAGGTGTGGGTCAATGCAATCTCAGGCAACAGGATCACCGCCTGCCGCCCAGCGCGCAAACAATCAGCCACCGCTTCAAAAAACACTTCGGTTTTACCCGAACCTGTGACCCCATCCAAAAGCGCCACACCAAATTCGTTTGGGCTTTGCTCGCGCAACAATTCAAGCGCAGCCTGTTGCTCATCATTTAGCACCAAAGGCGCATGATCTGAGTTTGGCGGTTGCACAATCGGGGGCGGTGGCACAAAGCTTTGCTCCAACACCCCGAGTTTCACCATGCCTTCGATTACCGAAGGGCTAACGCCTGTTTCCCCCACCAGCGCCCGCTTTTGCCAAGCAAAACCATCTTCCATCACATCAATCACCCGTTGACGGGCTGAGGTCATGCGCTCGGGCAAAACCCCTGAGAACCGATAAACGGCAATCGGTTTATCGTCGCCAAAGGCTTCGGGCGAACGCAAAACCCCGCGCAGAACCATTCCAGGTTGCGCCAAAGTATATTTGGCGATCCAATCAACAAGCGCCATCAGCTCTTCGGTCAAGGGCGGTGTATCAAAAGCGAAGTCAATGTCTTTAAGTCGATTGTGCGCCACTTGGTCTTTGGGCTCGCCCCACACAACCCCCATCACCTTGCGCGGCCCCAAGGGCACCTGCACAACGGAGCCACGGCTCACGTTCATCCCCTCCGGCACCCGATAGGAATATGGTCTATCAACAGCAACGCTGACCATAACGGATACTATGTCGGCAGAAATTTGGCCCATCAGATGCTTTCTAAGAATCGTTTGTGGCTTAGAGCCTAAATCGTGACCGTCAAAAAAACGAGGGCGATTTCAATTTTGGTAAGCAAGCAGCACCTATAATTGGCGGTATGAATGAGCTGTTGATCAACAAAGACAAAAAAGTCGCCCACTGGCTTGGCCAATGGCAAGACGAATTATCCTCGCTTCGCCGCTTAAGCGACAAAACCCTTGTTGCTTATGATCGTGACGTGGAGCAAATGCTAACGTTTTTCACGCATCATTTCGGCGCGCCTGTATCCGCAAAAACCTTAAATTCCTTCACCCCTGCCGATTGGCGCGCGTTCATGTCGAACCGCCGCCAAACCGGGGTGGGCAATGCCACCATGGCGCGCGGACTTTCGGGCATCAAAAGTTTTTTTACTTTTTTGGAAAAAGAGGGCCATGCCCCCGCAGACAGTTTGGCCGCAATAAAAGCGCCAAAGAAAAAGCAAACCCTGCCAAAAGCCCTTACCGCAATCGACGCGAAAAAGTTGGTCGACCAGGGCGACATGTTGGACGACGAACCTTGGATCGCTGCACGCGACATCGCCGTCATGGCGCTTTGTTATGGCGCGGGCTTGCGCATATCCGAAGCACTGGCGCTGACCGCCAATGATCTTAAAGACCAAAAAACCCTACGCATCACCGGCAAGGGCAACAAAACCCGCATGGTGCCCGTGCTCAGCGCAATCCACGATGCCATAACCGATTATCAAAAAAGCTGCCCTTATCACCCGGACGACAACGACCCGATTTTTCGGGGCGCACGCGGCGGGCCATTGAGCCCAAGGCTCGTGCAGCTCAAAATGCAAAAATTGCGCTCCGCTTTTGGCCTGCCCAATTCAGCAACGCCCCACGCGCTTAGACACAGCTTTGCCACCCACCTTTTGGCCGGTGGCGGAGATCTTCGCGCCATCCAAGAACTGCTCGGTCACGCGTCCCTTTCCACCACGCAAATCTACACAAAAGTCGACACTGCCCAACTCATGGACGCCTATCTTAAGGCGCATCCGCGCTCCTAGACTTTAAACCGTGCCGGCATTTTATAGGACCAATCATTTTCCAGATTGACCAAATCAACCGCCCATAATGGCCTCAAACATCTAGCGCTGCGCCACACTTGTTCGCCAATGCTAGAAAACCACTCGTTTTCGTGCATTTTGCATTGGCACAACCATTTCTTTGACACTAGACTGCCCCTCCGCACCTTTGGTCGCTCGACCACCCATATGCACAGGAGAGAACGGTGGAACATGTCAAAGCCATGATTGCGCGTCTTGTGGCGCACGATACGGTATCGTCAAAGTCGAACTTACCTCTTATCCATGACGTAAAAGCCTATTTGGCCGAACTTGGTATCAATAGCCACTTGGTGCCAAATGAAGATGGCAGCAAATCCAATCTTTATGCCACCATTGGGCCAAATGTGGATGGTGGCATTATATTGAGCGGCCACACTGACGTGGTGCCGGTGGAGGATCAAGATTGGTCCACCAACCCATTTGAAGTGGTGGAAAAGGATAACCGCCTTTATGGTCGCGGCACCTGCGACATGAAAGGCTTTTGCGCCATTGGTTTGGCGCTTATCCCTGAAATGCTCAAAAGCGACCTCAAACGCCCCATCCATATCGCTTTGTCTTATGATGAAGAGCTGGGCTGTTTGGGCGCGCCCTTCATGATCAAGGAAATGGCAAAAAACCTACCCCAAATCGATGCCGTGATTGTGGGTGAACCCACCAACATGCAAGTGGCCGAAATGCACAAGGGCGTTTACGCCTCCACCATCCATGTGCGCGGACTAGAAGCCCACTCAAGCCAGACCCATTTGGGCGTCAGCGCCACACGCTATGCCGCAAAGATCATCAATTTCATCAATGACCTGCACGATGAATTATTAGCCAACCCATATGTTGGACTGCCCCTTTCCCCGAACCATTCCACTTTGAATGTTGGAAAAGTCCATGGCGGTATCGCAGACAATATTGTCGCCCGCGATTGCACATTTACCTATGACTATCGGGTGCTCCCCCAAGAAGACCATGCCGCCATCGTAAAAAGAATTGACGCCTTAATCGCCGAACTTGAAAAAGAGATGCAGGCCAAACACGCGGACTGTTCGATCACTCAAACCGTGGTCTGGACCCCCGGCTTTGCCGCCCCAGAAGAGGATGTGGCCAAATCCCTTGCCATGCGGTTGGCGGGTAAAAATGAAACAATTGGCGTACCCTACGGCACAGAGGCCGGACAGTTCCAAACTGACGGCGGGTTTTCAACCATCGTTTGTGGCCCCGGCTCAATCGATCAAGCCCACAAGCCAGATGAATATATCGAACTCAGCCAGGTTGAATTAGGCGTGCAATTCATCCGCGATCTTATCGCTCATCAATCCAAATAGGCACATTATGTCGACCACTTCTGGCACTTCTGGCAATAAAATCATCCTTGGCTATTTGATCGGCGCGCTTGGTGCGAGCTTTTTCGCCACAAAAGGCATTCTGATCAAGCTGGCGCTGATCGAAAACGTCGACGCCATTACCACGCTTACATGGCGCATGATCATCGCACTGCCGTTCTTCATTTTAATCGGTTACTTTGGCTATCGCCGCCGTGTTGCCCAAACAAAGGGCAAACTGCTCACCTGGAAAGCATTGGCAACCGTTGGGGCCATCGGCGCGCTTGGCTATTATTTAGCGTCCTATTTGGACTTTGCCGGCCTGACCTATATCTCCGCGCAATTTGATCGATTGATTTTGCTGACCTACCCCATTTTTGTGGTGCTGATTGGCGCCATTTTCCAAGGCCGCCCCCTCCAACCAAAAATGCTGATCGCCCTCTTTATTTCATACAGCGGATTGGCCGTCATCTTTGCCCGAGATCTGCAATTGGATGGCCACTCAACCATCATCGGCGCGTCCCTCGTTCTGGGCGCGGCTCTGTCTTATGCGGTCTATCAGGTCTTGGCCAAACCCCATATTGACCGCATCGGCGCACGGCTGTTCACTTCGATTGCCATGACTGCCGCAGGGCTGGTGGTGATCGTTCACTTTTTCATCGTCAACGATTTAAGTGACTTGTCTTTGCCGCCGCGCGCCATGATGCTTATGTTTGCGGTTGCCACAATTTCAACAGTTGTGCCTGCCTATTTGATCTCAATAAGCATCGGCATGGTGGGGCCAGAGCCCACTGCGGTAATCGGCAACATTTCAACGCTTGTGACCATCGGGTTAGCGGTTTCGGTCTTGGGTGAACCCTTCACCATTTGGCACGCAGCGGGGGCCGCAATGGTGCTGATCGGCGTGATCAGTTTCACCCAAATGGATCGGGTGGCCAAAGAGGCGGCAGCCCGCAAGGTACAAATTCCGTCCTAAAAACCATTTGGTCATTGCATTGCTATGATCCAAACCCACATTTAAAGGCAAAGGCCATTTCGATTTTGACGAGGAAGATTTATGTTTAAAACCATATTCGGTGCCGCTCTTACACTCAGCGCAGCATTTTCCATTCACCCCGCAATGGCCAGCACGGCCTGCACCCAAGCAAATCTTTATCAAGAGATGCAACAAATGGACCCCGCTGCCTATGCCAATATTAAGGCTCAGGCCGACGCAACAGCCAATGGGCGCGGCCTATTTTGGAAAATAAGCCACGAGGATGATGCACATGTGTCGTGGATTTACGGCACCATGCACAAATCCGACGAGCGGATTTTGGATTTACCCAAAAATGTTGAAACCGCACTTATGTCAGCCGACACATTCGTGGGCGAATTGGATGGATCCAAAACCGCCTACGAAATGGGCATCATCATGGGCGGATCGCCCGAATTGATGTTTCAACAAGATGGCGCAAAACTTAGTGACAATCTTAGCGCTGAAACAGTGGCTGAAGTGGACAAATTGCTGAACGAGCGCGGTTCAGATTTTGACCAGATTGAACCCATGCAGCCTTGGCTAAGCGCCTCCCTGCTCGCCTTTAGCATGTGTGACGTCGAAAAAGGATTATCCGACACCAATTTCCTTGATGTGGTCATGGAAAATAAAGCCCGTGACGCGGGCAAAACCGTGGTTGGATTAGAAACCGTGCGCGATCAGATTGAAGCCATCGATCAAATCGACAAAAGCTTTTTTTACAAGTCCCTTGATGACGCGGCCCAGCAATATCGCGATGGTGTTTTTGATGACATTTTGCAGACCGCTGCCGAGCTTTATTTGGACGAAGAAATCGGCGTTATGCTGCCTCTGATGATGCATTATTCCCATAGCCTAAAAGACGGGGAAGCAGACATGCTGAGTTTCCAGCGCGAGTTGCTCGATATCCGCAACCAAGGCATGGTGGAAAAATCGGTCGCCTTGCATGAACAAGGCTCCATTTTTGTTGCCGTCGGCGCCCTACATTTGGTCGGCGAAACCGGACTAGTCGAAGGCTTCCGCAACGCAGGCTATAGTGTTGAGCGGGTATTGTTGGAGCGTTAAAAATATCGGCCCCGCTTATGCGGGGTCACATATTGATTTCGCTTAGCCAAGCAACGCAGCCACATGGTCTTGCCCGCGCACGATTTGGCTTGCAAAAGTTGCGCTGTCAATATTCGCGCCGCACACAATAAGTGCATGCCGTTTGCCTGCAACCTTGTTGCGCAAGGGCCCAAGCGCTGCTGCAAGTGTTGCCCCTGCGGCGGGTTCAACTGCCAATTTTAGCTCTTCTTGATAAAGCGCCTGCCCAGCACAAATCTGATCGTCGGTGACCGTAACCACCTCATCGACGAAGGCTTGGTTGAGGGCAAAACTGTAGGGCAAGGAATAGGGTGGCGCGAGACTATCAGCGATGGTGTTGATCTCATCCATGGTCACTGGTTCATTTGCATTTCGTGACGCGCTCATGGAGGCAGCGCCAGTTGGCTCAACACCATAGACTTTGCAACTGGGGTTGATCAATTTCACGGCCGCTGCAACGCCCGAAATCAAACCGCCACCACCTATAGATACGATCACTGCATCCAAACCTTGAACGTCTCGCATCAATTCAAGGCCAACCCCTGCAGCGCCAAGGGTTGTGTTTACCCCTTCGAACGGATGGACAAAGGTGCGCCCTTCTTCTTTTTCCAAGCGCTGAACTTCGGCAAATGCCGCGGCGATATCGTCACACAAAATAACTTCAGCGCCTTCAGCCTTAGAGCGCTCAATACGTAAGGGGTTTGCCGTTTTCGTCATCACCACTTTGGCCGAAATCCCAGCCTTTCGCGCCGCCCAACTGGCGGCAATCGCATGGTTTCCCGCACTGACCGCGGTAATACCATTTGCTTTTTGTGCGTTGGTTAAAGTGCTGATCACCGAAAGTGCGCCGCGCGCTTTAAAGGTGCCCGTATGTTGAAACAGTTCTAACTTCAAGAACAGATCAAATCCCAACACATCCGCCAGTTTGGCAGATGTGGCCTGCACAGTAGGTGTGGGCAAAACCTGCCCCTCAAGTTGTGCGTAGCGCTGTTCAATCTCACTCAAAGTTGGCAACTCAACCATTCATCCATCCCCACAAACAAAAAAGTGCCGGAGCAAATCTCCGGCACTTCATTTAGATCACTTATTGAGCATAAGCTCAATTACATATGAATGGTGCCATCGCCACAGCCCATTGCCGCTTCTCGCACGGCTTCAGACATGGTGGGGTGAGCGTGGCAGGTGCGGGCCAAATCTTCAGCCGAACCACCAAACTCCATCAACACGGCCAATTCATGAATGATCTCACCAGCGCCTTTGCCGATGATATGCGCACCAAGAACGCGGTCGGTGTTTTTGTCCGCAATGATTTTCACAAAACCATCTGTTGCCCGCATCGCCTTAGCACGACCATTGGCCGTGAAGTTGAATTTGCCGATTTTATACTCGATGCCCGCCGCTTTCACGTCATCTTCGGTTTGACCAACTGAAGCCACTTCAGGGTTGGTGTAAACAACACCCGGGATGACACCATAGTTCACGTGCCCAGCTTGCCCCGCAATAATCTCAGCAACGGCCACACCCTCGTCTTCAGCTTTATGGGCCAACATCGGGCCAACAATCACATCGCCAATCGCATAGATGCCATCAACATTTGACTTGTAATGCGCATCGGTTTTCACACGACCGCGCTCATCAAGCTCAACGCCTGCGGCTTCCAAACCAAGACCTTGTGTATAAGGCGTACGGCCAATGGCCACCAAAATCACATCAGCTTCAATGTCTTCAGCGGCACCGCCAGCTGCAGGTTCAACTGTCGCTTTAAGAACATCGCCAGATTTATCAACACCGGTCACCTTTGTGCCCAGTTTAAACTTAAAGCCTTGTTTTTTCAGCGTACGCTGGAAGTTCTTTGCAATCTCGCTGTCCATGCCCGGCAAAATGCGGTCAAGGAATTCAACAACGGTAACCTCTGCACCCAAACGCGACCAAACTGACCCCAGTTCAAGACCGATCACGCCCGCGCCAACAACCAACATTTTCTTTGGTACTTCTTTAAGTTCCAAAGCGCCGGTTGAAGTCACAACGCGTTCTTCGTCAATCTCAATGCCCGGCAAATTGGCTGAATCAGAACCCGTGGCGATCACAATATTTGTGGTCTCAAGCACTTGCTCGGATCCATCGTCGGCGGTCACTTTCACCTTGCCCGGTGCTTCAATGGTACCAAGACCGTGGAAGGCGGTGATTTTGTTTTTCTTGAGCAAGAACTCAATGCCAGTGGTGTTTGAAGAAACCGTATCATCTTTGTGCTTCAGCATGGTGCCAAGATCAAGCTCAGGCTCAACTTGAATGCCCAGTTTTGCAAATGTGTGGTTGGCTTCTTCAAAAAGCTCTGATGCGTGCAACAACGCTTTTGAAGGAATACAGCCAATGTTCAGGCACGTGCCGCCATGGGTGCTGCGTTTTTCAACAACCGCAACTTTCATACCCAATTGCGCCGCACGAATTGCGCCAACATAGCCCCCAGGGCCGGTTCCGATAAAGGTGAGATCAAACTTGTCCGACATAATTGCCTCGTAAAAGATTATAAACCCGATTTATGACGAATTTGCTTCGCCTTATTATGATTGGGAGAGAGAGGAAATTGGCGCGCAACACCCTATGCCGCGCGCCGATTAGAACTAGAGATCCAAAACCAAACGCTGTGGATCTTCCAAGCTTTCTTTTAGGCGCACCAAGAACGTCACGGCTTCTTTGCCGTCAACAATTCGGTGGTCATAAGAAAGCGCTAGATACATCATTGGGCGAATCACAATCTCACCATTCACAACCACAGGGCGTTCTTGGATTTTATGCATGCCCAAAATACCAGATTGTGGTGCATTCAAAATTGGGGTCGACATCAATGAGCCGTAAACACCACCATTTGAAATGGTAAAGGTGCCGCCCTGCATATCAGCCATGGACAATTCGCCGTCGCGTGCTGCACGGCCCAATCGGCCAATTTCTTGCTCGACTTCTGCAATGCTCATCTGATCTGCATTACGAACCACAGGGACAACAAGGCCCTTTTCGGTTCCAACAGCGACCCCAATGTGGGCGTAGTTTTTGTAGATTAGATCATTGCCATCAATCTCAGCATTAACCGCTGGAATTTCTTTGAGTGCATGCACAACCGCACGGGTGAAAAAGCCCATGAAGCCAAGTTTTACGCCATGCTTTTTCTCAAACAAATCCTTATACGACTTGCGCAAGTCCATCACAGGCTTCATGTCCACTTCGTTAAAAGTGGTCAACATGGCCGCGGTGTTTTGAGCTTCTTTTAGACGTGTCGCAATGGTTTTGCGCAGACGGGTCATTTTCACCCGTTCTTCGCGCGGCGCATCATCAACATTTGACGGGGCACGCGCTGGCGCAGGGGCTGCTTTGGTCACAGCTGTGGTGCCCAAGTTCGCAACGGCTGAAAGCACATCCTCTTTTAACACCTGACCACGCTTGCCAGAACCGGCAACGTCAGCGGCATCCATATTTTTCTCAGCAAGCATTTTTGCAGCAGATGGTGCAGGTGGCATTTCAGTACCCCCAACAGCAGGAGCTGCCGCTGGCACTTGTGCAACGGGCGAAGGTGCTGGTGCTGCTGTAACCGCAGCTCCACCTTCACCAGGCTGAACACGGGCAAGCAATGCACCAACTTCAACCGTCTCACCACTCTCAGCGAGAATTTCAATCACCGTACCGGCAACTGGAGAGGACACATCCATCGCCGCTTTGTCGGTTTCAAGTTCAACGATTGCCTCGTCCAACTCAACCCGATCGCCGACTTTTTTGAACCATTGGCCAACATCTGCTTCAACAACAGATTCGCCCGCTACCGGCACCACAATATCTACTGGCGCTGCATCATTTTTATCTTCGCTCGCCATGCTGGCCTCGCTCGTTTCTTGCTTGTTTTGACTTTGTTCGGTTGGTGCCGCTTTAGCACCATCCGCAATGACTCCAATTAAAGCGCCTACTTCCACCGTTTCACCTTCTGAAAAGCTTATCGCTTCCAGAACGCCGCTTGCCGGTGCACTCACTTCAATTGTTACCTTATCCGTCTCCAGTTCAACCACCGGTTCGTCCGCATTAACGGCTTCCCCCGGCTTTTTGAACCATTGCCCAATCGTGGCTTCTGTCACGCTCTCGCCAAGAGTGGGCACTCGAATTTCAACAGACATTACGTCGAATTTCCTATCTAAATTCTGTTGTCAATTACTCTGCAAACGCCTCATCCAAGAAGGCCTGCAATTGCGCCAAGTGCGTGCGCATCAAGCCAGTTGCTGTAGAGGCAGAAGCCGCACGACCCACATAACGTGGACGCTCACCTGCCCGATCCATTTGCTCCAATACCCATTCAACATAGGGCTGAATAAAGAACCAAGCGCCCATGTTTTTCGGCTCTTCTTGACACCAAACAACTTCAGCGTTTTTGAACCGCGAAAGTTCGTCATGCAAAGCCTTTGCAGGGAACGGATAGAGCTGCTCAAGCCGCATCAAATAGACATCATCCACACCACGTTTTTCGCGATCTTCAAGCAGGTCAAAATAGACCTTGCCCGAACAAAGGATCACGCGACGGATCTTGTCATCGGATTGCAGTTTGATTTCTGTCTTGCCGTTCGGGGCCTCCGCATCATCCCACAATAAACGGTGGAATGTGCTATTGGGTCCCAATTCCTCAAGCGTTGAGGTGCAACGTTTGTGACGCAGCAAGCTCTTTGGTGTCATCAATAGCAAAGGTTTGCGGAAATCGCGCTTCAATTGGCGACGCAAAATATGGAAATAGTTCGCCGGAGTTGTACAGTTGGCCACTTGCATATTGTCTTCCGCACAAAGCTGCAAATAACGCTCCATGCGCGCTGAAGAGTGTTCAGGGCCTTGGCCCTCATACCCGTGTGGCAACATCAGCACCAAACCGGACATGCGCAACCATTTGCGCTCACCTGACGATATGAACTGATCGATCAGCACCTGCGCGCCGTTCACGAAATCACCAAATTGCGCTTCCCAGATGGTCAGTGCATTTGGCTCTGTCAATGAATACCCATATTCAAACCCAAGCACCGCCTCTTCTGACAGCATCGAGTTGATCACTTCATAGCGCGCTTGGCCCGGATCAACATTGTTGAGCGGGGTATATTGCGCGCCTGTTTCTTGATCATGGATCACCGTGTGGCGCTGCGAAAAGGTGCCGCGCTCGCAGTCCTGACCGGACAACCGCACTGGATGGCCTTCGCTAACCAAGGAACCAAAAGCCAATGCCTCAGCCAACGCCCAATCAACACCATCACCAGCCTCAATCACCTTGCGGCGATTGTTCATGAAACGTTTGATGGTTTTATGGGCGCTAAAGCCTTCAGGAACTTCCGTGATCTTGTTGCCCAAAGACACCAAACGATCAATTTCAACGCCAGAGTTGCCGCGACGCGCACCATCTTCAGCCATAGACAGGTTTTTCCAAGCCCCATCCATCCAATCGGCCTTGTTTGGCTTATAATCATCGCCTGCATCAAATTCGGCTTGCAAATGTGTGCGCCAGTCTTCGATCAACTGATCAACTTCTTTGGCACTCAACACGCCCTCTGCAACCAAACGGTCAGCATAAATTTGCAAAGTCGTGCGATGCGCGCGAATGCGTTTATACATTTCTGGTTGCGTAAAGGAGGGTTCGTCGCCTTCATTGTGTCCAAATCGACGATAGCAGAACATATCGATCACAACAGGCTTCTTGAATTTTTGGCGATATTCAATCGCCATCTTCGCGGCAAAAACCACGGCTTCAGGATCATCGCCATTCACGTGCAACACGGGGGCTTCAATCATTTTCGCCACATCGGTTGGATAGGGCGAAGACCGCGAGTACATCGGCGCCGTTGTAAAGCCGATTTGGTTATTGATCACAAAGTGGATGGAGCCGCCTGTGCGGTGCCCTTTAAGCCCTGAAAGACCAAAGCACTCTGCCACAACACCCTGACCAGCAAACGCTGCATCACCATGCAAGAGCAAAGGCAATACCGACGAGCGATCTGTTTTCTTTGGTGGGATAAAGATGCCATTTTCAGCATTATGCTGATCTTGTTTGGCCCGCGCTTTACCCAATACAACAGGGTTCACAATCTCAAGGTGAGAAGGGTTAGCGGTCAAAGATAAGTGGACCTTATTGTCATCAAATTCACGGTCAGACGATGCGCCAAGGTGATATTTTACATCCCCAGAGCCTTCCACATCGTCCGGCACGGCAGAGCCGCCCTTAAACTCGTTGAACAAGGCCCGGTGTTCTTTGCCCATCACTTGGGTCAACACATTCAATCGACCACGGTGCGCCATGCCAAGCACAATGTCTTTAACGCCCATTGCGCCGCCG
Organism: Maritalea porphyrae; assembly: GCF_027213965.1. Lineage (GTDB taxonomy): Bacteria > Pseudomonadota > Alphaproteobacteria > Rhizobiales > Devosiaceae > Maritalea > Maritalea porphyrae_A. The sequence goes on along the minus strand of NZ_JAPWGX010000002.1, from coordinate 823,011 downwards.
CGCTTGATGATCTGTTCAAGCGCTGGGATCAGGCTTTCGCCCCCATCCAAACCAAAACGCTTGGTGCCCGTATATTTGACGTCCAGAAATTTCTCAAAGCCATCTGCTTCGATCAATTTCTTCAAAATCGCAATTCGCCCTTCTTTGGTGAACGCGATTTCTTTATCTGGCCCCTCAATGCGCTCCTGCAACCAACCCTTTTCATCCGGGTTCGAAATATGCATGAATTCGATCGCAAATGTGGAGCAATAAGTGCGCTTCAAAATATCGATCATCTCAGGGATCGTGGCATATTCAAGCCCGAGATAATTATCGATAAAAATCTTGCGGTCGTAATCTGCAGGGGTAAACCCATAACTTGCTGGATCAAGTTCGGGCGCAGTTTCCAGAACCGCTAAGCCCAATGGGTCAAGATCTGCATGCAAATGACCGCGCATCCGATAAGCGCGGATCATCATAATCGCATGGATCGAATCCCGCGTGGCCTGTTGCACATCTTCAGATGATAGATCGCGACCAGCACTCTTTGCCTGGCTCTGTATAGCCTTTACAGATCGCTCTTCGACATCGCCCCAATCGCCATCCAGCGCGGAAATAAGTTCGCTGCTTTCAGCCTTTGGCCAATCTTTGCGCGCCCAAGAAGGGCCCTTTGCGCTTTTGATAACGTCGAGTGCATCATCGTCCATTGAGCCAAAAAAAGACCGCCATGTCTCATCAACACTGGCGGGGTTTTCTTGAAATTTCGCATAAAGCTCTTCGATATAGCCCGCGTTGCCTCCATCAAGGAAGGAAGTGAGCAGAAACGCAGAGTTCTGTTCTTGTCGTGTCATGACTTGCCTGGCGAGGAGTGGCCTCGTCGTCCCCTAATCCAAATACCTTCAAAACCAAAGGTAAAATACAGATCGGCGTTAGTGCCGATATTAGTCATTTAGTATCGCGCGCGAGGCGTTATGTTTCGATTAACGCTAATTCGCGCGCGATAATTGCTGTGTTAGCCCTTCAGTGCCTTAAGAAGGGTTTCACCAATTTTGGCAGGTGAACGAGACATATTTATGCCCGCTGCTTCCATAGCCGCAATTTTGTCTTCAGCGCCGCCTTTGCCGCCAGAAATCACCGCACCAGCGTGGCCCATTGTCCGACCCGGAGGAGCTGTAAGACCCGCAATGAAACCAGCCATTGGTTTCGAACGGCCTTTTTTCGCTTCATCCATAATGAACTGCGCGGCTTCTTCTTCAGCTGAACCACCAATTTCACCGATCATCACAATCGATTTGGTTTCGTCATCCGCCAAGAACATTTCAAGCATATCGATAAATTCAGTGCCCTTAACCGGGTCACCACCAATACCAACAGCCGTTGTTTGGCCAAGGCCAGCGTTCGTTGTTTGGAACACAGCTTCATAAGTCAACGTACCAGAACGTGACACAATGCCCACGGAGCCTTTTTGGAAGATGTTGCCCGGCATAATGCCGATTTTGCATTCTTCTGGGGTCAAAACGCCGGGGCAGTTTGGACCGATCAAACGTGAATTTGATTTTTCAAGCGCACGTTTCACCTTCACCATGTCCATAACAGGCACGCCTTCAGTGATACATACGATCAATTCAACTTCAGCCTCAATGGCTTCAAGAATAGCCGCAGCCGCACCAGCCGGTGGTACATAGATCACAGATGCATTTGCGCCTGTACGTTCTTTACCTTCAGCAACCGTTGTAAAAATTGGCAATTCAGTGCCATCAAGACCGGAAGTCCACTTTTCGCCGCCCTTTTTTGGGTGCGTGCCCCCGACCATTTGCGTACCGAAATAGGCAAGCGCTTGTTCGGTGTGGAAAGTACCGGTTTTACCGGTCAGGCCCTGAACCAATACTTTTGTGTCTTTATTGATCAATATTGACATTGGTTATGCCCCCTTCACTGCAGCAACGATTTTTTGTGCAGCATCATCAAGATCATCCGCAGCGATCACGTTTAGGCCGCTTTCAGCGATTAGTTTTTTGCCTTCAGCAACTTTTGTGCCTTCAAGACGCACAACAAGTGGCACTTGCAAACCAACTTCTTTCACCGCTGTCAAAACGCCTTCAGCAATCACATCGCAGCGCATAATGCCGCCAAAGATGTTGACGAGAATGCCTTTAACGCTTGGGTCAGCTGTAATGATTTTAAACGCTGCTGTTACTTTTTCTGCGTTCGCACCACCGCCAACGTCCAAGAAGTTCGCAGGCTCTTCACCGTACAATTTGATGATGTCCATTGTCGACATCGCCAAACCAGCGCCATTCACCATGCAACCGATTGTGCCGTCCAAAGCGATATAGGCGAGATCATATTTGCTCGCTTCGATCTCTTTTTCGTCTTCTTCCGTCAGATCACGCAATTCAGCGATATCTGGGTGACGGAACATGGCGTTATTGTCGAAAGAAACTTTTGCATCCAACACCCGGAGGCGACCATCTTTCATCACGATCAATGGGTTGATCTCAAGCAAAGCCATATCTGTTTCAACAAATGCTTTGTAAAGAATAGGGAAGAGGTTCATCCCATCGTCTTTTGCAACACCGTCAAGTTCCAAAGACGCGCAAATCTTTGCAGCATCGTCAGCAGTTACGCCAGTATCTGGGTCAATTGGCAAAGTGTGGATTTTATCCGGTGTCTCTTCAGCAACCGCTTCAATGTCCATGCCCCCTTCAGTCGACGCCACAAAAGCCACACGGCCAGTTGTACGATCAACCAAAATTGACAAATAAAGCTCGCGCTCAATGTCAGCACCATCTTCGATATAAAGCTGGTTGACTTGTTTGCCGGCAGGACCAGTTTGCTTGGTCACCAATGTGTTGCCGAGCATTTCGTCAACATGGGCTTGCATTTCATCCATTGAGAACGCCAAACGAACGCCGCCTTTGGCGTCTTCTGGTAGCTCTTTGAATTTGCCTTTACCGCGTCCACCTGCATGGATTTGGCTCTTGACCACCCACAATGGGCCACCAAGTTCTTCAGCTGCCGCTTTGGCTTCTTCACTTGAAAAGATCGGAATGCCCTTTGCAATTGGCGCACCAAAGGAGGCCAATAGTTTTTTGGCCTGATATTCATGAATATTCATCGCGTCGCTCCGCTCTGGTTAGCGATTTTGTTCTATGATGCGTCCAATTACGCCAGTTTAGGCGCAATCTTCTTACAAGCTTCAACCAAGCCTTCCACCGCGCCGACAGACTTGTCGAACATGGTTTGCTCTGACTTGTTCAACGAAACTTCTACAACCCGTTCAACACCATCGGCGCCAAGTACTACAGGAACACCCACATACATTCCCTTAACGCCGAACTCGCCTTTCAAATAGGCTGCGCAAGGAAGCACACGCTTTTGATCGTTCAAATAGCTTTCAGCCATTGCAATCGCAGATGCGGCAGGTGCGTAAAAAGCAGATCCAGTTTTCAACAAGCCCACAATCTCAGCACCGCCATCGCGTGTGCGCTGAACGATTTCTTCCAAACGCTCTTTCGTGATCCAGCCCATTTTGACCAAATCAGTCAACGGCACACCAGCAACATTTGAGTAACGTGTCAACGGCACCATAGTGTCGCCGTGGCCACCCATCACAAACGCTGTTACGTCTTTAATTGAAACATTGAACTCGTCAGCAATAAAGTGCTGGAAGCGAGAGCTGTCCAAAACACCCGCCATGCCAACAACCTTGTTTGCTGGCAAACCAGAAAAACGCTGCAACGCCCAAACCATCGCATCAAGCGGGTTGGTGATACAGATCACAAAGGCGTCCGGTGCATATTTGGCGATACCTGCGCCAACTTGCTCCATGACTTTTAGATTGATTTCAAGCAGGTCATCGCGGCTCATGCCCGGCTTACGGGGCACACCAGCGGTTACAACCACAACGTCGGCGCCAGCAATATCTTTATACTCTGAAGTGCCTTTAAGATTGCTGTCAAAACCATCAACGGCTGATGTTTGAGCAAGGTCGAGCGCTTTGCCCTGTGGTACGCCATCAACGATGTCGAACAAAACCACGTCACCAAGTTCCTTAGATGCCGCCAAGTGTGCGAGCGTGCCACCGATTTGACCTGCACCGATCAGCGCAATTTTTTTGCGAGCCATTTGTGAAGTTTCCCTATAGGTAAGGTTGAGTTTTTCCTGACCTTCCTTACCCCCATAGTTGGTGGTGTGCAAGTGACCCGTTCGTCTAACAATTCATACTATTGGGGGGTGTTGGGCGGTTTGCGCCAAATGCGTCTATTCCGCGGCGTCCTTGCGCGGCGCTGCCAAATAGTCTTTTGACTGCATTTCAATGAGCCGAGAAATCGTACGTTGGAACTCAAAAGCCGTTTTATCATCTAGGCTTAACCCGTCCAATTCCATCTCAAAAGAGGCCACAAGCTTATCGCCTCGATCATAGAGCGTATCGATCAGCAAAATGAACCGTTTAGCCGCATCGGACCGAGCACGCTCAAAGCGCGGGATGCCTTCAATGACAAAAGTATGAAAATGATGCGAGAGCCGCAAATAATCCCGTGCCCCAAGCGGGGCTTCGCATAACTCTTTAAAGCCGAATCGCGCTGCGCCCATGAAGTGCCGCTCAACCACAAAATCGCGCCCCATCAAATCAATATGCTGCGGATCCGCTTCCACCCCACCCGTTAGCGTGCGCCAAGCTTGATCTAGCCCAGGACGGGTTTCATTTTCAGGGCCAAAGAAATAGACCGGTTGGGTTTCCAATTTTTGTCGCCGATAATCGGTATCCGAAGCAAGCTTGAGCACATCTGCATGTTCAAGCAACAAATCAATAAACGGCAAAAACAACTGTCGATTAAGACCATTTTTATAGAGTTGGTCAGGCACCACATTCGAGGTCGCCACCACCACAATACCCGCTTCGAACAGTTTTTCGAACAAGCGCTTGAGCAACATCGCGTCGGTAATGTCGTTGACGTGGAACTCGTCAAAACACAGCAATTTCACATCCGCAATGATGGGCGCTACAACATATGGAATGGGGTCGCCCGACTTATCTGCATCGCCGCTTTTGCGAAAGGCCGCAATGCGGTTGTGCACTTCATCCATAAACTCGTGAAAATGAACCCGTTGTTTGCGCGGTTCTTGCACCGCTTCAAAAAACATATCCATTAATAAGGTTTTGCCGCGCCCCACGTCGCCCCAAACATAGAGCCCTTTGATCAAGCCGTCGCGCTTTGATCTTTTGGAGAATTTGGCAAATAGGGATGTTGATTGTTTGGGGGCATCTATTTGTTTGCGTACTTCGTCAAGCGCCGCAACGCATTTTGCTTGCTGATGATCCGGCTGCAAAACACCGTCACCAATCAAAGCCTGATAGGTCGCGCCGACGCTGCCAACATCACTGCAAAGATGTACAATGTCAGCAGAGCTATCCATTAGCCAACCATCGAAATGCCTTGGCCACCCACCATGGTGCCCACAAATCGATCGCCATTTTGTAGCAATGCCCCAATCAGCTGACCGGCTTCATTAAACAATTGCACCTGATTGCCTGCCAACTGCCATGAGCTCACAGCCGCAATGGCTGGTACTGTGCACCCCGGAGACGAAGCCCGATAGCGACCAGTTGAGCCTTTTGCAGATTGGGTAAGGTTTAAACGACAAGTCTCTTCCCCGCTTTGCACGGTCCACACACCAAGTAACTTCAAAGTCGTCAGCGGCCCAGTGAGGTCACGGCCCGCAACATTGGTGTTTGTGTCCAAATCATCCAGCGAAACAAAAGAAGGATCAGCATCGCCAAATAGGTTTTCAGCATCCCCATCGATACGCCCATCAGTGAACGTTGGATCCCCATTTGTGCTTGTTTGTGTGTTTGCTTCACTGCCCACCGGGGGCAAAGACGACTGATTAACCGACCCATTGTCCACGGGAGTCAATTGTTCTGGGGGTAAATTGGATGTCGCAACCCGCGACCCAAAAGGAGATGAGGTTGAGGTACAAGCAGATAAGACCAACAAAGCGCCAAAACTTGCGCCGATCGCCAGTTGCTTAACAACAATTTTCATTCCAGATCTCCTTTGTCGAGATTCTAAGGTTTGCACCATAACGGGAAATCCTTAAAAGCCCTTCAATTGCACCCATGCGCTTGAAAGCCCTAGTGGCCGAACGAATGTGGCGAACATGGGGCATCAGCCCATCGGGGCTGCTTAATTGATGCTTTTGGAAAAATAAAGCCCTACTTAGCGACAATATCGGCCATCAATGCCTCTGCCAACAATTGCGCATCCTCGGCTTCATCCTCTGGAACCTGAATAGAGATGCCATTGGGACCCGCCATTCCACCCATGCCAGACACACCAATATCGGTGCCTTCAATCGGGTGAAACCCATGCCCTTTAAGAGCAGGAATGAGGACGCGCGCGTGCGCCACATCCTCAACTTTAATGATTGTTTTGATCCCCATAGACTTTAGCCCTCAACCAATCCCTTTTCCTCTGCCAACGCATAGAACTTTTGCATTGTATGCGGCAATTCCTGCTGCAATTTTTGCATCATGTTTGGCATAATCTCGCTCATTAGCTTTGGCGCGTTTGTCAGCGTTTTCTGACCCAATTCAGACTGATAGAATGTGATCAAGTCCTCCAATTCTTGCTCGGTATAGTTTTCGGCATAAAATTCAGTCACGTCGCCAATAACTGATCCTATCATTTCCTCAACCAGTTTTGCATATTCCATTTTCATTTCGGCAAGATCATCTTCGCTCGGATTCTTGCTTCTATCAACGATACTGGCTTTCAAAGTTGGCCAAATCGCGTCCACCATTTGATCAACCATTGCCCCCGTTGTTGTTTGCTCAACAACCTGCGCTGCCAATTTCTGGCGCAATGCATCATCTGCGTGTGCTGCGCTGAACGAGCAAAACAGAATTAAGATCCATGCGATATTTCTCATAATTCAACCTTTAAAACAGAAAAAGTCACCCTTTGGGGGCGACTTTTTCGAATTGTATCGATGATCCACTCAGACTAAACCCGACGCTCAACCATCATCTTTTTGATCTCACCAATCGCCTTGGCTGGGTTCAAACCCTTAGGGCAAGTATTGGTGCAGTTCATAATAGTGTGGCAACGATATAGACGGAAAGGATCTTCCAAATCGTCCAAACGCTCGCCTGTTGCTTCATCCCGGCTATCAATCAACCAGCGATAGGCTTGCAACAAAACAGCTGGGCCTAAATAGCGGTCGCCATTCCACCAATAGCTTGGGCATGATGTTGAACAACATGCACAAAGAATGCACTCGTAAAGCCCATCAAGCTTTTCGCGATCTTCCCGGGCTTGCAACCACTCTGCCTGCGGTTCAGGCGACTTGGTTTTGAGCCATGGCTCAATTGAGCGGTGCTGAGCGTAGAAATTGGTTAGATCTGGCACCAAATCCTTGACCACAGGCATATGAGGCAGCGGATAAACAGCAATTGGGCCGTCAAACTCGTCCATACCTTTGGTACAGGCCAGTGTGTTCATGCCGCCGACATTCATCGCGCACGATCCACAAATCCCTTCACGACAAGAGCGACGCAACGTTAGGGTCGGATCGATTTTGTCTTTGATATACAAAAGCGCATCCAAAACCATCGGGCCGCAATCATCCAAATCAACAAAGAACGTGTCGATCCGTGGATTGTCGCCACTATCAGGATCAAACCGATAGATATGGAACTCGCGCACATTCGCACCAGATGGCTTTGGCCACGTCTTGCCTTTGGTCGGCTGCGAGTTTTTCGGCAGTGTCAGTTGTACCATCAGAGGGAGCTCCCAATCTTATCCATGCAAGTGCCGCCTTTCTTTGCGTATGACCAGTTTCAACCCTGACCAAATCGCATCAACCGCACAAACTTTTACATCCACCAAATCAAGTGAAAGCGCCTCAGCGCGTACCACATCCTCGGTGATATCTGTCTTAATTTTCGAGGCCTTTTTGGGCCAAGAAATCCAAATCATACCGTCTGGGGCAATAAGGCTTTGCAAACGCTCCAGATTAACTTTCATTTCGACGTGGGACATGGTGAAACCATGAATAACATCATATCCCATTTTCAAGGCCACCAACCCATCCCAATCGCTTAGGGTCAGTTCTTGGAATTGGCAGGCGTCTTGCAAGGCGATCTGTGTAGCAGGCAAGTTCAAGAACAATACCCGCTGTCCATCTCTTAGGCCCAATTTCTTGGGCAATGGTGTGCCGGAATATCCTTGTTGCGCAACCACGTTGACCGCCTTTGCCTAACCCATTCCCTTAATAGACCCGCGCTTTAGGCGCGATCTTTTTCAAGTCAACATCTTCGGTCAGCGGATCAACATGAACACCGCGATAGCTCAATGCCACATTGCCATTTTCATCAAGGCGAGAAATGGTGTGCTTGCGCCATGTTTTGTCGTTCCGGTCCGGATAGTCTTCACGTGCATGGGCGCCGCGACTTTCTTGACGGGCTTCAGCTGACACCACAGTGGTCAAAGCGTTTGCCATCAAGTTTTCAAGCTCTAGGGTCTCCACCAAATCCGTGTTCCAAATCATGGAATGGTCGTGAACTTTCACGTCGCCCATTTCTTTGAAAATGCCAGTCATGCGTTTCACGCCAGACTGCAAAGTCTCCTCAGTCCGGAAAACAGCTGCGTCTTCTTGCATGGTGCGTTGCATCTTGTCGCGCAGCGCAGCAGTTGGAGTTTTACCATCCGCGTAGCGCAAGCGATCCAAGCGATCCAATGCTTTTTCTTCGCTGGTTGGATTAACGTCAGGCACTGGTGTTTCTGGATCAACCACCTTGCCCGCTTTAATCGCCGCTGCACGGCCAAACACCACCAGATCGATCAGTGAGTTTGAACCTAAACGGTTTGCCCCATGAACTGATGCACAACCCGCTTCGCCCACAGCCATAAGGCCGGGCACAATCGCGTCTTCGTTCTCAGCGGTTGGGTTTAACACTTCGCCCCAATAATTGGTCGGAATACCGCCCATATTGTAGTGAACCGTTGGAATAACCGGAATTGGCTCTTTGGTCAGATCAACGCCAGCGAAAACTTTTGCGCTTTCAGTAATGCCCGGCAAACGCTCAGCCAATACCGCTGGATCAAGGTGATCAAGGTGCAAATAGATATGGTCTTTGTTGGGACCAACGCCACGACCTTCACGAATTTCCATGGTCATGCAACGTGAAACCACATCACGTGACGCCAAGTCTTTCGCGTTTGGTGCATAACGCTCCATAAAGCGCTCGCCTTCGGAGTTGGTGACATAACCACCCTCGCCGCGCGCGCCTTCAGTAATCAACACGCCAGCGCCATAAATGCCGGTTGGGTGGAACTGAACGAATTCCATATCCTGCAAAGGCAGTCCCGCGCGGGCCACCATGCCGCCACCATCACCTGTGCAGGTATGCGCAGAGGTTGCAGAAAAGTAAGCACGGCCATAACCGCCCGTTGCCAAAACTGTTTGTTTGGCGCGGAAACGGTGGATGGTGCCATCGTCCAATTTCCAAGCAATTACGCCAATACATTCGCCATCTTCGCTCATCAACAAATCAGTTGCGAAATACTCGATGAAAAACTCAGCATTATTGCGCAAAGACTGGCCGTAAAGCGTATGCAAAATCGCGTGGCCTGTCCGGTCAGCCGCAGCACACGTGCGCTGCACCGGTGGGCCTTCGCCAAAGTTTTGCATGTGCCCACCAAACGGACGTTGGTAGATCTTACCCTCTTCTGTCCGCGAGAATGGCACGCCATAATGCTCAAGCTCATAAACCGCTGCGGGGGCTTCCCGCGCGAGATATTCCATCGCATCATTGTCCCCAAGCCAATCGGAACCCTTGACGGTGTCATACATATGCCACTGCCAACTATCTGGCCCCATATTGGACAAAGAAGCTGCAATGCCACCCTGCGCCGCAACCGTGTGCGAGCGGGTTGGGAATACTTTAGAGATACAAGCGGTGCGCAAACCCTGCTCAGCCATACCAAGCGTTGCGCGCAACCCAGCGCCACCAGCGCCAACAACAACCACGTCAAATGCGTGATCGATAATTTCGTAAGAACCCTTGCGTGCCATCAGGTCTTAGCCCCCAAAACTCAGTTTAAGAAGCGAAACAACTGCAACCGCAGCGACGCCATAGGAAAAGAATGTATTCAGCAAAATCAAAACCAGTTTGCTGCCTTCAGCTTGCACATAGTCTTCAATGACCACCTGCAAACCCAAACGCATATGGATTGATGCGCTCACCACCGTCAAAATAGTAAAAGCCGTAATAACCGGGTTAGAAAATGTCTCAAGCATCTGTGCGCGGTCCGCGCCGATCAGCGAAACAACCAACCAAACCAAAAACAGCATCAACGGCACATTTGCCACAGCGGTCATGCGCTGGGTCCAAAAATGTCCGGTGCCTTCCTTGGCAGAACCAAGGCCTGTGACCCGCGAATAAGGGGTACGATAACTCATCATCAGCCTCCCAAGGAACTAGATTAAAACGAACAGCCACAACAGGGCGGTCAACACAACGCCACCAGCCAGCGTGAGCCAACCATATGTGTAACGTTCCGGACCATAGCCTTTGCCCATGTCCCAAACAAAGTGACGCAAGCCACCAAGCATGTGATGGAACAAGGCCCATGTGTAGCCGATCAAGATCAGCCGGCCAAACCAGTGGTTGAAAAAGCCCTGCGCCATATCAAAAGCGCCATCGCCAATCGCTGCGGCGGCGAACCACCACGCGAGCAATGCTGTGCCAAAATAAAGCCCTGTACCCGTAATTCTGTGCACAATGGACATGGCCATCGTGATCTCGAATTTATAGATTTGCAGGTGCGGCGAGAGAGGTCGATTAGGTTCAGCCATTGCGACAGGGCCTCTTGATCTTTTGCGTTAAGTCCTTGCCAAAAATGCAAAGACACTGAAACATCTACTCGTCATTGACAGATTCGTCAAAGAAACGAGCCTTGTTCTTAAGTCGGAGACCCTACATTACCTATAGGTAAACAAAGGTTAACCTTGCGCCAATTGCATCTGGCTCTAGTATTCTGTCAAGGCTTTTTCCATATCAAACGGCTGGTCAGCCACTTGTTTTGTGACCGCTTGCCCGCATCGCATCTTGTTTTCTTCAGCATCAAAAACATATTTTGGTTCCCCATAAAGCGCCCAACCTTCGCTGAGGGCTTTGCTCACCCGTTTGCAAAATTGGCTGTCGTCATCATTGGTTATAAAGCGATAGATCTGCATAAAAACTCCATTAATCTCCTCACTTTTTCAACGAATTGAGAACTTTTGCAAGTTATTCGTTTTTTGCAGGTCAGATGCCACTTTTGATGCATTGAAATATTTTGGATTTAGCTGTATTCGGAAAACCTATGAACAAATTTCCGACCAAATTGCTCAACGGTTATCGTGAATTCATGGATGGCCGCTTTATTGAAGAGCGCGAAAAAATCCGGGACCTGGCCTCAAAAGGTCAAACCCCTTCAACAATGATCATCGCATGTTGCGACAGCCGTGCAGCGCCTGAAATGATTTTCAGCGCCCACCCTGGCGAATTGTTTGTGGTGCGAAACGTGGCAAACTTGGTGCCCGAATACGCCCCAGACGGCCGCCATCACTCAACCTCCGCAGCGATTGAATTTGCGGTCAAAGGATTGGGCGTTTCCAATATCGTTGTCATGGGCCACGGCCGGTGCGGTGGCATTGCCGCAGCACTTTCAGGCGGCGACACCAAACTGGACGAAGGTGATTTCATCGGCAAATGGATGAGCCAACTTGGCCCGGTGGCCGAGCAAGTGGCAGCCGCGGGCATCATGACAGATGGCGAACGGCAAACAGCACTTGAACGTGTTGGTGTGCGTCAATCCATCAACAACCTTAAGTCGTTCCCCTATATCGGTGAATTGGTCGAACAAGATGCCCTGTCCCTACATGGCGCTTGGTTTGATATCTCAACTGCTGAATTATGGGTTATGGACGGCGAAACGGGTGATTTTATGCGCCCTGAAGCCAGCTAAACAACCACTAGCTTTGCCAACGATACAACCGATCGGGGAGTTTTTCTTCATTCTCCCCGTCGGTTTCTTTTACAGCGACAAAGCCGTTCTTTTCGTAAAACGCGCGTGCGGCCCAATTTTGTTGAAAACACCAAAGCTCTAACCTGTCATGGCGTTGTTTTGCTTCATCCAGCAACATAGCGCCAACGCCTTGCCGACGCACCTCAGGATCCAAATATAGATGGGCAATCCACCCCTCAAGATCCACCAGAAAACCAACCACCCTCTCATCCTTGACCGCCAACGTGATGCGGCCCCGGCCCAACATTTCACACATATGCGCTCGGTCTTCTGCTGGTGTGTGCACAAAGGGCAAAAACGGCAAAGCAACTTGGCGCGAGCGCAAAAATATATCTGCAATCGTTTCAATATCCGCATCAGTCGCAAGGCGTAATTGGAGCAAGGATTTTCCTAACGGAACCAAAGTTAAGCTCAATTGATCAAAGAAAAAAGCCGAGCACAAGGCCCGGCTTCAATTCCCAGTAACTTGGTTGAACCCTATGCCGCTTTGGTCATCAATCCGCGCTCGATAATGCATTCAGCAATTTGTATCGTGTTCAGCGCTGCGCCTTTGCGCAAATTGTCTGAAACAACCCAAATGTTCAGGCCGTTCTCAACCGTTGCGTCTTCACGAATACGACTGATGTAAGTCGCATCTTCACCCGCAGCTTCAACAGGGGTGATATAGCCACCATCTTCACGACTATCCACAACAGCAACACCAGGTGCTTCACGCAGTATATTGCGCGCTTCGTCGGCTGTAATCTCGTTCTCAAACTCGATGTTGACGGCTTCAGAGTGCCCAACAAACACTGGCACGCGCACGGCCGTGCATGTCACTTTGATTTTTGGGTCGAGCATTTTTTTGGTTTCAGCCAAAACTTTCCACTCTTCCTTAGTGTACCCATCTTCCATGAAGACATCGATGTGCGGGATCACGTTAAAAGCGATTTGTTTTGTGTAAACGGACGGCGTTGGCATGTCGGTCACATAAATGCCTTTGGTCTGGTTCCACAACTCGTCAGAAGCTTCTTTGCCTGAACCAGAAACAGACTGATAAGTCGAAACCACAATACGTTTGATTTTCGCAAAATCGTGCAAGGGCTTTAGTGCCACAACAAGCTGCGCTGTCGAGCAGTTCGGGTTGGCGATAATGTTCATACGATCATTAAGGGCCATGTAAGTATCAAGCGCATGGGCATTCACTTCAGGCACGATCAAAGGAACGTCTTGGTGGTATCGCCATGCGGACGAATTATCGATAACGATGCAGCCTTGCGCGCCAATAATAGGTGCCCATTTTTCTGAAATGGTACCGCCAGCAGACATGAAAGCAAAATCAACGCCCGTGAAATCAAAGTGCTGCAAATCTTTGCACTTCAACGTTTTGTCGCCAAATGAAACTTCGCGCCCAACCGAACGAGATGATGCAATCGCAACCACTTCGTCTGCAGGAAATCCACGTTCTGCCAAAATTGAAAGCATTTCGCGACCCACATTTCCTGTGGCGCCGACAACCGCTACTTTGTAACCCATAATCGTTTGATCCTTGTCTTCACCCCCCGCACAACATTTTAAGAACGTTGCGGCCGTCGTTTTGACCCTCCACCCTGTCGGGGGAAAGCCCAGGGAAGACGGTTAAACGGTTTTGGTGGTGGTCTTTTTTGTTGTTGCAAGTGCTTTGGCCACGCCACCGGTGGTGGTCATGGTCTTCATCTTCATCGCTGTTTTAACAAACACGCGCATCAAATGCTCACACTTTGGTCAAAAAATAACTGTCGCCTTTTCTAACGGCAAATGCTTAAGAGTCAATAACGCATTTGCCCCTATCCGTTCCGTGCGCCCACATAAAGATGCACAAAGCCGGTCAATTCTTAGCCTACTTAAACCCCAAAGTTTCACGTGGATTGATCAGTTGAAACTTTTCGTCCGCCAATCCGCGTAGTACATAATCACGCCGGTCAGCACCAAAAACAAAAACCGCATATTCTGCCTCGGAGAAGGCCTCGCCCTCCCCCTCCTGAAACAAATAACTATTGGGGACCAAGGTTGGACGCGATGAGGTTTTGCTGAAATGCACCAAATATTCTGCATCGCCCAGCGCGGCACCATCATCCAATCGCGCAAATTGCGCGACACCATTTTGGTCCGGACTGATCACAATATTGCCGTTGCGCACTTTTGCACCAATTTCAGCAGCCGCCACATTTTCAACTTCGAACCCGAGCCGCATAAAATCACCCTGCAACAATGATCGCGGATCAACGGGCCGCAACTCCAAATAAACGAGCTCGCCATTGGCAATCACCCGCTCTTTTTGCACCACGCCAAAATTGAGCAATCCCAAGACCAACACCCCAAAGCCAAGCATCAACCAGTTACGCATTTTCAACCTCCGCGTTCAACGGATTGAAAAACCGCAGCAACACGAACCGTGCTGCCAATATGGCGATACCAGAGCCCAAAAGCATGTAGCTCTTGATCAATAAGGTCACATCCAGCGAATAATAAAAAAGGAACAAATAAATCGGCAAATAGATCAGGCCGATCACCCACAAAACCCTGTCGTGCCGCACATGCCCAAGCGCCATAAGCGCAACCGCAAACAACACCCCATACAGACCCAAAACGGCTAGAATGATGATACAACAAATCACAATGACATGCTCAAGCGACTTAAGCTTTTGCCAACCGCCGATGAGGAACGCGTAAAGAGTCGACACGGCGCAAAAACCTACGACCACCATGCCCAAATCCACGCCTAGTTTGACATCAATTGTTGACCCAAGGGACCAATACACTTGGTTATCAAGAGGCAAAAACTTATAGGCCAAGAACAAAACAACCGCATAAAAATATACGGAAGACAGGTACCGACGATTTTGAATAGCGATCAGCACGGCAGTCATACCAATCAGCAATGAAACGGACAGGGTTGAGACCAGCACCCCAGCGCTGCGAATTCTCATGATCTGCGCTTCATCGCCGCGCCCAAGAACTCGCATATAATCCTGCGGCAACAGGACTCTCAGCATTTCAGCACCAAACGCCACATCAAGCAGGAAAAGCGATACCAATATCGCCAAAAAGGCTTCCAAGTACATCCGGTAGAAAAACAGTGATGCAAGCGTGATGAGCGAAAAGACGAGGGCGACAATCCAACCGCTTTCAGAGCGAAACAGCCCTGTGTCAAACCAACCAAAAAGCGCCGCCAGCAAACAGGCCTTTCCCACCAGCAAGAGCGATAAATACATTAGCCCTTTAAAGCTATATTGCTTTTCAAGCATTTTATATGAAGTACGAAATTTCCAAGCAGCAAAACCTGTGGCCAAAACACCAATTGTGCCCGCCACATGTTCCCAACGACTATCTAGTCCCAACAAGGCAATAAGGCCCGCAATCGCCACCACCATCATACCCAAGATGAACAGCCCTGCGATCACCCGAATGATAATGGCAAAAACGCCAAACTCGCCATCTTTTCGTTTGCTTTCACTCATCCAAACTTGCTCAGAAAATGGCACACCGTAAGCATTTAGGCGCGTAATCGCATGTTCCTTACTCAACATTGCTGACCTCCCGCGCAGGACCGGGAGCGAACTGATGCAGGTCTAAGAACTTGATCCCACCCCAAAAAATGCCGGCCACAACCGCAGCCATAAACAGGCCACCAAACAACAAACCGCCATCGCCCCAATCAAATATCCATTCGGCAAACAAGATCAAGAAAATGGTCGACACCAAAATCGAACTGATCAACGTCCAAATCTGCGCACCGACCAAAAGCTTGAATCGCTTAAACGCCAAATAATAGCCCGCGCAATGCAGCGCCAAACCAATCAGCCCAGCAATTGTGCGAAGATCGCCGTTAAAGGGATCGCTTGGAATATAAAATCCGTAACGCATGGTGAATACCCACGCGCCGATCAAAAAAGCGGTCAAGGTGAGAGAATAGAACAGCCAAATCCACGAAAACCAATTGTGATCAAGCCAACTGCCCGGCTGCTTGGATGCAAGGTGACTTTGCAGCCCATAGGCAAGCAAACCCAAAAGGGCCAAGGGGACATCAATTTCGATGCCATCGCCCACGGTTTGCACCCAAAAAACAAGCAAAAATGTATGCGCAACAACCAACCACAATGTCCAATGCGCCAAGGATTTAGACAGGATCACCCATGGCAAAATCAATAGGGCCCACATCATGAACAATTGATAGGCGTCGGCTCCGGTTTGGTAAATCTGACCAAACACCGCCATGAATACGCCAACGAAGATACTCGCCCCAATCGCCAATGTTTGACCCGCCCCATCATCCAACCCGCGCCAAAGCGAAACCAACAAACAGCCGACAAGTGCCAAATCAATTAAGCCAAGTTTTTGCCAACCCGGCATGTCTTTCCAATTGAACGCAAAGAAGAACACAATACCCGCAAGCACCAAAATTGCACCGACGGCCAAACTTAGCTTGTCGGCCCATTGCCCCCATAAGTCGCGCGGCTGCACCAGCTGTTTTAGGAATTGCATTCCGGCCCGCGGCAACTTGCCGTCGCGGTACAACTGCTCAATGTCCTCATTGGTGAGGGGCTGATCAAAGTCAATTGTTTTCGTCATAAAAAAGGGCACCAAAAATGATGCCCAATTTAGAACTGAAACTGTAAAAAGCGCAAGCGCTAGAGTTTGGCGATAATCGCATCGCCCATTTCTGCGGTCGACACCTTTTTGCAGCCGTCTTGCATAATATCGCCGGTGCGATAGCCTTCATCCAATACAGCCGCGATGGCAGCTTCAACCTTGTCGGCCAATTCAACCATTTCGAAGGAGTAGCGAAGCGCCATTGCGAAGCTGGCAATCATGGCGATGGGGTTGGCCATGCCTTGACCCGCAATATCAGGCGCAGAGCCATGAACAGGCTCGTACAAGGCTTTGCGTTTACCCGTTCCCGCATCCGGCGCTCCCAAGGAGGCTGAAGGCAACATGCCCAATGACCCAGTCAACATGGCCGCCGCATCTGACAAGATATCGCCGAACAAATTATCGGTCACAATCACATCAAATTGCTTTGGATTACGCACCAATTGCATCGCACAATTGTCCGCCAAAATGTGATCCAGTTGCACGTCAGCATATTCGCTTTCATGCAAGGCGCTCACCACTTCGTGCCACAAAACGCCCGATTTCATCACATTGCGTTTTTCAGATGATGAAACCCGATTGTCGCGTGTGCGTGCCATATCAAAGGCCACGCGCGCAATGCGCTCAATTTCATAAGTCTCATAGACTTGCGTATCAATTGCGCGTTTTTGGCCATTGCCCAAATCATGGATCTCTTTTGGTTCACCAAAGTAAACGCCACCGGTCAACTCGCGAACGATAAGAATGTCCAAACCTTCAACAATCTCGCGCTTTAAAGATGAGCCATCAGCCAAAGCCGGATAGCAAATTGCAGGGCGCAGATTTGCGAACAGACCAAGGTCCTTACGCAAGCGCAAAAGCCCCGCTTCTGGGCGCAACTCGTAAGGCACATTGTCCCATTTAGGACCACCAACAGCACCAAAGATCACCGCATCAGCACTTAACGCTTTTTGCATGTCTTCTTCAGAAATCGCGACCCCATGCGCATCATAAGCAGAACCGCCCACAAGACCGGTATCAAAAGCAACGTCTGCAAGACCTTTTGCGTTGAGATGGGCGATTAGCTTTTCAACTTCCGCCATAATTTCGGTGCCGATGCCGTCGCCGGGCAACAATAAAAGATTTTGCTGTGCCATAATGATGCCTATCAAAAATTAATCCAATTGCGGCTTTGCTACGCGCAACAAGCGAGACTGACAAGGCTTTGTGCGCCAAAACCGTCTAAAACCATCATCGTTTGGGCGAAACAATCAACGCGGCTTATCTTTAAATACTGCTGCCAAATGCAGCAAGCCGATAAAGAGTGCCGAACCCGAGAAGATAAAATCACGCATTTGTGGCGCCTCGCCATCAGAGAATTGGGTCATTCCGCCCAGCTGTAGAACAATCACGCCACCGCGCAGCAAAAACACAATGCCGATGCCAATCATCAAATAGCGCGCCCAACGCGCGAGTGGTTTGTTCGTGCCCGCCCAATAAGAAATGATCGCCCATGCCAAAAACACGGTGGAAATTGCGCCGGTAAGAATAGCGGGCCAAGTTTCGCCCCGCGCATCAGCTTCAGCCATCACCTTACCTGCCCGCAGGAACAGATAAGCGGGCTCTCCAATAACAATGGCCGCCACATGCATGACAAAGAGGATAAAATCAGCCAAAGCTGCAAAAACAAAAAGCATCACCACTTCTCCAATATAACATACGCAAGCGTATCTTAATATTCATTATCTGAAAAGTGGACATTTCACCACACGAGAGAAGCAGATTAATCGCCAGCACCGATGCGCGCAGTCACCTCGATTTCAATTTTCATTTCTGGTTTGATCAGCCCCGCGACCACCATTGTTGCCGCAGGGCGAACTTCACCAAAATACTTACCCGTGACTTCAAAAACATCATCTGCGAACGCAGGATCAGTGATGTAATAACGCGCCCGCACCACATCTTTTAACGAGGAACCCGCCTCTTCAAGCGCCGCTGCGATGGTGTTAAAACAGTTTAGTGCCTGTGCAGCCACATCTTCAGGCATGGTCATGGTTTTATAATCATACCCTGTGGTGCCCGCCACATGCACCCAGTCCCCGTCTTTAATCGCACGCGAATAACCCGCCTGTTTTTCAAACGGTGATCCTGTGGAAATGCGTTGTACAGCCATATCAAAAACCCATGCCTATGAATTGTATTTTTTCAGCATAACGCGCGCCCAAAATCTGGCAAACAAAAAAGGCGGGGACATTCCCCGCCTTAGAACTCAACATCATTTCGCTTAAAGGGATCTAAATCCAGGGACGCGAAGCTTCCATTTTGCTTTCAAAGCCAGAAATCGCTTCGCCCTTTTCCATGGTCAATCCAACATCGTCCAAACCTTGCAGCAAGGCTTGCTTGCGCGATGGATCAATATCAAAACTGATTGTGCCCCCATCTGGGCCCGAAATTGTTTGCGCCTCAAGATCAATGGAAATCGTTGCGTTTGATCCACGGTCCGCGTCATCCATAAGTGCGGCCAATTGTTCTTCGGTAACAACCACCGGCAAAATGCCGTTTTTAAAGCAGTTGTTGTAAAAAATGTCGGCAAAACTGGTTGAGATCACACAACGTATGCCAAAATCTTTAAGCGCCCATGGCGCATGTTCACGGCTGGACCCGCAGCCAAAATTGTCGCCCGCAACAATAATCGATGTGTTGCGATAGGCATCTTTGTTGAGCACAAAATCTGGCTTTTCTGTCACGCCATCTTCTTCAAAGCGCATCTCAGCAAAAAGGGCAGAACCCAATCCGGTGCGCTTGATGGTTTTCAGATACTGTTTTGGGATAATCATATCTGTATCGATATTGATAAACGGCAATGGCGCAGCAACGCCTGTTAATGAGATGAACTTATCCATTTGCGACTTCCCTAGTAAATGCAGCCTTTTCAATGCATCAGCTGTATTAAGGCGTCAAGCCCCACACGCAACGCTCAGGCCCTTGAGCCAATCAAATCATTGAAACTGATTTCAAAAAATGGCTAGATGACATCAAAACTTTGACCGGAGAGTAAAATGACGCCGCACAATAATGCAAAATTCGGTGATTATGCTGAAACTGTTCTATTGCCGGGCGACCCTTTGCGCGCCAAATGGGTAGCTGAAACGTTTCTAGAAGACGCAAAACAAGTCAATTCGGTCCGCAATTGTTTGGGATATACCGGCACATTCAATGGCAAACGGGTCAGCGTGCAGGCAACAGGAATGGGCCAGCCCTCTCTTGCGATCTATGTCAATGAATTGATCGATACATATGGGGTGAAAAACCTCATCCGCATTGGCACTTGCGGCGGTCTCAACAAAAAAGCAAAAGTCCGCGACCTAATTTTGGGCATGTCCGCTTCAAACGAAGGCAATATGTTCAAAGAAGTGTTCGGCAAATTCACCTTTGCACCAACCGCAGATTTCTCCCTTTTGCGCAAAGCCGCAGATTTAGCCGACGAGAAAAACATAACGTGGCACGCCGGTGGCATTGTTTCAGGCGATAGTTTTTATCAACCCCTAGGGTTAGACGCCTATAAACCCCTCACCGCACACGGCATTTTGGCCGTTGAAATGGAAGCGGCGGCCCTTTACACCATCGCGGCACACAAAAACTGCAAAGCCTTGGCCATTTGTACCATTTCAGATTGCCTAATCACAGGCGACGAAATCGATGCAGACCAGCGCCAAACATCTTTGACCGACATGGCACAATTATCACTGGAATTGGCGGCGTCTATATAGTTCCCGCAATTGTTGCGCCTATTCTCTTCGCCTAGCCTGACAACAAAATAACAAGGAGTGATTCTGTGCAGTGTTTGGTTGTTGGGGGCACAGGTTTTCTCGGTGGGGCGATTGTTGATCGCCTGGCCATGGCCGGTCACTTTGTCGATGTGCTTTCACGTGGTAATACCCAGCGCACCTGCCCAGATAATGTCCGTTTTGTTCAAGCAGACCGCCACAGCGACCTCTCAGAGATCAAAAGCAAACAGTATGACTGGGTTTTTGATACCTGCGCTTTTTCACCTGACGCTGTGGATAGATTGCTCGACGCTGTGGGGGAAGATATCAAACGCTACATCTTTATCTCATCACTCTCAGTTTACGCGAATTACGAGACCCAAGGCCTCACGGAGGAGCATCCTTGCCCCACTGCAACTGACCAAGAACTGGCAGCTATTCAAGATATCCCAGCCGACAAAAAGGGCAGCGCCCCCGCCTATGGCAGCGCTTATGGGCCACTCAAACGATCATGTGAAATAGCGGCAGAAAAACGACTAGCGGACCGATCGACGAATTTGCGGGTCGGCTTGCTTGTTGGGGCGGGAGACTACACCGACAGACTTGGCTATTGGGTGCGCAGAATTGATGAAGCCCATGGCAACAGAAAAAGAATGATTGCGCCTGCTCCAAAAAACAGACTTGTGCAAATGATTGATGTACATGACATCGCAGATTTTGCACTGCTTTGCGCGGCCAATGGGTTTGGGGGTAACTTCAACATCACCAGCTCGCCCATGCGGTTTGCGGATTTGTTGCAAGTAATCGCTACTAAAACCGGCTCACAACCAGAAATCAATTGGGTCACCAATAGCGAGATTGTTGCGGCAAACATTTCGCCATGGACTAACGTTCCAATGATGCCCCCAGATTCACCCCAATTTAAACATTTCTTCGAAGTTGATACATCAAAAGCAATCAAAGCGGGCCTTAGGTGTCGCCCCTTACCCGAAACGCTTCTGCCGTTGATTAATTGGGATCGAACACGTAGAGAAATCAATCTCAAATGCGGTTTAACGCAGGCGATGGAAGACAAACTTCTACCAACCTAAACGCACATAAGTCTGATCTTGTGGGCACACCGGAGCCGATTGAATGTCTCTAGCCGACCATCTTGCAAGTGCCCTAAAGCGCCATGACGAAAAGCCGAACGTTGAATTGGCTCAAAGGCTCGCCAAACAGGCGGAGGTGAGCAGCGAGGTTCTTGAACTGCTCGCAATTGTCAAAAATGGCGAAAAGGCACAAGCACATGACGCTATCAAAGTGTTATATGAATTGGCCGCGCTGCGTCCTGGGGCCTTTGGGGACAAAATTGGATTTGTGTTCGACCTGTTGGGCACTAAAGACAACCGCATTTTATGGGGCGCCCTGACCCTATTGGCAAATACGTGCAAATTGGATCATGGCGCAACCTTTGAGCACTTGCCCCAAATTTTGGACGCCTCAGCGCGCGGATCTGTTATCGCCAAAGACGCCACCTGTGAGATATTGTTAGAACTAGCGGCCAGCTCCGCCCATCAAAATCAGGTGCACCCGCATCTCATTAATTTCTTGAGCGCGGCGGCCCCAAATCAACTGCCCATGTATGCGGAAAACGCTGCAAAAAGGTTCATCAATACCGAGAACGTTGAGCTGGTGCACACGCTCTTTGCGCGCCTTGAAGAAATGCCGACCGCAGCAAAACGTGCGCGGTTAGAAAAGGCAATCGCTAAGCTTTCACTGCCCCCAAAACCGCTTTCGCTCGCCTAATTGCGAAGTTCGCCCTTTTTTTGTCGCGATTAAATCTCTTAATGCTTGGCAACAGCCTTAAGGGGAATTGCGATCCATGCTCGACAACAATAATGCTGCGCGTCTGCGCGAAGGGGTGAAAAGCCTTGAAACCATGACCCGCTTTGCGTTGGCCGTTTTGGCGTTGGCCAGCGGGGTCTATACCTATTTGGGCGTGCGCAGTTTGCTTGATGGGTCCGCAGACATGGTTTTTGCCGCCGCCATCATCTATTCGGTTGCCGTTTCCGTGGGCATTTATGCCTTTTGGACCTATATGATGAAATTCTTGCCCCTAATGCGCGACAACGCGCGGCGCGGCGCATTGATCGCTGTTATGGGGTTGGGCAGCTTGATGATCGTTGCTATGTCCTCTTGGCTCAACGCCGCAGCCCTTGCAGGGTCGGCAGCGCTTGAGCAGCATTTAGCGGTGACCCTTGAAGATTATGTTGCGGATTTGGATGCGGCCCACGGCAATGCGCTTTCCGCACAAAGCCTTTTGCCCGACGTACAACGTGCCTCGGTGCGCTTTTCACGGCTGGCAGACGACGAGCGTCGTTCCGGTGCCCTCACCGGCACCTCGGGGTCTGGATCTGTGGTGCAATTGCTGACCCAAATGTCTGCCCAATTGGACGAATTGGGCAACACAATTACCGCCTCGCGCGGCACTGTGACGGAGCAATTTGAAAAAGGCTCAACCCACCTTGCCAACATGCGCGCCCTTGTTTCGGGCGAAGGGGCAGTGCAACCGCGTGCCGATAAGTTTGCCGCCGAAGCCGTAGCGCTGACGGGCGTGATTGCCTCTTTGCAGGAAACATCCATTGCTTCTTCTGTCAGTCGCGCTGCGGACGACTTGTCACTTGGTTTTATCGCCCCGGTGGCAGATGGCCGATCGGACGAACTGGTCGCCCGCCAAGACGAAGTGATGCAATCGGTCATGGGGGCCGTCCAAGCCCAATCCACCGCCCTTAAAACCGCCGCCGACAAAATCTTAGGCGAGCCAAAAGTACAACCACGTCGATTTGTGCCTTTATCCTCAGCAGAAGCGGTATTGCTTTACGCGCGCGACTTCTTGCCAAGCTGGGCCGGGGCCATTTCAATCGATTTGCTCCCGATGGTCTTGGTCTTAATCTTGGCTGTTGTTTATTCGGCCAGTCGACGCGAAGCCAGAACGCTTGATGCGGCAGACAAAATTACAGCCGCTGAAATGATGCGCGCGGTTAGCCTGTTCAATGAAATGAACGCAAACCGCGAGGCAGAAGTTGCCAAACAAGCACCACAGGAAAAAGAGCAAAGTAAAGAGCCAACGCCTCAAACCAAAACAGACGACCCCAATGTCACCTCGATTGAAACTGCAAAACGCCACGACGCTAAACCCACATGAGTGACGCACAAATGGCACCGCCAAAACGCTCACGCCTTGGTTGGCCAAGCGATGCTAATCTCATTAGAGGCATTTTCTTTGCCCTACTCGCTGGCGCGGGGACCTTGCTCTATTTGGACTTCATGTCATTGAACGAGCAAACAGCCGCTCAGCCCTTGCAATTTGAAAGACCAATATTACCAGCAGTTGAGCGCCCAGAATTTGATCCCAACGCACCGCGCTATGATCCAAGTGAACAAGTTACCGTACAGGCTGAGGTTCTTTCCGCGCCAATGGTCGCCACACTGGCGCAAAACGGCGTTATGCTGTTGTCAGGTTATATTGATCCAAATGCCGCGCCACGCATAATTGAAGAATTAGACCGCACCAAAGAATACATCAAAACCGTGCAAATAAACTCGCCCGGCGGCTCAGTTAATGATGCACTTGAAATTTCAGCCCATATCCGCAAACTCGGTTTTTCGACCACCATTGAGGATGGAGGCTATTGTGCATCGTCCTGCCCAATTTTGTTCGCCGGGGGAACAGCACGTCTGGCCGGCAAAACAGCAACGATCGGCTTGCATCAAATCTATGGCGCAACGCCTCAAACAACAGCCCCACAAGCCATGTCCGACGCCCAAACGACGACAGCACGGATCACCCAGCATTTGGATGAAATGGGTGTTGATCCAAAGATCTGGATCCACGCGCTGCAAACGCCCCCAAACAAACTCTATTATTTAACCAACCAAGAAATGAAACAATTCAAATTGGCCACCAAAATTCGCTAAATGCTACTATGTGGCCCGATGCCGAAAAAACATGGCCAACCACAGCAACGCGGCAAACAGAACAGCACGTTCGGCAGCGCCAGCAAATTGGGGCATTAAAAAAACGAAAGGCACTAAACCTGCCAACAAGGCCACAACCACTATCGACCCTATGCGGCATGACTTATCTTGGGTGACATAGGCGCGCCAACTGATCCCAACAACCAGCGCTATTGCCGCGAACAAAAAGAAAAAACCGTGCCAATGAGCGAGGGGAGCGGCAAAAAATTGGGTTGTATCGATCGAGCGTTGATTAAATGACCCCGCCCCGATCATGCAAACGCCAAAGACCATAAAAGCATAGTAGTCACGACGATGTTTAGCCGTCAGTTGTAACGCATCAAAAAAAACGCCAAAGCCAAGGCTGATAAAACCAACCCGCATGATCCATGCATTCGGCATTTGTTGGCCGGCAAGCTCACCCGTTGTATGTCGCACCCAGTTGTAATCGGAATGCGTAAAAAAGGGTGCAATCAACGCCGCAACAACGAAAATGCATATCCCAAATAGGCTCCAGCTTCGGCCGATTTGCACCATCCGCTAGCCCCCTTAAGACAACGCCAAAACCGGCATTGCTTAACCAAGGAGTTCATATTCAAATGTGTGAATTGTCAAGTGCACCCAACGGTTATCCGACCATATCCTTTGTTACTGACGCACAAGTTCAATAACATCGTGAACGGACTCAAACTGCGGGGCAGGCAATTCTAGCAATATCGAGGTAGGTTTGCCCAAAGCTTCAAACAAGCAACCCACTTGATCGTGCTCGCCATCTACCCCATAGGCTCTAGGTTCTTCATAGCCATAGTGTGACGCCCCTTTGTAGGCAACGCCAGTTTCTTGCATATGGAGAGTGCCGACAAATCGTTGCGAACCTGAAAGCTTTTCAAGTCGCAATTGATCGCCCGCCTGACTGATACGACAATCAAAAAACTTGTAACTCACCAAGGCAGAAATGCCGCCCAACTTTATAGTGCGGCATTTGTAGTTGCCTGTTGGGACCACTTTGGGAGCACCGATCCCCATGCTATATAGTTCTTTGACGATGGCGCGATCAGAAGCGTTTTCGCCCAACATGGCCTCGGCCAAGCCCTTTATCCGCGATTGATCAATTGTATGAAGACGAGAAAAATCACGAGAGGACAAATCAAGCCCATCAGGCACACAAGAACCCGCGTAGGCCGTGGAGCAAACCAAGGCGAAAATTGTTGAAAGAACCAGTTTCGCCTTGATCATATTCTAACTCCTAAAGATCGCGCACATCCACAAAGTGGCCCGCGATTGCCGCCGCAGCCGCCATGGCTGGGCTAACCAAATGGGTCCGGCCTTTAAAGCCTTGTCGACCCTCAAAATTTCGGTTTGAGGTTGAAGCACAGCGTTCTTCCGGCTTCAACTTGTCGGCGTTCATCGCCAAACACATGGAGCAACCCGGCTCTCGCCATTCACAACCCGCATCCAAGAAGATCTGATCAAGCCCTTCAGCTTCGGCTTGCTCTTTAACCAAACCAGACCCCGGCACAATCATAGCGCTCACGGTTGGGGCAATCTTTTTGCCTTTTAACACTGCAGCTGCAGCGCGGAAGTCTTCGATCCGCCCGTTGGTGCACGAGCCAATAAACACGCGATCGATTGTAATATCAGTGATCTTTGTGCCTGGCTTTAGCCCCATATAATCAAGCGCACGCCATTTTGATGAGCGGGTATTTTCGTTCTCAATTTCATCGGGATTTGGCACCACGCCAGTTACCGCCACAACGTCTTCAGGTGAAGAGCCCCACGTAACAATCGGGGTCAAGTTGGCTGCATCCAACGTGATTTCTTTATCAAAAACCGCGCCTTCATCTGTGTGTAGTGTTTCCCAATAGGCGCGCGCCATATCAAACGCTTCGCCTTTTGGTGCGCGCGGCTTGCCTTTAATATAGTCAAATGTCTTCTGGTCTGGTGCAATCAAACCTGCGCGAGCACCGCCTTCAATCGACATGTTACAAACCGTCATCCGGCCTTCCATCGACAAAGCTTCAATCGCTTCACCAGCATATTCAATCACATGGCCGGTGCCACCCGCAGTGCCAATTTCGCCAATGATCGCCAAAACGATGTCTTTTGCTGTTACACCATCAGGCAATTTGCCATTGACGGTTACCCGCATATTTTTCGCTTTGGACTGAATTAGCGTTTGAGTGGCCAAAACATGCTCAACTTCAGAGGTGCCAATGCCGTGCGCCAATGCACCAAACGCCCCATGAGTTGATGTGTGGCTGTCACCACAAACAATGGTCATGCCGGGCAGCGTAAAGCCTTGCTCTGGGCCCACAATGTGCACAACGCCTTGGCGTTTATCCAGCTCGTCAAAATACTCAACATCAAAATCTTTGGCATTTTGCGCCAAGGTTTCAACTTGCAACTTGCTGTCTGGATCATCAATACCATTTGAGCGATCGGTCGTTGGCACATTGTGGTCAACCACAGCCAATGTGCGCAAGGGTGCGCGCACTTTGCGTCCCGCCATCCGCAACCCTTCAAAAGCCTGCGGACTTGTAACTTCATGCACGAGGTGGCGGTCAATATAAAGATGGCTGGTGCCGTCCTCATTATTGGTCACCAAATGATCATCCCAGATCTTGTCGTAAAGTGTGCGTGCGCTCGTCATCTGTCTATTTTCTCGCAAGGATTTGGTCTAAAGGGAATTCCGATCCATGTTTTTAAATCCGTAAGGAAACCGGGTCAAGGCTAACGCTCAAAGATCAGTTCCCTTTGATCGTGACGACCAAGAAAACAAATTTGACCCATAGCAAATATATTCCACTCATTTCCTACTTCATTTATTTACACTCAAGGAATAGGCTCACCCCATGTCATCACCAAAAGGGGTCACAACGATGGCGCAGGTTAAAACCTCCAACAAAGCGCATTTGGTTGCAGCAGCACATGAGCTACGTGCAACAGAGAAAAGCTTTTCGAACTTTCTCGTCCACCTAATCAACTCAATCGACGATACTGACTTAAGTCATTATGATATCGACGAATTTCTTGCCATTGCGCGACAGTCCTATGAGAATCTAGGCAAGCGGCAGTCCAAAGAACATTCGATTACGATTGCATCGTTGAACAACAAGTCCAACACCTACACCATTGATGTTTTCAACGAAGACATGCCCTTTATTGTTGATTCGGGACTGGCCGCCATTCGCGCCTCCGGTGCGGACATTAGGCTTTTTGCTCACCCTGTGCTGCCCGTTAAAGGCGAGGGTAAAGACCTTGAGGTTTTAGAAACCTTAGAAGATGGCGCAACAACCGAAAGCCTGTTGCATGTGCATTTTGATCCTGGGCTAGACCCAAAAGCCCTAGACCTTGTTCAATCCGAAATGAACAACGTTCTCGTTCAAGTGCGCCGCGCCGTTGCTGGCTGGCGGCCAATGCTTGAGAAATTGGGCGATGTGGTGCGCAATTATCGCAATAACCCGCCACAAGTGGAAGAAGCGGTGCTTTCTGAAAGCATGCATTTTCTTGGCTGGTTAGCAGACCATAATTTCACGTTCCTTGGCATGCGCGAGTATAAATTCAGCGAAATTGATGGTGAGCCGAATTTGGAGCCCATTCCAAATAGCGGGCTTGGGATTCTTTCAGACCCAAATTTATTCTTTCTCCGCCACGGCCAAGACTATGTAGAAATGACCGCCCAACACGCGGACTTTTTGACAAAATCTGACCCCTTAATGGTCACCAAAGCCAACATTAAGTCTGTAGTGCACCGCCGTGTGCATATGGACTATATCGGCATCAAACAGTTCAACGAAGATGGATCAATCGCAGGTGAATTGCGCATTATTGGCCTTTTCACATCAATGTCCTTGGCCACACCACATACAGAAGTGCCTTTGCTCCGCCGCAAAGTCATGGAAGTGATGCGCAGATCAGGTCACAATCCAAATTCGCACTCAGGCAAAGCCCTAATGAGTGCACTCGACAATTATCCGCGCGAAGAGCTGTTTCAGATCGACGAAGATTTATTGTTTGAATTTGCGACCACAATTTCTGCCCTTGCTGATCGGCCACGCGTGCGCGTGCTACCGCGCATAGATCCTTTCGACAATTTCGTGTCGATCATCATGTTCATGGCCCGAGATCGCTACACATCCACAATTCGTGAACAAGTAGGCGAGTATCTGGCTGAGCAATATGATGCGCGGGTGTCAACCTATTACCCGAATTTCCCAGAAGGTGAATTGGTCTCTGTACACTTTATTCTTGGCCGAAACGGGGGTGTCACACCGCGACCAAGCCGTGATGAACTTGAAGCCCATATCACTGATCTCACCTATAGCTACGGTGATCGGCTTTTGGCGACCGCGAAAGATCCGCGCGCAATCCTTGATTATGCGAACGCTTTCACGAATGCCTATCAAGAAAAATATGGCCACGCGGAAGCTTTAAAAGACATAGAGCAATTCCAATTGCTCAAAGACGAAAAGCAAATTGCTGTTCGCTTGAGCAAACATTCAAGACGCGAAGGCGCTTATTCGCTTAAGCTCTACCACCGTGCAACGGCAATTCCGTTGAGCGCGCGGGTGCCTATGCTTGAAAACTTTGGGTTTAAGGTCAACAACGAGCGCACCTACACCGTCATACCGCAAAACACAGATGAACGTATTTTGCACGACATGACGATCAAAGCCCCCGGTGTAGATCAAGATTTGACCCAAGTGGACAATGTGATCGAAAGGGCCATTAAAGCTGTTTGGTATAAAGATGCGGAAAACGACGGCTACAACAAGCTCACTGTTCGCGCCGCAATGGAATGGGACGATGTTTCAATCATCCGAGCGCTTGGTCGTTACCTCAAGCAAACAAAAATAGCCTATTCCCAGCGCTATATGTGGGACACGTTGGCCAAACATCCAGACGTTGCCCAAGCCATCGTGGATTTATTCCACGTGCGCCACGCACCCGACTTTGTTGGCGATCGCACAAGCGTTGAAGCAAACGCGCGCGAAACCATCTCCGCGGCATTGCAAGCTATTACCTCGCTAGACGATGACACGATCGTACGCCGGTTCGTAAACCTCGTGGATTCAAGTTTACGTACCAACTTTTTCCAACGTGTCAACGGCAAGCGACGCCCGGCTTTGGCCATCAAATATGATGCTTCAAAGGTTGATGGTTTGCCTGAACCACGTCCATTCCGTGAAATCCATGTCTATAGCCCACGGGTTGAAGGTGTGCATTTGCGCGGCGGCATGATCGCCCGTGGCGGCCTGCGCTGGTCGGATCGCCCAGAAGATTTTCGCACGGAAGTATTGGGTCTTGTTAAGGCTCAAATGGTGAAAAACGCCGTGATTGTTCCGGTTGGCGCAAAAGGCGGCTTTGTGCCCAAACAAATCAAAAGCAACGCAAGCCGCGAAGAGTTTTTGGCGGAAGGCACAGAAGCCTACAAAATCTTCATCGGTTCATTACTCGACATCACTGACAATCTTGATGGCGACAAAATCATTCCCCCTAAAGATGTCACCCGTATTGATGGAGATGATGCATATTTAGTGGTCGCGGCCGACAAGGGTACAGCAACCTTCTCCGACACAGCCAATGCCATATCCGATGAACGCCAATTCTGGCTTTCTGACGCATTTGCATCAGGTGGGTCGGTTGGCTATGACCACAAAAAGATGGGCATTACTGCCCGCGGCGGTTGGGAGGCAGTAAAACGCCATTTCCGCGAACTTGACCGCGACATCCAAACACAGCCGTTTACGGCCGTTGGCGTGGGCGACATGTCTGGGGATGTGTTTGGCAACGGCATGCTTTTGTCTAAAGCCACAAAACTAATCGCCGCATTTGACCACCGCGACATCTTTATTGACCCAAATCCAGACCCAGCAACCACCTGGGCTGAGCGCAAACGGATCTTTGAGATGGGGCGGTCAAGTTGGCAAGATTATGACCAATCGCTCCTTTCAAACGGTGGCGGCATTTATCCGCGCACATCAAAATCGATCAAGCTTTCTCAAGAAGCTGTTGATGCCCTGGGACTAGAAAAAGACGAGATGACGCCGAATGAATTAATGCGGGCCATTTTAGTCTCCAAGGTGGACCTTTTATGGTTTGGTGGCATTGGCACCTATGTTCGGGCCAGCACAGAAAGCGATGCAGAAGCGGGCGATCGTGCAAACGACGCCATTCGCATCACCGGTTCGGAAGTGGGCGCAAAAGCCATCGGCGAAGGGGCCAACCTTGGCATAACCCAATTGGGTCGTGTCGAATTTGCCCGCGCAGGGGGCCGCATCAACACGGATGCGATCGACAATTCTGCCGGGGTAAACTCTTCAGATTTGGAAGTGAACATCAAAATCGCATTGGGCACATTGGTGCGCGATGGCACACTCAATTATGAGCAACGAAACACCTTCTTGGCAGAAATGACCGATGAAGTGGCTCAATTGTGTTTGCGCAACAACTATTTGCAGACCCTAGCCATTTCATTGGCTGAACGCAGAAATCAGAGCGACTTACCCTATCATGCTGATTTCATGAAAGCGCTTGAGGCGGCAGGCCATTTGAACCGCAAGGTTGAATATCTGCCTAAACATGTTGACCTGATGGAACGCGAAGCCCAAGGCGCCGGCCTTTACCGACCAGAATTGGCGGTAATCTTGGCTTATGCGAAAAACACGCTTTATGCCGAATTGCTAGAAAGCGAAGTGCCAGATGATCCATATTTGGGCAAAGAGCTGTTTCGTTATTTCCCCGATCAATTGGCTGACGAGCACCCCGATACAATCAAGAACCACCGCTTGCGGCGCGAAGTGATTGCAACGGTATTGTGCAACGCCATGATCAACCGGGGCGGCCCTGACTTTGTGCACCGCGTTGCAGCAGCAACAGGTTCCGATGCTTCACAGGTGGCCGCTGCTTACGCTGCCGCCCGCGACAGCTTTGGCTTGACCGATATGAACCTTGCCATTGATGCTTTGGACACAAAGATCAAAGGGGAAACTCAGCTCGAACTCTATGATGAGCTGCGCACACTTCTGCTGCAACAAACCGCTTGGTTCTTGCGAAACGTCAATTTTGCCGACGGTATTTCAACAGTTGTTGAAACCTATTCAAAAGGCATTGAGACAATTCGCACAATGTTCGACGAAGTGCTTCCAGCATTTGTGGCAGCCTCTGTTTCTGACCAAGCCAAAAGCTTTGAAGAAGGTGGCACCCCAGACGGTTTGGCCAAACGCATCGCGCAACTTTCAGCGCTCACTTTGGCCACAGAAGTTGTGCTGGTCAGCGAACGCGCGAACATCTCGGTGGAAGATGCGGCGAGAACCTATTTTGCGGTTCTAGAAACCTTCCAACTTGGCCATATCACGGAGCAAATTCAAACCATTGAGGTCAAAGACTATTATGATCGCATGGCACTTGATCGGGCCATTGCAAACCTAATGCGTGCACAGCGCGACATTACTCTAGATGTTCTTACTTTCGACAGCGCTGATGTTGAAACCGGCTTGGCCGCTTGGCATGAAGCACGCCGCGACGACATTGAACGGTGCCGCGAAATGGTTGCGGGCATTACAGAAAGTACCTTGAGCGTCTCAAGGCTTTCAGTAGCAGCAGGTTTGCTGTCAGATTTGGCCCGCGGCTAAATCAAAAAAACATCAAACAAAGGCCCCGACAATTCAATTGCCGGGGCCTTTTTCATGCGTCTGTTGCAAAATCAGCCTATTCCCCATTCTAAAATTGCACCCTATGGTGATGGAGCTTTTCTTGGGGGAGAAACAAATGACGGACCTAATTTCCGCAAACGCAGAACAGCCAACAACCGTGACAAAAAGAGCGCGGGTCAGCTGGATGTTCTTTGACTGGGCCGCACAGCCTTTTCATACCGTGATCTTAACGTTCATTTTTGGTCCCTACTTCGCCCACCACATTGCCGCAAATGGCGCACAAGCCCAAACATCTTGGGGTTGGGCCGTGGCCATTGGGGGCCTGATCATTGCATTGCTGGCCCCAATTTTGGGCGCAATATCTGACGCAACGGGTCCCAGAAAACCCTATATCGCCCTCTTTTCGATTCTTGCTATTTCTGGCGCATTCTCTCTTTATTTCGCCACACCAGGAACCGAAAATGCGGTCATTATCGCGCTCATCGGCCTCGTGGTCGCCATGATTGGCTTTGAGTTTGCAGCCATTTTCAACAATGCCATGATGCCGGACCTTGTGTCCCGCGAAGAGCTTGGCGAACTATCAGGTAACGGCTGGGCACTCGGATATGTGGGCGGGGTAACCTCGCTAATATTCATCTTGGCATTTATGGCGACCAGTGACCCAGAAACGGGTAAAACCCTAATCGGCCTCAACCCGCTTTTTGGACTAGATGGCACCACCTATGAAGGTGACCGTGCATCCGGTCCATTTACGGCAATTTGGTATTTGATTTTTGTCACCCCCCTTTTCTTTTTTGTACCAGACGTCAAAAAGCGACAAGCAAGAAAGAGTGCGATTTCGCTTGGGTTGCACAAGCTTGCTGCAACAATCAAAACCTTGCCAGAACGCAAAAGCTATTTCGCATTTCTACTTTCCTCACTCTTCTATCGCGACGGGCTGAACGCGCTTTACGCCTTTGGCGGCATCTATGCGGCAGGTGTTCTGGGCCTAAGCGTTACTCAAGTCGGCATTTTTGGCATCATTGCCGCGCTTGCCGGCGCCATTGGCTCATTCATCGGCGGCAAAATGGACAAGAAATTCGGCCCCAAACCTGTGGTGGCCTTCTCTTGTCTTGTGCTGGTGCTCGCTTGCTTACTGGTTGTGTCCACAACCCAAACTTACATTCTCTTCGTCATTCCCGTTGATGCAAGCAGCGGCGCACCGCTTTTGACATTCTACTTCGCGGGCACCCTTATTGGAGCATTTGGCGGTTCGATCCAGGCCGCATCGCGCACCTTGCTGGTGCATCAAGTGCGCCATGAAGAGGTAACCGAGGCCTTTGGTCTTTACGCTTTCTCTGGCCGCGCAACGGCCTTTATCGGCCCCATTGCAGTGGCCCTTGCTACAGGTTGGTCCGGATCACAGCAGATCGGCATCTCGCCGATTGTGGTTTTGATGTTGTTGGGATTAATCGGCCTTTACTTCGTCAAACAAAAAGGGCCGGCGTAAAGCCGACCCTTCCCAAATTCAACTCAAGAGTATCAAACGATTAACCTTGCTTATTGTGCAACGCGATGCTGTCCAAGATAATCTGCTTGGCCACTTCAACGCCCTTAATGCCTTCAATTTTGGCCCATTTACCTGGCTCAAGGTCTTTATAGTGCGTAAAGAAATGTTCAACTTTTGCCACTTCAATTTCAGGCATATCTGAAATATCTTTGATTTTTTCATAGGATTTGGTGAGCTTTGAAATTGGCAGCGCCAACAGCTTCTCATCCATGCCACCGTCGTCTTCCATGATCAAAACACCAATTGGGCGACATTTGATCACCGCGCCAGGCATAATTGGGCGTGTATTCATCACCACAACATCCAAAGGATCGCCGTCGCCGCATAGCGTGTTGGGCACAAAACCATAATTGCCAGGGTAGCGCATTGGTGTGTGCAAGAAGCGATCAACAAAAATCGCACCGCTGTCTTTGTCAAATTCGTACTTGATCGGCTCGCCGCCAACCGGCACTTCAATCACAACATTGATTTCCTCTGGTGGGTTCTTGCCGGCACCAATTGCATTGAGATCCATCAATCTGCTCCCTTTGATGATCATATAACGAGATTTTGCCAGAACTAATGCCTAGCCCCTGCCATGATTGCAAGCCATAATGGGTCAAATGCGATAAATTGACCAAAATGGGAGGAAATCGATCATGCGCAAATCCACTATTGGGGCCTTTCTTGTTCAACTGACGTTCCTGTCGTTGTTCTGCTCTGGCGCATTTGCTGAGGAAAACAGCAGCGTCTACACAAAAATTGACCTCAATAATGATTGCTCAATCATCCACGCTGACGATTTTGGCGCCACTTTTGCCTGTCCGGGCTATCGTGGATATCCGGTGATGGTGGCAGAGGGCGATTTGCGCATGTTTGTCAGTTATGGCCTCAATTCACTCAATGAACGTGCCGCAGAACAAACCCTATCCCCGTTCAACACTATTGGTGAAACCCTAGAATGGCGCTTGGCTAATCGCACAAAAGGCCTAACCCCCATCGCCACCATTCTAAGATATTTCACCGAAGATGGCATGGGCGACAAACAACAGTTTTTGATCGTGACAAAGGTGGAACAAGGCGCAACCTGCCAAGTGGCCCGCATCAATGCCTCAAAATACAAAGATGCCAACCAAATTGCCCGCGACCTAGCGGATAGTCTTGCTGAAACATTCGATTGCGCAAACGAACCCATCAATTGGGGTGAGTGAACGAAAAAGCCCGGGGCCAATGGCACCCGGGCTCAATCAACATTGTCGTCATCCGATGATTAGTGGCGGAAATGGCGCATGCCCGTGAAGATCATCGCAATGCCCGCTTCGTCCGCCGCTGCAATCACTTCATCATCACGAATTGAACCACCCGGCTGAATGACCGCTGTAGCGCCCGCATCAACTGCCGCAATCAACCCATCCGCAAAGGGGAAGAACGCGTCAGATGCTACAACAGAACCCTCGGTCAGTGCCCCTTTTTGCTTGATGGCTTTAGCCGCATCTTTTGACTTGCGGTGCGCAATATTGGACGAATCCACGCGCTTCATTTGTCCCGCGCCAATACCAACCGTTGCCCCATCTTTGGTGTAAATCACCGCGTTGGATTTAACGTGCTTGGCCACGATCGCTGCAACTTTAAGATCGGCTAGCTCCTGTGCGGTTGGCTGTCGCTTGGTCACCACGTTCAATTCACAGTCTGCAACATTTTTGTTGTCACGTGACTGAACCAACAAACCACCAGAAACAGACTTAACTGTTAGCCCATCAGCCTTAGTGTCGGTCAAACCACCGGTTAGTAGCAAACGTAGGTTCTTTTTGGTTTCAAAAATCGCCAATGCCTGTGGTGTTGCGCTTGGCGCAATAATCACTTCAGTAAAGACCTTAATGATTTGCTCGGCAACATCCGCATCAATTTCACGATTTAGCGCAACAATGCCGCCAAAGGCAGAATCTTTGTCGCAACGCAAAGCCTTCTCGTAAGCTTCAACCAAGTTTTCACCAAGGCCCACCCCAGATGGGTTCGCATGTTTGATGATGGCAACAGCGGCCTGCTCGCTTGGGTCAAATTCACTGACCAACTCAAAAGCGGCGTCCGTGTCGTTGATATTGTTATAAGAAAGCGCCTTGCCTTGAATTTGCTCGGCAGTCGCAACCCCAACCCGGTCGGAACCATCTTTGTAAAAAGCCGCCCATTGATGAGGGTTTTCACCATAACGCATAACCTGATCCAGCTTGCCCGAAAAACTGCGATAAGGAATTTCGTCAAACTCTAGTGTTTCAGCAAACCATGTTGAAATAGCAGCATCGTACGCCGCAGTGCGGGCATAGGCTTTAGCCGCGAAACGCTGGCGCGCTTTCAATGGCACTTCGCCATTTTGAGCCAATTCTTCAACCACTTTATCGTAATCATCCGGATCAACAATTACTGTAACCGCGGCGTGGTTTTTCGCCGCTGCACGTATCATGGCTGGGCCACCAATATCGATGTTTTCGATAATGGTATCATAGTCGGCTCCAGACTTAACTGTTGCTACGAACGGATAAAGATTTGAAACCAGCAAATCGATGTTTGAGATTTGATGAATGCGCATAGCGCTTTTGTGGCTGTCACTATCGCGACGCCCCAACAAACCACCATGAATTTTGGGGTGTAAGGTCTTAACTCGACCATCCATGATTTCGGGAAACCCGGTGACCTCAGCCACATCAATGACGGGAATTTTTTCGTCCTCTAGCATCTTTTTGGTGCCACCAGTTGAGATCAACTCAACCCCATGGGCAACCAGATGACGGGCGAAATCGGCAAGGCCTGTTTTGTCGGAAACGGAAAGAAGGGCGCGTTTGATGGTCACGGCAAACTCATCTGTTGTTGGGTCCAATTCGCGCTAGCAGCGCTGAAGTCGCTTCGCTAGCACGATAATTTTCAAAAAGAAACCCGCTCTACAGTGCTTTTTCCACTCAACAATGGCCTTTAAGAGCGTGGCATGAATGTCCAAACAACTTCCTGATGCGCACTGATGCCGCCGCTCAACACAATTTGCTGAATGGGTTCAAGCCCCTTATGCGCAGAATAGCGCACGCTCTGCTCAATCATGGCCTGCGCCCCTTCCCAAATAAAAGCCCACGTTGCACCTGAGCGCAATTTCAACTCTATCTGGTTTGCGCTCTCATCCATATTTGCCTGCACACCAGGGCCTAGGTGGAACCGCAGCAAAAACTCATCTGGTGCGTGCTTATGGCTCATGTCACAAGAAATCACATCTTGGCCAAGCAGAGCGTCACCCTCCCGCGCCAAAACGTTCAAACTCCGCACGTGAGAAATGCCCGCAAGGCGCTGATAGCCCTTATTGGTCAAATCAACGCTTTTTTCAGCCAGATCAATCTTGGGAACAACCCCTCGATTTGCCGCCATGTGCTGCCGAACAAGTTTTTCCGGTTTGAACGGAAAGGCTCCCCGATACTCAATTTCAAGGGTTGAATGAGACGCGGGCAACCGAAACAGTTGCGCATCTTCCCCCAAAGAAGCCGGACCCGGCCCACAATTGCTTACGATCAAGTCATTACGAAAGCTATATTCAAAGCTTGCCGCACCAGCAAATAGGTCAGCGCGAAAATCACCGCCCAGCTCCATGCCGCCATCCACGATCAATTTTGATTCAGCGCCCAGCAGTGCGCCATATCCAGCATTAACCTCGCCGCCAGCGATCTCAAGGTTGTTATTGGCTCGCGATTGCACCGCCAGCAACATTTCATGGGGAACCGCACGCGCATTGTTGAAGAAAGATAGCTCACCCGTGGTGTGCATCAGCAGCGCCAAACTGTGATGCATCTTATCAAGCACAGCGGCAAACTTTTTGCCCCCTTCAGGAGAAATGGGCGTCACCGCATGGCGTACCGGGATCATTTCCAACAACAACAAGAATTGCATTTCACCATTACGGCTGCGGTGCATTCCTTTGTCATCGATTTGCCGGCTCAGCGACAAGATGGTGCGATCAAGCAGTCTTACAATTTCTTCTTTTGAAGACTGAAATGCAACTGCGGCCCCAAGCAATGCCACACGCATCAACAAACGCCGCGCCGGATCAGCTTCAAAATTGATCCGCACGCGCAAACATTGCACTTGCTCAACAAGACTGCGCAAAACATTCGCGCGCCTTGCCTCGTTCATCCCAAAGCACAATTGATCGAAATGCTTGATCCAATTCAGCACCCGCAGAGCGGTCAGCTTATTGTCCCAAACTCGTTTGGAAAAATGGCCGTAACGCGAAACCCAATCCATGGCGAGCGTGCCCGCGAACTTTTTTGAGCCTTCGTCTTGCACCGCAGAGAAATGCCGCAGCCACGTAAAACTGTGCAGTTCGTCAAACCAACGCGCACTTGCATAATCAACTGCAAAAGGGGTGGTGCCACCGGTATCGACCAAACGTTGGGCCAACAAATATTGGCCAATCATCATGTCGGCCACATTATAGGCATCGGCCGGGCGGATTTCCAAAAGCTTGTGCTTCACGTCGCCCTTTTCAGGTGCGGCCCAAGCCCAACGAAATGCCGGGCTGGTGATCAGCCCGTCTGCAATGGCCCCTAATGTACGACGCAAAAATGGTCCGCCTGACACGTATAACGTTCCTTAAGTCTTGAGATGAAGATAGCACGCGCGCAATCGATTCTCACTTAGTGAAAACCATTGCAACCACTTTTTATTTTGTGCGTTGCAACCTTGCCGCAAAGAAGCCGTCCATACCCGAACCCTTTTGGGGTGTCGCCATACTGGGGAGCGCGCGCAAAAACCCGCCCTCAAGGATCGGTTCTGCCCAGTTTTCCAGCTCTTCTTTCAAAACGGGCACCACTTCGAAGTCCCCATGTTTGTGCAAGAAGGCTTTGATTTGGCCTTCACCTTCTTCAGGTTCCAAAGAACATGTGCAAAACACCAATTGACCGCCAACGCCCACCAATTTAGCGGCATTCTTCAACATTTCAGCCTGCAACTGCGCGCGCTGCTTGATGTCTTTTTCACGTCGGTGCCACAAAACTTCGGGGTGGCGACGATAAGTGCCCGTTGCACTACATGGCGCATCCAACACCACCAAATCATATAGCTGTTCTGTAGAAAGATTGGTCGCATCCGCCTCAATCAATTTGGCTTTAAGCCCCAGTCGGTCAAGATTTTCCTTGACCCGCTCAAGCCGCTTGCCGTCCAAATCAACTGCGGTAACTTCAGCACCAGTGACCGCAAGCTGGGCAGTTTTACCGCCCGGTGCGGCACATATATCCAATACTTTTTGACCCGATTTCGGCTTGGCCAAATGCACAGGCAAGGTCGCAGCTAAGTCCTGCACCCACCAGCGCCCTTCAGCGTAACCTGGCAAGTCTTCAACCGAGACGTCACGGTCTTCAAGACGATGACTTTGCCCGAGATTTTTCACCGCGCCCATTTTTTCAAACAAGACGGTTTGATCTTCTGTTGGCTTGCCCGTCAAATCCAACGGCACTGGTGCCAAAAGCGCTTCGATCATCCCAAGCGCGGCCTCTTCACCAAAATGCTTTTCCCAGCGCGCAAACACCCAAGCGGGCACCAAGTCTTTTGGATTAAGATCTTCAACCGCAAACCCACGCTGCACATTGCGCAAAGCCGCATTGGCCAATTTCGCAAACCGACCTGCGCGTCGATCTTTTTTGATCACTTCAACCGCCAAATGAATGGCTGAATGCTCGCCCATATCGGGCAAAAACAACAATTGCGCAATGCCGATGCGCAGTGCCGCTTCAAATAGGCCCGCCCGTTTCGGCATGCCTTTTTCCAGCACTGAATTTAGAATTTGGCTCAATTGCCCATGTCGCCGCAAGCTTACGGTCACCAACTTATTGGCCAGAGCCCTATCGCGCGGATCAGCGATCTCGCGGACAGAAAAGGGCACAAATGGTGCACCAGTCAAAACAGTTTGCAACCTTTGTGCGGCCGAACGCCGGATATCAAACCCAGTGGCTTGCGAATGTCTACTCATGCAATTTCCTAGAACAGCTTAGCCCCAAGGGCCTTTGGGCTGGTTTTTATCAGAAACGTGGCTATTTGGTGTCCGCCACCCGCCTCGTGTCGATTGAGGGGAATGCAAAACACGTCCAATTTCGCCTTGTTGGCGCTCTTCTACCTGCATTTGCTTAGACAATTCAAGCAAAGCTGCAATTCGGTTTTCGACATTTGGATGGGTGGAGAACATATTATCCGCCCCACGCCCAGCTAAAGGGTTGATAATAAACAGATGCGCCATGCCCGGTGAGCGTCGGGCAAACGGGTTTTCAAAGTTCTTCGCCAACTTGGATATCTTGCCCAGCGCTCTGGCCAAAGCCAAAGGATCACCACAAATCATGGCCCCATCTTTGTCCGCCTCATATTCCCGGGTGCGGCTAACCGCCATTTGCACCATCAAAGCTGCCATCGGCGCAACAATAATCATCACGATCGAAGCAACGGGTCCAAGCGGACTATTGGTGTTTCGCGCACCAAAAAACAGACCGAATTGCGCTAACATGGAAATGGCCCCTGCAAAGGTAGCCGTTACAGTCATCGTCAGCGTATCGCGAGAACGAATATGCGCCAATTCATGGGCAATCACCGCGCCAATTTCATCATATTCCAAATGGCTCAAAAGCCCGGTGGAAACAGCAACCGCTGCATTCTCAGGATTTCGACCTGTTGCAAAAGCATTGGGTTGTTTGTTGTCCATGAGATAGAGTTTAGGCATTGGAATACCTGCGCGCAGAGAAAGGCGCTCAACCAGTTCAAACAAGTCCGGGCTGTCACGCCAGCCCAGTTCACGCGCCCGCTGCATGCGCAAAACCATCTTATCTGAGTTCCAATAGGCAATCAGATTGGTAATAAGCGCCAGCGCCAACGCAAAAAACATCCCAAAGCTACCCGCAACAACAAACCCAACCGCCATAAACAGTCCGGTCATCACCGCCAGCAAAAATGTTGTTCTTATTGCATTGAACATGCAAAACTCCTATTTCACACTCAGTGATATAGATGGTATTCAACTATGGCCCTGACAAGGGTCAAATTAAGGCAGCATCGCAAACCCAAAGGCGACCGTACAATGGCCAAAACAGACCCAAACGCCAAGCGCCCCGATCCCAAGATCGCCCAGCAGGCACTTGAAGAGGCCAAGGCCCGCCGCGCACAAATTGATAAAGTGTCTGAAACCGCACCACGCGAAATCAACGGTAAAAAAGGCCCCGATCCCGCCCGCTATGGCGACTGGGAAAACAAAGGCATTGCGTCAGACTTTTGACCGGCACAAAGAAAAACCGCCCCAGCGAACCGGAGCGGCATATTCTTTTGTTTCGATAATTGCTTTGGCTTTATGCCAAAAGCCCAATCACAACGCCTTGCACAATCATCACGCCCAACAAATAGCCCCCATCAATGAGGGTGAGCGATTTTTTCTGGCCCTGGTAGGCATGGTTTAAGATCATGCCTGTCATCAAAAAGCCAAACCACATATGTGCGCCAACGACCACCGCATCCAGGATTTGGATATCGGCAGCGCTTGTGTCCATAATTGCGCGGGTTAGCAAAAGTAAAAAATAGGCCATCACCAATTGGCAAATGCCCGCAATGATAAACGGCATGGATGAGTTTTTGCCCTCAGGCATCAACTCTTCACGCGTTTTACCCAAGGCCGCCATCCACTGGTTGCCTAGGATTGAATACCACCCCATGCCCAGCGCCATACTGGCCACCGCGGCCAGCACAACGGCCAGCCAATTAATATCTGCAAAGTGCGACATGTCCCCAAAATCTCCCTCTTGTCATTTGCAAATGAAGGATCGCAAAACATGCGATCACCATTCAATTATGGCGTGACGCCACCCATCTTGCAAATGATCTGCCATTCCTTGGCCGAGACAGGTTGAACCGACAAACGAGAATTGTTGACCAAAATCATATCGCCCAATTCCGGGTGCGCCTTAATGTCATCAAGCGTAATGGGGGTTTCAAACGGTTTCACCGCTTCAATATCAACGCATTCCCATCGCTCATCATCAGTTTTACTGTCCGGATGCGCTTCTACAGCAACCCGCACGATACCAACGATGCGTTTTTCTTTGATGGAATGATAAAAGAAGCCAAGATCGCCAACTT
This sequence comes from Maritalea porphyrae, assembly GCF_027213965.1. Taxonomy (GTDB): domain Bacteria; phylum Pseudomonadota; class Alphaproteobacteria; order Rhizobiales; family Devosiaceae; genus Maritalea; species Maritalea porphyrae_A. Next base: position 781,274 of record NZ_JAPWGX010000002.1, on the reverse strand, counting down.
TCATTTCGCGCATATTGTTGCGCGCCTGATAGTTGCGCACCCCATCCCATTCTTCTGGCGCACCTTTTTTAACCTGATCGTCCCAACCCCAAGTGTTCGGTTCGCTCTTAAACAACCAATAGGCCATTAGCTATCCGCCTTTTCTGGGGCGTTCACCGCCCACATCCATTCGGTCACCCCAACAGATTCAAATACCCCTTGGGTCACATATGGATCAGCTTCCGCATAGGTGCGCGCTGCAACAATTGTAGGTGCTTCAATAATGATCAAGCTGCCAGTTGGGTTGCCATTTTCATCCAAATAAGGCCCAGCCAATTTCAAATCAGCCCCCAGATCACCCCAATACGACAAATGCGCCGCCCGCGTTTCCTTACGCTTTTCCAATGCATCGGGCCGATCGCGCCCAGAAATCACAAAATACATATTCTCTCCTATTCAGAACGCAATGGCCGTGCCATCAATTTTGACACCAAGACATCAATTGTCACTTTGCCGTCAAGCAATGCGTTGACCGCACCGATAATGGGCACATCGACGCCATTTTGGTGGGCGAGTTTAAGGCCCACGGGGGTGGAAAATACCCCTTCAGCAAGTTTGGCACCGCTATCTAAAATCTGCTGCACTGTTTCGCCAGCGCCCAAGCGATAGCCAAACTCGTAATTGCGCGATTCTCTGGCGGTGCAGCTCATGGTGAGGTCACCCAAACCGGCAAGACCGTTCAACGTTGCCGCTGATCCGCCAAGCGCTTCAACCAAGCGCCCCATTTCAGCAAAGCCACGTGCAATCAAAGACGAGCGCGCAGAAAACCCAAGGTTCGCGCCTTCAACCGCACCAGCGCCCAGCGCATAAATGTTTTTAAGCGCCCCTGCCAATTCAACACCAACCAAATCATCGCTTGAGTAGGGCCTAAAGGTGGGCCCTGCTAACAGGTCAACAATTTGACGGGCCTGTTCTAAACTTGGTCCTGCCAGTGTGACGGCAGTAGGTTTTGATTGGGCAACATCAATCGCAAAGCTTGGGCCGGACAATGAAAACGGCACAGCATTTGGCACAAGTTCCGCCACAATCTCGCTTTGGCGTTTTAGCGTGCCTTGCTCTAATCCTTTGGCGCAAAGAACGATGTTTTTGCTGGCTAGTTTTTCTACACCAATGTCCATCAGCACCTGTCGGCTGGCTTGGGCAGGCACCACCAACAATATGGTTTGCGCATGTTCAATGCCTGCATAACCAACTTGTGCTGTTACCTTTTGGTCGACCTTCGCCAAGGTGGGGAACTGTGGGTTCGCTCTGGTGTGGTTTATGGTATCGGCAACTTCTTGATCGCGCCCGCACAGTGTTACGGTGCATCCACCAATAGCTGCAGCGTGCGCCAGTGCAACGCCCCACGCACCACCACCGACAACAAAGATTGCATTATCCATGCGCATCACCCAACCCCATATCATCACTATCCAACGGCCAACGCGGGCGCGCAGCAAAATTTGATTTGTCCACTTGACCACGCACCAACCGCTCAGCCCCCGCCCAAGCAATCATGGCCCCATTATCGGTGCATAAATTCATGGGCGGCACAATCAACTCTGCATCATATTGCCCAGCAACCTTGTGCAGAGCATCGCCAATTTCTTGGTTTGCGGCAACCCCGCCGGCTACCACCAAACGGATCGGCTCGCCCGGCAGCTCATCAGCAAATCGTTCTAACGCTTGCCCGCAACGTTTTTGCAAAACCGCAACAACGGCAGATTGAAAACCAGCGCAAATATCTGCCACATCCTTGTCAGATAAGGGCGCAGCCGCTTCTGCAGCCAAACGAACCGCAGTTTTTAAACCCGAGAATGAAAAATCTAAACGCTTTTCCTTGAGCAAAGGGCGCGGAAATTTAAACCGTTTTGCATCGCCCTTTTTAGCCCATTCTTCAACCTTTGGCCCGCCCGGAAACCCCAAGTTGAGCATTTTCGCGACCTTATCGAACGCCTCCCCTAGCGCATCATCAATGGTTGTGCCCCAGCGTTCATAATCACCCACATCACGCACCAACACAAATTGGCTATGCCCACCAGACACCAGCAAAAGCAAAAACGGAAATGGCACATTGTTCGTCAATCGCGCTGTCAGCGCATGGCCCTCAAGGTGATTAACTGCAATAAGTGGCTTATGAATGGCTTTGGCAATGGCCTTGGCGGTCGTTAATCCCACCAAGACGCCGCCGATCAAACCCGGCCCCGCTGTGGCGGCCACCCCATCGATGTCTTTATAGCCCAAATCAGCCGCGTCAAGCGCTTGTGCGACGATATGATCCAACCATTGCACATGGGATCGGGCGGCAATTTCAGGTACCACACCACCAAATGCTTTGTGTTCATCTAGCTGGGTGCGCACGATATTGGACAGAACGTGCCCGGTGCCATCCCCATTGCGCGCAACAATAGCCGCTGCGGTTTCATCGCAGCTGGTTTCAATGCCAAGAATGATGGTACGTGCTTGCGACATAGACCGTCTTTGGTTAAGCCCTATAGTGACAATTCGCTATTGCCTACATCAAGTGGAAAGCCCATTGCAAACAAATCAAACAACTAAACCATTTTTGCGCATCGGCACGCGTGGCTCATTGCTCGCGCTCGCCCAAGCAAAACTCGTACAATCCAAGCTCGCAAAATTCAACGGGGTGGACGCAAAAGACATCCATATTGAAGTGATCAAAACCTCTGGTGACATCATTCAAGACCGCCCCCTGTCAGAAGTTGGCGGCAAAGGCTTATTCACCAAAGAAATCGAAGTGGCCTTGCTTGAAAACCGCATCGATATTGGCGTTCACTCGTCAAAAGATGTGGCGACGCAATTGCCTGATGGATTGGGCATGTTTGCGTTCTTACAACGCGAAGATGTGCGCGACGCCTTTGTTTCGCTCAAATATAAATCGGTTGATGATTTACCTGAAGGCGCGACTTTTGGCACATCCTCTTTGCGCCGGGCCGCGCAAATGCTGCGCCATAGACCTGACCTTAAAATTGTTGAATTTCGCGGCAACGTGCAAACCCGGATGAAAAAGCTGGAGGACGGTATCGCCGACGCCACCCTTTTGGCCTATGCAGGCCTACGCCGATTGGGTCAAACCCATATCGCGAGGCAAATGATAGACCCCAATGTCTTTATGCCAGCCCCCGCACAAGGGGCAATTGGCATAGAAGCGCGCCAAGATGATACCCGCACACGCGACCTGATCGCGCTGCTTAATCATTCAGGCACCGCCGCAGCGCTTGTAGCCGAACGTCATTTTCTGCACGGCTTAGATGGGTCTTGCCGCACCCCAATTGGCGCTTACACAGAAATTGATGGCAACGACATGAAGGTGATCGGGCAAGTTCTTTCACTTGATGGCACCACCGCCTTTGAAGGCGAGGTTACGGGCCATGTTGCGGATTGCGAAGAAATCGGTCAGCATCTTGCGCAGATCTTGCGTGAGCAAGCAGGCGAAAAGTTCTTTGAAAGCTTTGAGGTACGATAATGAGCGGTAAAACCCTATTGGTTACGCGTCCCTTCCCCGGAGGGCAAAAAACCGTGGCCTCCTTGATGGATTTGGGTCATCAACCAATGGCCGCGCCGCTTTTTTCCAAACGTATTCTCCCATTTGACGTGCCCTCACCGCACAATATGGTTGCCACCATCTTCACCTCACCCAATGCGGTCAAAGCTGTTTTGTCCGCGGAGTTAGAGATTGGCCATCAACTACTGCCCTGTTTCACGGTAGGCGACACCACCGCGCAAGTGGCAGAAAACAACGGCTTTCACAACGTCATAAACGCCAAAGGCAACGCCCAAGACCTGATTGCGATGATCAAGAAAATGGGACTCGGCGGCCCCTATTTCTACCCTTGTGCGATTGATCGCAAACCCGACATTGAAGAGGCCTTTTTTGGCACTGAGTTTATGGTGCAAATGACGCCTGTCTATGAAATGATTGCCGTTAAATCTCTATCCAACCCAGTGATCAAGCGATTACAAGAAAACCGCATTGATGCCGTCCTTCTTTATTCGCAGCGCGCTGCCTCACATTTTGCCAAATTGTGTGTCGATAACAATATCGATATTTCAACGTTAAATTTCATCTGCCTGTCGCCATCTATTTGGCACACATTGCAAACAGCAGGCGCACAATCAGGCTATGTGGCACAAGATCCCAATGAAAACGCACTTTTTACCCAAATTGACATTTTGTCTGATGGCAAATCAGCCTAACTAAGCTTAAAATAGTTCCGTTCCCAAATTTGCGGCACGAAGGGATGATATTTATGGCAGACGATACAAAAAAAGGGCCCGTTAAGCCCCCAATTATTGATGCAAAACCGGCCCCCAAGGCCGAAGATGCAAAAGCTGCATCCGCAACGTCTCCACAAAAACCCGCTGCCCCCAAACCAACGCCTAACAACTTTGGGAATCAAGCCAAGCCCGGCCAAACCAATTCTGGCAGTAAAAAAACGGCAACAGCGGAACAAACTGACAAACCAAAATCCTCTCTCTCTTTTAGCACACTGATCATTGCCACCCTTTTGGGCGCCGGTCTTGGCACAGGCGCCACCAGTTTTATGGCGTTAAATGGCATTGCGCCTTTTCAAAAAAGCATATCAACCAGTCAATTCAACGCGGCCATGGAAACCCTGCAAAAACGCGTTTTCGATTTGGAAAACGCGCCACAGACAGATCTGAGCGGTTTTGTCACAAGCGCCCAATTAGATGGCTTTGCACGCAGCGACGCACTTGCTGGCGTAAACGCACAAATCAGCACAATTTCAGACAAAGTCGCTGCACTGGAAATAGAGCTTAAGGCCGTCGACCAAAATCAAATCTCAACGACTGAGCCACTGGTTGATTCTGAACAAATTGCCCAAATCCAAAGTGAGATTGAAGGGTTAAAATCCTCAATTCTCGAGCTGTCGCCGGACAATACAAAAGCCCTTGAAGCGCAATTGGAACAAAACCAAAAGTTGGCGAGCGCTATTGCGCAAATTTCAAGTCTTGGGGAAGTTCAATCCACCAATGTCGCAGCGGTTGCCGGGTTAGGCCAACAGCTCGCCGACTTGTCGCAAACAGTGAATGGGCTGGCCGAGCAAATAAATGCAGAACCGGCGCCGGTTGAGTTGCCCGCCACAGCCAATCTGCCACTGTTACTTGATGCATGGGAAAAAGCCCTCAATGCGGGTGATGCCTACGCCGACTATGTAACAAGCGCAGCGGCAATTCTGCCTGACCTCGTCCTCTCAGACGTTCTAAGCAAGAGCGCCCAATCTGGTGTGACCACAACTTCGGCCCTAAATAGTGATTTTGCAGCCGCCATTCCAGCTTTTGTGGCAAGCGACGCAGACCTGCCCGCCGATGCCACGTGGTATGATCGATTTATCGCACAAGCAAAATCCGCCATTGGCCTGCGGCCACTTGATCAATCTGGCAACGATCCCTTAGCCCTCGTGGCGCAAATCGAAGCCGCCTTGGCCAACAACAACCTTATGGCTGCACAACTGGCATATGCGCGTTTGCCCCAAGAATGGCAAGACATGTCCGCCGATTTTGCCAGCAAGCTTGCCGCCAAAAACGACGCCATTGCTCAGCTCGATCAAGCCCAAAAACTGGCCCTTGATCTGGCAACAACCCATCAAGGAGCCGCTCAATGATCCGTATGTTCTTGGTTGTTGCCCTATCCCTTTTCATCGCCCTTGGGGCAAGTTGGATCATTGGCCTGCCCGGCGATGTCACCATTGAAGCTTTTGGCTATCAAATGCGGCCCGGTCTTGGGTTGACGGTCTTTGGCCTTATTCTGTTGATGCTTTTGACCATTTTCATTTGGGCAATCTTGCGCCGTATTTTTGGCATCCCCGCACTTTTCTCCCGCGCGGCGGCCAACCGCAAACACAATCGCGGTGTTGAAGCCCTTTCAAATGCGATCATCGCCCTGCAAACTGGCGACCCGGCCCGCGCCAAACAATTGGCCCGTGAAGCACGGGTTAAGCTGGGCAACAATAGCGCCGCGCAACTGCTTGAAGCCCAGGCTAGTGTAAAATTGGGCAATTGGAGCGATGCACGCGATCAATACCGCGAAATGATTGCCAACCCAGATACCGCAGTTGCCGCTCTTTCGGGCCTTTATGAGCAAGCAAAACAACAAGACCGCCCAGACGCGGCGCTTAAATTCGCACAAAAAGCAATAAGCCTTGCGCCAAAACTTGATTGGGCAAACGATGCGGTTTTTCATGATTTTGCCAAAAATGAACAGTTCGAAGCAGCGCTTGAACATCTAACCAATATGCCCTCTGGCCGTGCTGATCGCGCAAAAATAAAACGTTTGGACGGCATTTTGCGCACAGCCATTGCCAAGCAAAATGAGGAAACCGATCCCGACAGAGCCATTCAACTTGCAAATGAAGCGCTAAAACGCATCCCTGAATTTGTGCCGGCCGCTTTGATCGCCGCCCGCATTCTCATTAACCGGGGTGAAGTGCGCAAAGCTTCTGGCCTATTGCGCCGCGTTTGGCGGGCTGACCCGCATCCCCATGTGGCCTTGCTTTACGCCAACGCACAGCCCGGTGCCTCAGCCGTTGAACGCCTTAAACGCACCAAAAGCCTTGTGGCAGAAACCACCAATAATCTGCCAGCTCAAGTTGTTTTGGCAACCATGGCCATTGCAGCTCACGAATGGGATTTAGCCCGCGCCGCATTGCAACCATTCATCGATCAAAACCCAACCCAATCGATCTGCGCCCTCATGGCCCAAATTGAACAGGGTCAAACCGGCGACCAAGGCAAGGCCCGGGCTTGGCTGGGCCGTGCGATCACAGCAACACCTGATATGACTTGGATTGCAGATGGCATTAGCTCAAACGAATGGGAAGCCACATCGCCGCTAACCGGCAAATTGGACGCCTTTGAGTGGAAAGCCCCACAACGGGCGATGGCCAAAACGCCCCCTGCCAAAACATCGCCAACCAAGCCCATCGCAAAACAAAGCGTTGAGCAGCCAGCATCTAGCGCCGACAAAGTCGCAAGTGAGCAACAAGTGGCCAAGGGTGGTGAATAAGGGCGGCTGCTCCGGACCCGAGCCTAGTTAGAATTACCAAATTGGCAGAATCGACAACCTTGGTTATGTTCGGCACCAATATTTTATTTAGGTAGTTTTATGCGGTTTTATCCTCTTTTTCTTGGCACCTTTTTCTTTTCGTGTCTGCTCGTCACCGTGCCAACCTATTATGACTATGTGGTCACTAAGCAAATCTTTGCTGGGGAATGTGGCAGGCCAATTGAAGATTATACCTGTTTTCAAGACGAGCTCGATCCCAACGGATCATGCAAAGCCGCAGACCCTGAATTTGATCGTGCTGAACGCTCGCTTGTTCGGGTGTTTATCGCGTCGCCTGAAATCGTCCAACAAGCAACCTGCTCCCTAGACCAAATCAACGTCATTCGATATTTGACCGACCTACCGGGGAAAATTCAGCTACGCGGCAATCAACTCGATATCTCGTGGAGCATGCTCAAGGAACGCAATTTCCTGTTCGCTGATCGTTTGTTGTGGTCACAGGCCGGCTATGTGTTCAAAGACGCCTTTGTTAAATATAACGAGCGCCGCGACCTCTTTCTCAGCTACACCCAGCCCGAGGAACAAGAAGGCCAGTTAGGCCTAGATGTTGCCACCGTTCTATTCCATGAAATGGCGCTCAAAATCGAACAGGATCTTCTATCAGGCGACCACGCTCGGTGCGAACCCGTTCGCACAACACATAATTCAGACTGCATTTCCCCTGTGCGGCAAAGCCATGGAGCAAGCGCATGGAACATGGACACTGATCCCTTCAATGCCTTCACAAAGCCATACGATATTTGCGACTCGTCCAAACAGTTTGCGCAGAGTTTTTCCGCCTATCTAATGCACGAGCATCTGGGCCTGGCTTACAAAGTCTACCTAGACGACAACCTTTTGCTCGACCAAGAACTATTGCTCAATGCAAAACAATTCCAGCCAAAACTAAAAACCGTTAAAGCGCTGCTTAGCTACGATGTTTCAACCCCTGAAGGGCGCGCAAAACTCATGGCCGACCATAAAACGTGTGCGGGTGCGTTTGGAGCAGACTAGACATTTTCCATGAAGCATAAGCACTTTCTCTTCGGCCTTCTGACCGTCGTGGTTCTAACCTGTATCGCGCTATTTCCTTCGTACCTCAGCAAAGGGGCGACGGCGTACCAAGTGAGTTGCGGTATGTTGCTCCGCGACAAGCTTTGTTTTCTGGATCAAAACAACGTCGCTGAATGCGGTTTAAAGGAGTCCAAATTTGACGTTCTTGAGGACAGAATTGCAAGCGTCTTTGAACATGCACCCAACCAGGTAAAGGACAAAATGTGTGCTATCGATGCGTTTGTTGTTGCGTATCCGATCAACGGAATCGAACCGTGGATGGGGGCGTTTTCCAACAACGAAGTCATCGGCATCAACTTGGCACTCTGGCAAAACATATCAATCCCATATGAATTGTATGAACACGATGCGATCACCAGTTATTTGGGTGCAGATCAATATGAAACGCTTACAGATGCCAGTAAGGTAGAACTTGAATTCAGTTCAAAAAGCGAATTCGTTGTCGGGTTGAACTACAGCCTCGCAAAAATGATCTTCCACGAAGTCGGGCATTTGGTGGAAGCCGATTTGACAGAACCGGCGTTTCATTGCTTGCTTGATCCAGCATCGACAAAAAGCTTGCCTCTCAGCACAACAAAAGGCGATCACTATTGCTTCAGGCTTTTGCCGCCAAAACGCGATCATTCGTTGATAGAAATGCTTGGCGATTCAAGTTTTATTTCTTACTATGCAACATGCACAGCGGCAGAGGATTTCGCCGAAACTTACGCCGCCTACCTAATGGTTGAGCATTTGGGACGCGACTTCACCGTCGCCTTTGGCGACCAAACGATCTATGCCTCCGCTCAGCATTTGCGGTCCAAACAACTTGAAGGCAAAGTTGATACCATCAAGGCAATACTCAATTTCGGCGAGTTGACAGATGCCAAGAAGCGCCAAATGGCCAAAGCGCATGAAAACTGTTTTGGTCGCTTTACACCCTGAATCAGGACAAAAAACACGAGTTAGTTCGCAGCACGCAATTCAATGGCTTTAAGGGCGCGAGAAATTCCTCGCAATTGAAATTGGGTTTCTGTCCACCCATCGTGCAACACACGCAATCTATTGCCCGCTTTCATCGTTTCAATGAGCCGCGCAGCCAGCGCATGGTCGACAATTGAAAAGCTTTGAGAAACATTGTAGCCCTCGGGACTTCCGGCCTGCCAGTCATTTTCGCTCAGTTGAAACACCACCCCGTCAATCGAAAGGACCATTGGCCCTTTTGGGACGTCGGGCAGTTTTGTCGAAAAAATCTCTAGGTTATAGACCCAATCATCATTCGCACCGGGTCTTTGTTGTATCGCCAAGCGCGAGTTACCAAAAAAACCATCCTGTGTTTCAGCACGATCACCATCAACGGCTGGCCCAAAACCATATTGTACAACCCGACAACGTTTAAACTGAGCCCCGTCACAAACCGCCAAAAAGTCCCCAAAATAGGCGCGCATTTCCCCGAATGGATGTAAAAACCAACGCCCATCAACAGAACCAGCAATGGCAACGCTTGGCACTAGTCCAATTGCGACAACAACAACGATAAGTGTTCGATGTAAAATGCCCATGCTCATTCCCCTAGTTCAAACTTGATGGGCCATTAGCACTTAATATCTGGGCGAATTTGTGGTTCGCGATTAAAGGCCAGAAGGAAGTTGCGGCGGATCAAGTTTTTCCAAATCAAGAACGGCAACCCTTTGAAGAAATCAACAACGGAACCTTGTCCGCCGTCTCGCAATGTCTTGATCGCAATATCAGGGCGCACAGGTCTAAAATAGCTCTTCACATTAGCGGGTTTTCCTGCAAGCAACTGCGAAAGCGCACGGCCCGTCGCGTCTGGATTATTCCAATATGCTCGAAAAACAATGCAGCCATTCTTGTTAATGATAAACACCGCATTAGGATAAGAACCATAGGCACCATGTACCGTGCCTTCAAAATCATCGACTAAAACGCGCCGTCTTTCTCCATCATTGACCAAGCGATTTGCGCACTCCTTTTTGTCATCAATGTTTTGGTGTGCACCGATGTTTTTGCCCGGATGGGCTTCGCGAACATAAAGCACAGAGAAATCAACATGCGGGTGTTTTTCAATCAGGCCAGACATGGTTTCTCGACGGCCTTGAAACCGTGGACATGTGATCGAGCCCATTTCTAACACCAAAAAATCGCCCTTAAAGTCAAGTAAGTTAACTTTGTGCCCATTTGCATTCTCAAGTGTAAAATCAGGAGCTTTCGTGCCCAACCTTGGCCCAAAGAACTGATCCAAATTATAGTCGCCAGTTGAAAATTCGGCATAGTTGTAATCAGACATCATTACTCTCCTTTGTCTCCTTAGTCAGCAAATTCTGCGTCATCTTGCTCAGCAACATCACAAGAATTCGCTGCTCTTCTTCGCTTAGACCGCTGTGGGCCGCTTCAATTAACGTGCCAGCGATAGGCACCAGTTTGGCTTGCAACCCTCGCCCTTTTTCTGTCAGCAGAACCTGTAAACGGCGGCGGTCGGATGGGTCTTGCATGCGCGCCACCAATCCCTTTTTTTCCATGCCATCCAGAAACCGCGTGATCGTTGTGCGATCCCGGATAGTTGCGTCGGCGATCTCACTAGGTGCAAGGCCGTCTTTGCGCCAGAGCAGCAATAATATGGCCCATTCCACAGAGCCGACATTTTGCCCAGCCGCCTTAAACCGCTCTGCAAGCTCTTTCTCAACCAAGAAGCCTAACCGCTTCACCCAATGCAGGGATATGTCTTCAAATTTCATCATAATAATTGCAAGATACAATAGTTGCTATATACAATCAACTAGAATTTTCACTTGACCTTATCGCAATCTCGCAGTTCACTGCCATTAACATCAACAAATGGAAGGAGGTGATCCAATGTCTAATCATTATTCACAAGAAGGTATGGGCTTTGGAAATGGGGTGAATGTTGCGGGGCCAACGCACCGCTAACTTCCTCTTTTCAAGGGCGCAATACAGCTCTCATCTGTATGCCCGAGGCTCCTTGCCTTTTATAGAATTAATGAGATTGGGTCGTGATCGATGAGGTCACGGCCCTTTTTGCGACTTCAAAGTTACTGAAGCTTGATCAAGACTTTACCTTCCTCAATGATGAGTGCTCAAAGTTGTGTGCCTCAAAGACTTTCTGCTTCTCCAGCCAGTTTGCCCGCTCAAAGGACTTAACCCATCATGTCGTTTGATATCTTGTTTGAACTAGGGCCAATTACCGTAGCTATTGCACTTGGCATCACCATTGTTGCCGGCGTTGTCAAAGGCGCGATTGGCTTTGCCATGCCTTTGATTATTGTATCAGTACTCAGTTCGTTCATTGATCCAAAACTCGCCATTGCCGCTATAATTTTACCTATTGTTGCGAGCAATATATTGCAAACTTTTCGACAAGGCATAGCCCCAGCACTGGCGGCGAGCAAGGAACACTGGCGCTACTTGCTGGTGGTTTGCATCATGATTTTCGTTACCGCGCAATTGGTTCCAATCATTCCGCGAAACCTATTTTACTACGTTCTTGGTGTACCCGTTGTCATACTCTCATTCATACAACTAGTTGGATTGCAACTGACCATCGCTGATCGCCATAAATGGTGGGCGGAATGGCTCATTGCAGCCATTTCCGGCGCATTGGGTGGTCTTGCAGGCACATGGGGTCCTACAACAGTGCTCTATTTATTAGCGATGAAAACCGAAAAACTAAAGCAAATCACGGTGCAAGGCGTAATATATGGATTGGGTTCCATTACCCTGCTGGTTGCCCATATACAATCCGGCATTCTGAACGCACGTACTATTGGTCTTTCGGCCATTTTGGTTCCTTTTGCCCTTTTTGGCATGTGGTTTGGATTCAAATTGTTGGATCGTCTAAATCCTGTGCGATTTCGCCAAGCCACGCTGCTTGTGCTCACCCTGGCAGGGTTAAACCTCTTGCGCAAAGGACTTGTGGGCTGAGGATAAACAATACCTATGCCGAAACGCGTACTTACTGCATTTGCATGATCGCCCGCCCCACCATTTGCTGAGCGATCCCCGCGGCGACTTTGAGGTTTACCCCTTGTGCCAATTGCCCCGCGATCGCACTTGCGAGCATGCATCCCGTGCCGCGCATCGTGCCGTCTAAGCGTGTTTGGGTGAATTCAATATGATCCCCCCATGCATCAAATAAGCAATCAGTCGCTTCGCGTCCGCTGCTGTGACCACCTTTGATTAATACATTGGCGGCACCCATGGCGCGAAAATGAAAGGCCTGCTTTTCAAGCGTTGTGTGACAATCGCCAATGGGCACACCCGTAAGCATGGCCGATTCAAGCAAATTGGGCGTCACCACTTCGCAGAGGGGTATTAGGTGGTGTTTCAAGTCCTCTTCGGCCTGAACCTCCAACAAACGCGTGCCCGAAGAGGACACAATTATGGGATCAAGCACAATCGGCACTTTTGCATGTTGTCGCAACACCTCAGCAACCGCGCTGACTGTTTCGTGGCGTCCCAACATACCAATTTTTATGGCATCGCATTGTCCTGATTGCAGAGCACATTCCAGTTGCGCTTTAACCAGTTCGGCGCAGACATGTTCGATTTGGCATACCGCATTATTGGTCTGCGCGGTAACCGCTGTGACCACAGGTAGCCCTTGCACACCAAGCGAGGCCAATGTAGCCGCATCTCTTGATAGGCCTGCCCCGCCACTACTGTCCGTACCCCCAATAATCACTACGCGGGCATTCATCCTGTTGCCACCAACACAATATTGTCCCCGCCTTTTTGCTGCAGCGCCAAACCCGCGTTCCATGCCCTTAAGCCAGTACGGCAAACAATAACGATACGTTCATCCTCAATCGCCAAATTTTCAATATCACCCGCCACCATTTGCTTTGCGTGTGGAACCACAGGAAAGGGCGCTTCTTGGTTCGTGCGCAGCTCAATCACCCGGTCTTTTGGTGAGATTTGAGTTGGCGAAATGAACGTAAAACCATCCAAAGGCTCTGGCGCACGAAGAAAAGAGAACCGCGAGAATTGGAATGTCTTAAAATCGCATCTAAGCATTTGGCCAAGGGGGTTGGGCTTAAGGTCCAGCAAGACATTGATCACCAATTGCGCTTGGAGTGAACCCATCACCCCCACCGCCGCTCCGCTTACCCCCGCGCTTGCGCAGCTTTGCGCAGCCATTGGCAACTGTGGAAACACTGCGCGTATGCTAGGGGCTACGCCACCGCAAAAGCCCCCCACATAGCCCTCAAATCCCAGCACCGATGCGCTAATCAATGCAATATTTTGATCACGACAAAAATCAGAAAGCACATAGGTCACCGCAAAACTATCCGCCGCATCCACCACCACATCTGCATGTTCACAAATGAGTTGCACGTTGGCAGGATCGAGCCGAACAGGGCGCGCAATCACCTCAATGTCTTTATTGTTTTTCCTGATTTTTTGCGCGGCGACTTCGGCCTTTGATTGCCCAATATCGCCCTCGCCGAACAAGGGTTGACGATGCAAATTGCTGAATTCAATCTCGTCGGGATCTACAATATGTAGTTCACCAACGCCGGCGCCCGCCAAATAGCTCAAAATAGGATGCCCAAGCCCCCCGGCTCCAACGATTACAACGCGCGCATTACCCAACTTCTCTTGCCCTACTGAGCCAATTTCTGCCATCTGCATTTGGCGTTGATAGCGGCTCATGAACAATACCGGCGCGTTGTAGCCAACCACTGTTTGGTGCGCTCTTCAGGATCATCATTCAACGTAATATCCGTCACCACCGCCGCGCTGTCAGCTCGATGGTCAAACACCCCTTTGATCCGATCTACATTTAGCCCGCCAATGGCCACCAATGGCACGTCCTCAATATGGGATTTCCATTCGCGCAATCGTGCCAATCCTTGCGGTGCCCAAGGCATTTTCTTCAATATGGTGGGGTAAACAGGCCCCAGCGCTACATAATCGGGATCGTGCGACAAAGCCGCATCAAGCTCTGCATCATCATGGGTCGAAAGCCCTAACCTTATGCCGGCACGGCGAATGGCTTTTACATCTGCATCCGCCAAATCCTCCTGCCCCAGATGCACAAAATGACATTTGAGATCGATCGCTAGTTGCCAATAATCATTCACCACCAGCTGACAATCGTGCGCCGCACAAAATTCACGCGCTCTCTCAATTTCATCCCGCACGATGTGCGGCGGTTGATCCTTGATACGCAATTGCACCAGTTTAACACCTAATGGCACCAGCCGCTCAATCCAAGCGAACCGATCAACGATTAAATAAAACGGATCAAGTTTGACCATCAAAACACCGCCTTGCCCAAAACAGGTGTTGAAGGCGCAGCCATCTGATTGGGCAACATTGGTTCGGCTTCATATCCCATGCGCCCTGCTTCCAATGCCTTGGCAAATGCCTGTGCCATCACAACTGGGTCACCTGCCTTCGCCACTGCTGTGTTGAGCAAAACCGCATCAAACCCCATTTCCATTGCCCGTGCGGCATGTGAGGGAACGCCGATCCCGGCGTCAATAATGAGCGGCACATCGTCAAAATGCGCGCACATTGCTTCAAGCCCATAAAGGTTGTTGAGCCCTAATCCGGTACCAATTGGCGCGCCCCAGGGCATCAGCACTTCGCACCCCGCGCGCAGCAAGCGCTCGGCCACCGACAAATCTTCGGTGCAATAGGGAAACACATTAAATCCCTCGTCGCTCAAAATACGGGCCGCTTCCACCAGCGCCACAACGTCGGGGCAAAGACTGTCGTTTTGTGCGATCAGTTCAAGTTTGATCCAGTTGGTTTCAAACACCTCACGGGCCATATTTGCTGTGGTCACCGCTTCTTTGACCGTGTGACATCCCGCCGTATTGGGCAGCACTTTAACGCCCAAGCCTTTGATCAATTGCCAAAAGCTCTGCCCTGCCCCTTCAGGCCCGCCTTCACGCCGCAACGACACAGTTACAATTTGCGTTTCCGACGCTTTTACCGCATCTGCCAAAACCTGTGGCGAAGGATAAAGCGCGGTGCCCAACAACAAGCGCGAGGTAATTTCAGTGCCATAAAATGAAACCATTCGCCTCACCCCCCCTGCATGGGCGCAAGCACCTCAAGCGCATCACCTGCACTTAAAGCCGTCTTTGGCCAATCCCTTTGGGGAACAAATTCACCATTCAAAGCGGTGGCGACCCGTTGCTCAGCAAAGCCCAATTCGGTCATCGCCTGATCAAGCCTTTTTGCCTCAACCTCAAGCGGTTGCCCATTGATTATGATCTTCATCCATAAACTCCGCTGGTTGATTTGAACGACAAAGAATATCCGCCGCCATGCGCGCGCAGGCTGGGCTCAACAAGTATCCATGTCGAAAAAGTCCGTTGATGTGCAATCGATCATTGACCCAATTCACCCGAGGCAAATTATCTGGGAACGCGGGGCGCAATTGGGCCCCAGTTTCCACAATTTCTGCCTCCCCAAAAGCGGGGTGCACCGCGTAAGCTGCATTGATCAAATCAACCATCGATTTGGCGCTGACCCCGCCACCCCGTTCGCTTTCAATCTGCGTCGCGCCAATCATATAAAGGCCTTCGCCACGCGGCACGATGTAAACGGGGAAACGTGGATGAGCGAGCCGCACCGGGCGGCTTAACTGAACATCATCGCATTTCACCACCAGCATTTCACCGCGCACGCCACGCAATTGGGGCAAACAATCGCGTGCCGCCAATCCCCGCGCATCAATGATTTTGCCACCCGATGTCACATTATCAAGCGTTGCCCCATAATGAAATTTCACCCCTTGTTCGCAAAGATGTTGGGTCAGTGCCAACAGGGCCGCGCGCGGGTCCATATGCGCTTCATCTTTGAAGAAAAGCGCTTCAGCAAAACGTTCCCCAAGATCAGGTTCCAGCGCTGCCAGTTCTTTTTGCTTCAGCCATTGATGGCATTTGGTGCGCGCACCAAACCGCTTCAATTCGTTGCGATCACGACCTGTGCTGACAACAATTGAGCCGCATTGCACAATGTCTGGCACATATTTTTGCCACCAGGCCAATGCTTCGCGCCCCAGCTCAACCACAATGGGCTCAGCCATATCCGCCTCGCATTCAGGGGCCAACATGCCCCCCGCGTACCACGAGCAGCTTTGTGCGCCTGGCGCTGCGCCACGCTCCACAATCTCAACATCAACCCCGCGCGCCACCAATTCGGTGGCGGCGGTGAGGCCAGCAACGCCGGCCCCCAAAATGGTGACCCGCATGGCCCTAGCTCCCGCTGAGCGCTTCAAGTTCCTCAGGCGTCATATATAAATTGCCACCCGATTTATACTTCTCAGCCATGGCCGCCATGCCCTCTTCATTCGCTTCAGATCGAATGTCGTGGCTGATCTTCATCGAGCAAAACTTTGGCCCACACATGGAACAAAAATGGGCCACCTTATGGGCTTCTTTGGGCAAGGTTTGATCGTGAAAGTCCCGCGCCGTATCAGGATCAAGCGAGAGGTTAAACTGATCTTCCCAACGAAACTCAAACCGCGCCCGACTTAACGCATCGTCGCGTATTTGGGCCGCGGGGTGCCCCTTGGCCAAATCCGCCGCATGGGCTGCAATTTTGTAGGTGATTACCCCAACCTTCACATCGTCACGATCCGGCAATCCCAAATGCTCCTTCGGGGTGACATAACAAAGCATGGCGGTTCCGAACCAGCCAATCATCGCCGCACCAATTCCCGAAGTAATATGGTCATATCCCGGCGCAATATCGGTGGTCAGCGGCCCAAGCGTATAAAACGGGGCTTCGCCACAAACCTTAAGCTGCTTGTCCATATTCTCTTTGATCTTGTGCATAGGCACATGACCCGGACCTTCAATCATCACCTGACAATCTTTGGCCCATGCCACTTGGGTCAATTCGCCAAGGGTTTCCAATTCAGCAAATTGCGCCGCATCATTGGCATCAGCAATTGAGCCCGGGCGTAACCCATCACCCAACGAAAACGACACATCATATTTGCGGCAAATATCGCATATCTCTTCAAAATGCTCATAAAGAAAACTCTCCTTATGGTGATGCACGCACCACTTCGCCATGATTGAGCCGCCGCGCGACACAATGCCCGTCACGCGTTCCGCCGTTAAGGGCACATAGTGCAAACGCACCCCGGCATGGATGGTGAAATAATCCACCCCTTGCTCAGCCTGTTCAATCAAGGTGTCCCGATAAACCTCCCACGTCAGGTCTTCAGCAATGCCATTGACCTTTTCGAGCGCCTGATAAATCGGCACGGTGCCAATGGGTACTGGTGAATTGCGGATAATCCACTCGCGGATATTGTGAATATTGCGGCCGGTGGACAAATCCATCACGGTGTCCCCACCCCAACGGATCGCCCAAACCATTTTGTCCACCTCTTCTTCCATGGAAGAAGTGACCGCCGAATTACCAATATTGGCGTTGATCTTCACTAGGAAATTGCGCCCAATAATCATCGGCTCAACTTCGGGGTGGTTGATGTTCGCCGGGATCACTGCTCGACCTGCCGCAACTTCATCGCGCACAAATTCAGGCGTCACATAATCAGGGATAGATGCGCCCCAATCTTCGCCGTCGCGCTTAAGTTTTTCTTTGAGTTCAGCCCGCCCCAAATTCTCACGAATGGCAATAAATTCCATTTCTGGTGTAATCACACCAGCGCGTGCATAAGCCAACTGGGTGACCGCTTTGCCATCCTTAGCGCGCTTTGGTTGATGCAGGTTCGGAAACTGTGGGGTCAGTTTTGCATCTGACACAAACCCATTATCCGCCGCGGTGATCTCGCGCCCCTGATAGGTCTGCACGTCACCGCGTGCCTCAATCCAACTCTCACGCAATCGGGGCACACCCTGTTCAATGGTGTTGGAAAATCCATCTGCTGTGTAGGGGCCAGAACTATCGTAAACCACAACTGGAGGCTCATTGGCGCTTGGGTTCAATGCGATTTCACGCATGGGCACCAGAATGTCCGGGTGAATTTTGCCAGGTTTGTAAATTTTGCGCGAGGCCGGCAATGGGCCAGTGGTGATTTGAGGAGTAATAGCGTTCATTAAGGTCGCCCCTTTTTTCAAAAGTGGGACCCAATTCAACGGCTTAGGCTTCAAGAAAGTGCAGTTGCGGCTTAGATTTCACCCATTTGGGGCGACAGGAAAACGCAAGATGACCGTCCCTACGCCAGCGTTAACTGGATCAGGTTCAAAGGGTCGTCGCGCTGAATGGAAACCCATTCCAGCGACCTCTCAGCTCCTTGTCAGAGCCCCCCTGGTTACGCGCACAAACTGATATCGATTTGAAAACTTGTCAAGCGCCTTATCACACCCCCCCCTTAGACTTTGCGCTAAGATCAGGCAGAAGAAATCACGCCGAGAAACCAATAACCGGTATAAGTATCAACGAGATAAGGAACCTTGCAAGTCAATCCATCTTAGTGTTTTAAGGCCGTAGCCAGACGGCTTTTCGGCTCTGCAACTACTAAGAGATGAATTGATCAAATCCCCCAAGCATAACCGGGCAATCGACCCAAGTTGTACGTCACATTTTCTATTCCAGCGATGTTTTCCACGGCAACTTTGACCGCTTTTTCTTCAGCTTGCGACGACGCAACACCCCAAACATCAACTTGGTTACCTTCAACAATGACGTTGAGGTGGTTGATGTTCAAATCTGGCACTTCAGACAAAGCCTCAAGGATAATCGAGCGCTTCTCAAGATCGGTTGCATCTCTTTTGATTTCTCTTTTTGGCGTTGCTGCCAAGGCATGCATCAAATTTGCGCGACTTACGATACCAAGCAATTTGCCATCTTTGACAACAGGCACGCGTTTTATGTGCTTTTCAGCCAACAGGCGTGCCACTTCACCCACTTGCATATCAGGTTCAACCGAAATGACCTTTTTCGTCATAACGTCTTCAACGTGTCGCCCGCGCAGCGCAACAAAATCTTGGGCAGTATCCTCTCGGCTTGAAACCATACGCAACCACCAAGATTTTGGTCGATCATTTGCGCCTTCCACTCGCCGCATTAAATCGCCTTCAGAAACGATGCCTTGAACGATCCCCGCTTCGTCCACCACGGGCAGAGCGCTAATATGGTGTTTGATCATTAGCTGAGTTACCTGCTCCACGGTGGAAGATGGTGCAACAGAAATAACCTTGGCTGTCATAATGTCTTGAGCTTGCATGGCTTGGTTTCCTTTCGTTTCTTAGGAACCGCGCACCAAGTATTTCGAGCCAACTCGCGCGCCACAGTCCCCAACAATCCACCCATAGCTCAAAGGATGGTTGCGCGCCTTGACGTGCGTCAACCACCCCAATCCCAATCAATTGGTTTCATCAGTTTCTCGAAATGCTGATATGGGCTGAGATCAGTCCACTACGCGTGCACGACAACCTTTGTATAAAGATGCCATGTGGCATGCCCCAACACAGGCAACACCACCAAAAGCCCCATAAAAGCGGGCAACATGGCAACAAGGGTGAGGCCACCAACAACCAGCGCAAACCCGAGCATGGGCAAAAAGTTGATCCGTACGGCGTTGAAACTTACAATAATCGCAGAAACAAAATCGATATCCCTCGCCATCAACAAAGGCATGGCCACAACAGTTGCGGCGAATAGCGAAAATGAAATCAACGCCCCGATTATCGTGCCCACGGCCAGAAAGCCTAGCCCTTCAGGCGTTGTGGTGACGATGCTCAAAAACTCGCCAAGTGACGAATATGTTTTGAACCCCAAAAACAAGGCCATCACCAACCGAATTTGATAGACCCATATCCAAAAGATGAACAGCACGACAAAAGCCATCCAACCCAGCTGCCGCTCCCTTTGTCCGAGAATCAAAAAGAATATCTGACGCCAAGCCAAAGGCTCACCGGCGAGCAGCCTGCGGCTCACTTCATAAGTACCAACCGCCACAAATGGCCCAACCAGGGGAAAGCCGATGGCCAACGGAATAATCATCCAAGGCATGTTGTAAACCATCAAACCGGCCCAAATCGCCAGTCCGCCAACGGCATAAAACCCGCCAAAAAACAGCCCCAATAGGGGCGCTTTTTTAAAGTCTTGCCAACCAGCAAGCAATGCTGCGCGCACATCTGAAAAATGAATGGTTCTTACGCTTGGCAGTTTTGGTGGCTGATAGGCCTCTAGTCCCTGATCGCTCATAAATTCCCCCCTCAAGGTAATTTGAGAATAGCAAAATTTGAGGGAGGGGCAATGGATTAAACTACTGAGCCGCGATTTGAGTTTCGGGGCCAAAACGCAATATTGCGCAGGCCGCAACATCACCCGTTGCGCGTTTGAGCACTGGATATATCCGCCCACAAGCCGCGGCAAAGCTGGCGGCCACTGCCGCTTCTTCCCCATACCGCCGGACAATTTCAGCCCGCAACTCAAGCGTATTCGCCCCACCAGCAATTGCGCTTTGCGCAAATAAATAACCCAAACCGCAATCGCTTGGTGTTTCGGCATGGCCTTTTGCACATTGTTCAAGCTCCTTGGGATCCACCCCAATTTCAATCGCTTGATCCACAATCAATTGCGCACATGACCCACAATCAGCATCAAGTGTTGAAGCCAGCGCCGCGCCTGCCCACACGTCTTTTGCGGCCTTTGGGCCCCTATAAAGACTTAAGATCGGCAACAAGCCTAAACGCCACCCACCGCCTTTAGATTTGTCGATGATTTGATGCATATAGCTCGCGTCATAATCATATTGCTTTTCAAAGCTGGCGGTACTTTTGTGCAAAACTGTTTTAAGCATGGCGATAGCTCCTTTTAGGGGACTGACAGGCAAGCAACAACGCGCCCCAAGCGGGCAACTGAATGCCAAAAAGATTACTGACGGCAATAAAATCAAGCGGAATGCCGCGTTGAAACCAAATGAAAATATGAAATGCGGCGTGTAAAGCCGGCCACAAAGCACCGCACACTAGGGCGGTTTGATCATGCCGCACCAATCCATATGCCATGGCCAAGCCACTCATTAAAAACACCAAGCCAATATCCATAATGAAATGCATATTAAACGGTCCGGTTTGCACCACACCAGGCGTTGTTTGATACCAAACCATGGGGGTAAAAAACATAAAACCCGCCAGCAAAAGGAACCAGCCAACAAAAATCCATTGCACTGCTCGTGCCATCTTTTTCTCCTTCGTTTAAAGTCTAGACGCAGCAGCCCGTAGATTTGTGACCGGCATGGTCACATTTTTATGGCCCAATCGTCTTATTGCTAGTGAAGGAGGGCGTAATGTCAGATTTGGACCAAGACGAGATGTTCGAAAATGAACGCAAACGGCTTTTTGGCCTTGCCTACCGCATGCTCGGCTCAGTGGCAGATGCGGAAGATATGGTGCAAGATACTTGGGTGCGCTGGAGCAAGGTGGACGGCACTGCTGTCGATAATCCGCAAGCTTTCCTCACCACCATTATTACCCGTTTATCGCTGGATCAGCTTAGATCCGCTAAGCATAAGCGGGAAACCTATGTGGGCGCATGGCTGCCCGAACCATTGGTCGCAGATCAATCCACTGGCCCCGATGAGATGATACAAAAGGCAGACGATATTTCCTTTGCGTTGATGTTGACCTTGGAAAAATTATCCGCTCCCGAACGCGCTGCCTTTTTATTACATGATGTGTTTGATCTTGGGTTTGACGAAATCGCTAAAACACTGGATCGCACTGAGGCCTCTTGCCGCAAACTCGCCTCCCGCGCCCGTCAAAAAGTGCGCAGCGAAGGGGATGCAGCTTTGCCCATGTCAACGAATGAGCCATTGGTGACGTCATTTTTGGCCGCCCTTAAAACAGGCGAGTTGAGTGAATTTGTGGACTTTATCGCTGAAGATGCAGTGTTGGTCACCGATGGCGGTGGCGTCAAATCCGCCACGCTTTTGCCTATTTATGGCCGGGAGAAAATCATGCGTTTCTTTTTCGGCCTTGGTGAAAAATTTGGTCGTCCCAATCCTAGTGATATTAAATTGATCACCATTAACGGCACCCCTGGAATATTGATCCGCGAAGATAAAAACGACGTACAAGCTTGGTCGATAGCCTGGACGACAGACGGCCAAATCAAACAGCTCTACATTATCCGCAATCCAGAAAAACTAGGTCATGTGGTGTTTGACTAGGCCTGCACCTCTTGCATTTGCTTTTCTTGCACCAAAGCTTTGTACAACTCTGACAAAAGACCAACCGTAAAGAACATCAAGAGATAACTGAGTAACGTGGACAATATGGCACCCAAGGCCGTTTTAAGGTCCGTGATTAAACTTGCTCCAAAAATTACGGCCTGTAGTGAATTAATCAAAGTCAGGATGAAGGAAAACGCGAGAGCTAGGATGAGTATTTGGACAAAATGCTGACGTGTATAATGGAAGCTGTCTCTGAATTTGAAAGATGACAATGGCTTATGGTGCGTCGGTTTTTCAAGCGCGATAGCTGGGAGCTTGAGCCCCCAAAATAGAAACACGAGATAAATGACAAAATTACCCGCAAAGGTTGGCCAAAAGACGTCAAATCCAGTTTGCGGTTGTGTTGGTATTGCTCCATTTTCAGCACTGCTAACGACGGCCCATGTTGATACAAGTATAGCCAAAATCATAGGGACGATGAAGAGGACCACACCCGTCCAAAAATAGCGCTGCACGGGCCATCCTTCTGGCCAAACGATAACCTTTTTAGGCACTTCCCCGAGTACCAAGAACCGATGCCATGCTATCGCAACAATTGCTGCCCCAACAATTGTGACAAAAATCATCAGCGCACCAAGTGGCAACCAAATCGGCCAACTTTGGCTCATGATCCACGGCATGGCCGCGCCCGTGTAAACATCGTTTGTCGATCCAGCTGTGATCAAAGGTAGGCCTGCGATGACCATCAGCGGCACCCAAAAAGCCGATATTTTGTAAATGGTGTCGAAATTGTTGATCGTGGCAAAAAAGCTGCGCTTGATGATCTCTATGCTCAGCATAAAAACTCCAAAAATATGACTTAAAATCGAGTGCAATTTGTCGTTTCGGGCTTGTAGCGTCAAGAAAGGAATTACGTATAAGAGCGCGCGTCTAACCTTTCACCCAAATGCAACGCGCTGTTACATCCATTTGTTCACATTCAAATTGACAACTAGAACAAAACATGAACATTTAGGGAGTCTGGAATTTATAGAGTCGGAACAAGGACATGGAGCATTACCAGCAAAAATGAATGCCGGCTTTGCAGTTCGAAAATCCGACAATAAGACCAAACCACCCTTTTAAGGCCAGACGGTTATGCACAAGGACAAACACAAGGAGCTAATCAATTTACGCCAGCATTTGCAGCGGATCGAGAAATCTGGCGTGCAAAAACACGGCGTCAAGTCTACGCAACCCACGCAGTCGCCAAAACTCTTAACCCCGGCCAATGACGACAAGCCACCAAAGCCGCTCCAACTGCCCCCCTTGCTCGCAAGGGCGCAGGGCTTGGTGGCCGCTCAATTACCCCAATTGGTGCCCCCCCTCACCTCTGATATTTTGGCCGAACCCGTGTTGCACGAGGTACACGCCAAAACCTATGGTGATCCGGCCAGCATTGGTTTTTTACTGCTCGCGCTTAAAGCCCAAAGTGAAAACACCCCATCTGATGCACCAATCCTATGGGCCACCACCCGCCACCAAATCCATGATGGGGGATGCCTTTTTGCCCCCGGCTTGTTGGCGTTTAATCTTGACCCAAACCGCTTCATCATGGTCACCGCCAAAAATGACACAGAGCTTTTATGGGTTTTAGAAGAAGCAACCCGCGCTAAAAGCTTTGCCGCGGTGGTTGGCCATATTCAAGATTTAAGCTTCACCCAAACGCGGCGCTTGTCTTTGGCCACACAGCAAGGGGCAACCCCTCTATTTTTACACCGCCCACACCATTGTCAGGGCGCAAGCGCCGCCTTT
Organism: Maritalea porphyrae; assembly: GCF_027213965.1. Lineage (GTDB taxonomy): Bacteria > Pseudomonadota > Alphaproteobacteria > Rhizobiales > Devosiaceae > Maritalea > Maritalea porphyrae_A. Next base: position 757,167 of record NZ_JAPWGX010000002.1, on the reverse strand, counting down.
TCCCGCTGGCAAATTGAAAGCCAAGGCAGCGCCAAAAACCCATTTGATGAACGCGCGCCCGGCACAAGACAATTACGCGCCCACCTTTTGCGCTGTCGCACCGGGCAAACCGGATCATGGAGCCTAGAATATGAAACATCGACGTATCCTTTGCTTATGGTTCCCGCAGCTGCCAATCGAAAATTTGCGCCTCATGTGGCGTCAAACACACCCCGCCAACCAAAGGGCGGACACGGTTTCGCCAGCTAAAGGCAATCAAAAAGCAAAACCACAAAAAAAACCGCTCGCCCTATTGGAGCAAACCCCAAAGGGCATCAAAATCTTTGCTGCAAACCCCGCCGCCAACCATGCGGGCGTGCGCACCGGCATGCGCTTGGCTGACGCTAAGGCTGTGTGTCATAACCTTGAAACCTTGCACCACGACCCTAAAGCCGATCAAAAATTACTGATGCGCCGTACCGCATGGCTATTGCGGTTTTCCCCCATTGTGGTGCCGCACCTGCCGGACACAATTTTTCTCGATATCACCGGGTGTGACCATCTATTTGGGGGCGAAAAACAAATGCTCAATCAAATTCACACCCAATTGCAAAAGCTTGGACATTCAACCCGTTTAGGGCTTGGCGACACCATCGGCGCGGCCTGGGCTTTGACCAAATATGAAAAGAACAATAAGACCATTCTACCAGCAGATAACCCGCATCAGGGTTTGGCCTTTTTGCCCGTTCATGCCCTGCGCCTTACCCCCGAGCAAGCAGATGCGCTTTTTCAATTGGGGCTTAAAACCATCGGGCAATTGTTCGATCTGCCCCGCGCCGCGCTCACCCGCCGTTTTCCCGATCCAGATCAGGGCGAAGCGGTTTTAAAACGGCTCGATCAGGCGGTGGGTCGATATGAAGAGCCACTTACCGCCCCCGAACATCAACCCGATTTTCGTTTCACCGCCGCCCCTGTTGACCCATTCATTGATTTGCCCAATATCGAGCGCAGTTTTTATGAACTGCTCGACCAGCTTTTTGCGCTTTTGGATAAGCTCCAGCAAGGGGTGTTGCACCTACGGCTTGATTGTTTTTTTGGCGACGGGAAAATCAAAAGCTTTCCGATTAGGCTCGCTCAACCCAGCCGCTCCAAACCCCATATCAAGCGCCTGTTTGACGAAAAACTGATCACTATTGATCCCGGTTTTGGCATTGATGCTTTGGTGCTTAACGCCAATAAAATCGACCAATTGCCTGCCCAGCAGCTCCAGCTTGATGCGCACCATGAAAGTGCGCGCCAAGATGAAAACCTCTCCCCATTGCTCGACCGGGTGGCCAACCGTTTGGGCCCCGGAGCGGTCTACCGCCTCGCCCCCTTTGAAAGCCATTTACCCGAGCAATCCCAAAAAGCCGTGCACCCCTTAAAACCTGAAGCTTGGGAAAATTGGCCAAGCAATTTGCGCCGCCCCGCCACCCTTTTTGCCCATCCAGAACCCATAGAGGTCATTGCCCAAATCCCCGAAGGTCCACCCATCAAATTTCTATGGCGCAAGGTTTTGCGCCATATCACCTATGCTCAAGGCCCCGAGCGGATTTTACCTGAATGGTGGGCAGACCTCGCAGATCGGTTGCGGGTGCGTGACTATTTTGAAGTCGAAGACCATAAGGGCCTGCGCTACTGGGTTTTTCGCGAAGGCCATTATGATGACCCGATGGAAAAAGGCGCCCCCACGTGGCGCCTGCACGGACTATTCGCATGAAGAAGAACTGCAATGTACGCTGAGCTTCAAACCACCTCAAACTATTCATTCCTACGCGGCGGATCGCACCCGGGCGAACTGGTGGCCACCGGCTATATGAAAGCCTTAACCGCCATCGCCATTACCGACCGCAATTCATTCGCCGGCATTGTGCGTGCCCACCGCGAAGCCCGCCATATTGAGGATTTCAAATTGGTGATTGGCCTGCGCATCGATCTTGATGACAATTATAGCCTACTCGCTTACCCCAAAACCCGTGATGCTTTTGGGCGGCTTTGCACCATGCTTTCCATCGGTAAAATGCGCGCCGAAAAAGGCGAGTGCCATTTACAGCTCCAAGACGTTATCGACCATTGCCGCGACAGTATTTTTGCCCTCATCCCGCCTGAAGAAATCACCCCAGCGGACATTCAACAATTAGGCCGCATGGCCAAGTCCTTGCCCAAGCCTGTCTATTTGGCAGCCAGTGCACTTTATCAGGGCAATGACCGCGCTCATATCGCTATGCTCAATTCCCTATCAACCCAATTGAGCACCCGGCTTTTGGCCACCAACAATGTGCTTTACCACGACAAATCCCGCCGCCCTTTGCAAGACGTCATCACCTGCATTCGCGAAAAAACCACCATCGATAAAGCCGGTTTTTTGCTCGCCGCCAACGCCGAACGTCACCTCAAACGCCCCGAAGAAATGGCGCGTCTCTTTGAAGGGTTTGAACACGCGCTCGGCGCCACGCTCGAGATCACCCACGCCTGCACCTTCAACCTCAAAGAATTGAAATATGAGTACCCAGAAGAAACCGTACCCAAAGGCAAAACCGCGCAAGAATATTTAGAAGAGATTACCTGGGAAGGCGCTAATTGGCGCTACCCGGATGGCATTCCCGATAAGATCAAAGCCAACATTCAAAAAGAATTTAAGCTGATCGCGCATAAAGAATATGCGCCCTATTTTCTCACCGTTTATGACATCGTCAAATATGCCCGCACCCCACAACCCGATAAAGGTCGGTTCGATGAGATCTTATGCCAAGGGCGTGGTTCTGCTGCCAATTCCACCGTGTGTTATTGCCTTGGCATCACCTCAGTCGATCCCAACGAACTTGACCTTTTGTTCGAGCGCTTCATCACCGAAAACCGCAACGAGCCGCCCGATATCGATGTGGATTTTGAACATGAACGCCGTGAAGAGGTCATTCAATATATCTATGAGCGCTTTGGCCGCCACCGCGCCGGGCTGACCGCCACAGTGATCACTTATCGCTCTCGTTCCGCCATACGCGAAGTGGGCAAAGTGATGGGGCTGACCGAAGATGTCACCTCCGCCATGTCTTCAACTGTTTGGGGGTCGTGGGGCGCGAACCCAGATAAACATATCGATCAATCTGGTTTAGATTTTGAAGACCCCTATTTGCTGCGCGTGATTGAATTGACCCGCGAATTGATCGGCTTCCCCCGCCATCTCTCCCAGCATGTGGGCGGGTTCGTCCTGACCGAACGTCCCCTCATCGAAACCGTGCCCATCGGCAATGCGGCAATGGACGACCGCACCTTCATCGAGTGGGACAAGGACGACATTGAAACCTTGGGTATTCTAAAGGTCGACATTTTGGCGCTTGGCATGCTCACCTGCATCCGCAAAGCCTTTGATATGCTGCGTACCCATTACAATATCGACCATACTTTGGCTTCGATTGAGCATAATGATATGCCCGTTTACGACATGATTTGTCGCGCCGATACGCTTGGGGTTTTTCAAATCGAAAGCCGCGCGCAGATGAGTATGTTGCCGCGCCTCTTGCCACGCCGCTTTTACGACCTGGTGATCGAAGTCGCCATCGTGCGCCCCGGGCCCATCCAAGGGGATATGGTGCACCCCTATTTGCGTCGCCGCAAAGGCTTGGAAGCAGTGGAATATCCGTCCCCGGACCCAAAATCCGGCCCACCAGATGAGCTGGAGCAAATTTTAGGCAAAACTTTAGGCGTGCCTTTGTTTCAAGAACAAGCCATGCGCATCGCCATGGACGCCGCCAAATTTACCCCCAAAGAATTGGACGAATTGCGTCACGCCATGGCAACATTTCGGCGCTCGGGCACCATCCACACATTAGAAGAGCGCATGGTCAAACGCATGGTGGTGCGCGGTTATGATGAGGATTTTGCCCAACGTTGCTTTAATCAGATCAAGGGCTTTTCTGAATATGGTTTCCCCGAAAGTCACTCGGCCAGCTTTTCATTGCTGGTTTATGTGTCGTGCTGGCTTAAACATTATCACCCGGACGTTTTCGCCGCCGCTTTATTGAACTCACAGCCCATGGGGTTTTACGCGCCCGCGCAAATCATCCGCGATGCCGCCGAGCACAATATTCAAATCTTGCCCGTCGACATCAACCACTCCCAATGGGACTATACGCTAGAACCCGCACCTCAGACGGAATATACGCCTACGCCGCCAGACCCAAAAACTCTGCGCAATCCCCCGCCAGGACAGGCTATAGATAAAAAATCACTGCTGTGGGCAGCGCTTTACCCAAAGAAAAAATGGGCCTTGCGCATCGGATTACGCCAAGTGGATGGCTTGCACAAACGCTATGCTGAACAGTTGATTGCTGCCCGCAACCAGCGCAAGTTCACCTCGGTGCAAGATTTACATAAACGCGCCGACTTGCGTATTTTTGACGTGGAAAAATTGGCCGAAGCCGACGCCTTTCGCTCTATCGGACTGGACCGCCGCCAAGCCAAATGGGACGCCCGCGCCCTCACCCGCGCCAAACCCTTGCCCTTGTTCGATCAGGCCAGTCAGGCAGAGCAAGGCGAAGAGCAACAAACCCAATTGCCAAAAATGCGCCTGTCTGAACATGTGATTGCAGATTACCAATCTTTGCGCTTTTCCCTAAAAGCCCACCCCATGTCGTTCTTGCGTGAAAGCCTTGCAAAACGCCGGATCACCACCGCAGATGAGATCAAAAAACTACCCAACAACCGCTGGGCCAGCACGGCGGGGATTATTTTGGTGCGCCAACGCCCCGGCACGGCCAACGGGGTGGTGTTCATCACGCTTGAGGATGAAACCGGGGTCACCAACTTAATCGTGTGGAGCAAGGTGCTCGAGCAATATCGAAAAGTGGTGATGACTGCCAAATTTGCTGAAGTGCATGGGCAGGTGCAAACCGAGGATAATGTGATGCACTTGGTGGTGCGCAAACTGGTGGACCGCACCCATTGGCTCGAAAACCTATCCGACCAACACATGCGCAACGTGCATACCCCTGCCGACGAAGTGGTTTCCAATGTGGATTATGATGCCCGCATCAAACCCGACACCTCGCCCCGCCATCCGCGCAACGTGCGCGTGATCCCGAAGTCGAGGGATTTTCATTAGCGCAAACACACAGCACGTCAAAACCCTCATGGTGAGCTTGACGAACCACGAGGGTACGGCATTCCATCCTTCGACAGGCTCAGGATGAGGGCAGAGATTGGCGCTAGCCCTTGGGCACCAATGGCTGGGGTGCCGGGGTCGGGAGCAACGCGACCAACGGCGGCGCGAATATGTTAAACACTATTCCCCGCAACCCAACCAGAAGACCAAGCCCACTGGAAATTATAACCCCCAAGCCATCCGGTCATATCCACCACTTCACCAACGAAATAAAGTCCGGGCACTTTTTTAGCTTCCATGGTTTTATTGTCCAACTCATCTGTTGAAACACCCCCGAGCGTCACCTCAGCGGTGCGATATCCTTCAGACCCTGTTGGCTTAATCCGCCACGCGTTGATCTGATCAGCCACAAGTGTGAGTTTCTTGTCACCCAAATCCGCCAAACGCCCCTGCACGCCAGATTGAGCGAGCACAAACGCCACAAGCTTTTTGGGCAACCATTGCGCCAAACACGTTTGGATTTCCTGTTTGCCATTTTCCTGCCGCGCTTGCTTTAAAGAGGAAAACACATCCATCTCCGGCAACATGGCAATTTCAATCTCATCGCCTTCGCGCCAAAAGGACGAGATCTGCAAGATCGATGGGCCGCTCAACCCGCGATGCGTAAACAACATGGCTTCAGAAAACTTGGTCTTTTTGCCATGTTTCACCACCGCATCATCCACCGAAATGCCCGATAGTTCCTTCATGGTTTCAAGCATGGACTGATCAAACGTCAGCGGCACCAAAGCGGGACGCGTTTCAACAAGGTCTAAGCCAAAATGCTTCGCCACTTCATAGCCAAAACCCGTCGCCCCCATCTTAGGGATCGACTTACCACCCGTTGCAATTACCACCTGATCCGCGCGCATATGCTCACCATCAATGGTGAGGTGAAATTGATTATCCATTTTGGCGATATGGCTCACCTCGGCCCGCATCCGTAAACGTCCGCCAGCGGCGCGCATGTCATCCAAAAGCATATCGATGATTTGCTGTGAACTCTCATCGCAAAACAATTGGCCAAGAGTTTTCTCGTGAAACGCGATGCCCTGCTTTTTAACCCGCGAAATAAAATCATGTTGGCTGTAGCGTTTAAGCGGCGAAATCGCAAAGCGCGGATTTTCGCTCAAGAACTGCTTAAAGCTGGTGTGCACATTGGTGAAATTGCAGCGCCCGCCGCCCGAAATCCGGATTTTCTCACACGGCTTCTTTGCATGGTCCACCACCAAAACGTCGCGCCCGCGCTTGCCCGCTTCAATGGCGCACATTAACCCAGCAGCACCGCCACCAATTACAACTACATCATGCTTTTTCATGGGTTTTCCCTTTTGGTCGCATTGGTCATGCGATGGGTTCAACTAAATGTCAATTCGCATCCATTTCAAAACACTTGCCCAATTTCCCTTCCCCATGCTAAAAACTGCGCCACCATTGAAATATCTCAATGGTGAAACCTTCTCAGGGCGGGGCGAAACTCCCCACCGGCGGTAACTTGGTTGAACAATCAAGAAGCCCGCGAGCGCCTCATCTCTATCAAAAGAAATGAGGGTCCAGCAGATCTGGTGTAACTCCAGAGCCGACGGTCATAGTCCGGATGAGAGAGAAGGGGTTGAAAGATGTTGACGCCACCCTTGCGCCTTTGCGTGCAATTTGGGGTGCACAACGTTAGATACTCCCAATCGCGCCCTGATTCATTTGTTCGAGAGGAACGAAAATGGATCAGACCGTAAGAGCTTCAAGCACAGGTCTAACTTTAAAAAGTCCAGCGATCATCGCCGGGCTATATATGGTTGGTGCAGGCATTGCCTTCGCCGCTGTTAATTCACTCACCCAATTGGCCACAATGGTTGAAGGCACATCTTCAACCTCTGCAGCGTTCTGGCAATATGCCATTGCAGCCGTTTTAAGCGTGCCATTTGTCCTCAAAGCGGGACTATCCGGCCTTAAAACCAACCACCTTGTCTTACATGTTTTGCGCGTGATTGCCGCAACGATTGGCGTGCAATTATGGGTCTATGGCCTGTCGCTGGGCGTACCGATTTGGCAAGCCATTGCTCTAATCATGACCTCCACATTCTTCGTCACCATTGGTGCAGCCCTGTTGCTGAACGAAAAAGTGGGGCCAGCCCGTTGGCTCGCAACATTAGTTGGTTTTGCCGGCGGCATGATCATCTTGCAACCATGGTCAGATGCGTTTGAGCTTAAAACCTTGCTGCCCATCGGCGCGGCCTTCTTTTGGGCGGTCACCAGCCTATTCACCAAAGAACTCACCAAAACCGAAAACCCACAGTCCATCACACTCTATTTGTTGTTGTTGCTCACCCCGATCAACCTCGCCCTGGCTCTGGGTACTGAAACGGGCATCGCCATCTCAACAGGCTCCGCCATCCAATGGATCGTGATCGCGGGTATTTTAGTGGCATTGGCCCAATGGTTCATCACCAAAGCTTACGCAACGGCAGACGCAGCCTATGTGCAGCCCTTTGATCACCTCAAATTGCCGTTCAATGTGCTTGCGGGTTTTTATGTGTTTGGTTGGGTGCCGGGCGGCAACCTGTGGCTTGGTGCAGCGCTGATCATCGCCGCATCTTTGTTCATCGCATATAGAGAAAGCCAATTGCAGAACAACTAGTTTTTCGTAAAAAAAAGTCGGGCGCTATCTTTTGCGCCCGACAAATCACATACCGCCCGTGACCGGCATAATTGCGCCATTGGTGTAACTGGACTTGTCAAGCGCCAACCAAACTGTAGCCTCTGCAATTTCTTCAGGCCGTGCAACCCGACCAAGCGGGTTGATGCTCGCCACCATCGCTGGGCGATCTGGATTGCCCGTACGTTCATGAATATCTGTGTCGGCTGTGCCCGAATGAATGGCGTTGACGCGAATGCCCTCAGGTCCAACTTCCTTTGCCAAACCAATGGTCATGCTGTCCAGCGCGCCTTTTGAAGCGGCATAGTGAATATACTCGTTCGGGCTGCCAAACTTTGCGGCCATTGACGAAATATTGACGATTGAGCCGCCGTTTCCACCGCGCGATTTTGCCATCCGTTTGATCGCTTCTTGGCAACAATAGATCGCGCCATAAAGGTTCACTGCAAACACACGCTGAAGCACATCAGGTTTCAAATCGACAAGCTTTCCAGCTTCTCCGACAATGCCAGCATTGTTGATCAAGATATTGGCGGCACCAAGTTGCTGATCGCAATATTGAAAGAGACTATGAACATCCCCAGCACTTGCAACATCCGCTCTAAAAGCTGAGGCGCGAACACCTAAAGCTTTGCACGTCTCGACAACCGCCCCAGCACTTTGCAGGTCGCTCTGATAGGACAAGCAAACATCAACGCCAGATTTAGCCAACAACTTGGCAATCGCTGCACCAATGCCGCGGCTACCGCCTGTTACAATCGCAATATTTTTCATAGCGAAAAGCTATGCGGTTCGGACCTAGCTGGCAATATCCAAAATCACCTTATTGGCTTTGCCTGCCGCCACCGCTTCAAAGCCTTTTGCGAAATCTTCAAATGGCAAATGATGGGAAATGACCGGGGTTACATCCATTCCACTTTCAAGCATCGCCAGCATTTTGTGCCAGGTTTCAAACATCTTGCGACCGTAAATGCCTTCAAATGTCAGGCCCTTAAAAATCGCCGTGTTCAGATCCATCTCCACCTTGCCGGGGAACAGACCCAACAGCGCCACTTTGCCGCCAGTGATCATGGCTTCCACCATGGCTGACAAGGCAGGGGTCGCGCCAGACATTTCCAAGCCAATATCAAACCCTTCACGCATACCCAATTCGGCCATTACGTCTTTAAGGTTTTCTTTATCGGCCCGCACCCCACGGGTCGCTCCCATTTTTTTTGCCAAAGCCAGTCGCTCGTCGTTAAGGTCCGTCACAACGATATGGCGCGCGCCCACATGCCGGCACACAGCAACCGCCATACACCCAATAGGGCCAGCTCCGGTGATCAATACATCTTCGCCCGACACATCGAACGCTAGCGCCGTATTTACCGCATTGCCCAGCGGGTCCAAAATCGACGCCACATCATCGCTGATGCTCTCAGGTAAAATTCGCACATTAGCTTCAGGGATGGAGATGTACTCCGCAAACGCCCCCGGCGTATTCACCCCGATGCCTTTGGTGTTGGCACAAATATGGGCGCGACCAGATTGGCAATTGCGGCAATGGCCGCAAGGTATATGCCCTTCGCCGGACACCCGTTGACCAACTTTAACTTCGCTCACTTCAGCGCCGATTTCTTCAACGATGCCCACATATTCGTGCCCGGTCACCATGGGCACCGGCACCGTTTTTTGCGCCCAAGCGTCCCAATGCCAAATATGCATATCAGTGCCACAGATCGAGGCCTTTTTGACGCGGATCAAAACCTCATGCACACCGATGGTGGGTTTTGCAACATCTTGTAGTTCAAGACCCGGCGCATCATGCGCTTTTACCAGCGCCCTCACGAAATCACGCCCAAGTCTTTGCCCACTTTGGCAAACGCTGTAATGGCGCGATCCAGATCATCCTTGGTGTGCGCTGCAGACATTTGCGTGCGGATGCGCGCCTGCCCTTTGGGCACCACCGGAAACGAAAAGGCCGTTACATAAATGCCCTGCGCCAACATGGCCTTGGCAAACTTTTGCGCCAACACCGCATCGCCCAACATTACTGGAATAATCGCATGTTCACCCGGCACCAAATCAAAGCCCAATTTGCCCATTTCATTGCGGAAATATTTGGCGTTGATCATCAACGTCGGGCGCAGTTTTGGGCTGGTTTCAACAATGTCCAATGCTTCCAGTGTTGCCGCCACAATCATCGGGGGCAAGGCATTTGAAAACAAATAGGGCCGCGCTTTTTGGCGCAGCATAGCAACCAATGGTTTGGGCCCCGCAATATAGCCGCCCGCTGCGCCGCCAAGCGCTTTACCGAAGGTGCCCGAATATAGGTGCACCCGATCCTGCACCCCATGATGATGCGGTGTGCCCTGGCCCTTTGGCCCCATAAAGCCAACCGCGTGGCTATCGTCCACCATCACCAGTGCGTCATATTTTTCAGCCAAATCGCAAATACCCGGCAGATCGGCAATAATCCCATCCATCGAAAACACCCCATCGGTAACAATCAACCGATGCCGCGCACTTTGCGCTTCAATTAGTTTTTGTTCCAAATCTGCCATATCATTGTTGGCATAACGGAACCGTTGCGCTTTGCACAAACGCACCCCATCAATGATTGACGCATGGTTCAAGGCATCTGAAATAATTGCATCTTCAGCACCCAAAAGGCTTTCAAATATCCCCGCATTCGCATCAAAACACGAGGCAAAAAGAATAGTATCTTGTGTCCCCAAAAAGGCAGAAAGCCGCGCCTCAAGCTGATGGTGGAGCAATTGCGTGCCGCAAATAAACCGCACCGACGCCATGCCAAGTCCATGTTGCTCAATCGCATTAATCGCCGCCTTGCCCAAGCGCTCATTATTGGCGAGCCCTAAGTAATTATTGGCGCACATATTCAACAGCTGAAGGTCATCACCACCTTCAGGGTTTTTTACGGCAATATTTGCAGCTTGTGGCGAGGTGATTTCATATTCATTTTTGAACAAACCGTCCGTGCGCAGCACGTTAAGGGCGTCGGTTGTATCGCTGATCAATTGGTGAGACATGGCTTTTCTCTTTATACTGGAATTTTTCCACTATATAGGAAGTTGCCCCATAATCAACACATCACCCACATTATTGGGGCAGCGCAACCACCAAAAATGCCTGCGCCTTGCCCTCACCAACATTGTGGATCGCATGAGGCTGGTCGGCTCTATACCGCAGGGTGTCCCCCGCCTTAGCTTGCGCACGCAAATCCCCCGCTTCAACTTCTATTGTCCCCGAAATACAAGTGATATGCTCCATTGTACCCGCTGCATGGGGTTCAGAGATCAGACTGCCGCCAACTTCCGCACTAAAATCATACCATTCTATGGGCATAGCGGTGCGCGGCGGATTGAGCAACTTCACCACACACTTCCCATCTGCGCTGCCCTTGGACGGCGTGGAATAGGCGGGAATATGGGTAATCATGTGATCAGAAACTGCCCGCTCACCCAAGAGTGACAAGTCCAACCCCAACGCTTGGGTTAGGTTCCACACCAACGTAAAGGTTGGGTTCACCGCCCCCCGTTCAATTTGGCTGAGCATCGATTTTGAAACGCCACAGCGCTCGGCCAGCATTTCCAATGTCAAATGGTGGTCCTTGCGCGCTTTGCGCACAATCGCCCCCAGATGTGGCGGTGGAATCAACTTGTCTTGCATAATAAAGCTTCTTTATCCATCATACTGGAATTTTTATCAGATACTGGTGAAACCGACAAGCTTATGCAAGTTCGACAATAATGGCACTGACTGAACTCGCTTCACAAACACGAAAATCACAGACCTTGTTGAGATTTTGTTTTATGAGTGTCGCCAAACTGGATTTTTATGGTAAAGTTGGGTGAACTTGGGGATATTGCGTGACCACCAGAAAAGACATCCATAACTCGGAAATTCCGGTGCTTTGTCAATCTTGCGAAGCGCGCCATCGTGGCATTTGCGGCGCCTTAGATGCTGAGCAATTGATCGAGTTGGCGCGGCACACCCGTCAGGTCAAACAGCAAAGTGGTACCGAGTTGGTTGCCGACTCTGAAGAGGTAAACTCCTACGCCAATGTAATGCAAGGCGTGGTCAAACTCACCAAAATGCTTTCTGATGGTCGCCAACAGGTCATCGGGTTGCAGTTCGCGCCCGACTTTTTGGGCCGACCGTTCGCCCCCGAAAGCAAGATGAGCGCTGAAGCGGCCTCAGATGTTTCCTTGTGCAAAATTCCGCGCAAAGCCCTAGAATCCATGATGAAGCAAAACCCACAGCTCGAACATCGTTTGTTGATGCAAACGTTAAAAGAGCTGGATGAGGCACGCGACTGGATGGTCACCTTAGGCCGCAAAACAGCAGCTGAAAAAGTTGCCAGCTTCTTGTATTTGATCGCAACAAACATCAACCCAAGTCTTGACCCAGACGAGATGACATCTGCCAAATTTGATCTGCCGCTGACCCGTGTCGATATCGCCGATTTTTTGGGCTTAACCGTTGAAACAGTTTCGCGTCAGCTCACTAAGTTGCGCAAAGACGATGTGATCCAAATCGAACATAATCGCACCTTCATTGTTCCAAGCATGGAACGTTTGGAGTTGCGTTGCGGCTAAATGCCTAAGCGCCATCTTCAGCAATATCCTCGGCCCAAAGCTCAGGCTTTTCACGAATAAACCGCGCCATCAAATCGATGCAATCAGGGTCATCGGCCACGATCACCTCAACATTTCGTTGGCGCAGAAAATCTTCATTGCCGCCAAAATTGGCATTTTCCCCCACAACAACCCGCTCAATACCAAACTGCACGATGGTGCCCGAACACATCATGCATGGTGAAAGCGACGTATAAAGCGTCATACCCTTGTAGGATTTCTGCCGCCCCGCTTTGCGCAAGCAGTCCATTTCCCCATGCGCGATAGGGTCACCCCCCTGAACCCGCTGGTTGCGCCCCTGGGCGATCAACTCGCCCCCGCGCGCCAAGACCGAACCGATCGGGCAGCCCCCCTCATCAAAGCCTGCTTTGGCTTCTTCATACGCCAAGCGCAAAAAACGTCTATCATCTGCGTTCAAGCCAGAGTGCTGCATGTTGCCTCCTAAATAACGACAAGGGCAAGTTTACGCGACGCGCTTGCGTTTGACCATCAAAGTCCATCAAACTTTGCAATCAAATCCGCAACTGCTGCTTCTCGCACCAGCAGAGTTTTCTGCCTTGCCTGATGGCCACGAATAATGGCTATATCCGATTTTCGCAATTTGAAATGTTTGGCAAACAACGCCACAACCGCCTTATTGGCCTTGCCTTTGTCCGGGATTGCGCGCACCCGCACAACAAGGTTGGCAGTGCCCTCATCACGCCCCTCAATTGTACCGATCTGGTCGGCATGGGCGTTTGGAGTGACGCGCAAAAAGACTTCAAGCCCAGCGTCGGTTTGGCGCCAGGCTTGAACATTGCTCATAAAAATCGCTCGGTGCTTAGAAGAACATACCGCGTGCCCAGCTGCTCAACAGCATTTCAATGAAGAAAATGATGACGAACAAAACGATGGGGGACAGATCAAGACCGGAGATATTTGGAACGATTTTGCGGATAGGGCGAAGCAAAGGATCCGTTAGCCCGTCAACCAACTTCCAAATCATCGCAACAACTTGGTTGGAACCATTGATGACGTTGAAAGCAAAAAGCCAGCTCATGATGATCATGATGATCACAATCCATTTCACAAGGCCCAATATCATCAGCAATGTTTGGATCAAGGCAAAAGTCATGCAAGGGGTCTCCTAATTTGCGTGCCGCTTGTTGGCATATGTAGCGATTGAAACCCGTTACGACAAGGGGGCAGCAATGCGCAGCCTCAGAGAAATCAAATCGCAGTTAAATTTATGGCCCGCTCCCGAAATACGCCGGACGAGCGAGCCATGAATTTTCGGTCGGTACGCAATACAAATCTCCGACGTCTAACAGGTTGCACAAAGCGTGCCAGTTTAGCTGAGCACCAAAGTTTACAATTAGCGTTAGAAATCTGGGGTTTAGGTGAGCTTTGTTAACCTGCGCCACAAGTGGGTTCGCACCCTGCAATGCAAAATGCAAAAAGTCAGCTCAGCCCGTTGCAGCATGCGAATATGAACAAAAGCTTGCGCCCCTATCCGCCCTTGGTGGTTTCGCGTCGCACTTCAGAACGCAATAGCGTGCGATCGCGGGCCGAAACACCGATCAGTTCAGCCACGCGCCAAACCATATTGTCTTCCAACTCATGGTTTTCGCTGTCCGCAAACACCACCTGCCACATCATGCGTATAAGGTTGAGTTTTTCGTTGGGATCAAGCTTGTTGAGCGTTGAGGTGAACCCATAAAAATCCACAGCGTCATGATCTTTTGCTGTGGCCAACACAACAAGGTCAGCAACCTCCGCTGCGCTTAGCTTATAGTGCTCTGTTAGCGTGCGCTCGATGGTTTTGCGCTCGCTTTCGCTCACCTCACCATCAACAGCGGATAAATGCACCAGCAACGCCGCTGCGCAAACTTTGGGATCGAGCATGGGGTCATCATCACCTTGTGCAGATTTCCCGCCGAATAATTTGGTGATTGCTTCAAACATTTGATACCTGCCGCTATTAAAGGTTTAACAGCACATGTAGACTGTCAAACCTGAGTTCTCAACCTCCAAACCACCAAATTGGTACGCGTTTGATGAATCTCGCGCAACAAATGGGCCAAATAAATGCTTAGAACCACCAATCTAGTTGCCGTATTTTTGTTTGGTTTGGGTGAAACTATGCTATTTGCGGCAAACCGCTACGACCCCATCAACGCCAGTGTTTTGATGTTGGCAATGCTATTGCTCGCACTTAGCACATTGCGTTTTTTGTTTGCGCCCTTCGCCCCCCCAACAAACCGCTATGGCGCAATTTGCATGATTCTTGGGTTCTTTGTGTCAGCCTTCTTCTATTTTGATATTATGGCTTATGGACTATCACCCCATTCAAGCCATTTTGCCAATTTTCTATTTTGGTTCCCCCAAACGCTCATGATTATTGGGGCAATGCTCTGGGCGAACTGGCTATATCCATTGGGCAAACACGATAAAGCGCTTGGCCTTACCCTACCCCTTGCACTGCTCTCTTACGCCGCGCCGCGCCTATTGACCCTAAGCGCCACAGCCCAATTGGTCACCGCGATTATGCTGGGGGCAACTCTGTGCTGGCTGGCTTTTTACAAAATCAGGCAATTCTAACGAGTAATCACAACAATTTGTCGATCTGCAGGGCTAAATCCACGTCCTTTTGGGTCAAACCACCCGCGTCATGGCTGGTGAGGAATATATCGACCTGCGCATAAACATTAGACCACTCAGGATGGTGGTTGGCTTTTTCAGCCAACAGTGCAACCCGGCTCATAAAACCGAACGCCTCGATAAAATTTTTAAACTTAAACCGTCGCGCAATCCCTTTGCGCGCAGAGATTGCCAGCCAATCCGGAAGTGACTCCAGTGCGGTCTCTAATTCATTAGCTTGCAATAAGGTCAACGATTTCCTCCCCAAGAACCGAAGCTACTTGTTACTTTGGCGGTTGATCATCCGCGCTATCGTCCAAGATGCGTTGGGCGGCCCCATCCATATCCTCATATTGCCCCGCCCTAAGCGACCACATGAAAGCCCCAAGCGCCAACACCCCAACCAGCAACACAACCGGAATAATAATCAATAAGGGTGTCATTCGGCCGGCATCACTTTTTGGTTGGTGGACAATGGAATCTGAACTTTGCGCTCTTTTGCGTCGATCCGCAACCGCAGCGCGTTCAAGGTCACCAAAACTGAAGAGGTCGACATGGCGATCGAAGCCACCAACGGGGTCGCAAAGCCCATAATCGCCAAAGGAATGGCCACCATATTATATGCAATGGCCAATCCAAAATTCTGCTTCACAGCGTTGGCGGCGCGTTTTGCCAGTGTAAGAGCAAATGGAATTTGATCTAAACGATCTCGGGTCAAAACGAAATCTGCAGCATTACGGCCCACGTCTGCAGCGCTTGATGGGGCCATCGACACATAGGCCGCCCGCAATGATGGCGCATCATTTATGCCATCCCCAACCATCAGCACCCGATTGTGCGCTTTCTCTAAAGCTGTGAGCTGATCAAGTTTTTCTTGCGGCGTTAATCCCCATTGAACCTGGTTCAACCCCAGCTGCTTGGCCACCAATTGCACCGGCGCTTTGCGGTCACCGGACAATAACGATATGCCCTTTACCTGGGCGCGCAATCGCTCAATCATTGCTGGCACTTCGGGGCGCAATTGATCTTCAAACTCAAAGACACCAACAGGAACCCCGTTCTTGGCTAAATATACCCGACTTAGCCCCTCATCGCCTTCGTCTTGGGCCGCACAAAATGCTGCCCGTCCCAGCCGCCATACATCGCCACCAAACCTGGCTTCAATACCTTGTCCGGGCAATTCATCAACCTGATCAAATTCAATCACAGTGATGCTTTTGTGTGCCTGCGCCAGGGCTTTGGAAAAGGGATGATGACTCAATCGGGCCAAGCGAACAGCCATTTCAAGTTCAGGTGTGCCGCCCTCTGTTTGAGAAACAAACTCAGGCTTGCCTTGCGACAGGGTGCCGGTTTTATCAAACGCCGCATAGTCAATTTTCGCCAACCGCTCCAATGCGGCCCCATCACGCATCATCATGCCACGTTCAAACAAGCGCCCAGCGGCCACCACATGCACAATCGGCACCGCCAAAGCCAGCGCACAAGGGCAAGTGATAATTAGAACTGCAATTGCGGTGACCAATGCATGGTGCCAATCCCCATTGTACAACCCCCAACCAAGGAACGTCGCCAACGCCAATAAATGCACAACCGGCGCATAGATTTCCGCCGCCCGATCCGCAATCCGCTTATATCCAGCGCGTGATCCTTCCGCCGCTTCCATCATCGACACCATGCGGGCCAAAAAGCTTTCGTGCGCCGGCTTTGTCACCTGCATGGTGATCATGCCAGACAAGTTGGTTGCACCAGCCAACAGCAAATGCCCTTTAGACACCGGTTCAGGGGCTGATTCACCAGTGACAAGGCTAAGATCAATTTCCCCATTGCCCTGCACCACAAATCCATCGACCGGAATGCGCTCTCCCGCTGCGATGTCTAGGCGCATCCCCACCTCGATTTGATTGAGCTTGATAAAGCTATGACGACCATCATCCAACCGCTGCAACGCCCCGCGAGGGGCCAAAGAAGCAAGATTGCGCACCGCGGATCTGGCCCGCTCTCGCATCAAATGGTCAAGCGTGCGCCCAATCAACAAAAAGAACAACAAGGTCACCGAAGCATCAAAATAGGCGTGTTCACCCGAATTGGCCGTTTCAAAAACGCTCAACCCCAGTGCCAAAATCACCGCAAGAGATATGGGCACATCCATATTGAGGCGACCAACCTTTAGACTTGCAAAAGCTGAGCGGAAAAAATGCTGCCCGGCAAAAGCAACCGCGGGAATGGCGATCAGTGCTGAAATCCAGTGGAACAAATCCCTAGTGGAAGCATCCGCCCCGGACCAGATCGAAATGGAGAACAACATAATGTTCATGGCCGCAAAGCCCGCAACCGCGAGCGCACGCACCAATTGGGAGAAGGTTTTGTCTTTTGCGTTTTCGTCTTCCGCTTCAAGCAGCATAGCGCGATAACCCGCACGATTGACCGCATTCACCAATTCGGTTGGCGCAAAGTCTGTCTGGGTGCGCCAGATCACTTTTACCCTTTTGGTGGAAAGATTGACGCGCCCCAATTCAACTGGCTCTAACTTGCTCAATTCACTTTCAATTGAGCGCATACAGGCTGCGCAATGCACATCGGGCACCGCCAACTCAAGCTGACGCCGTCCATCCTTCAAATCGATGGAACCTGCGATCAAACTCTCATTGTCAATTTTGCTCTGGCCTTTTTCAGCCAATTCATTGGCCGCTTCAATGCCTGGGGCACAACAGCTCATCTTGGCTCCTATTGAACGACAATGCGCTCACGATAGATGAAAGGGGTGCCATTTTCGCTAGTCAGCGATATAAAAACATCCCACGCGCCTTTGGCAAAATCGTGATTGGCAACAAAAGCACCCTCTTGCGGCAGCAATGTTATCACTTGGTCCTCGCGCTCGTAACTTGGGCGTCGCAGTTCAGCTTCAGCAAAGCCCGCAACCACTGGCTTACCAGCGGCATCTTTTAGATCAAAGACCAACTTTTTGCCCTCATAAGACAGCAGCGGTGTCCAGCCAAGCGCCGCCTGCGCCCGTTGCGCTTCAAGCTTTTCATTATAGTGCTGACTGGCCACATATGAGTTTTTCACCACCAAGCCCGTCCAGCTTGAAGTCGCAAAATAGGCCATGATCAAATTGACCGTTATGATGGTGCCAAAAAACAGCACCACCACCAAAATCATGTGCTTTCCGGTAAACTCGCGCTGCTTGGTTTCGGCCATGCTATTCCCCTACTTTCGGTGTTTCAAATTTCACCAATTCTTGTGACGACTCGTCGCCAAAAATGTCTTCCACCAAAAATGTGAACTTTGTTGGTTGTTCTGTCAGAAGTTTCGGATCTGTGCGCACATAAACCCGCAATGGCAACACCCTGTCTGGCTCCACGTCCAAGACTATAGACTGCTGAGGCTCGTTTTGCGAGCTGGCCAGTGTCATCTCCCCACCGGGCAGACCAACAATCGTGAGTTTCATGGTGCGCGGTTCTGGGGTCATATTGAGAATTTTGACATCATAGCCGTTGCGCACAGCTCCATCGCTAAGCACCACAAACAGTGGATTGCGGTCATGTTGCACGTTCACGTCCAGCCGATCCCGCATAGACAGAACCACCAACATAGCCAATCCAATTGCCGCCCAAACGCCAAAATAGATCAGTGTGCGCCATCTCACAATCGTCTGCAAACTTGTGTGCTTGATGGCATCAACAAACTTGCCCGCTTTGTCCCGCAACCGATCTGGCCGAATAATATTCGCCTCATCCATGGCCAGTTCCATATTGGTATTATAATCGTTCAACGTCGCGTAGGAAATCAGGCCCCGCTCTTTGCCCAATTTGTCCATCACATTGTCACAAGCATCAATACACAAGGCACATGTGATACATTCAAGCTGCTGTCCGTCCCGGATATCTATGCCCATGGGGCACACCACAACACAGGCGTTGCAATCCACGCAGTCACCAACGGGCTTACCTTCTTTGATGGCTTTTTTGGTGTGCTTATTGCGCGGCTCCCCGCGCCAATCATTATAGGTCACCGTCAGCGAAAACTCGTCCAACATTGCTCCCTGAATGCGGGGCCAAGGGCACATATAAGTGCATACCTGCTCGCGCATAAAACCGCCAAAAATATAGGTGGTGGCCGTCAGAATCAAAATCGTGAAATATGCAATGGCAGGCGCTTCAAACCGGATCACATCCAGCGCCAGCGTGGGCGCATCTGCGAAATAAAAGATCCACGCGCCGCCCGTGGCTACAGCGATTAAAATCCAACTGGAGTGCTTTGCGAGCCTTCGCCAGACCTTATTGAAATCATAAGGGCCCTTGTCCAGCTTTATGCGTTGATTGCGATCGCCTTCAAAGAACCGCTCGACAAGCAAAAACAAATCAACCCAAACCGTTTGCGGACAAGCATATCCACACCACGCGCGGCCAACGGTTGAAGTAACCAAAAACAGGCCAACCCCAGCCATAACCAAAAGACCTGCCACATAATAAAATTCTTGCGGCCAAATCTCGATGAAAAAGAAATAGAAGCGCCGATTGGCCAAATCCACCAAAACGGCCTGATCTGGGGCAAATTCGCCCCGATCAAAACGCAACCAAGGCGTTAAATAATAGATGCCAAGGGTGATGATCATGATCACCCATTTCAATTGCCGGAAGAAACCGGAAGCCCGCTTGGGGAATATTTTTTCTCGCGGCGCATATAAAGCTGGACGGTTGTTCGCCGCGTTTACTGCTGCCACATCAAATTGATCAACCCCAGACGTCTTGTCTGAATTTGCTTGTTTATTCATGCCGACCCGGTCCCTATCGATCGCTATAATAGCGCTTATGCCAGTATTTAACATCTATAGCTTTGATATGGGTCAAACTGTTGGCGCATGCTGTCGCACGGGTCAGCCTGTCGCACCCTTTGTTTGACGCATCATCACATCACTGTGCATCAAATGTGTTTACGCAAAAGCTTGATGGAATGCCAATCGATGGCTATTTAGGCCACTAGGGATGAATAATTTTGCAACCATGCGAGGTGCTACATGTCAAAACGCTATGAGAAATCTGATGCGGCCATTCAAAGCCTGACCCCAGAACAATTTCGCGTCACCCAACAAAATGGCACAGAGCGCCCGTTCCAGAACGAGTTTTGGAACCGAGATGACATCGGCATTTATGTAGATATCGTCTCGGGCGAACCTCTTTTCGCCTCATCCGATAAATATGATGCCGGTTGCGGCTGGCCCAGCTTCACCCGCCCCATTGTGCAAGAACAAGTCACCGAACTAACCGACGAAACCTTAGGCATGGTGCGCACCGAAGTGCGCTCTAAAGATGGTGACAGCCATTTGGGCCACGTGTTTAACGATGGCCCACAAGATCAAGGCGGCCTGCGCTATTGCATCAATTCCGCCTCTTTGCGTTTTGTGCCAAAAGACCAAATGGAAAAAGAAGGCTACGGCGATCTATTGGACCTGTTCCCGCAAAGCTAACCGTTCGTTTGGCAACACAATTACTGACGCATAAACAGCAAGAATAAAGCCTATACCGGTAGCAATGAATCGCGTCGTGTTCCAAAACTGCCAAGTTTGGCTATAATTGTTCCACATGAGTTGTGCCGCCTCCGTTTCTTGCGGCACAATTTGTTGCCCGAGCGCGACGTTCATTGGCACATTTATGGACGCTGTGAGCACTAAATAGCCGAACAAGAGAACCACTCCTGCAAGGCCCAGCAATCTTGCGGTGCGATAAACGCCTTGCCGCCACCCGATCAACGCGGTGACCAGCAATAAAAAGGGCGTGCCGAAAAACACAGGTCCAAAAGCAAAATTGCGCACCGATGCGTTCATGGCCTGCATCGCGCTAATCGCAACGCGGGGATCAGCAGCATCTAACCCCCACATTGTTGAACAGACCCAGGCATAAAAGAACCCCAACATCAGCCCATTGGCCACAAGCGATAGCACTAGCAGCGCCTCAAATGGGCTAAGGATTTGTCGACCCAATTGTATCACTTAAGCCCCCTGTCTTTTATGGGATACGCCCACAAGAATGACCAAACTTGCCAATTGTGCTGCAATAACTGCCGGCCAGATGAGCGGGAATTGCGGATCTATATATTTCTGTGGCCCATAAGAGATAAGCGCCAGTGCAACTGCAATCACTGACAATATGCGCGCCACGCGGTCCTTTGCTGGATCAATTAGGATCGCCATTAGCGCAACGCCTATTGAAACCCCAATCAATGGGCCAATTCCTGAAATAGGTATTGCGATCGGGGGATGTGGCGGGACTTTAAAAAACAGCGAGAAGATCATGGTGAGCTGCAAGACAATCAGCATGATCAAAGATGGTTTTACGTAACTAATCATAGCGAACTCCTAAAGTGTAATTTAGTGTACGGTTGCAAATATACGTAATGCAGTGTACGGATTTGTCAAGAAACAATTTTGGAAGAAATATGCGCGCAGAAAAACGACGACAAAAAAAACAAGATATTGCCGAAGCTGCATACGCATTGATTGAAGAAAAAGGCTATTTGGGCACATCCATGCTCGCTATCGCCAAGCGCGCTAAAGCGTCAAACGAAACGCTCTACAATTGGTACGGGGACAAACAGGGCCTGTTCAAAGAACTGATCGAACAAAATGCGGAACAAGTGCGCACCCTTTTGCAAAGCAGCACACATCCCCAGTGCTCACCAGAAGAAACGCTTGTAACACTTGGACCTATCCTGCTGAAACTGTTGCTCAGTGAGCGCGCCATTGCGCTCAATCGCGCCGCAGCCGCTGACCCCACAGGAGAGTTGGGCCATGCACTTTCAGCAGCTGGCCGTGAGACCGTTTTCCCCATGATCGTGAAACTATTCTCAGACCTTGGTCCTATGGATAATGACCAAGCGCTAGAAACCGCTCAGACTTATCTAAATCTGTTGGTAGGAGATCAACAGATTCGCAGAGCCATTGGAACCCTGGCCGAACCAACGTCAGCTGAAATAGACGCGCGTGCCGATAAAGCGATGATCTTGACCAAGAAGCTTTTCAACTTCTCCTAGCAACACGCCTTCCCCTCTTGGATCGGCGGGCAGGGCACCGTGCCATAAGAACAATAAACACAGCAGTCTCCGGCTTTCGGCTTAAGCACTTTTGCGCATCCCTTACAGTCGTAAAAATATTGGCATGCGTCCGTTGGCATTTGTTCAACAGATTTGTGACCGCAATGCGGACAGGTAATTTGTGAATTTAGATTAACGTTTTGATTTGTCATATTCCCCACCTTCATCCGATCCTGCCCCGATTTTGCCGTACTGCCCAATCACTTTTTTCGCAAGATTGTGCAATTGGGGTGGAGTTGAGGACTAGCGCAAATCACCAAACTGCGCTTTGATGCGGGTCCCGCCCATTGCCCATTTGCACCGGACAAACCTCATGTTTGCATTCTTTGCTCAAATCACTTGGATTGACTATGTCGGCTCATTTGGCACCTTAATGGTGGTTCTGGCCTATTTTCTGACGCAAATGCGCACAATGAGCGCCACTGATCTTGCCTTCCCAGTGATCAATCTAGTCGGCTCCTTGCTTATTGGCGCATCGCTCTATGTGAATTTCAATCTTGCATCGGCGCTAATTGAATTCTTTTGGATCATCATTTCAATTCTCGGGATCATCCAATATTTCCGCCACGCTCCAAAAGGAACATCGTCATGACCGCCATAAATCTAAAAGAAAAACTCTCCAAATTCACTGATTGCTGGTCGCCAAAAATCATCTCGAACTATAATGGCAATGAAGTAATGTTGGCCAAATTTGATGGTGAATTCACCTGGCATTCGCACCCGGACACGGACGATTTCTTTTTAGTGATTGAGGGCGACGTGACCATTGAAATGCCGGATAAAACAGTTACCCTTGGTCCGGGTGAAATGTATGTTGTGCCCAAAGGGGTCGAGCACAAGCCTTCCACCAAAAATGGCGCAAGTGTTTTGCTCATTGAACCCAAAGGCACACCGAACTCAGGCGACCACAAAACTGCTGCGGTAAAAGTAAATATATAGGATATCCATAATGTCAAACTGGGTTGAACCGATCACGCTTGAAGGGCAACACGTCAGACTTGTCCCGCTGTCACACAACCACCTTACCGATTTGCAAGAAGCCGCAGCTGACGGCGAATTGCACCGCCTTTGGTATACGAGTGTGCCTTCACCTGACAAAATGGAAAGCGAAATCACCCGTCGGCTAAAACTGATGGCTCACGGGTCCATGATGCCCTTTTCGATCATCGATAAAACCACAGGTCTAGTGGTCGGTATGACCACTTTTATGAATATTGATAGCGTCAACAAACGGTTAGAAATTGGTTCCACTTGGTACCGGAAATCTGTGCAACGGTCGCCGCTCAACACTGAGTGCAAAATCTTGATGCTCACCCACGCTTTTGAAACGCTTAATGCCATCGCCGTTGAATTTCGCACCCACATTATGAACCACCAAAGCCGGAATGCGATTGAGCGGTTGGGCGCTAAACTGGATGGCATCTTGCGCCAGCATTCGGTCTTGCCCAATGGCACGGTGCGCGACACGGCCGTTTATTCGATTATTCCGAACGAATGGCCCAGCGTAAAAGCTAATTTGCAATGGAAAATGGACATGCCGCGCAACTGATTGGGTGATAAATCTATTCGGGCGTTTTGAGTTTATTGAGCAGCGAGTTTTTCTGCATCGCCTGAAACGAGTTTAAGAACCCGCGCCCGCTTCACCCCCTCCGCCGAATAATAGGCGACCTGACTGTCTTCATGACGCAACTGCCACGCGATTTCACCGACCTTATTCCAGACAACGCGATATCCCGTTTCTGTAAACTGCCAAGGGCCGTGCAAGCGGCCATGCTCGAAGTGCTGCATATAGGCAGTCCCCTCAGGCGCATAATAGACATGGCCTTTTGCGCCTTCGATGGTTTCAAGATAAACCGTATTGCCGCTCAATAACACTTGGATGGTTTGCTCACTCAGATTTGAAGTACTCATCATTCTCTCTCTTGTTTAAACGTCGATTTTTATGTGGCGCCGCCATGCGCTATGGTGGGCAAAATCAGTTGATGTGGACCAAGCAAGCATCAAGTTTGCCTTTTGCTTTGGCCGGACCAGTGCGGTTTCACCATTGAAAAACGGTAGGGCCATCGCAAAAGACACCCAAGCAGAGTTGGTGTCCCGCCCCCCGGTAATCGCTTGAAAAGCGCGGACTTGCGAACCAGTTGGATAGGGCATCGGCCCTGTTGGTGCCGCCAGCATTTCGACAAATCTAAGCTTATCCAGTTGCGGATCAGCCATGACAAACCGTGTACCAATAATATCCAACGTAGGCCCAAAACCAACGGCCACCCATCCACGCGCAGGCGCAACAAACGTGCAGCGCAACCGCGAAGCATCTCTCCACCATACAAACCGGCAATTATCCAATGCCAATTCTTGCGTTTGTTGAAATCCCAGCGCCTGCCCGCTCGCCATACTCAATGTGGAGAATCCAATTATTCTGAGCGCTTTTCTTCTTGAGATCACTTGCACACCATTCCTATTTAGTCTAGCAACTTGACTATATATCAATCGATAGAAAGTCAAGCATCTTGACCAAAAAGCCGGAATTGATCGACCATATTGGACTGGATTTATGGAGTGCCGCGCACAGCTGGCGCCAAAGGCTAATTCGAGAAATGGTTATTAAGGGCTATGACTGGTTCGATGGTGCACCGGGCATGCTCACCATGCATATTGGGCCAAACGGTATTTCACAAACCGCGCTACAGACCAAAACCTCATTGTCCAAACAAGCAGTCCAACAGCTTTTGGACAAATTGGAGCGTGATGGCATCATCGTGCGCACGCAAAACCCGAAAGACAAGAGGGCAAAACTGGTGCGTTTCACAGATATTGGATTGCAAGCTTTCACCCTTGCCAACGAGGTGAAGCTAAACATTGAATCCGAATATGAAAACCACTTGGGACAAGAACAATTCAAGCTATTCAAAAAGTTCTTGGCCCAAGTCAAAAAGATCAATGACCAATAGTTACGCGATTTTCGGGTCAACATTCATGAACCGCCAGATGAATACGGCCCGCCCAATAAAGATCCCTGAGATTGTCCCCTTAATCAGGGTAAGCCCCAAATAAACGGCGGGCACTGCCACAAGGTCTGGCGCAATGGCGACAAATAGACCGTTCAAGAAGCTGGTCAAAAAAACCACAAGGATGGTGATCATGGTGAGCCATTCACCCGCCACTTGGACCCGGCCACCCTCTTTGCCAAGTGTCCACTTCGCCTGCCAACGCAAACCGGCCAGCGCGCCAACAATATAGAATCCCGCAAATACAGACCAAACCAAGATCTGATTGGGCAACGCAACCATATTGTTGATCGACAATAAACCGAGCAGCGGCATGAAATATATCATCACAGCTGGCATCCAGCGTTCTTTGCTGGCCCGCAGTCCGAGTGCCAGCAAGCCGATCAATAGGGGCCAAACCCAAATCGGTGTCTTTGTCAAAATCTGCATTATCATCTTCATCTCCGCCTGTGCGATTTGTTTGATGACAAACCAATGGCCAATTTAAATGGAAAGCGCACATGCATTTGCGCGAACCACGGGGCCAAATTCGCAAATTTACACAGCCGTGCAGTTCACGTAACGTGAAATGCACATCTCGGCGCGCGCCGAAACAACTCCCTAACCAAAAACGCTACGGGTAAGACATAACCCGGAGCCAACAATGCTGAATTACTTGTTTCAATTCTTTCACGAACGCGATCATCTGCTCACCATGTTTGATAAGGATGTCACTCTGCTCGACCGGCAAATCAAAAACCAATGCGCCCCAAAACCATCGTATGAGGTGATCGCCCCTCTTACGTGCAGCTCCTATTTTGGAGCATTTTCAGAACAATCAGAACTTCACTTCTTTGCCACAGGGCAACGCCAATGGTTGATCGATTTGAAAGCGGAGCAAATTGAAACCGGCTTAAAAGCGCAAGCCTATTTTGAAAGCCGGTGCGCAAAAGCATTTGAGCAATTCAGGCAAACAGAGATAGCGCAACATGCTCAAAATGTGGGATGCGAAAAACTGACATCACTCAGTAAACAACGACGAGACGAAACATGGCGACATTTTCTTGATGGGACTTATGGCGTTTGCACAACAGATGGGCTGCCAGAAACAATTGTTCTCAAACAAACGCTGGTGAGCACCATCGATCGATTTTTGCAGCGCCAGCAAAAAAAGAACAACGACGTCGAGTTGGAAAGCCTTTTGAAAGTGGTGAACGCCCTAGATCAAGTTGAGCCGCCATTCGCGCCCCACGAGCGCTTACGCTCATCGCGTCAACGCTGCATCGTAAATGTACGAGCGACCTATCTGAAGTCTTAGCTAGGCGACAGCTTCAACCTTTAAGGCAAAATTGGCACGCCCCCAAGCCCGCAAGCTATCCATGACCGGGGCAAGTTGTTGGCCCAAATCGGTCATGGAATATTCAACGTGGGGCGGCACCACTTCAAAGACCTTACGGTTTACGATGCCATCCTCTTCCAATTCGCGCAGGGTCAAGGTCAACATGCGCTGCGTAATATCAGGGATCGCGCGGCGCAATTCGCCAAACCGCATCGGCCCATCAACCAGATTGTGCAACACAATCAATTTCCACTTGCCCCCCAATTGGCCAATGGCAAACACCACGGGGCAAAGTTGACTTCTTTCCTGCTCCGACAGGTTTTGTGGCAATTGAACGCCGGCCTTATGTTCAAAATCGCACATTTTTTTCTCCGCTCTTAAGCACACCATTATTCAGCGAATGCCAGCAAATCCAAGCCAAATCGCACTTCACCAATTCGCTTGGTATACTTTTTGTATCTACATTACAAAATAGTGCCTTCTTGTGATTTTTATCCTAATGCGCAATTTGATGTCAAGCAAGTCACTCATCGAATGATGATCAGGCTTGGCCCGAACCAACAATTAGTGAGTAAAACCATGTCAAAAATTTCAATCGTCTATCATTCTGGCTATGGCCACACACAAAAACAAGCCGAAGCTGTACGCGATGGTGCTGCGGCCAACACCAATGATGAGGTGCACTTGATCCCAGTTGATGATGTTGACGATCATTGGGAAACGCTTGAGGCGTCAGATGCGATTATATTCGGCTCGCCAACCTATATGGGCGGTGTTTCAGCCCAGTTCAAAACCTTCGCCGATAAATCATCAAAAGTTTGGTTCACCCGCGGCTGGCAGGACAAAATCGCAGCAGGCTTTACCAATTCGTCCAGCCAAAACGGGGATAAACACTCAACGCTTCAACAACTGTCAATTCTTGCGGCACAGCACGGCATGCTGTGGGTTCCATTGGGCTTGGCCCCAGGCAACAATTCGTCTGAAGGATCAGTTGAAGACGTCAACCGCCTCGGCGCTTCATTGGGAGCGATGGCTCAGTCAAACGCTGACCAAGGACCCGAACATGGTCCGATCGCCTCAGACTTAGAAACAGCCAAACTTTTAGGCCGCAAGGTCACTGAGATTGCCAACCGGTTCAACCGCACACAAGCGGCCTAACCGATCCCGTCTAGCGGCGAAAAACAAAAAAACCCCGGGAGCCATAAGACATCCCGGGGTATGTTCCCTCCAAGGAACAACACGTAGCTTTGGAAGTGACTTATTCGCCGCCACCCAAAGAGTGCACATAAACAGCCAATTGCTTTACAGTAGCATCACCCAAGCGGGCCTGCCACGCAGGCATTGCACCATGTTTAGGCTGCGCAATTTGCGTTGCGATTTGGTCAACCGTACCGCCATAAAGCCACAATGCATCATTGAGTTTAGGTGCGCCCACATCACGGATACCTTCACCAAAATCACCATGACAGGCCGCACAGTTTTCCTCGTACAAGGCTTTGCCTTCGTCAACATGGGCTTCGTCGTGCTCTATACCTGAAAGGCTGGCCACAAAATCTGCCGTGGCACGAATTTCAGCTGTTTCCAAAATATCGCCAAAAGCGGGCATATCTGACAGACGAGTGTCATCATCAGCTTCATACCGAATACCATGGGCAATAGTTGTGTAAATGTCCTCGATTGTGCCGCCCCATAGCCAATCATCATCATTCAAGTTTGGAAAACCAGATGCGCCTTCAGCACCGGCTCCATGACACTGCGAACAATAGACTTTGTATGCGGACTTACCGCCCTGCACAGCAAACCGGGTCAGATCACCATCGTTGAAAATCTCAGCGACTTCCATATTTTCGATCTTGGTCACAGAACCAGACTTTGCTTCAGCAGCCAATGCCACATCTTTGGCCAACTCGCCTCGACTGGAATAGCCAAGAATGCCCGGTGTTGCCCCTTTGATCAAAGGAATGGCCGGGAACAAGATCACATAGACCAACGCCCAAGCAATACAGGCATACCACGTCCACAGCCACCAGCGTGGCAATGGGTTGTTCAGCTCTTTAATACCGTCCCATTCGTGACCAGTGGTCTCAACGCCTGAGATGTCGTCAATTTCTTTTTTGTCGCTCATTGACCTATTCCTTCCCCTCAGGTGCATGATCGTCTTTGAGTGCTATTTTGGCAGCTGTCTCGGCGTGATCTTTTGCGCCCGGGCGGAACATGAACAGCACAACCCCAACAAAAACAATCAGCATATAAAGAAGGCCCCAACTATCGGCGAAATGCCGAAATGAATTGTAATCAATCATCATCAGCTCCTATCGATAGTTTTCTTCAGCATTGTACGCACTCAAATCAACAAGCGTGCCAAGCATTTGCATATAGGCAACCAAAGCATCCATTTCTGTCAGCCGAGTTGGGTCACCATCAAAGTCCCCCAAAACCGCTTTTGGATAACGGGTTTCAACCCCTTCCCAATCAGCTTCTGGGTCGGCCTGTGCGGTCATATCCGCATAAGCATTGGCCACCATCTCCTCGGTGTAAGGTACACCCACACGCTGGTTCGCCACCAAGTGGTCCCCAATATTCTCATAGCCAAGCTCAGCTTTTGCCAAGAACTTGTACGATGGCATAATGCTCTCAGGCACCACAGATTGTGGGTCCATCAAGTGTTGCACGTGCCATTCATTAGAATAGCGATCACCAACCCGCGCCAAATCTGGCCCAGTACGCTTAGATCCCCACTGGAACGGATGGTCATACATGCTCTCCGCTGCCAAAGAATAATGCCCATAGCGCTCCACTTCGTCGCGGAACGGGCGGATCATTTGAGAGTGACAATTGTAGCACCCTTCGCGAATATAAATGTTACGACCTGCAAGCTCGAGAGGTGAATAAGGACGCATCCCCTCCACCTTCTCAATCGTGTTCTCAAGGTAGAACAATGGCGCAATCTCAACGATGCCACCAATGCTTACAACAACCAAGCCACCAACAAGCAATAGGGTCGCGTTACGTTCAATAACGCCGTGTTTATCTAGTAGTCCCATTTGATCTCTCCCCTATTCTGCCGGCTGCGCGGATGCGGTGTGAGCAATAACAATTGGCTTTTCATTGCGGGTTTTGCCCTTAATGGTCATCCACACATTGTAAGCCATCACCAAACCACCTGCTAAATACATCAGGCCGCCAATTGCGCGCAAAATATAGTAAGGCTTGAGCGCTGCAACTGATTCAGCGAAGGAGTAAACAAGGAACCCTTCCGCGTCATATTCGCGCCACATCAGGCCCTGGGTGATACCAGAAACCCACATCACCGCCGCGTATACAACGATACCAAGGGTCGCAAGCCAGAAGTGCCAATTGACCATCCGCAAAGAATAGAGCTGCTTACGGCCCCACAATTTTGGTGCCAAGAAGTAAATCATGCCAAAGCTGATCATCCCAACCCAACCAAGCGCACCAGAGTGCACGTGACCAATGGTCCAATCGGTATAGTGTGAAAGCCCGTTCACCGCTTTAATGGACATCATCGGCCCTTCAAACGTTGACATGCCATAGAACGCCACCGCGATCACCATCATGCGGATAATCGGATCTGTGCGGATTTTGTCCCATGCACCAGAAAGGGTCATCAAACCGTTGATCATACCGCCCCAAGAAGGCATCCAGAGCATAATCGAGAACACCATGCCCAATGTCTGCGCCCAATCGGGCAAGGCTGTATAATGCAAATGGTGCGGACCCGCCCAAATATACATAAAGATCAGTGACCAAAAGTGAATGATCGACAAGCGGTAAGAATATACTGGGCGGTTAGCCTGTTTTGGCATGAAATAATACATCATGCCCAAAAAGCCAGCAGTAAGGAAGAATCCAACCGCATTATGGCCGTACCACCACTGTGTCAAAGCATCTTGAACGCCAGCAAACAATGAATAGCTCTTCGAGCCAAAGAACGATACAGGCACCGCAAGGTTATTGACCACGTGTAGCATAGCAATCGTGAAAATGAACGCGAGGTAGAACCAGTTGGCCACATAGATATGCGGCTCTTTACGTTTGATCAGGGTGCCCATGAACAAAACAAGATAACCAACCCAAACCACAGTTAGCCACAAATCAACGTACCACTCAGGCTCTGCATATTCGCGGCCTTGGGTCGATCCCAACAAGTAACCAGTTGCCGCCAGAACGATGAACAACTGATAACCCCAGAACACGAACCAAGTTAGATTGTCTGAAATCAGTCGCGCCTGACAGGTACGCTGCACCACATAAAGGCTCGAAGTAATCAGCGCCGTTCCGCCAAAGGCAAACACCACAGCAGAGGTGTGCAGCGGGCGCACACGGCCAAAATTCAAATATGGCTCAATGTTGAGTTCTGGAAAAGCCAATTGCAAAGCTGCAATCACCCCAACCAAAAAGCCGACACATCCCCAAAAAGTCGTAAGGATCACCCCGTAACGAATCGGATCGTCTAAATAGCCCGATTTGTCGACGACACCGTCGCCAACAACGCCCACGCGACGCAGCATGATAATTGCCCCAATTGCCGTGGTGCCTGCCAGCACCCACGCATGGGTTTGATAGAGTTGATCCTGCCCTAAGGCGGCTGCAATTACAGCGCATAGCGCCGCCAGCCCCAACACAATGGTCCAGCCTAAGTTTTTCATTTTATTCCCCGCAATAATTCTCGCAATAGCCTCAACAAAGTACCGATGCACCCCTACTCAGCCAAGACGCAACTTAGTTTCACTTGAAACAGCCTACGTTGATCTAAGTCAAGGTTACCCTATGTCGCTTGTGGCCAAATGTCTCATGAGAAATATTAGTCGGTTGCAACAAAGGTGTGACCTTGCGTAACCTCCTGTTAACAAAAGAGCAATCTAGCGATGGCCCAAATTGAAGGTTCAAAAATGCTCGCGTATCTGCGCAAGAATCATCATGACAAACTAGCCCTATGTGACAGGTTGGAGGAGATCGCTGACGCGCTTCCTGATAATATTGATCGCCAGATCTGTTCGACAACCGCTCGGGCCATCGAGCCGATTCTTAAAAAAGCGCATCAATATGAAGAAGAAGAATTGTACCCGGCGCTGCAGCGTTTACTCAACGGTAAACCTGATCAAACACTAATGTTCGACCGACTAAAATCTGAACACTATGAGGATCGGTGCTTTGGCGAAGAAGTACGCGATGTTTTGATTTCTTATGGGGAAGGCAAGCCAACCCAAACAGCCGACGCCACCGGGTATATGTTGCGAGGCTTTTTTGAAAGCCTGCGTCGCCATGTGGCGCTTGAAGCCGAATTGGCCCGCCCCTTGCGCGACATAAAAATAGCGGCGTCAGACAATAAGTCCAACGCCGCTGATTAAATCACCAAAATCTCTTTTGACGTTTAGCCCGTTTTTGCCGCCGCACGCGAAGCGCGTTTGCGATCATGCGGATCAAGCATGATTTTACGGATACGAATGCTTTTTGGTGTCACTTCCACATACTCATCGTCAGCAATGTAAGACAAAGCTTGTTCCAAAGACATTTTCTTTGGTGTGGTCAACTTAACCGCTTCGTCTTTACCAGAAGCCCGCATGTTGGTGAGCTGTTTGCCCTTCAACACGTTCACTTCCAAATCGTTGCCACGTGAGTGTTCACCAACGATCATGCCTTCATAAACATCAACACCGGGTTCAATGATCATTGGACCACGGTCTTCAAGGTTGAACATCGCAAAAGCCACAGATTTGCCGGTGCCGTTTGAAATCAGAACACCTGTGCGACGACCCTGCATTTTGCCACGGTAAGGCGCATATTCATGGAACACACGGTTAAAGATTGCAGTTCCGCGAGTATCTGAAAGCAACTCAGGCTGATATCCGATCAAACCACGTGTTGGCACATGGAACACAAGGCGTGTACGCCCGCCACCAGATGGCTTCATTTCGATCAGGTCGCCTTTTCGTTCTGCAAGCTTTTGCACAACAGGGCCAGAGAACTCTTCATCCACATCGATGATGACTTCTTCAATCGGCTCGTAACGTTGACCATCAATTTCCCGGTAAACCACTTTCGGGCGACCAAGGCACAACTCAAAACCTTCGCGACGCATGGTCTCGATCAAAACAGACAAAAGCAATTCGCCACGGCCAGCCACTTCATAGCTGTCGCCGTCGCCTTCTTCGCCGTCAGACACTTTAAGCGCCACATTGCCTTCAGCTTCTGCAAACAATCGATCGCGGATCACGCGAGACTGCACTTTGTCACCTTCTTGACCAGCCAATGGACCATCGTTCACGCGGAACGCCATGGACAAAGTTGGAGGATCAATAGGCTGGGCTTGCAAGGCTTCGGTTACACCTGGTGCTGCGATTGTGTCCGCAACAGTTGCGGTCACCAAACCAGAAATCGCAACAATGTCACCCGCATTGGCTTCTTCAACCGGCTCGCGCTCAAGACCTTTAAAGCTCAACACCTTTGAAATCCGGCCACGCTCAATAATCTTGCCATCGTTTGACAAGGCGTGAACCGCATCATTTGGCTTGATAGAACCTGAAAGCACACGACCAGTCAAAATCCGGCCCAAAAATGGGTTAGATTCAATGGTTGTGGCCAACATACGGAACGGGCCTTCTTCAACATGTGGCTCTTCCACATGGTCAAGCACCATATCCAAAAGTGGAGACATGCTTTCTTGTGGACCGGTTGGCTCTTCAGCCATCCAACCTTGTTTGGCGGAACCATAAAGCACTTTAAAGTCGAGCTGTTCTTCATTCGCGTCCAGCGACACAAACAAATCGAAAATCTCGTCGAGCACTTCTTCATGGCGCTCGTCAGACTTATCAATCTTATTGATCGCAACAATTGGCTTAAGACCAATTTTAAGCGCTTTACCCAAAACAAACTTGGTTTGTGGCATTGGGCCTTCAGCCGCATCAACCAAAATGATCGCGCCATCCACCATGTTGAGAATCCGCTCAACTTCACCGCCAAAGTCGGCGTGTCCTGGTGTGTCAACGATGTTGATGTGTGTGTCTTTCCAGTTTACCGAAGTTACCTTCGCCAAAATGGTAATGCCACGCTCACGCTCAAGGTCGTTGCTATCCATGGCGCGTTCTTCAACGCGCTGGTTATCGCGGAATGAGCCCGATTGCTTCAACAGCACGTCAATTAGCGTCGTTTTGCCATGGTCAACGTGCGCGATGATGGCGATATTGCGCAATGCCATTATTCAGTTCCAATCTAATAGGGAAATCATCTCTTGGCCGTGCTTTAAGGCTGAACAGGCAAAAGGGCAAGTTTTAATTGCTAAAACGGCCCCAAATCCTTGGCTTTTGCTTAATTTTGGGGCTTGCAAAGTGCAAACCGGCCGCTAAGCTGCAACACATTTCCTGCCTTTTGAGTTCAAAACCATGTTGCGCGATTTTTCTCCTCAAGCCCTTATAATGGGGCTAATTACGGGATTTGTGGGCTTTTCAAGCTCTTTTGCCATCGTCTTGCAAGGCTTGTTTGCCGTGGGCGCAAGTCCCGAACAAGCAGCCAGCGGCCTCACCGCCATGTGCATCGCCATGGGGGTTTGCGCGATCATTTTAAGCGC
Source organism: Maritalea porphyrae (assembly GCF_027213965.1). GTDB lineage: Bacteria > Pseudomonadota > Alphaproteobacteria > Rhizobiales > Devosiaceae > Maritalea > Maritalea porphyrae_A. The sequence goes on along the minus strand of NZ_JAPWGX010000002.1, from coordinate 723,100 downwards.
ACAACGTAAAATGCCAATTTCGGTGGCATGGTCAACTCCGGGCGCGGCGCTAATGGTCACGTCCGGGCAGCTTTCAGGCGGTTTTGCCGCCGCCGTTGGCGCATTTCTTGTGTGTGCGACGCTGATCATCATTTCTGGGGTTTGGCGCCCCTTTGGACGTGCCGTTGAAAAGCTTCCTGTATCTTTGGCCAATGCCATGCTCGCAGGCATTTTGATGCCCTTATGTTTTGCCCCCATTAAAGCGATTGGCTTTGATCCAATCCTTGGACTGCCCATCGCTTTGGCTTGGCTCATCACTGGTTTTTTTAACAAATTGATGGCCGTGCCTGCTGCCCTTTTGGCCTTCATTCTTGTCATCATATTTGGCGTCGATTTGCCCGCAGATACCATGAGCCAACTCGCAAACTCCTTATTGCCTCAGATGGTGTTTACCGCCCCGGTCTTTGATCTCGCCGCGATCATTTCCCTTGGTTTGCCTTTGTTTTTGGTGACTATGGCTTCACAAAACATTCCGGGTATGGCGGTGCTTAAAGCCAACCACTATCAAACCCCGGCAGGACCCCTGTTTACCCTTACGGGTGTGTTTTCCGCCCTCGCCGCCCCATTTGGTAGCCACGCGGTCAACCTTGCCGCCATCACAGCCGCCATGTGCGCCAGCCCAGATGCCCACCCGGACAAAGACAAACGCTATTGGGCCGCCATTGTAACGGGCGTAGTCTATGTCATCATCGGCCTATTTGCCGGTCTTGCCATCACCTTTATCTCCCTCGCTCCCGCCATATTGGTAGAAGCTGTGGCGGGCCTTGCTCTTGTGGGTGCATTTGCCGCCGCCGCATTTGGTGCACTCAACAATGAAAAAGACCGCCATGCTGCCGCGGTCACCTTTTTGATCACCGGATCAGGCGTTAGCTTTTTTGGTATATCAGGGGCGTTTTGGGGATTGCTTGCTGGCATTGCGATTTTGGGCGCATCAAAATTCATCACCCAAAAATAAAAGGGCCCCGAAGCGATGCTTCGGGGCAAGTTCCCCTTAAAGCCATCACAAAGCAAAAAGGGAGTTCACAATGCATCAAAGATGCGGGCGCGATATTGCACAGCTGCCCCACCCCTGACAAGAGAACCAAATAGATACCAATCCCTTGATTTTCAGGGGTTCTAACAGTTTTTGCGTAGACCAAAGTCAGACCTGAGTGGTCAATATTAGGCGCGTTTAAAACGCAAAGTTTCGCCGTTCGCTGCGATCAGCTCCACAGACAAAGCCTGCCCCCCGCCGCGCGCCAACATACACGGCCAATTTAGGTCAAGACCGTCCAATGCCTTACCAGCCATGGACTTCAATTCAATATGCTGGGGCGCAACACCATCAAGCGGGTGCCGCCCACCTTGCCATTCAATCAAATAGGGCAGCGCGCCATCATCCAACAAAGCGCCATCTTTGGTGATCCCAAATCGCCAGTTCAACACGCCCCGCGTCACATCAATAACGTCAAGCAGATCAAATGGCGGTTTTTGAACCAAGCCATCAATACTCTGTGTACTGGCAATAAACCCGAGCAATTGAATATCTTCGCTCAAGAATGACTTTTCCAACCCAAACCAACGCGCCCGTTTTGGTTCAGCCTTTGGGTTAGCAGCGATCAGCTCTAAATAGACAGGATAGTCAGCTGTTTCTATGCGCCACAGCTTGTTGTGGGTGCCAAACAGTTCATGTTCACCGCCCCCAAACGGCAAAACGCCCAGCTGTTGGCTGAGCGCTTCACAAGATTTTTCAAGATCATTCGCCCCAAGGGCAATGTGATCCAGCTTTAACATCTTAACTATATAGCTTTTTGCGTGCGGCAAAGGTTTTCAACCGCAAAGCATTGAGCTTGATAAAGCCCTGAGCATCATGATGATCATAAGTGCCCGAACCTTCTTCAAAGGTCACCAAATCTTCTGAATACAAAGAATATGGCGAGGAGCGCGCAATCACATTGGCGCTGCCTTTATAAAGCTTCAAGGTCACCTCACCAGCCACCATTTCTTGGCTATTGTCGATCAATGCTTGTAGCATTTCACGCTCTGGAGAGTACCAAAAACCATTATAGATCAGTTCCGCATAGCGCGGCATAATCTCGTCTTTAAGATGCGCAGCGCCCCGATCCAACGTGATCGATTCAATGCCACGGTGCGCCGCAAGCAAAATGGTGCCGCCCGGTGTTTCATAAACCCCACGGGACTTCATGCCCACATAACGGTTTTCCACCAGGTCCAAACGACCAATGCCATGCTTGCCACCAAGTTCATTCAATTTGGTCAAAACGGTCGCAGGGCTGAGTTTTTCACCATTGATCGAAACCGCATCGCCTTTTTCAAAGCCCACTGTAATGATTTCCGGCTTATCTGGCGCATCTTCTGGGTTCACGGTGCGCTGATAAACATATTCAGGTGCAATATCTGCTGGGTCTTCAAGCACTTTACCTTCAGAAGAGGTGTGCAACAGGTTCGCATCCACTGAAAACGGCGCTTCGCCACGCTTGTCTTTTGGCACCGGAATTTGGTTCTGTTCCGCAAACTCAAGCAATTTGGTGCGCGACTGCAAATCCCACTCACGCCAAGGTGCAATCACCTTAATGCTCGGATCAAGCGCATAGGCGCTCAATTCAAACCGCACTTGGTCGTTGCCCTTGCCTGTTGCGCCATGCGAAATCGCATCTGCGCCAACTTCATGGGCAATCTCAACCAAACGCTTCGAAATCAAAGGCCGCGCAATTGACGTGCCGAGCAAATAGACCCCCTCATAAAGCGCATTGGCCCGGAACATGGGGAACACAAAGTCGCGCACAAATTCTTCGCGCACATCTTCAATATAGATTTCCTTGATGCCCATCAGTTCCGCTTTTTTGCGGGCGGGTTCCAACTCTTCACCCTGACCAAGGTCAGCGGTAAAGGTCACCACTTCGCAATCATAGGCCACTTTGAGCCACTTTAAGATGATCGAGGTATCAAGGCCGCCAGAATAGGCGAGCACAACTTTATTGATGTCTTTGCTCATGAAAAACGCTGTTCTTTGTTCAAGTTCCAAGGATTTTTGCCACCATATGGCAAACCACCGGATCGGTGCAATGTCATTTTGCTAGACAAACGTCCAATTGCTGGCTCATATGGCCCAAACAGGGGCTTTGAGGCCCGCAAGGACGAAACAATGCAAGATCTACTGCACATCTTTATACCCGAATGGCCCATGTTGGTCGCCTTTAGTGTGGCCGGGATCATTTTGGCCATCACCCCAGGCCCGGATATGGCGCTGTTTTTGTCCCGTGCCCTCAACCATGGCCGCGCCCATGGTCTTGCCGCTTTAGCGGGCGCTTGTTCGGGCATTTTGGTGCATACATTACTTGTCGCACTTGGCATTTCCGTGCTGATTGCCGCCGCGCCAGTTGCATTCCTTGCGCTAAAAATTGTTGGTGCGCTCTATTTGCTTTGGCTGGCTTTTTCTGCGCTACGTTCGGGCGGTGATTTCGCCATGACCAGCAAATCAAGCGCTAAAACGCCTTCGCTATTCAAAAGCTACCTCACCGGCATTGGCATTAATTTGCTGAACCCAAAAATCGTGCTGTTTTTCATCACGTTTTTGCCCCAGTTTGTTTCCGCCACCGACCCCTATGCCGCCTATAAACTTTGCACCTTGGGCGTATTCTTCGTCATCATCAGCTTACCCATCACGGCTGCGATGATATTTGCCGCCGATTGGCTTTCCGTCACCCTGACCAAATCCAAATGGATTGGCCGTATGCTCAACTATGGATTTGCCGCCGTATTCGCCAGCTTTGCCGCTATCATTCTGACCGCTCAAGCGAGACATTAGACTTTCATGAACTACCGACACGCCTTCCACGCTGGCAATTTCGCTGACGTCATCAAACACATTATCCTCACCCGCATCATTTGCTATATGCAAAAAAAGGATAAGGGGTTTCGGGTGCTCGACACCCACGCAGGCATCGGCCTTTATGACCTAACGAGCGACGAAGCCCAACGCTCACCCGAGTGGAAAAATGGCATTCAAGCGCTCATGAACGCCAAACGCTCAAAAGCGCTCGACGAATTGATCAAACCCTATTTAGACGTGGTTGAAAGCTTGAACACATCGGGCACGCTTAAGCTTTATCCCGGTTCCCCATTGCTCGCGCGTAAATTGTTGCGCGAACAAGACCGGTTGACTGCCACAGAATTGCACCCAAGAGATGCTATCAGACTTAAATCTCATTTTGAGGGTGACATCCAAGTTAAGGCGATTGAGTTGGATGGCTGGCAAGCGCTGGTGGCGCATATGCCCCCTAAAGAAAAGCGCGGCATCGTTCTGGTTGATCCACCTTTTGAAAAACCTGACGAATTTACCCGCATGGGGTCTGGCCTATTCCGCGCCCACAAGCGCTTTAGCACAGGCACCTATATGCTTTGGTACCCGATCAAAGACGTGGCGCAAAAAGAAGTTTTCGCGACCCAGCTCTACAACACCGGTATCAAAAAAGTGCTGCGGGTCGAGTTCAACATTCACCAACCAACATTCCCACCAACCTTGCATGGCACGGGCATGATCATCGTCAATCCCCCTTTCACGCTGGTTGAAGAGCTCAAACTGATCTTGGCGGAACTCCAGCCCATTCTTGCCCCATCAGGCAAAGGTGATTTTAAGATCGATTGGATTTACAACGAGGACTAATATGGCGCCTTTTGGCCTAAATTGTCCTCTTGCTGACCTACTCGAACGTATATTCTTCTTGAAAGAAAGGCCATTCTGCCCCCAAACTCAAACTGAGAGAGAGGCAGAGCATGTCCCATACCAACCAAGCGCTCCTTGTTGTCGATGTGCAAGAGAGTTTTCCCAAGCGCGACTATTATCAAGAAAAATACGTCCCCGCCTTCATTGAAGCCACTCAAAAGCTGATCGATGGGGCGCAAGAGGCTGGCATACCCATTGTGCAAATCTTTCACGTGGAACCTGAAGGCGCATTTTCAAAAGCTTCTGGCAACATCAAAACCCTCGCGCCGATTAAAATTGAACCCGCCACCATTATTGAAAAGCACCGCCACTCCGCTTTTGCCGGTACAACGCTTGATATTTGGCTCAAAGAAAACGGCATCAACGAGATAACCGTTTGTGGCATCCGCTCCGAGCAATGCTGCGAAACCACCACGCGCCACGGCTCTGACATTGGCTATAAAGTCAATTATGTCACCGAAGCGACCCTAACGTTTGATATGAACCACCCCGATGGCTCCTTGCTCACCGCGGAGCAAATCAAACATCGCACCGAAACCGTATTGTCTGGCCGCTTCGCCACCATACGCAGCGTTGACGATGCCATCGTCCATTTCTCAGAGTAGGAAAAATATGGCGCAGCATATCAAGGTTCATATTCTATTGGCCCCCAACCCATTGATGTTGGATTTCGCAGGGCCCGCCGAAGTGCTGCGCCGCGCCAACAAAATCCAATCTGAAATCATCTTTGATGTGCAATATATCGCCCCCCGTGATGAAATGATGACCTCGGCGGGACTAAAGGTCTCAGGCCTATCTAAATTGCCCAATCAGTTGCAACCAAACTGTTTTTTGATGGTCTCAGGCACAACAAAGGACATTTTGGGGGATTTGCCCAGCCCTTCTGCGGCGCAGCGGACGGCAGACAATGAAAAGATCGTTGAATGGCTACGTGCCACTTTCACTGCCAAGCAGACCCTGCTCACCATCTGCAGCGGCGCTTTGCTGGCCGCACGGGCGGGCCTGTTTGATGGATATCGCTGCACAACCCATCACGACTGTTTGGAAGAATTGCGCAGCATAAGCCCGCAAATCAAGATCGAAGAAAACCGGCTGTTTACGGAGGATCGAAACCGTTTTGCCAGCGCCGGCATCACCTCCGGCACCGATTTGATGTTGCATATTGTGGGCAAGAAGTTGGGCATTGCCGCCGCCGCTGAGATCGCCAAACATATGGTGGTCTATGCGCGTCGCAATGGCGATGCCCCCCAGCTTTCACCCTGGTTGCAGGGCCGCTCTCACCTGCACCCCACCATTCACCGCATTCAGGACCTTATTGCAGCCGATCCGACAAAGGATTGGGATGTGGGTTCTTTGGCCAAACACGCCCATATGAGCGCGCGACATTTCTCGCGCTTGTTCAACAATCAAACAGGCCTGTCCGTACCCGACTATGTCAACGGTCTGCGCATCGCCATTGCAGAGAATGCCCTGCGTGCTGAACAGATCAACATTGAACATCTGGTGGGAGATTTGGGTTTCGGCTCGTCCCGCCATTTCCGCCGCGCGTGGCAAAAACATCATCAATTGTCACCAACTCAATGGCGACAATCCCAACAAGTGTAATTGTTCAAACAGATCGCGTAATACCGCCATCCACCCGAATGTTTTGACCGGTCATATAGCTTGATTTATCCGAGGCCAAAAACTCAATAAGGTTAGACACTTCTTCAACATGGCCATAACGTCCCATTGGAATGCGCGCACGCCGATCTTCAGTTTCTGGCAGACTGTCGATGAAACCGGGCAGCACATTATTCATCCGAATATTGTCGGATGCATATTTGTCCGAAAATAGCTTTGTAAAAGCGGCCAAGGCGGCACGAAAAACCCCTGACGTCGGAAACAGAGCCTCTGGCTCAAAAGTGGCATAAGTAGAAATATTGACGAATGAACCACCGCCTTGCTTTTGCATGATCGGTTCAACGATTTTAGCAATCCGGATGACATTCAGCAGATAAACATCCATGCCCACATGCCAGTCATCATCCGATATCTCAAGCACAGGACCTTTAGGACCATGTCCAGCGCTTGAGACAACCGCATCAATGCGCCCCCAGTGAGCCAAGGCCAGATCCGTTAGTTTTTGCAAGTCCGCAACACTTTGGTTGCTACCCGTCACCCCAATGCCGCCAAGCTTTTGGGCCAGTGCTTCCCCTTTTCCTGAAGAGGAAAGGATGGCAACCTGCCAGCCATTTTCAGAAAAGTGACGGGCGGCATCCGCGCCAATTCCACTGCCACCACCAACGATAAGTGCAACCTTTAAATCCGTCATAATCAACCTCATAGAATAGAATTTCTACCACCATGACAGCCACACTATCTCGACACAAATCAATATTTGTGGCACAAGATAGTAGAAATTCTATCATCTTGAGCAAACATGCAACAACGTTTACCCAGCATTCTGACCTTGCGCGCGCTGCGCGCCACAGCCAATTCTGGAAGTTTCAGCGCCGCAGCCGAACAGCTGGGGGTGACCCAGGGCGCTGTTGCGCAAAAAGTAAGGCAGTTTGAAGCTGAGATTGGATTTAAGCTTTTTGAACGATGGGCGCGAGGTCTAAGACCCACCTCAACGTGCAAAATATATCTTGCAGAAATCGAACCTGCCCTCGAGCGCATTGGCGAAGCAACGGCCGTACTCAGCACCAATCATCAAACCAGCGCCAATCAGGTTACGGTCAGCACGACCCCCTCAATTGCCAGCCGCTGGCTAATTCCAAAGCTTTCCAGTTTTTATGTGCACCACGCAGATATCGTAATCACCATAGATGCGTCAGAAAAGCTTCGCCGCTTCACCGGACCTGACGCCATTGATATTGCCCTTCGTTGGGGCGGCACACCCAGTGAAGATCTGGACGCAAAACCAATTCTTTCCAATTTGCTGATCGCTGTTGCCAGTCCAGCTTTGGTAAAGTCCGCCTTACCTACTGTTACAAATCTAGCAAACCTGACCCTCATCAATGACGGCCATCACTTTTGGCGAAAATGGTCGACCACATTCGCTGTTGATTTACCCTCAATTCCGCTCGATTTTGGCCAAACAAACCACGCTATCGATGCCGCCATCAATGGCCTTGGCATTGCCTTAGTGCCTTTTATGCTGGTGGAAGAGATCTTAAAAACTGGCAAGCTGGTGCGCGCCTTGCCCAAAGAATATGATCTTCAAACAGACATTCAATTTTATCTGATGACAAAAGCACAAAACCAGCGCGCAGCGGTGCAAACCGTTTGCCAATGGGTATTAGACCAGGCCTAACCCCTAGCTTAGTTTTATGACCCTACCTGCAAGGCATCCCGGTCTTTTTTCTTCAACCGTTCGCTTTCAGATTTCAGCTGCCCACAAGCCGCAAAAATATCGCGACCACGCGGGGTGCGCACTGGACTAGCATAACCAGCAATATTCACCACATCCGCAAATTTCTCAATTTGCGCCCAGCTTGAACATTCATATTCTGAACCTGGCCAAGGGTTGAACGGGATCAAATTGATTTTCGCTGGAATACCGTCAAGCAAGCGCACCAGCGCTTTTGCGTCCGCAATAGAATCGTTGATGCCCTTAAGCATCACATATTCAAACGTGATCCGACGCGCGTTGGATACGCCTGGGTAATTGCGACAAGCATCAAGCAATTCTGCCAACGGGTATTTCTTGTTGATCGGCACCAAAATATCGCGCAACTCATCGCGCACAGCGTGCAGGGAAATCGCCAACATCACGCCGGTTTCTTCGCCAATTTCAGCAATCGCGGGCACGACACCCGAAGTCGATAAAGTAATACGGCGTTTAGATAGGGAAATCCCATCACCATCTGCCATCAACAACATCGCTCGTTTAACATTTTCCGTATTATAAAGCGGCTCGCCCATGCCCATCATCACCACATTGGTGACCGTGCGCAGGCCCTCTTTGGGCACCACACCATCTGTGGGGCGCGTGCCGCCCGCATAATCGCCCAAACGCTCGCGCGCCATCAGCACTTGGGAAACAATTTCACCAGCCGTCAGGTTACGCACCAGCTTCTGTGTGCCCGTGTGGCAAAATGTACAGGTCAGCGTGCAACCCACTTGCGAAGATACACAAAGGGTGCCGCGATCTTCTTCTGGGATATAAACCGTTTCAACATCCACTGGCGGCATATGGGGTTGTGCGGGGTCAGTAAAACGGAACAACCATTTACGGGTGCCATCTGTTGAGACTTGCTCGGACACGATTTCAGGTCGGTTGAGAACAAACTTTTCCTTGAGCTGATCGCGCAGGCCTTTGGCGATATTCAACATATCGTCAAAGTCGGTCACACCATTAACATAGAGCCAGTTCCACAGTTGGGAAACACGCATCCGAATTTGCTTTTCAGGCAAACCAAGTGACGCCAACGCTTCGCTCAACTGCGCGCGATCCATACCAATCAGGGACTGTTTCTTTTCCGCTGCAGGTTTTGCAGCGGCTAAATCAAGGGTAATAGCCATTTATTCACCACCTACGCGATGCCAATTCTATCAAGGAACTGGCCCATCTCAATTCGCGTTTGAAAATTTAAGGTTGGCTCACCTATCACACACAATGCAAAAACGCCAACATCTTTGCGCTGTGTTGGCTTTATTGGTTGCACGCACTGTCGATTTTGCGCATCGATGCGGTGGCCCCAGACAGTGAAAATGTCAAGGTAACGCGCGCACCTTGCTTGTTCACACCTTCAAATTCCATGGTGGTACCACGCCGCATGGCAGAGGCCATTTCGCCCGACAAAGAAGGATCTTCAAGCCAAGCTGAGTCTTGTTGGGTAAACATGGAAAACTCATTGCCGCCAATTTTGATCACGGCCAAACTATCTGTTCCCAATTCAAACCCAGCCACCAAATTCATCTCATGCGCCACCCCTTCGCTGGGGCGGTGGGTCACATAAAAATAGGGTTGCTCCATGCCTTCCAATTCCGGTTCAACTGAAATCGGTTTCGAGTGAATAAAGCAAAATGGTGTTGCAGAGCGGGTCGTTGAGTAAGCCGACCAGGCTTTAAAATCGCCAAGCGACTGCACAGATTGCGCAACAGCACTTTGCGGCAAAGCGGCCAGCGCCAAAACGCAGAAAGAGATGATCGTTTTAATGAGTTGGCGACGCATGAAATTAAGCAAACTATGTTGAGCACTGTTGGTTTGTGGCACTAAACCACAAAACCAACATTCGTGCAGCAAATTCTATTTACACGCCTTATCGATCTCATTCATCGCAGCCGTTACGCCAGACAATGAATAAGTGTCGGTTGTGCGGGTGCCACGAGAAGAAATGCCACGTACCACCATTTCGGTGCCTCGCTTCATTGCTTCAACAAAACCATTTTCATGCTCTTTATAGAGCCAACCAGCTTCTAGTTTTGGGTCGGTAACCATCGGATAGGCTTTGCCATCAACTGTTGCTGATGCTTCAGCTTTATCCTTGAACGGATAGCCAATCATTGTCGCAACTTCGTTCTTTTGTTTTGTTGCCATTCTATGCGTCACCAAAAAATGAATTGGCCCGCGCTTCACATTTGTGGGCTGGCTGTCTTTTGGGGTCGCAGATATATAGCAAATTGTGCCATTTGCGTCTTTGTCCGTCCATGCTGTCCAGACTTTAAAAGTACCAAGTTTTGTCGCAGCTTCAGCGCTTCCTACAACTGAAAAAGTTGAGAGCGCAGCAAATCCAGCTGCCAGTGCGAATTTTTTCATGTTCTTTGCCGTCATCATCTCTGGGTTCCTGTCCAAAATACCCGCTTCCCGCCTATTATCCGCCAACGAAGTTACCAAGCTGCAAAAATCGCAACCATTTTATACAAATGCCAACATAGTCCAAAATTGGGCGGTATTTTGGCGCTTGCCAAACCTTTTGTCTTGTTTCACCTTTCAAGGTGAATGAAGTCTTAACAAAAACCGAAATCGAGCCCACCTTGATCCGATCAATTCTATTTGTTTGCCTTGGCAATATTTGTCGATCGCCCACGGCCGAAGCCGTGTTTTCCCAAAAAGCCATTGGCCAAGGTCGCTCCGATTTGCGCATCGATAGCGCTGGCACCGGCGCTTGGCATGTGGGCAATCCACCTGATCAGCGGGCTACCCACCACGCCAAATTGCGTGGCTATGACTTGTCGCCCTTGCGCGCCCGCGCCGTTGACCCAACCGATTTTGAGCATTTCGATCTAATCCTAGCAATGGATCAGCAAAACTTTGTCGATTTGGTGCGCGCAGCACCCAAAAACAGCAAGGCAAAAATCGAACTGTTTTTGAATTATGAACAAAGCACAACCACCGATGTTCCCGATCCCTATTATGGTGGTGACCAGGGATTTGAGAACGTACTCGATCTCATCGAAGCCGCCAGCGACGGTTTGTTAAAAACGCTTAAAGAAAGTTGAGGTTTTCTGCGCCTCTTGATCAGGCTCAACTGCGCGGCCAAACATTGGCTCTACAGATATCTTTGCAGATTATGAGTTGGGCCACAAATGAACAAAACCAAAAAAGGCATCTTTGCTTTTCTGATCATTGAAACGATTATCGTTGCTCTATTTAGCACGCTGATCATCCTTGACGGACGGGGACTTTCGCAAAATATCCCATATGCCTTGACCCTCATGCTCTCGCCCGCCATCGTTGGGCTGGGCACCAGTTGGTTTTTCACAAAATCCCTCAAAGGCTTTGGCTGGAGATTAGGATCGCCAAAACTCATGTTGGTGTCTTACCTCATCCCACTTTTGTATATTCTTGTTCCTTACGTTTTCTTGCTTGCCACTGGATTGGTTTTGTTGGACGCAAGTGCGATGGCGGAACTTGGATTAACTGAAGTCATTCAGTTCTTTTTCGCCAACATCTTGATCCTGTGTGTTCTTGTTTTGGGGGAAGAAATCGGCTGGCGCGGCTTTTTATTGCCTCAGTTGTGCAAAGTCACAAGCTTTGCAAAAGCCTCAACGATCGTAGGGGTCGTTTGGATTCTCGTGCATTTTCCCATTTTCATATTCGCCGATTACAATGCAGGCGGCGCACCACTTTGGCTGCGACTATTGTGCTTCACTGTTTTGGCCTTTGGGGTGAACCTTGCGATCAATTGGTTGCGCATTATTTCGGGCAGTCTTTGGACGGCCGTATTGCTGCACACCACCCACAATTCTTTCTTACAAGACATCAGCCCACTTTTTGTCAAAACGCAAATGTCGGAATACTTATTGTCCGAGTCAGGCATTGCCCTCGCCCTTTCCGGCGTGGTCGTGGGCACCATATTTTGGTTCAAGCGCAAGGAATTGGATGCCCCAGCACGCGCTCAAACATAGGCACGTGCAAAAACTAAGCCGCCAATGGATAGCGTTCTTCCACCAGATAAGGCCCACCGCCAACCGAGTCTTTGGCCGAATAGAGCACGAATTGATTGACCGTAAAGGTTAAAGGATAAAACACCCCCGCGCGGCCAATGTGATTGGCCACCTCTTCAGCGCTCACCCCGTTTAGCCGCGCCAGCGTGACGTGTGGGGTAAACTTACGCCCTTCGGGTTTTAAACCGATCTTTTGCAAAGCCCGTTCATGCATTTCGTGCAGGGCCAATAATTGGGGGCATGGTTCAACCCCTGCATAAAGAACCCGAGGTCGATTGCCCCCAAACACCCCAAGCTGATTGATGGTGACACTAAAGGGGGGATCAACGCGCAACCCATCCAAACAATTGGCCACCGCATTGCCGGTTTGATTGTCAACATCGCCAATGTAATGCAACGTTATGTGATAGTTGGAAGCATCGATCCAGCGGGACTTACCAAGCCCGCCCCGCTTTAAAGAGAGCGCAAAACCAACATCGTGTGGAATTTCTAAGCCCGTAAATAAACGCGGCATAAAACCTCACTTTTTGTGACGTGGACCACATATTCTAACGCCCATATTAAAGCGCCTACACCAAAAACATACCATGATTCGCATCACATTTTTCTGACAATGGGCCGTATCCTACTCAACACATTGTTTTATTTTGCCTTTCCATCCCCGCTCTTGCCAAAAATTAACGCAGCCCCGTCTTGTATTTTATACAATCCATCGCCATATTGAGCGATGAAGGGCCCATGGCGCAAAGGCTATGGCCAAAAATGATGCATTTGATAAAGAGGTTATCATCAATGGCACAATTTGATCGTCAAACATCGGCCACGCATAGCGGCACACAGGCCGCTATCGACGAGGGCCTGCGCAGCTACATGCTGGGCATCTATAACTATATGGGTATCGCGCTTGGTATTACCGGCGTGGTTGCGTTCTTTTTGACAACGCTTACCACAACAACCAACCCAGAAGCCGCCGTTGCACAAATGCAAAACGGCATTCTGCTCACTTCACTCGGCCAAACTCTTTATGGGTCGCCTTTGCAGTGGGTTGTTGCACTTGCACCCTTGGGCTTTGTATTCGGCCTGAGCATGGGCATCAACAAAATGAAGTTCGCCACAGCGCAACTTGTGTTTTGGGGTTTTGCCATCGCAATGGGTCTGTCGCTCTCATCAATCTTCTTGCAGTACACCAGTGCCTCAATTGCACGGGTATTCTTTATTACTGCAGGTACATTTGGTGCGATGAGCCTTTATGGTTACACAACCAAGCGTGATCTAACCGGCATGGGTTCATTCCTTATGATGGGTCTGATCGGTATCATCATTGCTTCGATCGTGAACATCTTCTTGGCATCTGGTCCTTTGGCTTTCGCCATTTCAGTGATCGGTGTGCTGGTCTTTGTTGGCCTAACCGCCTACGACACACAAAAGATCAAGAATATGTATTTTGAAGGTGACGGCGCAGAAACCATGGGCAAGAAGATGCTGATGGGCGCTTTGACCCTGTATCTTGATTTCATCAACCTGTTCATCATGCTGTTGCGTTTGTTCGGCAATCGCAACTAACAGGCATCGCCCAAAAGGGCTTTGAAATACCAAGAAGGCCTCGTATCATTTACGGGGCCTTTTTTGTTGGGCGGGAGCGACCACATGCATATTGCAGCTTACACATTTGAATGGCTTGAAAGCATCACAGCGCTCTATAAGCACTATGTCACCAACAGTGCCATCACGTTTGATCTAGACGCCCCATGCACGGCGCAAATGGAACAAAAGCTAGAGGCGCTGACACGCGATGGCTATCCGGTCCTTATGGCCTTAGATGACAATCAAGCCTTGCTCGGGTTTGCTTATGCTAGCGCCTACCGCCCCAAACGCGCCTATCAACATTCAGCCGAAATCACCATTTATGTAGACCCCAGCGCACACGGCCAAGGCATTGGCAGCGCGCTTATGCAGGCTCTTTTGTTAAAGTTGGAAGCCGATCCAAATTTCCACTCAGCCGTCGCCATGATAGCAGATGATGCAAAAGCCTCCATCAGCTTGCATCAAAAATTTGGCTTTAAATCTGTTGGTTACTTAGGGGAGGTTGGCTACAAGTTTGGCCAATGGCATGGGGTCACTATTATGCAGCGCAAACTCGATAACGCAGATTAGCGTAAAGCGACAATATCACCATCTAAAACCCGCAATACTTGGTGCAGCTCGTGCCCACGTTTGAGCACTTGCCCGGCGTGGCCAACCACCCGATACATGCCTTGTTTTTTGCGCAGCTTAGGGTCCTTTTCGATCCGAAAAACCGGCATTTCACTGGCCCGCTTAAAAATCGAAAACACCGCCCGGTCTTTCATCATATCAATGGCATAATCTTTCCACTCGCCTTTTGCGACCTGTCGGCCGTAAACATTAAGAATGGTGGAAAGCTCTTTGCGATCAAAGGCAACGGTTTCAGGAATGGGCTTGGGTTTGCTTGATTGAACAGTGTCACTTGAATGAACCAGCTTTAGTTTAACCGGTGATTTTGGTGAAAAATGCTCCGTCAATGTCAAACCTCCTAACCAAGCTTATCCTGACATGATTGCGCCAATATTTGGTTAAGACAAGGTATAAAAAGCCCCAAAATCGTCACATTTCGCTCAAGATATCGCCGGATTGCGCTTCTATATATCAATCATAGCCTCCAGTACCCCGGCCCTTGGACTGTTTTAGCCCCCAATCGAAGAGCAGCTCCAAGGTGCCGGACCCCAAATATTGACCATGCACAGCCAAAACCCCCAAACTCCAAATTGGGGGTTCTTTGTTGAAGACCTTTTGGCTTAAAGATTAGCGCAGCAACGAAACCGCGCCGAGCATGCGACCGGGCAAACCGTTGGGCGCTCGTTCTTGTACCAGCACCGCAAGCCCATCAACGCCTTCATTCATCATCTGCGGCATCGGGATGCGCAACTCGGTCGCCTTTTTGGACGACCACATGCCAACCAGCTGACGCTTTTGCACGATGGATGAGTAGGTGATCAATTGACCACGGTTTTCTCCCCGCTCGATCTTTACCTGCGCTTTAGAGACAAACGGCACCAACCAAATGGTCGCGTCTTTCACTGCAATTTCAGCGCTTGGAATATTGATGGAGAGCATGTCACCTTCAGCGTGCAAATTGACAATCACGTCAAGTTTCGCATTTGCCGTTGCTTCTTTAATTTCATCCAAATGCGACCCCACCACATCAACAGTGCCATTGATCAGCAATTGAGGGGTATAAACCTGCTTTTCATTGCGTTGGCGCGCATAGCGGCGTTGCAATTCTGAGTGTTCTTTTTGGCTAAACGTATCTTCCCA
This sequence comes from Maritalea porphyrae, assembly GCF_027213965.1. GTDB lineage: Bacteria > Pseudomonadota > Alphaproteobacteria > Rhizobiales > Devosiaceae > Maritalea > Maritalea porphyrae_A. Next base: position 707,625 of record NZ_JAPWGX010000002.1, on the reverse strand, counting down.
GCCGATATAATTCCAATAGTCCACGTGATAAGCGAGCGTGATTAGATTTTTATCTTTGGCCAATTCGGCCAAAATCTCGTCCGCTGGTGGACAAGATGAGCACCCTTGCGAGGTAAAAAGCTCCAAAACCGCAATCGGCTGGCCTTTTACGTCCATTGCCTTCACCGGCGCAACGCCGCCAACAACCATGCTGGCCAGCAGCGCAATTTTTGAAATAATGTTTTTCATGCCCTTTGTCTTAAGCCAAGTATCGCTCACCCGCCAGTCACACACGCTGACAAATTCGCGATCATAGATTTATACACGCGCACAAAGCCGAAAAAACACGGACTTTGCCTCTTCAATATCAGCACAAACGCGCAAGACCACAATGGCATAAACCAAATTTGCCCTGACCGCTTGTGCGCGATCATCCGCCAAAGCGGCATCAGATGCACCAAAACACGTAGTAAGCTGTTCCACCAATCTGTCTTCGCTTGGGGCGATGACCTCGCGGCAAATCTGTGCGCCATCTCCAACGCTTAGGCGTGCATAAACATCGTCTTTTGCCGCCCACTCCAAAATTGATGCGAGCTGCGCACATATCGTGCTTATGTCAGACGTACCCTCTTGTTTTAAGCGCTTTGCAATACGTTCAAGTTCTTTAGCGAAAATGGTCGCTGCAATCGCCAGCTTTTCACTAAAATGGGCGAGTACGGTGCCCTTGCCCACGCCAGCTGCCAGCGCTATTTGCGCAATGGAGATTTCATCATAACGGCTTTGCTCCGCCAAGGTTCGGTACGCACCTAAAATAGCACGCCTGGTTTCTTGAGCGCGAACTTGTTTGGCTTCAACTCGTCTATTCATAATCACTCCCTAACATAGTTGACCGGGGTCAAAAAGAACTTTATAGAAGTTGACCATGGTCAATTATTGGAAGTAACTCATGAATATTCTCATTTTATCCGGACACCCGCGCCAACAAAGCTTCACCCACGCCCTTTCAAAAGCCTATCAAGAGGGCGCGCAGCTTGCCGGCGCGCAAACAAGCCTTGTGTCTTTGTCCAACATCCAATTGGGTAACCAAACAGATAGTCCATTGCCATCACAATCAAGTTGGACGGCTGATATGAAGGCACTTTGGCAAGAAATGAAAGCAGCAGATCACGTTGTTATCGCTCACCCGCTTTGGTGGGGCAGCATGCCAGGCGAGCTTAAAATGCTATTTGATCGGTTGCTGGTTTCAGGCACCGCTTACCAATATCAACAGGGAAAAGCCTTCCCCAAGGGCCTATTGGCTGATCGCACCGCCGAACTCATCATGACCTCTGATACACCGGATTGGTATTACCGGTTTGGCTATTGCAGTGCACAGACAAATCTGATGAAAAATCAAATCCTCAAGTTCATTGGTCTCAAACCAGTTCGCTCCACACACATCTCACCCGTTCGGAACATGAGCGATATCGCGCGTGCAAAAAAGCTGGAACAGGTCAAAAACATGGCGTTCAAATATTCGTCTCGCCAACAAAAAAGCGCGGCTTAAAAGCCGCGCTCCAAATTCTGTTCAATGTCAAATATCAAGCAACAAGATTGCGCAAGACATAATGCAAAATACCACCATTTCGGAAGTAATCTAACTCGTCTTCCGTATCGATCCGGCAAAGCGCTTCAAAGCTCTTTTCAGATCCATCCGCTGATTTCACCTTAACGATTACGTCACATCGTGGCGTGATCTCACCAATCCCATCAATCGACACCTCTTCATCACCGGTTAGACCCAAGGAACTCCAGCTCGCACCATCTTTAAACTGCAACGGAAGAACCCCCATACCCACGAGGTTTGAGCGATGAATACGCTCAAAGCTCTCAACGATCACCGCGCGAACGCCGAGCAGTCTTGTGCCTTTTGCCGCCCAATCCCTTGAAGAACCTGTGCCATATTCCTTGCCGCCAAAAACCACCAAAGGGGTGCCTTTTTCAGCATAGGCCATTGCCGCGTCATACATGGCGGCAACGTCACCTGATGGGTCTTTGGTGAAACCACCTTCAACGCCGGGCACCATTTGGTTTTTGATTCGAATATTTGCAAATGTGCCGCGCATCATAATCTCATGGTTACCCCGACGCGACCCATAGGAGTTAAAGTCTTTCACCCCAACTTGACGGTCCAGCAAATATTTACCCGCTGGTGTATCCGCTTTAAACGACCCGGCTGGCGAAATATGATCAGTTGTGATGCTATCGCCAAATAGGCTCAAGATCCGCGCTGATTTCACATCTTTTTGCGGTGTAATTTCTTTGCTCACCCCCTCAAAATACGGCGGGTTTTGCACATAGGTGGAAGCAGAGTTCCAATTGTAAGTTTCTCCCCCTTCAACCTTAATCTTTTGCCAACCTGCATCGCCTTTAAACACGTCGGAATAGCGTTTGATGAACATCTCACGCGTAACTGACTGGCGCACTATCGAAGAGATTTCTTCAAGCGTTGGCCACAAATCCTTTAAATAAACCGGTTTTCCATCGCTACCCGTGCCCAAGGGTTCGGTTGTAATGTCGATACTCATTTTGCCCGCTAACGCATAGGCAACCACCAACGGCGGCGAGGCCAAATAGTTCGCTTTTACATCCGGGTTCACGCGACCCTCAAAGTTTCGGTTACCGGATAAGACAGAGCAAGCCACCAAATCTTTTGCACCAATGGCTTTTGAAATGGCAGGGGGCAAAGGCCCCGAGTTTCCAATACAAGTCGTGCAGCCATATCCAACAAGATTAAAACCAAGCGCATCCAAATCATCTTGCAGACCAGAAGCGGTCAAATATTCGGTCACAACTTGTGATCCGGGCGCCAAAGAGGTTTTGACCCAAGGTTGAACCTCTAGCCCCAGCGCCCGCGCCTTGCGCGCCACCAATCCAGCCGCCACCAAAACCGCAGGGTTTGAGGTATTGGTGCAAGATGTAATCGCCGCAATCACCACATCCCCATGGGTGATCGAATAGTCTGTGCCCTCAACCGGTGCAGCTGGTACATCTGTTTTGGCATATTCGCCCGCAAGCGCTTCAGCAAACTTTTGCTTCGCCTCATCCAAATTCACCCGATCTTGTGGGCGTTTTGGCCCAGAAATCGCTGGCACCACACCATCCAAATCAAGATAAAGAACATCGGTATAAGTTGCCTCAACCGTATTTGCATCGCGGAACATGCCTTGAGCTTTAGAATAAGCTTCAACCAAAGCCACTCGGTCCCCATCACGACCCGTAGTGTCCAAATAGGCGAGCGTTTCGCTGTCCACCGGAAAGAAACCGCAAGTCGCCCCATATTCTGGAGCCATATTGGCAATTGTTGCCTGATCTTCCAACGTCAAATTATCAAGGCCTGGGCCATAAAACTCAACGAATTTACCCACCACGCCCCGCTCACGCAGCATTTCAACCACCCGCAACACCAAATCGGTTGCGGTAATACCGTCCCGCATATTGCCTTCAAGTTTAAAACCGATCACTTCAGGGATCAGCATGGAGATCGGCTGTCCCAGCATCGCAGCTTCAGCTTCAATGCCCCCAACGCCCCAGCCTAAAACGGCCAAACCGTTGATCATAGTGGTGTGGCTATCTGTACCCACAAGCGTATCCGGATATGCAATGGTTTCGCCGTTGGCTTCTTTCGTCCAAACCGTTTGGGCCAAATACTCAAGATTCACCTGGTGGCAAATGCCCGTTCCGGGCGGCACCACGCGGAAATTATCAAACGCCTCTTGGCCCCAGCGCAAAAACTCATAGCGTTCGCCATTGCGTTGATATTCACGCTCCACATTTTGGGTAAAAGCTTGCCCAGTACCAAAGAAATCAACCATCACCGAGTGGTCAATCACCAAATCCACCGGCACCTGGGGGTTGATCTTTTGTGGGTCAGCGCCAAGCTTTGCGGTGGCGTCGCGCATCGCGGCCAAATCAACAACTGCGGGCACACCCGTAAAATCCTGCATCAGCACACGCGCAGGACGAAAGGAAATTTCCTGCGCAGAAGATTTGGTTTTTAGCCAATCAGCGCAGGCCACAATATCATCTTTGGTGACCGTGCGGCCATCTTCAAAGCGCAATAGATTTTCCAAAACCACTTTGAGGGAAATTGGAAGTTTCGAGATACCCGAAAGCCCGTTTTTCTCTGCTTCTGGGAGCGAATAATAAGTGTAAGATTTGTCGCCAACAACCAAAGTCTGTCTGGCGTTGAAACTGTTCAATGAAGTGTGTGTCAATTTGCTGCCTGCCTATCCAGATGGTTCAAACTGGTGTCGATCAAAAGCAATAAGGGGACGCTTTCGACCAACAGCCGATGGAGAAACGTCACTGTCCCCACGGCAACGTTCAAACATCATATAGTAAAACGAAACGTTTGTTGCCAGTATTTGGTTCCATCCCTTTGGCAACAAAATAGCGAAATCGAACAAACTTTGAAAAACACGAAGACGTGATGCTCAGCTGGCCACAAAAAAAAGCCGGCGGGTCACCCCACCGGCTTGATTTGTCTAGTTTCTAGCGCCTTTAGGGCTCTTAGAAGTGAACAGACTTTGTGTCGATCGGCTTCACCTGAGGCGGTGCGAATTTGGTCAGGTCGATACCCTCAACTGCTTCTTTATACTCATCAAGGCTTGGGGTGCGCCCAAGGATTGCTGAAAGCACGACGATTGGTGTTGATGCAAGCAGGCTTTCGCCTTTTTTCTCAGCACTGTCTTCCACTACCCGGCCTTGGAATAGGCGGGTTGAGGTGGCCAGCACCGTGTCGCCTTTGGCCGCTTTTTCTTGGTTCCCCATGCAAAGGTTACAGCCCGGGCGCTCAAGATACATGATGTTCTCATATTCCGTGCGCGCCGCGGCTTTTGGCTTAAGGTCGTCAAACTCAAAGCCTGAATACTTTTGCAAGATTTCCCAGTCGCCCTCTTCCTTCAACTCGTCGATGATATTGTAGGTCGGCGCAGCAACAACAAGCGGGGCGTTAAACTCCACCTTGCCATTTACTTTTTCAAGATTGCGCAGCATTTGCGCCACGATCTTCATGTCGCCCTTATGCACCATGCATGACCCAACGAACCCAAGATCAACCTTTTTGTCCGACCCATAATAGCTGATTGGGCGGATCGTATCGTGGGTGTAACGTTTAGAAATCTCAATATTGTTCACATCCGGGTCAGCAATCATTGGCTCAACGATTTGGTCGAGGTCAACAACAACTTCAGCGGCGTACTTCGCATTGTCGTCTGGGCGCAACGCAGGCTTTTCGCCCGACTTGATTTCCCCAATGCGCTTGTCGGCAATGGCGATCAGGCTATGCAGCGTTTTGGCTTCATTTTCCATGCCCTTATCGATCATCACTTGGATGCGGTGTTTGGCGATCTCAAGCGATTCAATCAATGTATCGTCTTGTGAGATACAGATTGAGGCTTTCGCCTTCATCTCAGCGGTCCAATCGGTAAAGGTGAAGGCTTGGTCAGCCAACAATGTACCAATATGTACTTCGATGATGCGGCCTTGGAAAACGTTCTCGCCAAATTGCTCTAGCATTTGCAATTGGGTCGCATGCACAACATCACGGAAATCCATGTGGTCGGCCATTTTGCCTTTAAAGGTCACCTTCACAGATTCAGGAATTGGCATGGTCGCTTCACCTGTCGCGAGCGCGAGCGCCACCGTGCCACTGTCCGCACCAAAGGCAACGCCTTTGGACATACGAGTGTGTGAATCGCCACCAATAATGATCGCCCAATCGTCCACAGTGATGTCATTGAGCACCTTGTGGATCACATCGGTCATCGCGTGATAGCTGCCTTTGGGATCGCGCGCGGTGATTAGACCAAACTTATTCATAAAGCTCATCAGCTTTGGAATATTGTTTTGCGCTTTAATGTCCCACACAGATGCGGTGTGACAGCCAGATTGATATGCCCCATCAACAATCGGTGAAATCACGGTCGCCGCCATGGCTTCAAGCTCTTGGGCGGTCATCAAACCTGTTGTGTCTTGCGAACCAACAATGTTCACTTCCACCCGGACGTCTGAACCGGCGTGCAATGGTGTTTTGCTTTTCACGCCAACCGCGTTCTTGTTGAAAATCTTTTCAACCGCCGTCAGGCCTTGGCCTTCGTGAGAAATCTCTTTGGCTGGTGCAAAAACAAGCGGCGCCTCAATGCCCAACGTTGCAGCCGCAAAAGTTTGCAGCTTTTTACCAAACACAATCGCATATGAGCCCGCAGCTTTGATGAACTCAACTTTTTGCGCTGTCAAAGCTGATGAGATATCCGCGTGCTCTTTTTCGCCATTCTCATCGAGAAGCTTTTTCTTCTTTGTGTTGATGGTCAACACAGTGCCGGTTTCAACGGAATATTTTTCTTCCAATACCGCATCACCATTATTGTTGATGATCGGCTTGCCGTCTGGGCCGGTTTTCTTGACCCAGTTTTTCAAATCTATCCCAATACCGCCGGTAACCCCAACAGTGGTCAAAAAGATCGGCGAAATGCCATTGGTGCCCGCAACAATCGGCGCAAAGTTCACAAAGGGCACATAGGGGCTGGCTTGTTTGCCCGTCCACAATGCTGCGTTGTTGATGCCTGACATGCGAGAAGAGCCAACACCCATGGTGCCTTTTTCCGCAATCAACATCACGCGCTTATCAGGGTGTTGGAGTTTGAGCGCTTGAATTTCGGCCTGTGCTTTGTCCGAAATAAAGCATTTGCCGTGCAATTCGCGGTCTGAACGCGAGTGCGCTTGATTGCCAGGTGACAGCAAATCCGTCGAAATATCGCCTTCCCCAGCAATATAAGTCACCACTTTAATTTCTTCTTCAACGCCGGGAAGCTTGGTGAAAAACTCCGCATTCGCATAGCTTTCAAGAATGTCTTTAGCAATCACATTGCCCGCTTCAAAAGCTTCTTTCAGGCGGCTCGTATCCGCATCATAAAGGAACACTTGGGTTTTCAACACGTCAGCTGCTTGTTCAGCAATCGCTACGTCATCACCCAGCGCCAAATCCAACAGCACTTCAATCGAAGGGCCACCCTTCATGTGTGACAAAAGCTCAAAAGCAAAATCTGGCGTAATCTCTTGAACAACAGATTGTCCAAGAATGATCTCTTTTAGGAACTTGGCTTTAACACCTGCCGCACTGGTCGTGCCTGGCAATGTGTTATAAATGAAGAAGTTCAAGCTTTCCTTGCGGTGCTCATTGCCCTCATCTTTGATCTGCGCAACAAGTTCTGCAACCAACCCACCATCATCAATTGGCTTAGGGTGCAATCCGTCAGCTTTTCGAGTTTCAATCTCGTTAAAATAATCCGTATATAAGCCCATGGTTTGCAACCTTCCATTCCTGATATTGCTTTCAAAACGACCTCACTTGTTCCTGAGAGAAGCCACGAAAGCGAACTAAGCGCATCAATATTTTAACGTCTTGCGTCTGGCAAGAAATTTTGAACAGTCTTTAATCCAGAGCTAGGGTTCTTTGCGCGAAAAACCAAGCTTTGGAGACCAGTGAAAATGTAGATTTTGACGTGCACAGGACATGCGTGAGCGGTTTCTCTTGAAACCCGAGCCAACACTAAAGCCGCAAAGTTGCCCAAAGCTGTCCGTTATAATCTGTCTGACGTAAAAGCTGTTCAAAGGGGATCCTGTCACGGCGTCTGCCTGTCCATTCAAATTTCAAACTTGCCCCGACCAAAAGCGCTAGATGTGCTTTTGATCATAAAGCATGAAATGATCACCTCTGTCCCCACGGAGGTGTTCGCGCGCTTTATAATGAAAATATTCTCCTCTTGCCAGCCTCTACTTTAATCCAATATCACTCCAATATGGATCAAATGGCTCAAATGGTTGAAAAAACGTTCATTAAGGTGCGCGAATTAGCTGTGTCGCGCGGCGGATTTGTTATTTTCGAAGGCATTTCCTTTGATGCAATGCCCGGTGAAGTGATTCTTTTGCGTGGGCCAAATGGCGCAGGCAAGTCCACCTGCCTCGCGGCCCTTTATGGCGCGCTTGCCCCAACCCATGGCTTGATCGATATTCATTTGAGCGACGAAAACCGCTCAACCCGCGAGTTAATCCATGTCATCGGCCACGTGCCCGGCGTCAAAACCACCCTTACCGTGCGCGAAAACTTGCAATTTTGGGCAGATCTTTATGGCAGCGCCGCAAATGTAGAAAATGCGATTGACGCTGCTGGCCTGCACCCAATTGCCGATAGTGACGCATCCATATTATCAGCCGGGCAAACCCGCCGATTGGCTTTGGCGCGATTGCTGGTGGCTGAACGCCCGATTTGGATATTAGACGAACCAACTTCCGCCCTTGATAAACAAGGCGACGCTTGGGTGGGCAACCTCATCGCTAGACATTCCCAAAAGGGTGGCATCATCATTGCCGCCACTCATTTAGACATTCCCAATGTACCAGCCGAAAAAATCAAAACAGTTCTGATCAACGGAGCGCCAGCATGAGAGCGTTCTGGGCCGTTGTGAAACGCGACATCAAACTCGCCACTCGGATTGGTGGCGATGCGATGACGGTTTTGTTGTTCTATGTAATGGTTGGGGCGATCATGCCCTTTGCGATTGGCCCTGATAAAGTGCTTTTGGCCAAACTTGGACCGGCGATTATCTGGATTTCAGCGCTCCTGTCGCTTTTATTGGCGCTAGATCGCTTGTTCCGCACCGACCACGAAGATGGCTCGCTAATCGCTATGAGCCAAGCCCCATTGCCGCTTGAAATGATTGTGACGGCAAAAATTCTGGCCCATTGGCTGACCAATGCTTTGCCATTGATTGCGGCCACACCGCTCTTGGCGATCTTGCTCAACTTGGATGCGGGCCAAACCCTTTTGGTGATTTTCACCCTATTGATCGGCACGCCCGCATTGGTATGTTTTGGCGCAATTGGAGCCGCTGTAACCGTGACAATAAAGCGCGGGGGCTTAATCGCCCCCATCCTTATTTTGCCACTATCTATCCCCACCCTGATTTTTGGGGTCAGCGCCTTATCCACCGGCGCAATTGAAACGGCTGCAAGTTCAGCCCTGCTGTTTTTGGCAGGTTTTACGCTTTTGGCTTTGGTGTTCACCCCCTTTGCAACAGCGCTTGCGTTGAAAATGGGAGCCGAGTAAGAAGAATATATGTCAAAAAACGCATCTATTGATCCCACACCACAAGATCTTGGCTTTTTCTCGCGTATCGCGCACCCGGGGCATTTTCTATTGTGGTCCAAACATTGGCTCATGCCGCTCACAATTATTTCCGTGGCGCTTTTGCTGTTCGGCACCTATTTAGCGTTTTTCAATTCGCCAGCTGATTATCAACAAGGCGATACGGTGCGCATCATGTATGTGCATGTGCCCAACGCTTGGCTTTCCCAATTCTGCTACGCGGTAATGGTTATGGCCTCGGTTGGCTCGCTTGTTTGGCGGCATCCGCTTGCGGACGTTTCTGCAAAAGCCGCGGCACCCTTGGGCGCAACATTTACAGCCGTTGCCTTAGCCACCGGCGCACTTTGGGGCGCACCAACTTGGGGCACCTTTTGGGAATGGGATGGCCGCATGACATCAACCTTGGTCATGCTGTTCATTTATCTCGGGATCATTGCATTATGGCGCACCTTTGAAGACCAAGCCCGCGCGGGCCGCATTATCGCCGTGATCACTTTGGTCGGCGCGATCAATATCCCCATTATCAAATTTTCCGTTGAATGGTGGAACACCCTGCATCAACCCGCCAGCGTCTTTAGACCCGATGGGCCCACCATGCCCATGTCGATCCTTTTGCCGCTATTTGTCATGTTCTTTGGGTTTTCTTTTCTGTTTTTGCTGCTGCATTTCATTTCAATGCGCGCTGAAATATTGCGCCGCCGCGTGCGTGCGCTCGAACGCCGCAACGCCCAACGTTTACGGGAACAACACGCATGATCGATATTTCCCAACACTTTGAATATATCGCGGGCTCTTACTTGATCACCTGCGCCCTTGTTGGTGCATTGGTGTTTTTGGTCAATCAAGACTATCACACCCAAGAAAAACGCCTGGCCGAATTAGAAGCAAAAGGCGTGCGTCGCCGTTCTGAAGAGAAAAGCTAATGAAGCGCATTTGGATTTATCTGCTGCCCCTGATCATAACGGGCGGACTATTTGCGCTCTTTGCCAGCCAAATCAACAAAGACCCAAACCTGTTGCCCTCAGCATTGTTGAACAAACCAGCCCCCCAATTCGAATTGGCGGGGATTGAGGGGCACAATCAATCCGGCTTTTCCACCCAAGACCTAATGGGCCAAATCACATTGGTGAATGTTTTTGCGAGCTGGTGCGTACCCTGCCGCGACGAGCATGAATTCCTCATCGCCCTCGCTAAACGGAGCGATGTCAAAATCTATGGCATTAATTATAATGATCAACCAGAAAACGCGCGCCAGTTTTTGGCCGAATTGGGCAACCCTTACGCCGCCATCGGCGCCGATCGAAACCGTCGGGTAAGCCTAGACTGGGGTGTTTATGGGGTGCCCGAAAGCTATTTGGTGAACCAAGACGGCATGATTGTTTATAAGCATACCGGCCCGATTAACGCACAAAGCTTTGAACAAGATGTCGTGCCAGCCATTGAAAAAGCATTGGATACCCTTTCAACCTCGTAAAACCTTGGCACCATTCAGCGGAGCTGCCGGGTCGGGAGCACCGCGACCAACGGCGGCCTGAAAAAATGTGAAAACCTATTCAGCGTCCGGCGCATATTTGGTCAAAATTGGCACCACGAGTGCAAACGAGAACACCAAGGTCAAGGGCATCAGCCCCCAGACTTTAAAGGCCACCCAAAAATCGGTCGAGAAATTACGCCAAACGATCTCATTGATCACGGCCAAAACAAAGAAAAAGATACACCAGCGCCATGTCAGAATACGCCAGCCTTCAGGCTTAAGCTTATAGACATCACCAAATACATATTTGAGTAAGCTCTGACCAAACAGCAACCCACCCAACAAAACACTGCCAAACAATGTGTTGACGATGGTCGGCTTGAGTTTGATGAAAGTATCATCTTGCAGCCAAAGTGTAAGTCCGCCAAAAACCAGCACCACAACGCCCGTGACCAACGGCATCACCGCAATACGTTTGAGCAAAAACCAGCTGGCCAATAGCGAAACCACCATCGCGCCCATAAACCAGCCCGTAGCGACAAAAATGCCCGCCCGCGCATTAAGCACAAAGAAAAGCACCAAAGGCCCCAACTCCAGCGCGAGCTTGATCAGCTGCGGCTTAAGTTCGGCCCAGTTCATTTCTTCCGGCTGTTGTTTTAACTCACTCATATTCGCTTGCTAACCCCGTGCGATCTTCATTAGTTTTTCCATATTGAACGCCCAGCGCTCTGGCGCGAGTGCCATTGCACTTTCGCCTATCTCAACATCGAACCCATATACCCCATCAATGGCGGTTTGGGCTACACTTCCCGTGATCCAAATACGTTCATATTCGATCATATGCTTTATCGCTTGTTCAATTTTTGCTCTATCCGCCTTCAAATGCACCTGAAACCCTGTGGTGTGCGGCACCACTGGTGAGGTCGAAACGCCCGGAATTTGATTGATCAGCATCGCAATCGTGCGCGCCGCCCCCAGATAATGTGGTATTTCGCTCAAATGCTTATCCATCCCAATCAGGGCTGAAATGGCATAGGGGAATTGGAAGGGTAAATCGCCCCCCATCCGGCTGATCCAAACATCAACCGCATCCAATAGCGCTTTGCTCCCTGCGATTCCGCAGCCGCCTAGACCTCTAAGTTCTTTGTAAAAAGAGCAATAGATGCTGTCGCACAACATCGCAATTTCGCTAAACTTCTTCCCATAAGCAGCCGCAACACCAAATATGCGCGCGCCATCAATATGCAAATGCACGTCATGCACGTGACACCAGGTCGAAATCTTTTGCAACTCCGCAAAAGGCAACAAACGATAACCGGCACGCCGTACGGGCAACTCCAGTGCCACAACAGCAGGTTTTTCACCCAAATTATCCAAGTCATCCACGGTAAAGGGATGATGGTGATTGCCAGCGCGCAAAAACTGGATCGGATGCAGCACTTCCACTGCTTCCATTTCATCATAATCAAAGTGGGAAGCCCGATGCACCACCACGCGGTTATTACCAGCAAATTCGGTGACAGCCCGCAAAACTGCCATTTGGCCAATCATGCCTTTAACGCAGAACCGCGCAGCAGGCTTATCGAACAGCTTTTGCAAGCGCATCGCAACCTCGTCACAAGCGCCCCCTTTGCCATAAACATCGGAAGGCAAAAACGCATGCTCACTTGCGGCCAATATTTTGAACACTTCAGTAACATTGGGCGGTGCAAAATTGGGCAGCACATACACGCATTTTTCCATATTGCGCCGATCGATCATTTTGCCTCTCCCTCAATGCATTAAGTAACGTCGCTCGCCCCTGCAATTGCCTCCGCAAAATCCTGCGCCTGAAAAGGTTCAAGATCGCCTATAGATTCTCCTACACCAATAAAATGCACAGGGAGTTTAAATTTCTTTGCAATTGCAACAAGTATACCACCGCGCGCGGTGCCATCTAGCTTTGTCATCACCAGACCGGTAACACCGGCCCGTTGGCCAAATATCTCTACTTGATTTAGCGCATTTTGTCCCGTCGTCGCATCAAGCGTGAGCAAAGTGGTGTGCGGTGCACTGGCGTCGATCTTCTTGATAACACGGATGATTTTTTCCAATTCCGCCATCAATTCGTCCCGGTTTTGCAAGCGGCCCGCCGTATCAATAATCAAAACGTCAGCGCCCTGCGCCTTTGCCTCGCTAACCGCATCAAACGCCAACCCGGATGCATCCGCACCGGTGGCGCGCGTAATCACCTTTACCCCGGATCGTTCGCCCCAAACCTGAAGTTGCTCTACTGCGGCCGCGCGAAACGTATCGCCCGCCGCCAAAACAACCTTCTTGCCCTCTTTGGTCAGCTTGGCGGTCAATTTGCCAATGGTCGTGGTTTTGCCCGATCCATTGACCCCAACCATCAAAATAACATGCGGACGATGGCGACCATCAAACACCAACGGTAGCGCCACGGGCGCTAGCACGTTCGCCACTTCGTCGCGCAAGACTTGCCGAATTTCATCAACAGAGATCTCTTTATCAAAGCGGTCTTTGGCTAGTTTTTCGGTGATATCAACCGCAGTTTCAATGCCCAAATCCGCCTGGATCAGCACATCTTCAAGCTGCTCTAGCGTTTCATCATCAAGCTTTTTCTTGGTAAAAACGGCTGCAATATTATCGGTGAGTTGATCAGATGATTTTTTCAACCCCGACGTCAGGCGCTGGAACCAGCCCTTTTTTTCCTCAGGCTGAGGTTCTGTGTCGGCTTTAGGCTCGTCATCAACCGCATCAATAGTTGGCGGCGCGATAGCCCCCTCAGGCTCAGGTGCAATGCTCGCCGCTTCTGGCTCCAAAGCAACAGTTTTTTCGACTGTAATCTCTTCTGCAGATGAGGACTCAACTGCATCAGACACAGCTTCTGTGGGCGCCTCTTCAGCAGGCACTGCTTTTTTGCCAAACAAGCGGCCAAACAAGCCCGGTTTTTTCTCGCTCATAAAAATCCCTTAGGTCAAAGCCTTATGCCACTTGCTCAATAGGCGCGCCGATAAGTCCATGCTCACCAACGCCGGTCACAATTGCCTGCAAAATCTGCCCTGGCTCAGTGCCTTCAATCATAATGGGCGCAAATTGTTCTGTTCGGCCAATACCGTCCCGCTCAATCAATACCGAATGGGTTTCTCCCATTTGACGCGCCAAAAACGCTTCATGTTGTTTTTCACCCGCTACCCGCAATTTCTTGGCCCGCGCCTTTGCAATAGCCTTATCCACTTGCGGCATTTTTGCCGCTGGGGTGCCCGGACGGATCGAATAGGGAAACACATGCAAATAGGTAAGATCACACTCTTCAATGATCTTCATAGAATTGGCGAACATCTCATCTGTTTCCGTGGGGAAGCCAGCAATAATGTCTGCGCCAAAAACCATGTCCGGCCTCAGCGCCCGCGCCTCATTCACAAAGTTGATCGTATCTTCACGCAAATGCCGGCGTTTCATACGCTTTAAAATCATATTGTCGCCAGACTGCAACGACAGGTGCAAATGCGGCATCAAGCGCTGTTCAGACCTTAAGGCCTCCATCAAAGCCTCATCCGCTTCAATACTATCGATTGAGGAAATGCGAAGACGCTTTAGTTGCGGCACATGGGTCAATATCTGCTGGGTGAGCTTGCCCAATGTGGGTTTGCCCGGCAGGTCAGGCCCATAGGAGGTAATATCAACCCCGGTCAACACAACTTCACCAACCCCATTATCGGCCAGTTTTTTAATCTGATCCACCACGACGCCCATGGGCACCGAGCGCGAAGGGCCCCGACCGTAAGGAATGATGCAAAAGGTACACCGATGATCACAACCGTTTTGCACCTGCACAAATGCCCGCGCCCGCCCGTCCATACCTTCAATTAAATGGCCAGCGGTTTCCTTAACACTCATAATGTCGTCAACAAGGATCTTTGAATTGCCACCAATGCCAAACTTAAGGCCCTGATAGGTCTCAGCTTTCATTTTCTCGGCATTGCCCATCACCAGATCGACTTCGCCCATTTGGGCAAAACCTTCGGCGTCAGTTTGCGCTGCGCAGCCGGTGACGATAATTTTAGCGTTCGGGTTTTCACGCCGAGCTTTGCGAATGCCTTGGCGGGTTTGGCGCACAGCTTCTTGGGTCACCGCACATGAATTGACAATAATAACATCATCCAAACCCGCTTGTTTGGCCTGGTCTTTCATCACTTCAGATTCAAATGTGTTGAGCCGACAGCCAAATGTTAGCGTTTCAACACTCATGCAGCATCATCCTCAAACAAGTCCGCGGGCAATTCACCCTCAAACTCTGTTTCATAGGGGCCGGTCATCATAATGTGCTTGTCGCTGTCGCGCCATTCGATTTGCAAAATGCCACCGGGCAACTCCACATCAATTTTACCATCCGCAAAGCCTTTGCGCACAGCCGCAACACCAACCGCACATGCCGCCGTACCACATGCCTTTGTTAGGCCCGCACCGCGCTCCCAAACCTTCACTTTGATATGAGTTGGCGACATCACCTGCGCCAAGGAAATATTGGCCCGCTCGGGAAAAACCGGGTGATTTTCAAGCAATGGCCCTGCCTTGCTTAAATCATGCGCGTCTAAATCATCCACCCAAAAAATCGCATGTGGATTACCAACATTCACCACCGAAGGGGTATGCAAAACCGGCGCATCAATTGGCCCGATTTGCAGCTCTATGCCCGTTGTGTCTTCAAACTGCTCAGCCAAAGGGATCATCTGCCACTGTAGGCGCGGCACGCCCATATCCACCGTAACATTTTTCCCATCAAGGCGAGAGAGCAACAGCCCCGCGTTGGTTTGAATGGTCACATCCGCGCGGCCCAACTCCTCAGCCATCAAATAGCCAACACAACGGGTGGCGTTGCCACAAGCATCGACCTCGCCGCCTACCGCATTATAGATCCGCATGAAAATATCAGCGTCTTCGTTACGCGGTGCTTCCATGATGATCAATTGATCACAGCCAACACCTTGTTCACGATCAGCGATCCAGCGCACCTTATCCTTTGTGAAGGTCAGCGCGCGCTTTCGGGCGTCAATGACCACAAAATCATTGCCCAAACCGTTCATTTTCAAATAAGAAACCGCGTCGCCGCTCATTATCGTGCCTATGCCTAATGTCAACTTTTGCCTTATATGGCGCAGATTAGGCCCAATTACTACCCATGTCACATCAAGATTGCTTGCTTGGCGCGCTTCTTTATTGACTCAAAGTCCCCATTCCTCTATTGCACGAGCCAATAAGTTTAACTGATCGAGAAAACCTCGAGCCACTACCTTGTGCGGTCTTACTGATGCAAGGGGTCAACATCCACCAGCGCGTTGCGCCCGTGGGTGTCAAAAGCTTATGGCTCGTCAGCCTTCCAATTTGGGCTTTTGATGACCATATGTGGGGGCACAATCGAACAATTGACCTTAAAAAGACAATGACGGGACGATAAATGTTTCAAAGCCTCTCCGACCGCTTAAGCGGCATCTTTGACGGAATTACAGGCCGCGGCGCTCTTTCTGAAGACGACGTGAACAAGGCCCTGCGCGAAGTTCGCCGGGCGCTAATTGAAGCCGATGTTTCCCTTGAGGTTGTGCGCGGGTTTATCGAGCAAGTTCGTGACCGGGCAGTTGGTGCAGAAGTCACCAAATCCATTACCCCGGGCCAACAAGTCGTCAAAATTGTAAATGACGAATTGGTTGCGGTTTTGGGCACAGATGCGGCCCCGCTGGACCTTAAGGCAAACCCGCCCGTTGCCATTATGATGGTTGGTTTGCAAGGCGCGGGTAAAACCACTGCCACCGGCAAAATCGCCAAACGCCTTAAAGAGAAGCAAAACAAAAAAGTCCTGCTCGCTTCACTTGATACCCGTCGCCCTGCCGCGATGGAGCAGCTCAAAGTTCTTGGGGATCAAATCGGCGTCGATACGCTTGAGATCATTGCGGGTCAAAGCCCGCTTGAAATCGCCAAACGCGCCCAAAAAACCGCCAAGCTTGGCGGTTATGACGTTCTGTTCCTCGATACCGCGGGTCGCACCCATATCGATGAAGAACTAATGGCGGAAACCGCTGAAATTAAAGCGGCCACCAACCCTCACGAAATTTTGCTTGTTGCCGACGCCCTAACCGGCCAAGACGCGGTCAACTTGGCCCGCTCATTTGACGAGCGTGTGGCCATTACCGGCATTATGCTGACCCGTATTGATGGGGATGGCCGTGGCGGCGCAGCGCTTTCCATGCGCGCGGTCACCGGCAAACCGATCAAATTATTGGGGACAGGCGAAAAGCTTGAAGACCTAGAAGACTTCCACCCAAGCCGTGTTGCTGACCGGATTTTGGGCATGGGCGACATTGTTTCGCTGGTTGAAAAAGCAGCTGAAACCGTCAATGCTGAAGACGCGGCCAAAATGGCCAAAAAGATGAAGAAAGGGGTTTTCGATCTTGATGATTTGAAAAACCAACTTCTTCAAATGAAAAAAATGGGCGGCATGGGGTCCCTTATGGGCATGATGCCGGGCATGGGCAAAATGAAAAAGCAGCTTGCCGGCGCCAATGTGGATGAGAAGGTTTTTGATCGTCAGGTCGCCATCATCCAATCCATGACCAAAAAAGAGCGCGCAACACCTGCTTTGCTCAACGCCTCGCGCCGCAAGCGCGTGGCAGCAGGGTCGGGCACTTCGGTTCAAGAAATTAACAAGCTGATCAAAATGCACCGCCAAATGGCCGACATGATGAAAAAAATGTCTAAAGGCAAAGGCGGGCTTGCTGGCGCCCTCGGCGGCATGTTTGGCGGTGGCGGCATGCCCAATATCGATCCTTCCCAAATGGATCCGCAAATGCTCGCCGAAATGGAAAAACAAATGGGCGGGCAAATGCCAGATATGGGCAGCTTGGCCGCACCAGAGCCAAAAAAACAATTACCAACCAGCGTCAACGATCTGCTTAAGGGCAGCGGCGCACCGCGTTTTCCCGGCCTTCCCGGCTTGGGTCCCAAATTGGGGGGCAAGAAATAGCTCCCCCGAATATGAACAAACCAAATTACCACTCAAATGAGCGGTTCAAAGTCCATCTAAGGAGATCTAAAAATGGCAACTAAAATTCGTTTGGCCCGTGGCGGCTCTAAAAAGCGTCCTTACTACCACATCGTTGTTGCAGACGTTCGCGCACCACGCGATGGCCGCTTCATCGAACGCGTTGGCGCCTACAATCCAATGCTGCCAAAAGATGCAGAAGGCCGTGTTAAGCTTGACGAAGAACGCATTCAGCACTGGCTTGCAAACGGCGCGCAGCCAACTGACCGCGTACACCGTTTCCTCGACGCAGCTGGTCTTTTGAAGCGCGGCGAGAAAAGCAATCCAAACAAAGGTCTTCCAGGCAAAAAAGCCCAAGAACGTTTAGAAGAAAAACGTCAAGCTGAAGAAGATGCCAAAGAAGCAGCAGCTGCAGAAGCCGCCGCCGCAGCTGAAGCCGCAGCAGCACCAGCAGAAGAAGCAGCGGCTGAGTAATCCACTCTAACGCTTCTTGAAGGAAATAAGTCATGGACAGCACTGAAAAGAAATTCAAAAGTCGGGTTCTTATGGGCCAGATTGGTGCTGCCCATGGCATTCAGGGCCAAGTGCGGATTAAATCCCACACCGAAGACCCTTTGGCGATCAAAAACTATTCGCCTTTGAGCACCAACCGACCCGGTTTAGAGATCACCATCAAAAAAGCCCGGTTGAACAAATCGGTAATCGTTGCCTCTATTTCGGGCATAGCTGATCGCACCGCAGCGGAAGCGCTCAATGGCGTAAAACTCTACGTCAATCGCGACCAATTGCCAGAAATGGAAGACGAAGACGAGTTTTACCAAGCGGACCTGATTGGCTTGGAAGCCCGCTACGAAGACGGCAATAAATATGGCACCATCACCGCGATCCAAAATCACGGCGCTGGCGACATTCTTGAGGTGCGTCCAGTGCGCGGTCCTTCCCAACTGATGCCATTCACCAAACGCATCATCCCATCCATCAATATTGCTGAAGGCTATGTCACGATCATTATGCCTTCTGACATTGTGATCGATGAAGAAGAGGCGTTCGAGCCCGAATAGGCCAAGCCCCATGTTTCGCGCTGACGTCATCACCCTTTTTCCAGAGCTGTTTCCCGGCCCGCTTGGTGCATCCATTATTGGCCGCGCCATGGACAATGGCTTGTGGTCTTTAACCGCCACCCAATTGCGTGATTATGCGAAAGACAAACACAAAAAGGTCGACGATACCCCAGCAGGGGGTGGCCCCGGCCTTGTGTTAAAGCCAGACATTCTCGCCCGCGCGATTGATGATATTTCCCCCTCAAATGACCCGCGTCCGCGTCTCTTGATGAGCCCGCGCGGCAAACCCTTGACCCAAGACTATGCCCGCGAATTATCAAAAGGCCCCGGCGCCGTGATCATTTGCGGCCGTTTTGAAGGCATCGACCAGCGCGTCATCGACCAGCGCAACCTGATCGAAATTTCTGTCGGCGATTATGTTTTGTGCGGCGGCGAAGTGGCGGCCATGACCTTGCTGGAAGCCACCACGCGCCTACTGCCCGGCGTTATGGGCTCGAACGAAAGTGAGATGGACGAAAGCTTTGAAAATGGCTTGCTCGAATATCCTCAATATACCCGCCCTGCCGAATTTGAAGGCGTGCCCATCCCCGACGTGGTGACCAGTGGCGACCACAAAAAACTTGATCAATGGCGCCAAGAACAATCTGAGCAACTGACCAAAGCTCGCCGCCCAGATTTGTGGGAAAAGTTTAAAGGCAAGATTTAGCTGAAGGCGGTTCAAAGCGTAAAACCTGACAGAACGAACCCGCATCAAGTGCAAGATGGTGCGATTTAGAACCCTACGCGCACCGTCCCGGCCCCCGAGCCGGGACCATTTTACGCCCAACATGGTTCCCCCCCTTAGCCAAACATGCCCGCATAATGCGCCCCAATGATCGGCGCAAACATTTCTGCCGGCTTTCGCGCCAGTTTTACATTCATCCCATGAAGTGCCATCACCAATTGCCGCTTGTGGTTCTCGTGCACCACAGCATCTTGCCAACGCATCATCGCTGCATCATCCCAATTGTCAGCGTCCTGCATCACCACTTCAGGGTTTAACCGGGCCAACAAAGCCGCAAAAGCCGTCTCAGATAAGTTTGCTTCCAGCATCGTGCGCGCCACCAGCATTTCTTCGCCGCACCACAAAGCCGTTGGTGCGCGCAAATACAATTCAACCAGCGCGGAAACGACACCGTTCAAACCGTCGATCTTATCGTTTAAGTGCTCAACACATGACCCCGCCAAATAAGCAAAGTGACTTAGAAAATGCAAAAACCGATTGTCATCATCGAGCACAGAATAGTCACTGACCAACCCAGCCCGCTCAACAAAAAAAGCTAAGATCTGCGCACGGACTTTCAACTGTCCGCTATCAATTAGACCGCCTAAAATGAGCAATCCATAGCTTTGAGCAAGCGGCTCTTCTTGCGCATCAAACCAGGCCACAAACACTTCAAACGCCCGCGCTGCTTTATCTTCGTTCATTGGCCGCTGGTGCAATATTGGTAAAGCGCGCCATAGGTTTTTTCTGCCGTTTTGGGCATAAATTGTTGTAAAATTTCTTGAAATTTATCCGACATAGTTTTCGTTTCACTTAAAAACATTGAGGCAAGTGAACTTAACCGAACCGCACATTTGTCGCCATGCTCTTTTTGCCTCGATGCGCATCTGAGCAAAAAGCACGCCTCCCCCCTTTATGAGGGAGGGAAGCGCGGATGGGCAGATCAATCCTGCGATTGCAGCCAATTAAGGATCGCGTGATTTGTTTCTTGTGGCTTTTCTTGCTGAATCCAATGGCCACAATCAAGGTTGACCACATCAACGTTCGGCACAAAATCCTTAAGGGTTTCCGACTTGGCAACCATATCCCGATCACCATAAATCATGAGGGCGGGATGTTGAATAATTGGGTCCACCTTTGCCAACAAATGCCAGTTTCGATCAAGGTTTCGATACCAATTTATGCCGCCCGTAAATCCTGATTGTTCAAATGCAGTAACAAAAACCGCCAATTCAGCTCCACTCATCAAAGGGTCACCCAATGGTGTTTTTGCGTTGGCGAGATTAATCATCATCATGCCTGGTTCTGGCGGGGTTAAGGGCACGTTTTTGCGGAACATATTGCGCAGGAATTGGTGCGTGTTCTGGTCCAAAATAGCGTCAGCAACACCAACCTGTCGGTTGAAATGCACAAAATAAAAATCAGCGCCAAATATGGCCTCCATCATTTCAATCCATGGCATGTCACCGCGTTCTTGATAGGGCAAAGCCAAGTTGATGACTTTATCCACCCGGCTTGGGTGCAATAAAGTCAGCCCCCAAACCACCGCAGCGCCCCAATCATGACCAACAAAGGTCGCCTTTTCATAGTCAAAATGATCAAGCAGCGCGATCAGATCGCCTGCCAAATGCTCAATATCAAAGTCTGTCACCTCAGAAGGGGAAGACGAAGCGCCAAACCCGCGCTGATTTGGAACGATCACATGGTAACCCGCATCAACAAGCGCTGGCACTTGATACCGCCATGAAAAGGCATGTTCTGGCCAGCCGTGACAAAGGACAATTGGATTGCCTTTGTTTTTGCGACCTGCTTCAAAGACTTCAAGTTCTACGCCATTGAGAGAAATAAGCGTGGGTTGAGGAAAATCGATTGGAATGGACATAGCATTTCTCTTTTTTACTTTTTCTCAAGAACAGATGTCGCCCTTGTTTAGGGCAACACAGTTTTGCTCCTGAGGGGTTTGAAATGGGCGTGACAAGAAAAAAATCCCCTTGCCAACGCGAACGAGCATTGCCTAAAACCTAATGGTGCCAAATACTGGCACCATTAAATGGTAGAACCCTGAAATGAACATTCGCCTTCGCTTAGACGCTATCGTGCGCAGCCTTCGCCGCAATGGCACTTCAACAATTGCTGACTTGGCAGAAGAAGTTGGCGCGTCACGGCGCACCATTTTGCGTGACATTAGCGCGCTGCGCGATGAAGGTTTTGTCATACACTCAGAACCCGGGCGCGGGGGCGGCTTACAACTCGACCCCCAATCACTTCAAACCACGCCCCGTTTGTCGGTTGCCGAAGTGTTTGCGCTGCTCATCAGCGTTGCTTCCATGCGGGCGGCGGGCAACCTGCCTTTTACTAGCCTCGCCGATGCTGGACTGGCCAAAATTGAAAAGGCCTTGCCATCGGATAAAATTCGCGATTTACGCCGGTTTTTAGATTGCTTGTATGTGGGAGAGCTTTCCCCCCTCGTGGATATTTCGGATATGGGCGCCATGGACCCTGCGCTACTGCCCGCCTTTGAAACCGCTTTTCTGAAAAAATGCCACCTGCGGTTTCAATATTGTGATGCAAACGGGGCCCGGACCCAACGAAATATAGAGCCACAAGCTATGCTGATCTTACCCCCACTTTGGTACTTGGTGGCCTATGACCCAACCCGCAACGCCTTCCGCCATTTTCGCATGGACCGGATCAGCACCCCCCAATGCGTGCCAGACCAAAGCTTTCGACGCCGACATGTGCCCTTCGCAGCCAACGTTTCCCCCATTCGCAACCTCCCACGCTGACGTTGCCCCCCGACGCAGGGGGCACGCCGGCCACAACTTATGTCCTTCAACACGCTCAGGATGCGGCCGGCGAAGGTCTCATGCACCCAACTATCCCGCGAGCTAATGTCGAATTTCACCATAATCAGCGCACCGTCCCGCCCCCCCGAAGCCCGGACCGATAACACCCTTATGCCACCTCACGCACTCCCGTCATGCTCGGGCTTGACCCGAGTATCCATGATGAGTTGAAACAAGGCTCAAATGTATTTGGCTTGTGTATTTCCGCTATGTGGACAAAGCGGCAACCAACTATTTGTTTGATATTGCCAAGGGGCAAAATATCACATGCGAAAAAGTGGATTCGGATAAATTCGGACGTACCGTTGCGCGATGCTTTTTATCAGATGGTCGAGAGATCAACCGCATGATGATTGAGAGCAGAGCAGTGCTTCTTTAGCTATCCGAATCGAGATTGATGTTGGCGCCAGCCTCTTTCACGCGATCATCAGAAAACTTGTCCACCCCTTCTTGTTGTCGTTGCTCAATCTGCGATGAAATCTTGAGAAGTGCGGTCATCCATTTCCCTGAATGAAATGCCATTACATCGCTAAATTCCCATCTTGAGTATTCATTTGAATAGTCCTCCACCATCGAGAGCTTTAAGGCCAGTTTTTCATTAGCCCAAAATTCAACTTCCCCAAATTTGTATGCGCTATCGGGAGCGGAGGAGTATCCTTGGTCATGAATTACACAACAGTATTTTGATCCTTCAAAAGTAAAAGAGATCGTGTCCGTATTGATGTTTCCAGACTCGCCTTCGGATTTAGTGCGTGACGCAGACACATTCTTAGCGTCGAAGTGTACATATTTTTGAAAGTCATCCATTTTCACCCAAGACGACCAGTGCATTATATGATCGACTAATTGGCGTACTAAGGCATAGGCAAGGCGACCATCTCTTACGATCTTTCGGGCGGCCTCCAGCTTTTCTTGAGCCTCCAATAATTCTGCATCTGGCTCGGTTTTTTCTAGGCTTAGCGCTTCTTGCTCGTAATTACGCAATTCGGTTGCGATGATTTCTGCCGAATCCATCATCCTCTCAGATGCTGATTTTTCTGGCATTGGGGTTACTTTAGTTGTGATGATTTCTGGCTCAGCGCTTTTATTTTTTCGCTTCCAAAACATTTTGTCCCTTTAAGTATCTTTGGGGGTATTTACGGAATATGTAATTTCCCATTCGCGTTTGATAGCTTCTGCAGTTGGATCGTAAGAGTCAGATGGTGTTAGTTCCTCTAAGAGAGCTTTGTTCTTCTTGTGATGTTGCCACCAAGCAAAAACTATTAGCCCTATTGAAAATGCGTATCCAACAAAGGTGTGGAAATATCCATTTCCTAAGTAATAATAATATGCCAATGCAATCGCAAAAACAGTGGCCGCTATAGCACCGTAGAAGGAGCTATCTCTCTTAAGTTCAATCAGATCAAACTCAAGCGAGTTGATATAACTTTGAACATCTCCGGGTAAACTATCGGGATCGGTAGCAGGGTGTTTTTCCTGCATACGAAATCCATCGAGTTGACGTTTTTGGTTTTCTGTCAAATTACCCTTGTATTTCTTGGAACGATACCAAGGCAGTTTTTCAATCTCTTTTGGCACGCACGCTTCCCTGATTGTTCCCCTGATTTATGGTTTTGATATTACTTAAGTTGTCTAACTTTGGAAGCGTCCAAATCCGATAATGTCTAATATGGGCGCAAACCCGGCATTCATCACCAGCACTCACACACAAACATTCACCGAGGGCGCCGAGGTCAGCGCGCGGCTTGAGCATTCAAAACTTGACGGCGCAACGACCATTGGCAGCTCAAAACAAAAAAACTTATCCCCGCCCAACGTTACCCATGTCATCATGCTCTCGTCTTTCATTCAGCCACGCAGCTTGCTGACGAGCGAGGAGTGGCCGGGGAAACCGAATTTGGTGCCCTGTTGGAAGAAGGTGGTGAACAGTAATGACGATGCTGTTTTGCGCCGAAATCAAAATGTCCAGCCTGACACCGAAGGCAACCGTAAGTCGTGATGGGCAATGCTCGCCTGTCTCAAATTGATTGCAAGGCGTAATATACGTGAGCAACTTGCAAGCGCGGGTAAGGGGATAAAAGGGTTTAGCACCCCGGGGCAATTTGATTTTGGCAAAAAGCCATGACATGCGAGGCCTTCATGGGCTCAATGACCTAAAAATAGCGCAATAATCGAGCCTTTGAAGACCTCGCATGCTGCAAAACAATTTCCGCGTTATGCTCATATGGGTATGGCGATTTTGGTGGTGTTTATTTCTGTTTTCGCTCGCGGTGCGTACCACAGTTTTCATGACGGCCTGAAACCGGCCTATGAAAACTGTTGCACCTGCGCGGGCGCGGCCAAAAAGTTGGCCGGGGTCCTCAACAACAAGTTGTTTCGTCCATCTTTTCCCGAGCTTGTTCGGAATTGGTTGAATGCACCGATTGGCGGGGGTGAAGGGGACGGGAGCGCAGCGACCAACGGCGGCGCGTAAAAATGCTCTCTTTATTTCATCAAAACAGCAACAAACCCATAGACTCTGGGGCCATTTCGGGTTATAGCCCGCCAATCTATTTTGTCACTAAACACCAAGACCGGTGTAACCGCCCCTTCTGGCTCGACTTTTAGGGACGCTCTGATCGGCGAGAATCAACGGACGAAAAACATGAATATTATTCAACAGCTTGAAAAAGAGCAGCTCGAAGAACTTGCCGCAAAGCGCGAAACACCAGACTTTTCACACGGCGATACCGTTAAAGTTTGGGTGAAAATCCGCGAAGGCGAAAAAGAGCGTTTGCAAGCCTATGAAGGCGTTGTGATTGCTCGTGCAGGCGCTGGCTTGAACCAAAGCTTCACAGTTCGCAAAATTTCTTATGGCGAAGGTGTTGAGCGGGTTTTCCCACTTTACTCACCAGTTGTCGACAGCATCGAAGTGCTGCGCCGCGGTAAAGTCCGTCGTGCGAAGCTTTATTATCTTCGTGAATTGCGCGGCAAATCAGCTCGTATTTTTGAATCAACAAATGCACGTACCAAAAAGATTCAAGACGGTGAGCGCGAAGCAAACGCAGTTGCAAAAGCAGCCCGCGAAGCAGAAAAAGCTGCAGCTAAAGCCGCTTCTGAAGCTGCAAAAGCAGCCGCTGCTGAAGGCGAAGCAAGCGCTGAATAGTCGCTTTTCGCTAACAACGAAATTAAAAAAACCCGGCTCATTGGCCGGGTTTTTTATTGTCATTTATTGAAGTGCATTTTGATCTTAATGGCCCCAATTGAGCTTGGGGCCAATAAAAATGGGCACCTAGCTAGATTGCGCCAACAGCGAAGCATTGCCGCCCGCCGCCGTTGTATCCACGCAAATGGCGCGCTCATGCACAAAGCCAGCCACATCAAACCCATTGGTGATCACGGGCACAATCGGCCCCTTTCGTTTCGCCAAAGCCAGGCGGACCGATTGAGCAAACGCGCCTGACGCGGCTAAGCCAACCCCATCGATTTCAAGTTCACTAAGAACCGCGGGGTCCACCACCCCTTCAAGCACAGCAATTGGCGCACCAACCATTTGCACTTGCGCCAATTGGGCAGAAACCTCAGGCGTTACCACCACAACTTTATTGCCCAACGCAAGCGCCATTTTGGCCAAATCAACCAGCCCTTCGCCCGCACCAAGCAAAAGCATTTTACCCCGTGGGGTATAAGACAAGCGGTTCAACTCTCCGGTTGGTCCAGGCAATTCACATTGCATGGCCACTGGCTCAACACCCAAAAGCGCGGCCCGGTCATCCAGCGCGGCCCATTTACCTTTTTCCAAATCGGCAAATGCATGTGCAATGGCATCTTTGCCAATCGATGCTGTGTCCAAATCAAGATCACGCGCACCCGATCCATTGCGGAACCGATTTAAATAGTTTGGTCCACCAGCCTTTGGCCCGGTGCCTGAAAGTCCTTCGCCACCAAACGGTTGCGACCCTACGATTGCACCGATCTGGTTGCGGTTAACATAGAAATTGCCAACCTTGATCTTGGCGCCAATCTTTTCAATTCGGTCATCCACCCGGGTGTGCAGCCCAAACGTTAAACCAAACCCACGCCCGTTAATGTCGGCAATCACCTGATCAAGCTGACGCGCTTTAAAGGTTGCCACATGCAAAATGGGGCCAAAGATTTCACGTTCGAGATCATTTATGCTGTCCACTTTGAAAATGTGTGGCGCAACGAAATATCCCTTTTGCGGCGCTTCAAGTTTGCGCAACAATCGACCTTGTTTTTCCAAGCCTTCGCAATAGGTCAATATCTCTGCTTGCGCATCAGCATCAATCACTGGGCCAACGTCGGTAGCGTCATCCCAAGGGTCGCCCATTTTTAAGGCTTCCATTGCGCCATAAAGCATTTCCAAAAGATCATCGGCAATGTCTTGTTGCACATAAAGCATGCGCAGCGCCGAACAGCGTTGCCCCGCAGACTGAAAGGCAGAAGCCACAATGTCACGCACGGCTTGCTCAGCAAGCGCGGTGCTGTCGACAATCATGGCGTTTAACCCCCCGGTTTCTGCGATCAGCATCGCATCGCTTGCCGCGGTTTTGGCCAATTGCATATCAATCAATTTGGCCACTTCGGTTGAGCCCGTAAAGCAGATCCCACCAATGCGTGGATCAGCGGTTAAGGCTGCGCCAATATCGCCAGCACCCGCAACCAACAACAAAGCGTCTTTTGGCACGCCAGCATCATGCAGAATTGATACGGCTAAACCACCCATCAACGGGCTTTGCTCAGCCGGTTTTGCAACCACAGCATTGCCGGTCACCAATGCGGCGGCCACTTGCCCGGTGAAAATCGCCAAGGGGAAATTCCAAGGAGATATGCACCCAATCACCCCACGCGGATCGCCTTGATGTTCAGCCTTCAGCCCCTCGTTTGCGTAATAGCGCAAAAAGTCCACGGCTTCACGCACTTCAGCAATGCCATCAGGCAAACTCTTGCCCGCCTCGCGGGTTGCCAAGGCAAAAAATTCCGTTGCCCGTTCTTCAAACATAGTGGCGGCACGTTTAAGAATACCAGCGCGATCCACCACATCGGTGGCACCCCATGCTTTCTGCCCCTCAAGCGCAACACCAATGGCTTTTTGCACTTGGTCAGGGGTAACATTTTCCGCAAACCCAACAATTTCACTTGGGTTACTTGGATTAAAGACAGGCTGATCCTTCGCCCCTTCCCCCAACGCCTTGGAAGCCTTCGCGCGCCATTGGAACGGGGCAGCAAATTTGCGACTTTCTTGGTGGATCAAACGCACATCATTTACGTCGGTAAAGTCCCAACCTTTGGCATTTTTGCGCTCCACGCCGAAAATTTCACGCGGCAAAGGTAGGTTGGTATTGCGCGCCGTTACATGGTCCAAATGCGCACCAACGGGGTCCGAAACAATGGCGCGCGGCGGAATTTTCTTATCGTAAGCTTGATTGACGAAGCTAGAGTTCGCACCATTTTCAAGCAACCGGCGCACCAGATAGGCCAGCAAATCCCGGTGCGCGCCAACTGGGGCATAGATCCGACAGCGGGTACCATTTTGCTGCCGCAATACATCGTGCAAACCTTCGCCCATGCCGTGCAACCGCTGAAATTCAAAGCCTTCACGCTCATTACCAGCCATGCGCAAAACCGCAGAAGTAGTATGTGCATTGTGCGTAGCGAACTGAGGATAAATCCGATCCTGCATGTCCAAAAGCTTGCGCGCACAACCAAGATAAGAAATGTCGGTGTTGACCTTGCGGGTAAACACGGGATAGCCAGAAAGCCCCATCACCTGAGCGCGCTTAACTTCCGTATCCCAATAGGCTCCCTTGACCAAACGCACCATAATTTTGCGGTCAAGCTTTTGCGCTAAAGCATAAAGCCAGTCGATAACAAATGCCGCGCGAGGGCCATAAGCCTGCACCACAACACCAAAGCCATCCCATCCTTCAAGATCGGGGTGCTTGAGAACCTTTTCAATTATATCAAGCGAAAGGTCCAAACGGTCCGCTTCTTCAGCATCGATATTGAGGCCCATTTGCGCTTGAGCAGCAGGCTTGACCAGCTCAATAACGCGCTCAACCATCTCATTCACGACCGTGTCGCGTTTGATATATTCATATCGCGGATGCAAGGCTGACAATTTGATCGAAATGCCGGGGTTTTTGCGCACATCGCCAAATGTAGATTCTTTGGCCAACCGCTCAATCGCGTTTAAATATGCTTTATGATAACGCTGCGCATCTGCTTGTGTTCGCGCGCCCTCGCCAAGCATATCAAAGGAATAAGTATAGCCCTTTGAAACAGAGCCCGATCCATTTTTCAGCGCTTCATTAATGTCGCGCCCGAGCACAAATTGGGAGCCCATAATACGCATTGCTTGGCCAACGGCTGTGCGAATAACCGGTGCGGACAAACGTTTGCTCAATTGAGCGATCGGCTTCATTACGCCTGGTCCATCACCATCGAGCAGCGCTGAGCTGACCACCAAGCCAAGGGTAGAGGCCTGAACCAAAAAACTCTCCGCAACACCCAAATGCTTGAGCCAATCCTCATCAACAATCTTATCTGCAATAAGGTCATCAACGGTTGGTCCATCGGGCACCCGCAACATAGCCTCAGCCAAACACATAAGCGACACACCTTCATCGGTGGACAACCCATATTCAGCCAAAAAGGTCTCCATTAACCCCTGCTTGGACTGATCGCGCAGCGAAGACACCAAATTGGCGGCGTCATCAACGATCGCATGTCTGTCCGTTTCTGACAGTTTGCTTTGCACCACCAAACGCTCAATAACCTGATCCTCGTCCGGCAAATAATGTGCTCGAATTTCTTCGCGAATTTTGTCCAACATGGGGCTCCACCCTTAATCTGACCAATGCAGTTTACCTGCAAAACAAATGTTGGACATATCTTATCACTTTGCAAACAGGCCATTGTCCCGTACAAAGGACAACTACAATGCAAATGGGCTAAAGTTGATAGATCTATAGCGATATTTGTATCGATAATTCAGCCGAGACAGATCAAATGGACCAGATCGACCGCAAAATTGTTAATGCCCTTTCAACCAACGCCCGCCTGTCAATGGCGGAGTTGGCGATAAAAGTGGGTCTATCCAAAAGCCCCACGCAAGCACGCGTGAAAAAACTGGAACGAGACGGCATTATTCTGGGATATGGTGCCCGCATCAACCACGAAAAAACTGGCAGCGGCCATATTGCTTTTGTGCAAGTCACCTTAAACGACACGCGCGCCAACGCCCTGAACGCATTCAATGCTGCTGTGAAGCAAACACCGGAAATTTCGCAGTGCCACATGATGGCCGCGAGCTTTGATTATTTGCTGAAGGTGAGAACCAAGGACATTTCGGCCTATCGGCGGGTATTGGGCGAAGTGATCTCCGCCCTGCCCCATGTGGCACAAACATCTACATTTGTCGCCATGGAATCGGTGAAAGAATACTGATTAGCCAGTAGAAGTTGGCCGATCAAACACTCGGCGGCCAAAGCCGCTTTCGGTAAGCGCCACCAACATACGCGCACTCTTGCCACGCTCGTCAAGATAGGGGTTTAATTCAACCAAATCCATTGACGTCATCATGCCACTGTCAGAGATCATTTCCATAGCAAGATGAGCTTCGCGATAGGTCGCCCCGCCAGGTACCGTTGTGCCGACGCCCGGCGCAAATTGTGGATCAAGAAAGTCCACATCAAGGCTCACATGAAGCATCGCATCATCTTCTCGCACTGCATCCAGCACACTATTGATCAGCGAAACGACACCACGCTCGTCGATGCGGCGCATATCCATCACATCAACGCCCCGTGATCGCAAAAGCGCGCCCTCTTCATCATCAATCGAGCGCGCGCCAAATACATGGTAATTGCTGGGATCAACTGGATGAATTGGCTCTTCAAGCACCCCGTCAAAACCAAGTTCACCACAAAAAAGCGCTGCAGACATGCCATGCATATTGCCGGACGTTGATGTGGTCGGTGTGTTAAAATCTGGATGCGCATCAAGCCATAAAACATGTAGCTTCTTGCCAATTTCTGCAGCATATTTGGCAACACCGGTCACCGACCCCATGGCCAACGAATGATCGCCGCCCAAGAAAATCGGCGTCGCGCCCGATTTAAGCGCCGCATAACCTTGCCGGTTGAGCGCACGTGCAAAGCCGGCGACCTCATTCTCATGATGAGTTGCGCCGGCCAGCTTTAACGACACCTGATCAGGTGTCACATCCCCTAGGTCGTCAACTTCAAACCCCAAGTCGGTCAATGATGTCGCCAAGCCCGCAACCCGCAAAGCAGCGGGCCCCATAATGCAACCTGAAAGTCCAGCACCACCATCAACAGGTGCGCCAATCAGCGCAACTGAACCGCGTGAAGTTTGATTTTTCATTTAAGTACCCTAGCTCTTTACCCAGAACTCTAGCGTTTCTGGTTACCACCTTTATACAATGGGGAACCCTACAGCGAATAGTTGAAAATATGTACAAAATTTAGTATTCATTTCTCATTGTGGTACACACTTGTGAGCAAAATGATAGATGGATGATCTCGACAATAAACTAATTGCCCTTTTGCGCCACGATGCGCGTACGCCAATTGCAACGATTGCGTTGACACTCAATATCTCGCGGGCGACCGCAAAATCGCGCATCGATAGATTGGTCAACTCTGGGGTCATCGCTGGGTTCACCATCATCACCGGCTCCCCGAGTGCGGACAAAACCATCCACGCCATCACATTAATTGAGGTTGGTGGTCGCACAGCGGAGGCGGTGGTTAAATCTATGATGGGCCTGCCCCAGGTTAGAAGCTTGCACACAACCAACGGCAGATGGGATTTGATTGCCGAGCTTGAAACAGCGGACTTGATAGAATTTGACGACGTGCTGCGCCGCATTCGCCTGATCGAAGGGGTGAGCCTGACAGAGACCAATATTTTGCTTGCACCAAAAAAATCTAAGTTGGACCGCTAAGTTCTTACGTACTATTCTGCGGATTAACCAAGCCATCATGCTAAAGATTTGATATGATCACAAATGTAGATGACTATTTCAAAAAGGGCTGTGACCGCTGCAAACGGTTTAACACGCCAGCCTGTTCAACAAGAATTTGGCAAGCGGGCCTGTTGGCCCTGCGCCAACTCTGCCTTGATGCTGGGTTGGAAGAAACCGTTAAATGGGGCCACCCCTGCTACATGCATTCGGGCCGCAATATCGTAATCATTGGCGCGTTCCAACGCAATTACACCCTGACGTTCTTTAATGCGGCCCTGATGAAAGACCCTGATGGGGTGCTCGAAAAACAGGGCCCGAACGCGCACAACCCAGGCATGTTTCGCTTTACCAAACTCAATCAGATCACACAAATGAGCCCGCTCATTTCAGCCTATTTGACCGAGGCAATCGGCTATGCCGAAAAAGGCATAAAGGCACCAAAACAACAAACAGAAGTTGAAATGCCCGAAGAGCTAATTGATGCACTTGAAGCGGACCCTGAGTTGGCAGAGGCATTTCATGCCCTAACACCGGGTAGACAAAGAAGCTACGCCTTCAACCTAAATGGCGCGAAGCAGTCTTCAACTCGCTTTAAACGGATCGAAAAATTCCGCGATAAAATTATTGCAGGCAAAGGGGCGTTAGAACGATAAAAGGCGACCCGAAGGCCGCCTAATATTTTGCCGTATGTAATCTGGCTTAGTCAGATGGCAAAATCACTTTGTCGATCACGTGAATAACACCATTGTCCGCCATCACGTCGGCTGAAATAACAGTTGCGCCGTCGACCATAACTTTGCCCCCCATCACTGAAACAGTAACGGTTTCATCACCACCTTTTTTCAGCGTTGCAACATCGTTGGTGCCCGCTGGCAATTCAGCTGATGTGATTTTTGTTGGCAGCACGTGATACGAAAGAATATCGATCAATTGTTGCTTGTTTTCAGGTTTCAACAATGTTTCAACGGTGCCCGCTGGCAGAGCTGCAAATGCTTCATCAGTTGGGGCAAAAACCGTTAGATTTTCGCCATCAGACAAGGCGCCTGCAAGACCTGCAGCACTTGCTGCCGCAATCAAAGTGTTGAAAATACCAGCTTGTTGTGCTGTTTCAACAATGTTGCCCGCATATGCTGCAGGTGCTGCGATTACGCTCATTGCCAGTGCTGCGCCCAAGATTGCTTTCCGCATGATCATTCTCCTAATTTGTAAACCCAATGTTTGGGTTTTCACGTTGGTGCACACGCTTGGTGTGTCGCTAGGAGTTACGCGCGGTTTGAGCAGATGGATTTATAACAAAAAGGTGCGCAATTGTGAGTGATCCATCTCCATAAGAAGGCCGTATATTCTGCCTTATTCTTGATGATAGATCACTATGTTGTTTGATTTTCCGGCTGTTTGCCCAAAATAATCATACTGAGCAATTCATCGTCTGTGACGTCTGCGACATCGACTGTGCCAACCAACTTGCCATTTTTCATAACCGAAGCCCGGTCACACAATTGCATCACGTCGTGAATATCGTGACTGATCAGGAATATGCCAATGCCCGCTTTCTTAAGTTGTTTGACCAAATCAGAAACCATTTGCGTTTCATGAGGGCCCAACGCTGCTGTTGGCTCGTCCATTATCAAGATCTGCGCATCAAAATACACGGCGCGGGCAATCGCCACTGATTGGCGTTGACCGCCCGACAAGGCAGAAACAGGTGCGCTAAACTTCTCAAAATTCGGGTTCAACGTACCCATAATTTTGCGCGTTTCCGCTTCCATTGCATCGTCGTCCACCATACCCATAGACGTCAAAAGCTCACGTCCCAAAAAGAGATTGGAGGCAGCATCCAAATTGTCAGCTAGAGCGAGCGTTTGATAGATGGTCTCAATTTTGTGCTGGCGCGCATCACGTGGGTTATTGATCGTGACGGGTTTGCCGTTGATCAATATCTCCCCGCCATCCTTTTTGTAGGCGCCAGATAGCACTTTAATGATCGTTGATTTACCCGCACCATTGTGGCCGAGCAACCCAACAACTTCACCCGGATAAACATCAATGCTGACGTGATCCACGGCCTTAATACCACCGAAGGAAACTTGGATGTCTTTCATCTCAACGAGAGGCGTTTTTACTTTATTCATGTGCTTGACCTCTATGCTCCGGCTCTGCGTCTGTAAGCGATGTCCAAATAAACAGCCAACACCAAAACGATACCGACAACAATGGACTGAAGGGGTGCATCTATTCCAACCATGGCCATGCCAGACTGCAAGCTTTGCATAATCAATGCCCCTAAAAGGGCGCCGTATATTGTGCCAACGCCACCTGCGAGCGCCGTGCCACCGATAACCGCCGCAGCGATAACGCGCAATTCGTCTAGCGTGCCCAAATCATTTCCAACAGACCCCAAACGAGCGGAGGCGATTACGGCAGCGATTGCAGTCAGTCCGCCCATCAGTGCAAACACGCGCACGGTGAGCAAACGTGTGTTGATTCCAGATAGCTCTGCCGCCTCCGGGTTACCCCCAGTTGCAAAGACATAGCGACCAAATCGGGTCTTTTTGGCAATCACCGTCATCAGCACCGCAATCATCACCACAATGAGAACGGGAATGGCAATGCCATGATAAACATTGAAATCTGGAATGGGTAAATCTCGATTAGCGAAAATTCTCTTCACGGCCCCCTTGGACAAGGGATAGGAGTTCATTATCCAGACAAAACCCATGATCAAGGACACCGCAACGGCACCCAAAGTGTACTCAGCCCAAATCGGCTTGATGGAAAATCCATGACCAGCTTTTTGCCTTCGGCTCAAGACCATTAATACAACAGCCAGAATGGAAGCCAATAACCCTGCAATCCAACTGAAACCGGCGCCCAATGTGCCTTCTGCGCCACCGCCCAATAGTTTAAAACTTGCATCAAGCGGAGCAACAGTTTGTCCAGTTGTAACCCACCACGCAGCGCCGCGATAAACTAAGAAGCCACCAAGTGTAACAATGAACGCAGGCACCGTGAGGTATCCGATAATCCAACCTTGCACCGCACCAATAAGCACACCGATACTTAGGCCCGCAACTACGGTAATCACCCATATTAGAGGATGCTCAAAGCCCAGATATTGAGGCAATATGTGCGCTTGTAGTGTGCCCATCAACATGCCTAACAACCCAAGCAAGGAGCCAACTGACAAATCAATGTGTCGTGTGACAATAACAAAAACCATGCCCGTTGCCATAACCGCAACGGAAGCGGTTTGAACTGAAAGGTTGAACAGGTTACGCGGTGTTAGAAATCGACCGTCTGTTGCGAAATTGAACACAACCCACAAAAAAATCAACGCCCCGATCATGCCGAGCATTCGATTGTCGAGTTCTAATTTGGAAAAGAATAATCTGATAGAATTTGTCATCGCTTCAAGCTGCTCCTGAGCGTAGCGAAAGTTTCTAATGCCTCTAAGAATCTACGCCATCGGTGATGGGGTGTCGACCAGAGGTGCGAAACTGCCTGTAGAAACCTCCCCGGCACAAGGCCGGGGAGGCAAAGATCGGTTACTTACAAACAGCAACTTTTTCGGCGTCAACACCTACGCAAAGCGCTTCCTTTGAGATCCATCCAGCATCAAGTACGACGTTTAAGTTCTCAGCTGTGATCGGCACAGGCGCCAAGAAACGGGCACTGATTGCGGTTCCAGAGGGAGATGTCCAAATAGCTGAACCTTCAATATCCGCATTAGATGCACCGCCAGCCAAAGCTGCTGCGATTTGCCCAGCAGCTTTGCCCAATTCACGCGCGTCTTTCCAAACAGAAACAGTTTGTGTGCCAAGTGCTACGCGGTTTAGTGCGGCATGATCGCCATCTTGTCCAGAAACGGGCAAGCCTTCCATGCCTTGCGCGGTCAATGCAGCAACAACACCACCAGCGGTACCGTCGTTCGATGCAACAACAGCATCAACACCATTGTCGTTGGCTGTTAGGATTTGCTCCATGTTGCGCTGTGCGTTTGCAGGGACCCAACCGTCCGTATAGGCTTCATCGACAATTGTAATATCGCCCGCATCAATTGCTGATTGCAGGATCTCTTGTTGACCACCGCGCAAAAAGTCAGCGTTTGGATCGGTAGGCGATCCTTTGATCATGACGTAACGACCTTTAGGCTGAGCGGCCAAAACTGCGCGCGCCTGCATCCGTCCAACTTCAACATTATCAAAAGTTAAATAGAATGCACGGCTGTCTTCGATCAATCGATCATAAGCAACAACCGGAATGCCTTCGTCGGTCGCAGCGTCAATTGCGGGCCCAACCGCAGACGCATCTTGCGCCAAAATAATGAGCGCGTTTGCACCGCGTGAGATCAAGCTTTCGATGTCTGAAAGCTGTTTAGACGAAGACGCCTGAGCGTCTGCGGAGATATATTCTGCGCCCATTGCTTCAAGCGCTGACTTGATCGCTGCCTCATCCGTTTTCCAACGTTCTTCTTGGAAGTTTGACCAGCTGACGCCAACTACAAGGTCGGCCGCAAGTGCATTCGAAGCAACACACATGCTCAATACGGCGGCAGACGCCATTACAAATTTTTTCATTTCATTTCCTCCCGAAATCAAACTCTACGTTGGTCAGGCATCACGTTTCATGCTGCCTCCCGTAGACCACCTATGGGTAGCAAGTTTAAATTCGAAAATCAAATTAAATAATTTTTTTGTATAACTGACTGTAATTACGTGCAAACATATGGTCGAATTACAGATTCAAATTGGACATTCATTGACTGGAGATTTGGATTCACACCAAATTTGGCTGAGGAGCCCGCATTGTTAGGTGATCAAAGAACCATCGGCCGTCGCGCACTGCTGCTGCAAATTCGTAAAATGGGTCCGGTACCCCGCATAGAACTTGCAGAGCAAACCGGCATTAGCCGTGCAACAGTAACCACAATCACAGCCGAGTTGCTTGAACATGGATTGATCGAAGAAGTTCCAGTTGAGCCAAAGGGCAAAGACTTTAAGCGCGGTCGACCAAAAGTTGACCTAAAAACTCGTGGCAACGCCTATTTAATCGCTGGGGCCAAGCTTGCCAATAAATCCATCGCTATTGTTTTGGCAAACTTTGAAGGTGAGGTTGTTTGTGAGCATGAAGCCGCCTTGTCAAAGATCAGCTATGATCCAAAAGAATTTGCAGAAGTCTTTCGTGCCGAACTCGAAACCGCCACCAAAAAAATCGACAACTGCTACGAAGACATCTCAGCTGTTGGTCTGGGATTGGCCGGCATAGTTGACGCGCAAGAAGGGATCGTGCGTTGGTCCCCTTCCCTCAAAGATCGCAACGTCCCTCTTAAACGCATATTGGGCAAACACCTGGAAAAGCCCATTTTCATCGACAATGACGCGAATTTGGTGGCAAAGGCAGAACAGCATTTCGGCAAAGGCAAAAACGTCAGCGATTTCATCGTTGTAACCATCGAAAATGGCGTTGGCATGGGCATCGTCTTGAACAATGAGCTCTATCGGGGGACACGCGGTTGTGGTGCAGAATTCGGCCACACCAAAGTTCATCTTGATGGTGCTTTATGCCGGTGCGGTCAGCGTGGATGCCTTGAAGCCTATGTGGCTGACTATGCGCTATTACGTGAATTTGCTGTTAGCCGTGAGCATACAAGCAACAATGGCAACGGCGATGATGTCGCAACGCTGATCAGTGCGGCTAAGGACGGCGACAAGATGGCCAAATCGATCCTTGACCGGGCCGCGCGCATGTTTGCAATGGGGCTTTCAAACCTGATCAACATTTTTGACCCCCAACTCATCATTCTTTCAGGTGAACGGATGCAGTTGGATTTCCTTTATGCAGACGACGTTTTGCAAAGCATCAAAGACATTGTTGTGCAAGTTGACGCAGCGCCGCCCGAAATTGTGGTGCACCGTTGGGGCGACATGATGTGGGCCAAAGGGGCGGCAGCTTTTGCCATCGAAGGACTTGTTGATATCGCGCTAACAGAAATGGCTGAAGATGTTTCGTAGTTCGGTTCTATCAATCACAACCTTGGCAATTGCATCATCCTCGTTTGCCGCCCCCCTTTTTATAGATCGCACAGGTGACATTTCCCATGCATATGTTGGCGGTTGGGAACATTTTGTGGGTGGCGGTGTGGCCGCTTTTGACTGCGACAGCGATCAGTTCGCAGAATTATTTGTTGCCGGCGGCGCTGAACCTGCAAAGCTCCTTGCAAATGTTACAACCGAGAGCGGTGCCAATTTGGCTTTCGCAGACGCAACACCCGACAACTTGAAAATCAAGTCCGTCACTGGCGCATACCCAATCGACATAGATGGTGATTCGATCACCGATCTCGTTATCCTGCGCGTCGGTCAAAACGTGATCATGCGTGGACTTGGCGGCTGCAAATTCGAAGAATTCTCCAAACTACAGTTCTCCTCAGGTGAGCAGTGGACAACTGCCTTTTCTGCAACATGGGAGGGCAACAATGCGCTCCCAACGTTAGCATTTGGCAATTATGTGGACCGGTCAGCCCCCGACGGCCCATTTGAAGCTTGTGATGCGAACAGTCTTTACCGCCCGGTTGATGGCGCTTATGCCGAACCAGCTAAACTTGAACCTGGGTATTGTGCGCTTTCTTTGCTTTTTAGCGATTGGGGGCGCACTTCAAAAGCAGATTTGCGCGTGTCTAACGACCGTCACTATTATGTCAAAGCGGGGCACGAGCAGCTATGGAATATGCGAACCACACCAGCACTTTACACAAGAGACCAAGGCTGGATTGAACATAAGATTTGGGGCATGGGCATAGCAAGCCGAGATATCAGCGGAGACGGCCTCCCCGAGATTTATCTCACATCAATGGGAGATCAAAAACTTCAGTCTATTCAAGGCAGCGGTGCTACACCCACTTACACTGACGCTACCTTTGGCAAAGGCATAACCACTCACCGCCCCTACAAAGGGGATGATGGACGCCCTTCCACAGGTTGGCATGTGGCCTTTGGAGACATCCAAAACGACGGGCTCGACGATCTTTTTGTTGCAAAAGGAAACGTCGACCAAATGATCTCTTCGGCTATGGCCGATCCCAACAGCCTGTTGATTCAAAACCAAGATGGGACGTTTGAAGAATATGGCGACAAGGCTCAAGTGGGCAGTGAATCAAGAAGTCGCGGCGCGGCCCTGCTCGATTTAAATTTGAACGGTCTGTTGGACCTTGTTGTTGTCAACCGACGTGCAAATTTGGAGATTTATCAGAATATATCGACCGATACAGGCAACTGGGCAAGCATCCAGCTTACCCAAGACAGGCAAAACGCCAATGCAATTGGGGCCTGGATTGAAGTTAAAGCGGACAGCAAAACATATGCGCGCGAGTTAACGATAGGCGGCGGCCACGCCAGCGGCATGCTAGCGCCGGAACACTTTGGACTCGGTAAAACCGAGACATTTGAAGTGCGCATCACATGGCCCAATGGCACAAAAAGCGATTGGACAACACTTCAAGTCAATAAGTTTTGGACGCTGAAACGGGTGGGCGATCAAGTAAAAGCGGATGCCTATTGATCAAATAGCAAACCGCTTGGCACCCGGTCCGGCACGCCCAATCGGCCAATTGAACTAATTGGATCGGTCAAACTGTCCAGAAAGGCTAGCAAATCTTCAATCTCGGTGTCGCTTAAGGTTTGAGGTGCCAACTCATTTGCCCGTGCAATGACATCTACTTCCATCGGATCATCCATAATGCGCAAATCTGTAGCGCTGTCCAATGCTGGCAAATCAACCTTCAAACGATAGGCTTGCAGTGAAGCAACCGGGTCCAAGTGATGACGAACAACTTGCTCAAGTGTTTCATAGGCACCAGCATGGCCGTAAGGCGCAGTTAGGGCCACATTGCGCAAAGATGGCGTGCGAAACTTGTAGATATCACTTGCCCGCCCAGTGGTGTGCATACGGCCAGTGTCTCTTGCATGGCTTTCAAACCGAGCGCCCTTACCTGGCCCGATTTGAGGCATGGCGATGGCGTGGTAATCGTGATCGGTTTGGAAAAGTCCTGAGTGACACGAACTACAATTTGACTTGCCATAAAATAAATCCATGCCCGAAATTGCATTTGCGGACAATGGCTTGCCATCTCTCAAATAGTGATCGAACGGACTTTCATTCGCCCGCCATTCAAACGCGATGAAGGCCGCAATGGCGTTTGCGATATCGGTAAAGCCGATTTTCTTGCCTGCGGGTAAAACCGGTTCAAATAAGTCGCGGTATTCTGAAATTGAACGGACACGCTCTGCGATAAGATCCCAAGCACCACCATCTCCCGTTAACCGACCTAACCGAACCGCTTGCGAGACTTCATTCTCAGAATAATGCCCTGCCATTTCATCAGGTGAAAGTACGGGAAACATTGCCTGAGCCGACAAAACGCTGTCAAAGCCGACGATCATTTCGTCTTCCAATGGTGAGCGAATGCCAGATGGTCGTGACGTATCTTTTTCCAACCGCCCATCGTGGAACAATGAAACAAACTCGTCAGCGCCTAGATTAAACAAAGCTGGAGAGTTGCGCGGCACCCGCTTTTCCGGAAGATTGTTCGGATCCACAACCCGAGCCGGGCCTAACCCCTTTCCCCCATCACCAAGCCCCAACGCCACCCCATCAGACGTCCCAAATTTTGAGTGATGGCACGTTGAACAAGAAACTGTTTTATTGCCGCTTAAAATCGGGTCATAAAAGAGAAACCGACCAACATCAATTTCATGTTGATCGGCATTAGCATAGTTAGCGGGTTCAAATGCTAAGTTTTGCGAGAAGCTAGTGCCCACAAGTAAGGCACTAATCAATGCAGTTCCAATAGTCTTCATGATGTGCCCCCAATTTGGTGATCCACTCGCCAGCGTGGCCGGACAGACTATAGAATTGACTGACCAGTGGACGCCCAATCTTTCACAAACCCTTCAAGTCCCTTATCAGTGAGCGGGTGATGCACAAGCTTTTCAAGCGTGCTCGCGGGAATGGTCGCTACATCTGCCCCCGCAAGGGCTGCATCGCTCACATGATTTGGGGTGCGAATTGACGCAGCCAATATTTGTGTTTCAAACCCGTAATTGTCATAAATTGTGCGGATGTCCTCAATCAACTGCATACCATCCAGGTTGATGTCGTCTAACCTGCCTATGAATGGGCTAACGTAGGTGGCGCCCGCCTTTGCCACCAACAGGGCTTGGTTGGCCGAAAAACAAAGCGTGAGATTGGTATTAACACCTTGTTTTGTCAAAGTGCTGCACGCATGCAAACCGGCCATTGTTGTTGGCAATTTGATGCAAACATTTGGCGCAATTTTCTTGAGCACTTCAGCTTCTTTCAGCATGCCCCCATAATCCAGCGCCGCAACTTCTGCAGACACCGGGGTGTTAGTGATTTCACAAATCTGGGTGATGACTTCGATCATATCGCGGCCAGATTTCTTGATCAGTGAAGGATTGGTGGTAACCCCGTCTAAAAAACCAGTTGGTGCCCATTTTTCAATTTCAGCAATTTCAGCGGTATCAATAAAGAACTTCATTTTGTTTCCTTAAACCGATCTTTAAACGAACCGGTTAACATAGTTTTCCAAGATTTCCTGACGACCTGATTTCGCCACCGGATTGGTATCTGAAGCGATCACTTTGTTGGTGACCTCTTCCAATGTGCTTGATAAAAGCTGTTCCGCTTCTGGTGTATTCCACCCGGCGTAACGCTCTTTCAACGCCTCGTCCAACCCACCATCTTCGATCATTGCAGCTGCAGCCTTCAAACCACGTGCACAAATGTCCATGCCCCCGATATGGGCGGCAACAAGGTCCTGAGGATCTAGTGATTGTCGACGAATTTTGGCATCAAAATTAGTACCGCCCGATGAGAATCCGCCGTCTTTTAGGATGTGGTAATAGGCCAGCGCCACTTCTGGGACATTATTGGGAAATTGGTCGGTGTCCCAACCAGATTGATAGTCGTTGCGGTTCATATCGATGGATCCCAAAACGCCAAGCGCCACGGCGGTAGCGATCTCATGCTCAAAGGAATGACCTGCCAAAATGGCGTGACCTTGTTCAAGGTTCAATTTGACCTCATTCTCAAGGCCATAGGTTTTCAAAAACCCGTAACAAGTTGCCGCATCATAATCATATTGGTGCTTAGAAGGCTCCTGCGGTTTTGGCTCCACCAAGATTTGCCCCTTAAAGCCAATCTTATGCTTATACTCAACAACCATGTTGAGAAAGCGCCCCATGTGATCGAGCTCTAGCTTCATATCTGTGTTCAAAAGGGTTTCATAGCCTTCACGCCCACCCCACAAAACATAGTTCTCGCCACCCAATTTGACAGTGGCATCCATGCAAGATTTTACAGTTGCAGCCGCAAAAGCAAATACATCTGGATCTGGATTGGTCGCAGCCCCTGA
This sequence comes from Maritalea porphyrae, assembly GCF_027213965.1. Classification (GTDB taxonomy): domain Bacteria; phylum Pseudomonadota; class Alphaproteobacteria; order Rhizobiales; family Devosiaceae; genus Maritalea; species Maritalea porphyrae_A. The sequence goes on along the minus strand of NZ_JAPWGX010000002.1, from coordinate 665,855 downwards.
CATATAGCGACTGTGCGAGAACATATTGGCCGTGCCCCACAAGAGCTTGGTGCCAGTTTGTGCCATCTTGAGTTGGAAATAGTCCGTAATTTCTTCAAGGTTCCGAGTGTTTTGCGCAAAGCTTTCGCCTTCGGGGCGCACGTCAGCATCATGAAAACAGAAGTAAGGCACACCCAAAATGTCAAACATCTCAAAAGCGACATCTGCTTTGTGCTTTGCCAACTCCATGGTGTCCCCAAACCAAGGCCGATCCAGCGTTTGCCCACCAAATGGATCACTGCCGGGCCAGGCAAATGAATGCCAATAGGCGGCGGCAAATCGCAAATGGTCTTCCATACGTTTGCCCAAAATTACTTCATCTGGATTATAGTGATGAAAAGCCATTGGGTTCGTGCTGTCTGCACCTTCAAACGAAGCCTTTTGGATATCCTTGAAAAAACCTGTACTCATTGTATCGCCCTTACCGCTGGGTATATTGTTTTGAATTTTTCATAGGCTGTCGCATAGGCAGCCCGATGTTTTTTGTTTGGGTGAATTGTTGTAGCGATCTTTGGCGCTGTCATCACGTCTAGCGGATCGCAGCCAATGGCGCCGCACATCGCAAGCCGGGCTGCCCCCAAGGCCGCCCCGAAATCACCTTCTTCGGGCAGCTCAAGTGGCACATTTAGAACCGTGGCAAGCATCTCCACCCAAAGCCGAGAGTTTGCCCCACCTCCAACGACCAGAAGCTTTTTCAAGTCTGCTCCCGTGGCGCAAAGCGCATCAAAGCTCTGGCGCAGCGAAAAGGCCACGCCTTGCATAATCGAATGGGTCATATCCGCCCGTGTATGGGCGATATCAAGACCGACGAATGCGCCTCTAATAACGCTGTCGTTATGTGGCGTCCGTTCCCCTGAAAGATAGGGTAAAAAATGAATATTGCTGGGCGCTTTCAATTGGATATCAAGTTCGTTGGTTAGGGCTTCAGGTGTCTGACTACAAATGTCCGCGAACCAATTTAAACTATCGGTTGCAGCCATTGTGACCCCCATTTGATACCAACGGTTCGGGACCGCATGACAAAATGTATGTACCGCGGTTTCAGGTTGGGGAGAAAAACTGCTGCGCGCCGCTAGAATGACCCCAGAAGTACCCAGCGACACAAAACCTTGACCCTCATTCATAACGCCCGCGCCGCAGGCGGTGGCTGCATTGTCTGCACCGCCTCCCACGATCACAACGGGTTGCTCAATACCCCACGCCGACAGATGTTCAGCTTTTAGGGTTCCAGCAACTTCAGAGCCTTCAACCAAAGCCGGCAGTTGACTTTGGTTGACCCCTGAATGCGCCAAAATTTTATTTGACCAAGACCTCGTGCCCACATCTAGCCAACATGTGCCCGCGGCATCCGACATTTCACTTTTCAATTCGCCGCTTAGCCAAAATCGCAGATAGTCTTTTGGCAGCAACACCGTTTCTGTTCGCGCAAAATTTTCGGGTTCATTTTCTTTAACCCACATCAGTTTTGGCGCCGTGAACCCGGGAAAAACAATGTTGCCCGAAAGTTCTCTAACGCCCTTGGTTTGATCCAATAGGGCGGCTTGTTCGGAACTGCGGGTGTCGTTCCACAAAATGCAGGGGCGCAACACTGCTTGAGCTTTATCGAGCAACACCGCGCCATGCATATGCCCGGATATGCCAATGCCTTTTAGTGCCTTCAATTGTTGAGGAAAACGCGCTTTAAGCTCTTCTAGCGCACGCGTACAGGCTGCAACCCAAAGTGCGGGGTTTTGCTCACTCCACCCAAGGTGAGGATGTGAAGTGCTGTAAGCGTTTTGCGTAGACCCCAAAGGTTTTCCACCCGCGTCCACCAACAGCGCCCTAAGGCCAGAAGTGCCCAAATCTAGTCCAAGATACATCCAATTTCCTCCCGACCACACCTAATAATGTTTTAATTTGAATGTCAAATTAAAAAAGGATTAGACCCACGAGATGAGGTGGACAGCGGCTTAAATGCAATGCGGGTAAAGAATTGGGACACATCCCTTGGCACAACGTCGGAACATCGTGCAACAGAACGCTCATTTCAATCGATTCTTTTTCAGGCAAGAGTATTGCGAGATTTTTTCGACCCGCACCATCACGCAACTCATGAACACAATTGGAGAACGCGATCGTTCAGCAACCAACACGCACCTTTGGAGGTGGGAATTCATTTATCGATTTTGAGAAAATTTGGAGCGGGCGATGAGATTCGAACTCACGACCCCAACCTTGGCAAGGTTGTGCTCTACCACTGAGCTACGCCCGCATCCGTACCAAGCCTATGTGCGTTGTTTCAACGTGGCTGGTGCGCGCTTATATGCCTAAACCAATCGCCAATTGCAAGCCATATTTTTCACCTTTTTTACATCAGCTGAAAAAATCTACACATTCCCAAGTAAAATCACCCAAAGAATCCGCCATGTAATTGCCATACCCCCTAGTCATAGGCTTGTTTTTGTTCCAAGAAGGACCCAAATTGCACGTGATGAATGAACCGCTTTAAGTTGAATTGGAAGACAATATGACCGCAGATCTTATCAATGGCGCCGCTCCAAACCAATCAGCGGATCTAATTAAAGATTCGAACACAGAAAACTTTGCCGCCGACGTGCTCGAAGCATCACAAAGCGTTCCTGTATTGGTCGATTTCTGGGCGCCATGGTGCGGCCCATGCAAACAATTGGGACCACTAATCGAAAAAGCCGTCACCAATGCTGGCGGCAAAGTAAAGTTGGTGAAAATCGATATTGATCAAAATCAGGCCATCGCTGGTCAAATGGGCATCCAGTCTATTCCCGCAGTAATTGCATTTGTGGGCGGCCGCCCATTGGATGGATTCATGGGGGCAATTCCAGAAAGTGAGATCAACGCCTTTATTGACAAGGTGGTGAAAGCAGCACCCCCTGCACCTGAAGATCCTGCGAGCCAAATCGCAGCGGCTCTAGAGCAAGCCCAAGCCGCAATGGACGCCGGAGATTTCGCAAGCGCCTCACAGATCTACAGCCAGATCTTGCAATTCGACCAAACAAATGATGAAGCAATAATTGGCATTGCAGCGATTCACGTGAAACTTGGCGATATGGAAAACGCTCAGCACACACTATTGTCGGTTAGCCAAGAAGGGCAAAACCTTGAGAGCTACCAAAAATTGAATACGGCATTGGGGCTTGCTCAAGAAGCGGAGGGACTGGAAGACACAACCGCCCTTGAAGAGAAATTGGCAACCGACCCAAACAACCATCAATTGCGCTATGATTTGGCCATCGCCTATAATGCGGCCGGTGAGAAACTCAAAGCAGCACAAAGCCTCGTCGCCATTATCAAAAATGACAGAGAATGGAATGAAGACGGTGCCCGAACCAAGCTTTTAGAACTGTTTGAAGCGTGGGGACCAATGGACCCAGCGTCTGTCAAAGGTCGGCGAATGCTCTCCGCTGTACTTTTCAGCTAGGCTGATTTGAGGTAACATAGCCAAATGGGTTCTTCAAAAGCCGATAAACTTGTCGCCGCCAAAACCGTACCTTTGCTGCCGCTGGACGGCGCTCTGCTGTTTCCGCGCGCGGTATTGCCTCTGCACATTTTTGAAGAACGCTACGTGGAACTGGTCGACGATGCCCTTTCAAGCAATCGCCTGATTGGCCTTATCCAGCCGCAAAATGCGGACGATGAAAGCGAAGTCCCGCAACTTCAATCCATCGGCACGCTGGGCCGGATCACCCATTTTGAAGAAGTTGGCGACGAACGTTATATGATCGGCCTAACAGGCCTTTGCCGTTTCAACCTTAAGGGCGATTCTGTTTTAAACAACAAACCCTATCGCACAGGCACCATCGACACCTCCCCCTTCAAGCAAGATTTGATTGCCGGATTTGGTGAAAATGATATCGACCGCAATCGCTTTGTCAATTTGTTGCGCTCTTATGCCGAGTTCGCTGATTTTGAATTGGATTGGGATGAGATCAATGAAGCGGGATTAGAAGACCTCATCAACACATGTTCAATGGCCAGCCCCTATGCAGCAAGAGAGCGCCAAGCGCTTCTTGAGGCAGACACATTGGCAACGCGGGCGGAAATGCTGATGGCTTTTGCAGAAATTGAGATGTCGCGCCAAGACGCAAACATCACCATGCAATGACCACGACAAAGCCCAATATTCACCCCCAATTCCTTGAAATACTGGTCTGCCCATTCACCAAAACGCGGCTTGAATGGTCCAAGGATAAGACCGAACTCATTTCCTATGCCGCTCGCCTGGCCTTTCCCATCCGCAACAATGTGCCCTTGTTGATTTTGGATGAGGCCCGCCAGCTGGAGGACTCCGAGCAACGCAATCCAAATCAAAAATAGGCTCAAAACCTAAATTGGGCGACCGCTAAGCAAACGTGGGCCATTGCTTTGCGCAGCTGCGGCATGGCCGATGAATGCGTTTTTAAGAATTGGCAAACGGTCAACGACCCCCAAACCCACATCCCGGATGACCCGCAACGGCGGCAGATTGTTTGAGAACAATTTGTTTAACCCATCGGTTGCCACAGCCATCAAACCAATATCCATACGCCGCCATTTCTCATAGCGCTCCAGCACCGCCTCATGGCCAATATCTTCACCGTGTCGCATGGCCAAGATCACAACTTCAGCCAAAGCCGCCACATCTTTGATGCCCAAATTCATGCCTTGCCCCGCAATCGGATGCACCACATGTGCCGCATCGCCAATCAAAGCAAGTCGATCACCAATAAAGCTCTTGGCAATTTGCAACCTTAGCGGAAAAGCTTGCAAAGGCGCTTCAACAGTTACCTTGCCAAAAGAAGAGCCCATCCGTTTTTCAATTTCCAGCGCCACCTTCGCTAGATCCATATCAAGATACTGCTGAACGTCCTGCGTGCGCTCCGTCCACACAAGGCTTGAGCGTTTGTTGGGCAGGGGCAAAGTTGCAAATGGTCCGGCGGGCAGAAAATGTTCATAGGCGATTTGGTCGTGGTCAAACTCATGCGCGAAAGTAGTCACAATGCCTGACTGCTTATAATCATGCCCAAACGTGTCGATTTTAGCCATCTCGCGCAGAGCCGAGCGCGCACCATCCGCGCCAACCATCAAAGCAGCGCTTAAACCCGTACCGTCTTCAAGCACCACATCGACACCGCTGGTCTTAAATTCAAAACGCGCAGCCTTATTAGGCGCAAAAACCTCAACACCTGATTCTTTGGCCGCCTCAATCAAGACTTTCAGAGTGACCCGATTGGGCACCATATGGGCAAATGGTTTGCCCGGTTTCACATCCCCTTCAAATTGCAAGAATAAGGGACGGTGAATATCGGCCTGATCACTATCGGTGATTTTCATGCCTTTGATCGGCTCGGCCTCATCAATCATTTGGTCCCAAACACCAAGCGCTTCAAAAACAGAGGTAACCCCCAGCGCCAGGGCTGATGACCGCTCGTCGCGCGGGACCTCTAGTGGGCGCACATCGTTGATGGCAACCCGCATGCCGGGTGCAAACTGCTTGAGGGCCAACGCCAACGTCAAACCAACAGGCCCCGCCCCTACGATCAACACATCAAATTGCAAATTCTTCGCCAACTTCTTACTCCGCAAATCACCGCTATCCATTTTAGACCCTTTGAGCAAGCGAGCAAGATATGCTTTGTCGCAGGATGACTAAATTTTGAGCACCGAGCAAATTATGCACATTGTTTAATCATTAGTGAAATTGCTTCGCTATAGACCAATTGAGTCGCCGGTCCTGATTCTTCCATCAAATTCAATCGCTTGGATGGTTACAAAACAAGTTGGCACGAGTCTTGTTGTTATTTGGGCAAGTCAAACGCCGCATGTAAAGGATTTTGCTCATGAAACTACTCGCTGCAATCATCAAACCCTCCCGTCTAGACGCCGTGCGAAATGCATTGAGCGCTAAAGACATTCACGGGATGACCGTGACCGAAGTACGGGGCTACGGCCGCCAAAAAGGCCATACGGAAATCTACCGCGGTGCTGAATATGCGGTGAACTTCATCCCCAAACTCAAGGTCGAGGTCGCTCTGACTGATGACCAATTGGCCGATGTCATCGACCTCATCACTGAAGCTGCTCGCTCCGGACGGATCGGCGACGGCAAAATCTTTGTATTCGACTTGCTCGATGCCATCCGCATTCGCACTGGCGAACGCGCCATTGAAGCACTTTGAACCGATTGAAGGACATTTTGGAGGTCCAAAAAATGATCAAGAATAAGAAAAAAACAATCCTCGCGCTCACCGCGTCGGCAATGGTGGCAGCACTTAGCGTTCCCGCTTTCGCCCAAGAAGCGGCTGCCCCTGAATATATTTCAATCTTCAACACGCTGCTCTTCTTGGTTGGCGGCTTCCTTGTCATGTGGATGGCCGCTGGTTTTGCCATGCTAGAAATGGGATTGGTGCGTCAAAAAAACGTATCCATGCAGGGCCTGAAAAACATCGCACTCTATTCTGTGGCTGGCATTATGTTTTGGGTCACCGGCTACAACCTGATGTACACAGGTGTTGATGGCGGCTTCTTGGGTAGCTTTGGCCCCTATGATTTCCCAGCACCCGGCGCTGATGATGGGAGCGCCGGTTATTCGGTTGCCTCAGATTGGTTTTTCCAAATGGTCTTTTGTGCCACAACTGCCTCGATTGTTTCAGGCACCTTGGCCGAGCGCATTAAATTCTGGCCGTTTTTGATTTTCACAGCTGTTCTGACTGGCATTCTCTACCCCATAACAGGTTCATGGCAGTGGGGCGCGGGCTGGTTGGCCGAAATAGGCTTTTCAGATTTCGCGGGTTCAACTTTGGTCCACTCTGTAGGTGGTTGGGCCGCTCTTGCTGGTGCGCTTCTTCTTGGTGCGCGTGCTGGTCGCTATGGCGAAAATGGCATGGTCACCCCTATGCCCGGTTCGTCCATTCCTTTGGCCACTTTGGGCATGTTCATTCTTTGGTTGGGTTGGTTCGGCTTCAACGGCGCATCACAATTGGCCATGGGCACAATTTCAGATGCAGGCGATGTGTCACGCATCTTTGTGAACACAAACCTTGCCGCAGCGGCAGGCGCGGTAGCCACGATTTTCTTGCTCCAGTTCAAGTATAAAAAAATCGATGTCACCATGGTGATCAACGGCGCATTGGCTGGCTTGGTGTCAATCACCGCTGAACCACTGGCCCCTAGCGTTCCTTTGGCCTTGTTCATCGGCGCAATGGGTGGTGTGATCGTCGTCTTCGCGGTTCCTCTCCTGGACAAACTCAAAATCGACGATGTGGTGGGCGCGATCCCAGTTCACTTGCTCGCAGGTATCTGGGGCACATTGGTTACCCCACTCTCAGGCTCAGGTAACTTTGGCACCCAGATTATTGGTATCGTTTCCATTGGCGCCTTCACCATGATCTTGTCTGGCGTGGTTTGGTTTATTCTTAAATCAACAATTGGCATTCGGGTCTCAGCAGAAGACGAAGCTCTCGGCCTTGATAAAGCAGAGGTTGGTGTTGAAGCTTATCCAGAGTTCTAAACAAATCTGAACCATAGCTGATGGCGCTTCCGTCATCGCAAAATCAGGGGCCCCGCGGTATTTCCGCCGGGCCCCTTTTTGATGCAAAAGTTAGCCACAAATTAACCATGCCCCCTTACGTTAAGAATTGAGTTATTGCGTAAAATGAGATCGACCATTGGCTGTTCACACATCATCCGCTTTGAAAAAACAAGAAAATGCACCAACTGCGATCGCGGTCAAAATACCACTGCGACTAATTGGTATACTATGTTTGACCAGCGTCGCCTTTGTCATTTTGGCCTTCATGTCTTGGTCAGTGAATGACCCAAGCTTAAGCTATGCCTCAAGCGATCCGGTTAAAAACTGGCTCGGTTATCCCGGCGCTGTAGTGGCGGATACCATGTTCCAATTCTTTGGCCTAAGCGGTTTATTGTTCATTACCCCACCCGCCATTTGGTCCCTTTCCCTTGTCCGAAAAAAGATCCCATTGCGCTTTGGTCTGCGTGTTGTCATGTGGCTATGCGCCCTGTTGCTCACCTGTGGCGTGTTAGCGTTCATTCCAACACCGGCCACATGGCCGCTCCCTACGGGGCTGGGTGGTATTATTGGATTGGGTTTTTCCGCTGTTGCAGGATTTGTTGTGGGCGAAGAAGTGCGCGCGTCGGCAGGCTGGTTGTTTTCCATCATCTTGTTCACCCCGGCCCTTGTCAGCTTTTGGATCGCGATAAAGTCAGGCGCCCGTTTTGGTCTTGAACCCCAAACCGACAAGCATGTGGACAAAGATGATAAATCTGATGAGCCAAAGTCGGCCCTACAATGGGTGTGCGCAAGACTGTCCGCCATGTTCACAATATTGCTTGGGGCTCTCACCCACCTTGTGTTCTCAACCCACGTAAGCCTGAAGAAAACATGGGCTGCGCGCAAAGCCCAAAAAGCTGACGCTGAAAAACAGCCTTGGCGCCAAGGCGAGCAAGAACCATCGCTTGCGCCACAAACCCAAAGCACCCCAGAACAACACCAGCGCCGGATTGAACCACGCTTTGAAAATAATGCGCCCGATCAAACTCACCATGCACAAGAAGTAGACGACTATGTAGACGTCGACCCTGACGATTACGCCCAACCCTACTCCGAACCCACACAAGCTTCGCATGCGCCAATAGCACCCACAAAGCCAAGCCCAAGGGTTACCGCTCCCGCGCCACGTCCTGCGCCTGGCCGCCGTGTGGTAGCAGAAGCGCAACAAAGCCTATTGGGCAATGACACATTTGAATTGCCTGAACTCAGCTATATGGCTGAGCCGCCAGTTTCTAAAACTGCCCGCGAACATTTGCCCGAAGTGTTGGAAGACAACGCGCGAATGCTCGAAGGTGTGCTTGAAGACTTTGGCGTACGTGGTGACATCATCAATGTACGCCCCGGCCCAGTGGTCACCCTTTATGAATTAGAACCCGCGCCGGGCATCAAATCATCACGGGTGATTGGTCTAGCCGACGATATCGCCCGCTCTATGAGCGCGATCTCGGCCCGTGTTGCCGTGATCCCTGGCCGCAATGCCATAGGCATTGAATTGCCAAACAAGACCCGTGAAACCGTTTACTTGCGCGAAATGCTTGGGTCCGCCGACTTTGAAAAAGTCAAAGGCAAATTGCCCCTTTGCTTGGGCAAAACCATTGGTGGTGAACCGGTGATTGCCGACTTAGCCCGCATGCCACACTTGTTGATTGCAGGGACAACCGGTTCTGGTAAATCGGTGGCGGTGAACACATTCATTCTCTCACTGCTTTATCGCTGGACACCAGAGCAGTGCCGCTTGATCATGATCGATCCAAAAATGCTCGAGCTATCGATCTATGATGGCATTCCCCACTTGTTGACGCCGGTTGTGACTGATCCAACCAAAGCCGTCACCGCCCTGAAGTGGGCCGTGCGCGAAATGGAAGATCGCTACAAAAAAATGTCCAAAATCGGTGTGCGCAATATCGATGGATTCAACCAAAAAGTTGCAGAGTTCAACAAAAAGGGCGAGGTCATTTCGCGCACCGTGCAAACCGGTTTTGACAAAGAAACCGGCGAAGCGATTTTTGAAAGCGAAGAGTTCGAACTAGAGCCCCTACCCTTCATCGTCGTGATTGTTGACGAAATGGCAGACCTTATGATGGTTGCGGGTAAAGACATCGAAGGCGCGATCCAACGGCTTGCACAAATGGCGCGGGCGGCGGGTATTCACTTGATTATGGCGACACAGCGTCCATCGGTTGATGTGATCACGGGCACCATCAAGGCCAACTTCCCAACCCGGATTTCTTTTCAAGTGACCTCAAAAATCGACAGCCGCACCATCCTTGGAGAACAAGGAGCGGAACAATTGTTGGGCATGGGTGACATGCTTTACATGGCAGGCGGCGGTCGCATCAAACGTTTGCACGGCCCATTCGTCGCCGACGGCGAAGTTGAAACCGTGGTCAATCATCTCAAAGCACAAGGTTCCCCCGAATACCTAGAAAGCGTGACCGAAGAGAGCGATGAAGGCGCAGAATTAGGCAATTCAAACCTTGGCAACTCCGGCGACGAACTTTACGACAAAGCTGTCAATATTGTTTTGAGCGATAGAAAAGCTTCCACCAGCTACATCCAACGTCGCCTGTCCATCGGCTACAACCGCGCGGCAACTTTGATTGAACGTATGGAACAAGAGGGCGTTATTTCGCCCGCCAACCATGCAGGAAAACGCGAAGTACTGGTGGGCGGTGAAGAAGACGCTCCGTTCTGATTCACGTGAAACTTTGACCCTAGCAACTCACGCTATTGCCATATTGTAGCTTTATGAGTTTGTTGAACACCTCGATACGAACCAGCGGATTATTTATGCGCCCCTTTGCCAAACCCTTATTCGCCATTCTGATCACTCTCAGTTTTGTGACATCCAGCAACGCCCTGGATCGCACCCTAACGCCAGAAGAAACTCAGATCATAAATGACATCAGTGCGCACCATTCCGCCATTGATCAAATGGCCGGACGATTCTTACAATTAGACAGCGCCGGCAATCGCTCTGAAGGCATTTTCTATTTGAAGCGCCCAGACAAAATCCGCTTCAAATATGCCCCTCCTTCATACGAAGAAGTCATTTCCGTAGGCAAAGGCTTTTATGTGATCAACCGCAAAGACCGATCAAAATTCGCCTACCCCCAATCACGTGTACCTTTGCGCCAGTTCCTGTCCGATACGATTGATCTGTTTTCTGCCAACATCACAGACGTGATCAAAACCGAGGAAATGATCGCGGTTAGCGTCGCAGACGACACGCCAGCGGGGCCCGTTTCAGTCACCATGATTTTCAACCTTGAAACCAAAGACATTGACCAATGGACCCTGACCGAGCCTAACGGCAACGAGGTGACATTTTCTATGTATGACACCACAACTGAAATCGATATTCCAAAAGCCTATTTCTACCTACCAGACTACAAGTAGGTTTGAGCGAAAAACGGGTGGACCCAATTTGCTAAGCTGCCAATATAGAGCGGTTGGCGATTCGCCACTTTTTGCTTAGGGAGCACATATGTCGATTTCGGTAGCCACATGGAACATCAATTCAGTGCGTTTGCGCTTGCCCATGGTTCAAGATTTTCTTGCGGACCACAAACCCGATGTTTTGTGCTTGCAAGAAATTAAATGTCAAAACGACCAGTTCCCTAAAAAAGCGTTTGAAGAATCCGGCTACACCTATCAGGCCGTCAATGGCCAAAAAAGCTATCATGGGGTGGCCATTGTTTCACGCATCCCAATGGAAGATCACAACGCGCGCGAATTCTGCGCCATGGGCGATGCTCGCCACATAAGTGGTGTTGTTGAAGCGCCATTTGGCAAAACCCGTATTCACAATTTCTACATTCCAGCGGGCGGCGATGAGGCCGATGTTACAATCAATCCAAAGTTTAAACACAAGATGGATTTTTTGGCTGAATTGCAAGACTGGTTTGACCACGAAGACTTTGATGATGGCCATGTGATTGTTGGCGACTTCAACATCGCCCCACACGAGAATGATGTTTGGTCCCACAAGAAACTGCTCAAAGTTGTCAGCCACACCCCAATTGAAACCGAATTGCTGGACGCCATTCAAGCACGGCGAAATTGGGTGGACGTGGTGCGCAAACATATTCCGCACGACGAGCGGCTATTTAGCTGGTGGAGCTACCGCTCAAAAGATTGGAGCCAATCTGACAAAGGTCGTCGGCTCGACCATATTTGGTCAACGCCCGATGTGGCTCAGCACTCAACACAAACCGTGGTATTGCGCGACGCCCGTGGCTGGTCAGAAAAGCCTTCGGATCACGTGCCGATCATCTCCCACTTCGGGTAAGATTATTGGTGCACGTCCGCTGCGCCCAACGCATGGACATATCGATTTATTGACAATTTGATCCTTGCCGCAACTTTCGCGGCAAGATCTGGGTAGTTTTCAATCAAACGCTTGAAGTGCGTGCGCGGCACAAAAATCAATTCGCTATCTCTTGTGGCGGTGACGGTGGCCGGGCGCGGCTTATTCACGATCAAAGCTAACTCGCCAAAGGTCATCCCCTTTTGATCAAGGGCTGGCCCAGACGATTTGGAGCCGGCATGGCTGGACACCAAAGCGCCCGACACCAAAATATATGCCCCATCCGCAATCGCCCCTTCACTGAACAATATCTCGTCAGCGGCGAGCTTGCGCGTATCACTTACGAACCCGATCAGCTTGAGCTGCTCGTCACTCAAGGTTTGAAAAGGGTCCGCAAGTTTTAAGATGGCTGTGATTTCTTCAAGAGACATGTCTTATCCAGAACTCTATGGCACCAGGCGGTAACCGCCCTCTTCTGTCACCAACAATCTTGCATTACTTGGATCGCGCTCAATTTTTTGGCGCAAGCGATAAATGTGGGTTTCAAGCGTATGGGTGGTCACACGATTATTGTACCCCCAAACTTCTTGCAGCAACACATCTCGGGATACCGTTTTTGCGCCCTGTCGATAAAGGAACTTTAGAATTGACGTTTCCTTATCGGTCAAACGCACCTTGTTGCCATCTTCGGTTTCAAGGGTCTTGGTCGCGGGTTGGAAATTATACTGCCCGATGGTGAACACCACGTCTTCACTTTGATCATGCTGGCGCAATAAGGCGCGGACGCGAGCCAGCAAAACGGAAAAGCGGAACGGCTTGGTGACATAATCATTTGCCCCACTTTCCAATCCCAAAATCTCATCCGAGTCACTATCGTGCCCGGTCAACATCAAGATCGGACTTTTGAACCCATCTTGGCGCATAATCTTTACCGCTTCGCGCCCATCCATATCCGGCAGGCCAACGTCAAGCAGCACCAAATCAAATGGCGAGGCTTTTACAGAACGCAGCGCCGTTGCCGCATCTGCGCCCTGCGTGATTTCAAATTCACGATAGTGAGACAGCTGATCCACCAATGACTGGCGCAATTCATCTTCATCATCCACAATCAAAAGCCGACGCTTATTCATTTTATTGCCTTTTGTTGGCCAACACCAAAATTCAAATCGAAACGCTAATGTAGACATTAGCTGTTAACATCCCAATCACAAGCCCGTGTGAATTTCGTGTTGGTTAATGGGCGGAATAGTCGCGGTGTCCAAAAATCGCAGATCCAACCCGAACATATGTTGCGCCCATCTCGACCGCTGTGTCAAAATCTGCACTCATCCCCATAGAGAGTTCATGCAAATCTGCGCCCTTGGCCAATTCCGCCAGCTGCGCAAAGTAGGGTGCGGCGGGTGCTCCTGCAGGCGGAATACACATTAGACCACGCACATCCAAGCCATAAGTGTTTTGACATGTTTTCACAAATTCAACGGTTTCACTTGGCGCGATCCCAGCCTTTTGCGGTTCCTCACCAATATTCACCTGCACAAAGACTGGCAGCTTTCGTCCACTCGCTGTAAATTCTTTGGCCAAAGCCTTTGCCAGCTTTTCTCGATCCACGGAATGGATCACATCAAACAAGGCAACCGCATCTTTTACCTTATTGGTTTGCAGCGGCCCGATAAGGTGTAAAACGATCCCATCATATTTCTCTTTTAAAGTAGGCCACTTGCCTTGTGCTTCTTGCACGCGATTTTCGCCGAAGTGTTTTTGGCCCGCGCTCAAGATCGGATCGATCTGATCTGCGTCAAAAGTTTTGGACACCGCAATCAATTTCGGCGCCGGCGCATCTTCGCTCAATGGTCCAAAACGCAGCGCCGCTTCTTTGATCCGCTGGTTTACTTCGTCTAGTTGTGCGATACCCATATTTAACCTCAAATCACTTGTACCCTCTATTTGAATCATTTTTCGCCCATGAGCAAACGATTCAAAGCCAATCCATATTGACCCCACCCCCCAAATCTGGTGAAGGTCGGTGCAAAGCTTAAGTATTGGGCACAAGACCCAATCGAACATGACGACCTAAAGGACATATAAGACGTGACCGGCAACAACTCAGAACGGTATAATCCGCGCGAAAGTGAACCCCATTGGCAAAACGTTTGGAACGAGCGCAAAAGCTTCGTGTCCAGCAATGAGGACGATCGCGAAAAATACTATGTCCTTGAGATGTTCCCCTACCCTTCTGGTCGGTGCCATGTGGGTCATGCCCGCAACTACACAATGGGCGATGTGATCGCGCGCTACAAACGGGCTAAGGGCTACAATGTTTTGCACCCCATGGGTTGGGATGCGTTTGGCATGCCGGCCGAAAATGCGGCGATGAAAAACAATGCCCACCCCAAAACCTGGACCTACCAAAATATCGCGAGCATGAAGACCCAGCTGAAGTCTATGGGCTTTAGTTTGGATTGGACACGTGAGTTCGCAACTTGTGATCCTGAGTATTATGCGCAGCAGCAAAAACTCTTCATCGACTTCTTGAGCGAAGAACTGATCTACCGCAAAAGCTCTAAGGTAAATTGGGACCCTGTAGATCACACCGTGTTGGCCAACGAACAAGTGATCGATGGACGCGGTTGGCGTTCAGGCGCTTTGGTCGAGCAAAAAGAGCTGACCCAATGGTTCTTCAAAATCACTGACTATGCCGAAGACTTGCTAAACGAAATCGACAATCTAAATGATTGGCCGGAAAAAGTTCGCTTGATGCAAAAGAACTGGATTGGCAAATCTGAGGGTTTGACCATTCGTTGGGCGCTTGATGAGACAACAGCCCCTGAAGGATATGACGATCTCGAAGTTTATACCACCCGACCTGACACCATTTTTGGTGCCAGCTTTATGGCGGTGGCAGCAGATCATCCTTTGGCGCAAGAAGCGGCTAAATCAAACCCCGAGTTGCAAAGCTTCATTGAAGAATGTCGCCGTTTGGGCACGTCCGTTGCTGCCCTTGAAACGGCTGAGAAGCGCGGCTTCAATACCGGGATTCACGTGAAACACCCCTTTGATGAAAATTGGACACTACCGATCTATGTGGCCAACTTCGTTTTGATGGACTATGGCACCGGTGCCATTTTTGGTTGCCCATCCGGGGATCAACGAGATTTGGATTTTGCCCGTAAATATGATTTGCCTGTCAAAGCGGTGGTGATGCCGGAAGGTGAAGACGCTGCAACATTTGCGGTTGAAAATGAAGCCTATACAGGCGAAGGGCAAATGATCAATTCGTCCTTCCTTGATGGCATGACCCCAAAAGACGCTTTTGAAGAAGTGGCCAATCGGTTGGCCAAGGTGGATATCAACGGCCAGGTACAAGGCGAGCGTAAGGTGAATTACCGCCTGCGCGATTGGGGCATATCGCGCCAACGCTATTGGGGCTGCCCCATTCCCATTGTCCACTGCGACAATTGCGGCATTGTGCCTGTACGCGAGGAAGATCTCCCGGTCAAACTGCCCGACGATGTGAGCTTTGAAAAACCTGGCAACCCGTTGGATCATCACCCCACATGGAAAGACACCCATTGCCCAACCTGCGACGCCCCTGCCCGGCGCGAGACAGACACAATGGACACATTTGTGGACAGCTCATGGTATTTCGCCCGCTTTACAGCACCACATGCTTCCACACCAACTCAGCCAAAAGCGGCTGACGAATGGTTACCCGTTGATCAATATATCGGCGGCGTTGAGCACGCGATTTTGCACTTGCTCTATTCGCGCTTCTTTGCCCGGGCGATGAAAAAAGCCGGCCACTTAAATGTCACCGAGCCTTTCAAGGGTCTGTTCACTCAAGGCATGGTTACACACGAAACCTACAAAACATCGCAAGGTGATTGGGTTTCCCCGGAAGAGATTAGTTTTGAGGGCACAACAGAAGATCGCATTGCCATTCACAAAGCTTCCGGCGAACAGCTAAAAATTGGCTCAATCGAAAAGATGTCCAAATCTAAACTCAATGTGATCGACATGACCGCCATGGCTGAAAGCTTTGGCGCGGATGCGACCCGTTGGTTTGTTTTGTCCGATTCCCCTCCAGAGCGTGACGTGCAATGGACCGAGAGCGGTATTGAAGGCGTATGGCGCTTTGTGCAAAAAGTATGGCGTTTGGTGGATGAGGCCCAAGCCATCATTGCAAACGATGCCGATGGGGCAACCGACAATTTTGACACTGAAGCCCTGCTCAAATCTGCCCATCGCGCGGTTGATCAAGTCTCTGATGCTTATGAAAGCCTTCGCTTTAACCGCGCTATCGCCCAATTGTATGAACTCACCAATGTGTTGGGTAAGGCCGTCGCTACGGTAAAACACAACCCAACAGTTAAAGAGCGCGCCGCCATTCGTACAGCCACCACATTTTTGGTAAAATTGTGCAACCCAGTGGTACCACACGTGACCGAAACATGCTGGGCACATCTAGGCAATTCAACCATTTTGGCCGACGAAAGCTGGCCCGAGGCGGATGAACAGTACCTAAAAGACGATACGATTATTTTGCCCGTTCAGGTCAACGGCAAACGACGTGGTGAAATTGAAATCATCAAAGACCTGCCCAAAGATCAAATCGAAAATGCCGCCTTGTCACTGGATGCTGTTTCGCGCATCTTGGACGGACAGCCCCCTAAAAAGGTCATCGTTGTCCCAGGTAGGATTGTTAATGTCGTTGTTTGATCGCAGAGCTTCCGCGCTGATTTTGGTGTTGGCCAGCACAATGCTGCTGGCCGCCTGCACGTTGCGTCCCGTTTATGAGGAATATGAAGGGGGCGAATATGCCCTTTCATACCAAAATCCAACCTCCCCGATTGAACAAACGATCATTCAAGATCTAGCATTCAAACTTGGCCGTTCATTTACGCCCGACTATGCGCTCAAACTATCAACCACAACATCTACCCGTTCCGTTTTTGGTGTCGAGTCAGAATTCACCCGGGCTGAAAATGAGGCAACTGTGCGCACATCATTCGTGCTCACCAATATCAACACCGACAAAATTATTGCTAAAGGCGAGCGTTTTTCGTCTGCGATCTATCAATCAAGCGCCCAAGAATTCGCCAATAAAACAGCGCAAACAGATGCCTACCATCGGGCTGCAAAAGACCTCGCCCGCCAATTGGAGCTTTTGATTGTATTAGCGATTAACGAGCAAAAACCTTGACCGCATTAAAAGCGCGAGACGTTGATGGCTTTTTGGCACGGCCCGATCTCACCTCAGGTCTGGTGCTGATTTATGGTCCGGACGCTGGCCGTGTGCGTGAAACAACTGATCGTTTACAAGCCCATTTTCACGCCAAAGATGCCGACCCCATGTCACTGGTTAGTCTGCATTTTGGAGATTTTGAGAATCCAGGTGAACGAATTGCTGTGGAAGCAAATACCCGTTCCATGTTCGGAGATCTACGCGTTATCCGCGTCCGCGGCGCCACAAATGCCTTCGCCAAAGAAATCGAACAGACCGTGAAGGATGGATTTGACGCAGTTTTGTTGGTCGAAGCGGGTAATTTAACCCCAAAAGACGCCTTAAGAAAACTGGCAGAAGCACAAAAATCTGCGCGTGCCGTTCCTTGCTTTGCCGATGACACCAGAAGTCTTACACAATTGGCGCGGCAAATGTTCGACAACGCACAAATTCAGATCGAAAGTGATGCCTTACGCGCACTAATTGATGTGCTGGGCAACGACCGTCAAATTACACGCCTCGAAGTTGAAAAACTGATGATATTTGCTCAGGAGAGCAAGCAGATTTCATATAATGACGTCATCGCCCTTTGTGGCGATAACGCAAGCGAAACAATGGATGAGGTGCTGGACAGTGCGGGCACTGGACATGTTCAAAAACTAGACACAGCTTTAAGCCGCGCCTTTAGTTCAGGGACACATGCTTCTGCGATCCTAACTCGCGCCCTAATGCATTTTTCAAACTTGCGCGAGATGCGCGCGTCCTATGATTCAGGTAAAACATTACAAGAGGTGATGAGTTCGGGGCGCTTCCGCGTTCACTTTTCAAGAAAGTCGTCCATCGAAAGCCAAGTACGTTCATGGTCGGCAAAAAATTTGGCCATAGCATGTGCGCGTCTACAAACTACAGTGCTAGACACACGCATGAACGCTAACCTGGACACCGAACACACACGCCAAGCCTTATTGGCAATTGCCACAATCGCCGCTAGAAATTGATTGCAATCAATTTGCAATTTCCAAAGTACATAGATTTGGTAACACCGCAAAAACCTCATCGGCACAACCCTGCAGCAACGCAGTAAAACGGGCTCTGTGATCGTTCTGAGCACGAAAAGCCGGGCTATGGGTCGTCAGCGAGTCTGTAGCGCACGTACATATGCTGGAGCACAGGCGCCATATACTGGTAACACCTTGAAATATCATTAGAAAAATTGATCTTCTCTCTGAATCTGTCCCAAATCGGAATCCGCCATGATTAACTAAATTCAGATTAATCAGATGCATTTTAGGTAACTCCCGTCCGATTCAGTGCCGACACCCAACGTGAGCCACCATTTGGTGAAAAAAAAGGGACGCCAAAAGCGTCCCCAAATTCTGATGTCGTTTTTTGACAAATTAGCGCGATTGCAGGCGCTGACAAACATCATCCAACTGTTCAAGCGTGCGATATTTAATCTCGATCTTACCGCCACGCTCTTTATGATCAATCGCCACTTTCAGTCCCAACAAGTCGCTGAGCGTTTTTTCAAGTGCCAATGTGTCTGCATCTTTTATAGATTTTGAACTCTGCGCGGCCTTTTCACCATTCTCATTGGCCTGTGCTTGCTTTTGCGCCAAGTTTTCAGCTTCACGAACACTCAACCCACCATCGATTATGCGTTTTGCCAGTTCTTCCGGGTTAGAAGCTGTTATCAACGCACGGGCATGCCCCGCAGATAAAGCACCATCAGAAACATATTGCTGCACGCTCGGTGGCAATTTCATCAAACGCAGGGTATTGGCCACATGGCTTCGGCTCTTGCCAATCACCTGGGCCAAATCAGCCTGCGTATAACCAAACTGCTGCATCAACTGATCGTAACCCTTTGATTCTTCTAGTGAGTTTAGGTCCGCCCGTTGCACGTTCTCGATAATGGCCAACTCGAGCGCTTCTCGATCGTCGACTTCGCGAATGATCACAGGAACTTCATGTAAGCCTGCGCGCTGTGATGCGCGCCAACGGCGCTCACCTGCTACCAACTCATATAGATCAGGGTCAAGCGGACTTGGTCGAACCAAAATCGGCTGCATTACGCCTTTTTCACGAATTGAATTGGTTAGATCTTCAAGATCCTCTGGCGCGAAATGGCGACGGGGGTTGTTTGGGCTCGCAACAATAAACTCGACGGGCAATCGGCGTATGCCATCACCAGAAGTAATTCGCGTCGCTTCAACCGGAGGCACATCACCAATAAGAGCTGCCAACCCACGACCAAGTCTACTGTTTGTGTTTTTATCGTTCATTTTTTTGGTCCTATGCCGCCGTCAATCGACGTTCACGCTTAATCACTTCAGTCGCCAAGTGCAAATAGGCCTGACTTCCCGCACACTTTAGGTCGTATAAAAGAGCCGGCTTTCCATAAGAAGGAGCTTCTGAGAGCCGCACATTCCGTGGGATCACCGTATCATAAACCAAATCCCCAAGGTGCGAACGCACATCGCTAAGAACTTGATTTGAAAGATTATTTCGCTTATCAAACATGGTCATCACCACCCCTTGAATATAGAGGTTGGGGTTCAAACTGGTCTTGATCTGTTCGATCGTACTCAACAATTGGCTCAAGCCCTCAAGTGCAAAAAACTCACACTGCATCGGCACCAAAACCGCATCGGCCGCCGCCAGAGAATTAATCGTAAGTAAGTTAAGAGAAGGCGGACAATCAATCAGAATGTAGGTAATTGGCTTACCATCGAAAATGATGTCACCTGCGCCACTCAAAGCATTGCGCAATCGAAAGGCGCGATCACCACTGTCCGAAATCGCCATTTCAAGACCCAAAAGATCCATAGTCGAAGGCACAACCACCACATTGGGCACATTGGTGGAGACAATGGCGTCTTTTAACTCCACCTCCCCAGTCATCAGATCAAAAGCAGAATATTGGCGCGCCTGACGATCAATACCAAAGCCCGTGCTGGCATTTCCTTGCGGATCTATGTCAACGATCAACACACGTTCGCCAATTGCCGCGAGAGCCGTCGCCAAATTGATGGCTGTCGTTGTTTTACCAACACCACCCTTCTGGTTTGCCAATGTAAGAATACGCGGATGCACCACTATCTCCTCCAACAACAATTCTTAACGCTGTTTGAGACCCGAAATTGCCAAAATGACGGAATCGGGAGCGACAACGCTGCTAAATGTCTCAAGATCATAACGCCATTTCTCTTGAGCTGCTGCAATTTCTTCATCATATCCACGGCCTTTTTGCAAAAGTGCGTGAGTATGTGGGCCAAAATGTGGAAAACAGTAGGAAAATGTGCCCCCCAGATCAGCAAACCCCCGTGCTGTCATCGTGCCCACTTCGATCGCAGGATCAAGCACCAGCGCCTCAACTCGCTGGTTGTGTACCACGCAGTTTAGCACCAATTGGCGCGAAATTTGCCGCAAGAACGAGCATTTGCGCCCATTCGCTTCAATCATGTGCACCTGAAGTGGCGTATTCTTGAAGACGATGGCCAATGGAATTGCTGGCAATCCGCCGCCACTGCCATAATCCAACAAGATGCCGCGTTTTGGATCAACATGCTTTGCGAGCTGCAAGCTGTCTAATATATGTCGCGGCCAAATTTCTGGCAATGTTTCACGTGAAACAAGGTTTTTGATATCCTGCCACCGAACGAGCTCCTGTGCGTATTTCTGAAGATCTGTGAGCACAGGTTTGTAGTCAAGCTCGAGTTCAGCACATAGCTCTAGAAGCAATGCCAGGTCTGATGTTGTTGGAGAAATCATCGATCAACCAACTTGCTTTGGCACTGTTTCACGTGAATCCATTCTTTTAGACGCGGCGAGTATCAACATGATGGCCGCCGGTGTCATGCCCTCTATACGTTGGGCCTGCGCAATGCTCGTTGGATTATGTAAATCCAATTTTTGGCACATCTCATTGGAAAGGCCATCAATCGATTTATAGTCTAAACCTTTGGGAATGGATCGATTCTCGTCTCGGCGAACCGCTTCCACATCGGCTTGTTGGCGATCCAAATAGACGGCATATTGAGCGTCAACAGCAACTTGCTCCAAAATGGCTAAGGGGAATTCTTCAAGTTCGGGCCAAATCTTACGAAGTGTTGTTATGTCCACGTCGGGGTGAGACAACAAGTTAAACCCCGTGCGACGCACACCATCCGCATTCACTTTTATCCCGTGTTTTATCGCTTCCGTCGGCGTCAGTGACAATCGGTCAAGCATCGCACGCGCCCCGTTCAGCGCGTTCATTCGCCCAACGAAATGTGTTTTACGTTCAGCACCGACCAAGCCTTGGTCGATGCCGATTTGGGTCAGCCGCTGATCCGCGTTGTCAGATCGCAAATGCAATCTAAATTCCGCGCGACTGGTGAACATACGATAGGGTTCTGTCACCCCACGCGTCACCAAATCGTCGACCATCACAGCGATATAACTCTGAGTGCGAGAAAGTTTGATTGGTTCTTCACCTAATACGCGCTTTGCAGCATTCGCTCCCGCCAACAACCCCTGCGCGCCGGCCTCCTCATAGCCCGTGGTGCCATTAATTTGCCCAGCAAGTGATAGACCAGGTAAACGCTTGAGTTGCAATGTGTGATCCAATTCTCGTGGATCAATATAGTCATATTCAATCGCGTAACCAGGTTGATTAATGATGGCATGCGAACACCCTGGCAGAGAGCGTACAACGAGCAGCTGAACATCTTCAGGAAGGCTCGTCGAAATCCCGTTTGGATATATGTTATCATCATCCAAACCTTCTGGTTCCAAGAAGATTTGATGTGAGTCCCGATCCGCAAACCTGACGACCTTGTCTTCGATCGAAGGACAATAGCGCGGCCCTAAGCTCTCGATACGGCCGGAATACATGGCAGACTTTTGTAAGTTATCTTGGATGATCTTGTGTGTGCCCGCATGAGTGCGCGTAATGTAGCAGGGCACTTGTTGTACGGTAATTTTCTTGGTTAGTGCAGAAAGTGGTTCAAGATCCTCGTCCCCGTGCTGCACGTCTAACTGATCCCAATCGATGGAGTTTTTGTCCAAACGTGGCGGTGTACCTGTTTTTAGTCGACCCAGGCGCAAACCCAACGCTTCCAGACGTTTAGAAAGACCCAATACGGGCTTTTCGCCAACACGCCCCGCAGGAATCTGCTGTTCACCCAAGTGAATTAGGCCACGCAAGAACGTTCCAGTCGTCAACACCACTTCTTCAGCACCAATACTGGTGCCATCACCCAAAACCACGCCCTGAATGACGTCTCGATCAACAATAAGATCGTCAACTTCACCCTCGATCACGCTGAGGTTTTCCTGCGCAACAATTGCGGCCTGCATGGCTTCTCTATAGAGTTTTCGATCTGCCTGCATGCGCGGCCCGCGCACAGCAGGACCCTTACGTCGATTGAGCATGCGATATTGAATACAAGCCTGATCTGCCACTCGGCCCATCAAACCGTCCAGCGCATCAATTTCACGGACCAAATGCCCTTTACCCAAACCGCCGATCGCTGGGTTGCACGACATTTCACCAATTTTGTTGAATTTGTGGGTGACGAGAGCAGTCTTCACGCCAAGGCGTGCTGAAGCAGCTGCAGCTTCACAACCAGCATGTCCACCACCCACGATGATGACATCAAATCTATCCGTCATGCTTTTTCCAACACTTTGTTTCACGTGAATCATTTGCCAATACAAAAACCAGCGAAGAGCTCGTCAAGTACATCTTCTGTGCCCACCTCGCCGATCAGACGACCTAAGACGTAGGAGGCAACTCTGAGTTCTTCTGCAAGCAGCTCTGGTGCATACACCAATTTTGATGCTCGATCCAGCGCATCCCGCGCTTCAGTCAATGCGGCCTGATCACGTTTGTGAGAAATAAGCAATGTTTCACGTGAATCATTCATCTTGGTTACCTGATCCACAAGTAGTTTTTTGAACGCTTTTAGTCCATCATCTGTTTTTACACTGATATTAACATCAGCGGAAAACTTGGCATCTGTTTCACGTGAATCCAATTTTGTGCCAACGATCATGTCAAACGAAAACCCATCAGGCAATTGGCCATCGTCCGTCAAGCCGATCACGATATCGGCCAACGAGGCCGAATTGCGTGTTCGTTCAATGCCAATGCTCTCCACATGATCAACGGTCTCTCGGATACCGGCCGTATCAAATAATCGAAACAAAACGCCGCCGAGATCTATTTCAACTTCGATGACATCACGTGTGGTGCCGGGGACTTCAGTCACAATAGCCACCTCTGATCGCGAAAGAGCATTCAGCAGTGAAGACTTGCCAACGTTAGGATGGCCTACAAGCGCCACACGCACACCTTCGCGGATCATGCGTCCCTGATTAAACTCACCAAGTTCGCAGGAGATTTCTTCGTG
Source organism: Maritalea porphyrae (assembly GCF_027213965.1). Classification (GTDB taxonomy): domain Bacteria; phylum Pseudomonadota; class Alphaproteobacteria; order Rhizobiales; family Devosiaceae; genus Maritalea; species Maritalea porphyrae_A. The sequence continues at coordinate 642,324 of NZ_JAPWGX010000002.1, read as the reverse complement.
TAGCTTTTTTAGGTCGCTGCTATAAGTGATAGGCAGCTCAAAAGGTACATCATCCTCGTCAGAAAAATCTAATCTCGCCTCGATCTCTGCACGCAGTTTTACCAATTGCAGGCGCCAAGTGGACAGTTTCTCGCTGAGGCCGCCTTGCATTCGTGCCGCCGCAAGTGCTCTTTGGCTTTCGGTCTGAGCGTCAATAAGATCAGCAATACCCTCGACGCGGGTTAGATCTAACTTGCCATTCTCAAACGCTCTACGGGTAAATTCCCCAGCTTCAGCAAGCCGTACACTGGGCATTTGGATCATTTGATCCAACACGAATTGCACCACAGCGCGGCTGCCATGTACTTGCAGCTCAACAAGGTCTTCTCCAGTAAAACTAGCCGGATTTGGAAAGAACAAAACTAATCCCTCATCAATCACACTATGATCGATGGGGGACTTTAGTTTTGCGAATTTTGCGAAACGTGCGGCAGGTTGTTTGATTCCAAACAGAGCACAAATGTCCCCTGCACCGGGCCCCGACGCCCGGATAACAGCAACACCCGATGGCAATTGACCCGATGACAGCGCGACAATTGTGTCTGATTGCTGTCCAAGTGTCATTTTATTGCCCTAGGTGTTCATTGAATCAAAGAAATCGGTGTTTGATTTTGTTTGGCGTAATTTGTCGAGCAAGAATTCAACAGCATCAACGGTGCCCATTGGATTCAAAATACGACGCAGCACATACATTTTCTTGAGCATTTCGGGTTCGACCAAAAGCTCTTCTTTACGTGTGCCAGATTTTGTAATGTCGATTGCTGGGAATATCCGCTTGTCCGCTACTTTGCGATCCAAAATAATCTCTGAGTTCCCAGTTCCCTTAAACTCTTCAAAGATCACTTCATCCATCCGACTGCCGGTATCGATCAGCGCCGTTGATATGATCGTAAGAGAACCACCATCTTCAATATTACGTGCAGCACCAAAGAAACGCTTAGGGCGCTGGAGCGCATTTGCATCCACACCACCGGTCAATACTTTGCCAGAGGAAGGGACAACGGTGTTGTAGGCACGTCCCAACCGGGTAATCGAATCAAGCAAAATCACAACATCGCGCTTATGCTCGACCAAACGTTTTGCTTTTTCAATAACCATTTCCGCCACTTGAACGTGACGACTGGCCGGTTCATCAAACGTGGATGAAATCACCTCGCCGCGCACCGAGCGCTGCATATCAGTAACCTCTTCAGGGCGTTCGTCGATCAAAAGTACGATCAAGTAACATTCTGGGTGATTGGTAGCGATTGATTGTGCAATATTTTGCAACAATACGGTCTTACCTGTTCGAGGTGGTGCAACAATCAATGCACGCTGGCCCTTGCCCAAAGGTGCGACCAAATCAATAATGCGCGCACTCTTATCTTTACTCGTGGGATCCTGAACTTCCATTTTGAAACGTTCTTCAGGATAAAGCGGCGTCAAATTGTCAAAGTTGATTTTGTGCCGTGCGCGTTCAGGTTCTTCAAAATTGACCGTATTCACTTTAAGCAAAGCAAAATATCGCTCGCCATCTTTAGGGGACCGGATTTGACCCTCAACAGTATCCCCTGTGCGCAAAGAAAACTTGCGGATCTGTGATGGGCTCACATAAATATCATCAGGACCCGGCAAATAGTTCGCATCAGGACTGCGCAAGAAGCCAAATCCATCCGGTAGAATCTCAACAACGCCCTCACCCGTGATGTCTACGTCATTTTCAGCAAGTTCTTTAAGTATGGCAAACATCAATTCTTGTTTGCGCAATGTGCTTGCGTTTTCTACTTCTACTTGTTCGGCAAACGCCAACAATTCGGCTGGCTTTTTAGCCTTAAGCTCACTGAGCTTCATATTCTGCATAAAGGACGTATCCTGGTGCTGGCAGATCATAATAATGGGGTGGGGAGACGTAAACGAGGTCGATTTGTCGAAAGGACCGATGTGTTTCGTTGGAGTTGGCGGTGTATATCGCAAATAGTGAACTTTGACAAGGAAAAATCGTCAAAATCCACGAATTCAAAAGCTAAAACGGCTTAACAATCACCATTATAACAATCAATATCATCAATATCGTTGGCACTTCATTGATCAAACGAAAATAGCGGCTTGGTTTTTTGTTTTCACCCGCAGCAAAAGCCTTTTGATGACCAGCCAAGTGAACATGAACGCCCGTGAGACCAATAACACCAAGCCCTTTAATCCAGGCCCAAATGTCACCAATACTTGCCATTTGAAAGCCAAAAACCAACCACAATCCAAAGATCCAAGAGGCAATCATCGCAGGCGTCATGATCGCTTTAAGCAAGCGCCGCTCCATAATGATAAACGTATCAGACTGAACAGAACCATGCACCGCATCGCAATGATAAACAAATAGTCGGGGCAAATACAAAAGCCCCGCCATCCAAGCGATCACAGAAATAACATGCAGCGCTTTAACCCATTCCATTCGCTCAGTGACCCTTAACGTGGTTTACGAGTGCCTCTACATTTTCAATTGGTGTTTGCGGCACAATACCGTGTCCCAAATTAAAAATGTGCGGCCGACCTTTAAATGCTGTAACAATTTCATCAGCGCGATCAAGCATTTGCTTGCCACCAGAAACCAAACGCAAGGGATCAAGATTGCCCTGAACGGTAGCCAATGGCGAAATATTGTCCCGCGCATAAGCCAACGGCATAGCATAGTCCAACCCAACAGCATTAACCCCAGTTGCTTTAATATACCCTGGGATCATAGTTGCTGCGCCACGCGGAAACCCAATAATTGGCGCATCAGGGCGCACAGCACGTACTTTGTTCACCAGCTTCACCGTTGGTTTGACCACGAAGTTCTCAAAGTTCACTTCGTCCAGGTTCAGCGCCCAACTTTCAAAAATCTGTACAACATCTGCACCGGCGTCAAGTTGGGCCAATAAATATTGCGCGCTGGCCTCAACCAATATGTCCATCAATTGCGCAAAAAGGTCGGGATGAGCCAACGCAAAAAGTCTTGCTTTAGCTTGATCAGGAGATCCACGCCCGCCAAGCATATAGGTTGCTACGGTCCAAGGTGCACCACAAAAACCAATCAAGGTCTTATCATCATCAATAGTTGCACGAACCCCACGAACAGTTTCTAAAACAGGTGCTAAATGCTCAAGAACCCTGGAAACATCAAGTTTAGCCAAATCATTAGCATTCTCGATTTCCGTTAAAATTGGTCCCTCACCTACTTCGAACCTTACATCCTGCCCCAAAGCATCGGGGATCACCAAAATATCAGAAAAAAGGATTGCAGCATCAAGATCAAAGCGACGTAATGGCTGTAATGTTACTTCAATAGCCTTTTGCGGCGTGTAGCATAGGTCCAAAAATCCTTTAGTGGATGCACGCACTTCCCGGTACTCAGGTAAATACCGTCCGGCTTGGCGCATAATCCACATAGGTGGCACGTCATCTACAAATCCTCTGACACAATCCAGTAACTTCCGACCCGTCTTTTCTACCACCAATTAATCCGATCCCTATCTAAATAAGATTCTATTCTTAGATTCTTCTTCTTCTTTATGCCTGTGTTTTGCAGGAATTCTTTTCGTTCCACAAGTCTTGTCCACATGTGGCAAATCCGCGCCAATTGTGGGTTTGATTTTAGAACCAAGCCGCCAAATGGTGAATAAAACCTTAAAACGATTGGTTACCGGAACGTTAACATATATTTTGCCTGTTCATATTAACGGGATAACCTGTGCAAAAACTGGGATAGAATTGAACATCAATTCACTGTCCACATATGCACGTGTTTACACCAATCAATGTCCACCGAGCATATCCTGTGGATGAGATTCAAACCAACGGGTATAAAAATCACGGAACTCGAAATTTGCCCGCGCTTATCGATTTGGCCCCCCAAACGGTGGATAACTATGTGGATATCGCAAATCAACCCGGTTAAGTCTTTGATATTATGATCATTCTCGCATCAAAAAGCAAAACAAGAATTCAACTTATGCAGAATGCAGGTCTGCAATTCACTGCAGAAACTGCCCGAATCGATGAACGAGAAATTGAAGCGAAACAGCTCGATGCATCCTTTGATCAACCAAACCTAACCGCAAAATTGGCAGACGCTAAAGCCATTGAAGTGTCGCAGCGTCATCCACAGGCTCTTGTCGTCGGCGCAGACCAAACCTTGAGTATTAATAATTCATATTTGCATAAACCCATTGATATTGAAGGTTTGCGCCACCAATTAGACGGGTTAAAAGGCAAAACACACACGCTTTGCGCCGCAGTATCACTCGCTAAAAACGGCAATATTATTTGGCAGCATCAAAGCCTAGCCCATTTGACAATGCACGATTTTTCAAACCAAGAACGCGATCATGTCATCGAATTGGAAGGTGAAAGGTTGTTGCAAAGTGTTGGTGGCTATCGATTAGAGGGGCCCTCAATTCGTTTCTTTAAAGAAATAGATGGCGACTATTTCACCATTTTGGGTTTACCGCTCTTGCCTTTGCTAAGCGCGTTGCGCGAACAGAAAGCCATTTAGATGAAACGTGCATTTGTTATTGGTCACCCCATTTCCCATTCGAAATCCCCAATTCTACACGGCCACTGGCTTGATGAGCTCAATATTGATGGAACTTATGTGGCAATCGACGTGGCCCCAATAGATTTGCCAGAGTTTGTGGATCAAATAAAAAGTGGCAGCTTCATCGGTGGCAACGTAACCGTTCCCCATAAGGAGGCGGTAATGACGTTGTGCGACAAAATCACAGCGACAGCCGAAAAAATCGGCGCCGTGAATACCTTATGGCTTGAAGACGGCAGATTAATCGGTGACAACACAGATAAGTATGGCTTTTTGGCCAACTTAGACCAGCGGTTGGCTGATTGGGACAAAGAAATACAAAACGCAATTGTTTTGGGTGCGGGCGGCGCTGCTCGGGCAGTCCTGGTTGGGTTAGCAGAACGTGGTTTCCAAAGCATTCGGGTGCTGAACCGGACCTCCGATCGCGCACAATCCCTGTGCAACGCTTTAAACAAAGTTTTTGAAAACAAGCCGTTCGTCGCTTCGTTACTCAGTGATTTCAATAAATTAGCGCCGCATGCAGATTTGATCGTTAACACAAGTGCTGTTGGAATGGGGGGGACAAAGTTTCAAGATCTCGATCTAAGCCTTGCACAAACACATACCATCGTCACCGACATCGTCTATACGCCGCTTGAAACCCCATTGCTTGTAGATGCACGACAAGCGGGCCTGCGAACCGTAGATGGGGTCGGGATGTTGTTGCATCAGGCTGTACCCGGCTTTGAGCGCTGGTTTGGCGCGCGGCCAACGGTTAGTTCGACGTTGCGTGAAAAGATATTGGGGGCACAATCGTGATAAAACTTGGCCTTACCGGTTCCATGGCCACTGGAAAATCGACCGTCGCTTCAATGTTTGGGAAACGTCATGTGCCCATTTATGATGCTGATAAGGCAGTACATAAGCTTTATCAAAATGAAGCTATAGTGCCTGTCGGTAAGGCTTTCCCAAAAGCGGTTATTGATGGAAAAATTGATCGCGCAGCCCTAGCGGGCGAAGTCTTGGGCGATAAAGGTAAACTGGCACAACTTGAAGCGATTGTGCATCCTTTGGTGCATCAAAAAATGCATGAATTTATCTCCTTTCACCAAAATGTTGGGCAAAAACTGGTCGTACTGGAAATTCCACTGCTATTTGAAACGGGAAAGGCTTACCCGCTCGACAAAATCGCCGTTACTTTTTGCGATGATCAAACACAAAAGCAACGCGCTATGGCGCGTCCTGGCATGAGCGAAGAAAAATTCGCCGCCATCAAAGAGCGCCAAATGTCCCAGCAGGACAAAAAACAGCGCGCCGATTTTTTGATAGATACGGGGAAAACGCCAGATCAAACCCAACAAATGGTGGATGACATCATTCAAACTTGCCGGGCGCTGGTGAATGACTAAACTGGCGACCAACATCCAAAGACCAGTAGAAGCGATCTAATTAATGGGCATTCGGGAAATTGTTCTTGATACAGAAACCACAGGCTTGAGCGCTGCAAAGGGCGATCGGTTGGTGGAAATTGGCTGTGTTGAACTGATGAACCATATTCCAACCGGCAAAACATTCCACAAATACTGCAATCCAGAACGTGACATGCCCGAAGAAGCCTTCAAAGTGCATGGGTTGTCCGAAGAGTTTCTGGCAGATAAACCACTGTTCAAAAATGTGGCACAAGATTTCATTGATTTCATTGAAGATTCTGTACTGATCATCCACAACGCCCCTTTTGATATGGGGTTCTTGCAGGCTGAACTCGAATGGAGCAAATTCCCGCGCATTGAAAATGACGTGATTGATACAGTTTTGCTGGCGCGCAAAAAACATCCCGGAGCGCGGGTTAATCTGGATGCGCTGTGCCGAAACTATGGTATCGATTTGTCCCGTCGTACCCTGCACGGCGCGCTTTTGGACAGTGAGATCTTAGCAGAGGTCTACCTTGAGCTAATCGGCGGCCGGCAGGTCGCTTTCAGCCTTGCGCAAGAAACAAAAGATGAAGCGGGTATCTCTATATCCAAAACCAGCGTTAAACAGCGCGCAACGCCCTTACCCTCACCCCTAAATGAAAAACAGCGACAAAGTCACAAGGACTTCGTCGCTGGCTTGTCCGATATGCCAATTTGGCAAAAATACTGGTCACAAAACCAATAATCAAAGAGACAGATTAATTAACTGTCGGCTCTTCGCCTTCTTTGATTTTCGCAGCAGCTGCTTCCAAGTTCTGACGGTAAATCGCTGAAAAATCAACAGGTTCCATCAACAATGGAGGGAAGCCGCCATTTTGAGTGATGCTTGAAAGGATTTGACGTGCAAACGGGAAAATCAGCCGTGGGCATTCAATCATCACAAGTGGGTGCATTTGGTTTTCTGGGAAGTTTTGAATGTCGAACAGGCCGCCATAGACCAATTCAACATTAAACAGCACATTGTCATCGCGCTCAGCTTTTGCGTTGATCGTCAGTTCAACAGCGTAAATCTTCTCGTCTTGTTTTTGCGCGCTAACATTAATGCTAATGCCGATTTGCGGTGCTGCACCCGGGGCAAGCGAAGCCGGCGCATTTGGGTTCTCAAAGCTGAGGTCTTTGATATATTGGCCAACAATGTGCAACGAGGGTTGTGGTGCATTCTGATCAGCGGTTGTGTTCGGTGTTTCTTCGGCCATTTATCTGCCCATCTTTCCAATAAAAAAACTCGGTGTTTTGGCTATCATCTTTAGACTAAAGCAGCAAGAACCGAACGCCTTATGCGTCGATTTTACTGGTCTTTGCCGCGCCAACGCTCGTCTTCTAGGTCAATCACCCCGTCTTCGTTCTGCAAGGGAGATGGCCGATGGGTGGGATCCTGCGCAGAATATTGAGATGAATATTGGGTGTAACCGCTGGCGGAAACAATGCTGATGCGCTGCCGCAACTGTTCAAAAATGAAATAGCGAACTTGGGGCACAAATAGTGCGAAGCCAACCGCATCGGTAAAAAAACCTGGGGTGAGCAGCAAAGCACCCGCAATCGCAAGCATGATACCGTCAACAATGGAGCGTCCCGGGAACTGGCCCGCACCTAATTTGCCCTGGACCTCAGCCCACACCGCAAACCCTTGCAGCCGCAGCAAATATGAACCCAAAACGGCCGTAAACACCACGCCGCCCATGGTCCACCAAAAGCCAACCAACCCGCCCATTGCAACAAAAATGGCAATCTCGACAATCGGTACAAGCAAAAACAGTGCGAACAAATAGCGTCCCAAAACATCTTCCTTTCAATCAAAAAGCCGGACAAAGTGAACCAAATCACATAAATAGCGCGTATCAGCGCTGGTCACAGGCCTGTTTCGTTCTATATATAGGAGCGATTGACAAAGAATACGAGTACCGCGTGACGGTATAAAATAGAGGCAGATATGGGCGAATTTATAGACATTCCAACGATATTCTTTTTGGTTGTTGCCGTGGTGGTTTTGCTGCGTCTCCGAAATGTCTTGGGCACCCGTGATGGCTTTGAAAAGCCACCCGAGCACAAAGACGCTTCCATTAATGAAAGCGATGCGGACGAAGGCAATGTGGTTAGTCTGCCCAACCGCGAACGACCAATCGCTCCTGTGAATTTGGACGCACAAAAACGTCGCTTGAAATTGGATGCCGAAATTGAACGCCTTGCAAAGGGTGATGAAGCACTTGCGGTTGGCCTGAACCAAATTATCGAAGAAGACCAGAGCTTTAGCCCAAAATCCTTTATGGATGGCGCCATTTCTGCATACGAAATGGTTGTGGTGGCTTATGCGCAGGGGGACCGCAAGACCCTTAAAATGATATTAGACAAACAAGTCTACGAGGGTTTTGAATCCGCTATTGCGGAACGAGAGTCACGTGGTGAAACAGTTGATTTTACCTTTGTTGGATTTTCTGACGTCACGCTGCGTGCCGCTGAGGTGGACAATAAAATCGCAAATGTGACCATTCAATATGCTGCGCAAGTGGTTTCTGCTACCAAAAACGCCGATGGCGAATTGATTGATGGCGATGAAGAAGCAGTGGTGAATATTTCCGACGAATGGACTTTTTCTCGCAACACAAAGTCACGCGATCCAAATTGGAAACTGATCAGCACCAACCAGCTCGATTAAACAAACGGATCAATACGACAAATGTCACGCGCCAAAAAACCGCCAAAAGACATCGCTGATTGGCACCTTTGGACGGAAGTGACAAAGTCGGTCAGTCCGCTTAAACCCCGCGAGCAGAACATCTTGCGGGTCAAGCGGCCTGAATTGCCTAGCGCGCTCGATCAGGACCAGATCAAAAGGCCGCGAGCAAAAGTGCGCCCACTCGCAAAAAGCTGGGCGCCGCTCGCCACCCACATCCATAATACCGACCGCCATTTGCCCCATTTCAATTCCGTAAGCCTTGCGCCAAAAGCCGACAAGCCAATGGATCAAAAACTGCGCCGCAAAATCGCACGTGGTCGGATTTCCATTGATGCAACGCTTGATTTACACGGTATGCGCCAATTCGAGGCCCATTCGGCTCTGATCCATTTCATTAGCGTTTCCTTTCATCGTGGTGACCGCAATGTTTTGGTGATCACTGGCAAGGGCGTCAAACGCACCGGCTATGCTGAGTTTGAACAAAAAGGCGTGCTGCGCAATCTTGTTCCACGTTGGTTAAAGGAGCCCGCGTTGATCCATATGGTCGCGGGCATTGATGCGGCAGCGCAAAACCACGGCGGGGCAGGGGCGCTTTATGTTCGACTAAAAAAGGCAAGCAAATGACCCCGCTTGGCGCAAAAATCCGCAAAATTCGCAAGGATCGGGACATTTCGCTCAAACAAATGGCTGCAGATCTCAACATTTCTAGCGCTTATTTGTCTGCTTTGGAACATGGTCATCGCGGCACCCCAACTTGGTTCATGCTACAACGCATCATTACCTATTTTAATGTGATTTGGGACGAAGCAGAGGAACTGCAGCGTTTGGCTGAAATCTCTGATCCCAAGGTAACGATTGATACTTCGGGCATGCCCCCAAAGGCCACGGAGTTGACCAACAGACTGGCACAAAATATCGAAAGCTTGGAAGAAGAAGACCTCGCCTATCTCACCCAAGAGATTGAACAGCGCGGCGCACGGGCACGCGCAAAAAATAGATAAAACTCAAATTCCGATATTTATGTGATCCAACCGCGGTTGCGCTGCGTTTCCTAGTTAACTCTTTTGGGGAACATGCGTAAATGGCTGGTTTTGGTTCTCAAGCAGGCGTCCATAATACCGCCCAAGACCTAGAGAATTTGCTCGCCCGTGTCGCGTTGAAAGACCGGAAGGCTTTTTCGCAGCTATATGATCGCACCTCAACGAAACTTTTTGGCGTTTGCTTTCGTATCTTGAACAACAGGAGCGAAGCAGAAGACGTGATTCAAGAAGTTTACATAAAAGTTTGGAACAGAGCGGACCAATTTGCAACAGGCCGCGCATCCGTGATTGCTTGGATGGCCACCATTGCGCGCAATCATGCGATTGATCGCTATCGAGCGCGGGGTAAACCCACTCAACAGCTGGACGATCATTTGGACCTGCAAGATGTGGGGCCAACCCCAGAGCAAGCCCTTTTGCAAGCCGACCAAAAGAACCAAATTGATCTTTGTTTGGATCAGTTAAAAAGTGATCATGCCTTGGCTGTTCGCCATACGTTTTTGTCTGGCTGGTCTTATCAGGAAGCCGCCGATACGCTTAATATACCCCTTAATACCGTTAAGACCTGGATCAGACGCAGTCTCATGCAATTAAAGGAGTGTTTGAAATCATGACGTCTCCTTTAAACGAACGCAACAAAATGTTGGCGGCTGAACAAGCCATGGGTGTGCTTGAAGGTCAATTGCGCGAAGAAGCGGCCAAACGGTACGAAACCGAAATAGAATTTCGTCACGAAGTAGATGAATGGTCAGAACGGCTGCTGCCTTTGCTGGATCAGGTGCCGTCCGCTTCGCCTTCCCCCGCTGTTTGGCAAAACATTGAAAGAGCTATTGGCACATCTAAAACAAATTCTTCACCTTGGTGGGCAGCAATTTTTAGCGCGAATTTCCTTGCGCCAAGTTTTGCTGGTGCTCTAGCTGTTTTGATTTTGGTGGTTGGCATTAATTATTTGCCGCTTACTTTTGTCCCCCAACCCACACTAATAGCAATATTGAGCGGAGAAGCTGCGCCTCAGGCGATGTTGGCTAGGTTTGACCAACGTTCGGGTACGCTGACCCTCACCACCAATATGCAAGCGGCGGATGGCCACGAACACGAATTGTGGGTGATTGCGGGCGAAGGGGCTAAACCGGTGTCCATGGGCCTAGTTGCGCCAAAGGCAACTGCATCCATCACTCTGCCTGATGATATTCGCCAACTATTGGCACAAGGCGCGGTTTTGGCCATTTCTGTTGAGCCAACCGGCGGGTCGAAAACGGGACTACCAACAGGCCCAGTGATCGCGACGGGCATATTAGATTTGGCATAAAGTGCTGATTTATAACATGTTTCAAAATAAATTGAGTTTTTTGAAACAATTCTGAACGCTCTCCCGTTCCTTTATTAACCCCGAAAATTGGGGCACTTAGGAAACGGAGAACTGAGAATGATTAAATCAATTTTGAAATCCTCAACAGCACTTGTTATGGCAGCTGGCATCGCATTCGCATCTTCTGCAGCTTTTGCAGAAAACCCAATGGTCGGTGGCGCGCCAATGTTTGAAGACAAAAACATCGTCGAAAATGCTGTGAACTCAAAAGACCACACCACATTGGTTGCCGCAGTTAAAGCTGCAGGGCTTGTGGACACATTGGCATCAAGTGGTCCGTTTACAGTTTTTGCTCCAGTAAATGCGGGTTTTGCTGCATTGCCTGAAGGCACAGTTGAAACATTGTTGAAGCCAGAAAACAAAGACATGCTGGTTAAAGTGCTTACAGCGCACGTGGCAGCAGGCAACTGGTCCGGCGCTGACATTATGAAAAACGCAATGGATAATGGTGGCACTTGGGCATTTAAAACGGTGAGCGGTGATACTTTGACCGCACAGGTACAAAATGACCAACTTTATATCATTGATGAAAACATGAACGCGTCAAAAGTGACGATTGCGGACGTGAAACAGTCAAATGGCGTGATCCATGTGGTCAGCTCAGTTTTGGTCCCAAAATAAGTCTGTGAGCAATGGTCGGCTCGCATAAGAGCCGACCATACTTAATCACATCTAATGTAAGGAAACATCATGCCAGGCAATTCAAATAGCAATAGACGCTCCTTTTTAAAGCGGGGCGGACTTATGCTTGGTGCGGTTGCGCTTGCCGGGATCGGTGGGGGCTCATATTTTTTGCAGCGAAAAGGTTCAAATGCCAATGCTGCAGAAGGGAATTTTGAAATAGTACGCACACCGGCAAAATGGAAAAATCAACTCTCAGAGAACCAATATTTGGTGTTGCGAGAAGAAAAGACTGAAAAGCCATATACATCTGATTTACTTGAGGAAAAGCGTGATGGTACCTACCATTGTGCAGGCTGTGACCTCGCGGTTTACCCCTCAGATAGCAAATTTGAGAGTGGCACAGGTTGGCCCAGTTTTTGGGCCTCCATTGACGGCGCTATTGGCACCAAACCAGATAATACATTATTTGCCACCCGCACTGAAGTGCATTGCAGACGTTGCGGTGGCCATTTCGGGCACATTTTTGATGATGGGCCAAAACCCACCGGCAAGCGACATTGCCTAAACGGCTTGGCACTAACGTTTCAAGCCGCCTAAATCATAAACTACTGTCCGTCTCTTTTGCCCCAACTAAGACGGAACAAGCAACAAGCGTGTCTGGTCCAAGCCAAACACGCTTGTTTTTGATTAAAGGATAAAGCGACTTAAATCCGTGTCGCTGGCCAATTCACCCACCTGCTTGCGCACATAGTCGCCGTCAATCTGAATGGTTTCGCCATCTTTGTCCGGGGCGTCGAACGAAATGTCTTCGACCAGCTTTTCCATAACGGTCTGCAAGCGCCGCGCCCCAATGTTTTCGATCTTTGAGTTGATCGCCACCGCCAACTCCGCGATAACGTCGATCGCGTCGTCGGTGAAATCAAGCGTCACGCCCTCTGTGCCCATCAACGCCACATATTGCTTGATCAAGCTGGCATCGGTCTCGTTCAAGATGCGTACGAAATCTTCATGGACCAGGGCCCGCAATTCAACACGGATCGGCAAACGGCCCTGCAATTCAGGCAAAAGATCCGAGGGTTTGGCCACATGAAATGCGCCCGATGCGATAAACAAAATATGATCGGTTTTCACCGCGCCATGTTTTGTTGAAACAGTGGTGCCTTCAATCAATGGCAACAAATCGCGCTGCACGCCTTCACGCGACACATCACCGCCCGAACGTCCGTCGCGCACGCAGATCTTATCGATTTCATCCAAAAACACGATGCCGTGATTCTCAACCAGATCAATCGCATCTGCGGTGATTTTGTCTTGATCTAAAAGCTTGTCAGCTTCTTCATTGATCAACAATTCATAGCTGTCTTTCACCTTCACTGTGCGTTTGATGCCTTTTTGCTTAAAGGCATTGCCCAGCATATCCGACAGATCAATCATGCCCACATTTGCGCCAGGCATGCCCGGCATCTCAAACATTGATTGTCCTTTAGGCGCGCTGACCTCAACTTCAATTTCTTTGTCGTCTAGCTCATTGCTGCGGAGTTTAGCGCGAAAGCTTTCTCGCGTTGATGCGGTCGCAGATTGGCCCACCAAGGCGTCCAGCACCCGTTCTTCGGCCTGCAAATGGGCTTTGGCTTGAACTTCTTTACGACGTTTGTCGCGCAACAGTGAAATGCCCGCTTCAACCAAGTCGCGTACAATTTGTTCCACATCGCGGCCCACGTAGCCCACTTCAGTAAACTTTGTGGCTTCCACTTTTACAAATGGCGCTTGGGCCAATTTTGCCAGCCGGCGCGAGATTTCGGTTTTGCCGACGCCAGTTGGCCCAATCATTAAAATGTTCTTCGGGCTAACTTCTTGACGCAATTCGCTATCAAGCTGCTGGCGGCGCCAGCGGTTGCGCAGGGCCACAGCCACAGCGCGTTTGGCGTCTTTTTGACCCACAATATAGCGGTCTAGTTCCGAAACAATTTCACGGGGTGAAAAGCTAACTTCACTCATACTGTCTTACCTTCCGGCGCCTCATCTAAAAAGCGCACCATCAGTTCTTCATCTATATATTTTTCGTTTACGAAAAGACTGCGCGGCTCAATGCCATAGGTTCTAAAACCCGCCTTTTCATATGATTTTTTCGCCGCAGAATTTGTGGCCCCAACCCCAAGATGGAGCTGAATGATTTTCTTTGAGCGTGCGTGATCCGCCAAATGCTCGATGATCTGTCGACCAACACCTTGGCCGCGCACCTTTGGCGCACAATACATGGATATCACATATGCCCGGTGCCGCATTTTCAACCCACGTTCGCGAAAATAGGCCCCAATGCCCACCAATTGATCCTCAGAAAATGCACCATAGGCCACCATATCCGTCAGCCATTCTTCAAAATGAGAAACGGGCTTGGACACCAATTCATCATAAGAAGATCCAAAGGCTACCGGATGTGTTTTAAACGCTTCGAGCCGAACAGCGCGAAACGATGCGGCGTCACTTGCATTTAGCCGACGAATTGAAATGCTCATTCGTCCAAATCTATCGTCTCAACGGTTAGGCTTTCATTGGTATAAACACATATTTCAGCAGCGATTTTCATGGCCCGTCGTGCCACTTCTTCGGCTTCATAATCCGTGTCCATCAACGCACTGGCCGCAGCGAGTGCGTAATTACCACCAGATCCAATGCCCATCACCCCACTGTCGGGCGACAAAACATCGCCGGTGCCGGTTAAGACAAGGCTGTCCTTTTTGTCCGCAACAATCATCATGGCTTCCAAACGCCGCAAATAGCGGTCGGTGCGCCAGTCTTTGGCCAATTCAACGCAAGCGCGCATCAATTGGTCAGGATATTGCTCAAGCTTTGCTTCCAAACGCTCGAACAGCGTAAAGGCATCTGCGGTTGCGCCCGCAAACCCGGTAATCACATTGCCGCCGGCTAGTCGCCGCACTTTCTTTGCCGTGTGTTTAATCACTGTCGGCCCTAATGAGACTTGGCCATCTCCAGCCACAACCACTTTATTGCCCTTGCGAACCGTCAAAATGGTTGTGCCGCGCCATCCCGCTGAGCCTTGCTGATTTTCTTGCATAGTTTAGGTTTCTCCTGCAATTCGACTACCTATTTAGGCGTTCTGGCGTTAATTTCAATCACTTCGCCGCTTTAGCGACTTTTCGCCCTCCCCAAGAGGTGCTAATAAGACGCGACAAAAGATCGGATGAGCGAAATTTGTGCGCTCGAAAGCGAAAAGGTTGGATCAACGATGCGCCAAGCAAAACTGACCCGCAAGACCAATGAGACAGATATTTCTGTATCTGTGGATTTGGATGGTACTGGTAAGTCTAACATCAAAACAGGTGTTGGGTTTCTCGATCATATGCTGGATCAGGTTGCGCGACACGGCATGATTGACATTGAGATTTCAGCCAAAGGCGATTTGCACATTGATGCTCACCACACCACAGAAGATGTGGGCATTGCGCTGGGCCAAGCTATCAAAGAGGCTTTAGGCGACAAAAAAGGCATCCGCCGCTATGCATCGTGTGATTTGCCGATGGATGAAGCCCTGTCTCGCGCTGCAATTGATATTTCGGGTCGCCCGTTTCTTGTGTGGCGGGTTGAGTTCAAGCGCGACAAGGTGGGTGATTTTGACACCGAACTGTTCCAAGAATGGTTTCAGGCATTTGCCATGAACGCAGGCATTACCCTGCATGTGGAAAATGTCTACGGTGACAATGCGCATCATATCGCAGAAAGCTGCTTTAAAGCATTGGCTCGCGCCCTGCGTGACGCCATAGAGATCGACCCGCGCAATGCGGACAGAATTCCTTCCACCAAGGGTGTGCTGTAAGCCCTCTTGGTCCAAAGATTGAGGCACATAATGAGCCTTTTTGCCATATATGCAAAAGCCGCGGCTGCTGATCAGCCACAAACCTTAGCCCATGAAGATGTTGAGGTGATCAGGGATCGGTTTTCGATCCTTGCTTGCCTATTGACCCCCATATGGTGCATTTGGCATCGGTTGTGGCTTGAATTGGTCGCCTATTTGGGCGTTGCCTTTGTTTTGGGATTTCTTGCCTTTTTTGTGGGCGAAGGCGCCGCCAGTTGGATTGGCTTTTTGGTTGCGGTTCTCATTGGGCTCGAAGCATCGGCCATTCGCGGTTATGCACTTACCCGCAAAGGATATCAATTCAAGGGTGAATTGATATCCCCAAACCCCCGCGATGCAGAATGGCGTTACACCGCAGGGCAATTAAATGCTCAACAAACGCTTCGCGACAGGGCGGAAAAACCGGTTCAAGCATCATCGCCCGGCCCTAGTTTTTCGACAACCTTATTGTCCAACGAACGTCCAACCGGAGCGGTGCAATGAGTGAAAAAATTGTAATCGTTGATTATGGCGCGGGCAATCTCAAGTCTGCCCAAAACGCCACCCAGCGCGCCGCGCGGGAACTCGCTGGTGAATGCGATGTGTTGGTTTCAAGTGATCCGAAAGACGTTCAAAACGCAGATCGGGTGATTTTACCCGGCGTTGGAGCCTTTGCCGACTGTATGAACGGCCTCACATCGGTTGAGGGCATGGTAGATGCCTTGCACAAGCGTGTGATCTTGGACGCAGTGCCTTTCTTGGGCATTTGTGTGGGCATGCAACTCTTGGCCAGTGAGGGCCGCGAAAAGGTCTACACGCACGGGCTTGATTGGATCCCCGGGATCGTCAAGCATATCGAACCGAACGATAAAATGCTAAAAGTGCCGCACATGGGCTGGAACACCCTGACACAAACCAACGCCCATCCCATGATTGATGACTTAGACATTGGGCCAGATGGGCTAAATGCCTATTTTGTGCACTCTTATCACTTTGAAGTAGCGGACCCAGCCCATTTGTTAGCGACGGTTGAATATGGCCAAACGCTAACCGCAATTGTTGGCCGTGAAAACCTGATTGCAACCCAGTTTCACCCGGAAAAAAGTCAGGCCCTAGGCCTCAAGTTCATCTCGAATTTCCTCAATTGGTCGCTTTGACGAAAGGCCTTAAATAGTATGATTTTGTTCCCAGCGATCGATCTTAAAGACGGTAAATGCGTACGCCTGCAAAAAGGCGACATGGACGCGGTGACGGTGTTCAACGATAATCCTGCCGATCAAGCCAAACAGTTTGAAACCCAGGGCTTTGAATATTTGCACGTGGTCGATTTGAATGGTGCTTTCGCGGGCGAAAGCGTCAATGGTGACGCAGTGGAAGCGATTATCAAAGCGGTCAATATGCCCGTGCAGCTTGGCGGCGGCATTCGCACCATTGAGCATATTCAAGCCTGGCTAAACCGCGGTTTAGCCCGCGTGATCCTTGGCACTATCGCTGTGCGTGATCCCGAGTTGGTCAAAGAGGCTTGCAAAAAATTCCCCGGCCAGATCGCTGTGGGCATTGATGCACGTGGCGGCAAAGTTGCGGTTGAAGGCTGGGCCGAAACATCAGAACTTGATGTGATCGAACTGGCGAAAAAGTTTGAAGGCGCTGGCGTGGCGGCGATCATTTTCACAGATATTGATCGTGACGGCATCCTGACCGGCATCAACTGGGACGCAACCTTGGAGTTAGCGCAGGCGGTTTCTATTCCCGTCGTGGCCTCTGGCGGATTGGCCTCAATGGATGACATTGACACAATGTGCAAACCCGAAATGGCTGTGCTTGAAGGCGCAATTTCAGGCCGCGCGCTTTATGATGGGCGGATTGATGTGCCAAAAGCGCTCAAACAGATTAAGGACGCAGCATGACCCTTAAAACCCGCGTCATTCCTTGTTTAGATGTCAAAGACGGCCGTGTCGTAAAGGGCGTCAACTTTGTTGATCTGGTCGATGCTGGTGATCCGGTTGAATCTGCGATTGCATATGATGCAGCGGGTGCTGACGAACTGTGCTTTCTTGACATTACCGCCAGCCACGAAGGCCGCGACACAATTTATGATGTGGTCGCGCGCACGGCTGAGCACTGCTTTATGCCTTTAACCGTGGGCGGTGGCATTCGCACGGTAGAAGATATCCGCAAACTATTGCTGTCTGGTGCGGATAAAGTGTCGATCAATTCCGCTGCGGTAAAAGACCCAGATTTTATCAACGCGGCAGCGGACAAATTTGGCAATCAGTGCATTGTTGTGTCCGTTGACGCAAAACAACGTGCCGAAGATGCGCTGGTGGATGGGCAATCCAAGTGGGAGATTTACACCCACGGTGGGCGTAACGCTACGGGCATTGACGCGATTGAGTTTGCCAAGGATATGGTCAAGCGCGGGGCGGGGGAATTGCTGGTTACCTCCATGGATCGCGATGGCACAAAAATCGGCTTTGATCTTGAATTGACCCGCGCGATTTCAGACGCAGTGGAAGTACCCGTGATCGCTTCTGGCGGCGTTGGCACGCTCGATCATCTGGTCGATGGGGTCAATGAAGGGCGTGCAAGCGCTGTGTTGGCCGCCTCCATTTTCCACTTCGGCACCTTTTCAATTGGCGAGGCAAAAGCCCATATGGCACAAAGTGGTATTGCGGTACGTCAAGACAATGTGGCTAAAGGATAGTCTATGACATTCTCTTTAAGCGATTTGGAACAAATCATCGCCGAAAAGGCCGCTGCATCACCTGAGCAGTCCTATACGGCTAGATTGTTGCAAAACGGCGGCAAAGAGGCGGCAAAAAAACTCGGTGAGGAAGCGGTTGAAACCGTGATCGCGGCGATCAGCAATGACCGCGAAGAATTGACCAAAGAAGCCGCAGACGTGATCTACCATCTTTTGGTGGTCTTAAAAGGCAATGGCGTGGCGCTTGGCGACGTCCTAGCGGAGCTGGAGCGGCGCACAGCGCAGTCCGGTTTGGCCGAAAAAGCGTCCAGAAAGAGGTAGGGTTTGGATCAGGTCTCAAACGCGAACTATGCTTCGCCCTATTATGAGTTCTCCAAAACCGAGTGGTCAGCTTTGCGCGCTGACGAACCCATGACCTTGACTGCTGAAGATTTGGTGCGGCTGCAATCTTTGAACGATCCCATCTCCCTAAGCGAAGCAGAAAAAGTCTATTTGCCGATCACAAGGCTTTTGTCCTTTTATGTAGAAGCGGTTCAGGGCCTGCATGTGGCGGCGGGGAAATTCTTGCACCATAATGGCGACAAAGCCCCCTACATCATCGGCGTAGCTGGTTCTGTCTCGGTGGGAAAGTCTACCACCGCGCGGATCTTGCGTGCGCTGTTGCAGCGCTGGCCCTCTTCGCCAAAGGTTGATTTGGTCACAACTGATGGCTTTTTGCTGCCCAACGCCGAACTTGAAAAACGCGGATTGATGGAGCGAAAAGGCTTCCCTGAAAGCTATGACCGTGGCGCATTTCTAAGATTCTTGGCCCGGATTAAGGCGGGTGAACCCAATGTGAGCGTGCCCACATATTCGCATCTTGTTTATGATGTGGTGCCGGGCGAAGAAGTGAGGGTGGATCGACCCAATATTCTCATTGTGGAAGGGTTGAACATTTTGCAACCCGGTGATTTGCCCAAAGACGGCAAGCCGATCCTTTTTGCGTCGGACTATCTCGATTTCTCCGTCTATATAGACGCCGAAGAACCCCTTTTGCGCAAATGGTATGTGGAACGGTTTTTGCGCCTGCGCGAAACGGCCTTTCGTGATCCCACAAGCTTTTTTCATCAGTTCTCAAAACTGGATATTGAAGAAGCCAAAGCGCTGGCCATTTCCATTTGGGAACAAATAAACCTGCCCAACCTAATGGAAAACATTCTGCCCACTCGCGGTCGCGCAGATCTAATTCTCACCAAAGGTATGGATCACACAATCGACAAAGTGGCGTTGAGAAAACTCTAAGGGCGTTCCCGACCTTGGCCGGGATCACGAAAAACTAAAGCGCTAGTCCCATCTTTGTTGCCAAACCCTTCAGGCTGACATTTGGCCGCGCGCCCACATGTGCAATCACTTCAGAGGCGCTCAAACAACCAAGTGACAAGCTTTCTGCCATGCTTTGTCCGCGGGCCAAACCATACAAGAAGCCTGAAGCGAACAAATCACCCGCGCCTGTCACATCTTCGACCTGCTCCACCGCAAAAGCAGGTACTTCAGTGATCACACCATCTTTGATCGCCATCGCCCCGTTGGCACCCAAAGTAATCGCAACAGTGGAGCAATCTTTTTGCACAGCGGCAATTGCTTCATTGAGATCACTCACTTGATAGAGCGATTTAATCTCATCGTCATTTGCCAGCAAAACATCCATGGTTTTATTGCGCAATAGGGCAACAAATTCATCGCGGAATCGATCAACACAAAATGGGTCCGATAAAGTGATGCCGGTTTTGCGACCGTGCTTGTGCGCCAATTCCCCAGCTTTCACAAAAGCGCGCTTGGCTTCTGGTGGATCCCACAAATATCCTTCCATAAAGGTTAGGGTGGACGAAGCGATTAAGTCTTCGTCCATGTCAGCAACAGTAAGCTCCTGACAGGCACCCAAATAGGTATTCATGGTGCGTTCCCCATCCGGGGTAATCACAATCATCGAACGGGCTGTGGAGGTGCCGTGGATTAGCGTTGGGGTATTGTAAAAAACACCGGCTTTTGTCAAATCTTTGCGATAAATTGTTCCAAGATCATCTTCGGCCACTTTGCCAATAAATGCGCCATTGCCCCCAAGCGAAGATACGCCAACCGCGGTGTTGCAGCATGAACCACCTGAAATGTGCTGCGGCGTGCCGGGCAGGCGAGAATAAAGATACTCAGAGCGTTCAGCATCCACCAAATGCATGATTGATTTGTCCATGCCTTCATTTTCCAAAAAGGCATCGTCGACCTTTGCAAACACATCAACAATCGCGTTGCCGATGGTGAGCACATCAAATTTGGCATCTGCCATATCGCTATTTCTCCAAAAAAGCTCGGGTTGCTTTTAGTGTGCTAGAGCCCTGCGTCAAGCAAGAACCCCTAAGCTTTTAGGACCTTGTCCTTAAATTTGCATTGATCAATGATCACACAATGATAGCACTCGGGCTTTCGTGCTTTGCAAATATAGCGGCCATGCAAAATCAACCAGTGGTGGGCATGTTGCAAAAACTCTTTTGGAATGATCCGTTCAAGCAACAACTCAACCGCTAAAGGGGTCTTGCCCGGCGCAAGGCCCGTGCGGTTTGAAATACGGAAAAGATGGGTATCCACGGCAATGGTGGGCTGACCAAAGGCGATATTAAGCACCACATTTGCGGTTTTTCGTCCCACACCAGGCAATGCCTCCAACTCTTCGCGGGTTTGCGGGACTTTTGATCCATGCTTGTCGATCAATTCCTTGCAAAGCGCATAAACATTCTTCGCCTTGTTGCGGTAAAGCCCGATGGTCTTGATATAGTCGCGGATTGTCTCTTCGCCCAACGCAAACATTTGCTCGGGCGTTGGCGCCACCTCAAACAAGGCTTTAGTGGCTTTGTTAACACCCACATCGGTCGCTTGTGCGCTTAAAACCACGGCCACCAGCAGGGTGAAATCGTTGACATAATCCAATTCACCCTCTGGCTCGGGGTTGCTCGCTTCAAAATTGGCGAACATTTGATGAATGGTCTGTTTGTTGAGGCGGGATCGTTTGGTCATATCATCGCTGGGTCAGATTAAAGTCCGTTGAATTAGGGCATGAGATTGGCGGAATGAAAAGGGCAAAATCTGTGTTTGGAAGCGGTACGCACAACCGATTACATACAATGTCAAAATCGGGTCGATTGTTGCGCCTAATCGAAGTAAGTTTGGTCCATTATGAACGATATGACCCCCTTACTTGCGCAAGCCAGAGACTACTCGGTGATCACAAAAGTGATCGAGGAAATTTCCGCGCGCCCGGCGGACGAACACGACTTTGATGCACTTGCCCGTGATATGGGCATGTCACCTCGTCAACTTACAGCCTTGTTTAAACGCTGGGCGGGGCTAACCCCTAAAGCCTTCTCACAATGCGTCACTTTAAACAGGGCCCGCCAAATGCTGAAAGAAAATGTGCCATTGCTCGACACCAGCTATGAGCTTGGCCTTTCCTCGGCGGCGCGGCTCTATGATTTGTTTGTCACCCATGATGCAATGCCACCGGGCGTTTATAAGGCCAAGGGCGAAGGTTTAGAAATCAGATATGGTTTTCATCCATCCCCTTTTGGGCAAGTATTGATCATGCTCACAGATTATGGCTTGGCGGGGCAGGCTTTTTGCGACGAGGGCGAAGAACGAGCCGCGTTAGAGGATATGACACGGCGTTGGCCCAAAGCGATTTACCTAAAAGCACAGCCAGATGAAATCCGCCGATGGGCCGAAAAGATCTTTGACCCCAAAAAATGGCACCAAGACCAACCCATTAAGATCGTGATGATCGGGACCGACTTTGAAGTGCGCGTGTGGCAAACTCTGTTGCGCATCAAACCGGGGCAGGCGACCAGCTATGGCGAAATCGCCACCCACATAGGCAACCCCAAAGCCGCCCGCGCCGTGGGCGCTGCTATCGGGCGCAATCCCATATCATTTGTGGTGCCATGCCATCGGGTGATTGGCAAAAACGCAAAGCTCACCGGATATCACTGGGGTTTAACCCGAAAGCAAGCGATTTTGGGTTGGGAAGCGGGGCTGGTAGGGGGCGCCGAATAGGATTTGCAGTGCAAACAAGAAAAAGGCGACCCTTGGGTCGCCTTGTAATGCTTAGTCGATGTTCTCAACGTTTGTCACGTTTCCATCAGCATCAAAATCATAAATGATCGGTTTGCCGGTAGCGATTTCGCGTTTGAGAATTTCCTCTGGGCTGAGATTCTCAAGCTTCATCACCAAAGCGCGCAGCGAGTTACCGTGCGCCGCCACCAATATTGTGCCACCATCAGCGACACGTGGGGCAATTTCAGCCTCATAATAGGGGAGAACACGCTCTGCGGTATCTTTCAAGCTTTCACCCCCTGGAGGCGGCACATCAAACGAGCGGCGCCAAATGTGGACTTGCTCTTCGCCCCATTTTTCACGGGCATCGTCTTTATTTAGCCCTGCAAGATCACCATAGTCGCGCTCATTCAATGCTTGGTTGCGAATAATCGTCATATTGACGATATCCATATTCTCAAGCATCAAATCCAGAGTGCGTTGGGCACGTGCCAAGGCGGACGTGTAGCAAACTTCTATCTCGTAGCCGCGTGATTTGAGCAATTTGCCAGCAGCAATAGCTTCCTCAACGCCCTTTTCGGTCAGACCTGGGTTTTTCCAGCCTGTGAAGAGGTTTTTCAAGTTCCATTCGCTTTGTCCGTGACGAACCAATATTAGTCTGCGATCCATAGTGGTTATATCCTTAAGGTAAGGGTCTTAAAGGCCAAGTACGTCGGCCATCGAATAAAGTCCGGGCGCTTTATCTTGCGCCCAAAGTGAAGCGTGAATAGCGCCATTTGCAAAAATCGAGCGGTCTTGGGCCGAGTGGCTTAATTCAATCCGCTCGTTGCTGCCTGCAAAGATAACAGAATGATCACCAATCACCGTGCCGCCGCGCAATGTGGCAAAGCCAATGTTGCCCGGCTTGCGCGCACCCGTAATCCCATCGCGGGATCGCACGGCGTTTTCAGCTAGATCGATTTGACGCCCCTCAGCTGCGGCTTCCCCAAGCATGAGGGCGGTGCCAGATGGGGCATCCACTTTCATGCGATGGTGCATTTCCAAAACTTCTATGTCAAAATCTTCAGGCAAGGCGGCCGCAGCCTTTTTGACCAACCCCATCAATAAATTGACGCCCAAAGACATATTGCCCGCCTTTACCAGACGACCTTTTCCGGTGAGGGCAGCGATCTCTTCGTCTTCTTCGCGCGTCCAACCTGTTGTGCCAATGACATGCACAAGTCCCAACTCATGGGCTTTTTTGGCATAATCAATGCTGACCTGTGGCGCGGTGAAATCAATAATTGCATCTGTACCATCAAGGGCTGCGTCTACATCTGAGGTAATCAGCACACCGGATGGCTCAAGCCCTGCTAACGCACGCGCATCCTTGCCAATGGCAACAACACCATCACGCTCAAGCGCGCTAAATAGCGCCGCGCCATCAATACGCGCAATCGCGTGAATATTGGCTTGGCCCATTCGGCCACTTGCGCCCAAAACTGTGATTTTTTGCATTGATCTGCCAATCCTGTTTTGAGATTGATTTAACATAAAAACCGAACCTACCGCTAGCAATAGGCACAGATTAGAACCGTTTGCCAAAGACTATGCGATTGCCCGCTTTAGACAAGACCGTTTCAACTTCAGATGACATAATTTGCGCCAATTCAGGCCCAATCTGGTCCCCTGGCAACAAATTGAACCCAAGCCGTAGATAATATGGACCATTCCATGGCACATGTTCATAGGTCACACCCGCCGCGCCTGCAAATTCATTCGCTCTGGCAAAATCGACAAAGTGGGCGATAAGCCGTTCGCCAATACGCTTGCCTTGATGCTGGCGCAGAACCGAAATCTCCGCACAGTACAAAACGTCATCAACCGGTTTCGCGCGCAGGAAGCCAACCGGCTCGCCGCGCACTTCAGCCATCCAAATTATTTGATTTTGCCCAATAGCGTTGGCGTAAAATGCAGGTGATTTGGCAGAATAGTCTAGCTGAGTAAAGGCGCCGCCCAATTGTTTGAATAGCATTGCCGCATCATCTTCAATTTCCTTCAACCGCTCTGCGTCTGCGCTATCGGCAGGGCGAATCGAGGTAATGATCGCATTGGCTGCTGCAATTTCAGCGTTCACTGCACCCGCTGCAGCATAAGGGTCATTCGCACGGTAAATCGGACGGCCAACCACCAAATGATCGGCACCAATTTCAATGGCCTGTGTGGGGGTCATGATCCGTTTTTGGTCGTCACTAGAACTAAAAGTTGGTCGAATACCTGGCGTAACCGCCATCAATTTGCCGCCACTGGCCTGTTTCACCAGCTCTATTTCATGGGCCGAACAAATTACCCCATCAATGCCTTCGCCCGCGGCCTGTTTGGCGCGGCGTTCCACCAAATCACGCACGCCATATGCGTATCCGCTGGCTTTTAGATCCTCATCATCAAGTGAAGTCATCACAGTGACGCCCATTAGCTTAGTTGCTGAGCCTTCAGCTGCGCGTTTGGCAGCGGCCATACAATGAGGTTCTGCATGAATGGTCACAATATCTGCGCCCAATTCAACCAATCCAGCGACGCCTTTTTCCACCGTGTTGGGAATGTCCAAAAGCTTGACGTCACAAAAGACTTTCTTGCCCGCCGCTTTGAGCGCTTTGGCCAAGCCAAGCCCATCATCCCCATAGATCAACTGATAGCCAATTTTAAAGAACACCCCATTATCGTCAATTCTTTCAACCAATGCCTCCGCTTCTTTGCGGGTGGAAACATCAAGGGCGGTGATCAATTGAGGGGTAGCTTTGGTCATAGGCAAGGTGGCTCCGGCAAGATAGCATGTCGGAGTTGTTAACTGGCATAGTTCGCCAAAAACAACAAGCTAATGTTGTCCAGATGGCCAATCCTCAAGCGATACCCAGTCTGTAAGCAATGTGCGGTTAGCCCAATCGAAAGAAAAAACATTGCCGCCACCTTTGGCTGCCATTAGGCGTTGATCTTCATCTCGCGATATCTGACGTTTTCCAATATGGCATTTCAGCAATGTGCCAACCGCGCCATGTCCGACAAACAAAACCCGTTTGTCCTCAAATTGGGTTAAATACTTATGCACGGCATCCACAATTCGATTTTGCGCAGCAATGGCAGTTTCCCAGCCTCGAACACTCTTGTCAGGTTGTTCATAAAACTGGGTAGCTACGGTGTCGAACGCGTCGGCGGCCAAAAAACCTGTGCCGGATCTATCGTTTTCATCAAATGCAGAGTTTTCAAGGAACGGCAGGTCTTGCCGATCACAAATAATTTCCGCAGCATCCAACGCTTTTTGTTCACTCGAGGCGATAACCAATTCAATGTGATCGAAAATGCCCCGACCAATCGCACGTTGAAGACGCTCCCTCCCTATATTCGACAGAGACCAACAAGGTGTT
The DNA here is from genome assembly GCF_027213965.1 of Maritalea porphyrae. Taxonomy (GTDB): domain Bacteria; phylum Pseudomonadota; class Alphaproteobacteria; order Rhizobiales; family Devosiaceae; genus Maritalea; species Maritalea porphyrae_A. The sequence continues at coordinate 616,540 of NZ_JAPWGX010000002.1, read as the reverse complement.
GGCACATTGGGGTCAATATTGACTTCGGGGTGGGTAAGATAGGTCGCTACAGACATATGGTCAGCGTTTAATGGTGATCAGCTCATGCAACAAAGCTTGTGCCCGTGCGGCAACACGTTGGTCGCAAAGCTCGCCTTTGTCATCAAATGCATCGGCTGCCATGCCCACACCAAGCGCGGTCGGGGCGATTAAGGCACCCACTTTAGACAGAACATCGCGCAAATGCGAAAGTGCCATAATGCCGGCAAGGGCGCCACTGGACACAGAGGCAATGCCAAAAGTGGCTTTAGAAAATGCGCCAAGTTTTTGATGGTGCACCCAATCAATTGTGTTCTTCAACAGGGGCGTTAGTGAACCATTATACTCAGGTGATGCGATGAATACCGCATCGGTATTCGCCAAGAGATTGGCCAGTTTTAAAGCACAAGCGGGTTGCTGTTCGGCTGGCAAATCTTCGTTGAACAAGGGCATGTCAAAATTGGCGAGATCCAAATAGGCCGCATCTGCGCCACGTTCGCGCAAATGGCGCACCATCATATGCGCCAATTGTGCATTATATGAATCATTGCGTATCGATCCAGAGATCGCCAGAATTTTCGTCATTGATTGCCCCTATCCATTTTATAACGGATCAGATCAGCTTTCAGATGACAACCCGCAAATCAAAACCACGCTTAATCCTTGCGGGCGTGCTCGCTCAATCCTTCAAATAGGCCTTTGATCTTCTTGAAAAAGCCCGCGGAGGTTGGATTGGTTTCTTTGGTTGTGATCTCGTCAAATTCTTCAAGCAATTCGCGTTGCCGTTTGCTCAGGTTCTGCGGTGTTTCCACATCCATTTGAATGTAAAGATCACCCATTTGCTGCGACCGCAAAACTGGCATGCCTTTGCCCTTAAGGCGAACACGTTGTCCAGCTTGTGTACCTTGAGGCACTTTCACTTTCGCGCGGCCTCCGCCCAAAGCAGGCACCTCAAACTCGCCACCAAGCGCGGCAGTGGTCATTGAAATGGGGACCCGACAGAAAAGGTCAGCACCATCGCGCTGGAACAAATCATGAGGCTTGATAGAAACGAAAATATAAAGGTCACCCGAAGGTCCGCCGCGCATCCCCGCTTCCCCTTCGCTTGAAAGGCGAATGCGGGTGCCATCTTCAATGCCCTTTGGCACATCAACAGACAATGAGCGAGATTCTTGTCGGCGTCCCTGGCCCGAACAATCGGTACAAGGTTGGTCCATTGTTTCGCCACGACCATGGCATTGTGGGCAGGTGCGCTCAATGGTGAAAAAGCCCTGAGCTGCGCGCACTTTGCCGTGTCCTTGGCAAGTGCCACATGTTGAAAAACCTGTGCCAGGTTTGGCCCCATGTCCTTCGCACGTATCGCAACTCACCATCGAAGGCACGTCGATATCAACGGTTTGCCCTTCAAAGGCCTCTTCTAGCGATATTTCAAGGTTATAGCGCAAATCAGAGCCGCGCATCGCAGAGCTGCGTTCGCGTCTTCCCCCACCTTGGCCGCCCATGAAGTCGCCAAAGATATCCTCAAAAATGTCAGACATGGATGAAGAAAAATCGGCGCCAAATCCGTTTTGTCCGCCACCATTTTGAAAGGCGGCATGGCCAAATCGGTCGTAGGCTGCGCGCTTTTGCGCGTCTTTGAGCGTGTCATACGCTTCAGAAACTTCTTTAAATGATGCTTCGGCAGCATCGTCCCCAGGGTTTTTATCTGGGTGATATTTCATCGCTAATTTGCGATAGGCTGATTTAAGGGTCTTGTCATCCGCTTCGCGGGCAACCCCTAGCACATCGTAGAAATCTTTTTTGGACATGGCGCTGGTGCTCCAAAATTGGTGCCCCGAGATCGTTGGCGGGACCCGCTTGCAAACATACAAGCTGCCCCGCCAATCAAGATCGGTTTGTTCAGTTAAGACTTATGACTTTTGGTCTTCGTCTTTAACTTCTTCAAAGTCAGCATCAACAACGTCATCGTCGGCTGCTGGTTCACCACCATCAAACTCGTCGCTGTCGCCTTCTTGACTTGCCTGATACATGGCTTCACCAAGTTTCATAGAGCTTTGAGCCAATGCTGTGGTCTTTTCTTTGATTAGATCCGCATCATCGCCTTCCAGCGCTGATTTGAGTTCTTCCAAAGCAACTTCGATAACTTCGCGTGTGCCTTCGTCGACTTTGTCGCCATGCTCTTTCAATGAGCTTTCTGTTGAGTGGACCAAAGCCTCGCCTTGGTTTTTCGCTTCAACAGATTCGCGCTTTTTAACGTCGGCATCAGCATTTGCTTCCGCATCTTTCACCATGGCTTCGATCTCTTCATCTGAAAGACCACCAGAAGCTTGGATTCGGATTTGTTGCTCTTTGCCAGTACCTTTGTCTTTCGCCGACACATTCACGATGCCGTTGGCGTCAATATCAAAAGTAACTTCAACTTGGGGAACACCGCGCGGTGCTGGCGGAATGCCAACCAAGTCAAATTGGCCAAGAACCTTGTTGTCCGCAGCCATTTCCCGCTCACCTTGAGAAACCCGAATGGTCACCGCAGACTGATTGTCTTCAGCTGTTGAGAACACTTGGCTTTTCTTGGTTGGGATCGTTGTGTTGCGATCGATCAAGCGGGTAAATACGCCGCCCAATGTTTCAATACCCAAAGACAATGGTGTTACGTCCAAAAGAAGAACGTCTTTAACGTCGCCTTGCAACACACCAGCCTGAATAGCAGCACCTGCAGCCACAACTTCATCAGGGTTCACACCCTTATGTGGCTCTTTGCCGAAGAACTCTTTAACGACTTCTTGGATTTTTGGCATACGGGTCATACCGCCAACCAATACCACTTCGTCGATTTCGCCAGCTGAAATGCCTGCGTCTTTCAACGCCGCTTTACAAGGCTCAATCGTACGCTTGATGAAATCTTCAACCAACTGCTCAAGCTTTGCGCGTGTCAGTTTAAGTTGAAGGTGTTTCGGGCCAGATTGGTCAGCCGTAATAAACGGCAAGTTGACTTCGGTTTGTGTAGCTGAAGACAATTCGATTTTTGCTTTTTCAGCTGCTTCTTTCAAACGCTGCAACGCAAGCTTATCGCCACGAAGGTCGATGCCGTTTTCGCGTTTAAATTCGTCCGCCAAATAATCAACCAAGCGCATATCAAAATCTTCACCGCCAAGGAAAGTATCCCCGTTGGTTGATTTTACTTCAAAAACACCATCGCCGATTTCAAGAATCGAAACGTCGAATGTACCACCACCAAGGTCGTACACTGCAATGATGCCTGCTTCTTGTTTGTCCAAACCATAAGCAAGAGCCGCAGCTGTAGGCTCGTTGATGATCCGCAAAACTTCAAGACCCGCAATTTTGCCCGCATCTTTTGTGGCTTGGCGCTGGCTGTCGTTAAAGTACGCAGGAACGGTAATAACGGCCTGAGTTACCGGCTCGCCCAAATAGCTTTCCGCTGTTTCCTTCATTTTTTGAAGGATCATGGCTGAAATTTGTGAAGGGGAGTATTTCTCACCCTTTGCTTCAACCCATGCATCGCCGCTATCAGCTTTGACGATTTTGTAAGGAACTAGATCTTTATCTTTTTTCACCATCGGATCGTCGAAACGACGGCCGATCAAACGTTTGATCGCAAAAAGAGTATCTTCCGGGTTGGTTACAGCTTGGCGTTTCGCTGGCTGTCCAACCAAACGGTCGTCGTCTGTGAACGCGACCATTGAAGGTGTTGTACGCGCACCTTCTGCGTTTTCAACGATTTTTGGCTCGGCCCCGTCCATAATCGCAATACACGAGTTGGTGGTACCAAGGTCAATTCCAATTACTTTACCCATTTATAAAACCTCTTTGTTGGCAGACCCTTTGTCTGACCCCGTTTCCAGCAGTCTTTCACCGGCATAAAAGCCGTTCGGATCCCTCATATTCATGTTTCAGGCACCGCCGTGCCCAATCCACTTGTTGATCGGTATATAGGAAGCAACAAATTGGGCTTCAAGCATCAAAGATAAGATTCTTTGAAACCGGCTCTTAGACCTTTGTTGCATCTCTTAATCGATCAATGTGCTTGCGAATAATTTGGACCGTAAAGAACAAGCGCGGTTATATAGACGTGATTGATTTAAAAAGCGACAGGAAAAAACAAAAAAACATGCGAATTTTCCCCGGCCAACTCGCCAAAACCGAGCAAGTGGAACTCCTCAAGCACATTGAAAATGCACTAGAAATCGCCCCGCTTTTCACCCCCACCATGCCAAGAACAGGTAAGGCCTTTTCGGTGCGCATGTCCAATCTTGGTGAGTTGGGTTGGGTTTCAGATCAACAAAAAGGCTACCGATATCAACCACAGCACCCAGTAACCAACAAACCTTGGCCCCAGATGCCCACCATGTTGTGCGACCTCTGGCATGAACTGACCGGCTATCCTGCTCCACCTGAAGCTTGTTTGATCAACTATTATGCCCCAAGCGCCAAAATGGGTCTGCATCAAGACAAGGATGAAGACGATCTTGATGCCCCGGTATTGTCCATTTCCCTTGGCGACCGCGCGCGGTTTCGGCTTGGGGGCACGACGCGTGGCGGCAAAACATCGTCATTTGACATTAGTTCAGGCGATGCGCTGGTGTTGGAAAAGGACACGCGGCTCGCCTTTCATGGCATTGACAAGATTTATCCAAATAGCTCTGAATTGCTTGCATCTAGCGCTGTGTTCCAAGACGGCGGACGGGTGAATTTGACCCTAAGGCGGGTCACAAAATCGAAATCAATTTAGCAAGATTTGTACAAAGCGGTTTGCTAGAATATTGAGAGAACAATATCGCAACAAATAGTGGGATGGACCAATGAAACATGAGCGCAAGGGAACATGCCTTTGTGGGGCAGTGGAAATTAGTGTCAACGCAAATGCCACCAAAATCGGAGCGTGCCATTGCACTATTTGCCGGCGCTTGAGCGGCGGATCGGCGTTCCTGGCTCTGCATGGTGACGACAAGCTTGAAGCAACGGGCGCCGAGCATATTGGGCGCTATAGGTCCTCAGATTGGGCAGAGCGTGGGTTCTGCACAAAATGCGGCACCCCATTATTCTACCACCTAACGGTAGGCACCATGGAGCATTTCTATTCTGCGGGTCTTTTTCAAGAAGATGATGCGGATTTTAGAGTGGTGCAGGAGATATTTGTTGAACAAAAGCCTGACTATTATGCTTTCTCAGATGAAAATAGCGAACGCAAAACCGCAGAACAGGTTTTTGCAGAGGCGAATGAGTAATAAAAAAACCGGCGGAAAACCGCCGGTTTAAAACCTTAGAAAACGGATCGAACAGATTAAACTGAGCGATCCAAATTTTCGCCCGTTTCTGCGGCGTCATCACCATTGTTGATGGGCACAACCTTTGGGCCACCTTTGGCAACACCAACCATGGCGGGGCGCAATACGCGTTCGCCGATCACATAACCAGCTTGCATAACTTCCATCACGGTGTTTTCCGCTACATCGCTATTTGGAATTTCAAACATGGCTTGGTGAAAATTCGGGTCAAACTTTTCGCCTTTTGGCTCAAGTTTGGTAATGCCGTTTTTCTCAAGCAACCGGTGCATTTCGCGTTCGGTCATTTCAACACCCTCGATCAAGGATTTGAACGGACCTTCCGCTTCATCTTTGGCTTCTTGTGCCATAGTCATCAATGCACGTGACAGGTTGTCAGTTGCGGTAAGCATGTCACGAGCAAAGTTTGCCATTGCGTATTGACGGGCATCTTTGACATCGCGCTCGGTACGTTTGCGCAGATTTTCCATCTCCGCAACAGCGCGCAACAACCGATCTTTAAGCTTGGCGTTTTCAGCCTCAAGGACTTGTGTTTGAGACGCCGCTTCCTGTTCGCCCGCAGCATTTTCTTGAGCCTGATCTTCGTCTAGCTCAGTTTGATTTGCTTCGTTTTGGAACTCTTCGTCACTCATTATGTCGTTTCGCTTGTCTATTTAGTGAAATTGTTGCCCCGGATATCGACCATTGAACGTGAAATTTCAAGCACTCAAATCAATTGAACATGAAATTTGCGTCAAACACTGCGTTTGTTGATCAGTTTGGAGACCACATGGGCGGTATAGTCCACTGCCGGTACAATCTTGGCGTAATTAAGTCGTGTTGGTCCGATGACCCCCACAATTCCAACCACATTGGCGTTGTGGTCGCGATAGGGCGAAAGGATCACAGACGAGCCAGAAAGCGAGAACAATTTGTTCTCAGAACCAATAAATATCCGCACCCCATCAGCATCGTGGGTGTCACTCAACAGATCGATGATTGATTTTTTTGATTCCAACTCGTCAAACAGTTGGCGTACCCGATCAAGCTCTTCGCTTGCCATGGTGTCTGCAATCAAATTGGCACGGCCGCGCACAATCAAGGTTGGGGTTTCATCGCCCCGAGGTTCAGACAGCGTGGCAAGGCCTTCGTCGACCAATTGTTTGGTTAGCGCATCCAACTCAGATTGATGGGCAATATGTTGAGCTTGCAGCATCGAACGCACTTCGCGCAAGGTGCGCCCAACAATGTGGTGGGATAAGAAATTGCTCGCTTTGGTCAATTCGCTCGCCGTCAGCCCGGGCGGGATGGAAAACACCCGATTTTCCACATGCCCATCTTCACCTACCAAAACAGCCATCGCCAATTCAGCGTCAAGGCGCACAAATTCAATATGTTTGAGAACAATGTCGGCTTTTGGAGCCAACACCAAGCCAGCACCATGTGACAAACCTGAAAGAACTTGGCTGGCTTGGGCCAATACATCTTCGATTTTTTCATGCTGGGTGACGCCATCAATATGTTTTTCGATGTTGCGGCGCTCTTCTGCGCCCATTGCGCCAACTTCCAGCATGGCATCAACAAAGAACCGCAGCCCTGCCTGAGTTGGAGCGCGCCCTGCAGATGTATGCGGCGCAGCGATAAGGCCCAAATCTTCAAGATCAGCCATCACGTTGCGCACGGAAGCCGCTGAAAGGCTTTCCTCCAGCGCGCGCGATAATTGTCGCGAGCCCACGGGCTCTCCCGTTTCAATGAACCGCTCCACAAGGCGTTTGAAAATGCCTTGCGAACGTTCATTGAGAACCGACAAAAAATCTTGATTGATAGGTGGTGTGCTCAAAACAGCCTCGTTAAACCAAACTCTATTCCTATTTATGCGCAATTTCTTGGATCGCCAAGCGATTAGCCGTTCAAATTTTTCGCAAAAATCATCAAAAGCAGCGCTTTACCCTTGAAGTTGGCTGCAATTTCAGCCAAGCAAAGCCACAAGATAAGGGCATTACAAAAGGGGAACCCTATGCGGCCGTCAAAACGCGCAACTGACCAAATGCGCGATGTTACCATTGAGCGCCATGTTTCTTCTCACGCAGAAGGATCATGCATGATCTCGTTTGGTGGCACCAAAGTATTGTGCACCGCAAGCGTTGAAACCAATTTGCCACCCTGGCGTCGGGGCCAAGGTTTGGGATGGGTTACCGCAGAATATGGCATGTTGCCCCGCTCAACAGGTCAGCGCATGCGCCGCGAAGCAACCGCGGGCAAACAATCTGGCCGCACCCAAGAAATTCAGCGCCTTATCGGACGGTCTTTGCGCGCAGTGGTCGACATGAAAGCATTGGGCGAAAACCAAATCACGGTGGATTGTGATGTGATCGAAGCGGATGGTGGCACGCGCACAGCCGCGATTACCGGTGCATTTGTGGCTATGAGTGACGCGCTGTCATGGATGCGCGAACGCGACCTTGTTGGTGACAATGTGGTCAGCGATCATTTGGCGGCTATTTCTTGCGGCATCTACAAAGGCCAACCGGTGCTTGATTTGGACTATGACGAAGATAGTGCGGCAGAAACTGATGCAAATTTTGTGATGACTGGTTCCGGCGGCTTTGTTGAAATTCAAGGCACCGCAGAAGAGAGCCCATTTTCTGCCGACGAATTGGCAAAATTGATTGGTTTGGCGCAAAAAGGCGTCAATGAGTTGGTTGCACTGCAAAAAGCGGCGTTAAAGGACTAATATGCGCAAGCTGCAAAAAGGCCAAAAACTGGTTGTTGCCACCCATAATGAGGGCAAGGTACGCGAATTCCGCACGCTTTTAAAACCATTTGGGTTGGAATTGGTGTCTGCTGGCGAATTGGGGCTGCCCGAGCCAGAAGAAACCGGTACAACGTACGAAGAAAACGCCAAGATCAAAGCCTTGGCGGCAACCAAAGCCTCAAGTCTTTGGGCGCTGTCTGACGATTCAGGTCTAAGCGTTTACGCCCTTGATGGTGACCCTGGCATTTATTCAGCGCGTTGGGCAGGACCAAACAAGAATTTTGACGATGCAATGGTCAAGGTTCACACCTCTTTGATGGAAAAAGGTGCAATGGCGCCGGGTAAACGCACAGCCGCTTTTGTAGCGGTTTTGTGCCTGGCCAACCCCGAAGGCGAAACAATATGCTTTGAGGGGCGAGCTGAAGGCACATTAGTATGGCCCCCACGCGGCACGTCTGGCTTTGGTTATGATCCCATGTTCCAGCCCGATGGGCACATGCGCACTTTTGGTGAAATGAGCGAAAGCGAAAAACACGCTTGGTCTAAAGACAAAATTGGACTTTCGCATCGCTCGCGTGCGTTTTCTTTGTTTGTGAAGGACTGTTGCCCTGACGATTGAGCCGGATCTTTTTGGCGTCTATGTGCATTGGCCGTTTTGCGCGGCCAAATGCCCTTATTGTGACTTCAATTCTCATGTGCATCGCGGTCCCTTTGACGAAGAGGCCTTTGTTGAGAACTATCTCACCGAGATCAGCCAAACAGCTGAATTGGTGCCGGGTCGGACTGTACGCTCGATCTTTTTCGGTGGGGGAACGCCTTCCCTAATGCAGCCCCAATCGGTTGAAAAAATCATCAATGCGATTTCCACCAAATGGCAATTATCCAACGACGTTGAAATCACCCTAGAAGCCAATCCCACAAGCGTGGAACGAGAAAAGTTCCAAGCCATTCGCTTGGCAGGCGTTAACCGGGTATCGCTCGGGGTACAGTCTTTGCGCGCCGAGCCACTAGCTGCGCTCGGGCGTTTGCATTCAGTCGAAGACGCAAAAGCGGCGGTCAAACTGGCCCAGTCGATATTTGATCGGGTCAGCTACGATTTAATCTATGCCCGCCCCAACCAAACTTTGGACGAATGGCGCGAAGAATTGAACGAAGCGCTGGATTTAGCCCGGGAACATATCTCGCTTTATGCACTGACCATTGAATCGGGCACCCGCTATTATGACCTGTTTCATGCCGGTAAGTTGAATATGCCCGGCCCCGAATTGTCAGCTGACTTTTATGAATTGACCCAAGAAATCTGCGATGCGCGTGGTTTACCGGCCTATGAGATTTCAAATCACGCCGCGCCGGGCGAAGAAAGCCGCCACAATCTAACCTATTGGCAATATGGCGAATATGCGGGCATCGGCCCAGGCGCACATGGACGTTTATTGATTGAAGGTAAGCGCCACGCCACCGCCACTGAGCGCATGCCATTCAAATGGGCTGAATATGTAAGTGCAAAAGGCGATGGGTTCGTTGAGTTTGAGGCCCTAAGTCGCGGCGAGCAATCAGACGAATATTTGCTGATGGGTTTGCGCCTTAAAACCGGCATTTCTCCAGCTCGTTTTGAAGCGCTTGCGGGGCAAAAACTGCGCCAAGAACAAATCGACCACCTCACCGGGATTGGTTTTGTCGAAATGCTGGAAGATGGCAACTTAAGGGTCACCGATAAAGGTTGGCCCGTGCTTGACGCTGTTGTGGCAGATCTTGCGGCCTAAGGGGTAAACCCCTTAGGGCATCTTCGCCCCGTCAACGATCCGGCTGCCATCTATTACCACTTGCTTCACCACCAAAGCATGTTGGTTTGTGCCATTGTCAAAGAACCGGAACACCCCATCTTGGCCTGCAAATCCACTTGGACGTGTTAGCTGATTGCGATCATAGCGTGGTGTTGCATTGGCTAGGGACGAGGAGTTTGCCAGCAATATGGATGTATAGGCAAAGGTTGCCATTGGGTGTGGCGCCACCCCATAAATGGCTTCATATTCTGGCTTCAAACGTTCATAACCGGCACCATCCACCGCGGGAAAAAAGGCACCCGTTAAGAAAGGCGTTTGAGAAACTTTAACGTCGCCATCCCAGTCAGCCGAGCCAATAATTGTAATGTCAGACTTTTCAATTTGTGCGCTTTCAAGCAGCACTGCAATTGAAGGGGCCGTTGCCCGGTCAGGCAAAAAGATCGCGTCAACCGTACCCGAAATCAAAAATGGCACCAATTGCTCAACCGCTGTGCGCGCTTCTTCCTCATTGGAGAACTGATAAATGCCGTGGATTGCCGCGCCCGTTTCTGAAGCAGCAACGCGGAACGCGCCCTCTTGGATTTGCCCAAAGTCAGTGCGCGGTACGATGGCGGCAAAATTCTTTCGGCCAAAATTTTGGGCATATTTGATTGAGCGCAAAACTTCAGATTCAGGCAAGACGTTCAACAAATAGATGCCAGGGGCGGATGCGCCCGAATTGTTTGAATAACCGATGAGGGGAATGCCCGCTGCCCGCGCAACGCTGCCTGCTGCCCGCACGCCGTCGGCGCGAAGTGGCCCAAGTATCAGGCTAGCGCCTTCACTCACGGCCTGTGTGGCAAGCGCCTTGGCCGTTACCGCAGAACCACCTGTGTCTTTGACCACTACATGGATATTGGAAGCGAACTGGTTGTTTGATTTGATCTTATCAATTGCCATTTTGGCACCATTGCGAATCGAAATGCCCACAGTGCCCAAGCCGCCTTCAGCACTCAAAGGCGTCAACAAAACCACACGTACTGGCCCATCGCCTAGGGTTTCGCCACTGGCTGGGGGTAGATTGCCTTGCAGCACTGGTTTTTGCTGGTTGTTGGATAGGTTGGACGGGCCAAAATTGAAATCGGGTGTGCAGGCAAAAAGCCCAACGGCCGCAAGAAGACTTGCTGCCAATTTGGCGCCGCCCGCCAAAGGTTTCAAGTTGAATGCCGACATCGCTAAAGTACCCCAGTTTATTTTTTGCCGCTTATTGTGCTCTTGGTCTTACGCCAAAATACGCAATTGCTCCAATAGCTATACAAAACAGGCTGCAAAGCTTAAAGAGTCAATTGAACAAATATTTGGACAATGAGCAGATTTCATGGCGGAACATCAATTTCTTATATCTGGTCATGCATTTGTAGCGCCCAAGCTCGAGCCAGCCCTATATTTGGTTTCCACCCCCATTGGTAACCTCAAAGATATCTCCGTTCGGGCGCTGGAAACCTTGGCGGGCGCTGAATTGATCCTTTGTGAGGACACACGCACTTCCGCCAAGCTGTTAAACGCCTACGGCATAAAGACCCAAAAGGCATCGCTGCACGAACATAATGAAATGGCCCAAGCGCAAAATATTGTGGATGAGGTAAAATCAGGCAAAGCCATTTGCTTGATATCAGATGCGGGCACCCCGTTGATTTCTGATCCAGGCTTCCCCTTGGTTCGAATGGCCGCTGAAGAAGCCATTTCTATTATCGCCATTCCCGGCGCATCTGCTGTATTGAGCGCGTTGGCGGTGAGCGGTCTACCAACGGATAGTTTTAGCTTTTTTGGCTTTTTGCCCCCCAAACAAGCCGCGCGCATAAGTAGGTTAGAAGAGCTTAAAACCCATCAACCTACATTGGTTTTTTATGAATCACCCAAACGCACCAACGCCACCTTGAGCGCTTTGGCGCAAGTGTTTGGCTCTGACCGGCAAGTGGTTGTGGCGCGTGAACTGACAAAGCGTTTTGAAACGCTTTATCGGGGCACAGCGGGCGAGTTGGCCGATGAATTTGCTGGTGAAACGACAAAAGGCGAAGTGGTGATCTTGGTGGCCGGCGCAAGCAAAGTGGCACAAGTTGACCCCGATCAATGGCGGGCAGTGCTGAAAACGTTGATGGAAGAAATGCCCCTGCGCGGAGCAGTGGACAAAGTCGCCGCAGACTTTGATTTGAAACGCAAGCAAGTCTATCAAATAGCGCTTGAGCTGAAAAATGCCGAATAGCTCAAAACGCACAAAAGCTGAGCATTTTGGCCGCAAAGGCGAATTTTGGGCAAAGATATTTTTGTCACTCAAAGGCTTTCGCGTCATTGACCAGAGATTTAAAGCACGAGGCGGTGAAATTGATCTCATTGCAAAACGCGGCGAAATGCTTGTGTTTGTTGAGGTGAAAGCCCGGCGCAAGCAAGAGCATTTGGGCGAAGCTTTTGAAGCGGTACGCAAAGACAGGATCATCTCTGCAGCTCAATATTGGCTTTCTCAAAACCCACAATATCAGACCCGAACAATAAGATTTGATGTGATCGGCCTTGCACCTTTAGTCTGGCCTGTGCATATCGTTGATGCGTTTCAAACCAATTGAATGGATAAAGGCTTTATGGCAACGGCGAAAAAACTCAAAATTGGCGTGCAAATGGACCCAATTGAAAGCATCAACCCCGTTGGTGACAGCAGCTTTGCTATGATGCTTGAAGCCCAAGCGCGCGGTCATGAAGTCTTTTATTATCTACCCGCCACGCTGGCGCTTGAAAACAATGTGGTCAGCGCTGAGGTTTTCCCGATCAAAGTGACGGACGACACGAAGAATTGGTTCGAATTGGGCGCAGGTCAAATCACTGACCTGTCAGAATTGGATGTGATTTTGCTGCGCCAAGATCCCCCGTTCGACATGAATTATATCACCACCACCCATTTGCTGGAGCGCTTGCACCCCAAAACACTAGTGGTGAATGCACCTGAACCTGTGCGCAATGCCCCTGAAAAAATTCTGGTCACTGAATTTCCAGATCTTATGCCGCCAACTCTGGTCACCCGTGATCGGTCCCGAATCGTTAAATTCCGTGAAACCCACGGCGATATCATCGTTAAACCCTTGTTTGGCAATGGGGGAGCAGGCGTATTTTTGCTGCGCGAAAACGACCAAAACCTGGTTTCATTGCTCGAAATGTTTGAGGATAGTTTCCCCGAACCCTTTATGATCCAGAAATATCTGCCCGACGTCAGAAAAGGCGATAAACGCATAATCATTATTGATGGCGTGCCCGTTGCAGGGCTTAACCGTATTCCAGCAGAAGGCGAAGCGCGCTCCAACATGCATGTGGGCGGTCGCCCCGAATTTGTTGAACTCACCCCCCGTGATCTTGAAATCTGCGAAAAAATCGCCCCAGCGCTTAAGCAACGCGATTTCATTTTCGTCGGCATTGACGTGATTGGCGATTATATCACCGAAATCAATGTGACTTCGCCAACAGGCATTCGGGAGATCAAGCGCTTTGGCGGGCCTGACATTGCGGTGTTGATTCTCGACGCTATTGAAAAGCGGCGCTAAACCGCTAGAGTGCCCTCATGCCGCTAGACACCTTTTTGATTGCCCTCACTACCTATTTTGCCACCATTGGTCCGGCAGATATTGTGGTGTTGTTTGCGGCGTTGACCGCGGGTGCATCGGCTAAAGAGCGCCGCGCCATGGCGCTCAAAGGCACAGTAATCGGTGGTTTGGTGCTTTTGTTCTTCGCACTGTTCGGCGAAGCGATTCTGCACATTTTTGGCATTGGTCTGCCTGCTTTGCGCGCAGCGGGCGGTATTTTGTTGCTTTTGATCTCCATTGATATGGTGTTCGCGCGCGATTCTAGCGCCACATCTACCACCGACGAGGAAAATGCCGAAGCCGCGTCCAGCAACGATATTTCGGTATTTCCACTGGCTACGCCCCTTATTGCTGGGCCTGGTGCGATCGGGGCGACGATCCTTTTAATCGCCGATGCATCTGGCGATCATGCTCGGCAAGCTGCAGTTGTGGGCGGGTTGATGACCATTCTTATGGCCACTTACCTGTTGTTGCTTGGTGCGACCCAGCTGCAAAAGATCCTTGGCGTGACCATTTTGCATGTGGTGTCTCGGGTTGTGGGTGTTTTACTGGCGGCCCTGTCCGTTCAGTTCATCTTTGATGGTATTCGCACCTCGGGTCTTATCCCCGGTCTCACATAAAAGACTGATTGTCACTAAACCGGCTCGTCATGCCAATCGGTTGGCGCTAATCTTGCCTCATGCTTGAAATCTTTTTGAAAACATTGCCGTTCTTTGCCCTCATCGCTTTAGGCTATGGGGCGGGCCGTACCGGCTTTTTCTCAAAAGAAGCGATTGCTTACCTCACAAAATTCGTCTTCTATTTTGCCCTATCCGCCATGCTGTTTCGCTTTGCAGCCAACTTGTCGTTGGGCGAAATTTTTGACTGGGCCTTTGTGGGCGCTTATTTGGTGGGCAGTTTTGCAGTTTACGCCGTCGCGGCGCTGGTGGCACGCCAGCGCGGATTGACGATCGCTGAAATGGCGTTTGAAGCCCATACATCCATCATTGGCAACGTGGGTTTTCTGGGCGTGCCCATGTTGGTGTTATTGTTGGGTGAAGCCGCCATCGGGCCGGTCATTCTGGTTTTGGCTATGGATTTAACGGTTTTCGGCTCTTTGGTGGTTGTTTTGGTGACATCGTCCAAAGGATCATCTTCGCCAAGCGCAGCACTTCGGTCTGCTCTTTCAGGCTTGGCCGCCAACCCAATGATTGTGTCCATCACCATCGGGTTGATTTGGTCCGGGTTTAACATCCCCATGTGGCAGCCACTGGACGATTTTGTGACCATTCTTGGCGGTGCAGCCACACCAGGCGCCTTGGTCGCCATCGGTGCATCCTTGTCGACCATCAAAGCGCGTGGTCTGGTGCCTGCGTTTTGGTTGAGCGGTTTAAAACTATTCGTCCACCCTATCGCCGTGGCCATCACCGCACTTTGGCTGTTCCCCGTTGATGGATTTGCCGCAAGCGTCATGATTGCTTGCGCTGCCCTGCCAGTAGCGGGCAATATTTACATTCTGGCGCAGCACTATGATGTGGCGCCGCAAAAAATATCGGCCTCCATTTTGGTTTCAACCGTCGTCTCCGTTGCTACCGTGTCAGTGGTCATTGCCTTGGTGAAACAAATCCCGCTGTGAAAACTAAGCCCGCCTGTCGGGCATGGTTTGATCGAGCATGGGAAACAGCCACTCTTCAAAGATCTGGATTTTCTTCCAATTTTGACGGCGTTCTGGGTAGCACAGCCAAATCGCGTGATCTTCCTTTTCAACATGGTCAAACGGTTGCACTAAAGTGCCCGTAGCAATTTCTTCGCGATAGAAAGAGGGGGTCAGCAGCGCAACCGAGCTCCCCGATATCGCCGCAACCCCATGAATATATTGAACATCCAAAATCGGGCCAGTTGCTTTTTTCAACTCAGAGGTATTCACATTCATCGAGCTAAACCAACTGTGCCACCAAGGGTCCGATGGACTAGCCATAGGCAGTTTCAATAGGTCCTTGGGCTCTTTTAGGTCGTGTTGGGCCAACAGTTTTGGCGATAACATGGGCGTATAGTCAAAATGCATCAGCTTTTTCGCCACAAGGCCGGGCCAATTGCCGTTGCCGGTTCTTATGGCAACATCAACGCCCGCTGACTGAAAATCACTATACGCCGTGCTTGATATATCCAATTTAACGGCCAGTGCAGCGCAACAAATGGTAAATGCGCCAAAATGTTTGGCGAGCCACGAACTGGCAAACGTTTGCGCGGTTGTAATGGTCAATAAGTCGTCGGCTTGCCCCCGCGCTTCAGCAAATGATCTTCGAATAATTTCAAACGCTTCGGTGATGGAAGGTGCCAATCGCGCCCCTGCTTCAGATAAACTCACCTGCCGTGTTCCACGAATGAACAGCGGTTCGCCAAACCGATCTTCGAGCTGCTTAATTTGATAGCTCACCGCCGACTGTGTCATATGTAACTCACTGGCAGCATTAGTAAAACTCTTATGTCGTGCTGCGGCCTCAAAGGCTCTAAGCGCGGTCAATGGGGGTAAGGGGTCTAAAGCCATACATAAAATCTCCTTATGCATGGTAGCTGAGCTTTTGTTGGTCAACAACCCTAAAGCGCGTCATCCTATGTCAACAAAGGAGATCAAAATGACCTGCAATATAGCTTCAGATGTTCCACGTGAATCCTATCAAACAAAGTCTAGGCTTTCACTCATTCGCCTGGCCAAAGAGTTTTTGGCGAAGCGCAAGCTTTCGCTTCGTGCCTTGAGCAAGTCTGAGCGGCGAAAAATTCCCAATGACCGCATGGTTGTCCTAAGCCCCCACCTCCTCAGGGATATTGGATTGTTGGATTCAAGTTCGCCATCTAGGCATAAATAAACCTGTTCCTGAAATGTTCTTGTGTCTTATCTATTTGGCTGCTAGCCTTGGAGACATACTTAAGGATTTTTCAGGACCCAGTGATGGTAACTCGCGTTCAAACCGTTGCCTTTCAAGGAATTCAAGCGCTCCCGGTAGACGTGCAAGTGCAGGTCGCCAACGGCATGCCCGCCTTCAATATTGTCGGGCTGCCGGACAAAGCAGTCGGCGAAAGCAAAGAGCGCGTGCGCTCTGCCTTGACCTCATCTGGTCTGTCACTGCCCCCCAAACGCATCACCATCAATCTTGCCCCCGCCGACTTGCCAAAAGAAGGCTCGCATTACGATTTGCCCATCGCGCTGGGGTTAATGGCTGCCATTGGTGCTATTCCGAGCGATAGTTTGGACGAATATGTGGTGCTCGGGGAATTGGCGCTGGATGGCCGCATTTCCCCTGTGGCGGGTACACTACCCGCAGCAGTTTCTGCAGAAGGGCGGCAATTGGGGCTTATTTGCCCTGCAGATTGCGGGCCAGAAGCCGCGTGGGCAGGCGAGGACCTCAATATTATCGCCCCGGTCAACCTTTTGGCCTTGGTCAACCACCTCACAGGCAACCAATTGTGCGCAAGGCCCGTTGCTCGGCGTCGAGATCAAACAGCATCTTTCCCAGACCTGAGTGAAATCAAGGGACAAGAAGGCGCAAAACGTGCCTTGGAAGTGGCGGCTGCCGGCGGGCATAATTTCTTGATGATCGGGCCACCGGGTGCGGGTAAATCTATGTTGGCAGCGCGGTTGCCGTCAATTTTGCCACCGCTCAATCCGCGCGAGTTGCTCGACGTGTCGATGGTGCAGTCTATTGCAGGGGAACTTGCCGGGGGCCGCCTTTCAGACAGACGCCCGTTTCGTGCCCCGCACCATTCTGCATCCATGGCAGCATTAATCGGCGGGGGCTTAAAGGTTAGGCCCGGCGAAGTCTCTTTAGCCCATAATGGGGTTTTGTTTTTAGACGAATTACCCGAATTTGCCCCCCAGGTCATCGATGGGTTGCGCCAACCCCTAGAAAGTGGGGAAACCGTGATCGCCCGCGCCAATCACCGCGTGGTTTACCCCTCAAGGGTGCAATTGGTGGCGGCCATGAATCCGTGTAAATGTGGGATGGCGGGGTCCCCCGGCCATACGTGCAGACGCGGTGAGCGTTGTGCGGGTGACTATCAAGCAAGAATCTCAGGACCGTTTTTGGACCGGATCGATATTCGAATAGATGTGCCAGCAGTCACCGCATTGGACATGATTGAGCCGGGAGAGGCAGAACCGAGCGAAAACGTGGCAAAAAGGGTGCTGCGTGCCCGCCAAATTCAGAACGATCGTTATATGCAAATGGGGGTTGCAGGCGTTTACAATAATGCCGCGACAAGTGCCAAAGTAATTGAGCAAGTGGCCCAGCCGGACGCAGAAAGCAAAAAGCTTTTGGTGCAAGCGGCCGAAAAATTCTCCCTTTCCGCCCGCGCCTATCATCGTGTTTTAAAGGTTGCGCGCACCTTGGCAGATTTGGGCGGATCAGAGCCGATCAAAAAATCACATATTGCAGAAGCTTTGGGTTATCGCATAGGGTTCGGGACCTAAGGATTTGATATGCTCAAGATCTATCATCAACTCGCTTACAATAATTTGCTGGCCAATCATCGCCTGCTCAGCGCGGCTGAAAACCTGCAGCCCGGAGAATTTGAGGCCAAAGGCACAAGCTTTTTCCCCTCAATCAGCAAAACACTCAATCATAACATCACTGTAGATTGGTATTATGTTGATGCATTAGAAGGCGGCACATTGGGTGCAAAAGCTTGGGACCCAGAAGAACCATTCGATGACGCTTTAACGCTAAAAGCGGAGCAGCGGGCCGTTGATCTACGCTTGATCCGTTTTTGCGAACAATTGACAGAAGATGCGCTGTCCAAACCCGTCAACCTGTTGCGATATGAAGAGCCTTTGGGCAATGTTTTGCCTCACCTTTTTCAACATCAAATTCATCATCGCGGGCAAGCTCATGCCATGTTTGCAGGCACTTCTGTTGTACCCCCACAATTGGATGAATTTATGTTTCGGGCCGATCGATCTGACCGAGCGAAAGACTTGGAAGAGCTTAGTTTAGAGGAAGCGGACTTGTTTAACTTTTGAACTTTGATCAAATTATCCATTCTTTGACCTGTTCAGTTTCTTTCGGTTGGCGCACTGCACCAGCGTTCGCATTTCGATGTTGGTAGATCGCATGAATTTGCACATCTATTGTCGACGTAGAATGCATTTGCCGCCAGCATTTGTTGCTAAAGTCTCAAAGTGAGCGGAACTTTATGTAAATCAATTGCCGATATGTTGATGTCTTGCACGAAGAAAATGTGGGCCGTTGTCAACATGTCGAACAACCTAAGAAAACAATTAAAGACTGGTATTCTTGTACTTATTTATCTGATTGGTTGTTCGTCCGTTATTTGGTTCCTGCCTGATGGCCTTTCGCGGTATTTTGTGACGATTGAAGCACACAGTGCAGCCAAACGTTGGCAAGTTCGGGTTTTGAGTCTCCTGGAGGATAGTGATAAAGCATTTGCGACCGCTACGCTTTCGGACGCGGAAAAGCTGGCGCTCGATCACTTTGCGATCTCCTCAGACGCGTTTCAGGTCACATTGTTCGACCAGAAGGGGATTGCATTTTACACATCGGGCCTCGTGCAAGCACCGGACATAACAGATTCACCATTTTTCTTGCACAAGGTGTCGCATGGCAAACCAGTTCAAACATATGAGTCTGTAACGGTTGCAGAAATCGAAAATTTTGACCTAGACCACCTTGGCGAAAACTACAGCTCTACCGAGAGCAGACTTATCATCACAGACTATATTCCGATTTTGCACGATGGAAAATTTAAAGGGGTTTTGGAAACGTTTCTAGATGTCACCGATCAAGTCAACGTAAACAAAATTCGCATTACATCTGCAGCCGTGATTGTGTTCGCACTCATTTCACTAACCATTTTGATTGCATGGCACGCCTCTCGCACTTATCAAGCGCGTGTTGCAGCCTTCAATTCGGCACAACGTGAAAAGGAAAGGTCCGTTCTTGAACGCGATCTTCTGCGCAGCAAGGAAGTACAGCTTTTGTCGCAGTTAAGTGAATGGATGCAGTCAAGTAAGTCTATGGCTGAACTATTTAGGATCACGACAACGATACTTGAACAATTGCTGCCCGAAAGCTCTGGCAGCATCTACATCTATTCAAACTCCCGCGATGTGCTTGAAGGGTCGTGCAGTTGGAATGGGGCCGAGCACAATACCGAAATTGCTCCAGATGATTGCTGGGGGTTGAGGCGCGGGAGAGCCTACACATATGGGTTAGACGACATCCATTTCAGTTGCTCACACAATCATTTTGACGATGACAGCGTCTATTTTTGCATTCCGATTATTGCCCATGGCGATACCATTGGTTTGTTGCACATCGATTTGCATCGCACCGCAAACAATGCAGCAAAGATTGCTGAGCTTTTTGAACTTGCCCAAACTTGTGCAGAGCAAATCAGCTTGGCGATCGCCAACGTAAGGCTGCGCGACGAACTTCTTAGCCAATCAATCAGAGACCCGCTTACAGGACTATACAATCGTCGCCATTTCTTTGATGTCGCGCGCAATCAAATTGCTGTTGCAGAGCGAAATAAAGAAACCTTTGCGCTGGCCTCATTTGATGTGGATCACTTCAAAAAGTTCAATGATAATCATGGCCACGATGCAGGCGATATGGTGCTCAGAGCAGTTGCAGAGGCATTGTTGTCGGAGTTTGAAGGCAACGATTATGCCTTCCGTGTCGGGGGGGAGGAGTTTTCCATTCTACTTGATGCCGTGACCGAGGAAGGGGCTCTAATGCGCATGGAAAAACTGCGCAAAATGATTGAAAACATCGCAGTGCGCTATGGTAGCAAGCAACTTCCTAGGATCACAATTTCTGCGGGAATTGCGATGTACCCAAGTGACGGAAACTTGCCCCAATCGCTGATGCGATCAGCTGACGATGCACTCTATAGCGCCAAATCGGCAGGCCGAAACCAAGTCGTAAAATGCTCGCAACTCAAAGACGACAAAATGTTTGATGAAGAAGATATTGGCACGCTTTTTGAGTCATCCCAAGTTTCATAGCGGTTCAGTAAAATTGGATGGGTCGATCTATCTCCTTGCAAATGGTGAACTGTGGATTTGCTCCAACATATAAATATCAAGGAGAGGACGACTGAATATATGATTGTTGTTCATCAAATCCCGACAGTGCAAGAATATTGCCAGATGCGCGCTGTCGCGGGTCTTTCGCCAAAATCAGAGGACGCCGCTGCCCGAGGGTTGCCGAACTCCTTATTTGGCGTATCCGTCCGAGATCCTCATGGAAATTTGCTCGCAATGGGTCGCTTGGTGGGTGACGGTGGATGCTTCGTGCAAGTCTGCGACATTGCTGTTCACCCGGACCATCAAGGCAAAGGACTTGGTCGTCGTGTCATGCAAGAACTGATGGACTATATCGACCAGAATCTACCTACTGGAGCTTTCATCAACCTTTTTGCGGATGGCACTGCCAATGAGCTTTATAAGAAGTTTGGCTTTCACGAAACGGCGCCTAAATCAGTCGGCATGGCCAAATACGCGCAGTAAAAAACCGACGAGCGAACCCGTCGGTTTCAGTGTTCCAACAAGCTTGGCACGACTAAAGTGGGGACGTGCGCCAAACTCTTAAGAGTTGGAATTCTTTTTAGCGCCCAAACGCTAGAATTGAGCTGTTTCAGTGGATTCAGCCATGGCAGTTGTGGAGCTATTGCCTTGGCTAACCGCCATTGAAACCGCGTCAAAGTAGCTCGTGCCAACTTCACGCTGGTGCCGTGTTGCAGAGAAGCCGCGGCTTTCTGCGCCAAATTCCGCCTGTTGCAGTTCTGAGTATGCGGCCATGCCACGCTCTTTGTATCGGCTTGCCAAATCAAAGGTCGTGTAGCTTAGATTATGGAAACCGGCCAAGGTGATGAATTGGTATTTATATCCCATCGCGCCCAATTCACCCTGGAATTTGGCCATTTGAGTTTCGTCCATATGCTTGGCCCAGTTAAATGACGGCGAACAGTTGTACGCCAGCATTTGGTCTGGGAATTCCTTCTTAACTGCCTCGGCGAAACGACGTGCATCATCCAAGTTTGGTGTTGAAGTTTCACACCAGATCAGATCGGCATAAGGTGCATAGGCAAGGCCACGTGCGATGGCTGCATCAAACCCGCCTTTCAGGCGGTAAAAGCCTTCTTCAGTGCGTTCGCCCGTAACAAATGGCGCATCATACTCATCAACATCTGAGGTGATCAAACGCGCAGCTTCAGCGTCGGTCCGTGCCATAATCAAGGTCGGTACGCCCAAAACATCGGCCGCCAAACGCGCCGCGTTCAATGTGCGAACGAATGTTTTTGTCGGCACCAAAACCTTGCCGCCCAAGTGGCCACATTTCTTTTCAGATGCAAGTTGATCTTCAAAGTGAACCGCCGCAGCGCCCGCTTCAATCATACCCTTCATCAATTCAAAAGCGTTCAATTGGCCACCAAAGCCGGCTTCCGCGTCAGCGATAATCGGCGCAAAGAAATCAAGGTCAGTCGTTTCTTCGCCTGAAAGCTTTTCCATGGTTTGAATTTGGTCTGCACGCTGCAACGCTTTGTTGATGCGTTTAACAACAGCTGGAACACTATCAGCTGGATATAGGCTTTGGTCCGGGTACATATTGCCAGAGTTGTTGGCGTCTGCCGCAACTTGCCAGCCAGAAAGGTAAATAGCCTTCAAGCCCGCTTTGATCTGTTGCACCGCTTGGTTGCCTGTAAAGGTGCCCAATGTTGGCACATAATCTTCAGTATGCAGCAGTTCCCAGAGCTTCTTCGCGCCATTTTCGGCCAAAGAGTATTTGATCGGCAAAGAACCTGCCAATTTGGCAACATCTTCGGGGGTGTATGTACGTGCAATATTGTCCCAGCGGTCAGGTGCCCACTCAGGGGTTGCGAATTGATTTTTGTTGCGGTCAAGCATGGCCATGATCCTATTTGAATTTTAATAAAGCTCCGCCGTCCCTTGGCGCGACCCGAAAAGATCGAACCAAGGAGCGTTGGAGGGTTAGAAGGGAAAGGGATTAAAGAGAGTAGATGGCGCTACTGCGCGAGGCTGCGTCGAAATGTTGCGGCAATCATAGGGTTGCCATCAAACATGTCTGTTGCGATTTCGTCGCCTTCGGCTAGCGAGAATTGGTGCTTGTCGACAGGACCCACAATCGCAAAGCCCAACTTATCAAGTCCTTTGGCTTTAAACTGGCGCATCGCGTCTGCAACGGTACGCGCAATAATGGTGATATATTCGTCTTGCGTGTTCTGCCGGTTATCGATTGTATGTGTCATGTTTTCCTCCGTCTCCCGGAACCGTTCCGAGAAGTGATGATGTAAAGATTTGACATTTGGCGTCGAATTGCAAGATAATTCGATAAATCAAGGTGTTAAGCTGTAAAGTTCAGTAAAGTACATCAATCGTTTTTGTAAAGTCTTGTAAAGTTTACAAGCGCAGCGGGAGGCCAATATGGAAAAGTCCGGCCCACAAATAGGTGGTAAAATCAGGCGCTTACGGCGGCAAAAGCATGTCAGCCAGGCGGATTTGGCCTCAGCTCTGGGCATTTCCGCGAGCTATTTGAACCTGCTTGAACACAATCGGCGCAACATCACCGTGCCCCTGCTTTTTAAACTCGCCGGACATTTTGGTATTGAACCGGGTGAGCTGGTGGAGAGTGACGAAGGCCAATTGGTCGGAGATTTGATGGAATTGTTCGGCGATGACATTTTTGCCGACGCCGACCTGACCAATCACGAGATTCGCGATCTGGCTTTTTCCAACCCATCGGCTTCACGCGCCATTTTGCGTCTGTTTGATAAATTCCAAGAAGTGCGTTCGGGCAATTCATCGGGTACAAGTGATAGGCATCAAGAGCCCTCAACCACCGGCTACCATATGGCCACGGAAGCAATTTCAGATTTCATACAAGAAAATGCCAACCATTTCCCGACCCTGGAAGCATCAGCCGAACGGGTGCGTCACGATGTTGACCATGCTTCTGACAATTTTGAAATGGGGTTGAAAACATATTTAGCAAATGTTTTTGGTCTTGAGTGCAAAATGGCATCATTGCCTGCGGGTATCGCCCAAAAGCTCGACGAAGCAACCAACAAACTTTTTATTTCAGATATTCTAAGTCCAGAATCTGCGCTTTTCTCCATGGCGCATCGCGCCGCGCTGCTCACAGCGGAACATGAAATAGAAGCCATCGTGGATCAGTCGAACTTGCCAGAAGGGGATGCCCCCATTTTGGCGAAGAATGTTCTGGCTTCCTACTTCGCTGCCGCTTTGGTCATGCCTTACGCGCCTTTTTTGGCGGCATGCCGAGACTACCGCTATGACGTTGAGCGCCTATCGCGACGCTTCAATGCCAGCTTTGAGCAAGTTTGCCACCGCATGACCACCTTGCAGCGCGCAGGCGCACAAGGCATTCCTTTACATTTGGTGCGCACAGATATTGCGGGCAATATATCAAAACGCTTTTCCTTGTCCGGCATTCATATTCCGCGCCATTCAGGCGCTTGCCCGCGCTGGAACATCTATTCAGCCTTTTTGCAGCCCGAAAAGATCAACATTCAAATCTCGCAAATGCCCGACGGCGAATCTTATTTCTGCATCGCAAAGTCTATTGCAAAAGGCGGCTATCGTCACAATGCGCCGCGCCGTCACCTTTCAATTGGTTTGGGGTGTCATATTTCGCATGCAAAAGAGATGATCTACTCCGAAGGGGTTGATTTAAAAAATCTTTCCCAAGTGGTGCCAATTGGTGTTGGCTGCCGTATTTGTCCGCGCCTTGAATGCGGTCAAAGGGCTCACCCGCCCGCAGACCATCGATTCCAAATTGATAGTGCGACAAAACCGGAAAATCTCTATGCTAAAATGAGCTAAGAAGCGCACACTATAAGGACATCGGCATGAGATACCTAAGACGGGCTTTGGCGTCGCTAATGTTGGTGAGCATGGCAATCGTTGGCACGGCAGGTGCCAGTAGCGATGATGCATGGGAAGAATTTCGTCAAACTTTGTTGGAAAAATGCAAAAAGGCAGCAAACGCAGGGGAGGATAGTTTGATCGAAATTGACCTGTTTGGTACCCAAAGTTACGGCGTTTCTATTGTTTACACAGCCAAGGGGCGACATGTTTGTGTGATGGACAAGCAGACCCTGCAAGTGGAACTCTCTGAACCATTCTAGTGCTTTAGTGCACCCCCAATTGCATCCATTCTTGTACTGGCATACAATCAGCACATAGCGTTGCGGCCACACATCTGGCACCGGGGTAGTTGTATATGTTTATGTTTGACCTAAAACCGCGAGAGTTGGCACCGGTACACCGCCGCCCAAAACGCTGGTTCGATCAGATTTTTCCAACGACAAATATAAATGCAATCGGCTCCAGCCTTGCAGCGATTGGGCGCAACGAACAAGCTCAGCGCGAGCAAAAAGACCCAGCATCTCTTGCGCGCCTTGGTTCATTGGAAGTGCGCTTGGCCCAAACCGCAAGCGAAGTGCGCCGCGCCCAACGTTTGCGCTACACCGTATTCTATGAGGAAATGTCTGCAAAACCAGATCCGCGCGCTTTCCGCACCAAGCGCGATGCAGACGAATTTGATCCCATTTGCGACCATATTATTGTGGTTGATCATGATGAAACCGAGGGAATTTCAGCGCGGCCCAAAATTGTAGGCACCTATCGTGCCTTGCGCGCCGAAGTCGCCAATGCATGCAATGGATTCTATTCTTCTGCAGAATTTGATTTCAAGTCCATGTTGGCCAAGAATTGGGAAAAGGGATTTTGCGAACTCGGCAGATCCTGTGTTTTGCCACCCTATCGTGATCGGCGGACAATGGAGGCCCTGTGGGCAGGGCTTTGGGCCTATGCGGTGCTTTATGATATTGACGTCTATTTTGGTGTCGCAAGCTTTGAGGGGACCGACCCAGAAGCCCATCTTGAGGCCCTAAGTCTCTTGCATCACACCGCGCATCCACCACAAAGTTGGGCCGTGCACGCCCGGTCTGATGTTGGCACGTCCATTGACTATTTAGACATAAATGCCCTCGACCAACGCGAAATTATTAAAGATCTACCACCCTTGATTAAAGGCTATTTGCGGGTTGGCGCCCATGTGGGCGATGGAGCATTTGTTGACCACCAATTCGGCACCACCGACGTGATGATCGTCACCTTGATTGACGATGTGCCCGAGCGATACAAACGCCATTTCATTCAAGCCACAGGCCTAGATCGCAAAAACTAGTTAGCACCCGCGCTTTATTGTTGGCACTGTGGACGGGTTGGCCTAGTCTTGACCTTCCGATATGCGGACTGATCTGGCTAAACAAACCATAATGAACGATAAAAACATCCAATACGCCCAACCAAATGATGAAATTCACCAACCCCCTATAAAGGGAGAGGTGCCTGAAGGCGCGCCCGATCTGCAAAATCCTGTCTCAAAAAAAACGGGCGGCGCTCAACCGACGCCAATGATGGCGCAGTTTTTTGAAATTCGTGCGGTGAATCCGGGCTATTTGCTTTTCTATCGAATGGGCGATTTTTATGAGTTGTTCTTTGACGATGCTGAAATTGCATCGCGGGCATTGGGTATTGCGCTGACCAAGCGGGGCAAGCATCTTGATCAAGATATTCCCATGTGCGGTGTGCCCGTGCATGCCGCCCAAGACTACCTAAAAAAATTGATCTCGCTCGGCCATCGTGTGGCGGTTTGCGAACAAATGGAAAATCCAGCGGAGGCAAAAAAGCGCGGCGCGAAATCTGTCGTAAAACGCGACGTTGTGCGGCTGGTCACAGCGGGAACGCTCACCGAGGATGATCTGCTGGATAGCGCGGCCAACAATTATTTGGCTAGCCTTGCCATGATCCAGCATGGCGATGCCGATTTTGCAATTTGCTACACGGATATTTCAACGGGCGAAATGTTCTTTTGTGATGTGAGCGCTGAGCAGCTGAGCGATGAGTTGGCGCGCATTGAGCCAACTGAGTTAATTGTTGCAGAGCAAACGCACCGCTTCATCATTCAAAACAATTTGTTGCCCATTGCCTTTTCGGGTCAACTGGCCGTGCAATCCGCTGATCTATTCAATTCCGAAGCAGCAACAGATGTGTTGCACAAAACTTTTGGCGAAGCCGCAGGCCCGCTTTTAGGGCAGTCTCGCATTGTACGCTCAGCATTAGCAGCGGCGATCAGCTATATAGATCAAACCCAAAAGGGCGCAAAAGTGCCCTTGCGCTTGCCCCAGCGTGCAGGTGAAAAACTCATGCAAATCGATGCGGCAACCCGCATGTCACTTGAGTTGTTGCGCACCAACCGGGGCGAAACCAAAGGCGCTTTACGTGCCACAATGGACAAATGCATCACCTCGGCAGGTTCACGCCTGCTGTCGGCGCGCCTCAGCGCTCCCTTGTGCGATCCGGCGGCCATTGTTGAGCGCCACAATATGGTGGGCGATTTCTTCGACAATAGTTTGGTCACGTCGCTCATTCGACAAAAACTAAAATCGACCCCGGACATTGTGCGCGGTCTTACGCGTTTGGCGCTTGGGCGCGGTGGACCCCGCGAAATGCTCGCCATTCATGCAGCCATTTCCGGCGCCGTTGAATTATCTCAAGAACTGATCGCGCTGGATCGACCAAGCGCTGGCAATCAGCAATTGATAGATGTGCTTTCAAATGCCCCCAAAGATTTAGCGGTGCAAATCGCAGAGCGGCTACAAGACGATGTGCCCATGTTGCCGCGCGACGGCGGATTTGTGCGTCAAGGGTTTGATCCTGAATTGGACGAATTCCGCAAGCTCGCCACTCAAAGCCGGCAAGTCATTGCAGCCCTTCAGGCTCGCTATGCCGATGAGACCGGCATTAAAGCGATCAAAGTAAAGCACAACAACGTCTTGGGATTCTTTGTTGAAGTGCCTGCAAGTCATGGCAATAAGCTCATGGTCGAACCGCTCAATCAGACCTTTATTCATCGGCAAACCCTGGCCAATGCAGTAAGATTCAATACGAGTGAACTATCTGAATTACAAGGTAAAATTACTCACGCAAGTGACGCTGCCTTAGCCATAGAACTCTCGATTTTTGAGCAGTTGCGCACGATTATCTTGGACCGCACTTCTGCGCTGCAAGAATTGGCCGACGCCTTGGCTGAACTTGATGTTTGTGTTGCCTTAGGCCAATTGGCGCTTGAGCAAAACTACTGTCGGCCTAAAATCGACAAAGGCAATGCTTTTGAAATCAAGGATGGTCGACACCCGGTCGTTGAAGTGATGCTGGCCAAAGGTGGCAAAACCTCGTTTGTGGCAAATGATTGCGACCTATCGCCAAAGGATGAGCAGGTAAATGGCGCGCTCTGGCTAATCACAGGTCCAAATATGGGTGGTAAGTCGACCTTCTTGCGCCAAAACGCCCTCATTGCCATCATGGCGCAAATGGGCTCCTTTGTGCCCGCAAGCGCTGCCCATATTGGGGTAATAGATCGGGTGTTTTCTCGGGTTGGTGCAGCCGATGATATCGCTCATGGCCGCTCAACCTTCATGGTCGAAATGGTCGAAACCGCTGCTATTCTGAATCGCGCCACGGCTTCTTCTCTGGTGGTTTTGGACGAAATTGGGCGCGGCACCGCCACATTTGATGGGCTTTCCATTGCTTGGGCCGCTGTTGAAGCTTTGCATGAAAACACAGGTTGTCGGGCTCTGTTCGCCACCCATTACCACGAATTGACCGCCCTTTCGGATCGTTTGGATCGTGTGTCAAACCACACCATGAAAGTGCGTGAATGGGAAGGCGATGTGGTCTTTTTGCATGAGGTGGCAAATGGCACTGCTGATCGCTCTTATGGTATTCAAGTGGCAAAATTGGCCGGCCTGCCCACCCATGTGGTTGAACGGGCGCAAGAAGTGCTTGATATTTTAGAAAAGCGGGAGACAAATGACGTGGCATCGGGCGTGGCGCAATTGCCCCTATTTGCTCAGCGTCGCCCCGAACCGAAACCAAAAACTGACAATTTGCTGCAAAACCGTATCAACCAAATCAATCCAGATGAATTGACGCCGCGCATGGCGATCGATTTACTCTATGAACTCAAAAAGCTTAGCCAAAAACATGCCGAACGCTAGTCGCCCAAATTTGCAGTTTACACTTGCTAAAGCTGATGTCGTCATCAGCGAAATCTTGCTTGAAATTGGTGACGAAAACCCAACCGGGTCTAAAGCAAGGGCTGTTGTGCTCAAAAAGGCAAAAGAGATTTTAGCTACTGCCCATCGCGAAGCAGAAGCGGATCTGATTGCAAATGGGCGCGGCCGCGCTTGTGCAAAAAACCTCAATAAAGCCCAAGACGAATTGATCAAAATGGCGTTCCGCTTCGCTTCGGAATATGTCTATCCCGTGACCAACCGGTCAGACGCGGAAGCCCTGTCGATTTCTGCGGTAGGGGGCTATGGCCGGGGCACCTTGGCACCAGGTTCTGACATCGATCTATTGTTTATCCTGCCCTATAAGCAAACCCCCTGGGGCGAAAGCGTCACAGAATATGTGCTCTATTTGCTTTGGGATTTGGGCCAAAAAGTGGGCCATGCCGTACGCTCAATCGATGAGTGCTTGCGCATGGCAAAAGCGGATATGACCGTGCGCACCGCAACGCTGGAAGCGCGCCACATAACGGGCGACAAAGATTTGTTTGTTGAGTTGCAAAACCGTTTCGCCGAAGAAATCATGGCGGATAGTGGTCCTGAGTTTATTGCGGCAAAAATGGCAGAGCGCGATGAGCGGCATGAGAAAATCGGCAATACCCGCTTTGTAGTTGAACCAAATATCAAAGAAGGCAAGGGTGGCCTTCGCGATCTCAACACGCTGTTTTGGATCGCTAAATATTTCTACCGCGTCAAAAAAAGCGCCGAATTGATCAAACGTGGCGTATTCTCCAAAACCGAATACCGCCGTTTCCGCCGCTCTGAAGACTTTTTGTGGGCCATTCGCTGTCACTTGCATTTTCTTACCGGCCGAGCCGAAGAAAAGCTCAGCTTTGAGCTGCAGCAAGAACTGGCAAATCGCCTTAATGTTACGGGCCGCGCCGGGCTGAAACCCGTCGAGCGCTTAATGAAGCGTTATTTTGCGGTGGCAAAAGACGTCGGCGACCTCACACGGATTTTTTGTACTTCACTTGAGTTTAATCACGCCAAAGACGTCGACATGCTGGGGCGCATGCGCAAAACCCTATCCCGGCGCCGCAAAATTAAAGGCGAAACCGACTTTGTGATCGACCGGGGTCGCCTGAATATTGTTGATGATGATGTTTTTGCCAACAACCCAATTAATCTCATCAAGATCTTTTACATCGCGGGTCAGGAAGGCATTTTATTCCACCCCGACAGTCTGAAGCAGATTAACCGTTCCCGCAAATTGATCGACAAAGAGCTGCGAACAGATCCTGAAGCGAACCGCTATTTTCTTGAAATCCTCACCCACGCACCTTCTGTTGAGCGCATTTTGCGCCGCATGAATGAGGCAGAGGTCTTGGGGCGTTTCGTGCCCGAGTTCGGCCGTATCGTGGCGTTGATGCAATTCAACATGTATCATCATTATACAGTGGATGAGCACCTGATCCGTGCCGTGGGCGTCATGGCCGAGATTGTGCAGGGTGGCCTAAAAGACGAGTTGCCCCTAACCCATGAATTACTGCCTCATTTGGCGGATGTTAAACTGCTGTTTGTGGCGCTATTCTTGCACGATATCGCCAAAGGCCGACCAGAAGACCATTCTATTGCCGGGGCAAAAGTGGCCCGTCGCCTTTGTCCGCGTTTTGGCCTAACGGAAGCTGAAACCGATACGGTCGCCTGGCTCATCGAGCAGCATTTGGTGATGAGCGAAATTTCCCAAAGCCGAGATGTGCAAGACCCAGAAACCGCCTTAAATTTTGCCCAAATCGCTCAAAGTCCAGCAAGATTGAGCCTATTGCTGGTGCTTACCGCTTGCGATATTCGCGCGGTTGGCCCCGGTGTATGGACCGGGTGGAAGGGCTCTTTGTTGCGCGCGCTCTATTATGCCACCGAGCCAATTTTGTCCGGCGGGCACTCTCAGATTAGCCAAGCGGATCGCACCTTGGCCGCCAAAGAGCGTTTGGCCCAAGCCTTGCGGGACTGGCCAAAAGCCCAAGCGGACGAATATTTGGATCTACATTATCCAGCCTATTGGATTCGCTCAGAATTCCAGTTGCAAATTGATCACGCTCATATGATCCGCAAAGCCAATCAACTCGGCCAGCCATTTGCTGGTTGTGTGGGGATCAACAGTTTTGAAGCGGTCACCGAAATTTCGATCTATACCCCAGATCACCCGCGCTTGCTTTCAATGATTGCGGGGGCTTGTACATTGTCCAATGCGGACATTATGGGTGCTCAGATCACCCTAATGCGGGACGGTAAAGCCCTAGATACCTTACGCTTGAAGCGCAGCTTCACCTCGGATGAAGATGAGCGCATTCGCGCGCTCAAAATCATTGAAATGGTGCAAAAGCTTTTAAGCGGCGAAAAACGCTTGCCAGACGAATTGGGCGCCGGGTCCAAACTCAACAAGCGGTTAAAGCCGTTCAAAGTCCCAACAGATGTGATTATTTCCAACTCGCTTTCTCGCAAATTCACCGTGATCGAAGTGTCTGGTTTGGATGGCTCGGGCCTGTTGCACGATTTGACCAAAACCATTGCCGATCTCAATTTAACCATTGGGTCCGCGCACATTGGTACATTTGGTGAGCGCGCGATTGATGTTTTCTATGTCACCGACCTTACAGGCATGAAGGTTGTCGATGAACGGCGTCAGAAAAAGATCAAAGAGGCGCTGATTGAAACCTTTGAGCAAAAAAATGGCACAAAACCAGCCAAGAAAAAAAGCCAAGAGTTAAGCGCGTGAGCCTGATAAAGAACTTTGCAAGCGTTGGCGGGGCAACTCTATTGTCGCGCCTGCTTGGTTTTGCGCGCGATATTATGATGGCGGGTATACTTGGCGCTGGCCCGGTGGCCGATGCATTTGTCGCCGCCTTTCGCCTACCCAATATGTTTCGGCGGATTTTGGCCGAAGGTGTGTTCAATACCGCGTTCATTCCCCTTTTTGCCAAAGCCTTGGAACAAAAGGGCGAAGAAGAAGCCAGACGCTTTTCTGCCAATATCGTTTCGTCGCTCATATATATCTTGCTGGCGCTGACCTTGCTGGCAGAGATTTTTATGCCACAACTCATATTGGTGCTGACCACAGGGTTTGCGGATGATCAGCAAAAGTTTGACTTAACGGTTTTGCTGGCGCGCATTTGTTTCCCCTATTTGGCCTGCATGTCGCTGATGGCTGCCTATGGTGCTATTTTGAACGGGTTGCGCAAATTTTTCCTCGCCGCTCTGGCCCCAACCCTACTCAATGTGGTGTTGGTTACGATGCTCGGGTATTTGGTGTTTGTGGTCCATGACACGCGTTTCGCAGCCATTGTGATTTCTTGTGGCGTTCTGGTGGGCGGGATAGCACAAATCGGCTTGGTTGCTTGGGCCCTCAAACAAACGGGGTTCTTCCCCGGATTAACTGTGCCAAAAATCGACAATGACCTCAAAAAGTTCTGGGCCCTTGCCATCCCCGCCATCCTGACGGGCGGGGTCACCCAAATCAACATTTTGGTGGGCACCAATATTGCGTCCTCTCAAGATAGCGCCATCGCCTATCTTTATTACGCTGATCGACTTTATCAATTGCCATTGGGGATGATTGGCATCGCCATTGGCATTGTTTTGTTGCCCGAATTGTCCCGCCTGTTGAAGTCAGGTGAGCAACAAAAAGCGGCCAATGTGCAATCAAAAAGCCTGTTTTTTGGGTTGATGCTGACCTTGCCAGCCGCGGTGGGATTGTATGTGATCGCCAACCCATTGCTTGTTACTTTGTTCCAACGTGGCGCTTTTGATGGACAAGCCGCCAACCAAAGCGCACAGGCCTTGCAGGTTTTTGCGCTGGGGCTCCCTGCTTTTGTTTTGGTCAAAGTGTTTCAACCCAGCTATTTCGCGCGCGAAGATACCAGAACCCCGGCCATATTTGCCGCCGTTTCGGTAGTGCTCAATATTGGCTTCTCCCTTCTCTTATTTCCTCGTTTAGGCCATGTGGGGATCGCCTGGGCCACCACCATTTCCGGTTGGGCCAATGTCATTATGCTCATTATGACGCTGGCCTTTTGGCGCGAACTCATGCTGCCACTATCAGCGCTGGGTCGCACGTTTTCCCTAATGGCGATCAGCGCAATTATGGGCGCTATCTTGTACTTTGCGGCTGACTTTTTAAGCCCGCAATTTGTCGTTGAACAATTCCCATTGTGGTGGCGGGCATCGGCTCTTTCGGTTTTGGTTTTTGTCGGTGCAGGCAGCTATTTTTTTCTTTTGCACCTCTTTGGCATTCAGCGCCTCAACCGATGGCGTGATTTCCTTAAATCATAAACTGTCATTTTGGCATCGCACTTGACTGTTTACAATTTTGCCTTTGATCGTTTAGGTAATCCCTTCAATTTATCTTCCATTTGAAAAGCTTGGGTCCAAACCATGACTGAATTCCAAAACCGCCTCTTTTCTGGCGTACAACCAACCGGTGATCTTCACTTGGGCAATTATCTTGGCGCCGTTCGTCGATTTGGCCCGCTGCAAGAGCAATTTGACTGCATTTTCTGCGTCGTTGATATGCATGCGATTACCGTCTGGCAGGACCCAAAAGTGCTTCGCCAAAAAACCCGCGAAGTTGCGGCTTCCTACATTGCCACCGGCGTTGATCCAAAGCGCTCGATTATTTTCAACCAAAGTCAGGTGATGCAGCACGCGGAATTGGCATGGGTGTTCAATTGTGTGGCGCGTATCGGCTGGATGAACCGCATGACGCAGTTCAAAGACAAGGCGGGAAAAAACCGTGAGAACGCGTCTTTGGGTCTTTATGCTTATCCAAGTTTGATGGCCGCAGACATTTTGCTTTATCGCGGCACTCATGTGCCCGTGGGCGACGATCAAAAACAACACCTTGAACTTACTCGTGATATCGCGGGCAAGTTCAATAATGATTTCAAAAGTGAGATCGTTGAAGAAGGTTTTGAAGATGGTCAATTCTTCCCCATTACCGAACCACTGATTTCTGGCCCGGCCATGCGGATTATGTCTTTGCGTGATGGCACAAAGAAAATGTCAAAGTCTGACCCCTCTGAAATGGCGTGTATCGCTTTGATGGATGATGCGGACATGATCGCCAAAAAGCTTCGCAAAGCCAAGACTGACCCAGAGCCCCTGCCGTCAGAAATTGAAGGCCTTGAAGGGCGTCCAGAAGCACGCAATTTGGTGGAAATTTACGCCGCTTTGTCTAATCAAACCAGCGAGCAAGTGTTGCAAGAATTTGGTGGCCAAGGCTTTGGCGCGTTCAAACCTGCGTTGGCAGATTTGGCGGTTGAGCACCTTAGCCCCATCTCTTCAGAGATCAGCCGCATGTTGGCTGAACCGGATGAAATTGATTCTATTTTGCGCAATGGTGCAGAACGGGCAGGCGAAATTGCCGAGGAAACCATGAAGCACGTACGCCAGATCGTTGGTTTCCTAAGCTAAACACACACAAAAAACGGCAGCCCTTTTTCCATCTTGGCAAATGGGGCTGCAAATGGCAGCATGCGCGCTATGGAAAATGCGGCACGAATGGATCGACCCAAATATAACCGCAAATTTTTGGCGGTATTGGATGGCACTGACGAATGCGCGGTGGCGGTCACTTTTGCGGCCTGTCGAATGCGGCGCACCGGCGGGATCGTCAAGCTGTTGGTGGTCATTGAACCTGATCAGTTCCAACACTGGATTGGCGTTGAAAACGTAATGCGCGCAGAGGCCTTCGAAGAAGCTAATCGTTGGCTCGATGTTGCTGAAGCACAAATCAAGGCATTGGGCGATATTCCGGTTGAGCGCGAAATTCGTGAAGGGCCGAAAGCGGACGAGTTGGAAGCGGCCATCGCAGAAGACAAAGACATTTCGATTCTTGTGCTTGCCTCGTCAAAATCTACAGACGGACCCGGGCCATTGGTCAGCTCAATCGCGGCGCGTGGGGCCAATGCCTTGCCCATTCCTGTTGCCATTGTACCCGGCTTCTTGACCGACGAGCAAATTGAAGAATTGGCCTAACCCTATTTGCGATAGAACAAATTGTTTGCCCAAATGCAGCCTGCTCACGGGGAAACTACTTGCCTTTGCCCGCAAAAATACTATTTTACAATCATTCTAAAGAAGATTTTGCCCGCAATTGGGCATATGAGCTCGGAGATCCAAGACCATGTTTATTCAAACAGAGGCGACACCAAACCCGCAAACCCTCAAGTTTTTGCCGGGCCGAGACGTTTTGCCGGGCGATCCAATGGACTTTCGAACTCCAGAAGCAGCTCAGGCCTCACCGTTGGCAACCGCGCTTTTCACCATTGACGGTGTGACTGGGGTTTTCATGGGCGGCGATTTCATCGCAGTTACAAAAGACGATAGCGACTGGTCGCACATCAAACCCGCCATTTTGGGCTCGATCATGGAACATTTCATGTCCGGTCAGCCTTTGTTGGTTGATGGTGCACAAGACGCCAAAGCGGACGCAAGCGAAGATGAGTTCTTTGAAGAAGCTGACCAAGAAATGGTTGAAGTGATTAAAGAATTGCTCGACACGCGCGTGCGCCCAGCCGTAGCAATGGATGGCGGCGACATTATCTTTAAAGGCTTTAAACAGGGCACTGTTTATTTACACATGCAAGGCGCATGTTCAGGCTGTCCTTCTTCCACCGCGACACTTAAAAATGGCATCGAAAATCTGCTGCGCCATTTTGTCCCTGGTGTTGAGGACGTGCAACAAATCTAGTGCGCACGAT
Source organism: Maritalea porphyrae (assembly GCF_027213965.1). Taxonomy (GTDB): domain Bacteria; phylum Pseudomonadota; class Alphaproteobacteria; order Rhizobiales; family Devosiaceae; genus Maritalea; species Maritalea porphyrae_A. The sequence continues at coordinate 581,221 of NZ_JAPWGX010000002.1, read as the reverse complement.
TGGTCGCTAAATGACAAAATACCCCATCACATTGGCCATTGATACGGCACAGGCCTGCTGCCAGTGCGCGCTTATTGATGCCGATGGCACGAGCTATTCAATGTCCGAAGCACGCGCCCGTGGACACGCTGAGCATTTGATGGACCAAATTGATGCGCTATTGGACAACTCCCAGCGCGAATATGATGACTTGGAACGGATCGTTGTGGCCTCTGGCCCGGGATCCTTCACCGGATTGCGCGTTGGATTGGCGGCTGCGCGTGGATTGGCGGTGGCGCTCGATATCCCGTGTCTTGGCATCCCAACCTTGTTGGCGCTTTCTCTTAGCGGGCGCGAAAATAGCCCGTTGAGTGTGTTGATTGACGCGCGGCGCGACCAGCATTATCGCCAAGATTTCTCAGCGCCCGGCAAACCTATTAGCGAACCAAAAGCATTTGAAAACATCAATGCGCTAGATGGCTTTACTGCGCAGAGTCGGGTTCTAGGTTCTGGTGCTGAATGGGCAGCGAGTGAATGTGGGGCTCACAATGTTGAATTGGCCCGCGACCCAGACATGCGCACTTTCCTCAATGTGGTCAAAATGGCCGAATTTGGCCAATTGGCGGACCCTAACCACTTCCCGCCAGAACCTTGTTACCTGCGCGCAGCAGACGCAAAACCACAATCTGCCAAACAAATTGCCCGCCGATGAAAGTATGGATGGCCCCGGCAGGATTGCACATTGAACCCGCTCAACCCGGTGATGAAAAAGACCTAGCAAAACTGCACGCTGAAGGCTTTTTTCGCGGCTGGACCGTGGCCGATTTTCAATCCTATGTGCGCGACACACAAACCCCCATTTATGTGGCCTGCGATGCAAAGCATAGGATTGCAGGCTTTGCCATGCTGCGCATAACTGGGGACGAATGCGAATTGATGACCATCGTGGTCAGCAAAAAGTTTAAGGGCAAACGCCTTTCAACTGCGCTCATGCAAGCCATGATCGAGGATTTGATGATGAGTCCAGTTACCAAGATGTTTTTGGAGGTGGATGAGGACAATCAACCCGCCCGCAAACTTTACCAGCGTTTCGGATTTAGCCAAATTGGCGAACGACGTGGTTACTATCCCCGACCTGATGGCAAAACCGCAACCGCACTTGTCATGAAAGCTGATCTCGGATAATCCAAACGCAAGATAAACGCACTGCATCAAAGAGGTTGAGCCATGGGCGAAACAGGCGATAACACAAACCTTGAACAACAGTGCGAAACTTCTGGCATGCGTATGACAGAACAACGTCGGATCATTGCGCGCGTGCTTGAAGGCGCAACCGACCATCCAGATGTTGAAGAGCTTTATCGCCGCGCTTCAGATATTGACCCTAAAATCTCGCTTTCAACTGTTTATCGTACGGTCAATCTGTTTGAAGAAGCTGGCCTTGTCGCCAAGCATGATTTCAAAGACGGCCGAGCACGGTTTGAACAAATCCCCGACGAACATCATGATCATTTGATTGATGTACGCACCGGCAAAGTTATTGAATTTCGCAATGAAGAGATCGAAGCCATCCAAGAGCTGATCGCCCGCAAACTGGGCTTCAAGCTGGTTGACCATCGGCTCGAGCTTTATGGTGTGCCCCTTGAGGACAAAAAGGGTGAGGGTGAGCCAAGCGAATGATTTGGCGTATCATCTTCTTTGTTGGCGTCACCATTCCCTTGTTGCTGGTGCTGATCTCATGCCAATCCATCGTGTTGGCGCTCAAACTTAAAAACTGGAATTTTGTACCAAAGCTGGCCCACAAGCTGGTGTGCTTTAACCTTGGGGTTAAGGTGGTGCAAATCGGTACGCCCGCTAGCGATAAACCCACATTACTGGTTTCCAATCACATCTCTTGGCTTGATATCCCCGCAATCGGCTCCATTGTGCCGATTTCATTTGTGGCAAAAGCTGAAGTGGGGCGTTGGCCCATCGTTGGCTTCTTGGCCAATTTGCAGAAAACCATCTATGTGGACCGCCAAAAAAAGTCAGACACCGGCCGTGTCGCCAACGAAATGGGCGAACGTATGTCTGATGGCCGCGCGGTTGTTTTGTTCGCTGAAGGCACCTCAGACGTCGGGCTGCACGTTTTACCGTTCCGCTCGGCGCTGGTTGGGGGCACTCAAGCGGCCATGAAAAATGATCACGTCAATGAGATGTATATCCAGCCCATGGTGATCGCCTATACCCACCTAAACGGCTTGCCCATTTCCGCTGCAGAACGATCAAAAATCGCTTGGATTGGCGATATGGGCATTGAAGACAATATTGGCGATATTTTGAGCGTAGGCACCAAAACCACCACGATAATGTTTGGTGAGCCGATATTAATTTCCCCAAAAGATGATCGCAAACTGATCACCAAAAGGGCTGAAGAAAAAGTGCGTGAGATGCTGGTGGCGATCAATCGGCAAATGCCATTGCCCCCCGCGCATCTTGGCTAGCCCAACAAGTCCTTTGCCTCGCACCGCTGTTTGGTGTAACAAGTCGCCTCAATCAAGAATTTACCCTAAAAGGTCTCGTTTAGCCCCATGAAAAAGCTATTCATCAAAACTTATGGCTGCCAGATGAATGTTTATGACAGCGATCGCATGGCTGATGCGCTGGCGCCCTCTGGTTATGAGGCGACAACGGACATCGATCAGGCTGACCTTGTTGTTCTAAACACCTGCCACATTCGCGAAAAAGCAGCGGAAAAAGTTTATTCCGAGCTGGGCCGCTTGCGCATTATGCGCCAGAAAAAAGAGCAAAACGGCGGCAAAATGATGATCGGCATCGCCGGCTGTGTTGCCCAGGCCGAAGGCGAAGAAATTGTGCGCCGCGCGCCTGTGGTGGATTTGGTGTTTGGTCCTCAGTCCTACCATCGGTTGCCCGAATTGGTGGAACAAGCCCATACCAAAAAGGTCGTGGAAACCGACTTTCCGGCTGAAGACAAATTTGAGCATTTGCCCCAAGCAAAGCGCGAAACAACCATTGCGCGTGGTCTCACCTCCTTTCTTACGGTGCAAGAGGGTTGCGACAAGTTCTGCTCATTCTGCGTGGTTCCCTACACTCGTGGTGCCGAAGTATCGCGCCCAATAAACCAAGTTGTTGCAGAAGCACAAAACTTGGTGGATGCAGGCGTAAAAGAGATCACCCTTCTGGGTCAAAACGTTAATGCCTATCACGGACTGGACGCCAATGGCGAAAGCGCCGGGTTGGCACATCTGCTCTATAAATTATCCGACATTAAAGGCCTTGATCGCCTGCGTTACACAACCTCGCACCCCCGTGATATGGATGAGACGCTGATCAACGCGCACCGCGATCTTGATACATTGATGCCTTATTTGCATCTGCCTGTTCAGGCCGGTTCTGACAAAATCTTGAAGTCGATGAACCGTCAGCACACTGTTGATGACTATATGAAATTGCTTCAACGTATTCGCGCCGCGCGCCCTGATATCGCTTTGTCGGGTGACTTTATTGTCGGCTTCCCCGGTGAAACCGATGAAGATTTTGAAGGCACCATGCAATTGGTGCGCGATGTCGAATATGCCCAAGCCTATTCGTTCAAATATTCAATCCGACCCGGCACCCCGGGCGCGAATATGGATGACCAGGTCCCCGAAGAGGTGAAGTCTGAACGTTTACAGCGCTTGCAAGAGCTATTGAACCATCAGCAAACCGAGTTCAACAAGTCCCGCATCGGTACCACCATGCAGGTTCTTTTTGAAAAAACCGGCCGCGACCCTGGTCAAATCGTTGGGCGTTCCCCATATCTGCAACCAGTGCAGGTGGACGCAGATCCGTCCCATATCGGCACAATTGGTGATGTTTTTATCGATTCGGTAGGCAAATTTTCACTTTTTGGTAAGATCGTCACAAAAAGTTAAAGGTTTTGCCGCAAATTCAGGGCATACTGAAATGGCACTGAGTCGAAATCATAAAGGAGCTATTGTTTGACAAAATCATGGTCACCCGAAGGCCATAAATCGGACACAACAGATTTGGAAATGGCGTTTGAAGACAACCGTCTAGCGTCTCAACTTTATGGCGAGTTTGACCAAAATCTGGCTCTGATCGAACAAAAGCTCGGCGTTCGCGCCAACACCCGCGGCAATCATGTCATGTTATCCGGCAGCGCGGTTAGCGTTGATCAAGCGCGCCGCACCCTTGAATCTCTTTACGCGCAACTAGAAGACGGTCAAGATATCTCTATTGGAGATGTCGATGGCGTTATTCGCATGATCATCACAGAAGATAGCCAGCTGACTTTGCCCACCTTTGAGAAAAAAGGCCGGGTCCGCATGGCACAAATTGCGACCCGCAAATCAACCATTGTAGCGCGTTCTCCTGCCCAAGACGGCTATATTCGCGCCATGGACCGCACCGAACTGGTATTCGGCGTTGGCCCGGCAGGTACAGGTAAAACGTATCTTGCGGTGGCATATGCGGCAACTTTGCTTGAGCGTGGTGATATCTCGCGCATTATCTTGTCACGCCCAGCGGTTGAGGCGGGCGAGCATTTGGGCTTTTTGCCCGGTGACATGAAAGATAAGGTCGATCCATACCTGCGCCCGCTATATGATGCGCTTTATGATATGATGCAGCCTGAAATTGTTGATCGCTGCATTGAAAACCACACGATTGAAGTGGCGCCTTTAGCCTTTATGCGGGGGCGCACATTGTCTAACGCCCTTGTAATTTTGGACGAAGCGCAAAACACCACAACCCAGCAAATGAAGATGTTTTTGACCCGTTTGGGTGAAAACTCGAAAATGATCATCACCGGTGACCCCTCGCAAGTGGATTTGCCACGTGGCGTCCGAAGCGGCTTGGTTGAAGCCTTGGACTTTTTGGCTGGTGTACAAGGCATTCATGTGACCCGCTTCACCGATAAAGATGTGGTGCGCCATGAATTGGTTGCCCGGATTATTCGCGCCTATGATAAAGCTGAAAAAAAGGCCATAGCCGCATCCAAATAGGGTGTGCTTTGGTATAAGCCATTGTCTGATTTTCAAATTGAAATTGATGTGCTGGTCCAAGACGACATGTGGTCGCCGGACTTGGAAGATGTAATTTTGCGCGCTGTCGCGGCTGCCATTGATCATCTTCAAATCGTGCCAACCGGCCCGACAGAATTATCGGTTTTATTGACTAATGACGCCCATCAACATGAACTAAATGCCCAGTGGCGGGAAAAACAATCCACCACCAATGTGCTTTCTTTCCCACAGATTGAACCTTTTGCGCCGGTGTGCGGCCTTATTGGCGACATATCCTTGGCCTATGAAACCGTTGCAAAAGAGGCGCAGCTAGAGGGTAAAAGCTTTTCGGATCACGTCTCACACCTTTGTGTGCATGGATTTTTGCACATTTTAGGTTATGATCATCTCACCAGCGAAGACGCTGAAAAAATGGAACAATTGGAGCGCGATATACTTAGCGCTCTTGAAATCGGCGATCCATATGCCGAAATGGCGCTAGAACATTGAACTTTCCTAAGGGGTAAAACCGGCCATTGGCCGCAACGCAATGAACGACAAAGACCAACCCATCGCCGCGGCGCAACGGCCGCATCGTCAAAATGACGACAGTGCGAACACAAAAAACCCAAATACCGATGACAAGCAATCCTCTGATCGCAAGCTATCTTTTTGGGGTAAAATCCGAGCAAAATTGGCTTTTCGCGCCCCAACCCTGCGCCAAGATTTGCAAGAGGCGCTGGAAGATTCCACCGCAAATGGCTTTGACGCCGCTTTTTCGGATGGTGAGCGGGCACTCATTCAAAACGTCTTAAACCTTTCCCAAATTCGCGTTGAAGACGTCATGGTCAATCGCGCTGATATTGAAGCGACCGAGGTTGATGACAGCGTTGCTGTTTTGATTGCACGCTTTCGTGAGGCTGGGCACTCTCGTTTGCCCGTGTACGACGATACGCTCGACAATATTGTGGGTATGGTCCACATCAAAGATTTGCTGCTGAGCCTATCAGAACCTCAAGAAACAAAAGACAAAAAGGCGCATCCCGAAAAACTGAAAACAGGCACATTGCGCGCAAAACTCGCCAACGCCGCGCTTGTGCGCGAAGTTCTTTATGTGCCCCCTGCAATGCCGGTTGGCAATCTATTGCAATCCATGCAAGCGACCCGCATCCACATGGCGATTGTTGTGGACGAATATGGCGGCACTGACGGTTTGGTGACCATTGAAGATCTGATTGAAGAAGTTGTAGGCGACATCGAAGACGAACACGATGAAGCCGAAGATATTCAAATCAGCCAGATCGATGAGAACACCTTCGTGGTAGATGCACGCTGTGAGCTTGATGATTTGTCTGTGGCTCTAGGGCCAGATTTTGTGCCTGGCGAACATGCCGAAGATGTGGATACTTTGGGCGGTCTAGTCACCTCTATGCTTGATCGCGTACCGGTGCGTGGCGAAGTTATTTCAAAACTACGCGATTTCGAATTTGAGATTATTCAAGCCGATCCACGTCGGGTCAAAACCATCAAAGTGACCCGTCGCAAGAGAAACTTGCGCCAACGGCCACGCAAACTCAAAATTGAAAGCAGCACACAAGCCGACGGCACAAAAACCGCCGCCGAATAAGTGCGATTTTGCCGCTTTGGTCAACTTGGCCTTGACGAAACCGCCTTCAAGCGTGAGCAATGTAGCGAACTGATTTGGTAGATAGGTAGCCCCGTTTCATGCTGGATAATTTCGCACAATGGTGCTTGTTGGCGCACGGCTGGCAGCGTTTAGCTGTTGCATTTCTTGCTGGGGCTTTTGCAGCTTTGTCGATGCCGCCGCTGTTTATTTTCCCAGCCCTTTTTGTCGCCTACCCCATTTTGGTGTGGTTGCTCGATGGGGTGGAAACACAATTGAGCGTGCGGCAAAAGCTATTTGGCCCCGCCTTTCGCATCGGCTGGGCCTTTGGCTTTGGTTATTTCACGCTCTCTTTGCACTGGATGGCGGGCGCGTTCTTTGTGGAACCAGATCTGTTTTTATGGGCCTTACCGCTAGGGCTTTTCGGCTTGCCTGCCGTTCTGGCCATCTTTTGGGGATTTGGCACCGCCGCGGCGCATCTGATGTGGTCTGATTATGGCCAACGGATCTTCGCCCTCGCGGCCATTTTGTCCCTAACAGAATTTTTGCGTGGTCACCTCTTCACAGGATTTCCCTGGAACTTGCCCGGATATGCCCTAAGCATTTTAGATCAAACCATGCAATTTGGCTCAGTGGTCGGCATTTATGGTCTCAGCCTTCTGGTGATGATTGTGGCCATGGCCCCCGCCACCATTTGGCCCCATCTGGATCAATCAAAAATGGCACGGTTTGCGCCAACGCTTGGCGGACTTGCTCTTTTGGCTTTGCTCTTTGGTTTTGGACATTACCAGCTTGGCGCCAATCCCACCCTTTATCGAGATGACGTGCGTTTGCGCTTGGTGCAGCCCAATATCGCCCAAGTGGAAAAATGGAAGCCGGAAAACGCGCAGCCGATTTTTGAAACGCTTTTGTCCCTTTCCGCCGAACGCAGCACCCCAAATGATCCCGGTTTGATTGCCGCCACGCACCTTATCTGGCCCGAATCGGTTTTCCCATTTTTGGTGTCTGAGCGGCCGGATGCCTTGGCGCGCATTGCGCGGCTATTGCCAAATGGCACAAAATTGATCGCCGGGGCGGCCCGCAAGAACGTCGATCTGACCGGTCTTGGGCAAACACAAGAGGGGATCCTAAACTCCATTCTCGCGTTTAGCGATCAAGGCGAAATCAATGCCACATACGATAAATACCGCTTGGTCCCTTTTGGGGAGTATGTGCCGTTCAAACCCCTTTTGTCCCTCATGGGCATCAAGGAAATGGTGTCCGCGTCTGACAGTTTTGTGCATGGAGAGAAGCCAAATCAGGCGCTAAGGCCGTTGGGCACGCCAGCGTTCTTGCCCCTGATTTGTTATGAAGTTATTTTTTCAGGTGGGATGGGTAGTGCCATTGATCAAGCAGACTGGATCTTAAATCTCACCAATGATGCATGGTTTCAAGGCACCATTGGTCCCGCTCAGCATTTTGAACATGCCCGCATGCGCGCGTTAGAAGAAGGTTTGCCCTTGGTCCGCGTCGCCAACACTGGGCGCACGGCCATTGTGGATGCCTTCGGGCGGATCACCGCATCGTTGCCAATGGATGAAGCGCTTGTCTTGAACGCAAATTTGCCGCAAAGGCTTGAGAAAACATTGTTTTCGCAATATCGTCACATCATATTTTATTTGATTATTGGCGCTATATTGATTTCCACCTTTTTAAGGAATAGATGGCGTCGCAATTGGGAGAATTAACGTGTCCATCCCCCGCCCACGACAGCCGGACCAAGTAGATCAACATGTTGGCCAACAGGTGCGCTTAAGACGCAAAGCCTGTGCCATGTCGATGAAAAAACTCGCCCAAGCGCTTGGGATTACCTATCAACAGGTCCAAAAATACGAAACAGGCGCCAACCGCATTCCAGCGTCGCGTTTGGCCATGATTGCGGAACTGCTTGGCGGATCGCCTGGCGATTTCTATGCCGAATCGGCAGGTCAGGGATTTGGCGAAAGTGCGCAGTCATCTTTTTCCTCCCTCTCATCGCAAGAGCAAAGGTTGCTCAGTGCCTTTGATGCCATCCCCACCTCAGTGGCCAAAAACGCGCTGCTGGATATTGCGGATCAAATGGCTGCCCCCCATTTGCGCGAAAAAGCTAGGTGAATTCCATTTGATATAACGAATTCTTTATATCCATGTTGCAATTATGCAGGTCAAAGAATATCTCTAGGGTCAAACTTCTGCGCGAACCGCGTAGTTCAAGCCCTGAATGAAAGGCTTTGCTTGTGGCAAATTCGTCATATCTTTTTACTTCTGAATCTGTGTCAGAGGGTCATCCAGACAAAATCTGCGATCGTATTTCGGACGCTGTGCTTGATGCATTTCTAACTGCGGATCCTTATTCACGCGTTGCTGTTGAAACATTGGCCACAACCAACAAAGTTGTGTTGGCGGGCGAAGTGCGCGGCCCAGACTCAATTGACAAAGCGGCCATGGAAGCTATTGCCCGCGAATGCATCAAAAATATTGGCTATGAACAAGAAGGCTTCCATTGGGAAACCTGCGATGTTGATGTTTATGTACATGAGCAATCAGCAGAGATCGCTCAAGGTGTTGATGCCTCTGCCAGTAAAGATGAAGGGGCAGGCGATCAGGGCATCATGTTTGGTTTTGCGACCGATGAAACCCCAGAACTAATGCCAGCGCCCATTCAATATGCCCATAAAATCTTGCGCACCATGGCCACCGCACGCCACGCCGGCGAAGTGCCACAATTGGCGCCAGACGCCAAAAGCCAAGTGACATTGAAATATGAAGATGGCAAACCAGTTGGCACCACCTCTGTTGTTGTTTCAACCCAGCACATGGAGGGCGTCAGCCAACAAGAAGTGCGTGAAATAGTGCGCCCCTTCGTTATTAACGCGCTGCCAGATGGCTGGATGTGCGAAGAAGACGATTTTTACGTCAACCCAACTGGTGCCTTTGTCATTGGTGGACCTGATGGAGATGCGGGACTTACGGGCCGCAAAATCATTGTGGACACATATGGCGGTGCAGCCCCCCACGGTGGCGGCGCTTTTTCCGGTAAAGACCCCACAAAAGTTGACCGCTCTGCGGCCTATGCTGCGCGCTATTTGGCGAAAAATGTTGTCGCGGCGGGCTTGGCCAAAAAATGCGTGATCCAGCTTTCTTATGCAATTGGGGTGTCCAAACCCTTGTCGATCTTTGTCGATACATTCGGCACCGGTTCTGTAAACGAAGACAAATTGGGTCAAGTGCTCAACAAAGTGATGGACCTGTCCCCCCGTGGCATCCGTGAAGCTTTGCAGTTGAACAAACCAATTTATGAACGCACAGCGGCCTACGGTCATTTTGGACGTAACCCCACAAATGATGGTGGTTTTTCTTGGGAGCGTACCAATTTGGGCGAAGCAATCCGGTCGGAATTGACTTAATTTATGGCGCCCGCTTCTACCTCGCATTTGCGCAAAAAAGAATATGGCCTAGAGGCTGAACGAAAGGCCTTTTTTGGCCGCCGTTCAGCCCATAAGCTCCATCCGACCCAGCAAAAACTGGCCGATCAATTGCTGCCCAAGGTCAAGCTTGAATTGGGTGAAGGGCCCTTGCCGCTTACTCAAGTGTTTGAGCAGCCTGCGCCCCGCAATTTCATTGAAATCGGCTATGGCGGCGGTGAACACCTTGCCCGGCAAGCGCGCGAGAATAGAGACGCAAACTATATAGGTTGCGAACCGTTTATCGGCGGCATCGGCAAAATGTTGGCGGCGATTGATGATGATCAGCTCAAAAACGTCAAGCTTTTCACAGACGATGCTTTGCATCTTTTGAAGGCGTTGCCACAAGCCTCGTTTGATGGTGCCTATTTGCTCTATCCCGACCCTTGGCCCAAAAAACGTCACCACAAACGCCGCTTTATCAATTCGGTGACCCTAAGCGCCTTGGCCCGTATTTTAAAGCCGGGTGCAGAATTTCGCGTGGCAACAGACATTGAAGATTATGCAACTTGGGCCCTTGGCCAAGTGTTGCGCCATGATGAATTTAGCTGGCCCCAAGCGGAAGCAAGTTCTTGGCATCAACCCTGGGCCGGTTGGCAATCAACCCGCTATGAAGAAAAAGCCCGCAAAGAGGGGCGAGACATTTCGTTTTATTTCAGCTTTATCCGCAGATAAGGTTCAACGAGCAGGCTGAAAATCAAGCGCTGTAACTTTGGCTTTGAAGAACGCGAAATAGTCGGGCGTCCCAAAATGGTTGCCCGCTTCAACATCACTCACAATCGTGATCCCATCATAAGTTGCATAAGCATGGGCAATGCCCCCGAACGGCTGCAGTTTAAAAGTTTGCTCGGGGTTCGCGTTGCTCCATCTGGGGATCAAGAACTCGATGGGTGCGCCACGCGTATCAATTTTGATATCGACAATTTGGTCAAAGCCCAAAGCGTTCACTTTCGCGCGGATTTCATCATCCCCAAGCTCTTCCCATTCAACACCAAATTGAGGCAATAGGGAAACAGGCGACCAGGCTGCCATTTCAACCACCATACGCCCAACGCCAGAGCGCAAATAGTCCTCATCCCCACCAGCGCGCGCAACGGGGAGGACACCCAGCAACCAAAATTTTGTCCAGCTTTGCTCATCCCACACCATGTCGCTGCCATTCATCGACATGGGTGTGTCATAAGTCTTTAGCGCCCAGGTGAAACCAGTTGGGGCCGCGTTATACTGCGTAGCGGTAAAAGGATAATAGCTATGCTCATTAGCGTCCCCCAATCCAAATTCGCCCACCATTTCAATCCGATTGATGGATCTAAGTTGAGCATCGGGCGCAATCATAAAATTGAAGTAGCGCTGCACAGGTGCAGGCAGATGCGCCACCATCAAAGGGTCATATGCGCCACGTGCTGGGTCGATCTCATTCCAGATGCGCCAATTGACCGTTTCAAGGTTTCTCTCATCGCTAAAGTTGAGCCACAGAGCAAACATACCAAAGGCCATTGCTGAAATGCTCAAAAACAAAAGAATAGACAAAATGACTGTCTTTAACATGGCGGCGCTTCCCCAGTTTTGCTGCAGCATAAGACGATACCTTGCACCAAATATCGTTGATGGAAGTCAACTGACGACAAAGAGCTGCCACAAATAGCCCAAACCGCTTGCAAATAGTGGATATTGGCAGTATATAACGTGCAAAATCTCAAATCGAATATGAGAGTGGGTGCCAGCAGGCCCCGCTCTTTTTTAATACCAAATGGGTCCAATGCACGTCGAACTAGACTTAAATGAGCAACGATATTGCCGCGAAGCTGGCCAGGAACAACGCGTTTCAGCGATCCTTGAGCCGGTAGCTCTTGATATGGGATATCGCCTTGTGCGTGTTCGCCTAACCCAAGACAATGGCTGCACGTTGCAGATCATGGCCGAAGATGCCCATGGTGACTTCAACATCACCGATTGTGAGAAGTTTTCAAAAGAGATTTCACCAATTCTTGATGTAGAAGATCCGATCAGCCGCGAATATCACCTAGAGGTTTCTTCTCCTGGTATTGATCGCCCGCTTGTGCGCCTCTCCGATTTTGAACAATGGGTCGGCCATGAAGCAAAGATTGAGATCCAAAATATGGTCAATGGCCGCCGGCGCTATCGCGGCACCATTGAAGGTGTTGAGGGATCTGAAGTTTTGGTGCGGTTGCCCGATATTCCAGAAGGTCAAGAAGACCTGTACCGCATTGAAATCGAAAATTTGGCAGACGCCAAATTGGTGATGACAGATAAGTTGCTCGATGAAGCCCGCGCGCGCCAAGAGCTGGCGAACCCATTGAGCGACCCAGAAATTGAAACTGAAATTGATCAGACCCAAGAGTCTGGCGAGAATGATGGGGACGCTTAAAAGGCGTCCCAAGTTCCCTATCAAGGAGAATGAGACATGGCTGTCAGTGCAAATAGGCTCGAACTATTGCAAATCGCGGATGCTGTAGCGCGCGAGAAGTCAATTGATCGCATGATCGTCATCGAAGCGATGCAGGACGCTATTCAAAAAGCGGCCCGCTCACGCTATGGCGCTGAAACTGAAATTCGGGCTGAAATTAATCCCTCAACCGGCGAATTGCGCATGTGGCGCTTGCTCGAAGTTGTTGAAGAGGTTGAAGAATATAGCCGCCAGATTTCGCTGGAAGAAGCGAAGCTGCGCAACGCAGACGCTAAGCTGAGCGATTTCATTACCGAACCTTTGCCCCCAATTGAATTTGGTCGCATTGCTGCGCAATCTGCGAAACAAGTTATCGTGCAAAAAGTGCGTGATGCTGAGCGCGAGCGCATGTATGATGAGTTCAAGGATCGCCTTGGTGAAGTCATCAACGGTACAGTTAAACGTGTTGAATATGGCAATGTGATTGTCGATCTTGGTCGGGGCGAAGCCATTATTCGTCGCGACGAATTGATCCCACGTGAAACATTCCGCTATGGCGATCGGGTTCGGGCATACATTCATGATGTGCGCCAAGAACAACGTGGCCCACAGATTTTCTTGTCACGTACGCACCCACAATTTATGGCCAAATTGTTCATGCAAGAAGTGCCAGAGATTTATGACGGCGTCATCAATATCCGCTCGATCGCTCGTGATCCAGGTAGCCGCGCGAAAATCGCTGTGGTGTCTAATGATTCTTCGATCGATCCAGTTGGTGCTTGTGTGGGTATGCGCGGTTCGCGCGTGCAAGCCGTTGTAAACGAGTTGCAAGGCGAAAAAATCGACATTATTCCTTGGACCGAAACTTTGCCTGATCTTGTGGTATCAGCTTTGCAGCCCGCCGAGGTGGTCAAAGTTGTGCTTGATGAGCAAGCAGAGCGCATTGAGGTTGTTGTGCCAGACGAGCAATTGTCTTTGGCCATTGGCCGTCGTGGCCAAAATGTCCGCCTCGCATCGCAATTGATTGGTTGGGATATTGATATCCTTACCGAGCAAGAAGAATCCGAGCGTCGTCAAAAAGAATTCGTTGAACGCACAGAACTGTTCATGAACGCGATGAATGTTGACGAGATGGTTGCCCAATTGCTCGCATCCGAAGGCTTCTCTTCCCTTGAAGAAGTTGCCTATGTTGAGCCAATTGAAATTGCTTCAATCGAAGGGTTTGACGAAACGACAGCTGCTGAAATTCAAGCCCGTGCGGCTGAATATCTTGAGCAAGCTGAGCGTGAGCGCGATGAAGAGCGCAAAAAACTCGGCGTTGAAGATGAGCTTTATGAGATCCCAGGCATTACAGGGGCCATGTTGGTCGCTTTGGGCAAAGAAGAAATTAAGAACATCGAAGATTTCGCTGGTTGCGCCGCAGACGATCTAGTGGGCTGGACCGAGAAAAAAGACGGTGAAGTCAAACGCTTTGAAGGCACATTTAGTGAATTCCCAGTGAGCCGTGAAGAAGCGGAAGAAATGATCATGAGTGCTCGCCTGAAAGCGGGTTGGGTCACGCTTGATGATTTGTCCGATGAAGAAGGCGAAGAAGAAGCACTAGATGGTGCTAACGAAACAATTGCTGAAGAAGCTGTTGAAGATGAAGCAGAGGCGGTTGCCGTTTCTCAAGATCCAACTTCACCCGCTGAATAAGCAAGAACTTAAAGGTGCAACAAAGGCTCAATGGCAGCAAATAAGCAAATTGCGACACGTGAATGTTGCGTGACGAAGGCAATTTTGCCAAAAACCGAGCTCATTCGGTTCGTTGTTGGGCCTGATGACCAAATTTTTCCAGATGTGACTGGAAAAGCAGGCGGTCGAGGCGTATGGGTAACCGCAACAGCTCAAGCTGTTGCGGATGCACAGAGCAAAAAAGCATTTGCCCGGGGTCTGAAGATGCCGGTCAAATTGCCAGACGATCTGGCGGGTTTGACCCAAAAGCACTTGGAAAACCAGCTGATCGGTGCTTTGCAATTGGCCCGCAAAGGCGGGTTCTTTGTAATGGGTTCTGCAAAAGTTCGCAGTGCCTTGGAATCAGATAAGGCACGCGCGCTGATAACAGCGAGCGATGCAAGCGACGATGGTCGACGCAAAATGTTGCAATTGGTACGGGTTTTAGAACTCGAAGACACCTTGCCGCATATCGACCTACTAGGTGGCGAACAATTGAGTTTGGCATTTGGCGGTAAAAATGTGATACATGCAGCGCTGGTAGGCGGCGCGGCAGCAAATTCGGCCATTGAGCGGTACAAAAGGCTTGTACGCTATGTGGCGAAAACTAATGGATGAGTGGCGAATATATGAGTGACAACGATAAAAGATCAGATGCAACACCAGGTGATGGGGACAAAAAGACCCTTTCGCTAAAGGGCGGACCTGCAGGTGGCGGGCGTCCAGGTGGCGGTCGGTCTTCTCGGACCGTCGTGGTTGAAAAACGCAGCCGCACTTTCACAGCACCTTCTTCAGGTGCTGCGCCTCGTCCAAAGGCAAGTGAAGGTGGCACTGCTGGTCGTCCAACAGGTCAGCGCCAACAACCGCGCCGGCAAGATGGCAACCGCAACAATCGCCCTGGACAGGGTGGGCGTCGTCAAGAACCAGCAAATACTGGCCTAACCAATTCAGAATCTGAAAAGCGCGAACGTGCTTTGCGGGCAGCTGCTGCACGCGCAGACGAAGAACGTCGCGCTCAAGTTGAAGCAGAACAGCGCCGTATTGACGAAGCTGCGCAACGCAAAGCAGATCGCGAGGCCGCAGAGCGGGCAGAAGCTGCAGAAGCCGCGCGTTTGGAAGCTGAACGTCTTGAACGTCAGCGCGAAGAAGCTGAAGCGGCAAAAGCAAAAACTGCAAAACCAGCTAAAGCCAAAACAAAACCAGCGCCAAAAGCTGATCCAGTGGCTGCAGAGCCGCCAGCGCCGCCAACTGAACGTGCGATTTCTAAAAATCCTGATCAGCTTGCGCGCAAAAAACCGTTGGTGCGCGAAGATGAGTTGGAGCGCGCCAAGCGGGCTGCAAAACCTCAACCAAGCAAAAAAGCGACCACCGATGATCGCCGTCAAACACGTCTAACCGTTACAACGGCGACCCGTGGTGATAGTGAACGCGATCGCGGTCACTCTTTGGCAGCCATGAAGCGTCGTCGTGCCAAACAACGTGGCAAAGGCCCGCAGACTCCTAAAGAAAAAATCTCACGTGAAGTGACCATTCCAGAGGCAATTACCGTACAGGAATTGTCAATTCGGATGGCAGAACGTGCGGTTGACGTGATCAAGTTCATGATGAGCCAAGACCAAATGGTCACCATCAACGATGTGCTTGACGCAGATACAGCCGAGTTGATTGCGACAGAGTTGGGCCACACCGTCAAACGTGTTGCCGAAGCTGATGTTGAAACGGGCGTGTTTGACGACGAAGCCGCTCGCAATCCAGAAGATTTGGCACCACGGGCACCAGTTGTGACGATCATGGGTCACGTTGACCACGGCAAAACATCATTGCTTGATGCGATCCGCGAAGCCAATGTGGTTTCTGGTGAAGCCGGGGGTATCACCCAGCATATTGGTGCTTACCAAGTTGAGCGTGATGGCCACAATATCACCTTCTTGGACACACCAGGCCACGAAGCTTTTACTGCCATGCGCGCACGGGGGGCTCAAGCCACCGATATTGCGATTTTGGTGGTAGCAGCAGACGATGGCGTGATGCCGCAAACCATTGAATCGATCAAACACGCTAAAGCGGCCGGTGTGCCGATTATCGTTGCGATCAACAAAATGGATAAGCATGAAGCTGATCCAAGCCGTGTGCGCAACGAATTGCTTCAACATGAAGTGTTTGTTGAAACCATGGGCGGCGATATTTTGGACGTTGAAGTGTCTGCGATGAAAAAGCAGAACCTTGAAGGCATCCTTGATGCGATCGTCTTGCAGTCGGAAATCTTGGAACTCAAAGCCAATCCAAAAGGCCGAGCTCAAGGTATTGTGATTGAAGCCAAACTCGACAAAGGTCGCGGTGCGGTAGCAACTGTTTTGGTTCAAAACGGCGAATTGGCCGTTGGCGATATTGTGGTTGCGGGTTCACAGTGGGCTAAAGTTCGTGCCTTGATCAACGATAAGGGCGAGCAAGTGAAAACAGCCGGTCCTTCAATTCCGGTTGAAGTGCTTGGATTTGCTGGCGTGCCAGAAGCGGGCGACTTGATTGGTGTTGTGGAACATGAAGCAAGAGCGCGTGAGATTACCGAATATCGTCAACGCGCAAAACGTGAAAAATCTGCTGGTGGTGGTGTAACATCGCTCGAGCAGATGATGAACCAGCTCAAAACTGAAGACTTGGCCAAGATCCCATTGGTGATCAAAGGCGACGTACAAGGTTCTGTTGAAGCCATTATCGGCGCATTGGAAAAACTGGGCACTGACGAAGTGTCGGCTCAGGTCTTGATCGGTGGCGTAGGTGGTATCACTGAGAGTGATGTGACCTTGGCAGCTGCTTCAAACGCTGTTGTGTTTGGTTTCAACACCCGCGCAAACAAGCAAGCCCGTGAAGCAGCGGCGCGCGAAGGCGTCGAAATCCGCTATTACAACATTATCTACGATCTCGTGGACGATGTGAAAGCGGCCATGTCTGGTCTATTGGCCCCAGAGGTACGCGAAACATTCCTGGGCAATGCGAAAATTTTGGAAGTGTTCAACATTACCAAAGTTGGTCGTGTGGCAGGTTGTCAGGTTACTGACGGCATGGTGGAACGTGGCGCAGGCGTCCGTTTGATCCGTGACGATGTGGTGATCCATGAAGGCAAGCTTTCAACGCTTAAACGCTTCAAGGACGAAGTTAAAGACGTGCATTCTGGTCAAGAATGCGGCATGGCGTTCGAAAAATACGAAGACATGCGCGCAGGCGATGTTATCGAATGTTATCGCGTCGAAGAGATCGAGCGCACGCTCTAATCTTAGACCGCATTTCAAATTTTTCTCATGGCGCCTTCTGGCGCCATGTTTGTTTTGGGCGTAAGTTCTTAAAACGTCACCATCAAGTAAAGCCAATCCAATGGACCCAACCCTTTATTTTGCTTTCATCCTTGCTGTTATCATTTTGGTCCTTACGCCGGGTCCCTCGGTCCTTCTGGGCGTGTCGCACTCGTTAGGATACGGATGGCGTCGTGTGTTATTCACAGCGCTTGGCGACGTGTGCGCCAATGTCATTCAAATGGCGCTTGCCGCAACGGGTCTTGGGTTGATCTTGGCCACATCGGCAACCGCGTTTTCGGCCCTTAAAATCATTGGCATTCTCTATTTGGTCTGGTTGGGCATCAAAACCATTCGGTCCAAAACAACCTTTCAAACGGGTGCGGTCAAGCATTTGCCACGCAAATCGAATTGGTGGCACATGCGCCAAGGCTTTGTGGTGGCCATCACCAGCCCAAAGGCCATAGCATTTTTCGCCGCATTCTTCCCCCAATTCATCGACCCCAGCCAGCCCTTGTTGCCCCAGTTTATCTTGATGGCGACAAGTTTTGTCATACTTGATTATTCCACCGTAGTGGCTTATGCATTCATCGCTCAGCGCGCGGGCTCTAGTTTGGCCAAACGCGGCGCGGCACATTGGATCAACAAAATATCTGGCACAACGCTTTTGGTGGGCGCGGCCCTTTTGGCCACGATCAACAAATCAGCGGCAAGCCACTAAAAGGCAAAAAACATGAGCGGCGGAAAACTTCCTTCACAAAGACAATTGCGCGTAGGCGAAGTGGTACGTCATGCCCTGTCGGCATTTTTGTCGCGCGATGAAATATTGGACCCGGATTTGGATGGTGCATTCATCACGGTGCCCGAGGTGCGTATGGCGCCTGATCTCAAAATTGCCAAGGTCTATATTATGCCTTTAGGGGGGCAAAAAGTGGACGTAGTGGTTGAAGCACTCAACCGCAACCAAAAGTTCATTCGCGGACAGGTCGTTGCAAATCTCAATCTAAAACACGCGCCCGAGTTTCGTTTCTTTGCGGATGAAACGTTTGATGAAGCGGGCCGGATTGAGAAACTCTTGCGTTCAGACCATGTGGCGCAAGATCTGCAGCCCCGTGATGATCAGAACGATCCTGAAGACATTTAAGCGATCAAAAGCAAATCAATGACTCAAATTAAACGCCAAAAACGCGCCGTTTCCGGCTGGCTTATTCTCAATAAGCCCTATGATGTGACCTCCACCCAGGCGGTGGGGAAAATCAAATGGCTTTATAGCGCCAAAAAGGGCGGCCACGCTGGCACTCTTGATCCGCTGGCAACCGGTATTTTACCCGTCGCTTTGGGCGAAGCCACCAAAACGGTGCCATTTGTGCAAGATGGGGTCAAAATATATGAGTTTGACCTTAAGTGGGGCTCAACCACCACCACCGACGATCTTGAGGGCGAAGTGACCGCAACATCTGAGGTGCGTCCGAGTCAGTCAGAACTAGAAGCCATTTTGCCCGCCTTTACCGGAGTCATCACCCAAGTGCCGCCCGCCTTCTCTGCGATCAAGATCAATGGCGAACGTGCCTATGATTTGGCACGCGCAGGCGAAAAAGTGGACATGCCGTCCCGTGAAGTTGAAATTGAAGCCTTTGAACTGCTGGCGCATAGTGATCAGATTTCAACTTTTCGCGTTACTTGCCAAAAGGGCACCTATGTTCGTGCATTAGCGCGCGATATTGCCGAGCAACTGGGTTCAAAAGGCCATGTGTCGCGTTTGCACAGGGCGGCGGTTGGCCCATTCACGGATCAAGATGCGGTAACGATTGAACAAATTGAAGCATTGGAATTGGCCGAGCGTGATCAGCAATTGCGCCCGCTCAATGAAGCCGTGAGCCATTTGCCAGAAGTGGTGCTGGACGAACGCCAAGCCCAACTGGTGCGCATGGGAAATCCAGCGCTTTTGATTGGCCGCAACGCGCCTATCGCCTTGGATGAGGCATATGCCACCCACAAAGGGGCAATGGTTGCGATGGGATATGTTGAAAAAGGCCAATTCAAGCCCTCCCGTGTGATTGTTGCGGGCTGAAGTGCTGCACAAACCTACCTCTTTTCATATGTCCTATTTTGCTGTATAAGCCAGCGCAACCGCCCTTATGGTCTAACCGATGGGCGGCCAATTCGGGCCAGCGCTGGACGACATCTTGGCGCATGGCGGCTTTTACTCCTTTAGTTTGTAAGAAGGGAATTTACGATGTCGATTACTGCTGAGCGCAAAGAAGAGCTTATCAAAGAATATGCAACCAAAGAAGGTGACACAGGTTCACCAGAAGTTCAGGTTGCGATCCTTTCAGAGCGTATTTCAAACCTCACCGAACACTTTAAAGACCATAAGAAAGACAACCACTCACGTCGTGGTCTTTTGAAAATGGTTAGCTTGCGTCGTCGTTTGCTGGATTATACCCGCAATAAAGACGAAGCACGTTACAAGTCGCTCATCGAGCGTCTAGGCTTGCGCCGCTAGGCACAACCAAATTGGCGCGGTGGTCTGTGGCCGCCGCGCCTTTTTACAATCTGGCCGAACGGCCAAGCGGGCGGGATCGTCGGTCGCTTTTGATATGAACGTATCTTCAAAAGCGCCTTGCCATCCAGCTCTCTTCTCCGTTCAGCACACAAATGAACGACGCCTTGTCGATTTCGAAAATGTGGCCATGAGGGACACATCCGCCAAGGCATTTTAGGATAAAAAATATGTTTGATCACCATAAGGTGGAACTAAACTGGGGCGGCCAACCGCTGACCCTTGAAACAGGCAAAATGGCACGTCAGGCAGACGGTGCTGTTCTAGCAACCCTTGGCGAAACCGTTGTTTTGGCAACTGTTGTTTCAGCCAAATCTGCAAAACCGGGCGTCGACTTCTTCCCGATGACGGTAAACTACCAAGAAAAATTCTACGCCGCGGGCAAAATCCCGGGTGGCTACTTCAAACGTGAAGGCCGTCCTACAGAAGCGGAAACATTGATCTGTCGCTTGATCGACCGTCCAATCCGCCCCTTGTTCCCAGCAGGCTATAAGCACGAAACACAAATCGTTGTAACCGTACTTCAGTATGACCTTGAGAACCGTCCAGACGTCCTTGGCTTGGTCGCCGCTTCAGCAGCACTTACCATTTCGGGCATTCCATTCATGGGCCCAATTGGTGCGGCACGCGTTGGTTATATCGATGGCGAGTACGTTCTAAACTTTGCACCAGAGCAAGAAACAGATTCAAAATTGGATCTGGTTATGGCTGGCACGCAAGACGCTGTTTTGATGGTTGAATCAGAAGCCAGCGAATTGAGCGAAGATCAGATGCTTGGCGCGGTTATGTATGGCCACGAGCAATCACAAAAAGTGATCGACGCCATCATCAAGCTTGCAGAATTGGCGGCTAAAGAGCCACGTGAATTCGAAGCAGAAGACAATTCAGCGCTAGAAGCAGACATGCTTAAATTGGTTGAAGACGACATTCGTGCCGCTTACCAAATCACAGAAAAGCAAGAGCGTTACGTTGCACTTGATGCGGCCAAAGCCAAAGTCAAAGCACATTATGCGCCGGCTGAAGGTGAAGCCCCAGCTTATAAAGACGAAACAATTGGCGCGGTGTTTAAATCACTTCAAGCCCAAGTTGTTCGCCTGAGCGTTTTGGACACAGGCAAGCGTATTGATGGTCGTGACCTTTCAACAGTACGCCCTATCGTTGCTGAAGCTGGCATTTTGCCACGTACGCACGGTTCCGCCGTGTTTACCCGTGGTGAAACACAGGCCTTGGTTGTTGCAACGCTAGGTACAGGCGACGACGAGCAGTTCGTTGACAGCCTTGATGGCACGTTCAAAAACAACTTCATGCTGCACTATAACTTCCCTCCATACTCAGTAGGTGAAGCGGGTCGCATGGGCGGCACAAGCCGTCGCGAAACTGGCCACGGCAAATTGGCATGGCGCGCGATTAACCCAGTGCGTCCAAGTGTTGAAGAATTCCCCTATACTATTCGTATTGTTTCTGAGATCACAGAATCCAACGGTTCGTCTTCAATGGCGTCTGTTTGTGGTGCATCTTTGGCGCTTATGGATGCGGGTGTTCCAATGCCTCGTCCGGTCTCTGGTATTGCCATGGGCTTGATCATGGAAGGCGATCGTTTCGCTGTGCTTTCAGACATCTTGGGTGACGAAGATCACCTTGGCGATATGGACTTTAAAGTGGCGGGTACTTCTGATGGTATCACATCGTTGCAAATGGACATCAAAATCGCTGGCATCACCGAAGACATTATGAAAACCGCTTTGGCACAAGCCAAAGAAGGTCGTCATCACATCTTGGGTGAAATGTCTAAAGCTCTTGATGGCGCACGTGATGAAGTTGGTGAGTTTGCACCACGCATCGAAACCATGAAGATCCCAACCGACAAAATCCGTGAAGTGATCGGCACCGGCGGTAAAGTGATCCGTGAGATCGTTGAAAAAACCGGCGCTAAAGTGAACATCGAAGACGATGGCACCATCAAAATCGCTTCAAGCGATGGCAAAGCCATCGACGCAGCGGTTAAATGGATTAAGTCGATCACAGATGAGCCAGAAGTTGGCGAAATTTACCAAGGTACCGTTGTTAAATGCGTTGATTTTGGCGCATTTGTGAACTTCTTCGGTCCACGTGATGGCCTAGTGCACATTTCACAACTTGCCGATAAGCGCGTTGAAAAAACAACTGACGTGATCAAAGAAGGCGAAAAAGTTTACGTGAAACTTATGGGCTTTGATGACCGCGGCAAAGTGCGTTTGTCCATGAAAGTTGTAAACCAGGAAACTGGTGAAGAAATCAAAGAAGGCGAAGACGCAGAATAATCTGTTCTAACCTTTGTTGAATAAAGAAGCCCGGCCTGAGAAATCTGTGCCGGGCTTTTTGTTTTCTTCCCTTTTGGTTGATCCCGGATCAAGTCCCACTTGCAACGGTTTTTACATGGATACCTACAACCGGCGGGGGTGCCGGGGTCGGGAGCGCAGCGACCAACGGCGGCGCGAAAAAAGAGCCGGGGGTGCCGGGGTCGGGAGCGCAGCGACCAACGGCGGCGCGAAAAAAGAGCCGGGGGTGCCGGGCCAACCTGCGCGGCGTGAGCGCCAAAAGAAGCTGAGCGCAGCGACCAACGGCGGCGCGAAAAGAGCCCCTAACCAAGCCGATCCGGCAACACCCGATGCGGCGGCTGATGGCCATCTAAGAACGCGCGCATATTAACAATAACGGTTTCACCCATCTCAATACGCCCCTCAAGGGTCGCCGACCCCATATGGGCCGTCAAAACAATTTTGTCTTGCCGGGCGAGGTCTAAAAGGGCGGGGTTGATCACTTTATGATGTTCAAACACATCAAGCGCCGCACCAGATATCTCGCCCAATTGCACCGCTTCGATTAATGCCTTTTCGTCGATCAAATTCGGCCGCGCAAGATTGACCAAATAGGCGTCGTCTTTCATCAGCGCCAACCGTTCTTTATTGATGATATTGCGGGTTTTTTCAGTTGAAGGTGTGTGCAGCGTGACAATGTCTACGGCGCTAAGCATTTCATCAAGATTGTCCCAATAGTGTGCATCCAACTCTTCTTCCACCACCCCAGGTTTGCGGGATCGGCCAAAATAGTGGATCTCCAACCCAAAGGCGCGGGCGCGCCGGGCAACTGCCATGCCAATGCGGCCAAGCCCTACTATGCCGAGCCGTTTACCAGCGAGGCGACGCCCCAACATCCAATTGGGCGACCAGCCCGGCCACGTGCCGTCTTTCAATAAGGTTTGTGAGCCTTCGATCAAGCGTCTAGGCACCGCCAATATCAACGCCATGGCCATATCTGCTGTGTCGTCTGTTAGAACGCTGGGGGTGTTGGTCACGGTGATGCCACGCGCGGATGCGGCGTTCACATCCACATTGTCCACCCCATTGCCAAATTGGGCGATCATGCGCACATTTTTGCCCAGCGCCCCAATCACCTCGGCATTGAGTTGATCGGTGATGGTGGAAACCAAAATATCGCAATCCTGAGATTGTGCGATTAGTTCTTCACTGGTTTGGGGGCGATCTTCGCCAATAAAGTGCGTATCAAACAAAGCCGCCATGCGCTCTTCAATCAGCGCGGGCAACCGTCGGGTCACAAAAATTTTGGCAGTTGATCCTGTCATTCAAACCTCATATTGGCTATAATCCGGTTCAGCATTAGCTGCACAGTCTTAGCTATACCTTAAGGTGTATTTGGCTAATTGTTATGTGAATTCTTTGCCACTGAAAAGAGCTTCTCCCCGAATGTCAAAAATCAAAACCACACGCCAATCCCTTGCTCGGCATATCATTGTCTTGTTCTTAGCGCTTAGCACCGCGCTGTTGGCGGGTCAGCCGGTGGTTTTGGCGCAATCGGTTGGCGCATCGGGTTTGCCTTTACCCCGTTTTGCTTCGCTTGGCTCGTCCAAGATCAATGTGCGTGTGGGCCCCGGGCAAAAATATGAAGTGGCTTGGATTTTTGTGCAGAACGGCCTCCCCATCGAAATTGTTCAAGAATTTGATGCTTGGCGCAAGGTGCGTGATTCGGAGGGTGCTGAAGGTTGGATCCATAAAACCCTATTGTCGGGCCGTCGCACAGCATTGGTGACCCCCTGGCTTGATGCAGCTGTTTCGGGCACCCCAATTTATGCCCGCGCTGATGCCACCGCACCCCGCCGCGCCATTTTGCAGCCAAAAGTTTTGGTGAGCGTAGACAATTGCGCGGACAATTGGTGCAAAATCAGCGGGCGCTATAAGCCTGACGCATCAACGGACAAAAGCGACAATTTCTCCGGCTGGATCAATCAGGTCGCTTTGTGGGGCGTTTATAAAGATGAAAAGGTGAAATAGCCGCTGGCAATTTAGCCTGCGCTTTTTACCCGTACCACCACATCCACATGGGTGATCTTCATGCCTTTGGGCGCCTCAGGCAAACCACTGATTTCAATGTCATTGGTCGGGATATCGACCACCCGGTCTTCATCCTCAATAAAGAAGTGATGGTGATCCGAAGTGTTGGTATCAAAATAGGTGCGGGCCGCATCAACTGTGACTTCGCGCAATAGGCCTGCATCTTTGAATTGGCGCAAGGTGTTGTAAACGGTGGCCAAAGACACGGTGACCCCGTCCGAACCTGCTTCTGCATGCAAGGCCTCCGCGCTGACGTGCCGGTGTCCACCACCATAAAGCAAATCCGCCAGAGCCAAACGTTGCCGTGTTGGGCGCAAACCCGCCATCCGCAAAACAGCGGTCAAACATGGTCCGCGTGAGCCATGTGTATATCTTTGATTGCCAATGTGTGCAGTCATCAGTTCTTTTTCGCGTCTATTTGATCTCTAGTTGCGAATTATAGTCAATTTCAGCACATCAAACAACTGACCATTTGTCACGTGGTGAACGTGTGAACTGTTTCGTTCAACTATTGTTGAATTGTACGTCCAATTGCTTGTGGTTTTATTGAATTCCGGCACGTTTTTCTGAAGTGGCTCAGAATCACAAAAATGGGCGAAACTAGGGCGCATTTGCTTTGCGAATGTGAACAAAAATGTTATGCACGGCCAAAAGCATGTCTGGGCCGAGCCACGATTAAATTCAAATTTGGCCGCAGCAACCAAAATAAATGAAGGAAGTTTGGCTTATGACAGAACGTGCCAACCAGTTTAGCTACGAAGAATTGATCTTGCACGGCAAGGGCGAATTGCCCGGTCAAGGCGATGCAAAATTGCCAGCCCCCCCAATGCTTATGTTCGACCGCATCACCAACATTAATGCGGATGAAGGTGAATTTGGCAAAGGCAGCGTAACCGCTGAACTGGACCTCAATCCGGATCTTTGGTTTTATAAGTGTCACTTTATCGGTGACCCTGTGATGCCAGGTTGCTTGGGCCTTGATGCTTTGTGGCAAATGATCGGCTTTTATCTGTCATGGGCCGGATCACCGGGCCGTGGCCGCGCATTGGGCGGGTCAATTAAATTTGTTGGCCAAGCCACAAACGACAAAAAGCTGCTAACATATCATGTGGACATCAAAAAACACATGAAGTCACCTTTGCCATTTGGTGTTGCAACCGGTTGGGTCAAAGCTGACGGCGAAATTATTTACAAGGCGGAAAATTTGCGTGTGGGCTTGATCGGCCTAGAAAACAAGTAGCATCGATCTGGCTGCTTTAATGCGCATGAAGAGGGTTATATGAAAAGAGTTGTCATCACAGGCATGGGGATCGTTTCCTCAATCGGCAATAACAAGCAAGAAGTGTTGCAAAGCCTGCACGACGCAAAACCGGGCATAACACGGGCTGAAAAGCACGTGGAATATGGCTTTCGTAGCCAAGTGCACGGTGAGCCGACCTTGGACCCATTTGCTATTCTTGACCGACGCACAACCCGCTTTATGGCGCGTGGCGCGGCGTGGAACTATATCGCCATGCAAGAAGCGATTGAGCAAGCGGGTCTAGAAGAAGACAATATTTCAAACCCGCGCACCGGCATCGTGATGGGGTCAGGTGGTCCATCCACTGAAACGCTGATCAATGCAGCGGATTTGACCCGCAAAAACCTCAGCCCAAAACGCATTGGCCCGCTAGCCGTGCCAAAGGCCATGTCTTCAACCGCGTCGGCCACCTTGGCCACCGCGTTTAAGATCAAAGGCGTGAACTATACGATCACATCTGCCTGCGCGACATCAAAGCACTGCATTGGTAATGCTTACGAGCAAATCCAAATGGGCAAGCAAGACATCGTTTTTGCTGGCGGTTCTGAAGATCTTGAATGGTCAATGTCCAATATGTTCGATGCGCTTGGCGCGATGACATCCAAGTACAATGACACCCCAGAGCTTGCCTCTCGCGCCTACGACAAAAACCGCGACGGCTTCATCATCGCTGGTGGCGCAGGCGTTATGGTCTTGGAAGAATATGAGCACGCCAAAGCACGCGGCGCGAACATTCTGGCTGAAATTGTTGGCTATGGCGCAACTTCTGATGGCTACGACATGGTCGCGCCTTCGGGTGAAGGTGCCGAGCGTTGCATGCGCATGGCGCTTGAAACGGTTGATCTGCCGATCGACTATATCAACCCACATGCCACCTCAACTCCGGTTGGCGACATCAAAGAAATCGAAGCGATTCGCAAAGTGTTTGGCAATGAAGATAAGTGCCCACCACTTTCAGCAACCAAATCTTTAACCGGTCACTCATTGGGCGCGGTTGGTGTGCAAGAATCGATTTATTCGGTCATGATGATGAACGAAGGCTTCTTGTGTAAATCAGCCAATATCTTCGAACTCGACCCAGAGTTTGCAGACATGCCAATCTTGCAAGAACGTCGCGATAATCAATCCATTGGCTGCGTCATGTCCAACTCGTTTGGCTTTGGTGGCACCAACGCAACTTTGGTGTTCAAACACAAAGACGCTTAGTTTCTCGGGTTCCCCAAACTAGAAACCCATTTCTGGTACCAATTGGCGGGGGTGCCGGGGAAGCGCCGAAGGCGCGACGGCGGCGAAAAAAACTTCGGGGGTGCCGGGGAAGCGCCGAAGGCGCGACGGCGGCAAGCAAACTCGGGGGTGCCGGGGAAGCGCCGAAGGCGCGACGGCGGCAAGCAAACTCGGGGGTGCCGGGGAAGCGCCGAAGGCGGCATTGAAAAATCTAAAGGGGCCTCTTGGCCCCTTTTTGTTGTTGAATCTCTTCCAAAAGGAGTAAAAATGGCTGATCCAATTTATGCCATTGGCGATATTCACGGCCAACTCGAAATGCTGCACACAACGCTTGAAAAAATCGAGCGGGATGGCGGCAAGGACGCAAAAATTGTCTTTCTGGGTGACTATGTAGATCGAGGTGAAAACTCCAAAGCCGTTGTTGAGCTTTTGATGAATGGCGTACAGTCGGGCAAAAACTGGACTTGCCTGTTGGGCAATCACGACCGCATGTTCACCATGTTTTTGGAAGACTATCCCCGCACCGACTATCGCCTAAAACCGGGATATGATTGGTTCCACAAAAATATCGGCGGCATTGAAACCATGGCGTCTTATGGCGTGCAAGTACACAGTGAAAGCCGGCTATTTCAAATTCACGAAGATGCAAAAAAGGCCGTACCACAAACACATCTGGATTTCTTGACCAACCTGCCGCTCACCCATATTCACGGCGATGTGCTGTTTGTTCATGCAGGCATTCGACCAGGTGTTGATCTGGAAAATCAACATCCCGACGATCTTGTATGGATAAGAGAAGGCTTCTTGGATCATACCGCCCCCCACCCATTGCTCGTGGTGCACGGCCACACAACCATCGATGCACCCACCCATTATGGCAACCGGATCAATTTGGATTCAGGCGCTGGCTACGGCAACCCGCTTTCAACGGCGGTGTTTGAAGGTGGAAAAAGCTGGTTGTTACATGGCACAGCACGAAAGGTTTTCGAACCACCCAAGGTGTGAAATTTGATCTTTATTACTGGTGTGATGCACCATATACTTTGGCTTTTTTAGGGTAATATCATGCCACGTCCACCGTCGAGTAGTCTAATTGTTCAATCAGATCGATCCCACAAGGCAGAGCTGGCTACGAGGTCAATCTCGCTGTTGTTGGTTCTGATCAGTCTAATAGCGTTTATATTTAACAAAGATGGCCTGGCGCAGGCTTTGCAAATTGAAAAAACAACGCTTGAGCTTGGCGTTATTATGATTTCGCTACTTGGCGCATTGTTTATAGATCAAATAACCACATCATTTTTTCACAAATCTTCTCAGGATCGCGTGATTGAAAGCCATGACCAAATAATGGCTGCGATTCAAAGCTCGTCCACTTTGCAGTGCTTTACAAGCGACAATGCGTTTTACAATCATATCGAACAACGTGTAAAGCATGCAACTGAGGTGCGAAATACTTTTGTAGGTTACAAAACTGCGAGCGGTAATCCAAACGCCTTGGATGAGGCAAGTTTAGATAGTTATATCAGTTTTTTAACGTCCGACGAAAAGTCATCAAAAGCGAAGGTCTGGACGGACATTGTTGCATATAATGAGTTTTTCGGTAAGAGATACGAAAATATAAAAATACTACTGAACGGAAAAGAAACTAGCGCGCGCCACTTCGCGCGCGTAATCCGCCACAATATACCTGTTCTGAATTTCACAATCTTCGATTTTGACTCATATGGAAATGACCGCGAGGTTGTCTTTGGATGGTTGCATTCAGACAACTTTCGAAATCGTCGTTTATTCAGGTCAAACGACCCAAACATAATCGAATTATTTGAGAGCTATTTCAGCCTTCTATCACTATATCGTTTGCAGGAAGATGTGGAGCTAAACTATAAAGATGGAAGCTTAAGAGCAGGTTCTGAAATATCAGATCGCCAAGGGTGGTGGTTTTGTGAGGGAACAAACCAAGCGGGCGATGTGG
Organism: Maritalea porphyrae; assembly: GCF_027213965.1. Lineage (GTDB taxonomy): Bacteria > Pseudomonadota > Alphaproteobacteria > Rhizobiales > Devosiaceae > Maritalea > Maritalea porphyrae_A. Next base: position 552,276 of record NZ_JAPWGX010000002.1, on the reverse strand, counting down.
TATCCGAATCTGTATTCCATGTGTCATTTCGTGAACACGGAGTAGAATTAGATGGTATCGTAAACTGGAACTGCTCCTACGGGCGTCAGTTAGAAAGCTCGACAGAAACGATTTCTCACAAGTCTGATAAAGTATCATACACCGAACAGAAGATGTTCTTAGAGTATAGGGACCACGCTTCCGATAGGCGCGGAATTTGTGTTTACAATTTTTCTACGACGCCTGAAGGTGCAGTCGTCAACGGCTATCTACATGACGCAGGGAGTGTAGAACGAATTCAGCTTCAGGGATATAAGCTAGATTCTTCGAAAGAAGAATATGCAGCTGCTACCGATAATGCGAGAAGGCTATCTATCGCAAGAGCGGAATGGAACCGGAAGAAAATGATTGAGGAAACAACCTCCGCCAGTTAGGTTAACTCTAACACAGAGAGGTGTTGGGTTAAGACAATTTGCGACTCTGCTGACTTGGTTGATGAGCATTCGTATTTTTGACTGATTTTCCGCAGCGAGAAACTATCCCGCCAACATCCCCTCAATCTTCTCCTGCACACTCAGCGCTTCTTGGATGGTCGCCAGCAGATGAGGTTCGCCGCGTATGCATTTGTCAAAATGATCTAATTGCACATGCAACCCATCAATGCGGGCATTGTCAGACGGAAATACCACCTGGCTAAACCTATCGCCCTCACTGACCCAAAGTTCGCTGAACTGCTCAACCTTAAAGCTCTTCTTTGTGCCCTTTACGAACACCCGTTGCTTGTCTGGCTGCGCGCCGCCCACATTGGCAAAGACATTCAGCGGCAAACCGTCGGGGTTGAAAAGACGGGCCGAAAGGTTGGTTTCGCACAATGTCTCATCTGGAAAAATGGGACTTGTCCAATTCAAATGAGTGGTGCCCAAAAGCCGCTCGGCAAAAAACATGAAATGAGAGATCACTTCGCGGGTCATGCCCCCTTCGGATCTGAGTTTGAGCCATGCGGCATCTTTTTGCCAAAGTCGGGGCCATTGCGCATAAGAAACTTCAATGTCGATGCCAACGAGATCACCCATCTCGCCCGATTGCAGCGCGGTCTTAATCGCGGCCAAAGGCTCTCCGGTCGCCTGCACGAAGTTGACCGCCGCTGGCACCCGTGTCTTCTCCAAGTGATGCACCATCGAACGGCTGGCGGCCATATTGATGCCCAAGGGCTTTTCCAAAAAAAGCGGTTTGCCGCAATCCGCAGCGATCATGGCATAAAGCCGGCGCGGGTCTGGCGGGCAGGCAAGATATATCGCCTTCGCGCCTTCAATCACCGCCTCAGGGCTATCGCAAACTCTCGCCTCAGGTGCCAAGGGCGTCGCTTTGGCCACAGAAACAGCGCTCGGGTCCCAGATGTGACTTGCGTAAAACTTGTCGTGGCTTGAAAGGGCTTCAAGCATTCTTCGGCCCATAATGCCAAGGCCGATCACGCCAACTGATGTTTTTTCGTCCATCTGCCTTCCCCTTTTTGAGCGAAAGGCTAGCACCCCTTATGGGGCGCGTCGATATCTCATCTCGCGGAACCGCGCGTCTCGCCCATCATAGGTTAACAAGCGCCCAACAAGTGGCTCGCCAACGCCCGTAATTAGTTTCACGACTTCCATGGCTTGCAATCCACCAATCACCGCCGTAATCGGCCCCAAAATTCCCGCTTCTTCACACGAGGGCAGTTGATCGGGCGTTGGGCGTTGCGGATAGAGATCGCTAAAGCGCGGGTTGTGGTCTTTAAACGGGGCGAACACGGTCAAATTGCCATCGAACAAAGATACCGCACCCGCCACCAGTGGAATTTTTGCCTCCGCGCAAAACTCAGCCACTAACGCGCGCGTGTCAAAATTGTCGGAGCCATCAACCACAAAATCGTAAGGCGCGATGATGTGTGCGCCATTGTTCTCATTCAATCTCTGGTTGATCGCAATGAAATTCACATTTGGATTCAACGCGTTAGCAAATCTCTTTGCAGAATCAACCTTCGTCACACCCTCATCTTGGGTGCGATGAACCATTTGGCGCTGCAAATTGGAAAGGGAAACGATGTCGTCGTCCACCACCCCAATTGTGCCGACCCCAGCTGCTGCCAAATAGGCGATGACCGGGCTGCCTAAACCGCCCGCGCCAATTATCAGCACTTTTGCGGCTTTAAGTTTTTGCTGGCCCGGTCCGCCGACATTCTTCAAAACTATATGGCGCTGGTAGCGCCTTATTTCGTCGGCTGTGAGCACGCAATTATTCTCCGGTTGTCAAAGGCACGGCCATATAACGCCGATCCCAGCCTTCAAAGCCATAAGTCCAAACCGAAACCAAGGCCACACCATGTAAAATATGTGCATCTTCAAGCGGAATTGCCACCGCGCTGGCGCGATATGTCACCGGGCATCCGCGCGAGGTGGGCACCCGCACGTCTTCGTGCAAGATTTTGGTGCTGGTGCCATCAAATAGCTTGAGACGAAACCCTTTTGCCTTATCTCCAAAATAGTCCATGCAGTTCTCGCCAGATGGGGCGGTATAAATGTCAAAACTCAACTCATAGCTGGCAAAAAATGAGGAGGGGTCAGAATAACCCGGCACGCTAAAGTCCAACGTCAGCTCATTGGCCTCGGGTTCCCCATCTCCATTGAGCGCGATCAAGCGCGCTGGCCGGGAAATGTCAAAATTGCCGATTGGCCCCATAGCGGCGCGCATGGCTTGGCTGCGAATTTCGGCCAATTGTGTGGTTTCGTCAGCGGCTTGTACCCGAAACGGCGATCCACCAACCCAATCATCATTTTGTAAATCGATCACAAAGATATTGGAATAGGCAAAGCCCGATCCATCTTGGATGCCATATTCCTCAAAGGCGAAATATTTACCGTCGGTCGAATAGCCGATCAAATCAAATTCAGCCCGCTCGGCGGCAAATATTGCTGTGGTCCCAAATAGCGCCAGCATAATTGCTGTAAGAATGGTCTTAAACATAAGTTAGCTCCCTCAAAATGTTCTAAGAGGTTGCAACCCCCGTAGAACCATGCCCGCCCGCACCACGTTCCGTCGTATCAAGCAAATCTGTTTCTATCATGGTGATTTTAGGCACCGGCGCAATCACCATCTGCGCAATGCGATCGCCGCGGTTGATGGTGAAGGGCTTTTTGCCGTGATTGATAAGAATGACCATCACTTCACCCCGGTAGTCAGCATCAATGGTGCCCGGTGCATTAAGTGTCGTGACCGCAAATTTTGCAGCAAGGCCGGAACGGGGGCGAATTTGCGCTTCATAGCCTTCTGGCAAGCCAAGCGCAAAACCCAAGGGCACAATGCCATGATCACCCGCTTCAATAACCATTGGCTCATCGGTTGGCACGGCGGCGCACAAATCAAGTCCAGCCGCCCCAGCGGTTGCCTGAAAGGGGGCCTTCAATCCGGCGCCATGGGGAAGAACCTTATATTTTACTTCTAATGCGCTCATAGGGCTTAGTCCGATTGTTTTAGAAATGATGCGATGCGGTTTGCGAGCTTTTGCCCCACTTCCGCTTTGCTCATTTGGGGCCATTCATGGTGGCCTTGGTCGTCAAAAAACACAATGGCATTGCTGTCCCCGCCAAATGTACCAGTTTTTGCGCTCACATCGTTTGCCAACAGCCAATCGCAGCCCTTACGCTCGTATTTTGCACGGGCATGTTCTGTCACATTGTCAGTTTCAGCGGCAAAGCCAATCACGAGCGCCGGGCGTTCGCCCGGTTCAAGCGCGGCCACAGATTTCAAGATGTCTGGGTTTAAAACCATCTCAAGGCTTGGGGCTTCCCCGTCGCCGGTTTTCTTTATCTTTTTGCTTCCCACCTCTTTGGGCCGCCAATCCGAAACAGCAGCGCAAAATATCGCCACATCGCAAGGCAGCGCTTCATGCACCGCATCATACATGTCTTGGGCGGTGGTGATCTGGGTCACATTCACCCCATTGGGCGGCGGCACTTCTGCGGCACCGGTTACAAATTCAATTTCGGCGCCCGCAGCGCGCAAAGCCGCAGCAATGGCCGTGCCTTGTTTGCCCGAAGATGCATTGGTCAAATAGCGCACCGGGTCTAGCGGCTCACGTGTTGCACCAGAGGTGATCAAAATGCGCTTGCCCTTTAGCGGCAAGTTCTCACCAAACGTATAGAAATAGTCTTCAATCGCGGCAAAAACCGTTTCAGGTTCTGCCATTCTGCCTGGGCCGAATTCGCCGCAGGCCATTTCCCCTTCATCGGGGCCAACAATTTGCATGCCGTCCTCAACGATCAAATTGAGATTGCGCTGGGTCGGTCCTGCGGACCACATTTTAACATTCATTGCCGGGGCAACGATTACATGTTTGTCCCGCGCCAAAATTGCGGTGGAGGCCAGATCATCAGCCAATCCGTTGGCCATTTTCGCCATAAAATTCGCGGTGCAAGGGGCAACCACAATCAGATCCGCATCCCGCACCAATTCAATATGTCCAATGTCGCTTTCCCGCGTTAAATCAAACAATTCGCTCAGCGCTTCGTTGCCCGCAATCGTTCCGGCGGTCAGCGGGGTCACAAACTCTTGCGCGGAGGCGGTCAGGATCGGCTGGACTTCACCACCCGCTTTCTTGATCAAGCGAATAATGTCGATCGCCTTAAAAGCGGCTATGCCGCCAGTAATGATCAATAGTATTTTGCGGCCTGCCAACATGTTGGGCATACTCCGTTTCAATGGACTTGAGGCTAAACTAGCGTTTTTATCGCCGCCGCGCCAACACCAATCATTAAAGCAACCACCAAAGCGGCGAACCAACTTGTCATGAAGAAAGGCGGGTTTGCGCGGTCTTTTTCGGCTTGGTCTAACATGGCCTCATAGCGCTGCACCAATAGAGGTATCTTTTTCGCAGCGCCGTACAGTGCAAAGGCTGTGTCTTTGGCTTCCTCGGCAATGCCAATGGGCCCCACATTGCGCTTCACCCATTTGCTGACGATGGGTTCGGCCACGGTCCAAATGTTTAGTTCAGGGTCCAGCGTGCGCGCCACCCCTTCAACCAAAACCATGTTCTTTTGCAGCATCACCAATTCGGGGCGGGTTTCCATTTCAAAAAGGGCCGTATTGTCCAGCAATTGGCTGAGCACCCTTGCCATGGAGATCTCATTCGCCGGACGTCCCACAAGTGGCTCGCCGATTGAGCGAAGCGATTGTGCAAAATCGTCGACCGATTGATGTTTGGGCACATAGCCAATGTCAAAATGCAATTGTGCGATATGGCGATAGTCGCGCCGGATGAACCCATAAAGGATTTCCGCCAAGAATTTCTGCTCTTGCTTGCTAATCCGGCCCATTATGCCAAAGTCGACCGCCCGCACGTTGCCGGTATTTGGGTCAACAAACAGATTGCCCGGATGCATGTCTGCGTGAAAATAGCCGTCGCGGATCGCATGGCGCAAAAAGTGCTGCATCAGCTCTTTCGCTACTTTTTTGCGATCAACACCAGCTTTGTCTAATTGCTCATGTTCGCGGATCGGAATGCCGTCCATCCAAGAGGTCACCAACACATCGCGCGCGGTTTGTGGCCAATGCACCGTGGGGATTTCAAATCCCTCGTCGTCTTTTGTGTTCTCATAAAGTTCAGAAATGGCCGCCGCTTCCATGCGTAAGTCCATTTCCAAAATCGCAGAGCGTTCCAGCGTGTCCACAATGTCTTTGGGCCGCAAGCGCTTGAGTTTTGGAATAGCGAATTCGGCAAAACCCGCTGCAGCTTTTAAAGAAGCAAGGTCCTTTTTAAACCGCACCGCCACGTCGGGGCGCAATAATTTAATCGCCACCTTTTGGTTTGTGCCATCATCATTGATCAGGGTCGCGCTATGCACTTGTGCAATTGAGGCTGCAGCCACTGGGTCAGAAATATCGGTCAGTGTGTTGACTTTGTCACCAAGCGCCGCGGCCAAAATCGCGGGCACCAGCGCTTTGTCAAACGGGGGCATCTTGTCTTGCAGGTTGGCCAAGTCTTTGGCCACCACCGGGCCGACAACGTCAGCGCGGGTGGCGAGCACTTGGCCAAGCTTTACATAGGTTGGACCCAATTTTTGCAAAGCCGCAGAAAGCCGTTCAACCCGGCCGGTTTTGCGCACCGCAGGGCGTTCTATCAGCCGCGCAAACCAAATGGCAGTTGCCGCCGGCCCCTTAATACCTTGCCCTTCGGTAAGCGAAAAAGCGCCTTCACGCGCCAAAACATAACCTGCCCGAAAAAGACGCAGATAAGCAAAAAGCCCCATGTTATATCCGCCTATCTCAGTTTCCAGCCAGAATGAATGGCCGCAATATTGCCGCTAAGCGGTGTGTGCGTGACCCGCGAAAAGCCAGCGTCTTCAATCATTTTGCAAAATTGCTTGGGTTTAGGGAATTGGCGAATGCTCTCAATCAAATATTGATAAGGCTGCGCATCCCCCGTGACCACGCCACCGATCGGCGGGATCACATGTTCTGAAAATAGGTCATAGATCTTATCAAGGCCAGGCACATCAACTTCAGAAAATTCCATCACCATAATTCGGCCGCCGCGCTTTAACACCCGATAGGCTTCGCGCAAGGCTTTGTCGATTTGGGGTACATTCCGCATGCCAAACGAAATGGTGTAAACATCAAAACGATTGTCTTCAAAAGGCAGTTCTTCGGCATTGGCTTCAACAAATTCAACCCCGTCCTGATAGCGCCAAGTCTTGGCCCGCTCCGCGCCCACCCGCAACATATCCGAGTTAATGTCGGAAACGGTGACTTTGGCATACCCGTGTGAGGCGTTTTTGATCCGCTGGGCGATGTCGCCCGTGCCACCGGCCATGTCCAAAACTTCAAACGGACGCTTGCCGGCGCGCGGTGGGGCCAGATTGGCCACAAAGGCGTCTTTCCAGACCCGGTGCATGCCCCCGCTCATCAGGTCATTCATAATGTCATAACGGTCAGCGACCTTATGAAAAACGTCGTTCACCAGCCCCTGTTTTTCTTCCAAGGGCACTTCGCGTTCGCCGAAGTGGGTTGTTTGTTGCGCTTCACTCATCTTTATGGTCACTTGCTTGTCGTCATCACAAATCATCAATGTTGGCGCACCTTATCCTAAGCGCCTCAGCTTTTCTATGGTTGAGGAGGTTTGGGTGCCTGCGCGTCATTGCCACAGTTTATATGCATAAGGAAAGAGTGAATTGCCTGAATTGCCAGAGGTTGAAACGGTCAAAAACGGCCTTGCCCCCTTTATGGATGGGGCGACGATCAAACGCATTGTGCTTAATCGCCCAAATTTGCGCTTTCCATTTCCAGACGGCTTTCAAGAGTTGCTCGAAGGTCAACAGATCGGCCAGCTGCGTCGCCGTGCAAAATATCTAATCGTGCCGCTCATGTCTGGCACCAATATGCTCGCCCATTTGGGCATGAGCGGCAGCTTCAAAATCAACGCTGAATTGATTGAAGGCACCGCCCGCAAATTCGTGCCTTTGGCACAGCAAAAACATGACCATGTGATTCTAGAAGTTGTGCACCCGACAAGAGGGCGAGTGGACATTATTTACAATGACCCGCGTCGGTTTGGATATATGGACCTGTTTGACGATGAACAGGAGAGCCCCCATTTCGCCAAAATGGGGCCAGAGCCATTGGGCAATCAATTTAACGCTCAGCATTTGGCCGAACGATTCCTAAATAAGAAAACCCCCATCAAATCTGCACTGCTCGACCAGCGTAATGTGGCCGGATTGGGCAATATATATGTGTGTGAAGCGCTCTTTCTTTCAAAGATCGACCCCAGGTGTCCTATAGGCACATTGGTAAGGGCGGACGGCAAACCCAAAAAGGCGTTGGAATTACTCGCCCCAACGATTGTGCAAGTGCTCAACGAGGCGATTGCAGCGGGTGGATCAACGCTTAAGGATTTTAAGCATGCAGACGGGGAGTTGGGATATTTCCAACACCGTTTCCAAGCCTATGGCCGAGAGGGTGAACCCTGCCTTGCACCAAATTGCAAAGCCAACATCGCGCGAATTGTACAATCTGGTCGCTCAACCTTTTACTGTCCCAATTGCCAAACCTAGCCAAAAGACTCTTCCACCGGGGCTTGCAGCCAATTTCGCAAGCTTTTCCTATTGACCAAAACCAATCTTCAACCTATAACCCGGCCAACGTAGTTTCTGGCGGCCTTTGGTGCCGCCGCTTTTATTTCGCGATTCTGCCATCGGGTAGAAAGTGAATAGGCACAAAGAGGACCACATGGCCAATACTCCATCAGCTAAAAAAGCTGTTCGCAAAATTGAGCGCCGCACCGAAGTGAACAAAAACCGTCGTTCGCGCATGCGCACATTCATCCGTAAGGTTGAAGAAGCAATCACATCTGGCGATAGCGCCGAAGCCAAAACGGCTTTGCAAGCTGCTCAACCAGAAATTATGCGCGCAGCGCAAAAAGGCATCGTTCACAAGAACCATGCTTCACGCAAAATTTCACGTCTTTCTAACCGTGTAAAAGCCCTAAGCGCTTAAGGCCTGGCTTTACTTGGACTGACGATTTTAAAGGCTGCCTTAGGGCAGCCTTTTTGCGTTTGGCGTGACAGCGTTTACGCCTGAATTCTGAGGTCACTTCCTTCGCTTGGATTGGCGTGGAAGCAGCGTGACGAAGAATCTATTGTTCCATTCTAATTGACACATGTTGCGTAACTTAACGTCTAAATTGAACCCTTTGAATCTATTCATAAATTTGTCACATTGTGATTTTGGAGTTTGAAAAAATTCATTTATTTCAGGTACTTAACTCGATGGTGTAGGTCGTCGGAAAATGCGCAAAATGGTTCAAAATGCCGGGATCCTTAACAAAAAGTAAATTTTTTTTTGAAGGGCATTTTTCACTTGAATTTGGATTCATTAAGCAAATCCAATCCCTTAAGAATGGCGAGATTCTGCGTAGCTTGCCAACCCAAATCCACCCCCTAGAGTCAAGAGGGTTTTTAAATGATTCACCAGTTGAAACGCGTCCCCTAATAAGGCTAAACTGCCCATATTGAACAAGAGCTGGTGGCGATCCTTGTATTGCCAAGAGTTGAACAGAAAAACGGGGGCCGTTGACGATGTGTGCTAAGAGGAAAACCTGCGTAATTGCAATAATTCCGGTCTTCCATTCGAGATCTGCACACCACCACAGCTAGCCAGTCTAACAAGCGTACTTCCAGTAAAGTAAACGACGCGAGTTGGCGTCAAAATCTAAGTAAATCATAAAAATGGTAGCGTTGAATACTTTCAGCGACTGCTAGGGGTTTGTCTGATTGTAGAATAATCAGCTGACCAACGCGCCAAACAAGCGGCTGGTGCGTTGGTTGAAATATCAAGAGGCACAAATGGATCAGTTCACAATGTTGGCGCAAAAAGAAGAAGATGTTGCAACACATCAAAGCACAACGCCAGCGGTTGAAAACCAACAAGGCGGGGGCGCAATGGATTTATCGGGGGGCGATAACTCAAAACTATGGGCACGAGTGAAAAAGCGGCTTTGGGCAAGCGTCGGGGAGGACGTATTTAGTTCATGGTTCGCAAGGCTGGATTTGGTGGAGCTGGATGGGGACCTGGCGCACCTTTCTGTACCGACAAGGTTTTTATGCTCGTGGATCTTGTCCAATTATCAAGATCGGATCATCGAATCGTTTCAAGCTGAAAACCAAAATGTTCAAACGCTGCAAATCACAGTGCGCGTGAACGGTCGGGTTGAAAGCAAGCAAACGCCAAAAGCTGAAGAGCCAGCAGAGCGTAAGGCGCCAATGCCCACCGTTTCTGCCACCATCCGTACTGGGGCCAAACACTCAGCGCGTGTAAAACAGGGCGACGCATTGTCAGGCTCAGCACTTGATCCAAAATTGACCTTTGACACATTTGTTGCTGGCAGCGCCAACGAGATGGCATTGGGGGCCGCAAAACAAGTGGCTCAAGCGGTGGCACAGAACTCTGTCACCTTTAATCCCGTTTATATTCACTCATCAGTTGGGTTGGGCAAATCCCACCTGTTGAACGCCATTGCATGGGCCGCCGGTGGCGCAGATAAGTCACGTAATGTGGTTTATCTCACCGCCGACCATTTCATGTATCACTTCATTTCAGCGGTACAGCGTCAGTCCGCCATTAGCTTTAAAGAGTGGCTGCGCGGCATTGATGTTTTGCTCATCGACGATATGCAATTCTTGCAAGGCAAGTCCGTTACAGAATTCGGCCAAGCGCTTAGCGCGCTGCTTACGGGCGCAAAGCAAGTTGTCGTGGCAGGGGATGCTCCCCCGAATGGCCTTGATATGCTTGATGATCGGTTGCGCTCACGTCTATCCGGTGGCCTTGTGGTGCCCATTCGCTCACTTGATGAAGATCTGCGCCGCGCCATCGTTGAAAAACGTGCCGAACAGGCTCTGGCAAAATACCCGGGCCTGCATATTCCAACCCAGGTGCTCGATTATGTGGCCAAGAAAGTCATTTCCCACGGGCGTGATCTTGACGGATCCATTAACCGCTTGGTGGCGGCCAATCAGCTTACAGGCGAACCCGTAACCATTGAATTGGCCGAAAAAGCATTGCACGACTTGATGCGGACCCGCGATACGCGCCGTATCAAGATCGACGAAATTCAAATTATGGTGGCCAAACACTTCAAAGTGTCAAAGCCCGATCTTTTGTCTTCACGTCGCTCGCGCTCTGTTGTGCGCCCGCGCCAAATCGCCATGTATTTGTCCAAAATGCTGACCTCGCGCTCGCTGCCAGAAATTGGCCGTCGTTTCGGCAACCGGGACCATACAACGGTTTTGCATGCGGTGCGCAAAGTTGAGCAATTGATGTCGGAAGACAATAGCTTCGCCCAAGAAGTGGAATTGCTAAAGCGGATGATCGCTGACTGATCAAATAGGGGCCATGCTGATCATTAACCGTCAGCTTCCGCCTCAAGGATCAAACAAAAGCCCCGATGTCGAACCGACATAGGGGCTTTATTCGTCTGTTGTGTCGACAACTTCAGTGATCGCCCGTTGTACCAATTTCACGCGGCCCGATTTTACCAAAGCCTCACGTAACACAAATTCGATCTGCGCATTTAAACTGCGCAGATCATCATCAGCCCATCTTTGCATTGCATCCATAACTTGGGGCGAAACCCGCAAGGCGAATGCTTTTTTTGAAGGCATGTTGATCCCCTAATATAGGCTGCCAGCGTTTACGACCGGGTGGGTATCCTGTTGGCCGCAAAGTACAACCAGTAGATTGCCGACCATCGCCGCCTTGCGTTCATCATCCAGTTCGACAATTTTGCGCTCAGAGAGTTGTGCCAGCGCCATTTCAACCATGCCAACTGCGCCTTCCACAATTGTTTCACGTGCATCCACAATGGCGCTGGCTTGTTGGCGTTGCAACATAGCGGCCGCAATTTCTTGGGCATAAGCGAGGTGGCTAATCCGCGCCTCGACTACTTCAACACCAGCTGTCTGCAACCGATCTTGAATTTCGTGTTGTAGCATTTCAGAAACTTCTGCAGGGTTGGCCCGCAAAGATACAGCGCCTCTGCTTTTGCTGTCTTTTAGGTCATAGGCATAACGGCTGGCCAAAGTGCGTACCGCCGCTTCGGATTGAACCGCCACAAAGTCTCTATAATTATCGACTTCAAAAGTCGCTTCAGCGGTGTCGGTAACCCGCCACACCACAATCGCTGCAATTTCAATTGGGTTGCCGTTTGCATCATTGACTTTATTCTTGCCGCTTTCAAAATTGCGCAACCGCAATGAAACGGGAATGCGCGGATAGTTAAATGGATTGACCCAGCGCAGGCCAGTTTGCTTCAAGGTGCCATTATAGGCCCCAAACAACACCAAAACCCTAGACTGCTTTGGCTGCACCATCACAAATCCAATCGCCAATATGGTGCCAACAATTGGCCCACCAATCAGTGGCGGCAAAATTAGCGCCGGGCCGCCGTCCGACCCAATGGCCATCGTCAAGAAATAGAGCATACCAATGATCCATAATGCCAAAAGGGCGACCATGGGATAGCCAGAAATTGACCAAGCGGATTTTTCGTTCATAGTATTCTCCAATTCGATATCATTATGATATCAATATGGCGTGGATTTTCAGAATTGCAAGTCTTCTGTATTTGCGATATTCAATTTGCGAGTTCATTAACTGGAAAAACCACGCCTTTTTCCTTGCCTTTTGAAGCGCAAAAGGCCATTTTCCTTGTCCCCACATGGGGATGAAGACGCATAAGCTGTATCAAAAGCGGCAAAAAGTTACCGGGAGTAGACACCAATGAAAGTTACGCTTGAGAGAAATCACCTGTTGAAATCACTTGGGCATGTGCACCGTGTCGTCGAGCGCCGCACAACCTACCCCATTCTTTCAAACGTTTTGCTCAACGCCAATGATGGCGGCCTGCAATTGCGCGCAACCGACTTGGATATTGAAGTCACCGAATCGGTGCCTGCAATGGTGGGCACGCAAGGCACCACCACCGTGCCGGCCCACACGCTTTATGAAATTGTGCGCAAACTTTCTGATGGCGCAGAAGTAAACCTTGAAGTGGATGGCGCTGGTGAACAGATGGCCATTACATCAGGCCGCTCCAAATTCAACCTCACGTGTCTTTCGGCCGATGGGTTCCCCGATCTCAAATCGGGTGATTTCACTCATAAATTCATCATCAAAGCGGGCGCGCTGCGCCAATTGATCGATTGCACACAGTTTGCGATTTCAAGCGAAGAAACCCGCTATTATCTCAATGGCATATTCTTCCACACGATGGATGATGGGGCCAACGTCATCATGCGCGCCGTGGCAACAGATGGTCACCGCTTGGCGCGTGCACAAGTCTCCGCCCCTGAAGGCGCTCAAGGCATGCCTTCTATCATTGTGCCACGCAAAACCGTTGCTGAAGTGCAAAAGCTTTTGTCGGGCGATGAAGACGATGTGGCGATTGAACTTTCAGATACCAAAATCCGCATCGAAGTAAACGGCGTGGTGCTTTTGTCAAAACTTATCGAAGGCACATTCCCCGATTATGAGCGGGTGATCCCGCAAAATAACGATAAGCGCCTCACCGTGGACACCGCAAGCTTCAAGCAAGCGGTTGATCGTGTGTCCACCATTGCCTCAGACCGTGGTGGCAAGGCCGTAAAATTGGCCATAGGTAATGGGTTGCTCGAAATGAGCGTCACCAACCCAGATCACGGCACGGCCCGCGAAGAGCTGCCGATTGAGTTCGAAGATGAAGGTTTTGAAATCGGGTTCAATGCCCGCTATTTGCTCGACATCATCGATCAGGTAAAATCAGAAGCAGCGATCTTTATGTTGTCAGACGCAGGCTCACCCACCATTGTGCAGTCTGACAATGATGATGATGCGCTTTATGTTTTGATGCCGATGCGCGTTTAACGCCAAGGGTAGGTTTTAATGGCGGTACCACGCCAGCCCCCCAGCCATTATCTATCGCGGTTGCGGCTTTCAAATTTCCGCAACTATGCAAGCGCTGCGCTTGATCCCGATGATCGCCATGTGGTGCTTACCGGGCCAAATGGCGCGGGCAAAACCAATCTGCTTGAAGCAATCTCTTTGCTGGGCGCGGGGCGCGGATTGCGCCGCGCAAATTTTGAAACCTTAGCGCTGCACAATGGCACAGGCGGCTGGGCGGTTGCCGCTTCAGTTGAAACACAATATGGCACCGTCGATTTGGGCACCGGGCTTGATGCTGGTGCAATCACGGGGCGACGGGTCAAAATAAATGGTGCCCCAGCACGGTCAGTGGATCAGTTGGGTGAATATTTGCGCATCCTCTGGCTCACCCCCGCCCAAGATGGTCTGTTCACCGGCCCCGCTGCCGATCGACGCCGGTTTTTTGATCGATTGGTCCTAGCTTTAATCCCCGGGCATGGCGCCGAGGTTGCCCAGTTTGAAAAAGCCATGCGCCAACGCAACAAACTGCTCGATGAATATGGCGATGCGTCGTGGGCTTCAGCCATTGAAGCGCAAATGGCCGCCCATGCCGCCGCCATGCATTTTGCGCGGCTTGATACCATTGCGCATTTGAATGATTTATTGCGCTTGGAGGGATCGTTGGGCTTCCCTTCCGCCCATTTGGAACTTGTGGGGCAAGAAGAAATGCCCCCCTTTCAAACCTCCACGGAATTGGAAGAAGCCTATATCCAATTGTGGCGGCAGCGCCGTCAATTGGACAGGGCGGCAGGGCGCACGACCGTTGGGCCCCATCGGGCTGATATCGCGGTGACCAATATCGATAAACAAATGCCCGCAAACATTTGCTCAACCGGTGAGCAAAAGGCGCTGCTGGTGGGGCTCATTATGGCCCATGCGCGTTTGGTCAAGCAAATGACCTTCATATCGCCCCTCTTGTTGCTGGACGAAATCGCCGCCCATTTAGACGCAAATCGGCGCGCCAGCCTTTTTGAATTGCTCAATGCTTTGGGCACTCAATGTTGGATGACGGGCACCGATCAAATTTTGTTTGATTCTCTTGGGGCTGATGCGCAGTTTATTAGCGTGCAAGATGCGCTTTTGACCCCCTTATAGGCGCAAACATCCCCCTTATTGTCCCTTATCTTGCCCCAATGGTTGAAATTGGGCTTGAGCCCTTTGGTTTCACTCAAAAAAAGACTAGAAATAACTAAGTTTAACTGGAAATGATTCGGTGCAAATGAGCGACGAAAAAGCGGTCCCTGGAAATACTGATTATGGTGCGGATAGCATCAAGGTTCTCAAAGGTCTTGATGCGGTGCGCAAACGCCCCGGCATGTATATTGGCGACACGGACGACGGATCCGGTTTGCACCATATGGTCTATGAAGTTGTCGATAACGCAATTGATGAGGCACTGGCTGGGCATGCCGACTATGTGACCGTCACCATCAATGCGGACGGCTCGGTTTCCGTTACCGACAACGGGCGCGGCATTCCAACCGGCATCCATGAAGAAGAAGGCGTTTCCGCCGCTGAATTGATCATGACCCAGCTGCACGCGGGTGGTAAATTCGATTCGAACTCATATAAAGTTTCGGGCGGTTTGCACGGCGTGGGTGTTTCCGTGGTGAACGCTTTGTCTGTTTGGCTCAAACTTGAGATCAAGCGTGACGGCGAAATGCATCAAATGAGCTTCACCCATGGTGAACCTGATGCGCCTTTGGCAAAGGTTGGCGACTGCGGCACCGAAAAAGGCACCAAAGTGACCTTTATGCCGTCTTCTGAAACATTCACCATGATCGAATTCGATTATGCAACGCTGGAGCACCGCTTGCGCGAGCTCGCGTTTTTGAACTCAGGCGTGCGCATCATCTTGTCCGATAAACGCCATCCTGAAGAGATTTCAGTCGAATTGCACTATGATGGCGGCTTGCAAGAATTTGTGCGCTACTTGGACAAATCCAAACAGTCCATGATCCAAGAGCCGATCTACATCACGGCCGAAAAAGACGATATTGTTGTCGAATTGGCTCTGTGGTGGAACGATAGCTACCACGAAAAAGTGCTGTGTTTTACCAACAATATCCCGCAGCGCGATGGCGGTACTCACCTTGCAGGCTTGCGCGGTGGTCTCACCCGTCAAGTGATCGGATATGCGGACAAAAGCGGCATTTTGAAAAAAGAAAAAGTCTCGCCAACCGGCGATGACACCCGCGAAGGGCTAACCTGTGTTTTGTCGGTCAAAGTGCCGGACCCAAAATTCTCATCTCAAACCAAAGATAAATTGGTGTCGTCAGAAGTGCGCCCCGTGGTTGAATCTGTGGTCAACGACCGCTTGAACCAATGGTTTGAAGAGCACCCCGCCGAAGCCAAGCAAATTGTCTCAAAAGTGGTTGAAGCCGCCGCCGCCCGCGAAGCGGCGCGCAAAGCGCGCGAATTGACCCGACGCAAATCCTCGCTTGATGTGTCGTTTTTGGCTGGCAAGCTTAAAGATTGTTCAGAAAAAGACCCCGCCCTATCAGAACTCTTCCTGGTGGAGGGTGATTCTGCGGGTGGTTCAGCAACGCAAGGGCGCGACCGGGGTACACAAGCCGTGCTGCCATTGCGCGGTAAAATCCTAAACGTTGAACGCGCGCGCTTTGATAAAATGCTGGGCAGCCAGGAAATTGGCAATCTGGTGATGGCGCTTGGCACCTCGATTGGCCGCGAAGAATTCAACATCGACAAATTGCGCTACCACAAAATCATCATCATGACCGATGCGGACGTGGATGGCGCGCACATTAGAACTTTGTTGCTCACCTTCTTTTATCGGCAAATGCCAGAGCTTGTGGAACGTGGTCATATCTATATTGCCCAGCCCCCACTATATAAAGTTAAGCGCGGCCAGTCCGAGCAATATCTGAAAGACGAGCGGGCGTTAGA
The DNA here is from genome assembly GCF_027213965.1 of Maritalea porphyrae. Lineage (GTDB taxonomy): Bacteria > Pseudomonadota > Alphaproteobacteria > Rhizobiales > Devosiaceae > Maritalea > Maritalea porphyrae_A. The sequence goes on along the minus strand of NZ_JAPWGX010000002.1, from coordinate 535,908 downwards.
AGAATATTTGCTCACCGTTGGGCTTGAAGATTCAACCCTAAGCACCGCAGCTGGTGTATCACGCGGCGGCAATGATTTGGCTGATGTGGCAAGTAAAGCGCGCGACATGGTGCACATCATGAATGCGCTCAATGCGCGTTACAACCGCAAAATCGTTGAGCAATGTGCTATTTCGGGCGCCCTCAGCCAAGCAGTTTTGGACGATCACGACAAAGCGAATGCCATGGCACAGGCCGTGGCCGAGCGATTGAACCTGATTTCGGCTGAAACCGAACAGGGTTGGGTTGGCACTTTTGAAGAGGCTTTGGGCTACAGCTTTGCCCGCACCGTGCGCGGGGTGGAAGAACGCCACAATGTTGATTTGGCGCTCATCAATTCGCTCGACGCCCGTAATCTTGAGCGTTTGGCCGCAGAAATCGCTGATGTTTTTGTGGGTGTCGCCAAATTTGAGCGTAAAACCAATGCAGAAGAGATTTATGGCCCCTTCACCCTTTACGAAGCGGTTACAAGCTTTGGGCGCAAAGGCATTTCGATGCAGCGTTATAAGGGCTTGGGCGAAATGAACCCAGAGCAACTGTGGGAAACAACCCTTGATCCAAACGTGCGTTCGCTTTTGCAAGTGCACGTGAAAGAAAGCGATGTGGCAGACGAAACCTTCACCAAACTCATGGGTGATCTGGTGGAACCGCGCCGCGACTTCATTCAAGAAAACGCCCTAAGCGCCACAAATATCGACGCTTAATTCTATCTCACGGTTCGCATTGCGATGTGCATGACGGGCGACACACGAGTGTGTCCGCCCCACGCTCATCGTGGAACCTGCGATAGCGCGGCGCAAATGTGCGCCGATCTGACCGCCCAATGCTCGCTTCGGTATCGCAGCTTGATCCTTAAAGCATTTATCATTGGATCTCCTGCCGCTCCGGCATCAAAATTTCATCCACCCGATCAATCGCAACGCCCATAAACTCTTGGCTTAGGGCGTCATCGTTAACAGCCCGCGCCACCATCATTGTGCCCACAAGGGTTGAAATGATTTGCATGGCGGTCCTGCGCCGCACCACCTTGTCCCCAACCAACAAGTTCGACAAGACCTCGATCCAGCGCACAATCCCGTCAGTATATACATCGCGAATAGCATCATCTGAGCGATAAACTTCATTCGATAAAGCCACCACTGCGCACCCATCGTGTGGGTTGTGCAAATGCCGGTCGCACAAATATTGCTCCAAAAACGCATTCAGCAATTCTTGGCCCGCAGGCATATTACGCTCAGGAGAAAGATCGGCGATGGTTTTGTCCATACACTTTTGTAAGGCCGCGGCCACCAGGTGGTTCTTTGACTTAAAGTGTCGGTAAAACCCCCCGTGCGTCATCCCAGATTGGCTCATCACGTCCGACAAAGAAGTCTGTTTGATGCCCTGCAAACGAAACAAGTTCGCCGCTGTTTCCAAAATTCGCTCGTGATTCTTTGCCACAATTTCTTCAGTTACGCGCATCACAACCCCAATAGATTTTAGATGATGCCTATCATCAATAACAAGAGATGACCAGCAAAAGGAAAAAACTTATCCTCGGGGCATCCCATCGCGCCTATTGTTCATATGTACATGCGTCCCCATCCGATTGCCGACGGGCAATGGGGCACCAACTTAGGTGAGCATGTACTTGGCAGGTTTATGGTGGTCGCACCACAAGCCTTGCAAACTATGTGCGATGGTCCAGCCTGACACCGAAGGCAGCTTTTAAGACGTTTGGTGGGTATTGTTTCTCACCTGTGCCAACTGGCACTCATCAAATGATCAAGGCGATCAAAACAATTTTGATGGAACGCGGAGCAAGGGGATAGAAGGGTTTAGCACCTCGGGGTTAGCGCCCATAGTTTGCAACTGCCAATGGCACGGGGCATTTTTGGCTCCAAACCAACATAAAAATTTAGCGCATTGAGCCAATTTCGCCTCGTGCCATCGGAAAAATGAAAAAAAAGGCACGTGATAAACATCACGGGCCCGCTTCTTGTGCCTTTCTTTACGGCCCATAAACCGGCCACATTTAAGTTAGATACAGTAGCAAAACTGAATATGTCAGTTCTAAATTTTCTAGCGAGCAAAACCTTGGCAAAGCGACCCGGCCCCAAAAACGCAGATATGCGCTTGACCCAAAAAGACCGTGTGGGCGGCGGCAAGAAAGTCACGCGCAAACCGGCGTCAAAAACCACAAAGGCAAAAACCAAAGCCAAAGCCTCCTCGCGCAAACGGGCACCAGCAAAAAAGAAACAATCTTGGTTCTGGTGGGTGTTCAAGAAATTATTCTATTGGGGCACCGTTGCCGCTGTTTGGGGTTTCATCGCTGTTGCGGGCATTGTCGCCTATTATGGCATGCAATTACCAGCCTCCGACACATGGGCCATTCCAGACCGTCCCGCAAATATTCGCATTGTCGCCGCTGACGGACGGCTTATTTCGAACCGGGGAAAAATGGGTGGCGAAGCTGTGGCAATTCACGAGTTGCCCCATTATGTGCCCAATGCGGTTCTCGCGATTGAAGACCGACGGTTTTATGATCATCCCGGCTTTGACCCGATTGGCATTGCCCGCGCGTTCGTGAATAACATCGCCAAAGGCCGTATAACTGGCGGTGGGTCAACAATCACCCAACAATTGGCGAAGAACCTTTTTCTAACGCCTGATCAGAATTATGGCCGTAAAATCCAAGAAGTCTTGCTCGCCATCTGGCTTGAGCAAAACTATTCTAAATCCGAGTTAATTGAGTTGTATCTCAATCGGGTCTATTTCGGTGCGGGCAGCTATGGCATCGAAGCGGCCACACAGCGCTATTTTGGCAAGTCCGCGCGCAATCTTTCGCTAGGTGAAGCGGCCATTTTAGCCGGGGTGCTCAAAGCCCCATCACGCCTTGCGCCCAACAAAAACCCAGAAGGGGCGGCCGAACGGGCGCGGCTTGTTTTGAATGCCATGGCCGAAGAGGGCTTCATTTCAGAAAAAGAAGCCAATGCAGCCGCCATCGATCCAAACAAGCGCATTCGCACCCGCATCACGGGCACAGAATACTACGTGGCCGACTGGGTCGAAACCCTAATGGATTCATATTTGGGTGTCGTGGATGAAGACGTGATTGTGCGCACCACCATCGATTGGGAACTGCAAAAAGAAGCGGAGTTTTTGATCAAAGAAATTATCCGCAAAAACGGCGACGAACGCGACTTCTCCCAAGGCGCATTGGTGGCCATGCGCCCGGACGGCGCCGTGCAAGCCATCGTTGGAGGCACGGACTATACCAAAAGCCAGTACAACCGGGCGATCACCGCCAAACGCCAACCCGGTTCTGCGTTTAAACCATTTGTCTATTTGACCGCTGTTGAAAATGGCTACTCACCCAACACGATGGTTGACGACAGCCCCTTCACCTATAAAGGCTGGGCCCCGGAAAATGCCACCGGCAAGTTTAAAGGGCGCATGGAATTGCGGGACGCATTGGCCCAATCATCAAACCTTGTGTCGGCCAAATTGGCCATTGAATTGGGACCACAAAATGTGGTCAACACCGCCTATAAGCTAGGTATTTCATCCAATATCAAGCCTTTGCCCTCTATCGCATTGGGCACGCCAGAAATTTCTCTGCTCGAATTGACTGCCGCCTATGCGCCCTTTGCCAATGGTGGTCAGGGCATTATTGCGCATGTGATCTCCTCCATTGAAACCCCAGATGGGCAGGTGCTCTATTCCCATATTCCCTCTGGCCCCGGTCAAGTGATGGCATCCGATGCCGTGGGCAAAATGAATGATATGCTCACCCATGCCATTGAAGTGGGCACAGGGCGCAAAGCCGCATTTGGAAATTGGCCAGTGGCGGGCAAAACGGGCACCTCACAAAACAACCGCGACGCGGTATTTGTTGGCTATTCAGCACGGCTGGTCACCGGCGTATGGTTGGGAAATGATGATGGCAGCCCCATGCAAAAAGTTGGCGGCGGCTCTTTCCCAGTGGACGTGTGGCGCGAGTTTATGCAAAAGGCGCACAGCGATTGGGTCGTCGCCCAGCTGCCGGGCGGAGATGGGCGTTTCGATCAAGCACCGCCCGAACCCATTGGCCAGCAAGCGCAAAGTGAACCGCAACGCCGATCAATCGGAGATCTCTTGTCCAGCATTTTTGGTCGGTAAAATGCGCTACCAAACAAAAGGGATGAGCCGTTTGGTTTTGTCCGCATAGTCGCAAAATGCCTGCCCGTACCGCTTCGCCAAATGGGCATCCAACGGCGGAATGTAAAAAAACATAAACAGCGCCAAAAGCAAAACCGGGATCAAATAGCCAACAGAGTGCCCGGCAACCATTGCATAAGCGAGCACCCATAACACATCGCCAAAAAAGTTGATGTGCATTGAAAGACCAAACAAGCCACCGGTATAAAGTTTTCCCTTGTTGGCCGGATTCTGTTTGAAAAAATGGCGCATCAATTCAGACACTGTGTTGATTGCGCCCCCAACGATAAAAAGCCCTATGGCGACAAAATCAAGGGCTCCAACTGGTGCCCCATTGGGTAAAACCAATATGGCAAATCCAATGTAATAAAGCGCAAAAGCAAGCGGCACGGGAATGGTTTCAGACCACGGTATTGCCCGTTGCATCAAATAAAACATCGTGAACAACATGCGTGCCAATGTTATCAGGCTAAACGAAAAAATGATCCAACGTCTGCCCATTTCCGGCTCAATTGGCATGTCAAATAGCCAAACAAACCAGGCCTGTCCCGCACCAAACATGATGAAATAGGCCAATCCTATTAGGGCCAACTCAGCGGTGATTATGGTCAATTTCTGCGGCACGGATGTACCCTTGGTTGCGTATAGATCAAGCATTTAATCCTCGCTCGGGTTCAATGATGTAAAATCTGGCGTGCGCTCATAAATGGTGGAGAAATAAATCTCACCTTCTACCAACCGCATAAAGGTTATGGCGTCCTGTTTGCTGGGCGCACTGGTTTCAAGCGCAGCCAAAACATTTGCGTAGAACTTTTGTACGGCGCGTATAAACTTTTCCGAACGGCTTAGGCTGTCAAAATATAGGGCAAAATAACGGGCTTTATCGACCCCATAGCGATGGGCAACATCCACAAACATGGAACTGATGGCGCTGGTCAGCGTGGTTTTTTGCGCTTCAAATGGAAGACCATCAAACACCGCCAAGTCAAATTCGGAATAGCCACGCAAAAAATACAACTCAAGTACTGCGTCATATAGTTCATCTTTGGAGGCAAAATGGTGATACAGCCCACCCCGCGAAATCGCCGCAACTTTCACCACTTCGTCGATGCTGGTGCCGTCGACCCCATGCCGCAAAAACAGTTGAAATGCTGCAAACAGCGCCCGCTGTTTGCCATCCAATCTGTCCAATGCATCAATATTCATATCACCCTATCCTTTCGCCCCTTAAAAAACGCCACCAACACAAGACGCCCTCCCTTTTTCCCACCAATCAAGCCAATCAACGAATCAGACCGAACGTTCGGTCGGTTTCATCAAGATAGGTTGGCGAGTGGGGCCGGTCAAGGGCTGGGAGTGACAACCATGAAGGGATGTGAAGCTTACGGCGTTTTGCACCTCGCAAAATCAAAGCACATTTCCCAAAAACGACAGTGCCGATTGCAACAAAATTGTCGGCACCATTGAAAAGCTCCTCATCTGCTTCCAGATGGAGTGCGGATACTGCCGAGTAACTAGTGGGGCGCCGGTCTGATGGCGATTTCTAAATTGATTGCCGGCAATTAAGCAGTTGACGTCTGTAATCTGGGCATAACGAAATGACGTGGCAAATAGGTATGTTGGCCTATTGGTAGGCAAAAAGTGTGCGGCCATGCACTTTGAGCCATGAGCGGCCGCGTTGCATGTCGGGCAAAGTGCGCGCCACTTGATCCCAAAAGGCTTGGCTGTGGTTCATTTCGATTAAGTGCGCAACTTCGTGCGCCGCCACATAATCAAGCACAAAAGGCGGGGCAAGGATCAGCCGCCAATTAAAGTTGAGGTTGCCCGCGGACGAGCATGATCCCCAACGGGTCGACTGGTCACGCATACTGATGGCCTTATGGCGCACGCCAAGTCGCTGGGTGTGGATTTCGACGCTGTGGGATAAATCGGTTTTTGCTTCAGCCTTGAGCCAATTGATCGTGCGGCGACCAATGTGTTCAGGCGCGCCGGGCACGTGCAAAATGGGCGCGCCCTCTAGTGGTTCAAGTCGGGGAAGACCACGCAAACTGCCCGTGCTCTGGATCAGTGTGTCAACACCACGCACCGGTAGCATAATGCCCTGTTTAATGGGCTTTGGCGCCACCACATGGTGTTGACGCGCCGCCAACCAATTGTGCTGCTTGGTCAAAAAATTCTGGGCTTCGCGCCAATTGCCCGATTTAGGCACCGTCAGAATTATCCCCTGCCGACTATCCAGTGTAATCCTATAGCGGTTTGCGCGATTGTTCTGACGCACAAGAATGTCTTGGGGCTGACCATCAATTTCAATGACAGTGCTTTGTGGAATGGGTTCAGATTTTTTGGCAAAGAACATAAGGCTCGATTTTGCGTATCAGCGCCACAAAGGCAAGCCCAAATTTGCCCTAAACAAAAAAAGCACCTGCTCAATAAAGAGCAGATGCTTTTCGGGGGTGCCAGGGTCAACCGGCGGGGAGAGGTTTATTGAAAGGCACCGCGCGCATGCGATGCCCAAATTGTTACTCGTCGTCGCTTTCGCTTTTCTTTTTCTTCGGCTTGCTTACCTCGTCAGCATTATCTTCACTAAAGCTCTTGGCTTTATGGGCTGATTTAAAGCGATCAAACTCTTCGCGGTCACGTGCCATGTGCAAGCTGCGCAAGAATTCTTCAAAGTCAGAACGTTCTTGCTCAAGGCGCATACGCTCTTCTTCTAGGCGACGGATTTCGGCTTCGCGGTACTCATCAAATGCCGCGTTACCAGTTGCCGAGTGGCGACCATAACGGCCACGTTTACGGCCCATCTTGCATTTTTGCTTGTTCATCCACTTTTCCGCCTTTTCACCGGTGCCACCGTAATGTTCGCCCCACAAAATGTAGGCAAGCATTGCAAGGCCAAGCGGCCAGAAGAAAACAAAGCCCAAAACCATCAAGGCAATGTTTATTGGGGACCAATGGGGTTTAATAATTGCTGTGCTCATTTTTCTCTTCCTTCATCAACGATACACAAGATTTGGGGCGTAACGCTTTGGCTTCAAGCGTCAAAAAAGTGAAAAATACCTCTTGAAATGTACGCAAAGTGAACCATTCGGGGGGATTTAGCCGTATTTCGCATATGAATCCTTGTCGCAATTGCGTATCAAATGACCAAACTTGGAGTTCAAAAGTACAAATGAGCGTGTTTGCTGCGACGAAAATCGGGTCCCATCATCGCCTAAGGCTCGAAACACTGGTGCGATTGCGCTGGTTGGCGGTAGGGGGGCAATCCGTTGGTGTGCTGCTGGTCGCTTTTGCCCTAAATTATGAATTGCCGCTTGGGGCATGCTTTACCCTGATTGCCCTTTCGGCTTGGCTCAATGTCATTCTGCTCATCAAATATCCGGCCAATTATCGCCTGCGTTCGCACTATGCAGCGGCGATGCTGGCTTACGATTGTATGCAACTTGGCGGTCTGCTTTATTTGACAGGTGGCCTGTCCAATCCCTTTGCGATTTTGCTGTTGGCGCCAATTTCTGTGTCCGCCACCACCCTGCCTTTTCGCTGGACAGTTGGGTTGAGCGTCCTTGTTGTTGGCATTGCAACAGCGCTTGGGTTCTTTCACTTTCCCTTGCCGTGGGACCCGCAAACGCCGGTCCAATTCCCCAATCTTTATACATTTGGTGTTTGGGTGGGCATTGTGTGTGGGGTGAGTTTTATTTCAGCTTACACGAACCGTGTGGCGCACGAAGCGCGCCAATTGGCCGATGCGTTAAGCGCAACCGAATTGGTGCTGGCCCGCGAAACCCACATCACCGCCCTTGATGGTTTGGCCGCAGCGGCTGCCCACGAGTTGGGCACGCCTTTGGCAACCATTGCCCTTGCGGGCAAAGAAGCGCTTTCAGACCTCAGTGACAAGGAATCAGTAAAGCAAGATCTTGAATTGATTTCAGAACAGGCGGCCCGGTGTCGGACCATTTTGCAAAAGCTGCGTAACCTAAACGCAGGCGAGGACCCTTTTAGCGAATTGACCCTTTCAGATTTTGTCGCTGAAGTGGTCGAGCCGCACCGCTTTTTTGGCATCGAAATTGTGATCAACAAAAAGGGCGAGGGCAGCGAACCATTGATCGCGCGCAACGCAGGGCTGAACTATGGGTTAGGCAACTTCATCGAAAACGCGGTGGATTTCGCCCAGCAAGTGGTCACAATCGATCTTGTGTGGTCAAAAGATCAAGTGCTGATCAATATCACAGATGATGGCGCGGGTTTTGCCCCCGAAATGCTGGTGCGGCTCGGAGAGCCCTATCTGACCAGCCGGCCAAAAGATGACCTCATTGATAACGATCCAACCGAACCCGGCGGTCTAGGTTTGGGGGTGTTTATCGCTAAAACCTTGCTCGAACGCTCGGGTGCGCAAGTGGGGTTTGCCAACCTAAACCCCAACGGTCATGCCTGCGTCAATATACGCTGGCGCCGACAGGTGATTGAAATAGAAAAGTCAGATAAGGTCCCAGCCGGGGAGATGAGATGATCTTTTGTCGCGCGGCAATGTGTGACATAGGTTGAATTGATTGCGAGGTAAGCCAATGACAAATGTGCAAGAATTGATGGGCAAAGACCTGTCACTATTGCTGGTGGATGACGACAAGCCGTTCCTCACCCGGCTTGAACGCGCCATGCAAAAGCGCGGCTTTGACGTGCGCGTCGCTGACAGCGTCGCCGCAGGCATTGCCCAAGTGAAGTCCAACCCCCCAGCCTTTGCGGTGGTGGATATGCGCTTGGAAGACGGCAATGGATTGCAAGTTGTGTCTGCACTAAATGAAAAACGGCCCGATGCACGCGCTGTCGTGCTCACTGGCTACGGCAATATTGCGACTGCCGTTACCGCGGTTAAGCTCGGCGCGGTGGATTATTTGGCAAAACCTGCTGATGCCGATGATGTGTTTAAAGCGCTTATGGCATCGGATGATGAAATAAAGGCCGACCCGCCAGAAAACCCCATGTCAGCTGATCGGGTGCGCTGGGAGCATATCCAACGGGTTTATGAATTATGCGACCGCAATGTGTCCGAAACAGCTCGGCGGTTGAACATGCATCGGCGCACATTGCAGCGCATTTTGGCAAAACGCGCGCCACGATAAACCTAAATTTGCGCGAGCGCTCCTTCAGCTGCTCGCGCCACCCATTTGATTTTTAAAAACAATAGGTCGACACATGACGGTTACATTGTCTTTTCATGGTGCGGCGGGCACCGTCACCGGTTCTTGCTATAGGATCTCCCACCCCGGCGGGGAATTCTTGGTGGATTGTGGTCTGTTCCAAGGCAATAAGACTGTTCGTGCCTTGAACGAAAAACCGTTTCCATTTCGCCCGGCAGACATTGACTATGTGCTGCTCACCCATGCCCATATTGATCATGCGGGCCTGTTGCCCAAACTAGTGAAATATGGCTTTGAAGGTCCAATTCACGCCATAGAGGCGACCGCCGGGTTGATGGATTATTTGTTGCCCGATAGCGCCGGCATCCATGAGTATGAAGCTGAGCGTGAAAATCGTCGGCGCGCCCGTAAAGGCAAGCCGCCCATTGATCCGCTCTACACAAAAGAAGACGCACAAGAAGCGCTAACCCGCCCAGTGGGATATGAATATCAAACATGGTTTGAACCCGGTCCAGGTGTAAAAGCACGGTTTTGGAATGCGGGGCATATTTTAGGTTCAGCTTCTATTGAGGTGCAAGTAGACGATGCGAGTGGCAAACCGATTCACATTTTGTTTTCAGGCGATATTGGCCCAGATGAAAAGGTCTTCTATCTCGAACCTGATGCGCCAGCTGGCTTTGACTATATCCTTTGTGAAAGCACCTACGGTGGTCGGGAACGTGATGATTATTCTCTAGAAAAACGTCGTGACGTTCTCAAAACTGAAATCAACCGCGCGCTGGGGCGTGGGGGCAATTTGGTGATCCCCGCCTTTGCGGTCGAACGATCGCAAGAATTGCTACACGATATCGGATTGTTGATCAAAAATGGTGATATTGATCCACAATTGGTCTTTCTTGATAGTCCCTTGGCCCGAAAGGTGACCGCTGTGTTCAAGCGGCATTCTAAAGGGTTTCACGATATGGAACTTAGCCCAGACGAGCTATTTGCTGACAATCGGTTCCGCATTGTTGAATCAGTGCAAGAGTCAAAAGACATCAACAAGATCAATGGTGGCGCCATCATAATGGCTGCTTCTGGCATGTGCGATGCGGGCCGCATCAAACACCATTTGCGCAACAATATTTCAGACCCCAAATCAACGGTTTTGTTTGTGGGCTATCAAGCACCAGGCACATTGGGTAATTTCATTCAGTCTGGAAGTCCTGAAGTGCGCATTCACGGCGAAAACCACGTGGTGCGGGCAAATATTCGTTCCATTGGCAATTATTCCGCCCATGGTGACCACACAGAATTGATGGATTGGATTGCAGAACGTTTGCCCGCGCACGGCGCGATTTTCCTCACCCATGGGGAAGATGAGGGACGCAAGGCCATGCAAAAAGCCTTGGCTGAAAAAGGGTTAAGCGGCGATAAAGTGCGTGCGCCACAATTGGATGATCGTTTTGAACTTCGTGCCACAGGTATCGCCCGCGTCGTCCACACAGATGCCCCGCGTATCGATCCAGAACAATTCAATGCCGATTGGACAAGCGAATATACTCAGTTTTCAATTGAATTGGGCAATCTGCTGACGAGAAAAAAGAGCGACAAAGAGCGTCTAGAGTTGATCAAAAGGCTCAAAGATGAGCTTGCAGCCAACTAAAGTGCGCTGGGGCCGGGGTCCATCAATTGATGGATCCGGTCCGCGCCCATGCGGGCAATTCTAAGCATCATGGCTTTGCGCCGCGCGGCAGGCAATTTGTCCTCGTCTGCATTGCGCAATATTTCCGCACCGTGCCCATCAGCTACGATTAAACCTTGATCTTCGGGAAAAATATCGCCATCCAATTCGGGTGGTTTCGCAAAGAAAAAGCGATCACAAAACTGGTGATATTCAGGCCATTTATTGTCCACCTGATAGTCCTGCAAGCTTGATTTAATCTCAACAATCCAAATGTCACCCTTCGGGCCGACGCCCAACAAGTCCGCACGCCGCCCATTGGCCAAAGAGACTTCCGCAAAGCAACAAAAATCAAACCGTTCACGCAACAAACGCATGGTGCCCCGTTGCACCCGCAACGCGGTCTCAGATTGTCGCCCATCAACAATTGGGGGCAAATGATCAAGGTGTGAACTCATTAATCCAATTTAATCGATTTCTTCGCACTGGGGAACCGGCTTTCATCTAAGATGCCGGCAAACGCCAACCCTAGCACCAAGAGGGGCAAGGGGGCCATTAATGCCATGCGTATGCCAAAGCTCTCAGCGATAAAGCCAAGGCTGGCTGGGCCAATAAAAAACACCAAGAAGGCGGTTTGCGCCAAAGAGGCCACATTTATCGAGGCGGGTCGATCTTGACGACGGGCGGCTGCCGAAACTGCGAGCGGATAGATGATGCTTGAGCCCATGCCCAACAGCATGAACCCCAAAATGGCCAGCCAGAACGTGGGGGCAATCCCCACCAGTGAAACGCCAACTATTGTAATGCCAATAGAGATACGCGCCATCAGCACCGTGCCGAATTTCTCCACCACCGGGTCGGCGAAAAACCGGGTCAGCGCCATCACCAACGTAAAGGCGATCAGGCTTGAGCTTTCCACAAACTCAGCGATTTCAAAACTGTCACGCATGTAAATGACGGACCAATCAATGCCCGCACCTTCAGCGATCAATGCACCAAAGGACACCGCACAAAGGGCCAAGATAAATGGGGTGGGTTTTGTAAATATCCCTGGTTTTTCTGCGCTGGCGTCAGGTTTTTCCGGGGCCATTTCTTGGCCAATCACTGCGCCAATAGTGCCAAGGGCAACAATGGGGAAAACCACAATCATGTGCATGAAGGGCGACACATCAAATTGGCGCATAAAACCGCCCAGAAGGGCCGCTGCAAAAAAGCCAAAGCTCCAGAACCCATGGCAGCGATTCATAATGCGCCGCCCAATATGGGCTTCAAGCCGATCTGCTTCCACATTGATCGAGATTTCCATCGCGCCCACCGCCATGCCACCCATCAGAATGGTGGCAATCACAACCCAGTAAACCGATGAGCCAGCCACAAGAATATAGAGGGAAATCATCGCAATATTGCCAATAATGAACGTGCGCTTGGTGCCAATTTTTTCGACCAGCGGCGCGCCCAAGGTCAAAAAAACCAACATGCCCAACGAGCTGCACATCAGCGCCAACCCCAACTGCCCCTCTTGAATGCCCAGTTGCACTTGTATGTCAGCAAGTCGTGACAATAGCGATCCAAGTCCAAATGCAAACAAGAAGAAGATCGCAAAAATTCGATGTTGGGGTTTGATCATGGGGATTACTCAAAGGAGGGGCGTTTAGACAACAAACGCTAGGGGAGAACTCATGGCTATGCAAACGAAAAATGGCCCCTAAATAGGGGCCATTTGGCATGAGCTAAACCGGGGAGGACCAGTTTAAGCTGCAGCAACTTCGGACAAGAATGTATCAACGGTTGATTGTAGGGTTTGGGCCTGGCGTGCCATATCTTCAGAAGCCACCAAAACTTGGTTCGCACTTTGGTTGGTTTCCCCCGCAGATGTGGTCACCAAATTGATCGAGCCTGCCACCTGTTCGGTGCCCGTTGCCGCTTGGGTAACGCTTTGGCTGATCTCAGCGGTCGCTGCCCCTTGCTCTTCCACCGCAGAGGCGATCGAGGTGGTATAGCTCGTTACTTCCGCCATGGTTTGCGCGATCTGTTCAATCGCTTGCACAGCCTCTTTGGTGCTATCTTGAATTTCAGTGATTTGGTTGGCAATTTCTTCGGTTGCGCTGGCGGTTTGATTGGCAAGGCTCTTCACCTCTGTGGCAACGACCGCAAAGCCTTTGCCCATTTCACCCGCCCGCGCCGCTTCAATTGAGGTATTGAGTGCCAACAAATTGGTCTGCTCTGCAATATCTTGAATAAGCGCCACCACATCACCAATGCGTTGCGCCGCATCCGCCAGTCGCGTCACCTTGGTGTTGGTACTTTGCGCCGCTTCAGCCGCAGTGTTGACGATCGAATTGGTTTTGGATACCTGGCGCGATATCTCTTCGATTGAAGCCGCCAATTCCTCTGCGGCAGCGGCCACCGCTTTCACGTTTGCCGAAGCTTCTTTGGACGCGCTGGCCACCTCATTGGCTTGCCCTGATGTGTCTGTGGCAATGCCCGTCAACACATTTGCGGTCTGTGTCATTTGTCCTGTGTTGCGCGAAACGGTCTCTAAAGCCTCGCCCACAGAACCACGGAACTGCGTGATGAGTGTTTCCACTTTGGATTGGCGGGCCAAACGCGCATTGGCCTCTTGCTCGCTTTCTTCTTCTAATCGACGCCGGGCAATGGCATTTTCTTTAAACACATCCACGGCGCGGGCCATATCCCCCAACTCGTCTTGGCCCTGTGTACCTTCAACATCCACATCCAAATTGCCTTCAGCCAAATCCGCCATTGTGTTGGATAGGTTGGCAATCGGGCGGGTGATGGTGCGGGCAAACAAAAACCCGGCAATCATAATAACCCCTAAGATAATTGAGCCGATGGCCAACAAGAGGTTGCGCAATTGATCGACGGGTGCGTTGGCTTCAGACACCCCTTGCACGGCAACAACCGCCCAATTGATCCCGGCAAACTCAAACGGCACGCTTAAGAGGTTTAACTCCTCTCCCCGATAGGTATCGGTGACTGTATAGCCATATTTGCCCGCAAGCGCATCATCAATGGCGGCATAATCGAGCTTGGTGGTAAGGATGTCGTTTTGGTCAGTGAACACAGAATCGTTGCGGAACGAATGGTCACCCCCAACAATAAATGTTTCGCCCGTGACGCCCAAGCCAGTTTTATCATGCATGATTTTGGTGAATTGATCGACCGGGATTTGAAAGGCCAGCACCCCAATGCGTTCGCCCTTGTCGAATACGGGAGTGGATATAAAACTCGCCGGTGCATCATTTGAGGGCGGGTAGGGGAAGATGTCTAGAAATTTAAGTTCGCCGAGCTGCATTTGTGATGCGGCTTGAAAGGCTTTCCCCAAATCGCTTGCAGCCCACCGCCCACCATTTGGCGCAAAATTGGTGGCAAAGTCATTTTCTTTGGCAACGGTGTAGAGCAATTGCCCCTTATTGTTGAAAAGAAATATGTCGTAATAGCCCATTTGTTCCAACAGGGCAGTGAAATAGGGGTGATATTTGGCATGAACACCATCATACCATTCGCCCGTATTGGCGCTTTGCAATAAATGCCGTTCCCCCAACGGATAGGGATTATTGTTCACATAAGCATTTTGCAAAACCTGCTCAGGGTTGCCTTCGATTTGTGCCCACGCCTTGCTCAAATCTTTAATGCCATTGATCGCTACCGGGTTTTGCGCCTCCACAAACAGGTCTGATCTAACGCCCTCAAAATAGTTTTTCAGCGCCACCTCGCGGCTTTCCACTATGGTCTCTAGCTTGGTGCGCGTCATTTGCCCAACGGTGTTGGAACTAATGATAAAACTTGCAACGCCCAAACCAATGCCAATGGCAAGGGCTGACCCGGTTAGCGCCAGGGGGAGGCGATAGGCGATTTTCAATGCAGGGAGTTTAAACATTTTTCGGCTCGCAATGGTTTGAAAGTTCAAGCCAGTGTCGCCGCTTGTTGGTTAATTGCGGATTTGGAGGGCATTACGCACTAATGCGCATATGAAGGGTTAAACCTAAATGCTCATCCGATGTTGCACGCCTTTGTTTGAGGCTGCGCTTTGCCGTCTAGGGGCTTTGCCAACAACTTTGTCTTGCATGATTTGGACGCCAGCAAAATTGTTGCGTACAAATTCATAGCGCCGAAAGCCAAAACCCGATGCGGGTGCTTTTTCGCCGCGCTTTTTTGCTTCATCATTATACCGGCGCCTGTCCGGGCCGAAATAGCTGTCGGTTTCAAAATAAACATTTTTGGTGTTCACTTGTTTGGCCAAGCGGTTTTTGATCGAAGAGGCGACCCATGGAATTGTCAATATGTCATCAAAGCCCGCATTAACACACTCAATGATCGACTCTTTTGACGGTGTCTCAACAAAACAAATCAGCGGCGCAAACCGCACCCGCAATTGATGGCTGGCCCGAATTTCGCTAATGCGTTCCACCGTTTTTTCAAAGTCCGACCCATAGTCAAACAGGAAAAAATTGACCGGATTTGTCTTTGAAAGGCGCTCAGCATCAGCCAGACCCATATAGGGACGAACTGTCGCAAATTCTAAGTCCGCAGCAATATCGCCTATTAAGGCAACCGAGTTGGGGTTGTTCCCCATATTTGTTGCGAAATCGAATTTGATCACGGACGCCTACTCAATTGATCGGCAAAGCAACAACTTAATATGTTAACTTAACCGGATTGTGAAATATACAAATTCAATGTAAGTAGGAACCGTTAATTTTTTGTCGAAAAACTGAAGTTTTTGGCCGTCATGCGGTAGTTTGCGCCCGGATGCAACAATTGGGCATAGGTGATTGCTTTGCCGCCAAGATGTGTGCGGCGTTCAATGACAAAAAGGGCATCGTTTTCTAACACATTTAGCGTGCTGGCTTGTTCAGCATTTGCGTTTTGTGCCGAAAAGAAATGCGCCGCCTCTGAATAGGGTGAAGACTGCACCAGCCACTCATTCGGATTGATCTGATCAAAATTGGCGTGTTCTGCCTCGGGTACCATTTCAAGGTTGATCCAGCGTTCTTCCAATTGAAAAGGAATGTCACTGGCAAAATGCACACAGCGTAGATAAAGCGCTTTTGTGCCTCGCTCTACCCCCAAATTTTCGGCTATGGCCTGTGGCGTTTCCCTTACCGATTGCTCAAGCACCGTGAACCGATAGCTGGCTCCGCGTTCTTCGATTTCTTGGCGCACAAGGGGAATGGTTACCCGCGTGGCGCGTGTGCCCGCTGAAGCGACACGGGTGCCCGCCCGGCGTTTGCGTTCCACATAGCCTTCTTCGGCCAACTCTCGGATGGCCCGGTGAACCGTTGCCCGCGCACAATCATATTGCTGAGCAATTATTTCTTCATGCTCCACCTTATCCCCTGGCCGCAATTCACCGTTTCGAATGCGGTCCAGCAGCTCGTTTTTGATCTTGAGATAAACAGGTTCAGGGCGCGTGGTCATCAATTACAATAGGGCTCGCAGCTTGCGCAGCGTTTGCCTGAATTTCAGTTCAAACGAAGCACGGTTGATATGTTGCCCATCTTTAACAATATGCCGCCCCGCTGACCATAGGTTGTGAACATTGTCATTGCGCCCTGCAAACATCCAATAGTCCAAAGCAAGGCTTTCGCTCAGCCCATCCGCCAGAATTAATTGGGGGTCTAGGCTAAACAGATCAGCCCATTGGCCCGCTTCAATGCGCCCTGATTGTCGCCCAAGCGCCTGCGCACCCCCGGCAGCGGCACTTTGCAACAGAAATTGCGCGTTCGAACCATGCGGCTTCGCCAACACGGTGCGCTGGTTGGTTTTATAACGTTGTGAGTGCTCTAGCGTGCGCAGCTCTTCAGCTAAAGAAATCCGCAAGTCGCTGTCTGAACCTATGCCAAATTGTCCGCCATGTTCAACAAAGCGCACCGCCTCAAAAATCCCATCACCCAAATTGGCTTCAGTGATCGGGCAAAGTCCGGCGACAGCCCCCGTATCGGCCAAACCGATGGTTTCCTCTGGCGTCATATGCGTGCAGTGGATCAAGCACCAATGTTTATCAACCGGCGCATTTTCCAAAAGCCATTCAACGGGACGTGCGCCCCAATGGGTTTTTACGTCATCCACTTCAGCCAGTTGTTCTGCAATATGCATATGCACCGGCGCGCCGGGCAGTAATTGGGTGACTTGGGCCAACAGGTCCTTATTCACCGCCCGCAAAGAATGGGGCGCAACACCCATATGATAATCAGCAGGCGCGGTTCTCAATGCCGATTGCGCGCCTTCAACCATTCGAGCGAACAGATTAAAATCGCTGCCAAACCGTTGTTGCCCACCTTTAAGCGGTTCGCCATTCACCCCACCAAAACTATAAAGCACGGGCAAATGGGTCAGCCCCAATCCAACTTCCTGTGCGGCATCGATGATCTGCAAACTGGTCTCTGCCACATTGTTGTATCGGGTGCCCCCAGTTTGATGGTGCACATAGTGGAATTCACCCACCGCAGCAAAACCAGCTTCTGCCATTTCCATAAAGGTGAAGGCGGCAATCGCGTGAATATCGTCAACGCTGAGCTGATCCAAAAACCGATACATCACATCGCGCCAGGTCCAAAAACTATCGGTTGAGGCCCCGCGCCGTTCCGACAATCCGGCCATCGCTCGTTGAAACGAATGGCTGTGCACATTTGAAATGGCGGGCAATAGCAACTGCTCGCCAAGGTCTGTGTCGGTTTTCTGTTTAATCGCGTTGGTTTCAACTTCGAAGATTTTGCCGCCCTCAATTGAAAGCCGGACATTGGTTGCCCATCCATTTGGCAATAGGGCAGATTTGGCGAAAATATGCTGCATTTCAGTTCCATTTGACAGATTGAATATGTATGGACATATTAGAAATAAGCATATACATATTTTTGTGGCTGGCAAGCATTGCCTGTTAAAACGCTGACTAATTTTAGGGCGCATTTTGATGTCGAAAACCAACTATCTGTTGATCAACACACAGATCGCACTGATGGATTCACCCGATCAACGCTATGGCGGTCTGATTGAAGATGGCGCAATTGCAGTGCAAAATGATCAGATCGTTTGGATCGGCCAAAGCGCAGCCGTGCCCGCGCCGTTTGACACATGGCGTCAACATGATTTGCAGGGCGCGCTGGTGACCCCCGGGCTGATCGATTGCCACACACATTTGGTTTACGGCGGCAATCGCGCGAATGAATTTGAAATGCGGCTTGAAGGCGCATCTTATGAGGAAGTGGCCCGCGCTGGCGGTGGCATTTTATCAACGGTTACCGCCACCCGCGCTGCAACGGTTGATCAGTTGGTTGCAATGGCCCTGCCTCGGCTCGATGCATTGTTGGCCGAGGGCGTAACCACCATCGAGATTAAATCCGGCTATGGCCTTGATCTAACCTCAGAGCGCAACATGCTCTTGGCCGCTAAAAAGCTCGCAACTTTACGCCCGATCAACATCAAAACCACATTTTTGGGCGCACACGCCACACCGCCAGAGTTTAAAGGCCGGGCCGACGACTATATCCAACATGTGGCCAATCAAATGCTGCCCGCTTTGGCCCAAGAAGGCTTGGTGGATGCGGTGGATGGGTTTTGTGAAGGCATTGCCTTTTCACCCGACCAAATGCGCGTGGTGTTTGACGCGGCACAAAAACTTGGTCTCCCGGTCAAATTGCACGCCGAGCAATTGAGCAACCTAAGTGGGGCGGCAATGGCCGCTTCCTATGGCGCATTGTCGGCGGACCATCTTGAATATCTCGACGAAACAGGCGTGAAAGCCATGGCAAAAACAGGCACGGTTGCGGTCTTGCTGCCCGGCGCTTTTTATACGCTGCGCGAAACTCAAATGCCGCCCATTGCGCAATTGCGCACCCATCAGGTGCCCATCGCCATCGCCACGGATAGCAACCCCGGTTCCTCGCCGCTCACCTCGCTGCTGCTCACCATGAATATGGCTGCAACCTTGTTCCGCATGACGCCGGACGAAGCATTGCGTGGGGTCACCATCAATGCGGCAAAAGCATTGGGGTTGGCAGATCAAACAGGATCAATAGCGGTTGGAAAACGCGCAGACTTAGCGGTTTGGGATGTCAAAAGCCCTGCCGAACTCACCTATAGAATCGGGTTCAACCCGCTCAAACTTTCCATTTTTGGAGGCATCATTCGTGATTAATCTCACCCCGGCTGCAGCAACGCTTGACCAACTAGAAGACATTTATCGAAACGGCACCCCCGCTCGATTGATCGATGCAGCACGCCCTAAAATTGAACGGGCCGCCCAAGTGATCGAACGCGCTGCGGCGGGCGGTGATGCGGTATATGGAGTGAACACAGGCTTTGGCAAATTGGCCAAAACCCGCATCGCCCAAAAAGACACATCAACTTTGCAGCGCAATCTCATCCTCTCCCACGCCTCTGGCGTTGGTGAGCCATTAAGCGAAAACATTGTGCGCCTGATCATGACGCTCAAATTGCTATCGCTTGGCCGCGGTGCGTCTGGCACCAAATGGACAACAGTTGAATTGCTGCAAGACATGCTGGCAAAAGGCGTCGTGCCCATGATCCCCGGCCAAGGCTCGGTCGGCGCATCGGGCGACCTTGCGCCTTTGGCCCATCTCACAGCGGTGATGATTGGCGAAGGCGAAGCCTTTTATAAAGGCCAACGCCTAAGCGGTAAAAAAGCGCTCATGGCTGCGGGCCTGTCGCCCATAATCTTGGGGCCCAAAGAGGGCCTTGCCATGATCAATGGCACCCAAACCTCAACCGCATTAGCGCTCGCGGGCCTGTTCGACGCATGGCGTTTGGCCAAAACGGCGCTGGTAACCGGGGCGCTATCCACGGACGCGGCCATGGGGTCTTACGCCCCGTTTCGCGAAGAAATCCAAACCCTTCGCGGCCATCAAGGCCAAATAGATGCAGCGGCCATGTTGCGCGATTTGCTTGAAGGGTCCGAAATTCGCGAAAGCCATCGCGAAAATGATGAGCGCGTGCAAGACCCCTATTGTTT
Organism: Maritalea porphyrae; assembly: GCF_027213965.1. Classification (GTDB taxonomy): domain Bacteria; phylum Pseudomonadota; class Alphaproteobacteria; order Rhizobiales; family Devosiaceae; genus Maritalea; species Maritalea porphyrae_A. Next base: position 515,904 of record NZ_JAPWGX010000002.1, on the reverse strand, counting down.
GCGCTGCCAGCCTCAAGTGATGGGTGCCTGTATCGACCTGTTGCGCCAAACCGCAAAAACCTTGCATATCGAAGCAAATGCGGTCACCGATAACCCACTAATTGTTGATAATGACGATATTATTTCAGGCGGTAATTTCCATGCCGAACCTGTGGCCTTTGCGGCGGATCAAATTGCACTGGCGATTGCCGAAATTGGCGCGATTGCCCAGCGCCGGATCGCCTTACTGGTCGACCCAGCCCTCTCATTCGGCTTGCCAGCGTTTTTGACCCCCAATCCGGGACTAAATTCTGGCTTTATGATTGCAGAGGTCACCTCGGCAGCGCTGATGTCAGAAAACAAACAAAAAGCAAATCCTTGTTCGGTTGATTCAACCCCAACCAGCGCCAACCAAGAAGACCATGTGTCTATGGCCTGCCATGCGGCGCGGCGCTTGCTCGAGATGAACACCAACCTCTCCCACATTTTGGGCATTGAATTGCTCAGCGCCGTACAGGGTGTCGAGTTGCGCGGCCCGCTTAAAACCGCGCCAAAACTGGAAGAATTGATCGCCAAACTGCGCGCGCAAATCCCAGCGTTGGATGAAGACCGCTATATGTCGCCAGAATTGGTGCAATCAGGCCAATATGTGCTTGAGCAAGACCTATTGGCTCAAGCGCTCCAGACTTTGGAGTTGGCAAGCTAATGCATCCGGTTGAGATTAAACGGGGCAAAGGCCCGATCATTTTAGGCATGCCCCACACCGGCACTTTTGTGCCCGACGACGTGATGGACAGGCTCAATGATCAGGGGCGCAAGCTCACCGACACCGATTGGCATATTGATCAGCTATACGATGGATTGCTCGATGATGTGACCATCGTGCGCGCCACCTTCTCGCGTTATGTGATCGACGCCAATCGTGACCCAAAAGGCGTTTCGCTTTACCCGGGGCAAAACACCACAACGCTTTGCCCAACAACGGATTTTGAAGGCGAACCGATCTATTTTGCGGGCGAAGAGCCAACAAAGGGCGAAGTTGAAGAACGGCGCATGCATTTTCATGCGCCCTATCATCAAGCCCTTGCCGATGAAATCGCGCGCCTTAAACAGCTGCACGCCGATGTGGTGCTCTACGACTGTCATTCGATCCGTTCGATATTGCCCTTTTTGTTCGAGGGCACGTTGCCAGATCTCAACCTTGGCACCAATGAAGGCACAACTTGCGCACCAGAAATCGAGCAACAAGCCTTACAGATTTGTGCTCGATCCGGTTTTGAAACAGTGCTCAATGGCCGCTTTAAAGGCGGCTGGACCACCCGCCATTACGCTGATCCAAACCATGGGGTGCATGCTTTTCAAATGGAAACCGCACAAAGCGCGTACCTTACCAATGAGCAAGCGCCTTGGACCTATGACGAGACGAAGGCGAACAAACTGCGTCCCGTGCTCAAAACTATTCTCACAATGATGACTGATTTTTGCGCCGCCAATGCGCGCACCTAGGGGAGAAAAACAATGACAGATAATCCACGCAAAAACGCCCGCACCGTGCGCTCACCCATTGGCCAAGATTTGATCTGTGGCGATTGGACAACCGAAGCGCCCATGCGCATGTTGATGAACAACCTTGACCCGGACGTGGCGGAAAACCCCCATGAATTGGTAGTCTATGGTGGCATTGGCCGCGCAGCGCGCACTTGGGGCGATTTCGACAAAATTGTTGATACACTTAAAACGCTTAAAACCGACGAAACCTTGCTCGTGCAATCCGGAAAGCCGGTTGGCGTTTTCAAAACCCATTCAGAAGCACCGCGTGTTTTGATCGCCAATTCAAACCTTGTGCCCAAATGGGCCAATTGGGACCATTTCAACGAACTCGATAAAAAGGGCTTGGCCATGTATGGCCAAATGACCGCTGGCTCGTGGATATATATCGGCTCACAAGGCATCGTGCAGGGCACTTATGAAACTTTTGCGGAGGCCGGTCGTCAGCACTATAACGGCAGCCTAAAAGGCAAATGGATTTTGACCGGTGGTCTAGGCGGTATGGGCGGTGCGCAACCGCTTGCCGCCGTAATGGCCGGGGCTTCTTGTTTGGCAGTTGAATGCAATCCTGAAAGCATCGATTTCCGGTTGCGCACCCGCTATATCGACGAGAAAACCGATAGCCTTGATGAAGCGCTTGAAATTATCGAGCGTTGGACCAAAGCCGGCGAAGCCAAATCGGTCGGCCTGCTCGGCAATGCGGCAGACGTATTCCCCGAACTGGTGAAGCGCGGCGTGCGCCCGGATATTGTGACAGATCAGACCTCAGCCCATGACCCGATCAATGGCTATTTGCCCATCGGTTGGTCCATGGCCGATTGGCGCGACAAGCGCGAAAACGCGCCAAAGGAAGTTGAAAAAGCCGCGCGCGCCTCGATGAAGGTGCAAGTGCAAGCCATGCTCGACTTCCATGCAGCGGGCATTCCAACGGTGGATTATGGCAATAATATCCGCCAGGTCGCCAAAGACGAGGGGCTAGAAAACGCTTTTGATTTCCCCGGTTTTGTCCCTGCCTATATTCGTCCTCTGTTCTGTCGTGGGGTCGGCCCATTCCGTTGGGCAGCGCTTTCCGGTAATCCAGAAGATATTTATAAGACCGACCAAAAGGTCAAAGAGATTCTGCCCGACAACAAGCACCTGCACAATTGGTTAGATATGGCCCGCGAACGGATCGCGTTCCAAGGCCTGCCTGCGCGTATTTGCTGGGTTGGTTTGGGTGATCGGCATCGTTTGGGGTTGGCGTTTAATGAAATGGTGGCCAATGGCGAACTCGAAGCGCCAGTGGTCATCGGTCGCGACCATTTGGACAGCGGTTCAGTGGCATCACCAAACCGGGAAACTGAGGCTATGCAAGACGGATCAGACGCTGTGTCCGATTGGCCATTGCTCAATGCGCTTTTAAATACCGCCTCTGGCGCCACATGGGTGTCGCTGCATCATGGCGGTGGCGTTGGCATGGGCTATTCGCAACACTCTGGTATGGTCATTGTTGCTGATGGAACAAAAGAAGCGGCCAAGCGCATTGAACGTGTTCTGTGGAATGACCCAGCGACCGGCGTCATGCGCCACGCAGACGCTGGATATGACATTGCGCTGGATTGCGCGCGCGAAAAAGGGCTGAACTTGCCGGGCATTTTGTAAACGCTATAGGGCGCGGGATAGAATTCTCGCGCCTTTGTTTGCCCCCATCACATAATTTAGACATATTGGCACGATTGAATATACTCACCTGAAAAGCGCGGGGGGCGCTGATCAATCAAGGGAGTGTGTCATGCACCGCGCCAAACTGTTCTTAGCCAATGCCACCTTGGCCATTTCCGTTCTTTTCCTGTTGAGCACAAATGCATTTGCGCAGCTATCAACGCGCGTGCTCACCATAAAGACAACGCCTGCGGATACTGTTCTTCAGTCCGTTTTTGTGGACGGCCAGCGGGCCAACATAATTTCCAATCAAAATGGTTATACCTTCATTGAAATTCGCGGTGAAACCCACAATTTTGGCTGCAAATATACGCTCTCCATTATTGCCGAAAACGGGCGTTTTTTGCGCAAACAATATGACCTGTGTGAAAGCGTTTGGCAGATCAATGTTAGCTTTGAAGATGATGGCAGTGGCGCATCACAAAAACAAATCTCCATTGTGCCGTCTGACCCCAAAGTGCGCATTTACTCCATGTCGCTAAATGGCCAGCCCCAAAGTTTTACCGCTTTCATGGATTCAAATCGCGTAGAGTTCACCCTCAAGCGCGGCCCTTCTGGCTATAAATGTACAACCCAACTTGAAGCGCTATTGTCCAATGGCAATAGGTTCAACGAGAAGGTTGATCTGTGCGCCAACGATAATGAGGTTGTGCTCGACCTTGCGCCAAAACGTGAATATTTTGAGGTCTTTACCGTTCGCTCAAGTCAGACAGACGACCGGATTTCGAGTGTAAGCGTTGATGGCCGCAAAGTGCCGATTTTGCGCTGGATCGCTGGCGGCGTGCGCACGCGGCTTGCGGTTGGTGCCCCAGCGTTTAAGTGCGAAGCCACAGTTGGCGTTGAATTTGCGTCTGGGGCCAAGGCTTCAGATAAATTGGACATTTGTGCGCAAAACTTTGACGTCACCCTCACCCCAACACCGCAATATCTCACCGACACCAGTTTGGCGTCTCCCTTCACATGGCGCTTCACCGCGCCCCGTGATGCGAACGACAATGCGCAACTGCGTTTTGCGTCAAACAACCGCGCTGCAGGGTTTGTGGCTGTTTGTCAGCCCGGCAGCCGAAACGCCGATTTGTACCTAACAGGGTTTCCCGCCCGCGCGGGCCTATCGTCACGCTCGGTTTTGCAAATGTGGGCGGGGCGATATCAAGGCAAACAAAATGCATTTGGCGGTCGCGCGCCGTATGGGCCAAATCTAACGGCGCCATTCTTTAATCTCACCACCCAACATGGTCTGTGGAACGGGCTGATTTCGGGCAGTGCCTTCACAATTATTGCCAACGATGATCATCGCCTTCGCCTTTCTCTTAAAGGCAGTGCCGACCCTGTTCGCAATTTTATTCGCGCCTGTAACCAGCGTTTCAATGGCCCATCGGTCATTGGCGACGTAACAGGTGATGTCAGCCTTAAGTGGTCACGCACCACCATTCAAAATGGTGGCCAGCAATTACAGTTCGGCGATGCGAACACAGACCGTATCGGCTTGGCCGCACGTTGCGAAAGAGAATCTGGCTTTGCGGAAGTGATGTTTGCCTCAGCCCCACCCAACATGGCTGATAATCGCAATGTTGAGATCTTTTGGGATACCATTGGCAATCAAGGTAAACTGACGGCGCGCACCCGCACTGTTCAGGGCATCGAATGGGGCGCAGTGCCTGTTGCTGGCATGGATATAGACGATCCATTTTGGGCCAGTTTGGCGGCGGGCAATGTGGTTCATATCGCCATGGATGGGGACCGGATGAGCACCTATTCGCTTAAAGGCAGTGCCAAGCCTGTGCGCGAATTTGTTGCGGCTTGTCGCCCCTATGAAGCAGCGCCGGTTGCTGAGCCGATCGATAATCTCACCCCAGACCGGCCGAGTGCGGAAGAGCAAGTGTTTAATTCGATCGCGGATATCTTCAATAATCTGTCCGCCCAAAGCGATGGCAAAATTAAGGTCGAAATTGGCCGCACCAGTTCCGCAGCACAAGCGGTTTTGCAGGCCTATCAAAATAGCCCTGACTTCTTGTGTACGCAAACGGATCTGCCCACCCCGCTTGGGCAACGTCAGGTCAAATCCTCCTTCGTCAACAATGGATCAAACAGCTACGACTTGTTTCAAATCCAGCCAAATGGGCAGCGCGTGCGCGTGCGCGATGTGCCGCCGGGTGCGCGGCTAACGGTTGATGCGCGTGAAGGTCAATCTTGGGAAGTGCGCCGCCCCGGTGGGCGCTGTATTGCAACCTATGCTTCGCCAAATAAAGATGTCACTTTTTCCATCAAAGATAAAATGGACAGAGCTGACCCAAGCGCCTTTGTTAAAAGCTATCAGTGCGACGACGGAAGCCGCGCCCAAGTGCTCATTGCCCCCAACCATGGCTTCGCCATTATCGATGAACGTTATGCTGTGCACCGCGCAAGCGTTGCAGGGCGCAGCCAAAACATCTTCGGGGGAACAAGTGCGATTATCAATGACCAACAATTGGTGTTGCGCGGAAACAATGCACCGGGTCTTGATTGCGTCGCGCAATAGGCTTGATTTGGGTTGGCCGGTCTGCCGGCCAGCCCAGTTTATATTGACAAATCAGCTAAAACTATATTGATCTTATCATAATTATTTTGATGGCCCACTTTGGTGCCGGACATGAGGGAATGATAATGGTCGATAAAGTTGCCGATAAATTAGCGCGCTTAAGAGCGCAAATGGCAAATGAAGGCGTCGATTTGGTCGCGTTGGGTCCGGGTGCCCACATCCAATGGCTGCTCGACTATCATCCTTATCCAGACGAGCGTATGTGCTTGCTGCTTATCGGCCCAAACCACCATGCATTTATAATGCCCGCCCTAAATGCTGATGCGGTGCGTGAACACACAGATATTGAGTTTTTCACCTGGGCCGATGCGGACGGTTATGCCGATGCATTGACCGCAGCGCTGCAAAAAGTTGCGCCCGAAAAAGTGAATTTGGTATCTCTTGATGAGACCATGCGCGCAGATTTTGCCCTTAATCTACTAACAGCTTTGCCCGGGGCAAAGCATTGTTTCACCGAGCGCTCTGTTGGACCGTTGCGGATGCGCAAGGAGCACGACGAATATCTGCTGCTCAAAATGAACGCTTTGATTGCCGATGATGCCCAGCAAGCCGCTGCCAATGCAATCAAGCCGGGTGTAACCGAAAACGATGTGGCCGAAGCGGTTAAAAATCATTTCATCGCTGAGGGCGCAAAACCAGCATTTGACATTGTGGGTGCCAGCGAAAATGGCGCGTTCCCCCATCACCACACCAGCGATCGGGTGCTCAAACAGGGCGATACAATTGTGGTGGATATTGGGGGCTTTAAACAAGGCTACCCCAGCGATATCACGCGCATGGTATCAATCGGCGAACCCAGCGAAGAATATAAAAAGGTGCACGCAATTGTTGAAGCGGCGGTGCAAGCGGCCCTGAAAGCTGCAAAACCTGGCGTGATCGCCAAACAAGTCGATGATGCCGCAAGATCTGTAATCGCTGAAGCAGGGTATGGGGAGTTCTTTACCCATCGTGCGGGTCACGGCCTGGGCATCGAAATTCACGAACCGCCCTATATTTCCGCATCATCCGATGTGGTGCTGGATGAAGGCATGGTCTTTTCAATCGAGCCGGGGATTTATCTGCCGGGCAAGTTCGGCGTCCGGCTGGAAGAGATCGTGATTTTGCGCGCTGACGGTCCTGAAGTTCTATCAGATCGCCCACGCGATTTGGTGATCGTTTAGCCACCACATAGATGCTTTTGGTAAAAGGAATTTCCCTCCCCTTGATGGGGAGGGATAAAAGGTGGGGCGCATTTCACCTCTAATTGATGATCTTTGCCTGGGTGGCGTTCAGGATGTCTTCCCGAGAAACATCAGGTGCCATTTCAACAATTTCTAATCCGTCTGGTTGCACATCAAAAACACCCAGATCAGTGATGATCCGATCAACTACTGCTTTTCCTGTGAGCGGCAGCGTGCATTCTTTGAGGATTTTTGAATCCCCATGCTTGTTGGTGTGATCCATAACAACCACAACGCGGCCAACACCGGCCACAAGGTCCATCGCACCGCCCATGCCTTTCACCAACTTGCCCGGAATCATCCAATTTGCTAGGTCGCCGTTTTCCGCAACTTCCATTGCACCCAAAATCGCCATGGCAATTTTGCCGCCCCTAATCATGGCGAACGACGTAGCGCTGTCAAAATAGGCGGTTTGCGGTAACTCGGTGATTGTCTGCTTGCCCGCGTTGATCAGGTCGGCATCAATTTTGTCCTCGGTAGGGAATGGCCCCATTCCCAGCATCCCATTCTCCGATTGAAGGGTGACATTGATCCCATCAGGAATATAGTTGGCCACCATGGTTGGAATGCCAATGCCAAGGTTCACATATGTACCGTCTTGCAACTCTTGTGCCGCGCGGGCAGCCATTTGATCTCTAGTCCAGCCCATCTTATGCCTCCCTCACTGTGCGTTGTTCAATTCGTTTTTCGTGGGTGCCTTTTACGATGCGGTGCACATAAATACCCGGCAGATGGATATGGTCTGGGTCCAAAGTTCCAACAGGCACAATCTCTTCAACTTCCATCACACACACTTTGCCGCACATGGCCGCGGGTGGGTTAAAGTTGCGCGCAGTTTTGCGAAAAATCGCATTGCCGGTCTCGTCAGCTTTCCATGCCTTCACAATTGAAAGATCAGCGAAAATACCCTCTTCCATAATGTAGGTTTCGCCGTTGAAATCCTTGTGGTCTTTGCCCTCGGCAATAATGGTGCCCACGCCTGTTTTTGTGTAAAAACCAGGAATGCCAGCGCCACCCGCCCGCATGCGTTCAGCCAATGTGCCTTGCGGGTTAAACTCAAGCTCTAACTCGCCAGAAAGATACTGGCGCATAAACTCAGCGTTTTCGCCAACATAGGACGAGATCATCTTTTTGACCTGTTTGGTGTGCAGCAAAATGCCAATGCCAAAATCATCAACACCAGCGTTGTTTGACGCAAATGTTAGCCCCTTGTTGCCCGCCGTTCTGATGGCGTTGAGTAGCAATTCAGGAATGCCGCAAAGCCCAAAGCCCCCCGACGCGATCAACATATCATCTTTAAGAACACCCTCTAAAGCCTCTTCGGGTGTGTCATATACTTTATTCATGTCCTTCTCCCTCAGCCCGCTTTTGCGGGACTAAATTTTACTCGCCAACTTGAATGGCCATCGCAATGCCCATTCCACCACCAATACAAAGGCTGGCGATGCCGCGTCCGCCACCGCGCTGTTCAAGCGCATGGGCCAATGTGCCCAGAACCCGCGTTCCCGACATGCCCACGGGGTGGCCCAAAGCAATCGCTCCACCATGAATATTGACCTTTTTGGGGTCAACAGCCAGCTCTTTCACCACCGCTAAACTTTGGGCGGCAAAAGCTTCGTTAAACTCAAACAAATCCACCTGATCCAATGACCAACCCGCCCGCTGTGCCACCAACCGGGTGGCAGAAATGGGGCCAAGCCCCATATAGGCGGGATCAAGCCCGGTGTGGGCAAACGCGCAGATCCGGGCAATTGGGTTTAATCCTTCACGCGCCGCAATATCTGCATTGGCCAAAACCACTGCTGCAGCCCCATCATTAATGCCTGACGAGTTGGCGGCGGTCACCGACCCTTCAGCATCAAAAATCGGCCTTAGCTTGCCCAGCACTTCAATCTGGCTGTCCCCGCGCACCGCTTCGTCAGCCTCAAACATGGTCGTTGATTTGCGGGTCTTAAGTTCAATAGGCACAATCTCTTTGGCAAAAAAACCAGCGGCCTGCGCCGCTGCGGCCTTATGTTGTGATAAACAGGCGAATTCGTCCTGCTCTTGCCGGCTAAGACTATACTTTTTTGCCACATTTTCTGCTGTGTGGCCCATAGGGTAGTTGAAGAACGCGTCCGTTAGCGCGTCAAACATCATGCTGTCGACGAAGTCGAGATTGCCCGCTTTCTTGCCCTGTCGGATGTTGGCCACATGGGGTGCATTGGTCATGCTTTGACCCCCAGCAACAACGAAATCCGCAATTCCGGTTTGAATTTGTTGTGCCCCTAACATAATGGCACGAAGACCAGAGCCGCACACTTGATTGATCGTAGCAGCAGGAACTTGATCTGGTATGCCTGCATTGCGCGACGCTTGTCGGGCAGGGTTCATCCCAGCGCCGCCGGTTAAGACCTGCCCCATTATCACGTCGTCGATCTTCTCGCCGTCAATACCCGAGGCGGCAACCGCCGCCTTGATCGCGATTGTGCCCAATTGGGCCGCGGTAAAGCCAGACAAACTGCCCGCCAACGTGCCAATTGGCGTGCGCTTGGCGCTCAATAAAACCACGTCCTGCATCCACATTTTGCCTCTCCCCCGCAATCAGAATTCTAACTGGGGTAAAGGTTAAGGCTTGCACATTGCATTTGTTTAGTCGTATTTATACGCAATGAATGCTCATGAAAATACACAGTCCGGCGCAATATTGAACCGCTTTGAATTGGCTGAAATGCCAGTGCCATTGGTTTTTGCCCAGCATCGCATCATCAAAGAATGCAACATAGAATTCGCCACCATATTTGGCTTTACGCCTAAGGAGCTACACAATACGAGCTTTCATCTGCTCTATCCAAAATTCATGGATTTTGTGCGGACCGGCGAAATGTGGAAGTCCAATTTTGCGGGCGGTGTCACCTATTATGATGAACGCATCATGCGTCGCGCCGATAAGTCAGAATTCTGGTGCCAAGTGCGAGGCCGCTCCATGTCCCCGGGGGATCCATTTGCCCGCGCCCTATATTGTTTTGAGCCGTTGCACCGCCCTTTAAGGCCCAATAGTGAGCAACTGACAGACCGGCAAAAGCAAATCATCACACTGGTGGCCCAAGGTAAAACCAACGCCCAAATCGCAAAAGAGATCGGTCTTTCAAAACGCACCGTTGAAGCCCATAGGGCGCGCACCATGAAAGCCATAGGGGTGAAAAACAGTGCCGAGCTGGTGGCGTGGTTCTCCGCTAACGAAAAAAGCGAAGCATGATTGAAAAACGTGTAAATCCAGAAATATTGACCAATCGATCAGAAGGTTAGAGCGAAACGGTTTGCTTGCCAAATACTTCAAAATTACGTATTTTCTTTAGTGTTGAGGGAGAACATCTTATGAAAATCGTAAATCAGAGCCTGGCTGTTGCTGGGGTTTTTGCTGCAAGCTTGTTCGGTACTGCGGCTTTCGCCCAGTCTGGAACAGGGGGCACATTCAGCATTTATAACGATACCGCGGGTAATGTGGTTGTGGGTTTTTACACCAACGACGGGAATGGTTGGAGCGCCAATTGGCTGGCCGATCAAATGGCGCCTGGTCAATCTGCAAGCGCTGAGTTTTTTGCCGAAACCGGCGCGTGCGACCAATTGTTTCAAGTTGGCTGGCTTGGTAGTGACGGCTCTGAGGTGATGGACGAGCCCATTTCGATCGACATTTGCCAGGCAACCAACGTTTATCTTGGCGATAACGAAATCAAATTCGACTAGACCTTTACCGATGAAACGGCTGACTATTCAGCCGTTTCAATAATGGGGTGGCTGATCTGCGAGCGGATCCAATTGGTGAATTCCACCACACCCGGCTTTTCCGCCTTATCGTCTGGAATGGCCAGAAAATAGGCATCGTCCGTTTGCAACGGCCTTGGGTCGATCACCACCAAGCGGCCCAATTCAATTTGGCGCTCAATTAGATATTGGGGCAGCAAGCCAACGCCCAAACCCGCCAAACAGGCTTCAATTATCATTGAGAATTGGTCGAAGCGGTGGCCACGAAACGGCTCGTCATTGTCAATTTTTTGCTGTTCAAACCAATCTCGCCAAGCCGTTGGTCGGGATTGTAAGTGCAGCAATGGCGCTTTGGCCAAATGCTCAGCTTTCTTTATGCCATGCGCCTCGATCAGTGTTTTTGACGCCACGGGCAGCATATATTCAGCGCACAAAGGTTGGCACGATGCCCCCGCCCATATCGGTCGCCCAAAATGTACCGCCACATCAAAAAACTGCTCTTGCAAAGAAAATGGGGTCCAGCGGCTTTCAAGATTTACCGCCAGTTTGGGATTGTTCTCCAAAAATTCGGGCAATCTGGGTGCAAGCCAATGGGAGCCAAAGGTGGGCAGTGTGGCCACCGAAAGCGTTGCGTCCGCCTTGGCCGATGCCATGGTGCGATAAACCAACCCTTCGGTCTGCTCAATCAGATATTTTGCATCCACCAAAAACCGTGCGCCCGCTTCGGTCAATACGACCCGCTTGCGAATACGTTCAAACAAGGTCACCCCAAGTTGTAATTCCAAATCGCGGATTTGGCGCGAAATAGCGCTTTGGGTGAGGTTCATTTCCTCGGCGGCACGGGTGAAATTAAGGTGCCGCGCGGCACACTCAAACGCGCTCAGCGTATTGATCGAGGGGAAGTTGCGACGACTGGTATGCATAATTTTTCCTCATCAAGTAATGAAAAATCATTGCTTCTTTAGGGCATTTCATTGCTTTATCATGAGAAATACGAATTTAAAAGGCCAAGCCAACCCCATTCGTCCAATGTGACATCGGGCGCAAAGCCAGTCATTTCAACACAGATAGCAGTCCACCTCAGACCGGCGGATTGCCTCGTCACAAAATTTTGGAGCCAATGATGAGCGTCAAAGATCAAACCAAAGACCTGTTGCAAAAACTCGGAGTCGATGTTGCGGCCCTTGAAGGCGGCGATTTGGCCGTCAACACGCCAACAACCGGCGAAGTCATTGCCAATGTGAAATTGGCCAGCGCCGATCAAATCTCAGCGCAAATCGATAAAGCCCATGACGCGTTTAAAGTTTGGCGCAAAGTGCCAGCCCCCCGTCGCGGTGAATTGGTGCGTTTGCTTGGCGAAGAACTGCGCTTGCATAAGGACGAGCTTGGCCGTTTGGTCTCTATTGAAGCGGGTAAAATCCCTTCTGAAGGCTTGGGCGAAGTGCAAGAAATGATCGACATTTGCGATTTCGCAGTTGGTCTTTCCCGCCAATTATATGGTTTGACCATTGCAACCGAGCGCGCTGATCACCGCATGATGGAAACATGGCACCCCTTGGGCGTTGTGGGCATCATCTCAGCGTTCAACTTCCCCGTGGCTGTTTGGGCATGGAACGCCGCTCTTGCTTTGGCATGTGGCAATGCAACCATTTGGAAGCCATCTGAAAAAACTCCTTTGACCGCTATGGCTTGCCAAGCGATCATGGACAAAGCTTTAGCCAAATTTGGCGATGCGCCTGAAGGCTTGGCCACCATGTTTGTGGCGGATCGTGTTGGCGGCGAAGTGATGGTTGATCATGAAAAAGTGGCGCTGGTTTCTGCCACCGGTTCAACCCGCATGGGCCGCGAAGTTGGTCCGCGTTTGGCCAAACGTTTCGCCCGTTCAATTCTTGAACTTGGCGGCAACAACGCCGGTATCGTTTGCCCATCTGCTGACCTTGATATGGCGGTGCGTGCCATTGCTTTTGGTGCCATGGGTACTGCAGGGCAACGCTGCACATCAACACGTCGTTTGTTCGTGCATGAAAGCATTTACGACACACTCGTGCCGCAACTCAAAAAAGCCTATGAGGGCGTTTCAATCGGCAATCCATTGACTTCTGATGCGCTGGTTGGCCCACTGATCGACAAAGACGCTGCGTCCAACATGGAGAAAGCCTTGGCGGCTGCGAAAGCTGCTGGCGGCAAAATTGTTGGTGGCGAACGGGTCGATGTTGAAGGCAATGAGGGTGCTTATTACTACCGCCCAGCTGTTGTTGAAATGCAAACTCAGTCTGGCCCAATGTTTGAAGAAACATTTGCCCCAATCCTTTATGTCGTGAAATACACAGACTTTGACGACGCGATTGAAATGCAAAATGCGGTTGGCGCGGGTCTTTCTTCAATGGTCTTCACCCTGAACGTACGTGAAGCAGAAAACTTCTTGTCCGCTTCTGGTTCAGATTGCGGCATCGCAAACGTTAATATCGGCACATCAGGTGCGGAAATTGGCGGCGCGTTTGGTGGCGAAAAAGAAACTGGCGGCGGTCGTGAAAGTGGCTCAGACGCATGGAAAGGCTACATGCGCCGCGCCACAAACACAGTGAACTATGGCACCGAATTGCCATTGGCTCAGGGCGTTTCTTTCGATATCTAATAGGCAACCGCATTTAAAGAGCATCTGACATGAACGCCCCAATTCAATCACCGTCTAGTTTTCGACGTGCAAACCGTATCTCTGACATTTCGGTGTCAGAGATCATCAAAATTTCAACCCGCGCCCGCGAGTTGAAAGCTGAAGGCAACCCGGTGATTATTCTGGGCGCTGGCGAGCCAGATTTTGACACGCCAGACCATGTCAAAGATGCCGCCCACAAAGCCATTGATGCGGGGATGACAAAATATACCCCGCTCGATGGCACGCCTGAGTTAAAGCTTGCCGTGTGCCGCAAATTGGCACGCGGCAATGGGCTCAAATATGAGCCAAAAAACATCTCCGTGTCTGCTGGCGCAAAACAGGTTCTTTATAACGCCTTCATGGCCACGCTGAATGATGGCGACGAGGTGGTGATACCGACCCCATTTTGGACCACCTACGCCGACATCGTGCGCATTTGCGGCGGTGTGCCCGTTTTGGTGCAATGCCCGGGGGACGCAGGGTTCAAGCTGCAACCCGACCAGCTTGAAGCTGCAATTACCGATAAAACCCGGTGGTTGTTGCTCAACTCACCAAGCAATCCCACAGGCGCCGCCTATAAGGCTGAAGAACTGCAAGCCATCACCGATGTGCTGCTCAAGCACCCCCATGTGTGGTTGATGAGCGACGATATTTACGAGCACATCATTTATGATCATTTCCAGTTCGTGACCCCCGTACAAGTGGAACCACGCCTTAAGGACCGTGCGCTGATCATCAATGGCGTGTCAAAATCCCATGCCATGACTGGCTGGCGCTTGGGCTTCGGTGCTGGGCCAGAAGAGTTGATCCGCGCCATGGCGGTTATTCAAAGCCAGGCCACCTCGTGCCCCTCCTCAATTTCCCAAGCCGCTGCCATTGAAGCGCTGGATGGTGACGAAACATTTCTTGCTACCCGCGCCGCCTCTTTCCAAGAACGCCGCGACTTGGTTGTTGCTGGCCTTAACGCCATTGAAGGCGTTCACTGCCGCACCCCAGAAGGCGCGTTTTATACCTTCTCATCCTGCGAAGGCCTCATCGGCAAGGTTGCCCCCGACGGCACCAAAATCAATTCCGACAGCGACTTCTGCCGCTATATTTTGGAAACTGCTCACGTGGCAATCGTCCCCGGTTCAGCCTTCGGCTTATCGCCCTACTTCCGCATTTCTTATGCGGCAGCTAAGAGTGAGTTGGAAGAAGCGATTTCGCGGATTCAGAAGGCTTGTGGGGAGTTGAAGTAACCCTCTCTCAATCGCACATTCCTGTGCAAAACTGATGTCGGCTGAGTGGCGAGCAAGCTTTGGTACCTTGGTTTCTCCCGATCCCGGATCAGCCTGCGCGGCGCAAACGCCGCACAGTGTCCGGGAATGCCCCAATTAGCTGGGCATATCCATACCGGCATCCCCGCACTTAATGCGGGATCAACGGGTGGTTGCACTATCCGTCTGCCTCGGAACAACATCCCCACCCTCGTGGTGAGCCTGTCGAACCACGAATGAAGTGCACGGTAGCTCCATCCTTCGACAAGCTCAGGATGAGGTAGGGGCGCGGAACGATTGGTCGAGTTGAAGCTTTGGCCCCCACATCCCACCGTCACCCCGGATTTAGTCCGGGGCCCAGGCGAGAATATCCTCAAAAAATGCTGCGTTTGGTTTGCTCCGGCCTGGATCCCTGCCTACGCAGGGATGACGTCTGAGTATGGCGCAGCAGCCTTCCACGGGTCTCGCCCGATCCTGGCTCAGCCTACGCGGCGCGAGCGCCGCACAGTTGTCCGGAAATGCCCTAGAGGTGGGGAACACGCACCCTCTGGCTGCCCCACTTGATGCGGGGTCTTGCAGTGCGGGCAACACGCGTCAAACTCCGAGCGACATCCAACTACCTCACAGCTAACCTCACCCTGAGTTTGTCGAAGGGCGAACCACGAATGAAGTGCACGGTAGCTCGATCCTTCGACATGCTCAGGATGAGGGGCACAATGCATCGCCCCTCTCTTCGTCACCCTCGGGCTCGACCCGAGGGTCCATGATGACTTTGTTGTTGAGCGTTGCGCAATGATTTGGAACGGCGGAACCCGAACAGGCGCGGGATATGGATACTCGGGTCAAGCCCGAGTATGACGAGGTGGGTGGTATTCGAACCATCAGCCACCAAAAAAATCTTATCCCCGGCATTTCCCCGCGCCCTATAATGATCGCAGCTTTCTTGAAGACCCTGCGGACAGCGGACGCGTTGTTGGGGTCGTGTGGAGTTTGTTTGGTTGTTGGTGATGATCCTGCGGTGTGTTGAAAGTGAGTAGGTCCCGCATCAAGTGCGGGACGGTGCGAGACGGAAGGCGTATTTGTCCAACCCAATCGCACCACCCCAGACTTGATCCGGGGTCAAAAACACAAAAAGCACAGCGCTGATCGCTTTCACCAATCTGTACCAAAACCCTCATAAGGAAAGCCGGGTCAAATGAAGCACGGGTCGCCGTGTTTCGCTTGGTTATCAAATGTCCAGCCTGACACCGAAGGCAGCTTGTAAGATGTTTGGTGGGTATTGTTTCTCACCTGTGCCAACTGGCACTCATCAAATGATCGCAAGAGATCAAAACAGTTTTGATGGAACGCGGAGCAAGGGGATAGAAGGGTTTAGCACCCCGGGGCAGTTGATCGCCATGCAGCATTTGGTTGGCGCGAGACAAGGATTGTCTCTACACATATTTCTCTAAGCGCTTTAACAGAGCCATTCACTGTCTCGCGCGTCGCATTATTGTCCCTTCGCATGGCAATCCATGGCGGAGATATTGGTGTTTGAGAACTGTTGAAAAGCCTTAGTGATGAAAGCTATCCCCCCCCCACCCTTAGTCCCTCCCCTTGATGGGGAAGGATTAAGGGTGGGGTGACCTAGCGAATAATCTGCGGCTTAAACTTAATTCGTTGGCGTTGGTTCGCAGGCACGTGGCGGTTCAAGCGTTTGTTGATCAGCCCGTAAACCCCGATCACGCAAAGCGTCAGCATGATGAAATACATGCCCAAAATCGGGTAAGGAACAAACGGGTTAAAGGTCTTGTCCGCGAAATAGCTAGCGTAATAAAGCGCGTCGCCGCGCTGTTGCCAGGCGGGGAAGCCAGAGAAAAACACCAAGGTTGTGGCGTGGAACAAAAAGATTGCTTCGTTGGTGTAAGCAGGCCAAGCCAAGCGCAACATGGTGGGCCAAATGATCCTTTTGAACCGGGGCCAACCGCTTAACCCGTAAGCGTCCGCTGCTTCAATGTCGCCCTTGGGGACAGAGCGCAACGCGCCGTAAAATATCTCGCCTGAATAGGCGGCGGTATTTAGGAACAACACGATCACCGCCCCAAGCCAGGCCTTGGTCAACCAGCGGGTTTCAGCTGTAATTTCGGTGAAGCCTAAATTTATGTCGATGCCCCATTTAGGCAATTGAACGAAAATTTCATAGGCCAAGAAAAACTGAATGAACAAGGGCGAGCCACGGAACAAAAAGATGAACCATTCGGCGGGTTTGCGCACCCAATAATTGTTCGAATTTTTCGCAACTGCAATCGCCGTGGCCAAAAAGAAGCCAGTGGTCAAAGCAATAAGGCCGAAATAAATATTCCAAATCATGCCAGAGCCGATCAGGGTGAACTGCTCGCATAGGGTGAAATCAGATTTGGGCAATAGGCGTTGGCCAATGCCCACTGAGCGCAGGCCATAATCTGCAATGGTTTGAAGGCAGGCATTCATGACGCAACCGCCTTTCTTTGGGATTCGCCACCCATAGTGGCTTGGCCTTTGGATAGCTTATCGGTGAGGTTGCTCAGAACGATCTCGCTAACTTTGGTCAGGGATAAATAGAACACCAATAGGCCAAGGAAATAATAAAGCCGCCAATCCGGATGCGGATAGGAGAAAACTTGAGTTTTCGAACCGCCCAATTCACGCGCCCAATAAACAATATCTTCTACCCCAAGCAAGAACAGGAGCGGTGTGGCTTTGATCAAAATCATCCAAAGGTTGGACAGGCCGGGAAGCGCATAAATCCACATTTGTGGCACCAAGATGCGCCAAAATGTTTGGCGGCGGCTCATGCCGTAAGCTTCGGCGGTTTCTAGTTGGCCGCGCGGAACCGCGCCCATGCCGCCATATAAAACATTGGCCGCGAACGCGCCAAAAACGATAGCGAAGGTTAAAACCGCCAGCATAAACCCATATGTCTCATGCATCCATTGGGGGGAAGAAGACAGTGGTAATTTGGCTGCGGAACAGACCACAAAATCATTGCCTTGGCGGATCGGGTCCGTCCATTCGGGGCACAAAACTTTGTGGCGAACAAATTCAAAAGCCTGATCAAGCGCGATCACAAAAAACATGAAAAACGCGATATCAGGAATGCCGCGCACAATGGCTGTGTAGCCTTTGCCAAACCAGCGCAAGGGCGCAATGGTTGAGCGTGCAGCGGTTGCGCCACCAAAACCAAACAGAAGCGCCACGGGCGCAGTTACCGCAAGCAGCAACATAACGGTGCCAAATGACGCGTAAAATGCGAAGTGCTTTCCGGTGGTGAGGTAGCAAGTTACCCACTGGAGACCTTCGAGAATGTCAGGCTCGGCGCAAAAGGAGAACATTAGCTCATTTCTTGAATGTTAGATGACGGGGCGCAAGCGCCCCGTCAAATAGGTTAGATCAGATTAGAACGTGTAAGCGTCTGCACCGAACCATTTTGTGATCATCGTGTTCAATGTGCCATCGTCTTTCATTGACTGGATAGCCGCATCAAATTTGTCACGAAGTTCATTGTCACTTTCGCGCACACCAAGGCCAACACCGCCGCCAAGGAACACAGGCTCACCAACAATAACCAATTCGCCGTTTGATTCTTCAGCCACAGGGCGCAAGAAATCAACGTCGGCCAAAACCGCATCAGCTTCGCCATTTTTCACAGCAGCCAATGTTTCGTCAGGTGTTGCAAATTCAACAAGTGTTGCGCCAGAAGAAGCAACATGACCTGATTGAATGGTTGAAGTTTGCGCAGCAATAATGCCGGTGGTTACATCAACGTCAGCAGATGCTGCAACATAGATTGATGGTGATGGAGGGGTGTAGTTTTGGGTGAAGTCGATCACCTCATCACGCTCGTCGGTAATCGACATGCCCGCGATGATAGTGTCATAGTTGCCTGAAACCAAGTTCGGGATAATTGAATCCCACTCGTTGGTCACCCACTCACAAGTGAGTTCTGCGCGTTTGCAAAGCTCATCGCCCAACTCACGCTCAAAACCGTCAACTTCACCAGCATCATTGATAAAGTTATATGGAGGGTAGGCGCCTTCAGTACCCATGCGAATAGTGTCTGCAAGCGCGAAGCTTGAGCTCATTGCCAAAATGGCAACTGACATAATGATTTTTTTCATTTTAGTCTCCCTTGGATAAGTTTTTTGGTTTTGTGATTGCCTTAGCACCGGCCTATTCGTGAGATCCAGCACTAAGGAATTGCTTTAGCCGTGTTGATTTGGGGTTGCCAAACAGCTCGGCTGGCGGCCCCTGTTCTTCCAATTTACCCTGGTGCAAAAACACCACATTGTCAGAAACATCGGCTGCCAATTTCATATCGTGGGTCACCAAAAGCATGGTGCGCCCTTCCTTCGCCAAATCCTTGATCACCTTCACCACTTCTTGCTCCAGTTCTGGGTCAAGCGCGGATGTGGGTTCATCAAACAATAGGGCTTCAGGTTCCATTGCCAACGCGCGGGCAATGGCTGCGCGCTGTTGTTGCCCACCGGAAAGCATGGCGGGGAACACGTCACATTTGTCGCCAATGCCCACTTTGTCCAGCAACATGCGGGCGCGTTCTTCAACTTCTTTGGGGTCTTGACCCAAAACAGTCAAAGGCGCTTCCATCACATTTTGCAAAATCGTCATATGCGACCACAGATTAAACTGTTGGAAGACCATTGAAAGGTTTGTGCGCACCGCAATCACTTGCTCTTTGTCAGCTGGTTGACGGCTCAGGCCTTGGCCCTTCCATTTGATGGGGGTGCCATCAAACAATATTTCGCCCTGCTGACTATCTTCAAGCAGGTTGGCGCAGCGCAACAGGGTTGATTTTCCAGAACCCGACGAACCGATAAGACTAACCACGTCGCCCTTGTTGGCCGCAATATCGATGCCTTTGAGGACCTCTAGGTCGCCGTAGCTCTTGTGCAGATCTCGGATTTCAATGACCGGAGTTTGGTTTTCTACCATGGTGACTTTCTTGAACTCTTTGATCAAAGATTAGGCACATTTTTAAACAACTGCAAAGGCTTAACTGACCTCAATTGCGCAAAATTGGCCGAATCTCTATCTGCTTTTGATTTTGTGGCGTGCAATTGGCACACAAAAGCGCAGCGCGCAACAATTGGCGCAAGCCTTGCCTTGGGCCATTGCCCAATTGGGTGTGAAAAATCCGCCATGTTCCTCCCGTTGATGCGCATGATCTTCTTTTAAAGACTTATAGCGCGCGTCCTTGGTCCTCCAACCAAAAACGGATCACCCCTCTTGTGATCAAAGCAATGTCAGCACAAAGTCCGACATTGCAAGATTTGATTATGAAGGGTCAGCAATCTCTTGAATAGTCAAAGAATTGCTCAAAATTGACCCATCATTTCGCATAATGTGCAATTTCTTGTTACACAATGCTCAGTCTTGGCGGTCTATACCTTATGCCGCTTTAGGTGTTGCGCCCTGTGCTTCGAACGGCTTGCCCAAATAAAGGGCGCCAAATCGGTTGGCCAAAAACTCATCCAAATCAATTTGTTCTTGGCGCACAAAACCTTCTTGTGGCAAACGGCCCTGACGCATCAGATCCATCGCTGCAGTTACGCCGGCCGCTGTGGTGATTTGAATGGCACTCCAATTGCGGCCTGCAACATCCATGGCGGTGGACACATTGACGAATGAGCGCTCTTCGAATTGCCCATCAATCATGCCCGTTGCTGTACAGAATACCGTCACTTGGTCTTGGCGTGTGCGGGGCAATCCATTTTCAAAGATTTCGCACATGAGGTCTTGGCGCTTGTTCAGTTTGAGGTCGTTGAGCAAAATATGCAAAATATCGCGGTGACCTGGGTAGCGGATAGACCGATAAGAAACATTTTGTGCGCGGCCCGCAAGCGTGTCGCACAAAGTGCCCAAACCACCTGACGTGTTAAAGGCTTCATAGTCGACACCATCAAGCGCAAAGTTTTCCAAATTCTCAAGCGGCGCAACTTCCTTAAGCTGACCATCAACCAATGCTTCGCATGGGTTGCAATATTCGTTGACCAAACCTTCGGTGGACCAGGTCAAATTGTATTTAAGGGCGTTTGTTGGGTAGCGTGGCAACGCACCCACACGCATGGACAAATCTTCGATTGAATCAAATTGCTTGGCCAAGTGATAACCGGCAATGCCGACAAAGCCCGGGGCCAAACCACACTGAGGCATAAAGGCTGACTTGGCGTCTTTGGCCAAATCCATCACAAACTTCGTCGATTTCACATCTTCAGTAAGATCGAAATAGTTGGCTCCGGCTTTCTTCGCAGCGGTTGCAATGGCTGGTGTTAAGAAATAGGGCGCGGCGCTCAATACAGCGTTTTTGCCATCAAGCGCGCCCAAAAGCTCAACTTCGTTGGAAACGTCAACCTTCTTCGTAGCAATACCAAGTTCGGCCACTTGTGCGAGCATCTTTTCGTCTGCATCGGCGATTGTGACGTTGAACTCTGGCGCATTTTGCAAAATCACCGCCACCATGCGACCAATTTTACCACCGCCAACAACCAAAACTTCCCAATTCATATTTATCCCTCAGGTTGGAAAACTAAACTGGGACTATTGTGCTGGAAATGACTGTCAGAATATAGCGATACGAAACGCTGAATATCGTCATTATGACGATAAATATCACAGAGATCCGTTGAAATGACGATTCTAAATCGTTCGTTAACTCAAGTTTACACTGAATCAATGAGAACAATTGGGATGGACCAAATCGTCATAATGTCGGATAATTGCCGAAATACCGAAGCGAGAGCATGCCGTGACCAATCGACCTCTACGAGATGATTTAGACCGCGAGTTGGTTGCCCTGTTGCAGGCCAATGCGCGGGCAAAAACCTCTGATATTGCCAAGAAACTGGGTATTGCCCGCACCACTGTGCATGAACGCATCACACGGCTTGAGCGCATGGGTTATATAACAGGCTACACGGTAAAATTGGCGCAAGATCCCGGCCAACAGATGGTCGAAGCCTTTGTGCTGATCGAAGTGCTGCAGCAACAGAATAAGCAAATCAATGAAAAGCTGGCCAGCTTTCCCGAAGTTAAACTGAGCCTTGCGATTAGCGGAGAGTTCGATTTGCTGGTATCCGTAGAAGCCCCGCAACTTGAAGACATCGACGAGGTAATCGACGAAATCGCCCTCATTCCCGGCGTGCGCCGCACGCAAAGCTCGCTGGTGTTGGGACGCAAATTGGATCGGCGCTAGTCGCCAAAATCTACGATAAATCCTTCTTCAAAGAAATATTCTTCCAAATTGTCGCCGCGCCCACCCCGGTCGACCACCACAAAATCGCTTATTTCACCGAGTGTGGTCAGCACCCCGTGCCACACGTTTTGGCCAATATTTATGCCTTGCCCGGGTTTGGTAAGGAACGCCAAGGGCGTACCCGGCACGCCGTCTGTGTCGTGGGCCACAATCACCAAAAACGGGCGTTTGGTCATGGGGATAAAGGCTTGCGAGCCAAGCGGATGGCGTTCGACCATTTTTAAGTGCAAAGGTAGATCATAGGGCTTGCCGCGAAACACATTGACCAAAGTGCGCGCGTCCTTGCCCCCTAATTCCACCGTCGCGAGATCATTAAACCGCGTACACATGCCATTGTTGATCCCAAAGTGTTCAGCCTTACTCAGATCGATCACTTCACCAAACGGAGCGAACTGCTCTTCGGTTAGCGGCACAATTTCGATGCTGTCCATTGCTCTATCCTTTGAGGCTGAGTTTGGGATGGCGGTTCACGTCTTTATAGAGCAAATAGCGGAACTTGCCCGGACCACCCGCATAACAAGCTTGCGGGCAAAAAGCGCGTAACCACATAAAGTCGCCAGCCTCCACCTCCACCCAATCCGAATTGAGTTTATAGACTGCCTTGCCTTCCAAGACGTAGAGCCCGTGTTCCATCACATGGGTTTCTTCAAAAGGGATTACGCCACCCGGCTCGAACGTAACGATGTTCACATGCATATCGTGGCGCAAGTCATCAGGCTGGACAAAACGAGTGGTCGCCCATGCTCCATTTGTGTCGGGCATTGGGTTGGCTGGAGTCAGCTTTTCGTTGGTCACAAAAGCTGTGGGGTGGTTGATCCCTTCAACCGCTTCATACTGCTTGCGGATCCAGTGAAATTTCACCGGATGCGCGGTGGCATTATGTGCGGACCAATCGGCAGATGGGGGAATATAAGCATAGCCACCCTCGGCCATGCGATGGGTTTGCCCATCCAATTCAAGATCCAACTCGCCTTCAACAACGAACAAAACCGCCTCAGATTTTGGGTCCGGTTCCGGCCTGTTGGAGCCACCGCCCGGTGCAATTTCAACAATATATTGGGCAAATGTTTCAGCAAAACCTGACAAAGGACGCGCGATAATCCACGCTCTAGTGTCTTCCCAGTGGGGCAAATAGGAGGTGACAATGTCGCTCATCACGCCTTTTGGGATAACTGCATAGGCGTCGGTAAATATGGCACGCCCGGTCATCAATTGGCTTTGGGGCGGCAATCCGCCCGTCGGTGCGTAGTATTTTGAATTTGGCATATCTACTTCACCATATCCTTGAGGCGCAAAAGGGCAATTCGCTCCACCTGTTTGCAAGCGGTTGAGAACTCTGTTTCGCTGTCATTGTGAATGCGCTTTTCAAACTGCGCAAGAATTTGATCTTTTGTGAGACCTTTCACCGCAATAATGAACGGAAAACCATGCTTGGCCACATATTCACTGTTCAGCGTTGTGAACCGTTCCCGCTCAGCGTCTGTGAGTGCATCAAGGCCCGCCGATGCCTGTTCAGACGTTGATTCAGCGGTAAGTCGTTTTGCTGCGGCCAACTTGCCGGCCAAATCTGGGTGCGCGCGCAAAACGCCCAAGCGTTCGTCTTCGTTAGCTTTGCGAAATTCTGCAGCCAACAAAGAATGTACACCAATCGCTGTGTCATGGGCTGCGCCCATTTCGCGTTCGTAAGCGCGTTCAGCAATCCAAGGGGAATGTTCAAACACGCCACCAAATTGGGCAACAAAATTTGGTTTGGTCAGTGTTGAAGGGCGGTTTTGTCGTTTTACAAAAGGATGATTTTTGGCCCAATGTTCAGCAATTTCTATGCGTTTGGCGATCCAAACATCATCGTGGCTTTGCACATATTCGATAAAGCGTTTTAACGCCGCAATCCGTCCGGGTCGCCCCACCAACCGGCAATGCAAACCAACATTGAGCATTTTCGGCGCACCAGCCGCCCCTTCAGCGTAAAGACTATCAAAGCTGTCTTTTAAATAGCAATAGAACTGATCACCAGAATTGAACCCCTGGATGGCGGCAAACCGCATATCATTTGTATCAAGCGTATAGGGGATGATCAGTTGCGCCTTGTCACCACTGTCGTACCAATAGGGCAAATCGTCCGCATAGCTGTCTGAAACATAGGCGAAATCACCGATCTCGCATGCCAAATCAACGGTGTTGGCAGAGCAGCGCCCCGTGTACCAGCCCTTTGGGTAGTCACCGGTGACTTCATAATGCAGTTGAATGGCCTCACGCATATGGGTGGCTTCGTCTTCACGGGTGAAGTCTTTATATTCAATCCACTTAAGGCCATGCGAAGCAATTTCCCAATTGGCGTCTTGCATGGCGGCCACCTGTTCGGGTGAACGGGCCAGCGCTGTCGCGACCCCATAAACAGTGACGGGCACATTTAATGTTGTGAACAAATCATGCAGCCGCCAAAACCCGGCGCGGGACCCATACTCGTAAATGCTTTCCATGTTCCAGTGGCGTTGCCCAGCCCATTGTTGCGCGCCAACAATTTCGGACAAAAAGGCTTCAGATGCAGCGTCGCCATGCAGCACGCAGTTCTCGCCACCTTCTTCATAATTCACAACAAATTGCACAGCGATCTTGGCATTATTGGGCCAATTTGCCTTTGGTGGCTTTGCGCCATACCCCAATATATCGCGGTCATATCGAACGGATTTTGTCACTTGATCATCCATCAGTCGTTGGTTTGGCCTTTTGTGGGCCAAATCACATGTTTTTTGTTAAGATGGGCCGTGCGGCTGATTTGGTCAATCGCATGGTCCGTTGAAGCGCATCCTATTACACTTTCAAAATTTTGACCATTTGTTAAAAAATCTTGACTTTTACGTGTGTTTTAAAGGACAAAGGGGATCGACAGGGGGGATAAATGACCAATCTAAACACCACCGGTAAGCTTACAACGCATGTTTTGGACACCGCTCGCGGTTGCCCTGTAGCAGGCCTAAAAATTGAGTTATTTGATCTTGATGCGGACAAAACCACGCCGCTCGTGACCGCTATCACCAATAATGATGGTCGCTGCGATGCACCTATGCGCAATGCATCAAATCTGCGCAAAGGTCGGTACGAATTGCGCTTTCATGTGTCGGACTATTTCACCGCGCAAAATGTGATCCTTGAAAATGGTCAATTCCTTGATGTGGTGCCTATTCAATTTGTGGTGGCGGATGAAACCGCCCATTATCATGTGCCTCTGCTCGTCTCGCCCTATGGCTTTTCAACCTATCGCGGGAGCTAAAAAGTGACCACGCGCCACACGCTAAAATTCTGGCTTAACGACCAACTCATTGAATTTGATCGTCTGCCCGTCACCCAAACCTTGTTGGACTATTTGCGGCTCACCCAGGTCCTGCGCGGCACCAAAGAAGGCTGCGCGGAGGGCGATTGCGGCGCGTGCACCGTGCTGGTGGGACGCCTTGAGGGCGATCAGCTGAAATATGAAAGCGTAAATGCCTGCATCCGATTTGTTGGTTCGCTTGATGGTTGTCATGTGGTCACCATCGAGCATCTAAAAGGCAAAAATGGCGCGCTGCACCCGATCCAGCAAGCAATGGTTACCCATCATGGCTCCCAATGCGGGTTCTGCACGCCCGGATTCGTGATGTCGCTCTATGCCATGTGGATGAGCGAACTTGAGCCGGATGTGGCAACGATTGAACGCTACCTGCAAGGCAACTTGTGCCGGTGCACAGGCTACGAGCCGATCATCAAAGCAGCGCTGGATATTGGCGAACACGGCAAGCTGCACGAGGACTATTTAATCGCAGAGCAAGATCAAATGGTGCAAAACCTGAGCGCATTACAAAATGATCAAATGTTGGCAATTGAAAGCGAAGCGGAAAAGCTTTTCGCGCCAGCAACCCTGGATCAATTCGCAAGCATTTATGCGCAAAATCCAGAAGCGACAATTGTTGCAGGGGCAACTGATGTGGGCCTTTGGGTCACAAAATTCATGCGCGACATTTCCCCTGTGATCTTTACGTCGCGACTCAAGGATTTCCGCAAAATTGAGGTGAGCGATACCGCGATCACCGTTGATGGGGGTGCAAGTTACACAGACATGTTGGCAGCCATCGACGAGCATTTGCCACAGCTCTCTCAATTCTGGCGCCGAATTGGCGGCGAACAGGTGCGCAATATGGGCACCGTGGGTGGCAACATCGCCAATGGCTCACCCATCGGCGACACCCCGCCGCCTCTTATTGCCTTGGGGGCGACCATTACCTTACGCAAGGGCGATGAACGACGCACATTGGAGCTGGAAAAATACTTCATCACCTATGGCAAACAAGACCGCGCTGCGGGCGAGATTGTTGAGCAAATCCACATCCCATTGCCAGACGAAGATCAATTGTTTGCCTGCTACAAAATCTCAAAGCGTCGCGACGAAGATATTTCTGCGCTGTGTGGAGCATTCAGCGCCAAAATCGACGATGGGCGCATAAGTGATATCCGCATCGCCTTTGGCGGCATGGCCGGCACGCCCAAACGGGCGTCACATGTTGAAGCCGCTTTAAAAGGTGCGCCATGGTCCGAGCGCTCGATTGCCGACGCAAAGCAATTGTTTGAACAAGATTTCGAACCCCTTTCCGATTGGCGTGCTTCGGCCACTTATCGCATGGCCGCCGCGCAAAATTTGCTTGAACGGTTCTATCTTGAACATGCTGATGAAAATGCGATCAGCCTTGATGATCTGCACCAGGCCGCAACCTTGGAGGCGCTGTCATGAACAAACAAATCAAAGGCGGCACACATCAATCCATCGAGCATGAATCTGCCCATAAGCATGTTTCAGGTCGGGCCGAATATTTGGACGATGTGATCGAACCCGCTGGCACGCTACACGCCTATCTGGGACTTTCAACTTGCGCCAATGGCAAAATCAAATCAATGGATTTGGATGCTGTGCGCAAAGCGCCCGGCGTTGTGGATGTGCTCACAAAAGACGACATCCCCGGCGAAAACGATGTCAGCCCAACAGGGTTGCACGACGAGCCGATTTTTGCGCGCGGTGAAGTTCACTTTTATGGTCAGCCCTTGTTTGCTGTTGTCGCAAAAACCCGCGATCAAGCCCGTCGTGCCGCCCAATTGGCAAAAGTTGAATATATCAGCGAAGCACCCTTGCTGGATGTGAAATCAGCTAAGGCAAACGGCGCTGAACTTGTCACCAAGCCCCTAAAGCTCAAACGTGGTGATGCTGTATCTGCGCTTGAAAATGCGCCAATGCGCATCAAAGGCGAAATGGAAATCGGCGGCCAAGATCACTTTTATCTTGAGGGACATATCGCCATGGCGATCCCGGGCGAAGATGATGAAGTCACCGTTTTTTCCTCCACCCAACACCCAACCGAAATCCAGCACATGGTGGGGCACGCATTAGGCGTTTCAGCAAACGCCGTCAATGTGCAAGTGCGCCGCATGGGCGGCGGCTTTGGGGGCAAAGAAACCCAAGGCAGCTTATTCGCAGCAGTGGCGGCCATCGCCGCCAAGAAGCATGGAGCCGCGGTTAAGATCCGTCCCGACCGCGACGACGATATGGTGGCTACGGGCAAACGCCATGATTTTGTCGCGAGCTATGATGTGGGGTTTGATGAAGCAGGCAAAATCCACGCTATCGACGCTGAGTTCGCGGCGCGCTGTGGCTTTTCCGCCGACCTATCCGGCCCGGTGACAGACCGCGCGCTTTTCCATGCGGACAATTGCTATTTCATTCCCAACGTTGAACTGCGTTCACAACCTTTAAAAACCAACACTGTTTCCAATACGGCGTTTCGAGGATTTGGTGGACCACAGGGCATGTTGGGTGGCGAGCGCATGATTGAAGAGATCGCCTATGCGCTGGGCAAAGACCCATTGGAAATTCGACGCACCAACTTTTATGGCGGGGAGGGGAAAAATCTAACCCCTTATCACCAGGTGGTCGACGACAGCATAATTGAGCGCATCGTTGATGAACTCGAAGCAAGCGCGGACTATAAAGAGCGACGAGACGCAGCGCTTGAGTTCAACAAGACCAGCCGCGTTTTAAAGCGCGGTATTTCGCTGACGCCAGTGAAGTTTGGCATTTCCTTCACCGCCACTTGGTACAACCAAGCGGGCGCGCTGGTGCATGTGTACAGTGATGGCACGATCCAGCTCAACCACGGCGGCACCGAAATGGGGCAAGGGCTTTACACCAAGGTCGCCCAAGTGGTCGCGGATGAATTTCAGGTGGATATTTCCACCATCAAAGTCACCGCCACCCGCACCGACAAAGTGCCCAACACCTCGGCAACGGCCGCTTCTTCGGGCACAGATTTGAACGGCATGGCCGCAGCGGACGCTGCGCAAAAAATCAAGCAACGGTTGATTGATTTTGCTGTTAAAGAATATGACGTCGCCCCTGAAAAGGTACGCTTTGATAACAACCAAGTCATTGTTGGCGAACAAGCGTTCAGCTTCGCAGATTTCGTTAAAACCGCCTATATGAATCGCGTGCAGCTTTCGGCAACGGGTTTCTATAAAACCCCTGATATCCATTGGGACCGCGACGCGGGCAAAGGCACACCCTTTTATTACTTCGCATACGGGGCCGCTGTATCAGAAGTGGTGATCGATACGCTCACCGGCGAGTATTTTGTTGAGCGCGTTGATGTGCTGCACGATGTGGGCCGCTCGATCAATGAAGCGATCGACAAGGGGCAGGTTGAAGGCGCATTTGTGCAAGGCATGGGCTGGCTCACCACCGAAGAATTGTGGTGGTCAAAAGACGGGCAGCTGAAAACCCACGCCCCTTCGACATATAAAATCCCAGTCGCCTCAGACAGACCGCGTCAGTTCAATGTAAATTTGGTGAATTGGTCTGAAAACAAAAAACGCACCATCCGTCGTTCAAAAGCGGTGGGCGAGCCGCCTTTCATGCTGGCGATCTCTGTGCTTGAAGCCTTGTCGATGGCGGTGGCTTCTGTCGCTGATTATAAGACCTGCCCAAAACTTGATTCCCCCGCCACGCCAGAACGGATTTTGATGGCGGTGCAAAGGCTCAAAGGGGAATAGGGCATGGGCTTGGTTAAACATCAGCTCCAGGCATTCTTGAAGGCGGGCCCAGCCATTGACGTTCAAATCACGAAGGTCAAAGGCTCCTCGCCGCGTGACGTTGGGGCGTGGATGTTGGTCAATGCGCATGAAATGATCGGCACCATAGGTGGCGGCCAATTGGAATTTATGATGATCGACGAAGCGCGCAAAATGCTGCGCCTTGGTCATCATCAATTGACGTGCACTGTGCCACTTGGGCCAGAAATTGGTCAATGCTGCGGTGGGCAGGTAGAAATTGCCTTGTCAATGATTGCCAACCCGAAAGATATTCTAATCCGCCATTTTGCTGAACAAAATGCAAAATCAGATGTTTTGATTTTTGGGGCCGGGCACATGGGCAAAGCACTGGCACAAACTTTGGCGCTGTTGCCGCTCAATCCAGTTTTGATCGATCAGCGTGCACATGAATTGCCCAATATATCAGGGGTCGAAAATCGCTTGTCGCCTTTGCCCGAGGCTGAGTTGCGCACAGCAAAGCCGGGCAGTGCCGTTGTGGTACTCACCCATGATCATGCGCTTGATTTTTTAATTGCCGGGGAAGCGCTCGCGCTTGGCAAATTCTCTTATGTCGGCATGATCGGCTCTAAAACGAAACGGGGCGTTTTTTCCAATTGGCTCAAACAGACCTATGATGGTGGCGTTGACGCCAAAAACCTTGTTTGCCCGATAGGTGGATTAAGAGTTCAAGACAAACGACCAGAAATTATCGCGGCGCTTGTCGCGGCTGAAATTATCGCCACTTTGGATCAGGCAGGGCAGCTGGCCAAAAATACACTTGTTCGGGGGGAAGAACATGCCAGATAGTGCAATTTTTTTTGAATGGCTAAGCTTTGGCATCAGGTGGTTGCATGTGATCACCGGCATTGCTTGGATTGGTTCAAGCTTTTACTTTATTGCGCTCGATTTGGGCCTGCGCAAACATGAAAGCCTGCCTAAAGGCGTGCAGGGCGAAGAATGGCAAGTGCATGGCGGCGGCTTCTACCACATCCAAAAATATATGGTGGCGCCACCCAATATGCCCGAGCATTTGATTTGGTTTAAATGGGAAGCCTATACCACTTGGCTTTCTGGCTTTGCCATGCTTGCCATCGTCTATTATGTGGGCGCAGACCTCTATCTGATCGACCGCAATGTGTTGGATGTTTCTTCGCCCGTTGCGATTTTGATTTCAGTTGCATCCCTCACCGTAGGTTGGCTGATTTACGACCAATTGTGCAAGTCGCCCATGGGCAAATCGGACGTCGGCTTGATGTTGTTTTTGTTTGTCGTTCTGGTCGCAATGGCGTGGGGTTACACACAATTGTTCACTGGGCGCGCCGCATTGCTCCACTTGGGGGCGTTTACCGCCACCATTATGTCGGCCAATGTGTTCTTTATCATCATCCCAAACCAAAAGATTATCGTAGACGACCTTAAGGCCGGCAAATCGCCAGATCCGGCTTTGGGCAAACAATCCAAACAACGGTCGGTGCATAACAATTATCTCACCCTGCCAGTTCTGTTCTTGATGTTGTCGACCCACTACCCGCTGGCGTTTGCCACGCAATTCAATTGGGTCATTGCGGCATTGATCTTTTTAATCGGTGTGCTGATCCGCCACTTCTTCAACACCAAACACATGAAAGGCGAAAGCCTTTATTGGACATGGTTCGTGGCAGCGCTCTTGTTTATTGCCATCATGTGGCTTTCAACCAACCCCAAAATTGGCGGGATCACTGAAGATACGGTGGCCAGTTCACAAGCTCAGATCATGATGGCCGATGCGCACTTTGAAGAAGCGCGCGACACGGTGATTGGGCGCTGTTCCATGTGCCATACCGCAGAACCTGCGTGGGAAGGGGTTTCCCAAGCGCCCAAAAACGTCATTTTGGATAATGACGTGGCGATTGCCACCTATGCCCATGAGATTTACATTCAAGCTGGGCGCACCCACGCCATGCCACCGGGCAATGTGACACAAATGAGCGAAGAAGAACGCCAAGTGCTGGTCGCCTGGTTTGAAAGCGCCTCAAAAGGATAAGACATGACTTTGAAGATTTTGCGAGGCCGCGTCTTGAGTTTCAACGACGCGCCAAAAGCACGCGACGACCAGGATTGCTACACCTATCTTGAAGATGGGGCACTGTTGATTGACGGCGGGAAGATAATGGCGCGAGGCGAATTTGCCGATATCGCCAAGAGCGCACCTGCAGATGTCCAAACCATTGATCACCGCCCGCACATCATTATGGCCGGGTTCATCGACACCCATATTCACTTCCCGCAAATGCAGGTGCTCGGTTCCTACGCTGGGTCCTTATTGGAGTGGCTGAACACCTATACCTTTGTAGAAGAGCAACGCTTTGGCGATTTGGCGCACGCCAAGAAAATCGCTGGGCATTTCTACGACGAAGTGATCCGCCACGGCACTACTACGGCAGTTGCCTATTGCTCTGTGCACACTCAATCCGTCGACGCCTATTTTGAAGAGGCGCAAAAGCGCAATATGCTGATGCTTGGCGGCAAAGTGATGATGGACCGCGAAGCGCCTGAGGCCCTAAGGGACACGCCCCAATCAAGCTATGACGACACCAATGCACTGATTGAAAAATGGCACGGCAAGGGCCGTAACCATTATGCGATCACCCCGCGCTTTGCCATTACCTCTTCGCCTGAGCAATTGGAAATGGCCGGGGCCTTGGCCAAAAAGCACCCAGATTTGCACGTTCAAACGCACTTAAGTGAAAACAAAGCCGAGATTGAATTCACCAATTCGCTTTACCCGGAAATGGGCGACTATTTCGGTATCTATCAGCACTATGGCTTGGCAGGCGAGAAATCACTTTTTGGCCACTGCATTCACCTTGAAGACCGCGAACGCGACGCGATGATTGAAACCGGCTCGGTGGCGGTTTTCTGCCCTACGTCAAACCTGTTTATCGGCTCAGGCCTGTTCAATTGGGACCGGGTTGCCGGGCCACAAGGTAAGGGCCGGATCGCCATCGCAACGGACGTGGGTGGCGGCACCAATTATTCGATGCTCAGAACGCTGGATGAAGGCTATAAAATCCTCAACCTACAGGGCCAGCGCATGAACCCGCTGACGTCGTTCTATCAAATCACGTTGGGAAATGCGCGGGCGCTGTCACTTCAAGAAAAAATCGGCACACTGGATGAAGGCACTGACGCTGATATCGTGGTGCTCAACGCCAATGCCACGCCAGCCATGCAAGTGCGTATGGAGACCGTGACGACCTTGGAAGAAGAACTGTTCCTCTTGCAAACCATTGGCGACGACCGCGCGATTGTTCAGACCTATGTGGCCGGTGAGGCCTTGAAAGCCGGCCTGAACTAACCGGGGTTATTGACCCCGCATCAAGTGCGGGGCGGTCCGGGTAGTCGAGTTTTCTTCAGTGCACCGTCCCGGCCTACGAGCCGGGACCAATCAAGATGGTGACGCTTGCGCATAGCACCATTTGGCGGGGGTGCCGGGGTAGCGCCAGAGGCGTGACGGCGGCATGAAAAATGCTCGCGAGGTGCAGGGGAACTAGCCCGCGCGGCGTGAGCGCAAAAAGTACCCGCGCGGTGTGAGCGCAAAAAGTGCCCGCGCGGTGTGAGCGCAAAAAGTGCCCGCGCGGCGTGAGCGCAAAGCAGGATGAGCCGAAACTTCGCGACAGCAGCGCGTAAAAACTCAATCCACGAAATCAAACTTATCCACGTCGAAAAGTCCACGATCTGTCATCTTTAGATGTGGGATAACGGGCAGGGCGAGGAATGCCACCTGCAAGAACGGTTCGGGCAAGACGCAACCCAAATCGTGTGCAGCTTCGCGCAGTTTCTCAAGTTCATGCGCCACGTCTTCAAAGGCAAGTTCGCTCATCAAGCCCGCAATCGGCAGTGCCAATTCGGCCACCACCTTGCCCTGATCTGCGACCACAAAACCTCCGCGCATTTCAATGATGCGATTGGTCGCCACTGCCATATCTTCATGGGTTGCACCGATCACCGTGATGTTGTGACTATCGTGACCAACGGAGGAACCAATGGCGCCGCGTTTGAGGCCAAAGCCTTTAACAAATCCATGTCCAATATTACCGTTCTTGCCGTGCCGTTCGACCACTGAAACCTGCACCGCATCTTGGGCGATGTCAGGCTGCAAAAAACCGCCCTCAACAGGCAAAGTGCCCTCTTCGCGGAAGGTGAGGATCAAGCCCGGTTTTACGCCCATCATCGGCGTCAAATTACGCCCAGGTTTCACAGGCACCTTAAAACTTTCAGCTGTCTGACGCTCTGCTTTCATAGAAAGCAGCCCAACCGGGGTAACCATTTCGCGTTTGGCAAACCGTTCATCGGTAACCAATTCGCCGGACATGATCACGTCCGAAACGCGGCATTCTTCCAAATTATCCAACAGCGCAAAGTCCGCTTTCCAGCCCGGTGCAACCATGCCGCGATCTCTTAATCCGAATATCCGCGCAGCGGAGGTACTGGCCGCGCGGTAAACGTGATGGGTGGGGCAGCCTTTGGTGATCAATCGCCGGATAAGACTATCCAAATGCCCCTCTTCATGAATATCAAGCGGATTGCGATCGTCGGTGCAAAGCGCCATGAAGCTAGATGTGTTTTCATCCAAGACTTCAGCGAGCGCGTTGAGGTCTTTAGAAACCGACCCCTCGCGGATCAAAATCGCCATGCCTTTTCTAAGTTTCTCGCGGGCTTCGGCGGCGCTGGTGGCCTCATGGTCAGTGCGGATCGCTGCGGCCAAATAACCGTTTAACGCATCACCAGAAAGCAACGGCGCGTGCCCATCAATGTGTCCGTCTTGGAACGCATGTAGCTTGTCGATCACCTCGGGCGCAGCGGCCAAAACACCGGGAAAGTTCATAAATTCTGCCAACCCAATAACATTTGGGTGGTCGCGATAAGGCAGCAGATCATCGATCAATAGTTCTGCGCCAGACGTTTCAAAAGCCGTTGCGGGCACACAAGACGAAAGGTTGATCTTAATGTCCATCACAGAACGTTCAGATGAGGCCAAAAAATACTCTAAGCCCTCACGCCCCAAAACGTTCGCAATCTCATGCGGATCACATATTGCGGTAGTCACTCCATAGGGCAAAACGCACCGGTCAAATTCAAGTGGGGTAACCAGTGAGCTTTCGATATGCAAATGGGTATCGATGAACCCGGGCACGCAAAAACGACCCGCACCATCGATTTCGTGATGGCCTAAATAGGTTGAATGGGTGCCCACAATCCGGTCAGCGACAATCGCCACGTCCGATGTGTTGATCTCGCCTGTCATTACGTCCAGAAGCTGAACGTTTTTGATCACCAGATCAGCCGGTTCTTGGTTCGCACCCGCTTTGATCATGCGGGCAAGTGTTGCTTTATCAATTTGGCTTTTGCTCATGGGCAAAAATATAATGCTGTTCGGATTTCAATGCCACTGTTTTACCAAATGCTCAAAGAAAAAGGGCGATCAAATGACCGCCCTTAAACTCAATATGCGTCAGTACCTATTGTGGCAATTGATCATCTACGCCTGCAACATAGAAGTTCAAACCAAGCAATACGCCATCTTCAGCAACTTCGCCGTCGGTCAACCAAGCTGAACCATCTTGCTTCGTAACTGGGCCAGTGAAGGGGTGCAATTCACCCGAAATGATCGCAGCTTCAGTTGCCGCTGCCATTGATTTCACATCGTCAGGCATGTTGGTGTAAGGCGCCATTTGCAAGATGCCATCAACCAAGCCATCCCAAGTTGATTGGGTTGCCCAAGTGCCGTCCATCACAGCTTGTGTGCGCTTGATGTAGTAAGCACCCCAAGTGTCAATGATGGCAGTTAGCTGTGTCTCTGGACCTGCAGCAATCATGTCGGAAGCCTGACCAAAGGCTTTCACGCCGTGCTCTGCAGCCACTTGCATAGGACCGGTTGAATCCGTGTGCTGGGTTAGAATGTCGACGCCTTGGTCGATCAATGCTTTTGCCGCATCAGCTTCTTTACCCGCATCAAACCATGTGTTGACCCAAACAACTTTCAGTTTGAAATCAGGGTTTACGCTTTGAGCTCCCAATGTAAAGGCATTGATGCCTTGCACAACTTCTGGAATTGGGAATGACGCGATATAGCCTGCAACACCTTTTTCGGAAACTTTGGCTGCAATTTGACCTTGGATATAACGGCCTTCATAAAAGCGTGAGTTGTAGCTCGTTACGTTGTCAGCGCTTTTGTAGCCCGTTGCGTGTTCAAATTTCACGTCAGGGAATTTAGCAGCAACTTCCAACGTTGGATCCATAAACCCAAAGCTTGTTGTAAAGATCAGATCACATTTTGCACGTGCAAAACGTTCAATAACCGCTGTGGCTTGTGGGCCTTCTGCAACGTTTTCAATAAAGGCTGTTTCAACCTTGTCGCCGAAATGCGCTTGCAATTCCATGCGGCCAATGTCGTGTGCCTGTGTCCAGCCACCGTCAGTTTTTGATCCTACATAAACAAAGCAAACCTTTGTTTTGTCGGCAGCAACTGCAGCGGAGGCCATACCAAGGGTCATTGCAGCAATCCCTGCAATCCCGATCAGTAGTTTTCTCATGACTTCCTCCTGTTAAATTCTGTTTGTTTCTATGTGATTCTATCGTTCAGGTACAAACGCCCGTCCCAACATGGCGGGTGTGTTGATCAAGGTTGTGCGCACATTTTGTGAGATTAAGACCAGCACAACAATGGTTGCGATATAAGGCAAAGCAGTGAGCAATTGCGAAGGCACGCCAACGCCAAGCGCTTGGGCGTGCAATTGCCCGATGGAAACCGCGCCAAACAAATAGGCACCGGCCAAAACCCGTGCAGGTCGCCATGATGCAAAAACCACCAGAGCCAATGCAATCCAGCCACGACCCGCAC
Source organism: Maritalea porphyrae (assembly GCF_027213965.1). GTDB lineage: Bacteria > Pseudomonadota > Alphaproteobacteria > Rhizobiales > Devosiaceae > Maritalea > Maritalea porphyrae_A. The sequence continues at coordinate 479,944 of NZ_JAPWGX010000002.1, read as the reverse complement.
TCATGTTTTCAACCCACTGCGGGGTATAGACCAGCGACAAGTGACCGCCCGCAAGGCCGGCGCATGCGCCCCCAAACATCACGGCAAAATAACGATAACGCAGAACCGGAATTCCAAGCGCATGGGCAGAAATGTGGTTGTCGCCAATGGAGCGTAGAGTAAGTCCAAAGCGGGTTCTGAACAAGAACCAAGCAACCCCGATCACCAAGGCAATCGACATGTAAAAAATCGGATCTTGCCCAAACAGCAAAGGACCGACCAGTGGCAAATCTGTGAGCACTGGAATGGAGATGTTTGAAAGCTTAATTCCCGCTTGCCCAACGAAAGGCTCTCCGATGAGGCCGGACAATCCAAGTCCCAGAATAGTCAGTGCTAATCCCGTTGCAACTTGGTTTGCGGCCAAGGAAAGAGTTAAAAATGCAAACGCCAGCGAAGTGATCGCCCCAAACAAAATGGCGATCAATATGCCAATCCACGGGTTGCCCGTAAGGCTAGCGGCGGCAAAACCACCCACCGCGCCCATGATCATCATACCTTCTACCCCAAGGTTCAAAACCCCCGAGCGCTCAACAACCAACTCGCCGAGCGCGGCGATAAGCAATGGTGTCGCCGCTGTCGCAATGGTCAGCAAAATGGCTTCGGTCATACCCATTATGCGGCTCCTTTTGGAATGATCTTTGAAGCAACAAAACGGATGCGATAAAGGATTAAGGTGTCACAGGCCAACACAAAGAAAAGGATCAACCCTTGGAACACTCGTGCCACTTTGTCAGATACGCCCAAAGAGATTTGTGCGGCTTCGCCACCAAGAAATGTGAGCGCTAAAACCAGTCCAGCAACAATGGCCCCGATGGGGTTTAGCCGGCCCAAAAAGGCTACAATGATGGCGGTAAAGCCATATCCTGGGGAAATGGTGGTGCGCAATTGCCCAGATGCCCCCGCAACTTCAACAATGCCGGCCAATCCGGCCGTGGCCCCCGCCAAAAGAAAAGCGAAAAACACCATGTTCTTGGCGTCAAAGCCCGCAAACTTTGCGGCCCGTGGGCTTGCACCAATGACCTTGACCTGGAAACCCTTCATGGTTTTTGCCATTAAAACCCAAATCAACAAGGCAACCACGACGGCAATGACAAACCCAAAATTCGCCCGTCCATCCGCCGGGATCATTTCGGGGAGACGCGCAAAGGCGTCGAACTGGCGGGTTTCAGGAAAGTTCAACCCATGTGGGTTGCGCCAAGGCCCGCGCACTGTCCAATCCAAAATCAATTGCGCGATATAGACCAGCATAAGGCTTGTTAGGATTTCATTTGTTTTGAACTTGGTTTTCAAAAGGGCAGGGATGCCAGCATAGGCCATGCCGCCGATAACACCCATGATCAACATAGCAGGTAACACAAATGGTCCTGCTATCTGGGGGAACAGGACGGGCAAAATCGATCCGGCCATGCCCCCCATGATCATTTGTCCCTCAGCCCCAATGTTCCAGTTATTTGACTGATAGCAAACGCAAAGTCCTGCGCCCATCAGAATAAGGGGCGCGGCTTTAATCAGCAGCTCATGCACACTCCACATTTCGCTGACAGGTTCAATAAAATAGGCATAAAGCGCGCCAAGCGGTGGTTTTCCCAAGAAGGAAAACATGATCGCACCCGCAATTAATGCCAACGCTAGCCCGATGATCGGCGACAGGTAAGTCATCAAACTAGATGGCGTGCTGCGCTTTGTTAGTTCCAACCTCAATTTACTCTACCTTCCCCCCAAAGTGATCCTTAATCGACCTGTTTTAGGCCTGCTCAAGGGTTCCACTTGTCATTTGTAAGCCGATCTTATGTCGGTCAGTCGAGCGCGTCGGCACAAATGGCGATAGCCGACCCTCGTTTAGCGTAGCAATTGCATCCGCCACCTCAAACAATTCATCCAAGTCCTGCGAAATCACCAGAACCGCCGCGCCCTTTGCGGCTAAGTCAACCAGCCACTGACGAATATGCGCTGCGGACCCCGCATCAACACCCCAGGTGGGTTGGTTGACCACAATAATTTCAGCATCACCCATTACTTCTCGACCGAGCACAAATTTTTGCAGATTGCCGCCCGACAAGGATTGTGCCGTGGGATCTGAAGACCCTTTGCGCACGTCAAACTTTGCAACAATGTCGTCTTTGACTTTTTTGGCGGCTCGACGCGAGACAAATGGACCTTTGTTCAAGCTTTTGTCCAGCCCGTGCCGGGTAAGGATGACGTTTTCACTCAATGCAAACTCAGGCACAGCGGCATGGCCCAAACGTTCTTCCGAAATAAACATGGCGCCCAATTTGCGCCGTTTCTGAATGCCCATATTTCCAACAGGCTCGCCCTTAATCAGTATGCATTCTTCTTCGCTTACCCGTTCGCCAGAAACCGCGTCAAAAAGTTCATTTTGACCATTGCCTGCAATCCCGGCAATACCAGATATTTCACCAGCATGTAACATGAAACTAATGTCTTTTAGGGCAGTGTCGAACCCGCTTAATCCCGAGAGCGATAAGGATTTGACCTGTAGCATCACATCGCCATGGGCCACCGCAACATCGCGGGGCGAAATCTCATGAATATCTGAGCCAACCATCATTTTGGCCAAACTGATCGGGGTTTCATCCCCTGGCACGCATTCTCCCACCACCTTGCCGTGACGCAAAATTGTTGCTTCTTGGCACAGCGCCTGCACTTCAGCCAACTTGTGCGAAATGTAAAGAATGGCTTTGCCCTCGTCCGAAAGACGGCGCAGCACTTTAAATAAGTCCTCAGCTTCTTGCGGGGTCAAAACCGATGTGGGTTCATCCATAATGATGAGTTTTGGGTGCTGCAGTAAACACCGCACAATTTCAACGCGTTGCCGTTCACCAACTGAAAGATCGTGAATGCGGGCGTTGGCTTTAAGGGGAAGCCCGTAGGAGGTTGAGATCTCTTCGAGTTCTTTGGCCACTTGTTTTAGAGATTTGCCCGGTGGCAGGGCAAGCGCGACATTCTCCGCCACGGTAAGCGCGTCAAAGAGTGAGAAGTGCTGAAACACCATGCCAACACCCAAGTCGCGTGCTGCCGCTGGATTAGGAACATGTACCTCTTGGCCCTCCCAGATGATCCGACCTTCATCAGGTTGCAAGCTGCCATAGAGCATTTTGACAAGCGTAGATTTGCCCGCTCCATTTTCACCCAAGAGCGCATGAATTTCGCCGGGCAAAATCTCCAGCGAAATCTGATCGTTTGCTTTGAACGATCCGTAATATTTTGAAATGCCTTCTAGTTTTAGAAGGACCTCCCCCTGATCCAATGCCTCGCCCCCGTCATATTCGTGTGAATATTTCGAGTAAAGTATGTCGACAATGATTTAAAGAGGCAAGCGGAGTTTGACCCAGAAATCAATTTTTTTATCAAAAAGTCAAAAAAATTGATGTGCTAGACTTTGTACCCGATGCGCAAGCCGCCCCAGTGGCGTCCACCGACGTAAATTGGAGCTGAAACGTCCTTCATGAGCGCGAATTTGCCTCCGCCCATATCGCGTCGATAGGTTTGCAATAGGAAAGGCTTTGTGCTTTGCCCCGCAGAAAGCCCAGTTCGATCATCGAAGATGCGACGGTTGCGACAGTTTGCAGCGTTCCACACCGGATCGTTACTTTGGGGTTTTGAATAGATTGAATTGTGGGTGGGTAAGTACCCATTTGTATCAACCGCCGCACAAAACGCCACCCTTGGGTCGAGCTTAAGAACGCTGTCTTGCAACCCGAGCAAGCGCGCATCTGTCAAATCAAGATATCGGGTGGTTAATTGCTGTGGATCAGTGCCAGCTATTGGGCGGTAGTTCTGATCAAACAGATCCGACTGGCTGACTTCGCGTCGCTCTATTGCATTTTCAAATATGCTAGAAATTTTTGCTGCAACTTGCTGGGCGGCGTCAATAAACTTGCTGTCTTCGGTCTCAACGCCACTATTGACGATGAACTCCATCAAGTCTTCGCCAATTCCCAAAATGGTGTTTGAGCGGCGACCGGCAACGCTTAGTCGTTCATTGCTTTTTTGCAGAGTGCCATCCAAGCTTCTAAGTTCTTCGCTTATGGATTTTGCCGCTTGTAGGTTCTCAGCAACTGGCTCGGTCATACCTTGAATGTCTTTGACCATGACGCTTACTGAACTAACCAACTCGTTCAACTGCTCGCCGGTGCGCGCAGCCTCGCCTGCTTCTTTTATAGCAGCGGTTGCCAATTCAACATTTTCTGCGCTGCGGCCCTGCAATCCGTGCAAGATCTCCATCAGCTTTTCAAGGTTCCGCGCATTCTGATTAGCAAAGCCCTGGATTTCATCGGCCAAGGTTTTTACCGCTGTGGCAATAATCGCAAAACCCTTGCCGCTTTCCCCAGCTCTGGCTGCCTCAACGCTTGCGTTGAGTGAGAGTAATTGGGTTTCCCGTGCGATCTGGGAAATTGAGACGGAGGCGGATTGGACTTTTTTGGCGGTCACATCGACCGAACTCAGCGTATCCCGAAATTCAATGGCGTTTTCGCTGAGGACCCGCATTTTTTTTGCGCTGCCCTCAACTGTGGCTGCTACTTTTTCAGCGCTATAGCTCAAGACATCCCGCGCGCGATCAGCAGACTGCTTTGTTTCGCCCATCGAGGCAGACAATCTTTGATTCGCACGATCCATTTGTTGGGACGCGCTGACCGCTGATTGAATGTATTTTGCCTGCGCTTGTCCGATCTCACTCAGATCGGCCACAATGCCATTTACGTCAGCAATTTCAACGCCTAACTTAGATGCGCGTTGTCCAAGTTCACCCAGGTTCACACTGCCAACATTTTCGATTTCATCGCGCGCTTGCGCAAGACCAATAGTCATCAAATATCTCCACCTTGGCAGAGAATGGCCTGAATATGGGTAATAAAGTGTTTACGACAAAATAAAGGGGCCAAATGGCCCCAGTATTTATGCAAGTTTACTTCACGTTTTTCTCGACTAAGAGAAGATCAACAGTGGTTTTTCTAAGAGTGATTTAATGCGCTGAATAAAAACCGCAGCATCCCAGCCATCAACAACACGATGGTCAAAGCTTGAGGACAGGTTCATCATCTGGCGGGGCACAAATTTTTCCCCGTCCCAAAAAGGTTTTGTCTCCATTTTATTGACCCCAATAATGGCGACCTCTGGATGGTTGATGACAGGCGTGGTGACGATGCCACCCATTTTGCCAAGCGAAGTAATGGTGATTGTTGAGCCAGATAGTTCTTCACGCTTAGCGGTGTTGTTGCGCGCAGCGTCGGCCAATCGTAGTATTTCGTCTGCGCTGTTCCAAAGCCCAAGATTTTGCACATTGCGCACAACAGGAACCATCAAACCATTGTCGGTTTGCGCCGCAATGCCAATATTGATGCTCTTATGTTGGTGAATGATGCCATTTTCGTCATCATAATGGGCATTAATGCCCGGTTGGTCCTTGATCGCCAGAACCATCGCCCGCATCAAAAACGGCAGCAAAGACAATTTTGGCTGCCCTTCTTCGCGGGACGCGTTGAGATTTTGCCGCAACCCCTCAAGTTCAGTCACATCGATTTCCTCCACATATGTAATGTGGGGAATGCGCGATTTCGCCCGGCTCATTTGTTCAGCGATTTTACGTCGCAGGCCGATAACCTTGACTTGAGTTGTCTCAGCATCCACCGATTTTTCATATGACGTCATGGCGACACCACTGGACTGCTGGCTCAGCAAGTGCCGATCAAGATCTTCGTGGGTGATGATGCCGTCCGGTCCTGTTCCCTTGAACTTAGAGAGGTCAAGATTAAGGAACACCCCGCGTTTTCGCACTGCAGGGGAAGCCAAGACTTTGCCGCCCTCTGACACTGCCAATTGCTGACCTTGCGGTGCTGTATTTGTAGGGGGGACAATCGGGTTGGTGGCCGCTGGCACTTCAGGCAATGCTGGTTGTGCTGCGTCTGGCGCAGGTTCAATTTGTGCGGGTTCTGCTTGTTGATTGCCTTCGCCAAGCACCTCAATCTTAATCAGGTCCGCCCCAACAATAACCGTATCCCCAATCTCAGCGCCAAGCCAAGAAATGGTACCTTGCACAGGCGAGGGAATTTCCACCGTGGCCTTGTCGGTCATCACCGCGCCGATAATGTCGTCTTCGGCGACCACATCGCCAACTTCAACACTCCATTCTACCAGTTCAGCTTCTGCTACACCTTCGCCCACATCGGGCAACTTAATGACATGAACACCCATTATTTTGCCTCCAATGTAGCTTTAAGCGCTTTGCCGACACGTTTTGGCCCGGGGAAATAATCCCATTCTTGTGCGTGTGGGTAGGGTGTGTCCCAACCAGCTACGCGCTTTACCGGCGCTTCTAGGGAATAAAAACAGTGTTGTTGCACAAGAGCGGCCAACTCAGCGCCAAAGCCTGAAGTCAGTGTTGCCTCATGCACCACAACGCAGCGGCCGGTTTTTTCGACAGATTTAACAATGGTGTCCAAATCCAGCGGCAAAAGAGAGCGCAAATCGATGATTTCGGCGTCAATGCCTTGCTCACGGGCTGCGGCTTGTGCCACATAAACCATAGTGCCATAGGCTAGAATTGTGACGTCGGAACCCTTTTCCACCACATTGGCTTTGCCAATGGGCACTGTGTAGTGCCCCTCAGGTACTTCGCCCATTTCATGTTTTGACCAAGGGGTAACGGCCAATTCGTGGTGGCCATCAAAAGGACCATTGTAAAGCCGTTTTGGCTCTAAAAAGATCACCGGATCGTCGTCTTCAATCGCAGCTATCAGCAATCCCTTGGCATCATATGGATTGGATGGGATAACCGTTTTCAATCCACTGACATGGGTGAAGATCGCCTCTGGACTTTGCGAGTGGGTTTGTCCGCCAAATATACCGCCACCCGTAGGCATGCGGATAACCATGGGGCAAGTGAACTCGCCGTTTGAGCGGTGCCGCATGCGTGCGGCCTCAGATACGATTTGGTCGTATGCGGGCAGCACATAATCTGCAAACTGGATTTCAATGCAGGGGCGCATGCCATAGGTCGCCATGCCAATGCCAGCGCCCACAATGGCGCTTTCGTTGATCGGCGCGTCAAAGCAACGGTCCTTACCGTATTTTTTTTGCAAACCATGGGTGCAGCGAAAAACACCGCCGAAATAGCCCACGTCTTCGCCAAAAACCACGACTTTCTCGTCTTGGCCCATTTTCACGTCCATCGCATCGCGGATGGCTTCAATCATTGTCATGCGTGCCATGATCTAACCCTACTTCTCAAATTCAATGCGTTGACGAACCAGATGTTCTGGCATTTCTTTGTAGACACCCTCAAACATCTTCTCAGCATCCGGCCCATGGCCTTTGTTGAGCGTGCCGTAGCTTTCGGCCTCTTTTTGAATGCGGATGATCTCGCTTTCAATTTCAGCCTGCGCTTGAGTGTGACGCTCCTCACTCCAATCGGAATGCAAGATCAAGTGCCGTTTTAGGCGTTCGATTGGATCGCCCAGCGGCCAAGCATCGCTTTCGGTTTGTGGTCGATAAGCGCTTGGATCATCAGAAGTTGAGTGCGCAGCAACGCGATAGGTCACCCACTCGATCAACGTGGGGCCAAGGTTGCGTCGGGCGCGTTCTTGCGCCCATTTTGAAGCCGAAAGCACAGCCAAATAATCGTTCCCATCGACACGAATCGATGGGAACCCATAACCAAGGGCGCGAGCTGCGAATGTGGTGTTTTGACTACCCGCAATCGCATTGGAGGAGGAGATGGCCCATTGGTTATTCACGATGTTCAAAACAACTGGGGGTTTATAAACCGATGCGAACAGCATGCCGGAATGAAAGTCTGTTTCAGCAGTGGAGCCGTCGCCGATCCACGCCGATGCAATTTTGTCGTCGCCCGAAATTGCAGATGCCATGGCCCAGCCAACCGCTTGCACATATTGGGTGCCCAAATTGCCTGAAATGGTGAAAAATCCATGGTCTTTGAACGAGTAAAGCGCGGGCAATTGGTGCCCATCCAGGGGGTCTTTTTCGTTCGAATAGATTTGGTTCATCATGTCGATCAACGGGCATTCCGCCGCGATCAACAATCCCTGCTGTCGATAGGTGGGAAAGTTCATGTCGCCGGGGCGTAACATGCGCTGGAAACCTGTGGCGATCGCTTCCTCGCCCGTACATTGTACATAAAAGGATGTTTTGCCTTGGCGCTGGGCAACCTGCATGCGCTGATCAAACACCCGCGTAACCATCATGTCTTTGAGGCCGCGCAATAAGGTGTCGTTGTTTAAATCATCACCCAAAAAGTCAGCCCATGGGCCAACAGCTTTGCCGTTACGATCTAGAATACGCACAATCTTATAGGCCATGTCGCGCATGTCCTCTGCCTTGGTATCAAGGTCCGGACAGCGCGTTTCACCCGCTTTGGGAATTTTGATGTGCGAAAAGTCAGGCTTGTCACCCGGGCGCCCCGGAGGCTCCGGAATGTGAATACTCAGGGGGCCTTTTGACCCGCCCTCAATTTTGTCTGCCATAAATCCTCCAAACCTGCCGCAAAGGTTGGGCACGCCGCCATCAAAGTGTACATCAATCCGGGAGAATTAAACGTCAGTTAAGCTGACCTATCTTTTGAACCCTAGCTCCCCCCGGGCCATCTTTACTATTTTGAACATTTCCAGCGCGGTTTTTCACTAAAGTATGCTGTGCGACAGTCAATTTTTGAGTATAATCACCAAAATCATAATACATATTAGGCAAAAAATGAAGCTCGATGCACTTGATAGAAAGATAGTCGCTATTTTGCAGCAAGAAGGCCGCATTCGAACGATTGATCTTGCCGAACGCATTGGTCTGTCCCCGACGCCCTGCGCCCGCCGCATTGTGCGTCTGGAAGAAGAGGGGGTCATCACCGGGTATACGGCCACCGTTGATCAAGACAAAATGGGATTGCCCATATCTATCTTTGTGTCGGTTGAATTGGAAAATCAAGGCGCGGAAGCGCTTCAACGATTTGAAAAAGAGGTGGTGTCATTCGAAGAGGTGATGGAATGCTTCATAATGACCGGTAGTCAAGATTTTTTGATGCGTGTGGTGGCTGCAGATCTCGCCTCTTATGAGAAATTTTTGCAAGAAAAACTAACCCGGGTGCCCGGCATCCGCATGATCCGCTCACGTTTTGCTTTGCGTCGCATCGTCAAGCGTAATCGCCTGCCAGACCCACGCTAAGAGGTAACTTCGACCTTTGGGGTAAATACATAGCCGGCACCATAAACGGTACGGATCAATTTTGGATTTTTTGCCGTGTCCTGCAATTTTTTGCGCAACCGTGAGACTTGTGCATCGATGGAGCGGTCAAAAGCATCGCTGTCTTCTGCATAAAGATCCATCAATCGATCGCGCGACAAGACCTTGCCAGGTGAAGAGACAAAGATTTTGAGCAGCCGTGCGTCTGCGGCACTCATTTGTTCTTTGTCACCCACAGGGCTGACCAATTCAAGCGTTGAAAAATCAGCATGCCAATCGGCAAACACCACTTTTTCCAACCGCTCACTTGGGGCCGCCGCTGCCATCTTTTCAACCCGCCGTAATAGACTGCGAGCCCGGGCCGCCAACTCAATGGTGTTAATCGGTTTGACCAAATAGTCGTCGGCGCCAAAATCAAGCCCCAACACGCGGTCGCCTAACGCGCCGCGACCGCTCACCACAATGGTGGGAATGTCCATTTCCCCCAGCGTGTCACGCAACAAAGTCAGTGCATCGCCGTCCGGCAAAGACAAATCGATGATGCAAAGATCAGGTTCGCTCTGTGCCAATGCCTTGTCGAATTCGGCTATGGTGCCAAATGAAGTGATCGCAAAACCATGCGCTTTCAACTCGCGCGCATAGAGCGCTCGAACGTCCGCGTCATCCTCCAAAATATAGATGATTTTGCCACTCATTGGATTGTGTTACTCACTCTGTCGCATCCATATTGGCATAATTGCTCCGCGCAATTTGTGCATGTTGGATCGCTTCAATCAGCTTATGTTGCTCAAATGGTTTGCGCAACACAGGGTGTTTAATGCTTTGGTCTTGGTCGAAGTGCGCCTGCCCCGTCATCAACACAATCGAGGTGAGCGGCAACCGCTTTGCCACAATTTGCGCCAGTTTTACGCCGTTGGTTTGCCCGGGCATGGAAATGTCAGACAGCACCAAGTCAAAACCGTCAATGGTCTGCAGTAGCTCAATGGCCTCGTCGCCGTTTTCCGCTTCCATTACTGAAAACCCAAGTTCAACAAGTTCTCGTCGCAGGACCGCACGCACTTCATCTTGGTCCTCGACCAATAGGGCCATCTGACCTTCAAATTGCGTCGAAAACTCCGGTGCCAGTGGTTCGTTTTCCTGCGGAGCCTCGCGAACCTGTGGGATTAAAATGGTAAAAACTGTTCCTTTGTCGGCTTCACTTTGTACGCCAATGTACCCACTTGAAACCTCAACAAAACTTTGTGCCATCGATAGCCCAAGCCCGGTGCCACCCGCTTCGCCCCGGGTTGAAAAAAACGGATCGAAGATTTTCTTTTGCACCGCTGTTGGCATGCCCGCCCCATTGTCCTCACAACTGATTTCAATGTAGTCGCCCGGAATTAAACCGAAGCGCTCCGCTTGGATGTTGCCAAGCGTTACAGCGCGCAGCATCAGGCCAATATGCCCCTGTTCTTGTTTGTGGGCGTCGTCAATGGCCGCCTTTGCATTGAGCGCCAAGTTCAACAGCGCGTTTTCCATCTGCCCGGGGTCGACCTTGGCAAATAATCGCTCGCCTTCCACCACCATATTCAATTCAATGCTGGAAGGGAGTGAGGGTTTAATGAGTTCGCGAAGCCCATCAAAAACCTCGTGCACATTGACGATACGCGCATCCAACGGTTGCCGGCGGGCAACGGTCAACAATTGGCGGGTCAATTCGGCACCACGTTTCGCCGCCCGCAGGGAAGGGTTGATCATCTCTTTGATCAATTCCGCATCTTCAACCCGTTCGGCAAGCGGCCGCAAATTGCCCAAAATGATGGTCAAAAGATTATTGAAATCATGAGAAATGCCACTCGATAACCGCCCAATAGCCTCCATTTTTTGTGCTTGGCTAAGCGCCTGCGCGGCGGCGCGCTGCTGAGTGAAATTAATGGAAAGCACATAAAAACCACGAACGGTTTTATCGATCCTAAGGTCTGGTCGCAAAAAGGTGCGAATGTCTAACTCACGCCCATCGATATGATTGAAATCCAAATCAAACTCGGTGGCCTCACCAAGCTTTGCGCGGGCAAAATAGGGGGCCGAAACCTCATGAATTTCTCGCGCCAAAATCTCATGGGTACTGCGCCCCAAAACCTCATCTACGTTTAACCCATAGCTTTGCGCAAACCGCCGGTTGACGAACTGAAACACCTCATCCTGATCAAGATAGGCAATGCCCGCAGGTACCTCGTTGGCGATTAGGCGTAGCCGCTCTTCGGACCGACGAAGGTCGCGCGTTTGCTCGTCTATCCGGCGCTGCAGTTCAATCTCGTAGTGGCGTTGTTGGGTGATGTCCGTGTAAATTGTTGCAAAACCGCCCTTGGCCAACGGCGCGCCGCTTACCCTTATTACCCGGCCATTTGGTCGCACCCGTTCAACAGTGTGGGCACGAAACTCGCGCGCCACCCGAATCCGCTCTTGCACCTGCTCTTCAACATCGCCGGGCCCATATTCGCCATGTTCTGAATTGTAGCGAATAACATCTTCAAAGGTGGTGCCGCGCGTGAGCAATTGTTGGGGCACGTCCAACAATTCCCCCAATCTCTTGTTGGCAAAAACCAGTTGCAAGTTCTTGTCAAACACAGTGATGCCCTGGTCGATGTTATCAAGCCCAGCTTCGATTTGAATAAGCAATTCAACAGCTTGGGCGTCGTTGAGTTCAGGGCGCTCCGACACATTCCTCTCCCTCTGTTGCGCTTGTCACAATTGCGTACAATTTGGGCAAACTCTTGCAAGAAGAACTGCCTATAAGAGTGCCAAGGACGTTGCGCATCGGTTGCCCATAGACGAAACTCAATTTCGCATATCGGTCAAGAACTAAAAATTCAGATGCGCCGGGGAGGAAGAAAATTGACTACACCAACCAAGATGTTGGACGTTGAAAATGTGTCGCTGCGCTTTGGCGGCGTTAAAGCGTTGACGGACATATCATTTCACGTGAATGAGAATGAGATCTTCTCGCTAATCGGGCCCAACGGCGCGGGTAAGACCTCGATGCTGAACTGCATTTCGGGTCGTTATCGCCCCCAAGAAGGCTCCATAACCTATGATGGCCAAGACCTGTTGAAGCGCTCGATCAATGATCGCGCAGCAATTGGAATTGGTCGCACCTTTCAAAACTTGGCGCTGTTCGGTCATATGTCGGTCATCGACAATATTTTGGTCGGCCAGCACCATCTTTTGAAAAACAACTTCCTCACGGGCATGTTCTATTGGGTTGGTGGTGCACAAAAAGAAGAAGAAGCCGCGCGCGCCGATATTGAAGACATCATTGATTTTCTTGAAATCCAGCACGTGCGCAACGAACCTGCTGGATCGTTGTCTTATGGTTTGCGCAAACGGGTGGAACTGGCCCGAGCAATTGCGATCAAACCAAAAATGATCCTGCTCGATGAGCCAATGGCGGGCATGAACCTTGAAGAAAAAGAGGACATGGCCCGCTACATCATCGAACTCAACGAGCAATATGGCATTACCGTTGTGATGATTGAGCACGATATGGGAGTGGTGGTCGATATTTCGCATCGCGTTGCAGTGCTCGATTTCGGGCAGAAAATTGCAGAAGGCTTGCCAGAAGACGTGATCGAAGACGAACAGGTAAAAGTGGCCTATCTCGGCGTTGATGATTTTGACCTCGACGAAGAGGAGGCTGTTTAATGACCGTCCATCGCGAAATTTCAGGTTCAAAAATCGATTGGGACGCAGGCGCCCGCCATGCAGCGGCCGTGCAGAGCAATGACACTCTGCCAAAACTCCTATTGGCCAACGCCAAAGCGTTCCCAAAAAACATTGCACAGCGCGAAAAAGACTTTGGTATTTGGAACGAGATCACTTGGGAAAAATTTAACGACCACGTCAAAAACATGGCTCTCGCTTTTGACCATTTTGGCGTAGGTGCGGGCGATGTTGTCGCCATCATTGGTGACAATCGGCCAGAGTGGGTATGGGGTGAAATTGCAGCCCATACCGTTAAAGCAATGAGCATGGGCATATATCGAGAAGCCTTAGAAGAAGAGATCGCATATTTGGTCAATTACGCCAAACCAAAAATCGTAGTGGCGGAAGACGAAGAGCAGGTCGATAAATTCTTAGAGCTGGGCGATCGCGTTCCCTCGATTGAAAAGATCATTTATCACGACAAGCGCGGCATGAAGAAATATGATGACCCGCGCCTGATCTATTTGGCCGATCTTGAAAAAATTGGCGCAGATATCGCCGCCAAAAACCCAAACCGTCATGATGAGTTGGTTGGAGCGACCCAAACAGACGATGTGGCGGTTTTGTGCACGACGTCAGGCACAACATCAAACCCAAAACTCGCCATGTGGAAGCACTCTGCCTTTCTGGGTCATGCTGTGAATTATTTGCGCGCAGACCCAATGGAAGCAGGTGACGAATATTTGGCCGTGCTTCCCCTATCCTGGGTGATGGAGCAAATGTATTCGGTGGCGTGGAACCTTGTTGCCCGCATGATCGTCAATTTCCCTGAAGCTGAAGAAACCGCTATGTCGGATTTGCGCGAAATTGGGCCACACTTTGTGCTGCTATCGCCGCGCGTTTGGGAAATGGTGGCAGCGGATATCCGCTCCCGCATGATGGAAAGCTCTGCGTGGAAGCAGGCCATTTTTGATTGGGGCGTAAAAGCCGGCATTCAGGCATTAGAGCGCGGCGAACGTTCCCAAGCGGCCGAAATCATCTTGTTCCGTGCGTTGCGTGACCGTCTTGGTTTCTCCCGCCTCAAGTCTGCAGCCACGGGCGGAGCGGCGATGGGGCCTGATACGTTTAAATTCTTCCAAGCCATGGGTGTGCCACTCAAGCAACTTTACGGTCAAACCGAGGGTCTTGGTGCCTATACCATCCATAAATGGGACGATATTGACCATGATACGGTTGGGTTCCCGATGAATGATTGTACCATCAAAATCCGCAATGCAGATGAAGAAGGTATGGGCGAAATCATCGTCTCGCACCCCAATTTGATGACTGGCTATTATCAAAACACTAAAGACACCGAAGAAGCGTTCGATAGTGAAGGCAATTTCCTCACTGGTGATGCGGGCTATTTAAATGCCAACGACCACTTGGTGGTGGTCGACCGGATCAAAGATTTGTCCGAAACCAGCAGGGGCATAAAATTCTCACCTCAGTTTATTGAGAACAAGCTTAAATTCTCTACCTTTGTGGCTGAGGCTGTGATTTTGGGCAAAGATCAGCCCTATATTTCTGCCATGATCTGCATCCGCTATCCCATTGTATCAAAATGGGCAGAACAGCGCCGGATCGCATTCACCACCTACACTGATTTGGCGTCTCGACCCGAAATCTATGAACTTTTGCGCAAAGAAGTTGAAGCAGTGAACGAGCATCTGCCAGAGGCGCAGCGGATCAAGAAATTCGTACTACTTTACAAAGAACTTGATGCAGATGACGGCGAACTAACGCGGACCAAAAAGGTGCGCCGCAGCGTGATCGCCGACAAATATGCTGACATTATTGGAAAGCTCTACTCGGACGACACCCATGTGGATATCGACACGGTGATCTCTTTCCAGGACGGCACCAAACAACGCATCAAAACATCACTCAAAGTGCAGCGGCTCGATGATGAAAGCGCACTGGAAGGGAGCATAGCATAATGAAGTGGGATCTGTTTTTCCAACTCCTCGTCAACGGCTTGATCGTAGGCATGCTCTATGGCGTTGTCGCCATGTGCTTTGTGTTGATCTATAAATCAACGCAAGTGGTCAATTTCGCCCAAGGGGAGTTCTTGGTGCTAGGCGCATGGGTTTGTTTGGCTTTGGTCACTCAAATGCAGTTGCCGTTTTTCCTCGCCTTCATATTCACGCTGATCTTTATGGCGATCTTTGGCATCGTAGTGCAAACCGTGATCTTAAGGCCTTTGATCGGCGAACCGATTATATCAGTGATTATGGTCACCATTGGCCTGTCGATCTTCATGCAGTCATTGATGAATTGGGTGTTTGGCAACGACGCAAAACGCTTCCCAGATGTTTTTGGCTCCTCAGACGTGGTCTCGATCATGGGGCTTAATGTTGAAGTTGCCTATCTGCTGTCACTGGTCTTATCCGTCGTCATTATGGCTGTGTTTTTCTGGTTCTTCCGGTTCACGCGGCACGGCTTGGCCATGCGGGCCACGGCATTTGATCAGCAGATCGCACAAAGCTTGGGCATTTCAGTCAAACAGACTTTTGCAATGGCTTGGGCCATTTCAGCCATGGTGTCCGGTGTTGCGGGCATCGTGATCGGAATTGTGAACTCGGTTTCCAACTCCCTAGCGTTCGTGGGCATCAAAGTGTTTCCAGCCGTCATCTTGGGTGGACTTGATTCAATTGTTGGCGCGGTTGTTGGCGGCATCATCATTGGGGTGCTTGAAAACCTCGCAGAATATGCTGACGGCCAATGGCTCAAAATCGGCAACCTTTACACCATCGCTCCGTTCTACGTGCTCATCATTATTTTGATGATCAAACCTTACGGCTTGTTTGGCACCAAAGACATTGAAAGGATATAGCGGTGGGACACGTACCAAATCCACGACCAGCAGGCGATTTTAGAACGTCATATGTCGATGACAATCGCATGTTCAAAACGCACTTCGAAAAATATGCGGCGCTTGGCATTCTCGTCGCCGTAATGATCGCCGCCCCATTCTTGGGCAATTATTGGGTTAGCCAACTCATCGTCATTGGCATTTATGCGATCGCAGCGATCGGGTTGAACATCTTGGTGGGCACCACTGGGCAAATCTCACTAGGGCACGGCGCATTCTTTGGCTTTGGCGCATTTGCTAGCGCATGGTTGGCCACAAGTTTTAACGTGCCAACGCTAATATCGATGCCCGCTGCCGCTTTGTTGACCACTGCAGTTGGTATGATATTTGGTGTGCCAGCTGCTCGGATCAAAGGGCTCTATTTGGCGATTGCCACATTGGCCTCCCAGTTCATCCTTGAAGATTTCTTTGCCCGTGCAGATTGGTTTTCCGGCGGCGTCTATGGCGCGCTTGCAGATCGGCCTGACATATTTGGCTATGTGCTGGACACAGACCTGAGCTATTTCTACTTGGTTCTATTTTGGCTCGTCTTAAGTGTCATCGGCGTCACAAACCTTTTGCGCTCCCGCGATGGCCGCGCGCTGGTTGCTGTGCGTGATCACTATCTGTCCGCAGAAGTGATGGGCGTCAATCTTACCAAATATCGAATCTTGTCGTTCGGCATCTCATCTTTCTTTGCCGGTTTGGCGGGGGCATTGTTTGGCCATTATCTTGAATATGTGTCCGTCGAAGGCTTTACCATTCTGTTGTCGATCCAATTCCTTGCCATGATCATCATTGGTGGTTTGGGGTCGGTTTATGGCTCTATCCTTGGTGCTGCTTTCATTTTGTTGCTGCCCCAACTCATGGAAAGTATCACCTCTGTAATGGCAGTGGCATTTCCTGCAATGGAAAGCGGCAAGGCCTACGTCAAGCAAATGTCAATTGGCGCAGCGATCATCCTATTCCTAATCTTTGAACCTGAGGGACTTGTACACAGGTGGCAGCAAATCCGCGCCAGCTGGAAGCTCTTTCCGTTCTCAAGATAAGCAAATGCAACAAAGCACCCGGTCTCGGCAAAAAGAGGTGCTGCAAACAATATGCCGAATTTTAAAGAGGAGAAACAACGTGAAACTGAAATTATTATCAATGGCAGCTCTTGCGACGACCATGTTCGCTGGTTCTGCTGCAATGGCGCAGGACAGCGTTTTTGTAGGTCATTTGGTTGACTATACCGGCCCAACCGCTTTTGTGGGCAAACACTATGGTCCGGGCGTTTCGGATGCGATCAACTATGTGAATGCGCATGGCGGTATTGATGGCACAACGATCGAACTGACGCAGGTCGATTATGCATATAAAGTGCCTGAAGCTTTGGCTGCCTATAAAGCCTGGTCATCACGCGGCATGGTGGCGATGCAAGGATGGGGAACTGCAGATACTGAGGCGCTGATCTCATTTGTCGCAAAAGATAAGATCCCAGTTTATTCTGCGTCTTATTCGGCGCATCTAACGGATCCGCAAGGTTCAAACCCAGCCACCAAAAAGCCAGCACCATATAATTTCTTCTATGGTCCATCATATTCTGACACGTGCCGGGCTTTGGCTCAGTGGGCGGCTACGGACGCAAAAGAAAAAGGCATCGAAAACCCCATTTTCTTGCACGCTGGAGACAACCACCCTTATCCAAATGCGCCAAAAGAAGCTTGTGCGGCTTATGCCGCTGAATTGGGCCTAACAGTTGCTGACCCAATTGTTGTGCCAATGAAGCCAGGTGATTTTAAAGCCCAGTGCTTAACCATCAAAGATACCGGTGCTCAATATGTTTACATGGGCAACCTTGGTGGATCTGTGGTTTCCTTGCTCAAGTCTTGTGGCACGGTTGGTGTTGAAGCCAACTATATGGGCAATGTGTGGGCTGGCGATTACCTCACCATTTTGGCCGCGCAGGCCGAGAACTTGATCTTCCCATCATCTACACCATTCTTTGGTCAAGATGTGCCGGGCATGAAATTGGTTGAAGCGATCGCTGCAGCTGGCCAAGGCAATGGTGAAAACAAGCCAACTCACCACTACATTCGTGGCATTTGTTCAGCTTACTACATGATGGACGCCATGAAATGGGCGAAAGCCAATGGTGGTATCACCGGTGAAAATATCAAAGCCGGCATGTATGCCAAAAAAGACTGGGTACCTGAAGGCCTAGAAGGCGTTTGCTTGCCATCAACTTGGACAGATAAAGACCACCGCGGTCTAATGACTGTTGCTGTGAACCAAGGTTCCTACAATGGCGGCGACGTCCAAATTAAACGCATCTCAGAAACAACTCTGCCACGTCGTGACGACTGGTTGGGTCTGTAAGCGAAGCTGAAGACGGAAAAGGATGAGCAACATGAAACCACAAATTGCTGCAACCGGGAATGGCCTGGCAAATGAGACCATCCTTTCCGTCAACAATATTGAGGTCGTATTTAACGAAGTCATTCTCGTTTTGCGCGGCCTCAACCTAAAAGTCGCGCGGGGCAAAATTACTGCCCTGCTCGGCACCAACGGGGCAGGCAAGTCGACCACCTTAAAGGCAATCACAAACTTGCTGGCCACCGAAGACGGTGAAGTCACACGCGGCACCATCACTTATGAGGATGACGATGTGACCGAGATTGGGCCAGAAGCGCTGGTGCGCAAGGGCATCTTCTTGGTGATGGAAGGACGCGGCATTTTGCAGGACATGACCGTGATCGAAAACTTGCGCTTGGGCGCCTACTCGCGGCCCAACGCCAAAATTAACGAAGAAATCGAACAAGTCTTCAAATATTTCCCTCGCCTTAAAGAGCGCACAGGGCTTGCTGGATATCTATCCGGCGGAGAGCAGCAAATGCTCGCCATTGGTCGCGCCTTGATGGCAAAACCCAAGCTCATTCTCATGGATGAGCCCTCCATGGGTCTATCGCCCCTTTTGGTGAAAGAGGTGTTCCGTATCATCAAGCGGCTCAATAAGGAGCTGGGCATATCCATCCTGCTGGTAGAGCAAAACGCCAATATGGCGCTGCATGTGGCAGATGATGGGTACATCATGGAAAACGGCAAGATCGTGCTTGACGGAACCGCCGAAGAATTGATGGCCAACGAAGATGTTAAAGAATTTTACTTAGGCGGCGGCGGTGAACGACGTTCGTTCAAAGACATTAAAAGCTATAAGCGCCGCAAGCGCTGGTTGTAGGCGGGTAACAGCTATGAGTGAAAGCGCATCAAACGGACACACTTACTTTTCGCCCTTGGAGGCGCGCGCACCGATGGAGCGCGAGGAATCGCTCTTCATCGCCCTGCGCGGACAGTTGAAGAACGCTGTGACCAACAGTCCCTATTGGGCACAAAAGCTCGCACAAACGGATATTGAAGCGATCAATGACCGTGAAGCTTTAGCAAACTTGCCCACTTTGTCCAAAAGCGATTTGGTGGAACTGCAAGACAAAAAACCTCTTTTTGGCGGCATTGCGCCCGCCAATAGCGATGTACGACGGGTCTTTTATTCTCCCGGACCCATCGTGGAGCCGCAACCCGGTGGCACTGACCCTTGGCGCATGTCTGCTGCGCTTTTTGCCGCCGGGATGCGGCGCGGCGACGTCATTGCAAACTGCTTTAGTTATCACCTAACGCCTGCGGGCTTTATGTTTGATGAAGCCGCAGCGCAACTCGGTTGCATTACGTTTCCAGCGGGTGTGGGAAACACCGAAACTTTGGTGGAAGCCTTCAACCATTTCGCGATTTCAGGTTATGTCGGCACCCCAGACTTTTTGCAGATCATATTGGAAAAAGCCAAGAGCTTGGGCAATGATATCACCAGCGTGCAAAACGCCCTGGTATCCGGTGGGCCGTTATTTCCTGTTATGCGTGATTGGTACGCAGCACAGGGGGTAAACATCAAGCAATGTTATGGCACAGCCGAGCTTGGCCTGATCGCTTACGAAACGGACGCACCTGAAAATGGCATGGTTATCGCCGAAAACTGCATTGTTGAAATTGTTCGACCCGGCACATCAGATCCCGTTCTGCCCGGTGAGGTAGGTGAAGTGGTGGTCACCACTTTTGATCCCAACTATCCACTGATCCGTTTTGCAACGGGTGACTTGTCGGCCATCCAAACAGGCCAATCATCATGTGGGCGCACCAATGCACGGCTGAAAGGCTGGATGGGCCGCGCGGACCAAACCACAAAGGTGCGCGGCATGTTTGTCCATCCACGCCAAATCGCCAAGATTGTTAAATCCTATCCGGAAATGGGCCGCGCGCGGCTTGAAGTCAGCGAAACGGAAGGAAAAGATCAAATGACGTTCATTTGTGAGCTGCCACACAATGATGACGCGGTGCTTGATCAGATCGCCCAAAGCGTTCGTGCCGAATGTCGTTTGCGGGCTGATGTCCGCATTGTGCCGCTGAACAGTTTGCCAAATGATGGTAAGGTCATCGAGGATCGGCGCGCGATTGGCGTTTAGTCTTTCACGTCGTTTCCAGAGTTGAATGGCCATAATCCAATTACGTGCTCCGATTGGTTAGACAATTCATTTTGAAAAAAATGAACTATGCCTCTTGTATTGCTAGGTGTGCTGCCTACATAACACACTATTACAGCAATTTGAGGTGCGCGCTTTTGCCACCGACTGAGCGATGACGTTTGATAAACGCAATTTGACTCGGTGCGAGGCTAAGGCACATACTCAATTGATTGTGAGATTAGGGCGGTGCCAACGCAACGTCACATTTCGCTGTTAGGTGGAGGAACCGTCAAGCGTTCATTAAAGGTCTTGGGTCTACCTATCGGTCATCAATTTGGGAATTTTGGAAAGCCGACATCATGCAAAAAAACAATTTAGGCGGGGCCAAAAAGGGCCTCAAAACGCTCCTGCTAGCAGGTTGTGCGTCGCTTGCGTTCAGCGCCAGCGCGGCATATGCGCAAGACAGCACCTCAGCGCCATCAACGCAAAGCGCAACAATCACATCGTCATCAATGAAATATTCGCTCGAAGTGGGCAATATTGATGCGGTTGATTCAAACGTTGATGCGCAAACTATTCGCGACGTTATTTCGGGCAAATTGGTGGAAAACGCCAACGCCTTGGCAGGATTGAACGCCAAAAGCATATTCATTCCAGAAATTAAGCTGATCTACACAATCGAAGTGGACGGCAAAGTCTCAGACAATGAGTTTGTGTTCAAAAACATCGCGCTGACCAATGTTAAAAATGGTATCGCGCAGACTGCCTCTATGGAAGCAGTCACCGGCAACATGTCGCCAAATGCGGGCGCTGACATGGATGAGCAATTCAAGCTTGCGTTGGGTCAGTCAACCATTACCCAGTTTAACCTTGGCGCCGTGCTCAATGCCTACGGCCTCGTCTCGCCAAAAAACTATGAAATGACCACGCTTTATCAGGACTATATCGTTTCTGGCGGCACATTGGACGCCGGTCCTGTTCACTGCGATATTGGCAAATACCAGGCAGGTCCCGATAGCGCCCGTGCTATGGAGGTTTCCTATCCTGAGTTGATGACTTTGGCTGCGGAACTTGAAGCCAACAACGATCCTTCGCCTGAGCAAATCGTTAAAATGGCAGATTTCTATGCGGATTTGCTTTTTGCGTACAAAACTTCGCCCGCCGTTTTTGATGGCATGAGCTGTGCGGGAACGCAAGACGGTACAAGTTTTGACTTCAGTTTGGGTAAAGTTATGGTCGGTGCAATGGGCAACGGCATTTACCCGTCGTTCGAAGTAAACGACATTGCCGTCAAAGTGTCAGGCAAAGAAAATGGTGAGTTCAAGCTGGGTAACTTCACCTTCAAAGAGATTGACTTCAATCCAACGGTTGAAGCCTATAAGCAGATTGAGGATGTTTCGGCCCTCAATAAAGATTGGTTTGAGGCCAATTTCCGTTCCTTCATCCCTTCCTTTGGTGGTCTTTCAATTTCGAACTTCTTTGCGGACGTACCAGATGAAGACAATGGTGGCCGGATAAAAGTAGAAGTTGCCGAAATTGACGTAAGCCTTGCCGATTATGTAAACGGCATACCGTCCAACATCTCATTGTCCACAACTGGCCTACAAGCGGACGTGCCTGAAAACCCATCAGACGATGGCTTGAAGCAGCTACGTGCATTGGGTATTGAACGCCTCAATGTTGGGTATGAAATGACGTTGAGCTGGGACGAAGCTGCTCAGGCGATCAACCTTGCACGGTTGATGTTCACCGGTGAAAAACTGGGCACGGTTGATGTGTCAGGTTATTTTGTTGGCGCAACGGCTGAGCTTTTTGCAACTGACCCACAAACCGCAATGATCGCGGCCATGGGCCTTGGGGTAAAAGAGCTGGACATCCAATTGGACAACCAAGGTTTCCTTGATATTGCATTGGCACAAGCCGCGGCAGAACAAGGCGCGCCGGTTGAAGCCTTCCAGACCCAAGTGTCTGCCATGGCAAATGGCATGATCGTTGGATTACTTGGCGGGGTTGATCAGGCCGTTGACTTGGGCGCGGCTGTTTCAAACTTCATCGCGGGCGATGCTTCATATGTTGGCATTGCGGTAACTTCAAAAACCGAAACGGGTGTTGGCATGCCACAAATCATGGCTTTGCAAACCGATCCAACAAAGATCCTTGAGTATGTGGATATTGAAACAACCACTGAATAATCTACTTATCCATTAAGCATTCAAGCCCGCGCTGACTCAAATGTCGGCGCGGGCTATTTTTGTCAGCTTGGCTGTTCATCCAAACCCATTGTGTAAGTATGGCTATTGTGATAAATAAACAAACGTTCATTTAATTCGAGTCGCAGCAGGGACTCGATTGGCGGGGAGGCCAAGGGCACAAATATGGCGCGAACAACAGGTTCAAATGGCGAAGAAACCGCACGTCGCATCGACGAGGTTGCGCTAAAACTATTTGCGCAAAAAGGTTATGCCGCTGTGTCTATGCGCGAAATCGCCCGAGAAGTCGGCGTGCAAGCAGGCGCGCTATATAATTACAGCCCCAACAAGCAAGACCTGCTGGCCCGTTTGATGATTGAGCATATGGAAGCGCTGCTCAGCGCATGGGATGCACAAAACCCTTCACTGCTTTCGCCCCTTGATGCCCTTAAAGCCTTTGTGCTGTTTCACATCCGCTACCACGTCGAACGGCCGGACCATGTGTTCATTTCCTATATGGAGCTGCGCAATCTCGAGGCTGAGAATTTTGCCAAGGTAGAAGAGCTGCGCCGCCAATATGAAGCCGCGCTCAAGGCTATTTTGAAGCGCGGATCCATTGATCACCTATTCAACATTGCAGACGTACACGTGACCGCCATGGCGATCCTTGCCCAATTAACAGGCGTGACCACTTGGTATCGCGCCAAAGGGCGCCTCAGCCAATCTAAAATTGAAGAAATATACACACAACTTGTGTGCCAAAGCGTCGGCGCGCAACCATCGGAGGAAGTTTGATGTTCACCACTGGAATGAATTTTGCCCTCGGCGAAGACTTAGAAGCGTTGCGCGACATGGTACACCGTTTTGCCCAAGATCGTATTGCGCCGATAGCCGCCCAAATTGATGAAACCAACCAGTTCCCAAACGAGTTATGGAAAGAGTTTGGAGATTTGGGGTTATTGGGAGTCACGGTTTCTGAAGAATATGGTGGCGCAAATATGGGCTATTTGGCCCATTGTATTGTGGTTGAAGAACTCAGCCGCGCATCAGCCTCTGTTGGTCTGTCCTATGGCGCGCATTCCAACTTGTGTGTGAACCAAATCTTTCGCAATGGAACTGAAGAGCAACGCGCCAAATATCTCCCTAAATTGATTTCAGGTGAACATGTGGGCGCATTGGCCATGTCTGAGCCGGGTGCGGGTTCCGATGTTGTTTCGATGCAACTTAAAGCTGAAGCCGCACAAGGTGGCTATTTGCTCACGGGCAACAAAATGTGGATCACCAATGGGCCGGATGCAGATACGTTGGTTGTCTACGCCAAAACAGACCCAGATGCGGGCTCAAAAGGTATGACTGCCTTTATTGTGCAGAAGGACTTTGACGGCTTCTCGACCGCGCAAAAACTCGACAAGCTCGGCATGCGTGGTTCGAACACTTGCGAATTGGTGTTTGATAAGTGCTTTGTGCCAGAAGAAAATGTGCTTGGTGAAGTGGGCAAAGGCGTGCGCGTTCTGATGTCTGGTTTGGACTATGAGCGTGTCGTGCTTGCAGCTGGTCCGGTCGGCATCATGCATGCGGTGTTGGATGTGGTTGTGCCTTACGTGCATGAGCGCAAACAGTTCGGCCAAGCGATTGGCGAGTTTCAATTGGTGCAAGGTAAATTGGCGGACATCTATTCCACCATGAACGCCTCTCGTGCATATGTTTATGCAGTGGCCCAAGCGTGTGACCGTGGTGAAACCACCCGCAAAGACGCCGCGGGCTGCATCTTGTACTCAGCCGAAAAAGCAACGCAAGTTGCGCTTGACGGCATTCAATTGCTCGGCGGTAATGGCTACATCAATGAATACCCAACGGGTCGTTTGTTGCGTGATGCAAAGCTTTATGAGATCGGTGCGGGCACCAGCGAAATTCGCCGGATGTTGATTGGCCGCGAAATGTTCAGCGAAACCAAATAATCGTCACTTAGGGGAGCGCCGCCATGTCGGTTATCAAGTCGCAAATTTCGATCAAGTCAGAGCAATTTATCGCCAATAAAAAGGCGCTGGAAAGTCAAATGGCCGACATCGCTGCCGCAACTGACCTTGCGCGGTTTGGTGGTGGCGAGCGTTCGCGAGAACGCCACCTGTCGCGGGGCAAATTGTTGCCGCGTGATCGGGTCACCAAACTTTTGGATCCCGGTTCTCCCTTTATGGAGCTCGGTGCAACTGCAGCGCACGGTCTTTATGATGGCGCAGCACCCGGCGCTGGCCTGATCACCGGAATTGGCCGCGTCGCGGGCCAAGAGGTGATGGTGGTGTGTAATGATGCCACCGTTAAGGGCGGTACCTATTATCCCATGACGGTGAAAAAACATTTGCGCGCGCAAGAAGTAGCGCTCGAAAACAATTTGCCGTGTGTCTATCTGGTGGATAGCGGCGGGGCAAACTTGCCCAACCAAGACGAGGTGTTTGCCGACCGTGATCACTTTGGTCGCATTTTTTACAACCAAGCCAATATGTCGGCGCGCGGCATCCCCCAAATTGCCGTGGTGATGGGGTCTTGTACCGCTGGGGGCGCTTATGTGCCCGCCATGTCGGATGAAACTATCATCGTAAAAGAACAAGGCACGATCTTTTTGGCTGGACCACCGCTGGTAAAAGCGGCCACAGGCGAAGTTGTGACGGCTGAAGACTTGGGCGGCGGGGATGTGCATACGCGGCTTTCAGGTGTCGCGGATCATCTGGCTGAAAACGATCAGCATGCACTCGAATTGGCCCGCCAAGCGGTGTCAAAACTCAACCGGGTGAAGCCAAGCCAATTGTTGATGCAATCATCAGAAGCGCCGCTTTATGACCCCAATGAAATTATTGGCGTTGTGCCCGGTGATCTGAAAACGCCATATGATATCCGTGAGGTCATTGCCCGTACGGTCGATGGTTCGCGTTTTGACGAATTCAAATCGCGTTACGGCATAACTTTGGTCTGTGGCTTTGCCCATATCCACGGCATGCCTGTGGGCATTATCGCCAATAATGGCGTGCTGTTTTCCGAAAGCGCCGTCAAGGGCGCCCACTTTGTGGAGCTGTGCTCGCAGCGCAAAATCCCACTGGTATTTCTGCAAAATATCACCGGATTTATGGTGGGCCGCCGTTACGAAAACGAAGGCATCGCCAAACATGGCGCCAAGCTCGTAACCGCTGTGGCCACCACCTCGGTGCCAAAAGTCACGGTGCTTGTGGGCGGATCATTCGGCGCAGGAAACTACGGCATGTGCGGCCGCGCTTATCAACCACGCTTTTTGTGGACATGGCCAAACTCACGCATTTCTGTGATGGGTGGCGAACAGGCCGCGGGCGTGCTCGCCACCGTCAAACGCGATGGTTATGAGCGCAAAGGCGAGGATTGGTCACAAGATGAAGAAGCCGCGTTCAAGCAACCCATAATCGACCAGTTCGAAACTCAATCACACCCGCTTTATGCCTCTGCCCGCCTGTGGGACGATGGCATCATTCACCCGGCCCGCACGCGTGACCAACTGGCCCTATCACTTTCCGCAAGCTTGAACGCCCCGATTGCAGATACGCAATTCGGCGTGTTTAGAATGTAGGGGAATACGAGATGTTTAAAAAAATCCTCATTGCCAACCGTGGCGAAATCGCTTGCCGGATTATGCGCACAGCCCAATCTATGGGCGTCAAATGTGTGGCGGTTTATTCTGATGCAGACGCAAATGCGCAGCATGTGAAGATGGCGGATGAAGCCTATCGGCTTGGCCCAGCGCCTGTGGCTGAAAGCTATTTGCGGGTCGATAAAATCCTTGAGGCGATCAAGCTTTCTGGCGCTGAAGCGGTGCATCCGGGGTATGGCTTTCTTTCAGAGAACCCTGACTTTGTGGATGCGCTGGATGAAGTTGGTGTACGGTTCATTGGCCCTTCAGCCGATGCTATCCGTGCTATGGGCCTAAAAGATGCAGCAAAAGCTTTGATGGAAAAAGCCAATGTACCGGTGGTACCCGGCTATCATGGGAACGAACAAGACCCTGACTTTTTGGCCATTGAGGCAGATAAAATCGGCTATCCGGTTTTAATCAAGGCCCGCGCAGGCGGCGGCGGCAAAGGCATGCGCCGGGTGGATGATCCAGCGGAATTTAAATCATCCCTCGAAAGCGCATCACGCGAAGGTCAATCGAGCTTTGGCGACGGACGTGTTTTGATTGAAAAATACATTACCACCCCGCGCCATATCGAAATTCAAGTGTTTGGCGATGATCACGGCAACGCTGTGCACCTGTTTGAGCGCGATTGCTCATTGCAACGCCGCCACCAAAAGGTGATCGAAGAAGCCCCAGCCCCGGGCATGACACAAGAGATGCGCAAAGCCATGGGCGATGCTGCGGTGACCGCTGCCAAGGCCATCAATTATTCGGGCGCAGGCACCATTGAGTTCATTGTTGATGCGGCCAATGGTTTAAACCCCAACGGCTTCTATTTCATGGAAATGAATACGCGTTTGCAAGTGGAACATCCGGTCACCGAAATGATCACCGGCCAAGATTTGGTCGCGTGGCAATTGCGGGTCGCCAGTGGGGAAACCCTGCCTAAAACTCAGGATGAATTGTCAATCAGTGGATGGGCATTTGAAGCACGACTATATGCCGAAGATGTGCCGAAGTGCTTTTTGCCCGCGACTGGCACATTGGCGCATTTGAACCTGCCAGCAAGCAGCGCCCGCATAGATTCAGGCGTGGTGACGGGTGATGTGATCTCGCCGTTTTATGATCCGATGATTGCCAAAATCACAGTGCACGGCGAAAATCGCAAAGAGGCGTTGAACGGTTTGGCTTCGGCTTTGGGCAAATCTGAAATTGCCGGGTCGGTGACCAACCGAGCATTTTTGGCTGCGCTATGTGCGCACGAAGTGTTTAGCAATGGTGAGGTGGATACAGGCCTGATCGAACGTGACCTTGATGCGTTAATTGTCGCACCACGACCAACAGAGGCGGCAATCTCGGCGGCTGCCCTGATCGGGCTGGGCCTCGCCCGCACGCCTGTTTCGGCAGATCCATGGGATCAGCTTGCCGGGTGGCGCACTTGGTCAGGCGAAACGGACAGCATTGAGCTTGATCACGAGGGTGAGCGCTTGAGTTATGACGTGGTACTTGGCAATGGCAAACACTTCAACATTTCAGATGATGATAGCGATTTAGATGTTGAGTTGCTGGGCGCAAGCGCTAGCAGCATTTCGCTTGCGGTTAATGGTCAGCGTCACCAACTGGGTTTCTTTGCCAACCAAGATTTCATCTCAATTTTCACCGGAACTGATACGTTCACGTTTGATCGTGTGAAACTGGAATTGGCCGGTGAGGGCGCGCTTTCAGGCGACGCTATATTGTCGCCCATGCCCGGTTCTGTTGTGGCGTTGAACGCAAACGTTGGCGATCAGGTTTCACAGGGCGATAAACTGATTGTAGTTGAAGCCATGAAAATGGAACACGCACTGCTGGCCCCACGCGATGGGGTAATCGAAGCGGTACTCGTCAGCCTTGGTGATCAAGTTGAAGACGGCGGCTTGCTGATCCAATTGGAGCCAGAAGATGAGTGATTTTGTCACCATCTTTGAGATGGGCCCGCGTGATGGGTTGCAAAACGAAAAGAAGCATATCTCCACAAGTGACAAGATTAAACTGGTGGATATGCTCTCAGATTGCGGGTTCAAAAAAATCGAAGTCACGAGCTTTGTCTCCCCCAAATGGGTGCCCCAAATGGCTGACGCGGCCGAGGTTCTTGCAGGCATAGTTCGGCGCGAGAATATTTCATATGCGGCCCTCACGCCCAACTTGCGCGGATATGAAGGCGCGCGGGCAGCCAAGACAAATGAAGTCGCCATTTTTGCGTCAGCCTCAGAGGGCTTTAGCCAAAAAAACATCAATTGCTCCATTGCTGAAAGCATTGAACGGTTCAAACCAGTTCTAGAAGCGGCAAAAGCCGATGGCATGCCCGTGCGCGGCTATGTGTCCTGCGTCACCGATTGCCCTTACGATGGGCCAACAGCGCCAGAAGCTGTGGTAAGGGTTGCAACGCAATTGCTCGATTTGGGCTGTTATGAAATTAGTCTTGGCGACACAATTGGCGCAGCCGCACCTGAAACCACGTCCCTAATGCTCGAAGCTGTTCTCGCCTTGGTGCCGGCTAACAAATTGGCCGGGCACTTTCATGACACCAAGGGCCGCGCCATCGACAATATCGAAGTTTGTTTGGGCTATGGCATACGCACTTTTGATGCAGCTGTTGGCGGGTTGGGCGGCTGCCCCTATGCGCCGGGTGCAAAAGGCAATGTGGCCACCGAAGCGGTGGTTGAAATGCTGGTCGCAAAAGGGTTCACAACGGGCATTGATGCAGGCAAGCTCTCAAAAGCAAGCAGTTTTGCGCTGTCCCTGAAAGGGCAATAAAATGACGTTTCAGTATATCCAGCTCACAACCGACAATCGCGGAGTTACAACACTCACGCTTGATCGCGCAGACAAGCATAATGCGCTCAATGCAGACATGTGTGATGAGATCAAAACGGCGGCGCAAATGATCAATCAAGATCAGAACATCCGCGCAGTTATCTTGGCCGCAAATGGCAAGAGTTTTTGCGCGGGTGGTGATTTGGCCTGGATGCGCGAGCAATTTGATGCGACGCGAGAAGTGCGCATCGCCGAAGCCAAGCGCTTAGCCAATATGCTGTTTGCGCTCAATACGCTCAAAAAGCCGCTGATCGGCAAAGTGCAAGGCAACGCCTTTGGCGGTGGCATTGGTATGATGTCTGTTTGCGACGTGGTTGTGTCCGTTGAAGGCGCAAAATTCGGCCTCACCGAAACAAAACTTGGCCTGATCCCCGCAACCATCAGCCCCTATGTGTTGGCGCGTATGGGTGAAGACAAAGCGCGCCGTGTTTTCATGTCAGCACGTCTTTTCGACACGAAAGAAGCGATGGCGCTTAATCTTGTCGCTAAGTCTTGTTCGGCTGATGAGTTGGATGCAGTGGTTGAAACAGAAGTCTTGCCTTATCTGCAAACTGCTCCCGGCGCAGTCGCGCGCGCCAAGCAATTGGCCCGCGCGCTGGGTCCAAGAATTGACGAAGAGGTGATCGATTTCACTGTCAATCAGCTCGCCGATTGTTGGGAAGACCCTGAAGCGCATGAAGGTATTTCAGCCTTTTTTGATAAGCGCAAAGCAAACTGGGTGGAGTAGTTCTTCACCTATATAATAGTGCCTGACGCTAGGGATGGACTTTTGTAGCCGCTCTCTTCGCGTTCCTTGTTTGCAGCTTCCATTTTGGCACCAAGTTCATCTTCGTTTTGGTGGCCGCTGAACTTATCTTTGGTGGGCAAAAAGTCTGCAACAATCAAATAGGTTTCTTGCGCCACGGTATAGAGCCGACCTAGTTCAGCGAGCGGGTCCGCGTGGTCGTCTGCGCGAATATCGAGCCAAGGATATGCTTCGCCGCGATGGATCACCATGCCGGCCGACTGTTTGCCGCGCTTGTCACCGCCAGCACGCTCACCAGCTTCCATCGCCAAGAGCAAACGCTCAGCGAACGGCTTGTCTATGAAGTCGCGATAAGCTTGTGCGGTTTCGCGAACAACGTCTGCACCAGCCAACATATTCCCCGCAACTGAGAAGCCATCGCCGAGTTCATGCCCCGCCCAATCGGTGCACTCTTCGCCCGTAAAGGCAGCAACATTGCCCTTGCGGTCAATCATATGGGCTTGTCGTGTGGCACGGCCCTCGTCCTTTTGAACCATTCCATCAAGAACGTCCAAGGCGCTTTGATCAGCTGCCAATTGGTTCACACCATCGGTGCCCCAAATTGGATTCACCCAACTTTGCGAGGCAATGGCATAGTCTGGGCCCACATAGGGCACCATCGCCCCGGCCGCGAAAAAACGGCTGGCCACAATAATACCGACCGCGCCCGTTTCTTGATCGCGTGCAACAATTGAATAAGTCATGGAATCCCCCAAAGCAATTTTTGGGACAAGCTTAACGCCGTTTCACGAACTCGGCTACTGCCTGCTTATGATCATCGGTGTGATGACAGGTGCCTTGCACAATGGCGGTGTGGTCTAAAAAGTCGGGTAGGTTCATCACTTGCGCTTTGCGCATTAGCAATTTGGACTGTTGTACTTGATAGGGTGGTTTGGAGGCGATTTCTTTGGCCAGCTCATGCGCGTGGGTCAACAGTTGCTCGGGCTCCACCACATCCAAAACATAGCCAATTTCTTTGGCTTCCTCTGCCCCAAACAAACGGCCCGTAAAGGTCAGTTCTGCTGCTCGTTGGTATCCGACAACGCGCTGCAAAAAGTAAGCGCCGCCATCGCCAGGAATGAGCCCAATATTGACGAAATTTTCGCCAAATTTTGCGCGTTTCGAGGCAATGCGTATGTCGCACATGCCGGTCAAATCAAAACCCGCGCCAACCGCGGCGCCATTTATCGCAGCAATCACAGGGAAACTGATCTGCGAGAATTTTAAGGGAATGCGCTGGATCGTGGCTTTATAGGCCGCTGCGATGTCTTCCACATTGCCGGAAAACATACCGGATCGCTCGTGCATGTCCTTCACGTTGCCGCCAGATGAAAAGCCTTTACCGGCCCCGGTGATCACCAACACATGGGCTTCACTTGAGTGCTCGACCCAATCAAGCGTATCAATAATATCGTCGATTAGGTTCGTGCCGGTGAGTGCGTTGCGCACATCATCCCGGTTAAAAGTAAGGGTCGCAACCTTGTCAGCAACCTCCAAAAGCGCATCTTTGAGCTTTGGCATTTCTGACATATCGCGACCCTTTTGTTCTTAAATAGAAGCTGTAAGTTCTGGCACAGCTTCAAACAAATCTGCAACCAAACCATAATCAGCAATCGAGAAGATGGGAGCATCTTCATCGGTATTGATGGCGACAATGATTGTGCTATCTTTCATACCCGCCAAGTGCTGGATGGCACCTGAAATACCAATGGCGATGTAAAGGTCTGGCGCGACCACTTTGCCAGTTTGGCCCACTTGCCAATCGTTCGGCGCAAAGCCCGCATCAACTGCAGCGCGTGAAGCACCAAGTGCTGCGCCGAGTTTATCGGCCAAAGGCTCAAGCAGCTCGTTGAACTTGTCTTTTGATCCCAAAGCACGGCCACCAGAAATAACGATTTTGGCAGACGCCAAGTCAACCCGGTCACCGCCCGCAATTTCAGCACCAACAAAGCTGGAAACAGAATTGCCAACGGATGCGCCATGCGCTTCAACGCTAGCTGACCCATCAAGCGCAACCGCTTCAAATGTTGTGGTGCGCACAGTCAGCACTTTTTTGACGTCAGACGTTTGCACTTTTTGGAACGCATTACCTGCATAAATTGGGCGCACAAATGTGTCGGCTGAAATCACTTCGGTCACATCAGAAAGCTGCATGACGTCAAGCAACGCTGCGACACGAGGCATAGTGTTCTTGCCGTTTGATGTGGCAGGAGCCACAAATGCGTCATAACCATCAGCCATTGAAACGATCAAGTCCGCAATAGGCTCGGCCAATTGGTTGGCAAAGGCAGCGTCGTCAGCAACGATCACTTTGGCAATGCCCGCGATTTTTGCCGCCGCTTCACCAGCTGCCGCGCAGCCTTGACCGGCCACGAGCACATGCACTTCTGCGCCCAATTGTATTGCAGCATTTGCTGCGCGCAATGTGGCATCGTTCAATTTTTCATTGTCATGTTCTGCAAGAAGAAGTGTAGCCATTAGATCGCTCCCGCTTCGTTTTTCAGTTTGTCGACCAATTCAGCAACGGACGTGACTTTAATGCCTGCCTTGCGTGCTGCAGGTTCTGTTGTTTCTAAAACAGTCAAACGGTTCTTCACTTCAACGCCAAAGTCACCCGGTGTTTTCACATCCAACGGCTTTTTCTTGGCTTTCATAATGTTGGGCAAAGAGGCATAGCGTGGTTGGTTCAAACGCAAATCGGTGGTGATGATCGCGGGTAGGTTGAGTTTAACAGTCTGCAAACCGCCATCAACTTCACGGGTCACATCAACAGTGCCATCTGCCATTTCAACTTTAAAGGCGAAAGTGCCTTGTCCCCAGCCAAGCAATGCGGCGAGCATTTGGCCTGTTTGGTTCGCATCATCGTCAATCGCTTGTTTGCCCAAAATCACAAGATCAGGGCCTTCAGCTTCAACGACACCTTTAAGAATTTTCGCCACATCTAGCGGCTCAATAGTACCTTCAGCTTGCACAAGGATTGCACGATCCGCACCCATGGCCAAACCAGTACGCAAGGTTTCCTGCGCTTTGTCTGGGCCGATCGAAACCACGATCACTTCTTCAGCCTTGCCCGCTTCTTTGAGCTTAAGTGCTTCTTCAACCGCGATTTCATCAAACGGGTTCATGCTCATTTTGACATTGTTCAAGTCAACGCCTGAACCGTCGGCTTTCGCCCGGATCTTTACGTTGTAATCAACTACCCGTTTTACGGGAACGAGGATTTTCATTTTCTACCAACTCCTGAAAGGGAAGTTTAAACGATCTCAATCGCAACAGCTGTGGCTTCACCGCCACCAATACAAAGCGAGGCAACCCCACGAGTTTTAGAGGTGTGCTCAAGCGCATGCAATAAGGTCACCAAAATTCGCGCACCAGATGCACCAATCGGGTGCCCAAGGGCACAAGCGCCGCCATGAATATTGATCTTATCCGCATCAATGTTCAGGTCTTTTTGCGCAGCCATCGTCACAACGGCAAAGGCCTCATTGATTTCCCAAAGGTCAACGTCACCAACGCTCCAACCGATTTTATCAACCAGTTTTTGCATCGCAGGAACCGGTGCAGTGGTGAACCAACCTGGCTCATGCGCATGGCTTTGGTGGCCAACAATCCGTGCGCGGATTTTTAGGCCTTTTGCCTTAGCGTCACTTTCGTGCATCAACACCAATGCCGCCGCACCATCAGAAATCGAGGACGCATTGGCTGCCGTTACTGTGCCGTCTTTTGCAAAGGCTGGGCGCAATGTTGGGATTTTTTCCGGACGTGCATTTTTGGGTTGCTCATCTTCAGAAACAACCACTTCGCCTTTGCGTGATGTGATGGTCACGGGCGCGATTTCAGCTTCAAAAGCACCGGACTTTTGCGCTGCAAGCGCTTTGGTCAAAGAGCCGATCGCGAACTCGTCCTGAGCTTCGCGGCTAAACTCATATTTGCCTGCGCAGTTCTCAGCAAAGTTGCCCATTAGTTCATGACCATCATAGGCATTTTGCAGCCCATCAAAGAACATATGGTCAATAACTTCTGCGTGGCCCATGCGGGCCCCACCGCGCATTTTTGGTAAAATGTAGGGCGCATTGGTCATGCTCTCCATGCCGCCAGCAACCAATATGTCGCCATTGCCTGCTTTAAGCTGATCATGCGCCATCATGACAGACTTCATGCCAGACCCGCACACTTTGGAAATAGTGGTTGATGGCGTGCCGAGCGGCAAACCCGCGCCAAGCGTTGCTTGACGGGCAGGGGCTTGGCCCACGCCAGCGGACAATACATTGCCCATCAAAACTTCAGAAACATCCGCGCCGTCAATGCCAGCACCAGCAAGCGCTGCCTTGATGGCTGTTGCACCAAGGGCTGGGGCCGCAACTGCGCCAAGTTCACCCTGAAAACCACCCATTGGGGTGCGGGCTGCGCCAACAATTACAATTGGGTCATTGCTCATTTGTCTCTCCTATCGCGGTTGCAAGCGCACAGCGCCGTCAATGCGGATTGTTTCGCCATTGATCATTGAGTTGCGAATGATCTCTTCGGCAAGCGATGCATAATCAGCTGGTGTGCCAAGGCGTTTGGGGAAAGGTGTGTTCGCGGCCAGCGATTCTTGTACTTCTTCGCTAAAGCCAGCCATCATTGGGGTCATGAAAATGCCCGGCGCAATGGTCACCACCCGAATTCCGTCGCGGCTCAAGTCACGTGCCATCGGCAACATCATACCAACGACACCGCCTTTTGATGCCGAATATGCAATTTGCCCCACTTGACCTTCATAGGCAGCAACAGATGCAGTATTGATGATAACGCCACGCTCAAGGTCACCGCCCACTGTTTCAAGTTTGGCCATGCCCGCAGCACCCATGGATGCGCAGTGGAATGTGCCGATCAAGTTTACACCAATGGTTTTGGCAAACAGGCCCGGGTCGTGAGGATTGCCCTCACGGTCAATGGTTTTTGCCCCCGGCGCAATGCCCGCACAGTTCACCACAACACGTTCTTGACCGTTTGCAGCACGAACTCTTTCAAAGCCTGCTGCAACACTTGCCGCATCAGACACATCAACCTTAGCGAATGTGCCGCCAAGTTCGTTGGCGATGGATTCGCCGCGCTCTTCGTTCAGGTCAAACAGGCCAACTTTTACGCCCTTTGCAGCCAAATGCCGCGCAACGCCTTCGCCCAAACCTGAAGCGCCGCCGGTAATGACTGCTGTCAAATCAGAATTAATTTGCATGAATAAAAGTCCTATTCGCCTTTAAAGTCCGGGGCACGCTTGTCGGCAAAAGCCGCCATGCCCTCTTTTTGATCTGCGGTTGCAAACAACGCGTGGAAGGTGCGGCGCTCAAACAATACGCCTTGGCTAATGCCCATCTCTTCGGCTTGGTTTACCGCTTCTTTTGCAGTTTGAGTGGCCAACTTGCCAAACCCAGCGATTTCTGCTGCAATATTTAGAACTTGTTCCACCAATTCGTCCGCTGGGAATACCCGAGCAGCTAAGCCAGAGCGTTCGGCCTCTTCAGCGTCCATCATCCGGCCTGTTAGAACCATGTCCATAGCCTTGGATTTGCCCACTAGTTTGGTCAAACGTTGCGATCCACCCATGCCCGGGATCACGCCAAGCTTGATTTCCGGTTGCCCAAATTTCGCCCGATCGCCAGCGTAAACAACGTCACACATCATCGCCAATTCACAGCCACCGCCCAATGCATAGCCATTAACTGCCGCTAAAATTGGTGTGCGTGTGCGAACTAACTTGTCCCAGCCCGCAAACCAATTGGCTTTTGCCATATCGGTATAAGTCTGAGTTTGCATTTCTTTGATGTCAGCACCCGCAGCAAATGCTTTAGGCGCGCCCGAGATCACAAAGCAGCCAACTTCGGGGTCAGCGTCATATTGTTTAAGGGTAGCGGTTACCTCGTCCATCACAGCAAGGTTTAAAGCGTTTAACGCTTCGGGTCGATTGAGGGTGATGTGCACAACGCGGTCGAGCTTTTCGACCAAAATGGTTTGTGTCATATTGAACAGCCTTTTATCTAGGGCGAAATTGTCTCTAGGAGCGCTTTTGCCCCTTCAATTCATTTATAATTCCAGAAAAGTCATGCCCCACGCCGTTCTTTTCTACGAATGCGTCATACAACTTTGTGGCGTGTTCGCCAAGGGGGGTGGTTGCCCCTGATTGTTCGGCAGCGTCTTGAGATAGTTTTAGATCTTTGAGCATCAGCGTCGCGTCAAAACCAGGTAAATATCCATTATCTGCAGGGCTTTGCGGCCCAACTCCAGGTACTGGACAGTAGGTGTTGACCGACCAGCAAGAGCCACTTGATGTGGAAATAACATCAAATAATGCGGATTTATCGAGACCAAGCGCATCGGCCAGATTAAAGGCTTCAGACGCACCGATCATCGAAATGCCCAATAGCATATTGTTGCAGATTTTCGCCGCTTGCCCCGCACCATCTGCCCCGCAGTGCACGGCCTTTTGGCCCATAATGTCAAAAAGGGGCTTGGCCTTGTCAAAAGCTGCGTCGCTGCCGCCAACCATAAAGGTTAAGGTGCCGCCAGCTGCGCCACCGACACCGCCAGAAACAGGTGCGTCCAAACTCAGCATACCAGCGTCCTGAGCCTTTTTGTGGGCTTCTCGCGCGCTTGCCACATCAATGGTGGAGCAATCAACAAACACAGCGCCCTTTGGCGCGTGGTTTAAGAGCTGGTCGAACACGGAAAGAACGATTTTTCCATTTGGCAGCATGGTCACAACCGCATCAGCGTTCGACACAGCTTCTTCAGCACTTGTCGACAAGTTGACGCCACCTTCTTTGGCCTTTGCGGCATTCTCTGCCATTAAGTCAAAACCTAAAACAGTGTGGCCTTCTTTGACCAAATTGATGGCCATTGGGCCGCCCATGTTGCCAAGGCCAATAAATGCAACGTTCATGTTCCCACTCCCTAATTATTCGGTCTTAAAAGACCAATTCTTTGTCGCCCAAGGGGGCGAACATATCTTGCACCATCTTGTCGGTAACTTCGGCAAGTGTCGCCGGTTCCCATTTTGGGTTGCGGTCCTTATCGATCACCGCGGCGCGGATGCCTTCGTAGAAGTTTTTGCCACGAAGGCTCCACGCGCAAAATCGAAACTCAAGCTGCAAGCTTTGCTCAACACAGGTGTACTTCTTGACTTCGCGCAGGGCATGAAAGGTTGATTTTACGCTCAAAGGGCATTGCCGTTTTAATAGCTTTAAAGCGCCTTGCGCGAACTCGCTGCCATCCGCCTCAATGTTGGTCATTACCTGATCAAAACCATCGGCGTCGAACCAGCGGGCAATGTCATTTTGGTGCCAACGCGCATCGCCTTCATTTGGCGTTTCGCTCACGTCCGCTAAAATCGCATCAATCTCTTCGCCCGCAATCAACCGGGTTTTGATGGTGGCAAATTTACCGTTCGGCACATAGGCATCCGCAAAACCCAAAAAGATCGCATCATCGGGCCCCATGCGCGCGCCCGAAATCCCGTAGTAAGCGCCAACCCCTTTGGGGGCATTGTGCAACAGCCAAGTGCCACCAACATCGGGCAAAAACCCAATGCCCACTTCTGGCATTGAAATGACGGAGCCGTCGGTCACGATTCGATGCGAGCCGTGTGCAGAAACACCAACCCCGCCGCCCATTGTAAAGCCATGCATCAATGCAATGTATGGTTTCTTATAGTTCGCAATCATGGCGTTCAATTTATATTCGTCGCGCCAAAATTCGAGCGATCCATCGGGGTCCTTTGGGCCATTTTCATAAATGGCTTGAATATCGCCACCCGCACAAAACGCGCGTTCACCCTCGCCCTCAATTAGCACACAACGCACGCTATCGTTGTCGGCCCAATTTGCAAGCGCATCAGCAATGCCATCAAGCATGGTTTGGCTCAATGCGTTCAATGCTTTGGGGCGATTAAGGGTGATTACCCCAACATTGCCCTGAATTTGAACAATCAAATCGTCCATCAATTACTCACTCAATAGTTGGCGGGAAACAATCAGGCGCATGATTTCATTGGTGCCTTCAAGGATTTGGTGCACCCGCAAATCGCGCACAATTTTCTCAATACCATAGTCGGCCAAATAACCGTAGCCGCCGTGCAGTTGCAGCGCTTGGTTGGCCACATCAAATGCTGTGTCGGTGACAAAGCGTTTTGCCATCGCACAATATTTGGTGGCGTCAGGCGTACCTTGGTCATATGTCCAGGCAGCTTTGTACAAAAACACCCGCGCGGCTTGTAGCTCAATTTCCATGTCCGCTAGGCGGAACTGCAAAGCTTGAAACTGGTTGATGGACTTGCCGAAGGCTTGACGTTCGGACATGTAGCTTAGTGTCTTATCAAGTGCGGCTTGCGCTGCGCCCAATGCACTGGCGGCAATGTTCAAACGACCACCATCAAGGCCTTTCATAGCATATTTAAAGCCGTCGCCTTCCTTGCCCAACAAGTTCGCAGCAGGGATCACTACATCGTCCATCACCACTTCAGTGGTTGGTTGAACGTTCCAGCCCATTTTCTTTTCGTTCGCGCCGTAGGAAAGGCCGGGCGTGCCCTTTTCCATAAGGAAGGCAGAAATGCCTTTAGGGCCAGGTTCGCCAGTTCGTGCCATCACGATGTAAAGATCTGATACGCCCCCACCAGAAATGAAACTCTTTGTACCCTTCAAAACATAGGTGTCACCGTCGCGCTTTGCTGTCGTTTTTAACGATGCAGCGTCAGAGCCAGAGCCTGGTTCCGTCAAGCAATAGCTGGCCACAGTTTCCATGCTGGTCAGCTTGGGTCCCCATTTTTGGCGCATGTCCTCAGAGCCAAACGTGTCGATCATCCAAGAGCACATATTGTGGATAGAAAGGAACGACGCCGTTGCAGGACAGCCATGCGACAAGGCTTCAAATATCAAGGCCGCATCAAGACGGGTCAAATCTGACCCGCCGATATCGTCGCGTGTATAAATGCCCGCCATGCCCAATTCAGCGGTTTTTTTGATCACATCAAGCGGGAAGTGCTTGGCTTGATCCCATTCTACCGCATTTGGCGCAATGTTCTCCATTGAAAACTCGCGCGCCATTTCAAAAATGGCTGACTGTTCTTCGCTTAGCGCAAAATCCATGTTGGATTACTCCATTGTTGGAATGGTGAAGCTCGCACCTTCTTTGGTGCCAGAAGGCCAACGTGACGTGACTGTTTTGGTTTTGGTATAGAACCGGAATGCATCTGGTCCATGTTGGTTCAAATCGCCAAAGCCAGACCGTTTCCAGCCGCCAAATGTGTAATAAGCCAAAGGCACAGGAATGGGCACATTCACGCCAACCATGCCCACATTGATGCGGAAGGTGAAATCACGGGCCGTGTCGCCGTCACGAGTGAATATCGCAACGCCATTGCCATACTCGTGATCCATCGCCAGTTTCAAACCAGCTTCATAGTCATCAACTCTGGCAACACATAGGACCGGTCCAAAGATCTCTTGTTTGTAGATTTCCATTTCTTCGGTCACATTGTCGAACAGGCAAGGGCCAACAAAGAACCCCTCTTCATGACCTTTGGCCACAAAGTCGCGGCCATCAACAACCAACTCTGCGCCTTCTTGCACGCCCTGATCAACCAAGCCTTTTACCTTAGCTTGCGCTTCTTTGGTCACCAAAGGACCAAAATCTGCATCATCACCATCAGTGTAAGGACCAACGCGCAAAGCCTCTACACGTGCCTTGAGTGCTGCAACCAATTTGTCACCGGTTTCTTTGCCAACAGGCACCGCCACAGAAATGGCCATGCAGCGTTCGCCAGCAGCGCCGTAGCCTGCGCCAACCAGCGCATCAACCACTTGGTTCATATCCGCGTCTGGCATAATGATCATATGGTTTTTTGCGCCGCCAAAGCACTGAACCCGTTTGCCGTTCGCTGTCCCGCGCGAATAGATATATTCAGCAATTGGGGTAGAGCCGACAAAGCCAATCGCATGGATGTCTTCATGGTCCAAAATGCCGTCCACAGCTTCTTTGTCGCCATGCACCACATTCAAAACGCCTTTTGGTGCGCCCGCTTCGAGCATCAATTCTGCAAGCATGTTCGGCACACTTGGATCGCGCTCTGAAGGCTTAAGGATAAAGGTGTTGCCCGCAGCAATCGCGGGGCAAAATTTCCACATGGGGATCATCGCCGGGAAGTTAAATGGGGTAATGCCCGCAACAACGCCAAGCGGCTGACGCATAGAATAGATATCAATGCCCGTTGATGCCGCAGCGCTATATTCCCCTTTAAGGAAATGGGGTGCGCCAATTGCAAATTCGGCCACTTCCAAACCGCGGATCACATCGCCCTTTGCATCAGGAAGTGTTTTACCGTGTTCGCGGGACAAAGCTTCAGCCAATTTGTCCATATCGCGATGAAGCAGTTCAACAAACTTCATCATCACCCGGCCGCGCTTTTGCGGGTTAACTTTCGCCCAGCCAATTTGTGCTTCTTTAGCGTTGGCAATGGCTGCGTCAAGTTCGGCTCTGCTGGCCAGCGGCACTTTGGCTTGCACTTTGCCCGTTGCAGGGTTGTAAACTTCAGCAAAGCGGCCCGAAGTGCCTTTGACATGTTCGCCGTTGATAAAGTGGGTAATCTCGTTCATTGCGGTCGCCTCCCTGGATGCCGCTAGGCGCAACTTAAGTCACGCGTAGAATAAAGCTTTGGTGCGCATCATATTGTGCGCAAACGCAATATCAATAACCAATCTAGCAAAACCATTGTGCAATTATGCACTGGTGTAAGTTTAGCATATCTGGCAATAATTGTCTTATGAGAAACAACTGGGACGATTTTCGATTTTTC
Organism: Maritalea porphyrae; assembly: GCF_027213965.1. Taxonomy (GTDB): domain Bacteria; phylum Pseudomonadota; class Alphaproteobacteria; order Rhizobiales; family Devosiaceae; genus Maritalea; species Maritalea porphyrae_A. Next base: position 439,340 of record NZ_JAPWGX010000002.1, on the reverse strand, counting down.
CTCGCTGTAGCCCGTCACGGCACGCTGTCGCGCGCGGGGTCCTATCTGGGGGTGGACCACGCCACCGTTGGGCGCCGGATCACCGCATTGGAAGATAGTTTGGGCGTCCCGCTGTTTCATCGTTCGCCCCAAGGCTATAGCCTTGCGGATCAAGGCTACAAAATGTTGCCACTTGCTGAGCAGCTTGAAAGCGACGCCATGCGGGTGTTTGACGAGGTTGCAGGCGCTTCCACCAGCCTCACCGGCGCTGTGCGCATTGCAACCCACGTGGGCATTGCCTCGTTTCTTTTAGCAGAAAGTGCGGCTGAGCTTTGTCGCTTGCACCCAGGGCTTGAAGTGCAACTGCAAGCGATCCCGCGCTCTTTTTCTATGTCCAAGCGCGAAGCGGATTTGGTGCTTACGGGCACCCGACCTCAAACCGGGCGGGTGAAAATCAAAAAACTAGCGAACTATCCATTGCATATTTACGGCGAGCGCAACTATGTGGCGCGCAACCAGCCGATCAAGCAAAAGAAGGATTTGGCTAAACTCCGTGGTATCGGTTACGTGCCAGATATGATCTTTGACAAAGAGCTCGACTATATTCCAAGCGTTGATCCAAGCCTTAAAGCACACCTCACCTCCACAAGCTTGCACGTGCAATTACAGATGGCATTGGCAGGGGCCGGCGTGTGCATTTTGCCAGACTATATTGCCAAGAATTACGACACATTGGTGCCTGTGTTAGACGATTCCATCGAGCTGGAACGTGAGCTCTGGCTAACGGTGCCCGAAGATTTTGCGCATTTGACACGCATTCGAACCATTGTTGATTTTATCAGCGAAGACGTTGTCTCCCGCATCAAATCAACCAACAAATAAACGAGGAAAACATGAGCGAAGCACGTTTTTTTGAAGACATTCAATTGGGTGAAAAAATCAGAACCGGCACGTTTGAATTAACAGCTGAAAAGGTGCATGAGTTCGCGTCCGAATATGATCCTCAGTTCATCCATGTCGATGAAGATGCATCCAAAAGTGGCCCATTTGGCACCATTATCGCGTCGGGTTGGCAGACTCTATCTGCGACCATGAGGTTGATGGCGTTGGAAAAACCGTTTGGCAATAATCCTTTGATTGGTATGCGGATTGATGAGCTAAAATTTGCCAAGCCCGTCTACCCCGGCGAAGCAGTTTACGTGGACGCAGAGGTGGTGTCGCTTAAAGCGTCCACCAAGGGTGAACGTGGTTATGTCGGCATACGCCTAGACACAAAAACCACCCACAATGATGAAATTGTCGCCACCCAAATCTGGACCTGCCTAGTGCCCTCTAAGACTGCATAGACAAGTAGCCAGAATTTGCTTCCCCTCTCGCCCTGTCTCTCACTCTGGGCTAAAAAGAACCTATGTCAAAAATTGATTCTCTTTTTGTTACCCGCCTTTATCATGCAGCGCTGAGCGAACATGGCGCGTCTGTTAATGCGCAAGAACTCGAAGCCACCTGTCTATCGATCGCCGAGGACGATGAGGCGGGGCAGAAGTGGTGCGAGGATAATAGTTATCCGGGTTACACCAGTTACGCCTCGCTTGACGATCTGCCGTGGCGGTTCCCGATTTTTAAAGATCTTGTTGAAGTTCTAAACAAGCACGTCGCCGAATTTGCAAAAGACTTAGAGTTTGATTTGGGCGAAAAAGCACTTCAACTGGACAGCCTTTGGATCAATATCCTGCCGGAAGGTGGCATTCACACGTCCCACATTCACCCTCACAGCGTGATCAGTGGCACAACCTATATCGCCATGCCAAAAGGCGCGAGCGCGATCAAATTTGAAGACCCTCGCTCCGCCATGATGATGGCTGCCCCTACCCGCAAGCCTGAGGCCCGTAAAGAAATGCGAAGCTTTATCTACGTTGCTCCAGATGTGAGTGACATTTTGCTATGGGAAAGCTGGCTGCGCCACGAGGTGCCCATGAATATGTCTGAAGAAGAGCGGATAAGCGTCAGCTTCAACTACAGCTGGGGCTAGCTGAGCCGCGTCAGCATCAAGTTTGCAAACAGCGTTGTCGGTACCTCTGCGACAATTTGCACATTCATTGTGCAGGTTTGGCTGCTTGCAAATCATATACATAAGAATATTCTAATGTTCTAATTTAAATGAGGATGCAAAATATGCCAAATACGATGAACGGGCGCTATTCGCCGCTCTACTTTCTTGCCGCTGTTGGTGCTGGTGGTCTTGTTGTGACATTTTTCATGTACTTAATGTTCTGGATCCCGCACCCCGGTCAACCTGTCCCGATCTTTGAGGATATTCAACGCGCCTTTACATCGGGCAGCATACCTACGCAGATTGCTATTGTGGTTGGGATGATGGGAATCGCTGTGTTTGGATTCCTTCACTATCGTCTTTTGTTCTGGAACTTGGGGCAACTCACTCAGTTCCGCAAGACCGAGGCATATACGAAGCTGTTGGCCTCAAACGGTGAAACGCAGTTGAAAGCGGTGCCGCTCACTCTTGCAATGTCGGTCAACGTCGCCTTTATCATTGGTCTCGTATTTGTGCCAAAACTCTGGTTGATTGTTGAGTATTTGTTCCCAGCAGCACTGGCCGTTTTCTCGTTGATCGGCCTCTACGCTCTTTCATTATTGGCGAAGTTTTTTGGCCGTGTACTGGTCAAAGGCGGCTTTGACTTGAAGGCCAACAACTCTTTTGCGCAACTACTTCCAGCTTTTGCATTGTCAATGGTTGCTGTTGGGCTTGCCGCGCCTGCCGCCCTTTCAGCAAATCCAATTATCGTTGGCATTTCCATAGTGCTGGCAACCTTCTTCGTGGTGGCCGCGCTTATCGTTTCAGTTGTGGCGCTGGTTCTTGGTTTTTATGCTATGTTGCAGAACGGTACAGCGCCCGAAGCGGCACCCACGTTGATGGTTGTTGTCCCCATCATGACTGTTCTAGGTATCGCCATTCTGCGCATGAATCATGGACTACATGTCCATTTTGATGTGCATGCAGCAAAAGCTGAAACATTGGTTTTGCTTGCTCAAATCCTATCCGTTCAAATATTGTTCGCGGCCCTGGGTTGGCTGGTTTTGAGCAAACAAAACTATGTGAAAACCTTTTTGTCGTCCAACGGCCAACGGTCAGCTGGATCTTACGCGCTGATTTGTCCGGGCGTTGCTCTGTCGGTCATGATCCACTTTTTCGTTAACAAAGGCCTTGTCGCATCGGGCCTGATTGCCAAGTTTGGCGTAGCCTATTGGTCTCTGACAACACCTGCATTGATTTTGCAGGCGGCAATGATCGTTTTGGTGTTCTCACTGAACGCCCGGCACTTCGGCACATCAAACAAAACAGCAAATCCTGTACCCGCCGAATAAACGAGGCAGCTACGCGTCAACCTGAGGGCGCGCGGCCCCTTTTTGGCACTTCAAAAAATTGATGCCCCTCGCCATGAGTGGTACAAGTCCCTTTGAAATCGCGATTACATGACTTGTCATTAAATGATAAGTCATGTAAATAGAAGCTGAGGGATGAGACTATGAGCGAGAACAGCACCATTTGGCAGTCTGAAAAAGACTCCTTGTTGGCCAGCGATAAGATACCGGTTCACTCGAGCCTATTATCTGTTGCGACCCAGCGTTTGGCGCGTGTCTTAAAATCACAAATCAGCACATTGCTTTCTGATAATGGCAAACTTGGCCTTGTTGAGTGGCGCATCTGCTTGTGTATTTCACAAAGCGAAAACCCGACCCAAAAAGATCTGGTGGATTTTGCAGGCATGGAACAAGGCCAAATTAGCCGTGCCATGCGTAAGTTGGAAAGCCGTGGCCTGATTACATCGCATCAAGCACCATTCGATCGTCGCGCGCGTATTTTTGCATTAAGTGAAACGGGCAAAGAATATTTTGATCGGGTGCAGCCAATGGTTGCGAACTATCACGCGTCAATTGATGCCGCACTCTCCCCTCAAGAGCGGGAACAATTTCTGGACATGGCAGAACGTATCGCTAAGGCGTCTTTGCTGGCAAACCAAGAATTGCCCCAAAAGGCGGGTTAATCGGAATTCGATTTCCCCGCTTCATTTTGATGTGCGTTGCGCGAAATCGTAGCGTTTTATGGGAGGAAATTGATATGTTGAGAAAGACAATTTTGGGTGCAATTGCTGGACTAGCTTTGGCCGTCGCGCCAGGTTTCGCTAGCGATTGGACCCCTTCAGGACCGATCGAATTGCAAATCGGCTTTGGAGCAGGGGGCGAAACTGACACGCTGGGCCGGGTCGTTGCATCGGTGATGGAAGAGCAAACCGGTTGGAACGTCGTGCCCCAGAACAAGCCGGGCGGTGGCGGTGTCGCCATGTTTACCGGGTTGATGAATGAAAAAGCGGACGGAACAGTGATCGCGTTGGGTGTTAACATGCCCATCCTGATCAATCTTATCCTACGTGGTGACCAACTGCCGTTCAAATTAGACAGCTTTGAGTATTTGGGTACGGTGACGCGGGCACAATTGGCCATCATCGCCAAGGCAGATGCACCCTTTAACGACATGAGTTCTTTGGTTGAATATTCAAAAGCCAATGGCGGTGTGCCCGTGGCATTTGACGCCAAACCCCAAGAATTGATTTTAAAAGCCATCAATGCGCAAACCGGCGCCGGCTTTAAGCTGATTTCGACAAAAAGCTCTGCTGAAATGGTGCAGTTCATTTTGGGCGGGCAGGTTATGGCGTCGTTCAACGCGGGCACCCACATCCAATATTTAGAAAAAGGTGACATTAAGATGTTGGCCAGCGCCAACGATGGGCGTCACTCCTACGCAAAAGATATCCTGACTTTGCGGGAGCAGGGGTTTGATCTCTATGTTGACCCCTATTTCTACTTTGCAGCCCCTGGCGGCATTTCAAAAGAAGCAAAAACCGCGCTCTCAAATGCCATCGCCAATGCGGTGAACGCGGATAAGGTGCGTGATATTGTTGAAAACGCCATGCTGACAACGGTTCAAAACCTTGGCCCCGATGGCACAACCAAAATGCTCAACGATGGTCTGGGCAGCGTTGGTGTATTGTTCAAATAGGCACAATTGGAGCGCGTCACGGCGCGCTCCATCTTCAAAAGGCAGACATGATGAGCATAACATCTGATCGCGTAGCCGGGTTTTGCAGCATCTTTTTTGGGCTTGTTTTGCTGTTTTGGCTTACCCCATTTGCAACAGAGACGGTTGATTATGGCTGGATGCGACCAAAGACATTGCCGGACATTTTGGCGTGGATTCTGATCTTTGCGGGCAGCGCGCTCGCAGGCGTGCCAAGCGAACCAGCAGGGATAAATTTTTTGCTTTTTGGCAAAGCCGTTACTTATTTCGTGCTCATCGTTTTGGGTCTGTTTGCCATTGCCCATTTTGGCTACCTCTTGGTCGCACCTCTATTAGCATTGGCGATTATGCTGTTGCTCGGAGAGCGCCGTTGGTTCTGGTTGTTCACTGGGGCAGTGCTTGTTCCAGCTGCCATTTGGTTGTTCATCGAAATTTTGCTGTCACGGCCTTTGCCCTGATGAGAGAGCGCTCAAATGGTTGATTTAAATATCATTCTAGCCGGCTTCGCTGATGCCTTTACCTTGCATAACCTTTTGTTTGTGCTTGCTGGGGTCGCGTTGGGGCAATTAGTTGGTGCAATCCCCGGTATCGGGCCGGTAATGGCCATGGCCATCGCAATACCCTTTACCTTCATCATAGACCCATTGCCCGCAATCGCCTTTTTGGTCGGCATCAACAAAGGCGGGCTTGTTGGCGGTGCCATTCCTGCCGTTCTAATCAATACGCCGGGCACTCCAGATGCTGCAGCAACGGCGCTTGATGGTTATCCATTGGCCAAACAAGGCAAGCCCCAAAAAGCCACCAAAATGGCGCTCTATGCCTCCGTCACAGGCGATACGATCAGCGATATCGTATTGATCACGGTGGCCGCACCGCTCGCAATTTTCGCGCTCAAAATGGGTCCTGTTGAAATTTTCGCCTTGATGATTTTTGCCTTTTCAGTGATCGCCGGGCTGATCGGAAAATCTGTACCCAAAGGCATCATTGCAGCAGCACTGGGCCTTCTGTGCGCAACGGTCGGCCTTGACCCGGAGCATTCAACCCCCCGATTTTATTTTGGCTGGTTTGAACTTTATGATGGACTGCCGCTAGCCTCTGTTGCGATTGGCATGCTCGCCATTTCTGAAGTATTGCGCCGATTGGCCTCCAATACCGGCACGGTGCGACCAGCGATTGATTATGACGCGAGCCAATCAAAAGAAGATAGGCGCATCAGTTGGGCTGAATATTGGAGCTGCCGAATTACCATGTTGCGCGGGGCAGCGATTGGCACGGTGTTGGGGGCATTGCCCGGCATTGGTTCAACGGCTGCAGCTTTCATGTCTTACGCCGCGACCAAGCAATCATCCAAAGACCCAGAAAGCTTTGGCAAAGGCAATTTGCACGGGATAGCGGCTGCTGAAAGCGCAAACTCGGCAGTGATGGGTGCAAACCTCATCCCGCTGCTTACGCTAGGGATACCCGGCAGTGTTGGCGCCGCACTCATCATCAGCGCCTTTGTAATTCACGGCATTCAGCCCGGGCCTTTATTGTTCGAACAACAGGGGCGTCTTGTTTACGGACTTTTTGGGGCCATGGTGATGGCAAATGTCGCCAACCTAATCCTTGGCCAATTTGGCCTTCGCTTGTGGAGCCGAGTGGTGACCGCGCCTGAATCTGTTATATTCTCCGCCGCTATCTTGCTATGCATCGTTGGTGTATCCCTTTCGACGGGCGGTCTGTTTGGTGTCGCGATCATGTTGATTTTTGCGGGGTTTGGCTTCTTGATGAACATGTTTGGATTCTCCACCGTCATCTTCATCATCGCCTTCTTTTTGGGGCCGAGATTTGAAATCTCCTTATCCCAAACACTTGTGCTACTAGATGGCAACTTAATGGGCCTAACCCATTACCCACTTGCTCTTGCACTGCTGGTGCTCTCTGCCATTTCAATTTGGTGGCTCGGGATCCGGGGTCGAAATCAGTCAACAAATTCGCAGGCATAAAGAGAGAATTATGACCAAAAAAGCAAAAAACATCCTCTTTATTATGTTTGACCAATTGCGGTTTGACTATCTGAGTTGCCAAGGCCACCCGCACCTTAAAACGCCACATATGGACCGGCTCGCTGCAAATGGCGTGCGGTTTACCCGCGCTTATGTGCAGTCGCCGATTTGTGGCTCTTCGCGCATGAGCTATTACACAGGTCGCTATGTGCATTCGCACGGTGCGCAGCGCAACAATTTTCCCCTTCGGGTGGGTGAATTCACCATGGGTGATCATTTGCGGGCGGCGGGGGTGGATTGCTTTTTGATCGGCAAAACCCACATGCAGGCCGATGTGCAAGGGCTCGAGCGGCTCGGCATCACCCCGGATAGTATCATCGGTGCACGCCAGTCAGAATGTGGATTTGATGTGGTGGTGCGCGACGATGGATTATGGGCCCAAGGGAATGAAGGATTTTACGACAACAAGCGCTCGCCCTATAATGAGTATTTAAAATCAAAAGGTTATGCGGGCGAAAACCCATGGCACGACTTCGCAAATGCCGCCGCCGATGCAGACGGTGATATCGCGTCTGGCTGGCTGATGCACAATGCAGATTTGCCCGCCAACATTGACGAGCCGGATTCAGAGACACCTTGGCTGACAAGCGAGACGATCAAATTCATCGAAGGGCGCAAAAATAGCGCTAAGCGCTGGCTGTGCCATGTGTCCTATATTAAGCCGCATTGGCCCTATATTGTGCCAGAGCCGTACCACGCTATGTATGATGGGCGACACGTCATGCCCGCCAACAAAAGCGATGTTGAAAAGCAAAATCCGCACCCGGTTTATCAAGCCTATATGGATAATCAAATCGGCCAATCCTTCTCACGCGAAGACGTGCGTCAAAAGGTAATTCCGGCCTATATGGGCCTCATCAAGCAGTGTGACGATCAAATGGGCCGCTTGTTTGCCTACTTAGAAGACACGGGCCAAATGGATGAAACCATGATCGTGATCACTTCAGATCATGGGGACTATTTGGGTGACCATTGGTTGGGCGAAAAGGACCTGTTCCACGAGTGTTCCGTCAAAGTGCCAATGATCATTTTTGACCCAAGTTCGGCAGCAGATACATCCCGCGGAAGCGTTTGCGATGAACTAGTGGAAGCTATCGATTTAGTGCCCACTTTTATGCAAACCTTGGGCGCAGATATACCAAACCATATTCTTGAAGGCCGTTCATTAACATCATTCCTACACGGCAAACCACAAGATGGTTGGCGCGAATTCGCGGTCAGCGAATATGACTACTCAACCTCAAATGCAGCCGTCAAATTGGGCCTGAAACCAAGCGACTGCCGCTTGATGATGGTGGCGGACAAACACTGGAAATTTGTGCATGCCGAAGGCGGGCTAAGGCCAATGTTGTTTGATCTACAAAACGACCCTAACGAGTTGCACGATTTGGGCGAAAGCCAAGACCATCAGCATGTGATTGAAATGATGTATGACCGCTTGGGTAAATGGGCCCGTCGCCAATCACAACGCACATCAATCTCGGATCAACAAATTGAAAATATGCGCGGCAAAGGGTTGGGCAAAGGGATATTTTTAGGGCTTTACGATGGCTCTGAAGTGCCCGATGAGGCGCTTACCAAAATCAAAGGCCCCGTCAAATCAAAGCCCGGGAACTAACCTTCGTTTCGCTGCCCGGAAAAAATTGCGCGGGGTCGAATGAGTTTGCCCTTTTTACGTTGTTCAAAAATATGCGCCATCCATCCGGCCATCCGCCCCAATGCAAAGATGCCCAGCCCACTACCTTCGGGCAAGTCAAGATGCTCTTCCACCAACGCCAGACCAAAATCCAAGGTTGGTGAAAAGCCGGTTTGCTTGTGCACAACGTCAATAATCTGCACCCAGTTTTGTGGGAAGTCGCATGCCTTAACCAATTCAAGCGCGCGTGGGTCTCCGTTGGGATAAAACGGGTGGCCGAAGCCGGGCGGTGGTTTGCCATTGCCAGGGGTTGGCAGCGCACGGCCACTTGTAAGAGCCATGTGTGCCTCAGATTTCCACGCTTTGGCCAGATTTGTCATCCCACCATGCGCGTCGCCCGAAAGGGTTGCAACGCCCGCCAATAATGCGGCAGGCAGGTTTGCTTTGGCAGAAGCGGCAACCCGCGCCGCATAAGCCGAAGCATTCAACTCATGGTCCGCACAAAGGATCAAAGCCCGACGAATAATATCTGGCGCAGTTGGGTGTGCGGACAATGAGTTTGCCAATAGTGTTTCTAACGATAACTTCGGCTGATCGTCGGCACAGCCCGCGATCACCAAACCCGCTTGTCGCAGCAGGCGCCGGGCGGTTTGAGTGCCGCCACTTGAGCCAATGGTGCTCGCTTCAAGCGTCAACATCATCATCAAGCGATGGATTGGCGAGCAACTTTTTGGCCCCAAGAGCGCACTTAAGTTGATGTTAGGTTCGGCGCCGCGAAACTTCTCGCCCATCAGAATTTCAAAGACGCCAATGAACCCATGCGACTGTGACAATGCCACAGCATTTTGCCCGCGGTAGAACAATTTTTGATCCCGGATTTCGGTAATTGAAGATTTGAGAACAGGCTCGCCCCAACTAATGGTGGATGCGGCAACAGCGGCCCGCGACCGACCACTTTTCTTTCTGCTAATTAGCCGGTCAAAATCGCCGCTATGATATAGGTTCCGCCGACCATCCTGCGGGTGGGCAATTTTACGGATAAGTCCACGACTAACATAGGCATATAGCGTATCTGCAGAGATTCCCAGTTGGGCGCACACCGCCCCGGCGTCCATTGAATATTGCAAGATATCTTTGTAGTTTTTCATATTGATTATCTTGATCAAGATTGACCAGATCGTAAAGCCTTGATTTTGTGGATGTCAACGAAAGGGAAACCGCGCATGTCATTTTTGCCAGAGATGTTGAAGAGCCTGCACCTTGATATCGACCCAGAAACAGCTGCAAAACAGATTGTCAATCAACAACATTATCCCAGTTTTTTTGATGTTTCCGGCCTCGCGGCATCGTCCTTTTTGGCGTTAGGCGAGGCGTTGAGGTCTCTTTTGTCATGCCAATATCCGGCAATGACTCCCACATTAGAGATCGATCAACGTCTTGCCTCTCTTTGGTTCGACCGCAGCCTTCACTTGATAGACGGATCAAGACCAACAGGTTGGGACCAAATTGCTGGCGACTACCGATGTGCGAATGGCTGGATCCGACTGCACACCAACGCACCCCACCATAAAGCCGCTGCACTAAAGGTTTTACAAGTGCCTGAAAACCGGGACATGGTCGCCAACGCTGTAAGCACGTGTGAAGGGCAAGCGCTGGAAACCGCGATTGTGACAGCGGGCGGTTGTGCAGCGCAAATGCGATCATTGGAGGATTGGGCAGTGCATCCGCAGGGCCATGCCGTGCGCCAAGAACCTCTACTAGATTGGTCGATCGGGCCTGAAAAAGCGCGGGGGCGTTTTTCGATTGGCGACCCACAAAGGCCGCTAAATGGCTTGAAGGTGTTGGACATAACAAGGGTGATCGCCGGGCCAGTTGCCACCCGTGCACTTGCCGGTTTTGGTGCGAATGTGTTGCGGATCGATCCTGAACATTGGCATGAGCCAGCCCTTTTTGAGGAACTGACCATCGGCAAACGTTGCGCGCATCTAAATTTGCAGGACAAGTCTGACAAACAGATATTTTTGGCGTTGGTGGCAGAAGCAGACGTGCTTATCCACGGCTTGCGCGGCGATGCCTTATCGAAATTGGACCTTTCAATTGATAGGTTGCGCACAGTCAATCCCGCGCTGATTGACGTGGCGCACAATGCCTATGGTTGGACGGGACCATGGGCAAACCGACGGGGTTTTGACAGTCTTGTGCAAATGAGTGCTGGCATTGCAGCCTTTGGCATGAAGGCAGCCGATGCGCAAAAACCACTCCCATTGCCGGTTCAAGCTTTAGATCATGCCACAGGCTATTTGGTCGCCGCGGCTGCAATTATGGCAATCAAATCGGCTACTGAGCAAAACCGTGCCGTTTCAGTACGCACCTCGCTTGCCCGTGTCGGGTGGTTGCTCTCGCAAACCGCGAAGTTGGAAATGCGTGGGCAGGTTGCACCAGCCACACCAAGCGATTTCTGCGCCGAAATTGAACAGACGAACATAGGCGATGCGCTTCGACTTGAACCGGCGATTAGAATTGAGGCTATTCCGCAATATTGGAGCATGCCAGCTAGGCCATTGAGATCAGCATCACCAGTTTGGCGCGATATCAACTAGGTAGTTTCTTTAGTGACTACTCCATATTTGTCTTTTTGATCAATAATTTAGGCCATGAAAGGCTTGCGTTGATCGCATTTTTAATGTTCATTTCGCTCCAATATTTCATGTGATGTTTTGCGAGATTAAAAATGTTGAGAGTTTTTCTAGTGGTCGTAATGGGACTGATTGCCTTTGCCGCCCAGGCACAATCCCCCATAAAACTCACTGGAAACGGCCTTAAAGGGGCCTATTATGTCTATAATGCTGATCGCGATCGTATGGTGGCGCAGCTGATATTTAATCAGGGTGAAGCGCACAATCCTTACGCCGAAGGGCTCGCCCACTACGTCGAGCATTTGGCATGGCTGAATGCGCTGGGACTGGAGCATGGTGATCCATCGCGCCACTCCAACGCCAGCACCACACTGACACAAACCACCTATTGGTTGAATGGCGAACAATCCGAGTTCGTCGATATGCTGCAAAAGCTGCACCGTGTGTTTATGCCTTTTGAGATCGAACGCAAATTCATGGCGCAAGAACGCGACATCATCATGCGCGAGTACGATTATCGGGTGCGCGAGAACACGCAATATCCTGTTTATATCGACATGAACTCAGCCTTTTTTGGCGGTACCGTTTACGGTCGCGATGTGTTGGGTTTGCCAGAAGACATCAAGCAGTTTTCGATCGACGATGCGATAAAACTACATGGCTTAAGCCACAGACCTGCGCATGCAACACTTGTCATCATGGGCAATTTGCCAGTTGCAGCGGTGCGTGAATTGGTGGCAGCTGAATTCCCTTCTGACCAGGCGCAACAAGCAGGTGATGAACTTGCACCACTCAACATCACTAGTGCGCGCAACATCAAAACAATGCCGCTTGAAGATCAGACTGAAGAAGAACTGGTCTTTCAAAAATTCGTGGCCAATGGCTTGCCCAAAGCCACGTCCCAGCTCGGACTGGAGCTGATGATTTTGGAAGATATCTTGGAGTCAACGCGCGAAGGCGGCATGGCCAAAGCCTTGCGATATGACGATTTCATTGCCCGCGATTTTGATATCGATCTCAATCAACCAAACGATGGATATTTCTCCATTAGCTTTTACGCTTCGCCAGACAGGGGAGTAGATCTGGAGCACTTGCTGCAAGCTTTTGAAGAGAACCTTGAAGAGATTGCCACGAAAGGCATTCCGCAAGAGACGTTTGATAAATTGCTAAAGCGGGCGCAAGATGAATTTGGCGCGAGCATCAAACGTTCTGACGCCGTTTATTCGGATGTACCTTACTATTTGTCGCTTGAAGAAGAACCTCAATCATACGACGAGTTTTTAGAAAACCTTGGCAAAGTGACCCGTGAACAGATCAACACTCATCTGTTGAAGCTGGTTGGAGATGGCCATGCCGAAATCCGCTTTGTGGTCCCAAAATCTTAAATTGTTGGAGAATGTTATGAACCTGCGCAACCTGTTTGCCGCTGCCCTTATGTTGGTCTGCACCCAAGGCGCCAACGCTCAGCCCACCAGCGTTGAAACGCTGACCACCGCCAATGGGATTGAGTTTTATTTTGCACCAATGCCAAATGAAGAACGTGTGAACATTGATGTTATTTGGCCAACAGACTGGCTAATGGACGAGCAGCGCAACGCCTTGGCCCCTGCGGTTGGTGCCCAGCTAATGTTGGCAGGTGGCGCAGCCGACCTAGACCCCGCAGAGCTTCAATCCCAGTTCAGCGATCTTGTTTCCGATGGTTCAGTCAACGCCATTGCAGATCATGTTCGTGGGCGGCTCTCCGTGCGCCATGACCAAGTTCAAGAAGCGGTGGCCATTGCGAATAAGGTTCTGGTAGCCCCACGTTTTGACGAGCGGTGGCTGCAACGGATCAAAGATGGCATCACAGATCGTGTGGCTAAAGAAAAAACCCAATCGGCCTACCAAGGATGGGATGGGGTGCGTCGCCTGGTGTTTGGCAATAGTGCAACTTATCGGTTCAACTCAAACGGGGGTGATCAGCCTGTGGAAACCGTCACCCGAGACGACGTTGTTGCTTGGCACAAGCGCACATTCGTCACTTCTTCGGCCATGATTACGGTTGCGGGTCAAATTTCAGGTGACGATGCAAAACTGCGGGTCGATGAATTGTTTGCGGGCATGCCTGCGGGCGAACCCGTCGCCCCTTATGAAGTTGAGGCAACCTATTTGCCCAAAACCATCATTGTGCAAAACGACGCGATTGAAAAAACGACGCTTGCATATTTGGCCCCCCTTTCCCCGACAAGCGAAGGCGGTGAATATGAGGATATCGTTGCAACACACATTCTAGGTGGTGGCGAACAAAGCCGTTTGTTCCAAGCCGTGCGCCAGCAATTGCGGGCGACATATGGATTTAGTGCCGGCTTGTCTGCGTATACGCGCAAAAATCGCTTTATCGCCCTAAGCGGCGAAGTGGAAACGGAAAAACTGCAAGACGTTCGTGATCTCGTTAAGACAACTTATACTGACTTTTTGCAAACAGGTGTCACCGAAGAAGAAGCGGGCGCATTGCGAACCATGTTCAGCGATGGGCTGAAGGTAAATCTCTCACATGCTTCAGTTGTAACCTATGTGATCGCAGAAAGTGTGCTGGATGGTTATTCAGCAGATCGCTTGCTTTCACTTGCACAAGAGTTGAAAACATTGGACGCTGAAAAGGTCAATATTCATATCGCCAGCAAGTTCCCCAAGTTTGACCAATTCATTGAATTGATTGTCACCCCAAAACCAATCGAGCAACCTGGCGCTTGTTTGGTGCAAACCGCCAACGACATCGAAAACTGTTTGAACTAACTGTGTTGCAAGGGCGGGCGGAACAGTATGTTTGTTTCGCCCCCCTCTTTCCCCTTTTCAAGACTTGCTCTGAAAGAACCAATTTGAAATGATCCCCGCACAAAACGAATTCAAATCGCGAACCAGTTGCGCAAAACCAGCCTAGGCTAAGGAGACGGATCATGAGCAAAATTGCATGGATTGGGTTGGGTGTCATGGGCAGCCATATGGCGGGTCACTTGCAAAAAGCAGGACATAGCGTGACGGTATATAACCGCACCACCCATCGGGCTGAAACGTGGGTTAAAGAACATGGCGGCGAAATGGCGAGCACACCGGCACAAGCCGCAAAAGGGTGTGATATCGTTTTTGCCTGCGTTGGCAATGACGACGATTTGCGCAGCGTTACTATTGGCGAAAACGGCGCGTTTGGCTCAATGGATGCGGGCACAATTTTCGTTGATCACACCACAGCCAGCGCTTCAGTTGCCCGAGAGCTTTATGCCAACGCAAAAACGCGTGAAATCGGCTTCATTGATGCACCCGTTTCTGGCGGTGAGGCAGGCGCGCAAAACGGAGTGCTCACCGTGATGTGTGGTGGCGACCAGATCACGTTCGACAAAGTTGCCCCCGTGATTGATGCTTTTGCCCGCTCATGCAAATTGCTGGGGGAAGCTGGTGCTGGTCAGCTAACCAAAATGGTCAATCAAATCTGTATCGCTGGCGTTGTTCAAGGGCTCGCCGAAGGCATGAATTTTGCCCAAAAGGCAGGGCTAGATGGTGAAGCTGTACTTGATGTTATTTCTAAAGGTGCAGCCGGCTCATGGCAGATGGAAAACCGGGGTGCGACCATGCTCAAGGACGAGTTTGAATTTGGCTTTGCTGTTGATTGGATGCGCAAAGATTTGGGCATGTGTTTGGCTGAAGCGGATCAAAATGGGGCCTCACTGCCCCTCACCGCACTTGTTGATCAGTTCTACAAAGAAATTCAATCAATGGGCGGCAACCGATGGGATACATCAAGTCTTATGCGCAGACTGACCCGAGACAATTAGGTCAAAACATCGCAACCATTGTTAGGTGGGCCTTAGGCCCAACTCACATCACTTCCCTTTGCGGGCAGTGCATATGCTTCCACCCTGTCACGGCCATTGGATTTGGCGTGATAAAGGCGGGCATCCGCAACAGCAAATACATCCAGCGTATTGCGTCCTTCATGGGACATTGCGATGCCCGCGCTAACAGTGACACTTAGGTCTGCCTCAAGTGCTTGCCAATCATTTGAAGCAATGTGTTTTCGAATGCGCTCACAGATAATCATTGCGTTTTCAAGTGAGGCAAGAGGCAACAAAATTGCAAACTCCTCGCCACCAATTCGCGCCACCAAATCAGTAGAACGACAATGTTCTTGCAAGATATTTGCAACTATGCGCAACACATCGTCGCCCACCAAATGAGAGTATTCGTCATTGATCTGCTTGAAGTGATCAAGGTCCAATATCGCCAAGGCGTAGGCTGTGTTGCGATCTGCGTCTAGCTGCAACATGGCTTGATCAAAAGCGCGTCTATTTGCCAGGCCGGTTAGTGCGTCTTGGTGGGCCTCTTTTGTCATCTGCTCCGCATGCACATTCGCGCGATTCAATTGATCGCGCATATCCCGTACATTGCTTTTGTATTCCGCCATTCGATCTTGCCAATAAGCACGTCGCGCCAATGATTTTTTGAAGTGACTGTGATAGAGTTTGAAGGCACCGAATGCGGCTTCAAAATCTCCCGCTGCTTCATATGCTTCGGCAACGCGCCGATGCGCATTCATCACATTATCCGCATCAGGATTTGCTTTCGCCGCCTCCAAAGCCTTTTGGCCATAAGATATGGCAAGTTGGTGGTTACCGGACCTGTTCGCAACTTCGCTGCGTGTATAAAGATAGTGCACAGCTCCTACGTCCATCAACCCTTGTGGGAGCTTGCTAACCTCAGTTAGCATTTGCTCTGCTGTATCAAAATCGCCATGTACGGCCGCGCATTCCGCCCCATTGCATAGCGTCACAAATTGGTACCAGGTTTGCCCGTTTTCCTTTGCCGCTTTAGCGGCTTGTTCCGTCCACATTAATGCAACTTGATAATGGTCCTTGTGACCCTGCTCATCATTCTGCTCAAGCGCAAAGTCCGCAGAGCGGGAATGAAAAAAACCACGATGCAGCGGCAAAACTGCGCGCATGGAAGCGAAGTTGTGTTCGTCCTGGATAGCTTGAGCGCGGTCGAGCAAGATCTCCGCTTTTTCAAGATTGGAAGCGATAACAAAAACAATGGCTTGGACGTCCAAAACCCGCACCTGCAGCTCGATGTCGCCATTTTGTTCAGCCCACTCCCACGCTTTCATGGATTCATTGTAGGCATCATCGGAAAGGCCAACCTGCATGAGCACGCGAGCGTGGATAAAGCACGCATAGGCAAAAAGCGCGGGATCATTGAACTGATTGAAAAGAGCGAGAGCATTGTGAATATGCTCCACGGCCTGTTTCGGCTTGTGCAACCAACGGTAGGAACGAGAAACTTCAATGCTGGCACGCGCGATTAGATGCGGGTCGCCCAAACCTTGCGCCATTCGAAGAGCGTCCATGTCGCATTGAAGCGCCATTTGTGGATTGCCGTCCAGATAGTACTGGAATGCATCCTGGAGCAGTTCTTCAATTTCAATCCGCGAAGTCATTTGGAAGCAAAGTCCATCAAATTCAAATTGGGTTGGCCGAGTTTACCTGAACTTAGTTAACTGTATGTCGCCAAAATTGCGGCTGGGCGTGCGAAGTAAAACACGCGGCTCTTTGCAGCAGTTTTTGTTTTGCCAATTGGGGGAAAACAACGCGTTAGCCCCTGCCAGCACCGCTCAATATGTTTGCCACAGTGGTTAAAATGTGGTGGTCGCGATGTACGTGTTTTTATCTAATTTTCATACCAACCAGTGAACTCTCTATCGTAAACTGCTTCGATGAGAAATCGTGCCGCGCAATTGGCACCACCATTAACACCAGCGAGGGCGTTTTGCACAGACGTATTCTAACCCCACCGATCAAAATGGATGAAGATTTTGTGGCAGAACCATCATTGGAAGCCGTGCCGGATGTTGAAACTGAGCCATCGCCAAAACCTGTGGCTGTCCCCGATGTTGAAGAACGCCAACCCGATGCACCAGATGGTCAGGAACGCCGGAAGGGGGACCGTCGGCAAGGAAATGATCCAAATTATAAGGGTCCTGAGCGTCGACAAGGTGATCGGCGCAATATGGATAAATTGCGTTCTGAATTGAACTGGCAATTGGCACCAGAAGTGGAAAACAAAATCTTGCGCGGCATGGGGTTTAAAGGCCAAAACCGTTCCAGTTTCAAACCCGCACGCTTGATCCTGCTTATGGTGGCACTTTTTGCGGGTGGACTTGCCGCTTTTTTGTCCATGCAAGGCAAGGAAGAAGTTGCGATTGCCACTCCCATTGAAATTGTTCGCGAACCCATAGTTGAGGTCTTGCCCCGCATTCTGGTGGCAAAACAAACTGTTGAGATGGGGCAGCGTTTCACAAAGGATCACGTTGAGTGGCAAGAGTGGCCGACAAAACTTATGCGTGATGACTATATAACCTTTGAGGACGTTCCAGGCGCTATCGATGGACTGGTGGGCACAATAACGCGGTTCGAATTCTTTGCCGGGGAGCCCATTCGTGAACAAAAACTAGCGCGTGATACTGGTGGATATTTGTCCGCCCTCATAAGTAAAGGTATGCGTGGTGTATCTGTCACAGTGTCCGGGCAAGCGGCATCTGGCGGCTTCATCGTGCCCAATGACCGCGTGGACGTTGTCTTGACACGCGATGCGCCTCAAGGTCAGGTCTCAGAGACAATATTACGCAATATCAGGGTGCTTGCCCTCAACGCGCGTGTCGGCGAATTAGGGGCCACCGGCGACCAAGTTGATAGAGACGAGATCTATGCCGAAATGGTGGAAGATCAGGTCATAGCAACCTTGGAACTTGATCCCGCTGAGGCCGAAATTATCGTTGGGGCAACGAACATTGGCACCTTTGCTTTGGTGTTGCGCTCAATGGTGGATTTTTCACAAAGTCGAGACCTTGCCCGCAGCGGTGTCAATCAAACCATTCGACTAACCAGCCCATTCTGGAACCCACCGGCCAGTGCGAGCGCCCTACATTGACCGCCTTTAAGCATCGTCACTGGCGACTTTGGCCGTTAAGCCGTTATTGATGTTGCGGTGATAGCATCGCGCAATAAACATAGAAAATGCGGTAGAGAAGCGAAATTTGATCGCAAGAAACAACAGTCAAAATCGTACGGGTACTTGTATGAAAATGTCACGATACTTGGCGCAATGCCACTTGAAGGTTCTTTGTGCAGTTTTAACGGCGATTTTTTGTTCTGTTGCGACCTCGTCAGTGGCCCAAACGGTCAACTATGATCTAAGCACAACCTCGGTCTTGCGGATCAATCTGCCGGTTTCCCAAGCGATAACCGTGGTTGTGTCTGAACCTGTTACAAAAATTGTTAGTGCCAACCCCTTGATTGCTGAAGCTCAACCAATCACGGATAAATCGCTCTATTTGGTCGCAAAGTCATTCGGTACCACAACGGTCAATTTGTTTTCAGAAGATGGCACGCCTGTTGGACTTCTGGCCGTTGAGATCAGCGCTGACGTTGGCGATATGTCCCGCTCCATCAGAGCTGCAATTCCCAATTCGGATGTCAAAATTCACACGATCAATGGTCGCATTCGGCTTTCAGGCTCCGTCGTGGATGAATACTCGATGCAAAAAGTCCTTGAAATCGTTGATCAATACGGTAGCCCAGCGGTGATAAACACCATGACCATTAGCGGGGGCAGACAAGTCAATCTTGAAGTGCGCATTCTTGAAGCGCAGCGGGACGCGGGCCGCCAACTTGGCGTTCAATGGGGTGGCTCGGTTGGTGGTGTAACCGCAACGATCGGAAGCAGTAGCGCCGATAGTCCATCTTCGGGCGCAAAGTCATTTTCATCATTTGTCGCGACCGTATTGTCTGGCGCTACCGGAACCAGCCTAAATGCAACAATCAATGCCCTTGAAACAAAACGATTGGTGCGCACGCTAGCGGAGCCAAATCTAACAACCCTATCTGGGATCAAAGCGAGCTTTTTGGCTGGGGGGCAAGTGCCCATTCGTGTGCGCGCATCAGATGGTTCTACGACGCTTGAATATCGAGATTTTGGGGTCAGATTGGTCTTTACGCCGGTGGTTTTGGATGGGGGAAGAATTCAAATCCACTTAACGCCAGAAGTCAGCAACATTGGGAGTTTCACAACCGCAGGCGATCCCATATTTAACACCCGCACGCTTGATGCAACGGTGGAATTGCGTGATGGGCAAAGTTTCTCTGTGGCAGGCCTGCTGCAAAACAACACCAACCTAAGTCAAGATCAGCTGCCTTGGATAAGCGACGTGCCGGTTATCGGCTCATTGTTTAAATCCTCAGGGTACAAAAAGCACGATACGGAACTGGTGGTTATTGTAACACCAAGACTTGTACAACCCACCGTGCCGGGGCAAATTCTTGCATCGCCACTGGATGCGAGTTTGCCCGCAAATGATTTTGAGTTTTTTGCCTTGGGCAAACTAGAAGTAACACCCAAAATGATCAAAGGATTTCGGGCCGGAGCAGGGGTTGTTGGCGCCTACGGCTATGATATTGATTTGGGCGAGGAGAGCGGACAATGATTAGGCTTTTACACATCGCAAATGTGGCTGTCTTGGCGCTTGCCTTTGGTGCATTTTCTGTTTTGGCTGGCTGTTCATACGACTATGCCCAGCGCACCGATCGTGTGGCACATAATGCGGGAAATGCTGTGCGCGCCAATCTTGAGCAATCCACCACAAATCCATCTTCATCAGCTGCAAATTTAGTCGGCGGCTTAGGCAAAAACGGCAAAGTAGTTCCAGACGAAGAAGAGTAGTTAAGAACAAAACTGATGGCGCTGCTTAAGCTCTCATTAAGTCTAGAATCAACATTTACCCTCCCATTTACAAAGCATACTCAGCAGTTTGCTAAGCTCGTTCCAGCTTGATCGCCGTTGCAATGGCGACCGAGTAACCACAATTTCGGGGCTTAGCAAATGAGTGTTCATTCGATAGGAAAAATGTATTTTGGACTGGTTCTGATGGTCTTGGCCGCATTGTCGATGTCCGGATGCACAACCGCAAACTTTGCAAGCTCAAGCGCCTTTGGCGGCAAACGATTGGAAGTCGCAGACATCTCAGATAAAGGCAGCTATACAGCCGCCGGTGCCCTGACCGAAGCACGATCTCATTTTCGCAACAACAATTTCGGTTATTCAGCGGCTTTCTATAAGCGCGTCGTAGAGCTGTCCCCTAAAGACCCTGAGGGGTATGTTGGGCTAGGTGCATCTTACGATATGCTTGGACGCTTTGACCTGTCAGATCGCGTCTACAAAGCCATGTACAAGCTTACCGGTGCCACAGCCCAATATTACAACAATTTGGGCTACTCCCAAATGTTGCGTGGTAATTTGAGCGCGGCCTACACGAACTTCAAAAAAGCAGAAAAAATCGAACCCGACAGCATCATTGTGGCGAACAATTTGCAGTTGTTGGCAGATGCCGCCTCATCAATTAGTGCTTAGAGTTTCTATCGCACTCGGCGTTATCTCTTAGTCGTCTCGTTGTAAGTTTAGCCGTGAAAAAATATTTGTAATAATTTGGATCATCTCACTTTGCTTTTGGCAGCCCGTCTTGTGAAAGATAGATTGGAGCTGGTTGCGAGCAGTATTGTAGGATAAGGCGTTAACCTCCGCATAGTGGCGAAGTGAATCGCCCGCAGCAATTGCACATGCCAATCGCGCTTCAGCCGGCGTTATGTGCAAGGCAGCCTGTACCAATTCTTCTTTTGGAATGTTCATGTGATTGGGATCAATCAGCAGCACCAGCACCTGCCGCTCAATCGGGGTGCCAAGAAGTGTGCGTTGTGGTGCATCTGAAGGTAAGGGTGCCACAAACGCGAGCATTGGTTTGTGTAGCGGCAACAATAACCGGGTAAACAAATGCAGTTGATCAGCGATCCCCGATGTCTCTGGATTGGACATCTGTCGAATTTTCTGCTTCAGATTTTTATGGTCGAGAAATGACAAAAAGTGGAGCTTGCCTTTTTTCACGTCCACGACCCGCCCCGCCCGCAGCAAATCTTCTCCAGCATCATTGATAAACGACACCTCTAACGCCGAGTTGCAGATGAGAGTTGGTGTTGAAAATCTGTGCAAGGCGTGTTTGAGGCCGGATTTCTCAATCAAACAGCCTTCCAACTGACGCAGCATCTCCATGCTTCGGCGAATATGTGGCGCTAGGCATGCAACCACATTCTGCGCCACAGCTGCATCACGTGCATAGCGCGCATTGTAATTGTTGCTCCAATGCAAGAAACGGGTTTTCTCCATGAACAATGGAAGCCCAAAGGTCTGGCCAACATCGCCATTTGGTTTTAGATAGTCGTTATAAAATTCAGTTTTGGATAGCTCGTCGTCGGTCATGACGTCTTGACCAACGCCCATACGCATAATGCTGGCAGTATCCGCAATATATTTCCTATAGGGATTTACGTCGGCATAATGTTCCAAATATGCATTTAGGTTGCTCTCACTTACGCCTCGAAAAGCAAACAGCAGATTAAACCTATCCCTTATGTCGTATCCGTGGAAGGCGGTCATCATAAAGGGAAATGCATCATGGAATACGCCCAAAACGTCATCCAAAGGTGCTTCGCCCGTGCCAATCATATAAGTTTGTGTAATTAAATCGTCATAAAGTCCGATAGTAATCTGTGGTGTTTCCATAGCGCCAAATATTTGCGTTGGTTAGCGTTTTGAGTGTCCTCTTTTGCAAGAATTGCGTGAGATCATAGTATAGAAGTGCATGCGCAATCATAGTGCATTTGCACTACATCAATGAGTTAATTGGCTCTACATAAGGATAAAGCGTGTAATTATTCACGCTGAACAGCAATAGTCTTGGAAAATGAAATGGCTGCAATTGGCTTTCTGCGCAAATGTCATCTTTGCGATTTCGCTTTGCCACCGGCTCGCTAAAGACAGTCAGACAACCGCAATCTATGGGCTGTGGGGCTTTGTTTTCAAAGGACATGCGTCGCTGGCGGGCCGCGAAAGCGGGACAAACCGGATCGCGCAAAAAGCGTAGTTTTATAAAACAAATCTAGAGTTGGAGATGCGAAAAAGGGCTGCTTACTTCCCAGCTTTGCCTTTTTTTGCAATCGCGCGATCTGCTTCTTCTTTAGCAAGACGAAGAGCTTTCAAGCGAGCTGTGTTTTCGCTCAGCTTCTTTTCTTCTTCTTGTTTTTCGCTCAATGCGACTTTCTTTGTGCGCTCTAGCGCAGCAAAACGTTCTTCTGCTTTAGTTCTTAAAATACTGATCATTCGTGGTTCCTTTGCGAAAAAAAAAGGGCCGCGCGAATGCGCAGCCCAAATCGCAATTTAGTCAACCAACTCAAGATTAGTTGCAGATTGCTTGCCGTCACGGCCGCTCTCTAGCTCGTAAGAGACTTTTTGACCATCAGCTAGGCCTGAAAGACCAGCTTGCTCAACAGCAGAAATATGCACGAATGCATCTTTGCCACCATCGTCAGGTGAAATAAAGCCGAAGCCTTTTGTAGAGTTGAAGAATTTTACGGTGCCGTTTGTCATGGCTGATACCTTTAATATAGTTGCTTGGCGCTTCTAGCGCACAAGCGAGATCCCCATGGGCGACATGCACATGGGTTGAAACGTTTTCGAAATCAGGGGAAGCCAAACAAACCGGATAACCGGAAGATCAGATAGCCAATGACGGCTTTAAACGCGCTCTGCTTATATGGGCCATTTCGCGCCACAATACAAGGTACTTATTCCAAAGTGCAAATTTCGCATAAGATTGAAGTCTTCAAATCGCAAGAACAATGGCACCTTTGCAAGAGTTGTGCGAAGGGGCACCGATAAAGGTGCCCCAACGCTTATTCGGCTATCTATTTTGCAATCGATACATCGCGGAAATAGGGTACGCCAAGTACTGAGCGCCAGAACCCCTTTACGTGGCTGCCCATCATCATATAGCTGTTGCGATGGTACATTGGCAGGATCACGTGATCATTCATCATGATGCCTTCGGCTTTTGCCATTTCAGCGAGGGAAACAGCGGGGTCATTAGCTGATTTTGAAGCAGCAATAGCAGCATCATAATCAGCATTTGCCCATTTGGCCAAATTGTTTGGGCTATCTGAAACAAAGTTATCAAGGAAAGTCATTGGGTGCGGATAGTCAGCGCCCCAACCCATTTGTGCGATTTGATATTCAACTTTTTGCACTTCAGGGTAGTAGACTTTCCATTCACTCACGGCGATTTCAACATCGATGTTGAGGTTTTTCTTCCACATTTGCTGAATGGCTTCTAGCAATTTCTGGATTGGCGGCGATGCGTAAGTTGCAAACACCGTATCCGGGAAGCCTTCACCGTTCGGGTAACCAGCTTCAGCCAACAACGCCTTTGCTTCTTCAATTTTTGCAGCTTCACCCAAGCCATAGTCGCCCGCCGCGTCGCGGAAGTCTTCGCCCGCCACATTCATGCCGTAAGGCACAAGCGCAACCGCTGGAACGTCTGCAGATTGCAACACAAACTCAACGATTTCTTCGCGATCGATTGCCATTGAAAGGGCTTTGCGCACTCGCACATCATCCAATGGTTTTGCAGCTGGGTTAAAGAATGCATAGGTGGTGCCCAAGGATGGGATCACCAAAAACGCATCACTTTCAACGGACAAACGAGGAATTTCAGACGCAGGCACCGATTCAATGCCATCCACATCGCCAGATTCCATTGCCGCTAGCGCGGTTGATTGCTGGGCGATCAGGCGGAAGGTGAGTTTGTCCAAGCTGACTTCGTTGGCGCCATAATAGTTCGGATTCTTCTCAAAGACGACGCTTTCACCAATGTTGAACTCGGTCACACGGAATGGACCGGTGCCAATATAAGTTACAGCATTGCGTGTCCAGCCTTCAGGGTCCGCTTCCACAATATCCTGACGCACTGGGAAATATGTCGCATAAGGCAACAATTGCATCATGTACGGCACGCGCTGTCCCAAAGTGAAGGTGAACGTGTGATCGTCTGGCGCAGAAATCTGCGGATCAACGCCTGAACCTTCAAAGAACTCTTTCGCACCCGCAATATGATAGAGCAGGGCGGTGTTTTTCGCACCACTTGCAGGCGTTAGAACACGCTTCCAAGCATAAACAAAATCACTGGCTGTGACAGACTGACCGTCCGACCATTTTGCGTCTTTGCGCAAATTGAACGTGTACGTTAGACCATCATCAGAAATCGTCCAGCTTTCAGCAAGCGCAGGCACAACCGCACCATCTGGTGCGTGTTTAACCAAACCTTCGAATGTGTTGCCAATAATTGGCGCTGCGAAGGTCTCATTGGTTGTGCCTGGGTCAAATGAATCAGATTCATTGTTCACAACATAAGTGAGTGAATTTTCGGCGTAGGCCGCGCCGCCAAGCAACATGCTTGCCGCGGCAAAAAGCGATATTAGACGCTTTTTCATATCGGTTCCTCCAATTAAGTCAGGTCCATAGCCTGACGTCTTTTATGTGAGGTTTTCACCTCTTTTTGTGACCCAACTAGGGATTAGGTCACGGCTCTGCATAGTGACAGGCGGCCAAATGACCATCTGTCAATTCTTTCAATTTGGGTTCGTTCGTTGCGCACAATTCGGTGGCCAAAGGGCAGCGCGTTCTAAAGCGACAACCAGAAGGCATATCAATCGGGCTCGGGATTTCCCCTTGCATTTCCTCGATTTTGCGCTTGCGCGCCTCAACCGGGTCGGCAATCGGGATTGAGCTCAGCAACGCTCGTGTGTAGGGGTGTTTCGGGTTCTCATAAAGTTCATCATTGTCCGCCAACTCAACGATCTTACCCAAATACATTACGCCAATCCGGTCAGATATGTGGCGCACCATGGACAGATCGTGGGTAATGAACAAATAGGTCAGCCCAAGGTCCCGCTGCAGGTCTTCAAGCATATTGACCACTTGAGCTTGAATGGAAACATCAAGCGCAGAGATCGGTTCGTCACAAATGACCAATTCTGGGTTCAGGGCGATCGCGCGCGCAATCCCAATGCGCTGCCGCTGCCCGCCAGAAAACTCGTGCGCGAAGCGCATCGCATGGTCCTTGTTCAGGCCAACGATTTCAAGCAGTTCATGCACCCGCGCAGTGCGGCTTTGCGTGTCGCCAATATTTGCAATTTCCAGTGGTTCTGCAATCAGGTCATGCACCGTCATGCGACCGTTTAGTGATGCGTAAGGATCTTGAAAAATCATCTGCATGCGCTTGCGAAACGGCATCAAACTCTTTTGATCAAGAGCTGCGATGTCTTCGCCGTCAAACTTCATTTGCCCAGACGTCGGCTCATAGAGCCGAATAAGGGTGCGGGCGAGGGTGCTTTTCCCACATCCGCTTTCGCCCACCAAACCAAGTGTTTCTCCACGATTTATCGTTAGATCGACGCCGTCAACAGCCCGCAGATATTTTGCGTTGCGGCCAAAAAGGCCGCTGCTGACTTTGAAATGCTTTTTGAGGTCTAAGAGTTCAACCAAAGGTGTCTTGCTCATGCTGCTCCCTCATCATTTGTTGGGGCGTCAGGGTGGTGCAGCCAGCACTTGGCCTTGTGGGTTTGTTGATCACCCATTTCAAAAATTGGGGGAACTTCGCCGACACAAATCTGCATTGCGCGCAGACAGCGCGGCGCAAATGGGCACCCCACCGGGGGACGCAGCATGTCCGGAGGTGATCCTGGAATTGGCCGAAGTCGCTCTTTGTGAGCAGTGCGCAGTTTTGGCACGGACGTCAAAAGCCCTTGAGTATAGGGATGGTTGGGGCGCGCGAAAACCGTGTCGACCGAGCCTGTTTCCATCACCATGCCGCCATACATAACCAAAATTCGATCGGCAACTTCAGCGATAACCCCCAAATCATGGGTGATGAGAATGATCGCCATGCCAAGGCGCGCTTGAATTTCTTTGAGCAACAATAAGATCTGCCGCTGGATCGTAACGTCCAGCGCCGTTGTTGGCTCGTCGGCAATCAGCAACTTTGGATCACAACATAAGGCGATTGCAATCATCACCCGTTGGCGCATGCCACCGGAAAACTCGTGTGGATATGAATTAAGGCGCGACGCGGCCTCTGGGATTTTCACCAGCTCAAAGAGCTCGATTGCCCTTTGCCGCGCCGCTTTGCGGGAGGAACCGCGATGGGCAATAATGGTTTCAATGATCTGCTCGCCCACCGTAAGTGTTGGGTTTAAACTGGTCATTGGATCTTGGAATATCATGGCGATGTCATCGCCACGCAATTTGCGCATGTCATGCTCAGCCAGTTTTAGCAGATCTTGGCCTTCAAAATGGGCTTGCCCAGCAACAACTCGCCCATTGCTTTTAAGGAGCCGCAATATTGACATGCAAGTGATCGATTTTCCCGATCCACTTTCGCCCACAATGCCCACAATTTCGCCGGGTGATACGTCAAAACTCACCCCGCGCACAGCCTGTACTTCGCCGCGAGACGTGAAAAAACTTGTGGTGAGATCTTTAACTTCAAGCAAGGGATGATTGCTCATGTGCGCAACCTTGGATCAAGTGCATCGCGTAACCCATCACCTAAAAAATTGAAGGCAAACATGGTGAGGCTGATCGCAGCAGCGGGGAAAAACAGCTGGTAAGGGTAAGCGCGCAAAGTCTCTACCGCTTCGCTGGTTAGAGTGCCCCAGCTCGCCATTGGTACGCTCACCCCAAGTCCGATAAAGCTCATAAAGCTTTCAATAAAGATGGCGCTTGGGATCAAAAGGGTTAGGGTCACCAAAATTGGACCGATCGTATTGGGCAATAGATGGCGTGTTAGAATGCGCCAAGTCCCCGCGCCCATGGTTCTTGCCGCATCTACATAATCTTGGTTTTTCAGCGTCAGCATTTGCCCGCGGACAATGCGGGCCATATCCACCCAAAATACCGTGCCAATGGCAACTATGATTGAGATGAAGCCTGATTGCAGCACCACCATCATCAAGATCACATAAAGCGTGAGCGGAATGGTGGCGATGACTTCAACAATCCGCATCATGACATTATCGACATTGCCGCCGAAATATCCCGAGATGCCGCCATAGAATATGCCGATAAAAAAGTTGACCAATGTGGCGATAAACGCAACGGTCAAGGAAATGCGCGCCCCATATAACTGACGTACCAACACGTCGCGCCCCAAACTATCCGTGCCAAACCAATAGGTTTGATTCCACTTGGTGCCATAAACCGCGAGCTGGTTTTCCTCAGCATCAAGCAGGCGCGCGGGCAGCTGACTAAAATCGACAAAGACCTGTTGATCACCAAATTCGTAGATATGACGTTTTTTTATCAGGTCTTTCTTTTTTGCGCGCAAAATTGACTTCAGAGCACCGTGTTCATTTGTCTCATAAAGCTTGAAATTGCCACTGTTCATGAAAAAGTAGGTTGGAGCACCTTGTCCGTCATCCACCTCATAAACTTCCAAAATCGGCGCAATATTTGATAGTTTTAAGTCCTGATCGTAATAGGTGTGCGGTGTGATCAGCGGCCCTAAAAATGCAGCCCCAATCAAAAATAAGATGAAGGTAAGGCCCAGCATCGCTGGCTTGTTTTGCCAAAGCCGTTGGCGCACGTCTTGCCAATAGGTAAGGCTAGGTGCAGCGATATATTCCGCCTCGCCTTTTCCCAATCTGGCAGGCGCCCAATTTTTACTGGGAATTGAGGTTTTTGCGTCGCTCATTTGGATTTCTCCGCAAGTTTGATGCGCGGATCAAGCAGCATATAGAGCATATCAACGATCAAAATCATGACCATCAGGAATGCGGCATAAAATATGGTGATGCCCATTATGGTTGTGTAATCCCTGTTCGAAATCGACAGCACAAAGTGGCGGCCAATTCCGGGCAAGGCAAAAATCTGCTCAATCACAAAAGAACCGGTCAACAAGTTCGCCACAACAGGGCCAAGCACAGTCACAATGGGGATGAGCGCGTTGCGCAAGCCGTGTTTGAACAACACCGTAAAAGGGTGAAGTCCTTTTGCTTTCGCCGTGACCATATAATCCTGGCCAAGCACTTCCAAAAGGCTGGAACGCGACAAGCGCGCAATAAAGGATAGCCAAAAACCAGAAAGCGCAACCACCGGCAAAATGTAACCGCGCCAATCGTCTAACCCAAATGTGGGCACTAGATTTAGTTTGAGAGCAAAGAAATAAAGCGCGACCGTTGCCACCACATAGGAGGGGATGGCAACACCAATGGTTGCAAACATCATTACGGCGGTGTCTTGCCACTTGTTTTGGTTGAGCGCGGCTAAAACACCAAGCGGAATGCCAAGTGCTGCAACACACAAAAGGGCCAAAAACCCTGTTTGTGCCGTTACCGGCAGGCCGTCCAAAATGAGATCGTTCACCCGCACGCCCGGGTACTTGAATGAAGGGCCAAGGTCGAACGTCAGAATGCCTTTGAGGTAGTTTATATATTGCACCCAGATCGGGTCATCTAGGCCAAATTTTGCGTTCAAGGCTGCTTCTATTTCTGGGGCGAGCATTTTTTCTGAAGTGAAAGGGCCGCCGGGAATAGCATGCATAAGGAAAAACGTTAGCGTAATGATCAAAAACATCGTGATGATCATCATGCCGACGCGTTTGGCTAAATATGCCAACATCCCAGTTGTCCCCCTTCATTTCGATGAGCAAATTTTATTTGCCCTTGCTGTTTTGGTACCCGGATTTGTCCGGTTAGATTGGATGGTAAAGTTTTTTCGATAGAAGTAAAACTATTATTATCCGCTTGGAATAAATTTCGTTGTGAAAAGTGTAACCAGCCCTAAGTGGCTTGCAAAAATGATCGGCCTGATCACCTATTGTTGCCTTTATCCAAAGCTGCGAGCCAGCAAGTAGGCAAGTTGGGCGGGTTGGTGAAAGTGGGAAGTGATATAGCGCACCTTCTGCTCATCATAATGTTGCTCTGCGTGCAAAAGATTGACTGTACCAACCAACTCGCCAGCAACTCGAACGGGCAAGTTGACTACGGAGCCACATCCAAGCGAGGCAATTAGTCCATGGTCTGGGAATACATCGGCCAAACCATCGATTGTATTTGCAACGAAAGCGCGGTTTTGTATGTGCACAACGTCAAACCAATCATCGCGCGTAATCGGTTTCTCCCCAGTTACAGGATAGCTTTGCTCGTCAGAACTATAGCTGCGCCGCGCCACTCCATTTTCCATGTCAACATCCATAAATGTGAGCAGTTTTGCCCCAACGGTTTGGTCAACCAGTTTCTGAAATGCAGCCCATCCGTTGCAGCCGGTCGCTGAATTGGTGATTTCATCGTAGAATGATGCAATTGCGTTGTTGTTATTGTGCGTGGTCATTATGCGGTGTCTTTTCGTTTGAACCTGAGTGAAGGCGAGAAGCTTGCAGCAATTCCTTTGAGTAGGCGTGTGCCAATTGGTTTGACTTAAGTTGTGAAACATCTGCGGTCTCAACAATTTTTCCGCTACGCATAACCGCCAGTCGATCACACAAAAACGAGACAACAGCCAAATTGTGGGTCACCACCAAATAGGTCAAATTCTGCTCTTTTCTGATCCGCTTAAGCAGATTGAGAATTTCCGCTTGAACTGAAACATCGAGCGCTGAGGTTGGCTCATCCAGCAACAAAAACCTTGGTCCAAGCATTAGCGCTCGCGCAATGGCAACCCGTTGACGTTGACCGCCAGAAAGTTGGTGAGGGAACCTAAACCGGTATCTCTCATCCAGTTGCACATTTTCCAGCTGTTCGATTACCCGGGCGCTTTGATCCTTTATGCCGTGGATCTGCAGCGGTTCCGAAAGGGTTGCATCAATGGTTTTTCTTGGGTGCAGTGAACCATAAGGGTCTTGGAAAACCATCTGACATTTTGTTGCAATCTCGGGGTCAATTGAGCGCCCTCGAGCGATCCCATCAACTTCAATGTCGCCGGTCCAATTGGTGGCCAACCCAGCAATAGCTTTTAGGACGGTGGATTTCCCCGAGCCGCTTTCCCCCACCAAAGCAAGGCTTTCTCCCACACTGACATCAAGCGAAACATCGTGTGTGACTGTCGTGTTCCCGTAAGAAACATTGAGGTTTTTGATGTGAATGCCGCTCATGTTTGGCTCCCTGATGTACGTTCAAACACCGGCAACCACTCGCGATCTTCGTCAATTCTTGGCATCGAAGCGAGCAAGCCTTTCGTGTAGGGGTGTTGTGCTGCATGCAACTTGTTTGCCGCACATTCTTCAACGATTTCCCCCGCGCGCATGACAAGAATGCGGTCACAATAGCTAGCGACCAGATTGAGATCATGGCTGATTAAAATTAGGCCCATGCCTTTGCTGGTCACCAAATTATCAATAATGTCGAGCACTTGCGCTTGTACCGAAACATCTAGTGCGGAAGTTGGCTCATCCGCGATCAGCAAATCAGGTTCGGGCACCAACATCATCGCAATCATGATGCGTTGACCCATCCCGCCGGAAACCTCATGTGGGTAAAGCCCCAAAACGCGTTCAGGGTCTTCAATGCGAACACTTTTCAGCATAGCTAGGGTTTTTGCCCGCACCTGGCTTGGTGAAAGCCTTTGATGCGTTTTGATCGCTTCTGCAATTTGGTCTCCAACACTCATCACAGGATTGAGTGAAAACTTGGGATCTTGCATCACCATAGATATTCTTGCGCCGCGTATGGCGCGCATGTCCCGCTCGCGTCGGGTCAAAAGGTCAATGCCATCAAAGCTTAACCTGTCTGCCTTAACCCGTCCGGGCGAACGAATGAGCTTCAAAATTGCGCGGCCAGTCATGGATTTGCCGGAGCCACTTTCCCCAACAATGCCCAAGCGTTCCCGCCCTAGGGAAAGCGAAATGCCTTTGACAACGTCAATAGGGCCATTGTTCGTGGGGAAAGTGACTGTAAGATTATCTATATCAAGCAAATTGCTCATCTATTCGCTCCCATGTTTGGGATCAAGAACATCGCGTAAACCGTCACCCAAGAAACAAAACCCAAGGCTGACAAGAATGATGGCGAAGCCGGGCATTGTTGCAACCCACCACTGATCCAAGATGAACACCCGACCACGTGAAATCATTGCGCCCCATTCTGGCAACGGCGGTTGCGCCCCCAAGCCAATAAAGCCAAGCCCTGCCGCTGTTAGAATGATGCCCGCCATATCAAGCGTAACGCGCACGATCATTGATGAGGTACAAAGGGGCAAAATATGGCGCGCAATAATGCGGGTTGAAGAGGCGCCTTGAAGTTTTACCGCTTGCACAAATTCGGCGTTTCGAATGGTCAGCGTTTCAGCCCGAGCGATACGCGCATAGGCAGGCCATGAGGTGATCGCAATGGCGATAATGGCATTTTCAATACCAGGCCCCAATGCGGCAACAAACGCTAACGCAAGAATGAGCTTTGGCATTGAGAGGAAGATGTCCGTTATGCTCATTAAAACCCTGTCCGCCCAGCCACCGAAATAGCCAGCGATCGCGCCAACCACAAGGCCAAGAGGTGCCGCAATCACGGCCACGAGCATGACAATTGTCAGGGTGATCTGGCTGCCAAAAACCACACGAGACCAAATGTCCCGACCCAACTCATCGGTTCCCATCCAGTGGGTGCTGCTTGGTGGCAATAGGCGATTGGAGAGATCTTGAGCGATCGGTGAATGCGTGGCGATCCAGGGTGCAAATAAGGCTGTAATGATCAGCCCCCCAATTATGATTGCACCAATCACGGCCAACGGATTATGCGCAAGTTGCAGGCACACAACATACAATCGGCCCAGTTGCGCCTGCGTTCGAGATTTTGGTGCATCGTCAAGCAACCACTGTTTTGAAATAATCATGAGCGTGCCCTTGGGTCTAAGATGCGGTACATAACGTCTGAGAATTTGTTGATGAAAATGAATACCGCCCCGATCACCAAAGTGGAGCCAAGAACTGCGTTCATATCTGCGTTCAACAATGCTGTTGTGAGGTAGTTGCCAATTCCCGGCCATGAGAAAATGGTCTCAATCATCACTGAGCCCTCCAGCAGGCCGGCGTAGGATAAGCTGATGACAGTGATCAGTTGAATTCGAATGGGCTTGAAAGCGTGTCGCCAGATCACAAAAAACTCAGGAACCCCTTTAACGCGCGCTGTCGTCACATATTCTTGACTGAGTTGATCAAGCATAAATGAGCGTGTCATCCGGGCGATATATGCGAGGCTGAAAAACCCAAGAATTGTCGCGGGCAGCACGAGATGGCTTACGGCATTCCAAAAAACATCAATTTCTCCGGCGATCAAAGTGTCAATCAACAACATGCCGGTGACAGGTGGGATCATGCCGTCAAAAAACACATCTATTCGCCCCGGCCCTCCTGTCCATCTTAACCGGGCATAGAATATTGCAAGTCCGACTAGGCCAAGCCAAAAAGCGGGAATGGAATACCCTAGTAGCCCAACAGTTCTGATGACTTGATCTAACCAACTGCCTCGGTGCGCAGCTGCGGTAACCCCCATTGGCACGCCAATCACGATGCCGATGATTATACCTAAAGTTGCCATTTCCAGCGTGGCCGGAAAGACGCGAATAAGGTCTTCTATAACAGGTTGGCGTGTGGATATTGAAAGGCCAAAGTTGCCGTTAAGGACGTCCCAGATGTAGCTGACAAATTGCAAAGGAATGGGGCGATCTAGACCCATCTCAATTTTGGCCGCTTCATAGACTTCATTGGATGCCCGGTCGCCAACCATGGCCAACACAGGGTCGATTGGCACAACCCGTCCAATAAAGAACGTAAGGGCTGCTAGCCCCAAAAAGGTAACGGCGATGGTTGCGACAAATTTTGCAAATGCCGTTCCAACTTGCACAGCCCGCGCAAAATACCTGCTCAACGCCTCTGTTTGTGAAGCTGCAATCGCAGTGTCGTCATTTTTGTTCACGGCCCACCCCATTTAGTTCACGCACTTTGGTTGCATCCAAAGCCTTCAATCCAACGCGCCAGATCTCTTTTTCTGCACGGCTGGCTCTACTAGAGCAAAGATTTCGCTTGGAATATACAAAAATATTTGCTTAAATCAAAAAAATTATGATGAAAGAAAAATTATTGTTATGCCCTTGACGAGTGAACGCAAAGATTTGGATGTTTCCCAATTGGGAGACAGCATTCGTGCAAAGCGCAAACAAGCGGATCGTACCCTTGAATCGCTGGCGGTCGCTGCTGGTATTTCGATTGGTTATCTCAGTCAGGTTGAGCGCGGCCACGCCACGCCATCTCTGGGCACTTTGCAGCGTATCGCGCAGGCCCTTGATGTAAATCTCGACTATTTTATCGCCACACCAACAGCGATGGATGCGGTTACCCGCGATCAAGAACGCCCTACGTTTTTCGTGGGCAGCTCCTCAATTTCATATGAACGCATTGGCGCGGATTTTCGCGGCGGCGAGCTGTCTTCCTTCGTCCTAAATATTCCGCCAGGTTACCGAAGTGAAACTGTAAGCCATACCGGAGAAGAGATCGTCTACGTGCTTGAGGGAACACTCATGCAGGTGGTTGGTGAAGAGAAAATGCGTCTGAACGCGGGCGATAGCCTGCATTTTAGATCCAATGTCCAACACCGCTGGTGGAACGAAAGTGAGACCGTCGTGCGCCTGTTTTGGGTAGGCACATCGGACATGTTCAAAAAGTAATCTAACACCGCCTTGTCGGGCGGCTTTGGCAACTGCCAAAGGAAATGACAACTCGATAGCAAGCTTTGAAAAGGGATAAGGGAAATGAAGCTATTTAATGCCGCGCTACTTTCCGTAGCGCTCACAATTACCGCAGGGGCGCCAGGCGTCTTTGCAGCAACACCAGACAATATGCTGGTTGTTGCCCAAAACATCGACGACATCGTCGCAATTGATCCGGCACAGGCCTATGAGTTTTCGTCAGGCGAATTTGTCACCAACGTTTACGATCGTTTGGTGCAATATGATGCCGAAGACACAACAGTTTTAGCGCCAGCTTTGGCCTCAAGCTGGAGCGTTGATGACGCCAATAAAACCATCACTTTCACCATGCGTGAAGGGGTGACATTTCACTCTGGAAATCCTGTGCGTCCCCAAGACGTAGCGTTTTCATTCAAACGTGTCGTTGATCTGAACCTAACCCCGGCATTCATTCTGACCCAACTGGGTTGGACCAAAGAAAATGTTGCTGACATGGTCAAAGTTGATGGCAACAACGTCATTGTTAAATATGAAGGCGATTTCTCATCTGCTTTTGTGTTGAACGTTTTGGCGGCCCGGCCAGCATCCGTTGTTGATGAATTGACCGTAATGGCCAACCAAGTTGATGGCGACATGGGCAACGCATGGTTAAACGGCAATTCTGCTGGTTCCGGTGCATTTAAATTGCGCACTTATCGTCCGGCAGAAATTCTAACTCTTGATGCAAATCCTGACTATTTCAAAGGCGCACCAAAGGTTAAGTCTGTTATCATTCGTCACGTGGCAGAATCCGCAACTCAACTCTTGTTGTTGCAATCCGGTGATGTTGATATGGCGAAAAACCTTACCCCTGATCAGATTGCGGGTATGGGCGAAAGTGAAAAAGTTGTCACCTTCCCTCAAGCTGCGGTTCACTTCTTGTCATTTAACCAAAAAATTGACAGCCTGACGAACCCAGCAATTTGGGAAGCTGCACGCTACTTAGTCAATTACAACGGCATGGCTGACACCTTCTTGAAGGGTCAAATGGAAGTTCACCAAGCGTTTTGGCCAAAGGGTTTCCCTGGCTCACTTGATGAAACGCCTTACAACTATGACGTTGAAAAAGCTAAAGCGATCTTGGCTGACGCAAATATTGCGACGCCAATTACGGTAGAACTTGATGTGATCAACGCTGCTCCATTTGTTGATATGGCGCAAGCACTGCAAGCAAGCTTTGCCCAAGCGGGCATCAACTTGGAAGTCTTGCCAGGTACAGGTAGCCAAGTCATCACGAAGTACCGCGAGCGGACGCACCAAGCTATGTTGCTTTATTGGGGCCCAGATTTCATGGACCCACATTCGAACGCATATGCTTTTGCGTATAACTCGGACAATTCCGATGAGAACTATCAAGCAACCACAACATGGCGTAATGGCTGGGCGGTTCCAGATGAGTTGAACAAAGGCACAAAAGCCGCGCTCGCTGAACCCGATCTTGAAAAGCGTAATCAGATGTATATTGAGCTGCAAAAAGAAGTGCAGGCCAAGTCACCAATCGTGATTATGTTCCAAGCAACATATGAAGTGGCAATGCGCGCCAATGTTGAAGGTTACGTAAATGGTGCCACATCTGACTTCGTATTCTATCGTTTGGTCACGAAGTAATACCCAGCACTGGTCTTAAAAGCCAAACTGAGACCAAGCAAAAATTACGTCCCCGTCACAACTCAATTTGTGGCGGGGATTTTTTTGCGTTTTTGCTTTTTGGGTTAAAAAGGAAGGTGTGGCTAAAGCTTCACACCCAACTCTTCGTCTATCTGCAAGCGTTTCAAGACGCGCCAATGCCGTTGGTCAGGAAAGAGAGATATGCCTTGGCGACCTCTTGAGGAGAAAGATTGCCCTCATCGCTATGCCATTTGGGTATCCAGTTTACACCACCCATGATAAATCGCGTGATAATTGGCGCCAGGTCCGGGCGAATGGAGCCATCTTTGGCACCCAATATGGCCAAGCCTTCCAAGCCTTCAGTTAAGGCGCGAGACCTTGCACGAATGCCCGCTTTTGCTTCGTTGGGCAGGGCGTCCACATCGCTTACCACGGCAATTGAGCCATTAGAACAATGCAGTACAATTAGGTTTTCAATAAAAAAGCTTAGCTGATCTAATCCGCTACCGTTCTCCGCTTTTGCCATCTCCAGCAATTCTTCACAAATATCGAGCGTGCGTTCATAGCAAGCCAAAAGCAATTCAGATTTGTTCTTGAAATAATAATAGATGGATGGCTTTGAGATCGAAAGAACGGCTGCCACTTCATCTAGTGATGTGGCCTCATAGCCATTCTTATTGAACAAATCGCTGGCTGCTCGGCACATAAACTCCAGCTTTTGGGAGCGAACATCCTCGCGCTTAAACGGAGATATGGTTTGATTTTGGATCGCGCTCATCGGGCTCATTTAGCTTCCAGCTCATTTTGCGGCGCCTCCGCCTTGTCGATGCAAGGGCAAAAGAGAATTCGCGTGTGTTCGCGAGAGGCAATAGCAAAGATTGTCTTGCGTGTACAATAACAGATTTTTCCTTGCGGTATATGGGTTTTTGACTTTGAGATTTATTGTTTGACTTCAAAGTCAGATTACCCATAAACTCTTTGTTAACCTAAAATGACGGGAAAACCGCGTGAGGTGAACTGAAGGAGGATTGCGTGCTGTCAGTAGCTGATGTGCATTTGTCTTTTGGCGGCCTAAAGGCCCTGCAAGGGGTGTCTTTTGACGCGGCTGCGGGGGAAATTACTGGCATAATTGGACCAAACGGAGCCGGCAAGACTTCTTTATTCAATGTGATATCTGGCTTCTACAAGCCCAACCATGGCCGCATCTTGTTTCAAGAAAAAGACGTGTCGCACCTCAAGCCCGACGCCCGAGCCCATGCGGGCATGTCTCGCACATTTCAAAACATCGCATTGTTTCGTGGCATGACGGTTTTGGACAACATTAAACTTGGTTGCCACACCCATTTGCGCGCCAACGTTTGGTCCAGTCTTATGTATTTTGGCAGCGCACAAAAAGAAGAGCTTCAAGCCCGCAAAGAAATTGAAGAGGAAGTCATAGACTTTCTTGAAATTGACCACATTCGCAAAGCACCTATTACGGCATTATCTTATGGCTTGCAGAAACGTGTTGAATTGGCGCGGGCGCTTGCCATGCGGCCAAAGCTTTTGATGTTGGATGAACCCGTTGCGGGCATGAATCGCGAAGAAACCGCTGACATGGCGCGCTTCATTTTGGACGCGCAGGCGCGGTTTGGAACCACCATATTGCTTGTCGAGCACGACATGCATCTGGTTATGGATATATGCGCAAAAGTTGTGGTGTTAAATTTTGGCCGACAAATCGCCGACGGATCGCCAAAAGACATTGCGCACAATCAAAACGTGATTGATGCATATTTGGGGCAGGCGGGGTAAGGCGATGCAGTTTGCTCAATTTGTGATCAATGGTTTGATGGCAGGCGCGCTCTATGCCTTGATCGCAATTGGCATTGTTGCCGTTTACAAATCGACCCGCGTTGTGAACTTTGCTCATGGTTACATGATCATGATTGGCGCCTATCTATACTATACATTCGCGGTGTTGATTCCAGATATGACTTGGGCACCTTCTTGGTTATCAAGTTGGACGCCAGAATGGGTCGCTCAAGCAAGAGTTGGCGCCAAGATGTTTTCACCAACAGCGGCGCTTTACGATTGGATCCCCAACATCCCACGGATCGTTTTTGGCCTTGCTGGCGCTATAATTGGTTCGGGTCTCCTCGCACTCTTCATTGAGCGTTATTTGATGCGCCCGCTTCTTGGACAGTCCAATTTTTCAATGATCATGGTCACCGTCGGTTTGATCTCTGTATTGTCAGGGTTCAAAAGCCTCTTGTGGACAGGCGATGCGGCATCTGTGCCCCATCTGACGCCAAACCCTGCGTTTCGATTGGACTTTTTTGGAACCCCTATTTTCATTTTCGGTGCCAACTTTATGTCTATGATCATCGCCGCGTTGATATTTGGGTTTATCGTTTATTGGCTGCGCCACTCATCCGCAGGGGTTGCCATTCGCGCCGTATCAGAAGACCAATCCACAGCCTATTCAATGGGCATCAATGTGCCGCGCGTTTTTGCGCAAGCTTGGTTGATTGCGGCGGCAACTGGTGCTGTGGCTGGCGCGGTTTTATCGGCACGCGATGGCGTATCCCCCTCGCTTGGTCTATTCGGCTTTTCCGTGTTGGCAATTGTGTTGATGGGCGGGTTAGATAGTTTTGTCGGCGTGTTTATTGCGGCGATGCTGGTGGGGGTCTTAGAGGCCTTGGTGCAATGGCAAATGGGCGGCACCTGGGTTGAGATCGCTCCATATGTTGCCGTGCTTATTGTCATTCTAATTCGTCCACATGGGTTGATGGGGCAGCCGGAGGTTGAACGAATATGATCATCGGCAACCGCAAGGTTTCTTATCTGGAGGATGAGAAGATCCTCAATAACGGATACAAAAAGGCGTTTGTTTACACAATGATCGCTTTGGCGATAGCGCTTCCTTTTTTTGCAGATGACTACACAATATTGATGGCCTCTCTTGTGGGGATCATGCTGATCGCGGTGGTGGGGGTCAATGTGGTGATTGGCTATACCGGACTATTGTCCCTTGGCCATGCAGGGTTTGTTGCTATTGGTGCCTATAGTGTGTCGATAATTCACAATGTGTTGGGCCACTGGGGGGTGCCAGATATTGTGCACCCATGGGTTGCGTTGCCCGGTGCAATGGCCGTCGCGGCGCTCATTGGCATATTGGTTGGATTGCCCTCGTTGCGGGTGAAAGGGATTTACCTCGCCGTTGCAACATTAAGCGCAAATTTCATCATCATCTTTCTCATTGAAATTGATACTTTTTCACAATGGACCGGCGGCCGACTTGGGCTGACAACTCCCGACCCAAATTTCTTTGGGTGGGTGCTTGATAGTCAGCGCGAGGTTTACGTGTTGATTGCGATATTCAGTTTTGCAACCATATTGATGGTGCAAAATCTCTTCCGGACCCGAATTGGGCGGGCATTCGTTGCCATTCGGGAAAAGGACTATTCGGCAGAAATATTGGGTGTTTCACTGCTCAAGTACAAACTAACCAGTTTTGCTATATCTGCGGCTTTTTGCGGCTTAGCCGGCGCGATGGCGGCCTATTTTTATGCCAAAATCTTGCCAGAGCAATTTGAATTGGCGCTCTCTCTACAACTGGTGGCGGCGCTGATCGTTGGTGGTATGGGGCGAACAATGGGGCCCGTTTATGGCACAATCATCATCGTGCTGGTGCCAGAATTATTAAAAATCGGCATGGGGGCTATGATGGGCAACTCCATCGAAGCAGCGCAATTGCGCGCGCCCATTCAAGAGATTGTATTTGGTGCATTGATCATCGGGTTTGTCTTGTTTGAACCCTTGGGCATCTCACAGATCATGGACCGTTTTTTTCGCGCGCTGAACAGATGGCCGTTCGCGCGGGGCTAACAATATGGAGGAGGAGATATTATGACTTTAGGTAAGAGCAATATTACGCGACGCAGATTTTTAAAGTCCGCGGCAGCAGCGGGTGCGGCAAGTTTGGCTATGCCAGCGATCGTTCGTGCGCAACCATCCCAATATATTATCGGTGCTTCACTGCCCATGACTGGGCCCTTTGCAACGGCGGGGCAACTCATTGCGCCCTCTTTGAAAATGTTTGAAGCCTTCACAAACCAAGCTGGTGGTATTGGCGGTGTGCCAATTCGTGTTGCTGTGGAAGATTCAGGTTATGTTGCGCAAAATGCGTTAGCTAACTACCAGCGGCTGCTGGCCTCTGAAGGTGATGCGGTCATTGGCTATTTTGGTGACTCTACCGGATTCATGAAGCTTGTGGCGCCAGAGCTTAAAGGCGCTCAAGCGCGGCTGATGTCGTCAACATCGTTTGCTTCTGAATTGGCCAATCCTGAAACCAACCCCTACCAATTTATGGCCGGTCCAACATACGAAGACCAGTTTGATATCTTGCTCCAAAATATTGCGGCTGAAGGTGGCAAATCGGTTGCATTTATCCATTCAAACACAGAGTTCGGTTTGGACCCGATTGAGTTTGGTAAAAAGCGTGCGGCCGAGTTGGGCATTGAAGTGAAGCTGGTTGAAGCAACCAAGGCGCAAGGTGCGGATGTGGCGACCCATGTGACCAAGCTAGCCCAGGCAGACGCTGAATATTGCATTTTGCAGGGCTATGTGACCGGTGTTTGGCCGCAATTGATTGGCGGTGCGCGTCAGTTTGGATTGCCGACCAAATTTATGGGCACCTTCTGGGGCATGGAAAAGCTTATAGCAGATCGGGTGACGGCTGAGGCAGGGCCGTTCCTTGATGGCTATCAAGGCGTCATGCCATATCGCTATTTCTACGATTCAGAAGAGGCACCGCGTTATCAACAAATGGCGGCTTTCTCAAAAGAGCACTTTGCCGGCACGCCGTTGGAAAACTACATGCCAACATGGGGTTTGCAGGCCATGTTGTCGCTTGATTTGTTGGCAATGACCTTGGCCAAAACCGCTGAAGCGGGCAAAGAGCTGACCGCAGACAATGCGGCGGCAATGCTGTCAGAAATCAAGGACCATGATACGGGCGGCTTCTTTGGGCCAAATGCAACGATCAAAAACAACAAGATCGGCATTGGCAGGGTCTATCAATATTCAGCTGAAAGCAAGTTGTTCACGCCGACGTCTGATTGGCTGGAAGTATAGCGTGCAAACCCTGCGGGCTGTGCGCTCATATGTGCCCTCAGCCCGTTCAATGTCTTTTGCGAATATGACCGGTGCCAAATATGTTGAGTGTTGAAAACATAGATGTGGTTTACCACCACACGGTGCAGGCCCTGCGTGGCCTTTCATTGGAAGTTCAAAAGGGCAAGATTATTGCACTCTTGGGCTCAAATGGTGCTGGCAAAACCACAACTTTGAAGACCGCATCTAACCTTGTGCAACTTGAAAACGGCCACGTCCGCGAAGGTCGGGTGATGTTTAAAGGTCAAAACATCGCACGTCTTTCCGCTGATGCACTGGTACACAAGGGCCTATTTCACATTCGAGAAGGTCGGCGGATATTTTCTGAGTTGACCGTTGAAGACAATTTAATGGCCGCATCCTATGCCCTAAAAGGGCGGGCCTTGCGGCCAGATTACGACAAAGTCTACGCGTTTTTTCCTCGCCTAAAAGAACGCCGCAAGCAAGTAGCAGGGTATCTTTCTGGTGGGGAGCAACAAATGCTCGCCTTTGGTCGGGCTATGGTTGCGCAGCCCGAAATGATTTTGATGGATGAGCCTTCGTTAGGTTTAGCCCCTAAAATCATTACCGAGATATTCGATACAATTCGACGACTTAACACCGAAGATGGGATCACAATCTTGTTGGTGGAGCAAAATGCCCACCTGGCATTTTCTATTGCGGACTACTCTTACATTATGGAAAGCGGACAAATTGTGATGGAAGGTTCCTCTGACAAACTGCGAAGTGATCCTGATGTGCGCAGCTTCTATCTGGGTGTTGCCGAGGAAGGCGACGAAAGGGAAAGCTTTCGAGATGTGAAACACTATAAGCGCCGCAAACGGTGGCTGAGTTAGAAAAGCAATTTTATGGCGCGTTCCAACAGCATTCAGAATTATAGCGATGGAGTTTTTAAAACCGCAAACACAGTGGTGCACAATCTCGCGCGGGCGAATCCTGATCGCGTAGCGATCCGCCAAAAGCGTTTTGGAATTTGGAACGAATATAGTTGGGCCGACGTGGATCGGCTGACAAAGGAATTGGCTGCCGCACTTGTCGAACTGGGTGTTAAGCAAGGATCCAAAGTTGGCATTTTGTCTGAAAACCGTTGCGAATGGGTGATGTCCCAATTTGCCATTCAGGCCGCTGGCGCAACAGTGGTGGGCATGTATCCAACCAGCCCTTCGGTTGAGATTGAGCATTTGGTCGGTGCGTCCGATACAGAATTCTTGTTTATTGAAGACCAAGAGCAGTTTGACAAAATTGTTGCGCTGGACGGGCAACTGCCAATTTTGAAAAAGCTAGTTGTCTTTGATCCAAAGGGCTTGCAGGGCGAAAGCTTTCTTGAGCTTCAAAGCTATGCAGATCTTGCCAAAAAGGGCCGAGAACTTTTTCCAATTCACGCTGCCGAGATTGAAGAGAGAATTGGGGCCACAAAGGCTAAGGATACCGCCCTCATGGTATTCACGTCCGGTAGTACGGGGGCGCCAAAGCCTGCACAGATTTCACATGGCAATTATTTTGCGGCTGGTAAACTGATCGACGACTTCTTTGGCGGTCATGTGTTGCAAGGCTCGAATATTCTAAGTTATTTGCCACTTTGCCATATCGCTGAGCAGGACATGACAGTGGTCAACGCTTTGGCGGCCAATCACATCATGAATTTTGGCGAGAGTTTACGCACGATCACCTTAGATTTGCGTGATGCAGCACCGGATCTGTTTTTTGGTGTGCCGCGCATTTGGGAGAAAATGCATGCTGGGTTGATGGTGCAGGTCAAAACAGCCCACCCAATCCAAACTTGGGTCACAGAAATGGCCCTCAATTCAGCTGAAAAGCGCGCACAAACACCACGGTCAAAATGGTCGTTTTGGCAAAGAGCGCGTAACCAATTTTGGGACGTGTTGATCTATAGACACTTGCGCAGTTTCTTGGGACTTGGACATGTCAAAATAGCGATCACAGCCGCCGCTCCAATATCACTTGATTTGTTGACCTTCTTTCGCGGGATTGGGGTCAATATTTGTGAAATATGGGGCATGACCGAAACCACGGGTGCAGCATGTATGCAGCCTGACTGGGGAGAGTGCGAAGGTCGGGTCGGTTTCTTTCCTGATGGCGTCGTGGCCAAAATCGCCAATGACGGCGAGTTGCTGGTAAAAGGCGATATTGTATTCAAGGGCTATTATCGCAATCCAGAGGCCACTGCATCAACCCTAGTTGATGGCTGGTTGCACACCGGTGATATCGCCGCACACCATCCAGATGGCTCTTTTTCAATTGTTGACCGCAAGAAAGATGTGATGATCACCTCGGCGGGCAAAAACCTAACGCCTTCGTTGATTGAAAACACTATGAAAGCGTCCCATTTCATCAAAGAATGCATTGTGTTTGCGGACCGGCGACCCTATCCAACTGCGCTTGTGCAAATTGACTTTGAAACGATGCGTGTTTGGGCGGAAAAAGCGGGGATCACATATACGACCTTTCGTTCTCTGGCGGAAAACCCGGCGGTCGTGAAACTAATTGACCAGGAAATTGAGCGCCTCAACCAGCGACTGGCGCGGGTCGAACAGATTAAAAAGGTCAAGCTTTTGACCAAGGAACTTGATCATGATGATGGCGAAGTCACGGCAACACTCAAAGTGCGGCGTGCAAAGATCAATGAGGCTTACGCTGTTGAAATAGACGCGCTATATCAAGAGCATGCCTAAAGCGCGTGAAGCTATCTCGCTGCCAATAAATATTCCAAGGAGAACCAAGAATGCCGTTTAAAGCTCCAGTTGAGGACATGTTGTTTGTGTTGAACAACCTTTGTGATCTCGATCAGATTTCGCAAATGCCCGGCTATGAAGACGCGCAGCCTGACATGGTGGAAGCGATTTTGGGTGAAGCGGCGAAATTCTCGCAAGAAGTATTGGCTCCACTTAATAAGAAGGGCGATCAACAGGGCTCAACATTTGCCAAAGGCGAAGTTGCCACACCAGAAGGCTGGCGTGAGGCCTATCAACAGTTGGTGGAAATGGGTTGGAACAGCCCAAAAACCGGTGCAGAGCATGGCGGCATGGGCCTGCCGTCGGTGGTTAATGCCAGCATTCAAGAAATGTTCACTTCGGCCAATACCTCATTTATGCTAGCCCCACTCTTAACCCAAGGCGCAATTGAATCGATCGCCGGATTTGCTTCGCCGCAGTTGCAAGAAGTCTATTTGCCCAAATTGGTAACCGGCGAGTGGACCGGCACCATGAATCTCACTGAGCCTCAAGCAGGTTCTGATCTCGCGGCAATAACCTCCAAGGCAGTACCGCAAGGCGACCACTATTTGATTTCGGGTCAAAAGATATTCATCACCTATGGTGAGCACGATATGAGTGAGAACATCATTCACTTGGTCCTAGCCCGCTTGCCAAACGCGCCAGCTGGGGTGAAGGGGATATCCCTGTTCATTGTGCCAAAATTCATGGTCAATGAGAACGGGACACTTGGAGATCGCAATGATGTGGAGTGCATTTCGATTGAGCACAAACTTGGCATTCATGCCAGCCCGACGTGCACAATGGCATATGGCACAGCAAACGGCGCGATTGGTTATCTGGTTGGTGAGCCACATGAGG
The DNA here is from genome assembly GCF_027213965.1 of Maritalea porphyrae. Taxonomy (GTDB): domain Bacteria; phylum Pseudomonadota; class Alphaproteobacteria; order Rhizobiales; family Devosiaceae; genus Maritalea; species Maritalea porphyrae_A. The sequence goes on along the minus strand of NZ_JAPWGX010000002.1, from coordinate 394,917 downwards.
GGCTCAAATATATGTTCACCATGATGAATGCGGCACGTCTAGGCGTTGGTCTGCAAGGGGTGGGGATCGCCGAGCACGCAACGCAGCACGCCATTGACTACGCAATGGAGCGCAAACAAGGGCAAACGCCACAAGGGACCGCTCCAAGCATTATGGGCCATCCGGATATTCGGCGCATGTTGGGCTTGATGAAATCGCGGACCGAAGCGGCGCGAGTGCTCGCCTATCGTGCGGCCGCCGCTGAAGATATGGCACATAAAGCTATGGATGCGGAGCAGCGTGCCTTTTTTCAACGTCGATTGGATTTGTTGATCCCAGTGGTTAAAGGCTGGTCAACCGAGCTCTGCGTGGATATCGCATCCTTGGGCGTGCAAATTCATGGGGGGATGGGTTTCATTGAAGAAACTGGTGCCGCCCAGCACTTCCGCGACGCTCGGATCACCACAATCTATGAAGGCACAACGGGCATTCAGGCACTGGATCTGGTTGGCCGAAAAATTAAACGGGATCAAGGGGCTGCTGCTATGGAATTGGTCCATGATATGCGCGAAACGGCGCAAAAAGCTTCCCAACGCACCGATGCTCATGTTGATTGGTCACAGGTCGAACATGTTGCACAAAGTGCGGCCCAAGCAGTGGAAGATGTAACCAGATGGCTGGTGCAACGTAACGACCATTCACCACAAGCCGCAGCCGCCAACGTTCTCGAGCTCTTCGGTATTGCGCTTGGCGCATGGGCAATGGCCGACGCAGCAATTGCAGCATCAGATCAATTGATGATCGATAAGGACAACAAATTTGTGCGGACAAAACTAAAAACCGTCGCCTTCTATAACGCACAGGTCTACCCAAAAGCCGCCATGCTTCAGCAGGTTATATTCGACGCAAATGATGAAGTATTGAACTTCAATTCAAATGATTTCGAGGTCGCCTAACGCTCAACACGGCCGCGAATTCTTTTGTTGCACAATGAGCCACATAGTCTTTCTTGGGGCGCTGGATGGAATGGCGTCCGCTTGTGCCCCAAAGCAGGCTGCCCTGCGCCCTGTGAAGACTAACGCGGCTTTCAATTTCGATAATGGATCTAATCGCCAAACCATAGTCGGCAAACAACGGCAAATGACATGATGACATGCTCAGGCGTCCCGATGTCGGAAATACGAATTTAAAGAGACGCCGCAAATCCAACGCGATCCTGACAAATCTCGGCGCGATGACCTAGATACGCAAGGTGCTGATTACATTTTGATAATATTGGTGCACCCGACGAGATTCGAACTCATGACCTCTGCCTTCAGAGGGCAAAAGTCGAACATTTTATACCTTATATTTCAATTGCTTAGGTGACGTTCAAAATGAATGTGTACTTAATGTGTAGGTCGATGTCTTTTTGTGCATGCATACTTGACTAAAGATTAGTTAGGGAACGAACGTAGAATGCATGCCGCAGTGGTTGTCACTTTGACGTTGATTCTGCACTGTTAATTGAAGTCGAGATTTTCAATTGTAAGTTACTAGAATCTGTCTCTTTAACACACATGTTTGAAGTGATATTAACTATAGACAAATTGTTTCAGGTTGGAAAAGTTAAAGTATATTATGAGCACAGATAAGCGCTACTTCGATATTGCCGTTGTCATCCCACTTGAGGAAGAACTGCAGCAGTTCCTGAACATATTTGAGGAAAAAGAAGATTTATCTACACTCGACCGGGTCGTCTTTGAAGTGGATTCTGGTGCAACGGACGTTACCATTCTTGTAACAAAACAGCAAGAAATGGGGAAGGCAGCGGCGCTGAATTCGGCCGAATTTTTTACTGAGTCATATAATGTCGGGATGCTGATCTGTTTAGGAATTGGCGGTTCGCTCTCTTCAGATCTAGAACTTGCGGATGTTTGTTACAGCAGCAAAGTGTTCGATGTTCTGGAGAATTCAAAGGCTGATAGCAACAAAGAGGGTGGGTTGGAACTGAGCTTCTCGCCAAATCACTATGCGACTCACATTGAAATTACTGCAGCTTTAGATTTTGTCAGGATTAAGAAGAACCTCAAACCGCTATATGAGAACTGGCAATTGACTAGAGGGGTTGAGGCTGAACAACACTTACCCGAAGAATTGCCTAGTCATGGTGGAAGGCTCAAGAAAGTTGGTATTCCAAAAGCAATTTCTGGAACAATTGCATGCGCCTCGGTGAGTAAGAACAAGGAATACAACGAGAAACTTCTAGAGGTGGATAGAAAAACATTGGTGGTCGAAACAGAAAGTGGAGGGGTATTCGCAAGCGCATCCAAGCACCAAATACCGGCTCTGACGATCAGGGGAATATCTGATCATGCTGATGGAGAGAAGAACAAGCTCGAAAATGATACCGGCGGAATGGTGCGCACACTTGCAGCGGCAAATGCGGTTTCGTTTTTAAAGTGCCAGCTTTCAAATTCAGAATTTCTCGGCTTCATACAACGGTTGAAAACTCCAGTAGAAAACAGACACAAACTTGAAAAGTTGGCGACACCAAGAACGCCGACCCAACATGTTGGAGACGCAGCTAGGTTGATCGACGAAAAGTTGCGAGAACTTTGTCCAGAGTACAAGCTTCAACCGAAAGGCTATCAACTACCGATTCCTCGAATTATCAACTCAACTGAAAACGATGTGCTAGCTGGAAGTCGGGAGGATTCGCCAACAGAGGTTCTTGACGCTCTGGGTGGCAATGACTCGCTCTTCATTAAGCTTAATCATACCTATCCCGATGACAGTTTACCGCATGTTATTGCAGCAAATTTGTTGGCAAAAGTTTTAGATGAGCGGGAGATTATACCTTGTGTGATCGATGCTGGAAAAGTATCACCGCCGAAATCAGGATTTGAGGCTTTGACCGATTTGGACTTGATGCAGATTCATTCTTCGGAGGAAATGCAGCTTGTTTTTGTAGTCGACAAACTACCAGTTCATTCGAAGTCAAGAATGGATTTTCTAAACAATGAAATATCTAAGTTTCCTGATGCAAAATTCGTATTCATCAGCAAATCTCAAGGAAAAATGCTTGAGATATCAGAATTCATTCAACAGACTGGATCTGCCAGCTTTAACCTGGGAAATATATCATTCTCCGAGTTGGTCCATTTCCTTGAGAAGAACTTTGAGATGGAAACAGCAGCAGCGGAAGTTGTAGCTTTAAGATTGGAGAGGACTTTTGATAGATTTAATCTTCGAGCGCACCCTACATATTTTGCGGGTATTCCAATTGAAACTTTGACAGCACTATTGCAGGCCAATCGGCGGTCCGAACTGATTCAATTGGGCGTAGACGGTTTTTTGACTTTCCTCGTCGCCGGGGATCGAGCAGACGTCACATTAAGTAGAACTACTAGGGCTCGATTTTTACAGATTCTTGCAAAAGAAATGAATATCGAAAAGAAGAACTTTAATACCAAAGAGCTTATTGGGTTAACCGAAAGCATCGCTAAAGAATTTGATTATGATATTCGGCCACTCGATTTCATAAACGCCTTCATTGACAATGGCATACTGCATTTTGATCAAAATGAGAATATCGCTTTTAGCTTGCCCTTTATCGAGAGTTATCTGTTGGCAAAAGCTTTGGCGGAATCTTCGGCGTTGGCGAGTAGGTACTTTCAATTTTCTAACGAGGAATTTGATGGGGCAACGTTTGACATCTATTGTGAAATTGGTGCGTCTGATGAAATTGTGAGAGAACTCAATTTATTGCTCGAGAGTTCAATCGAAGAACTACAGCATGGAGATGAAGAACACATCCTAGTTTCGGATCGAGTGCGTCCAGCAATCACTAGGCAACAGGGTAAACTGGATGGACTCCAGAAAAGAATTAGGAGGGCCGTAGAGAACGTCCGTTCTGACACAAAAAATTCCAAATCAAAACAGCAAATCTTAGATGTGGCCGAACGAGTTAGAATTGAGACCAACGCTGATACAAGAAAAAAACTAGATGAAAATGAGTCCAGTTCGTTGGTTGGCCAATCAATTCAATTTGAAGAAGCCATCGCTTACTGGACACAAGCAGTTGTTCTTCTTGGTTGTGGTGCCGAGCACTTAACAGCGGATACTAAGAGAAATCTCGCTGACATGTTGGTAAGGCTCGGTTCATTGATTGTACATCATTGGACTGTCTTGAATTTATCAATCGATTTTGAACAAATCAAAGGGCCAATGCTCAACCCCGAAAGCATTTCCGAAATCGCAAAACAATTGGGTGAGGATGACGAAGAAACCCGAAAATTTGTTGCTTTGCTAGTCGATGCGATGGAGTATTCAAGTCTTGCAACTCCATTTATGAAGCTGTCCGGATACCTTTGTGAACATGCTCGTCACCGAGTGCTGGCAAAGAGCGTTGAAAATTCTCGTTTTAGCGACAAGTTTGACGGGGTTCTGCATGGCATTTGGTTGGCAGATATCGAAACTAAAAAGGGTAGTGATATTTTGAATGCCGCTGCCAAAGAACTTCCCCTAAGTACATTCTTGCGTACAAACTTGGTCACCCATTTGATGAGTCGGGTGCATTGGAGCCACTCGGACAAACTGGATAGGTTGGCGTTGTTAGATTCTGCAGAACAGATAATGAAGCCGTTAATGGGATCGCTGGACAAGTCCAAAATTCTGCGAGAGATAAATCGGTCAGCCAAGGCTTCATCGAATACGTAGGTGTAGATGCTAGCATAGTTCATAGAGCCATGGCCTTATGACACATTGTTTTAACAAGAAAAACTGCGTCACAGGGTTCGTTTTGGATTCCGATTGCGACATTGTCACTAAGTCTTAGAGTTGTGAGGTCGTAATGATAATTGGATATTCTAGAACATCCACTTTGGAGCAAAAATCAAGTCTTGAAACTCAGCAACGATTGTTGACAACAAACGGCTGCGAAAAAGTGTTCTCAGAACAAGTTTCTTCGATTGGCGATCGAGTAAAGTTAAATGAGATGCTCGAGTTTTGTCGGGATGGCGACATGATCGTTGTTACTAAGCTCGATCGTTTGGCTCGTTCTATTAGCCATCTTTGGGCGACCATTGAAAATCTTCAGCGAAAAGGTGTTTCTTTTCGGGTATTGGATCTTGGTATTGATACATCAACTCCAACTGGAACTCTCATTCTCACATTGCTCGGTGGTGTGGCTCAGTTTGAAAGGGAAATGATGTTAGAGCGTCAGCGGGAAGGAATTCAGATTGCCAAACAACAAGGTAAGTATAAAGGAAGAGCGCCGACTGCCAGAGTGAAGTCAGAGGAAGTCAGGCTGCTTTCCCATCAAGGAATGAAGGTTGGGGAAATCTCTAAAAAGCTGCGAATATCAGTTTCCAGTATCTACAGAATTCTCAGGGCGAGTGCTCAGTCATCACCAAATTCAAGTGGAACAATTTAAACGAAGTTATGTTCGCACCAATACTGTATTTCGGAGATTTTATTTCAAATAATTTCGTAGAAGTAAGTAAATTTTGTATAGATATAGTATATTAAATTCTATATTTGACGGATAACCTCGGTATGTATTTGGTGTGTTTGAAAATAAAAAATTTCTCATGATATTTGTGAGGAATTTTTAGTAATGCAAAAGATTAAATTATGAGATCAATAAATAATTATTCAAAATGGATTCAAGATATCCTAACGAAACACCTTGAAGAAGACACTTCTAATAAGAAGGTTTTATGCCTTGTCACAATTGAATGTTCCTTCAGAAAAACACCTTTTGTTGAAGATGGTGAGCACTCAAGTGGTCTTTTTCGCCACTTTCAGTTGCTTTACAATAAGTTCTCTCACAAGACTCTTGGTCGAAATTATCACAGAGCTTCACACAGAAGTGGTCTATCACTAGCCATCGCCTGCATTGATGTTGAAGGATCCAAATATGGTTGGATCTCAAGAGAGTATCGCAATCCGCACATTCATGCCATATGGGCTATCCCAGAAAGTCAGCAGTTGACCTTAGAAGATCTATGTAAAAAGCCGGTTATCGAGTTTTCAAAGAACGGGCATAACAACGTTTATAAATTCAATTTCGAAAAGATCGAAACTGCTACGAAAACTGAAATGAATAGAGTAACAAATTACATTACGAAGTTCCTACCCCACAACGAAAGTAGTCAGTTCTTTCAGGAGGATATTAGAATTTGTCCGATATGATACGCCACTGTGTGATGGGGCCCAGTTTGCTACGGTAGAAACATAGCAGAATGAAATTGCACTGAAAGGCTTGTTCCATAATCTTAAAGATCAAGTTGTTTTGGTCTAGGTACCTTTGAAGGTTCTGGTCGGTGATGGTGCAATATGCACTAGTCAAATGGATATTTGGTCGAAGTCGCAGTTAAGGAAGTTGTTTGGTTTCCCTTAGAGATTTGGCTTGCAAGTTCCGAATTCACAATTTGTCCATAATGCTTTTCCAACATCTCAACAGATGTGCCCATTTGCTTTGCGAGCAGAAACGGATTTAGTCCATTGGTGAGCCGTTGAGTTGCATAAAAATGCCGCAGTGAATAAATGGTTCTGTTGTTCCCTTGTTTTTCGATAGGTACATCAGCAAACGTCAACAATGATTGGAAAGATTTTCTAAAACTTTCAATTTGTTTGCCGTCGCTGTGACTAAATATGTACCTATCTATGTTAGGAGCGGCATCGGTTTCTTCAGTCTCTAAATCATATAGTCTGCGGAAAAACACTTCGGACCCTGGTTGAAATACAACTTCTCTAAATCCTGTTTTTCCTGCAACTTCTGCAACAATTCGTTTGTCGACACCGTCGCCAGTTGAGCGGATGTGTTGCCATTTCAGATCCCTAGCCTCGCCAACCCTTAAGCCAGAATTCGCCATCAACAAAAAGAACTGATGCGCTACGAACCGATATCTCACTATTCTTGGTGATTTTGGTGCTTTCCCCCATTTCATCATCGCAGCAGTAATTTTCTTCCACTCAACTAAATTGAACGTTGGGCGGCGTTTTTGAGCTGCTTTTGGAGGATTAGTTGGAGGGATTGCCTTCACATAGCCTCTATTCAAAGCAAATTTGAATAAAGGAAGGATGCAAGTGTTCTCTCGTCGCAAAGTAGCATTCGAAGGTTTTATTTTGGCGTAATTAGCTTTGCGCCAGTCCCAGAATTCGATAAAATCTGCGCTGGTGATTGCCTGTATTTTTTTGTTTCCAAAGTAGGGCAGCGCATATTTTCGAACTCGCTCAAGAGTTTCATTCCAACTCCCGCCCTGTCTGTTCGGTCCAGCAGTTTGGGTGTGCTTTTCCCATTCGTTAAAAACTTGCAAGAACGATCTAGATTTAATTGATCCTCCTGCCAGAATATGCATGTAGAGCTCTTCGTATTTCGCCCTTGCAAATCTCTCCGCCTCGCCCTTGTCTTCAGTTTTGGTAGACAAATGCTTGTAACCTGATGCATTTGGCACCCTAATTCTAACTTGATAAATCTTCTTCTTAACATCGGGACGAAGTTGAAGAATCAGTCTTCCATTCCCCAAAACGTCCCATTGCTTGTTTGCGTCAGTGCTATCATCAATACCCATTCCCTTAACATAGTGAGTAATTGACAAATTGAGAACGCTAAATGTGAACCTTTTGTAAATACGTATATTTACGAAAACTCACATGCAAAACTACGAAGAGTGTTTATAACTAGCTGTAAACAAAGGATTTATTGGTGCACCCGACGAGATTCGAACTCATGACCTCTGCCTTCGGAGGGCAGCGCTCTATCCAGCTGAGCTACGGGTGCTTCTGCGTTGCACATTGTTGTGCTTGGCGAAACTGGCGCGAACTTATCTGAAGAGTTCGCGCATCACAATGGCTTTTTGCGCAAAAATGTTTCTCTCCTGGGAACGAATTGTTGTTCGAACAACTCGCACCGGCATGCCTGTTAGACTAGCTTCACTTTCAATCGATGGCGGTGTCAGCAATAGGCTCGGGTCAGAAGCAATGCCGAGTAGGCTATTAATCTATTTGGGGGCGAGAAATGGACAGCTTTAAGAAAGTAATATTTGTAATTGGCGTGAGTGGGACGGGAAAATCCACCATTTCTGACGCCCTTGCAACGGCGTTGGGCGCACGTTTTCTTGATGCAGACGATTTTCATTCGAGTCAGAACAAAGCATCGATGGCCAACGGTGTGCCACTAACTGATGAAATGCGTAAAAGTTGGTTGGACATTGTTTGCGCGGAGACAAATGCCCAAGCCGGTAGTGTTGTTGTTGCTTGTTCTGCACTAAAACAAGCCTATCGCGACGCTATTCGCAAGCATGTTGAGAATTGTCAGTTCGTCTTTTTGCAAGTTGGTCGCGACATTCTAGAACATCGGATATCGAACAGGCCCGGGCATTTTATGCCAGTCAGTCTGTTGGAGAGCCAGTTGCAAACCTTGCAAGCACCCACAGCATTGGAAACTGACGTTATAACCATTGATGGTACTTTGCCCGTTTTAACTATTGTGCAGGTCGCCGCAAATTTCGCAAACGCTGGCGAAGCGATACAATAATAATCACCCATAGACCCAACTTGTTGATCCGATTAGATTGAACATTCAATTCGTTTTTGATTCACGTGTGTTCCAAGGGGAAAAACATGCATTTGTTGCTGGTGGATGGCTCGACCTATATTTTTCGCGCATATCACGGTTTGCCACCGCTTACGCGTAAGTCGGATGGGTTGCCAGTCGGTGCCGTGTCCGGTTTTTGCAACATGCTCTATAAGTTGACGCTGGATTTTGAAGCGGAGGAATTGGAGTCTCCAACCCATATGGCGGTGATATTTGATCATTCTGGTAAAACATTCCGCAATGATTTTTACCCAGAGTATAAAGCCCATCGCCCGCCTGCACCTGAAGATTTGGTCCCCCAATTTCCCCTAACCAGACATGCCACTCGCGCATTTTCGATTTCCTCGGTGGAACAAGAAGGCTTTGAAGCGGACGATTTGATTGCCACTTATGCGCGCCAGGCTGAAGCCAAGGGCATGAATGTGACCATTGTCTCGTCAGACAAAGATTTGATGCAATTGGTTTCAGACAAGATTTCGATGCTTGACACCATGAAAAACAAGTGGATTGGCGCTGAGGAAGTCTTTGAGAAGTTTGGCGTAGGCCCAGATAAGGTGATCGATGTACAATCGCTTGCCGGCGACAGCGTAGACAATGTGCCCGGCGTGCCCGGCATCGGCATCAAAACCGCCGCTCAACTGATCGGCGAATATGGTGACCTAGACAATTTGCTAGAACGTGCAAGCGAAATTAAACAAAACAAGCGCCGCGAAAACTTGATCGAGTTTGCTGATCAAGCAAGGGTTTCACGCGACTTGGTAACGCTGAAAACTGACGTGCCTGTTGAAGTTGAAATGGAAGAGTTCGCCCGCCAGCCACTTGATGCCAGCCTTATCATTCCGTTTTTAAAAGCGATGGAATTTTCAACGATCACCAAACGGGTCGCCGCCGCCATTGATGCGGACGCAGATGCGATTGACGCTGATGCGTCGCTCGCACCAGATCCAACAACCCAAACGATCGCTGCACCCTTATCAGTCGAAGGGGATAACACGCCACTTGCTCTGGCCGACAAGGTGGCGCATGAGCTTTTGGGCCTGCCCGTTGAACACGATAAATATGAGATCGTGCGCACAATGGATGCGTTGGACAAATGGGTTGAACGGATCATCGACAAGGGCCATGTCGCCGTGGATACGGAAACCACGGGTCTGGACAATCAGCAAGCCGATTTGGTGGGCATTTGCCTTTCCACAGAAGTGGGCAATGGTTGTTATATCCCGCTCATCCACAAGTCAGGTGAAGATGATTTATTGGGTGGCGGCATGGCGCCAGATCAGTTGCCAACCAAAGCGGTAATCGAAAAGCTCAAGCCAGTTTTTGAAGATCAATCGATCTTAAAAATCGGGCAAAACATGAAATACGATATGGGCCTTTTGATGCGCTATGGCATCAATATGACCCCGATCGATGATACAATGCTCATGTCTTATTCCGCCGATGGCGCGCGCAATAATGGCATGGATGCCCTAAGCGAAAAATGGCTTGACCATAAGCCGATCAAATTCACCGATTTGGTGGGTACAGGCAAAAAACAAAAGACATTCGACCAAATTCCAATCGAAGAAGCAGCCAAATATGCGGCTGAAGATGCTGACATTACGCTGCGGTTGTGGAAAGTATTGAAAGCCCGATTGGTGGCGCAAAAAGCGGTTACGCTTTATGAAACGACAGAGCGTCCTCTGGTCCCTGTTCTTGCGCGTATGGAAGCCCGCGGTATCCATGTGGATCGGCAAATTCTTGCGCGCCTCTCGGGCGATTTTGCGCAGCGGGCGGCAGGGTTGGAAGCACAAATCCACGAACTTGCTGGCGAACGGTTCAATGTGGGATCGCCCAAACAATTGGGTGAAATCCTGTTTGATAAAATGGGTCTGCCTGGTGGCAAAAAAACCAAAACTGGCGCATGGCAAACCGGCGCTGGTGTGCTTGAAGATATGGCTGCAGAAGGCAACGAGCTCGCCAAAAGCATTTTGGAATGGCGCGGTCTTTCAAAACTCAAATCCACTTACACCGATGCGCTACCCACATTCGTCAATCCAAGCACGGGGCGGGTACATACCTCATACGCGCAAGCGGCTGTTGCGACGGGGCGCTTGTCTTCGTCAGATCCGAACTTGCAAAATATTCCGGTGCGCACCGAAGACGGACGCAAAATCCGCACAGCCTTTGTGGCAGAGCCGGGCAAAAAACTCATCTCTGCAGACTACAGCCAAATCGAACTGCGGGTTTTGGCGCATATTGCGGATATTCCAGCACTTAAAAAAGCCTTTGCTGACGGGCTAGATATTCACGCCATGACCGCATCGGAAATGTTTGGTGTGCCAATTGAGGGGATGGATTCTTCGGTGCGCCGTCGTGCAAAAGCCATTAACTTCGGTATCATTTATGGCATTTCAGCTTTCGGTTTAGCCAACCAATTGGGCATTTCGCGCACCGAAGCTGGCGACTATATCAAAACCTATTTCGAACGGTTTCCCGGCATCAAAGACTATATGGAAGATGTCAAAAAGTTCGTGCACGACAAGGGCTATGTTGAAACCGTTTTTGGCCGCAAAGCTTTTTTTCCAGAGATCAACACCAAGAACGCCGGCCACCGCGCCTTTTATGAACGCGCCGCCATCAACGCCCCCATCCAAGGCACAGCAGCGGATATTATCCGTCGCGCCATGATCCACATGGAAGGGGTGCTGGACGCCAAAAAAGTGCCCGCCGAAATGCTGCTGCAAGTGCATGATGAATTGATCTTTGAAGTGCCCGAAGGTGAAGCAGACGCGGCGATCCCGGTCATTTCGCAAGTGATGATCAACGCCCCAATGCCCGCCATTTCCATGTCGGTTCCTTTGCAAGTCGATGCCCGTTCGGCTGACAATTGGAATGATGCGCATTGAGGTCCATCCCTGAAAAACTCAACCGACCCTTCCTTTGCTACACAGGCATTGAAACCGATCTGATTTTCAATCAAGGGATCGAGCTGCCCGGCTTTGCCACTTTTCCGTTGCTTGAAACAGAAGAGGGTCGCTCACTGCTTAAAAAATCCTATGTGGCGCTGGTGACATTGGCGCGAGAAATGGGCTGCGGAGTGATGTTTGAAAGCGCCACCTGGGTCGCCAATCGGGATCGGGCAGCAAAACTTGGCTATGGGCCGAACCAGCTTGAGCAGATCAATATTGATGCCATTCAATTCATCCGCGAGTTGAGCGATAATGTGGGCGACGTGCCAATTGTGTTGAGCGCACAGGTCGGGCCGCGTGGGGACGGATATAAGCCAGACCACCATATGGACGATGAAGAAGCGCAGCTTTATCACAGCGTACAAATGGCGCATTTGGCCAAAGCAAAGCCGGACATTGTGAGCGCCTTCACCATTTCCTATCCAGAAGAAGCCATCGGCATCGTTCGTGCCGCAGAGCATAGCAAATTGCCTGTCGCGATTTCATTCACAGTGGAAACCGACGGCCTATTGCCCACCGGCATGCCTTTGGGTGAAGCCCTGGATGCAGTAGATGCAGCGACGGATCAATACGCTGAGTATTTCCTGATAAATTGTGCACACCCTGAGCATTTTTTGCCCAACCTAAATGATGAGCCTTGGATTGAGCGGTTGGCCGGCGTGGTGGTCAATGCATCACGCTGTTCGCATGCTGAATTGGACAATGCGACTGAATTGGATGAGGGAGATCCTCAAGAACTTGGCACATATCTCGGGCTGATCAAAAACACCTATCCGCATATGCACATTTTCGGCGGTTGTTGTGGCACAGACATGCGGCACATGCGCGAAATTGCCAAGGCTGTTTCATAGTTGCCTCAAACTTGCCTAAATAACGACGTCGTTTTGTCTAATTGGCCCGCTATCGAGTAATTCAACTCTACGCCTCACCCCAATTGGAAACCCAATGCGACATCCGCTTTTACTCACCAGCTTCATACTCTTTGGTCTTGCCGCAATATGTATCTTTGCAGAAAGCACCTTTTATGGCGGTATCGATGAAAATGGTGTGCTACAAGAAGGTTTGTTCTTGCCCCTAACCTTCATTTTTGCGGCTGGTGGCATCGTTTTTCTGGCCATATTTGGCCTGCGCAAGCTCTTCAAAAAATAGCAGTTGGCTCAGGTCTTCCCCTCATAGTATTACATTTTTTCTGGCGCTAACCCGAGCGCTTTGTAAAAATGATTGCCTTCATCATTGTCGCATTCGGTTGCCACCCAATAGGTTGTGCACCCTAGTGACTTTCCCCATTGCACAATCTGCTCGAACAAAGCCGTTGCTATGCCAAGGCGCTGGTAATTAATGGCAACGCCTAAATTATCGATATAAAGCGTCGGCGCCTCATCAGGCTGAAAATGCACCATAGCGCGGATTTGGCCGACCACCTGATCGTCACTCAGAGCAACAATCAATTGGTGGTTGGGCTGTTTTAGGTAGGCGGCAGCATATTCGCTGCAAATTTCATAGTCGAATACATCTTCAGCCACATGCTCGAGCAAACCTAAGTTTTCATGTGAGAGAATTTTGATCGACCAAGCCATGCAACACCTCCAGTGTAAAACCTAGCTTGGCCGATCAATGGGTGCAATTACTACTCACACGTGGAGGGGATCGACCTTAAGTCTTGCTCAAGCGAAAATAGGTTGAAGGTAAAAGCGAAGAACTGATTTATCGCCTCGTCATCCGGTTCTGCGTTCATCAACAAGATCACGCCCCGCTGCATGTCCTTGTTGAAAACTGCAAAACTCACCGCACCGGGGTCCCCACCTGTGTGTCCCCAAAATGTTGTACGTTCAGGTAAGGGGCCTTTGAGGCGGAATTTTTCGAAGAATAGTCCATAGCCTTTTTGGTCACCCGCCAACAAGTCCGCGTAAAGCGGCTGAAATCCTTCTTTGGTGATAATGCGGTCCCCATTCAACTCGCCCTCCTTCATCAACATGGCCATGAATTTGGAAAGATCGGTAATCGATGAGCGCAATCCTCCATCTGGCCATGAGGCTAGGCTGTAGAATGCGTTGGGCGCAAAACCGTCCAAAGGCACATCATAATAGGGCCGAGCGAGCCCCCCAGCTGGATAGTCACTGAGGTGCCAAAAGGTATGATCCATACCCAATGGCGTAAGAATTTGGGATCGGACTTGTGCGTCAAATGGCGTGCCCGTTGCTTTTTCCAACGCGTAAGCGGCAAGGGCTGAGCCAATGTTGGAATAGTTGTATTCCCCATATGCCGCAAAATTTGCACGCTGATCAAAGTGCTTGCCGTCTTGTGCCAAATAGTCTTTTAGATATTGGCCCAACGAAGTTGGGTGGTCAGCGCCTTGGTGATAAGTTGCTGTTGAAAAATAATGATCGGGTCGATCAATAATGCCACTGCGATGTCGCGCCAAATCCTTAAATGTTATCCGGTGAGCATTTTTTGAACCGATTTCAAAATCAAGAAAATGAGCGATCGGTTGATCTAATCTGATTTGCCCCTTTTCGACCGCTTGCGCCAAAGCAACGCCAATAAACATCTTGGACGTTGAGCCCAAAGTGAACGCGGTTTCCCCATTAATGCGGTCACCTTTGTCTTTGTCGGCCAATCCAAAGCACATTTGCCCAATAGCGCCCTCAGGGCCAACCAATGCCAGCGCGGCGCCAGCGATGTTTTGGTCTTCAAAGGCCGCTTGTGCTTCGGCTTTAAAGGTTTCCAATTTGGTTTGTGCAAGGGCTGGCTGCATCATCGCAGCCAAAATAAGGCCTGCGCCAATTATTGATTTCATGTTTCTCTCCACGAATGTTGAACGCCTTATATGGCACAACATCGTGTGAGTTCAATATCAATCAAAAATATATTTTATGAAAGTAATACTTTAATTTATAAGTTGATAGTTTTCATTCATGTCTTGTCCTATCGCGCCGTCAATTGTTCTTTGCGAGCACGCATTCTGGGCTGGAGCAACAAATAGAGGCACGTGATGGCCAAGCAATAAACCGCATTGAACCAGCTTTGGCTAACCAGATTAATACCCAAATCAATTAGCCCACCCGCAATGCCCGGACCCGCAGCAGAAGCAAATACCATCACGGCGATGGCCAATGAACGAACCGCTCCAATATGGGCAGTGCCATACATTTCTGCCCATAACGCACCAAAAACAGACGGCGCCATGCCCCCGCCCATTGCCAAGACCATCAAGAACAAGGGAATTGACCAGACTTCACTCAGGTTCGCCATAATCAAACAGGCAATGCCGATGGGGATATACATAAAAGGCAACAGCCGAAATGCGCCAAAACGATCCACCAAAAAGCCCGTAAGAATGGAAACCGAAACACCAGTGACCGACATAATGGGGAACCAGGCGGTATAAGTGGCCACCGACCAACCCTTAATGCCGACCAGATGCGCCTGATGGAAAAAATAGATGGTGGCGAGTGCGGGCAGGGTCATTGCCCCAAAAGCCAGCGCATAAAACAAAGGGTCGCGCAAAACCTTACGCCGCCGCCATTCGGTGCCCGACAGCATGTCATTTTGATCGGCATCTGGGTTTATGTCACCCCGCGCCTTTGCGCGTTTTCCATCGGGTGGATCACGCAACAAAAACACAATCAGCGGCAGCATCACCAACATTAAAAACCCAGCACCAATTGCCCAAATGTCGCGCCAACTCATGCTGGCAATAGCAAGGGTGATGATGAAAGGCAAAAGCGCTTCCCCCGCCGTATAGCCCATTTGTGAAAAAGCAAGCGCGCGGCCACGAAAACGATTGAACCATCTTGCCATTGCGGTTTGGGCGATATGGGGCAGCATCCCTTGGCCGAAAAACCGCAAGCCAAACAAGATCAGGCACAAAACAATCCAATGGTTGACCATCGACATGGCCAGCGCCATCAGCGCCAAACCGATCGTGCACACAATGGCCAAAAATCGTGGCCCCAGCTTGTCAGTTACCTGCCCAACAGCGGCGATCAATATTGCACTAAAGATCGTCGCAAGCGTGTACAAACCCGCAAACTGGCCATCTGTCAGGTCAAAAAAGGCCCGAATGTCGCTGTTGAACTGGGCGATGAATAGCGTTTGTCCGCCCATTGAGGCGAAGGTCATCATAAACCCCGCGCCAATCCACTGCCATTGGCGAGACGTCAATTCAGAAAGCGGCGGACTTGGCGAAACAAGCGACATGGTGAACCTTGGTTTAGACTGTGGGGGCTGAACGTGATTGGAATCAGCGTGCAGGAAAAGAGCGGGCAATAGGCTGTAAAGTATTAAATTGGTACGTCCAATTTGTGTTTCTGCCAAGCCCTAGACTTACTTCAGCTAGGAGAAATGAGGTATTTTGGTGCACAAAAGCCACGAATTCCTATCAATTAACGAAATGTAAAAAAATGTGGTTAACTATGACTTAACAACGTGCTGGCTTCGCGCTAAAACTAAACCTATGGTGCATCCAGCCGGTCGGGTTGGGGAATTTGGGACTTTTGCTTGTGGTACGTTTTTTAAAGCAATTCGGGTTGGCTTGTGCACTTGTGCTCCTTGCTGCACTGCCTGCTGCTGCGCAGCAGCAAACAACCCACCTCACACCGCAATTGCTTGCGGCCTATGCAAAAACCAAATTCACCCCGACCGCTGATAAACTCAAAAACGTGCAAGCCGAAAAAGACTGCCTTACCAAAGCGGTCTACCACGAAGCGCGTGGCGAACCAGAAGCCGGTCAATGGGCGGTTGCGCAAGTCATCCTTAATCGAGTGAAAAGCCGCAAATATCCAAATACGGTGTGTGGCGTTGTCTACCAAAATGCCCATAAGGCCAACCGATGTCAGTTCTCATTTGCTTGTGACGGCAAGTCCGATAGTGGCGGCAACGGCAACCGCATTGTCCGGGTGAGTTGGGTCAAGGCAGGTCTGATCGCCAATTATGCCTATAAGCAATACCAGCAGCGCAAACCTTCAAAAATTCTGCCTGAAACCGCGCTTTTCTATCACGCCAAACGTGTGCAGCCCAAATGGGCGTCAGCCTACCAGCCAGTAAAACAAATTGGCGCGCATATCTTCTATACACCGCTCTAATCGGCTGCTAACTTTTCAACATGATCTGTTGAAAGGGCGCATTGATGTCTTCACTTCAAAACCTTGAACTCTGTTGGCAGGTGGAAGAAGCGTGTGCTGCTGCGTGGCCGGCAGGCCAGACAGTGCAGTGCCAAGGATTTGAGTTGCGGCAGACCGATGGCACACCCTCGCGTCGCATCAATTCGGTAAACCCCACGGCCGCATATGGGCTTATTGACCAACATTTGCTCAATACCGCCGATGAATTTTATAAGCAGCAGAACCAAAGCACGATTTTTCGAGTGCCTGATATGGTGCCCGAACTAGAGCGTTTCTTGGATGGCCAAAATTTCGCGCCGCCAGAAGCCCGCACAAAAACCCTATTGGCCCCAAATATGTTCGGCTTTGAATGGCAACAAGATGTACAACTGACCACGCATGCCGACGATAGATGGCTGCAATTTGCATCAGACCGGGCGCATTTTCAACCTGATCATCGCATCAAGTTTCGCCAGGCACTGCTCAATATTGGTTTCCCAATTTTATTCGCTCACATTGAAGAAGACCAGGAAATAGCGGCCATTGCCTATGCTGTGGTTGTTGAAGATGTGGCCATCATCGAGTCCGTGGAAACAGCACCCAAATTTAGACGCCAAGGTCGTGCGGCAATGCTTTTGTCGAGTTTGCTTGCAAAATGTCGGAGCTTGGGCGCAACCAAAGCGGCGCTGCAAGTTGTTGCCGAAAACACCGCAGCGCGCGCCTTATATGAAAAGCTCGGCTTTACTGTCGAGCTTTATGATTATCATTATCGAACCAAGCCGCTAACGTGAGCCTTAGTCCAAACAGCGTTTGGCAAATGCCACCATCGCCTGAGATAAATAAGGGGTAAACCCTGTCGCCAACGCCTCATAGCGCGCAACAAAATCTGGATGGCTTTGGTACAATTGTGCAAGTCCAATGTAGGCAGATTGGTCAGGTTTTTTGCCCCACCATTGCCCCACCCACTGGTGGTGCCGCTTCATGGCCACATTCAATGCCTCATCTTCGCTTGTGATCCCACTTTGAAACGCAAGGATAATTTCTCCTTCAATCTCTTTAAGTTCTCCCATGCGCTGGGCGATCAGTTGGTCCTTTTTGCCATCCGCGTCTTTTTCCAGTTTATTGCGCGCCAAATCGATATCTGGCGTCATGTGCGGTCCATGGTGATCAACCAACCATTGCTCATGTTCGCGTTGCTTTTTTGTTGAAAAGCCTTTGTATAGATCGTCCACTTTCATTTTTTCATTTCCCAATAGCTCATCGATTGTGCGGTCAATCGTTCTTATGAGTTGGTTTTGGCGACGCGCCTGCAATTGTAATTGTTTCTTGTGTTCAATCAGCAATCGCGCACGATCTGCATTGGTATTTTTCAGCGCCTTGGCGATTTGGTGCAAACTTAGTCCCATGTCCTTAAAGAACAGGATTTGTTGAAGCTTCACCAATTCATCTCGCGTGTAATACCGGTAGTTGTTCGCGCCAATATAGGCGGGTTCAAGCAAGCCAATTTTGTCATAATGGTGCAACGTGCGTACCGAAACGCCCGCCATCTGTGCAACCTGTTTGACCCTGTAGCTTTGCATAACCCTTTTCCTTCCGCTGAAAAGAGAAATAGTCCGTGACGTAGCGTCAGGGTCAAGCCACAATTTTCAACAAAATTTGGAGCGTTTCAATGGGAGTGTCTAGCGGCGCTTTAGACCAATCACGATTGCCATCACAATGCCCGCAAATGTCCAAAGCGCGATATTTTGAAGGATGAACTCAAGGTCGATTTTCTTTTCCAAGACAAATACACTTGCCACCCCGAACATTGTTCCGGTGATCACGGCCCAAAAGGCACCGAACGCCCAATCTGCACGCTGCAAAATACTCATAAACCACCCAATAAAATATGTCTTTGTTCCGCAATCTTGTGCGCTGCGGTGAGTTTTATCGCTGAAAATTATCAGTTTGAACGGGCAGTGTCTAGCCAAACAGCAACGAACCCGGGGGCGTACCCCCAGGCTCTGGATCGTTTAAAACATTGAGGCGAGCTTAAGCTGCGCTGCTCAGACTTGGGCCAGCATTGGCCAGTTCTTCTGCGCTTGAGCCAAATTTAACGAAGTTCTCTTCGAACAATTTGACCAGCTTTTCTGCCTGTGCATCGTATGCCTTGCCGTCTTCCCAAGTGGTGCGTGGTTCAAGCAAGCTTGGATCAATACCTTCCACAACGGTTGGGACTTCAAAACCAAAGATCTCATCGGTGCGCATCGGTGTGTTCACCAATTCACCCGATAGGGCGCTGGTCAACAATGTGCGTGTATCTTTAATTGAAATACGCTCGCCAACTCCATAAGGACCACCGGTCCAACCTGTGTTCAGCAACCAGCATTCTGCAAGGCTTTCACCCAATTGCTTTTTCAGCATTTTGCCGTAAACGCTTGGGTGTAATGACATGAACGGCGCGCCAAAGCAGGCTGAAAATGTTGCCTGAGGTTCTGTTACACCGCGCTCTGTGCCAGCCACTTTTGCAGTATAGCCAGACAAGAAGTGGTAGATGGCCTGATCTGGGGTCAAACGCGCAATTGGTGGCAAAACGCCAAATGCATCTGCGGTCAACAAGATCACTGATTTGGGTGTTGGGCCCATGCCTGTGCGGCTCACATTGTCCAAAGCGGTCAATGGATATGCAGCGCGGGTGTTCTCGGTCTTAGAACCATCGTTGAAATCGGGCTTAAGCGTTTCTTCGTCCAGAACAACATTTTCAAGCACAGTGCCGAAACGTTCTGTCGCGCCAAAAATCTCTGGCTCAGCTTCGCGAGACAATTTGATGGTTTTTGCATAGCAACCGCCTTCAAGGTTGAAAACGCCATCTTTGTGCCAGCCGTGCTCATCATCGCCAATCAATGTGCGTTCTGGGTCAGTGGACAAAGTTGTTTTACCAGTGCCTGAAAGCCCAAAGAACAAAGCCGTATCGCCATCTTTACCAATGTTTGCAGAGCAGTGCATCGGCAGAACGCCATTTTGCGGCGCATGAAAGTTGAACAATGAGAAAACAGATTTTTTGATTTCGCCAGCATAAGCTGTACCGCAAATGAGCACCATATTGCGGCTGAAATCCAACAGAATTGCTGTCTCTGAGCGTGTGCCATGCCGTTCAGGATCCGCTTTAAAACTTGGCAAATGAACAATGGTCACACTTGCGTCGAAATTGCCCAAGGCATTAAGCGCAGGGCGGATCAACAAGTTGCGAATGAACAATGCATGCCAAGCGTTCTCGGTGAACACTTCAACATTCAATTGTTGTGACACGTCAGCCCCAGCATACAACTGCTGCACAAACAAATCTTTGTCTTTTGTTGCAGCAAGCAGGTCTGAAAGCAGCAGGTCAAACTTTTCAGTTGAGGTCGCTTTTGCATTGTCCCACCAAACGGTGTCATGGGTTAGCGCATCATCAACAATAAATTTGTCTTGGGCAGAACGACCAGTATGCTGACCTGTGTCAGCAACCAATGCGCCGTCAGCGCTAAAGATAACTTCTTCGCGCTTAATTGCATGAGACGCCAAAACAGGTGCCTTATCATTGTAAGAAAGCGACTTTGCGTTCGCTTGTATGGTCTGATTAATTTCCCGCCGTGTGATGGTGCTCATCGGGCTGATCCTGCTGTCTTTAGTGAAAAATGCCGCCAGAAGGAGTAATTTCCCTCTTTCGGTCAAAAGAACCTAAGCTCTTGGATGCGGTTTTTCCATCTGGCGATAGGTCGTACGACCTTTGTCTAATCCGGTTAAATAGCTAAAATATATGGTAAATTTTAGCATTTTTCCTTCCTGATCGATTTATAGAGCTTGTGCACAAACCCACTAAGCAATGTTTGGTTTTCTCAACTAGTTTCCTTGGCGGACACAATTTGTGCGCAATTCTTTGAGCAATGAGACGGGCAATATTGATTTTCACCCTGTACCAATCATATAAGGTGAGGCCGAAAGGAATAAATATGCCAAAGATCGCGCTTGTAGATGATGACCAGAATATTCTCGCCTCGGTTTCAATGACCTTGCAGGCAGAAGGCTATCACGTCAGCACCTACACCGACGGGGCCTCAGGTCTTGAAGGGCTAACTTCTGATATGCCAGACTTGGCCATCTTGGATATTAAGATGCCGCGCATGGATGGTATGGAGCTGTTGCGTCGACTGCGTCAAAAATCCGATATCCCGGTCATTTTCCTCACCTCAAAAGATGATGAAATTGACGAGCTTTTTGGCTTAAAAATGGGCGCAGACGATTTTATCACCAAGCCCTTCTCTCAGCGACTGCTTGTTGAGCGGGTCAAAGCCATTTTGCGGCGCGCCCAAGCGCGGCCCGAAGGTAGCGCACAATCAACGGATGGCACACCATCCAAGTCCGTGCTTGAGCGTGGGCGTTTGACAATGGACCAAGAGCGACACACCAGCACCTGGGACGCAAAAAACGTCACATTGACAGTGACCGAGTTTTTGATCCTCTTCGCCCTTGCGCAACGTCCTGGCGTCGTTAAGAGCCGCGACAGCTTAATGGATGCGGCATATGATGATCAGGTGTACGTCGATGATCGCACGATCGATAGCCATATCAAGCGATTGCGCAAAAAGTTCCGTGTTGTTGACAAGGAATTTGACATGATCGAAACATTGTATGGTGTTGGTTATCGCTTTAAGGAGCAATAAGCGTTTTGACCCCAGAGAGTGCATCTTCGCATTCCAAAACCAACAAGCACCAAAAGCCGCAAGGCGCGGCCAACGGTGAACGTGTGTCTGGGCGACCCCGTTCCAAAATCTCAGCTTTTGTGCGTTCAATTCAACGTGTGTTTGGGTACACAGTATTCTCTTCCCTGACGCGACGCATTGTGGTGCTTAACCTTGCCGCCCTCGCCGCGCTCGTTATCGCCATTTTATATTTGAACCAATGGCGCGCTGGGCTTATCGATGCGCGCGTGGTCAGTCTGCGTGTACAAGGCGAAATTATCGCCGGCGCCATCGCTGCCTCCGCAACAGTAGATTCGGATGTGATCACTGTTGATCCCGATAAGTTCTTACAGTTGCAAGGCGAAGACCCCAATTCGACACTTAGCTTCTTTGACCAGTCGCTAGAGTTCCCCATCAACCCTGAGCGCGTCGCCCCCTTGTTGCGCAATCTCATCACGCCAACTGGAACGCGCGCGCGCATTTATGATCGATCAGGATTGTTGATCCTTGATAGTGATAATATCTACGCTCGCGGGGAAGTTTTGCGGCAAATTTCGCCAGCAACTGACACAGAATCATTGTTTTTTGTTGACTGGTGGAACAGGTTTTTCCGCAGGCTAAGGGCCGGTGAGTTCCCACGCTACCAAGAATACTCGGGCGCAGACGGGGCAAAATACCCCGAAGTGAGAACCGCCTTGTCAGGCGCTACCGCATCCATTGTGCGCGTTGATGTGAACGATAGGTTGTTGGTATCAGTTGCTGTGCCCGTGCGGCGATTAAAAACCAATGTGGGGGTGCTCTTGCTTTCAACAGCACCCGGCGACATTGACCATGTGGTGGAAAAAGAGCGTTGGAATGTATTTAAGATCTTTTTGATCGCTGCCTCGGTGACCACCATCATGTCATTATTGTTGGCGGGCACAATCGCTGGTCCCATGCGCCGCCTGTCCGCCGCCGCGCAGCGGGTGCGCTCTTCAATGACCGCGCGTGAGGAAATTCCGGACTATACAGACCGGCCAGACGAGATTGGGCATTTGTCTGGCTCTTTGCGTGATATGACCAACGCGCTTTACAATCGGATTGAAGCCATTGAAAGTTTTGCCGCGGACGTGGCGCACGAACTCAAGAACCCGCTAACGTCCTTACGCAGCGCGGTGGAAACCTTGCCCGTCGTCAAAAATGATGAAGACCGTTTAAGGCTCACTTCAATCATTCAGCATGACGTTCGGCGCCTTGATCGGTTGATAACGGATATTTCCAAAGCCTCGCGTTTGGATGCTGAGTTGGCGCGAGAAGAAATTGGCAAAGTCAATATTTCTGGTTTGGTGGCAACAATCGCTGAAATTCAATCTGAAACCGCAGCCAAGCGCTCGGTGACAATTGAACTCACAGACCACCTAAAAGAAAATCAGCAAATTGTTCCAGGACACGAGGGGCGTTTGGCGCAGGTCGTCACAAATCTCATCGACAATGCTGTTTCCTTTTCCCCCGAAGGCGCTATTGTTGAAATTGCGCTAGAGCGCGCGGGCAAAGTGGTGAACATTATTGTGAAAGACCAAGGGCGCGGCATTCGCGGCGAGGCAGAGCAAATCTTCAAGCGGTTTTACACTGATCGCCCCACCAGTGATGGCTTTGGCAATCATTCTGGATTGGGCCTGTCAATTTCGCAACAAATTGTTGAGGCTCACCGCGGTACAATACAGGCTCAAAACAGAACCGATCGATCAGGGGCGGAATTTATCGTTCGTCTCCCAACAACGACTTAGAGGCCAATTATGTCAAAAGAACCAGAAAACGTCTTCGGAACCGGCATCACATATGATGGATACGGTATATTGTTACGTGGTCAGTCCGGGGCGGGAAAATCTTTGTTGGCGCTTGATCTGTTGGATCGCGCGGAGAACTTTAACAAAGAAGCATTTTTGATTTCCGATGATCGCGTGCTGCTGCATGTGGATGGTGATGATGTCATGTGCAGCTCGCCTCCCCAAATTGCAGGCCAAATTGAATTGCGTGGGTGTGGGGTCATTGAGCGGCCAACAACAGATCAAACCAAAATTCACCTGGTGATAGATCTTGTGGGTGAATTGGACCGTATGCCTGAAAATGAAGAGTTTGAAACAGAACTCTTAGGCGTGAAGGTTGCACGGTGTCCCGTGCCTGTTCGCTCCCTCATTGACAGTGTTCACCAAAGGTTGCTGGTCACAGAGGCGATCAAACGTGTGATGAAAGCGGACGCAAGTTAGTTGGAGTTGGGCCCGCACTAATGCAGGTCTTTCACTTTAGACTTGCATGTGGCTTCGATCGCCGTAAAAAATAGCAAAGAACAATAAAGGCGAAAAACTCGCCTATTGAGGAGCGTCATATATGATTGGCATGGTTTTGGTGACACATGGCAAACTTGCGGATGAGTTTCGTTCCGCGCTTGAGCATGTGGTTGGGCCCCAAGAACAATGCGAGGCTGTAAGCATTGGGCCCGATGATGACATGGAAATGCGCCGGCAAGATATTTTGGACGCGGTACACAGTGTGGACAGTGGCGAAGGTGTGGTTATTCTCACCGACATGTTTGGCGGTACACCGTCAAATCTTGCCATTTCAGTAATGGAAAATCGTGAAGTGGACGTTATTGCAGGGGTAAACTTGCCCATGCTGGTTAAACTGGCCCGCGTGCGCCCCGACATGAAAATGCGCGACGCAGTGCACGAAGCTCAAGATGCTGGCCGCAAATACATAAATGTGGCCAATGATGTGTTGGGCGGCGTTTAGGACCTTACCATGCCGCACTCCTGTCATCCTGAAAAAGAACTAGGACAGCGCCTAACAATTGTAAACCAGCGAGGTCTGCATGCGCGGGCCTCTGCTCGATTTGCGCGCACGGCCGAATGCTTCAACGCTGAAATTTCAGTGACACGCGATGGGGTGACGGTAGGCGCATCCTCGATCATGGGGTTGATGATGTTGGGCGCAGGGCCAGGCTCAACCGTTTTGGTCCGCGCCAAAGGCGTACAGGCACGCGAGGCGCTAGAGGCGATCGCGGCTTTGATTGAATCGGGTTTTGACGAAGACACCGACGGTGTCAAAGAAAAACAGGCTTAGGTTGGGCCAAACGATCAAATCTCGCAGTGGGTTTTGTCGTTACAGCCGCAAAGGTGGGAGGCGAAAATGCGAACACCATTTTTGCTAGTGGGGGCCTTGGCGGGCGGCATAACTGCCTCCCAATACCCCGAATACGCGCAACAATATCATCAGCGACTTGGCGGCGCAGTGGCCGAACTTGGCGTCGTGATTGAAAATTTTGATATTGATGCAGCAAATCAAGGACTCAGTCGAGAACAAGCGCTGGCCCGCTATAGTGCGTCCAACGATCAGTTTTTGGTTGAGCGCGGCACATCGATTGGCCAATCGATTGCCAGATTTGAAAACCTGAAAGCCCATCAGCAAGCTCTGATTAATGCGGGGCCGGTACAAGAGCTCACCGCTTTCACCTCTCATCTCGATCCCAAATTGCTCTCTGACACATTGAACGCCTATAAGCCCGCTGTTCCTGTAACGGCATCGGGCCTCACGTTTGCGGGCATTGGCTTGCTGATTGGGTTGGGTCTCTTCAGGCTCGTGTGGGGCATATTTGCTTGGCCATTTCGTCGCCGTGTTCGGATTTCGCGTTAACGCTCTGTTCGGGATATAAGTAATTCTTTATATCTTTATTGAATGGTAAAGGATGAGCGCGTATGAATAGCGCCAAACGGGTTCAATAGGAGACGCAGCATGAGCGCCTTAACACAAGAATATGCGGTAAAAGATCTTTCACTGGCTCAATGGGGTCGGACTGAAATTGAAATGGCCGAAATTGAAATGCCCGGCCTTATGGCCATTCGCCGCGAGTTCGCCGCAGCACAGCCCTTAAAAGGCGCGCGCATCGCGGGTTCTTTGCATATGACCATTCAAACAGCTGTTTTGATTGAAACATTGGTGGCTTTGGGTGCCGATGTGCGCTGGGCGTCATGCAACATCTTTTCAACTCAAGACCACGCCGCCGCCGCAATTGCTGCTGCAGGCATTCCAGTGTTCGCCCATAAAGGCGAAACGCTTGAAGAATATTGGGACTTTGCAGACCGCATTCTTGATTGGGGCAATGGCGAAACCGCCAATATGATCCTTGATGATGGTGGCGATGCGACCATGTTGGTGCTCACCGGTGCAAAAGCCGAAATTGACCCAACAGTGCTTGATCACCCAAAAAGCGAAGAAGAAGAATATTTCGCCGCGCAAGCCAAGAAACGTATTGCGGCGAACCCCGGTTTCTACGCCAAAGTGCGTGAAAATCTGCGCGGTGTTTCAGAAGAAACAACAACCGGTGTGATGCGTTTGTATCAATTGGCCGAGCGCGGTGAATTGCCATTCCCAGCGATCAATGTGAACGACAGCGTCACCAAATCAAAGTTCGACAATAAATATGGCTGCCGCGAAAGCTTGGTCGATGCCATCCGTCGCGGTACTGACGTAATGATGGCGGGTAAAGTCGCCATTGTTTGTGGTTATGGCGATGTGGGTAAAGGTTCTGCCCAGTCTTTGGCGGGCGCTGGTGCGCGCGTATTGGTGACCGAGGTTGATCCCATCTGTGCATTGCAAGCGGCAATGGACGGCTTTGAAGTTGTCACGCTAGACGACGCAGCCCATCGCGCTGATATCGTTGTGTCTTGTACGGGCAACAAAGGTATCGTGACTCTTGACGCAATGCGCAAGCTCAAAGACATGGCCATCGTTTGCAATATTGGTCACTTCGATAATGAGATTGAAGTGGCAGAATTGCAGAACTTCAAATGGACCAATGTGAAACCGCAAGTGGACATTGTGCACCTAAGCGACGACAGCCGGATCATCCTATTGTCTGAAGGACGCTTGGTGAACTTGGGCAACGCAACCGGTCACCCAAGCTTTGTGATGAGCGCCTCTTTTGCCAACCAAACATTGGCGCAAATTGAATTGTGGACCAAGGCCGAGCAATATGAGAACGCGGTTCATGTGTTGCCGAAACATCTGGACGAAAAAGTTGCAGAATTGCACTTGGAAAAATTGGGCGCAAAGCTGACAAAACTCAGCCAAGAACAAGCCGACTATATTGGCGTGCCAAAAGACGGCCCGTTCAAACCAGAACAATATCGCTACTAGGTTTTGCCTTTAAATTTGCGACTGCGATTCATTCGCAGAACATTTCAAGATCAGGGTGGCCTCGTGCCACCCTTTTTTGTTCATGGCTGCATTTTGACTCTTGTTGGCGGATTCGCCGTAGGGGTATGGTTAGGTGATTCGGTTTGGCGGCGAATTCGTTAATTTATTGTTTAGAGGGGCAAAAATATGGTGCCGGGAACTTTCCCGATCAGTAGAGGAGTCGCAAGATTCACGAGCGCGCCCATCGCGCTCATGCTGACGAGCCCGGTATTTGCCCAGGCAGACCAACTCACAAATTCACAGCTGTTGGCCACAACGCCTTATGCAATTGCGGTTGGGGCTGTGTTGTTTGGCGCCGCCACCACTTTTTTGGCCATCATGCAACGCCAAGCGAGCCAGCGTGCAGCGCGTTCTGCCAATATACAAGTGATGGAGCTAAGCGCTGCGCTGGATGAGAAAGAAAACATTCTCAACGGCATGTCAGAAATAACCGTTATCTGGCGCGACCCAGCAGCAACCCCTTCGATTGTCGGGCCTGTGCGTCAGGTAATCGAAACTCATATCAGCGATCAAATGGTGCTTGACTTTGAAAGCTGGCTCACCGCGCAAAGCGCTATTGAGGTCAAATTTAAACTTGCCGACCTACTGGCGCAGGGAACGGAATTTGAATTTGGTGCCAATGGCAGTGCCGATCAGCGATTTCGTGTATGCGGCAAATTGGTGGCAGGAAGCCCGGTCTTGCGCATCGCCCGCCGGATTGCTGAAGAAGAAACCCCCTATGTTCTGCCAAGCGCCAGCAAG
Source organism: Maritalea porphyrae (assembly GCF_027213965.1). Taxonomy (GTDB): domain Bacteria; phylum Pseudomonadota; class Alphaproteobacteria; order Rhizobiales; family Devosiaceae; genus Maritalea; species Maritalea porphyrae_A. Next base: position 367,628 of record NZ_JAPWGX010000002.1, on the reverse strand, counting down.
AGCCAACTGGACATTGAAACCTGTGCAAGGCTGTTTGATAAGCTGAACCACCCAGCTTGGGTCCGCGATGTGCGTGGCAAATTGGTCAAAGTCAATCAAGCCTATTTTGAACTCTTGGGTATCCCCCAAGAAAACCGGACGGGAACAATCCCGGAGCTTTTTGACAGTGCAGCCCTATTGCGCTTGCGAGAAGTCGGCCAGGTCGAGGGCTCACATTCTGTAACCGAGCAACATCAAAAATTTGGCACGCTTGATGTGACCAAATTCAAATTGATCAATGGTACTGCAGGGTACGCGGTGCAGGGGCTGGCCTCAAATGAAGAGAAAAACGATCCTCGCGCAAGTTTTCTCACCGCCGCAATCAACGAATTGCGTACCCCTGTTGCCGTATTTGATGGCAGCGCGCAACTGACCCATTACAACAAGAGTTTTGCGGACTTTTGGGAACTTGATACCAATTGGCTAGATACCCACCCAAATGAAAAAGCAATTTTGGATCGATTGCGGACGCAGGGCCATTTGCCGCTTGAGCCAGACTATAAAAAATGGCGCTCAACCCATCTTTCTAGCTATGGATTAAAGAAAACCCGCGAAGACATGTGGCATTTGCCTTCTGGTCAAGTGCTGAACGTAATTGCTTCGCCAGCGCCAAACGCGCGCGGTGTGATTTATGTTTATCACAATGTCACCGAAAAGCTGGCTCTTGAAAGCAGGTATAACGCGCTCATTCACGTGCAAGAAGAAACCTTGAACTCCTTGCGCGAAGCCGTGGCCGTGTTTGGAACAGACGGGCGCTTGAAGCTGCACAACACTCAATTGTCTGGCATTTGGAAAGTCCCACTTAATCTGTTGAACAAGCAAACCCACATTTCAGATATTGTTGAAATGTGCGACAGATCATTGCCTAAAGACGGGCGCGAGATTTGGGCAGACCTGAAATCGTTCATCATTGACATTAGCCCCGAACGGTCAAACAAAACCGGCCGCATATCACGGGCAGATGGCCGACTAATCGATTATGCGGTGGTGCGCTTGCCCGATGGTCAAACGCTTGTGACCTTTGTGGATGTTACAGAAAGCGCGGCTTACGAGCGTGTGCTCAAAGAGCGCAATGAAGCGCTTGAAACCGCCGATAAGCTCAAAGATGCCTTTGTGCAAAATGTTTCTTATGAGTTCCGCTCGCCGCTCACTAATATCATTGGATTTGCCGATCTGCTCACCGCAGGAGAAGCGGGTCAACTCAATGAAAAGCAAAAAAGCTATGCCGACTACATCCGGGCATCAAGTGCCACACTTGGTCTGTTGATCGACAATATTTTGGACCTAACCACCATCGACGCCGGAATTGCCGAATTAAATACTGAAGTGCTTGATGTGGCAGAGCTCGTGGAAAAAGCAGCTGCGGGCGTGGTGGCGACCTTGCAAGTGGCCCAAGATGACGTGCCGGTAAACTTGAGCATTAGTGTTTCCAAAAACCTACCCACATTCGTTGCGGATGGCGCCCGCATTGTGCAAGTTCTTTATAATCTTCTTTCCAACGCCGTGCGTTATTCAGAACCGGGTTCCAAAGTCTCTCTCGACGTTACAGAGCGCGCCGGGCGCATTTTGTTTGTTGTTGAAGATGAAGGCGAAGGCATACCCGAAGATATGATCTCTTCGATTTTTGACCGGTTTGAAGGACGCGCAGTGGCGGGGCGTCAACGCGGCGCGGGCTTGGGCCTATCAATCGTAAAAACCTTTGCGCATATGCATGGGGGTACGGTCAGCATTGAACAGCGTGAACCAAAGGGCACACGCGTAATTGTCAATCTGCCTGCTGAACAGGTCAGCCAAGGTGCGGCGGAGTAGTTTGGACCCAAACATGGCGGACCAAACCCGGCTCAAAATCATCAGTGAACAAGGCACCAAACAACTTGCCAATGCCTTCGCGCAACTTGTTGAAGCTGGCGACATTATTCTGCTTTCGGGCGACCTTGGTGCTGGCAAATCTTTCTTTGCGCGCAGCTTAATCCGTAAACTCGCACAAGATGAGGATTTGGAAGTGCCAAGTCCGACGTTTGCCCTCGTCCAGCCTTATCAATTCGCCAACATCAGCTGCCTACATGCAGACCTTTATCGCTTATCGGATGAAAGTGAAGCCGAAGAACTTGGGCTTTTTGACGGCGACAATCTCATGTTGATTGAATGGCCGGATCGCTTGCCCGAATTTAGTGAGAAAGCTCGCTTTTCATTGACCATCAAAAACATAGTAGGCGAAGCTCAAGGGCGTGATCTCACTGTAACCGGCCAAACAAAAGACCTAAATAAACTTGCCGCTTTGCTCGAATCCAGTTCAGATATTATTCCGTTCACGTAATCCGTTTGTCCGCTAGGTCTTTGTATCATGCAGCATCAAAAGCTTTTCACCATCGCGCCCGATGCGCCTTTTTTGCGCACGCTCGCTCAAGGCTTGATGGATGGCACTTTGCTGCCCAATTGGCCGCGCACGGGACCATTTTGGCTGTCCGATATCACCATCTATGTGCCCACCAAACGGGCGCGGCTAGCGCTGATTGATCAATTGCTCAAACTGAACGACGGCAGCCAATTGCTGCCAAACATTTTTACGCTGGGTGAGGGGGATGATGCGGAGAACGCATTCTTCACCGACCCGGACGTTGAAAGCTTTAACGTCACCTCAAAGCTTTATCGCACCACAGTTTTGAGCCAATTGATCCAAAAATGGGCGCAAATCGCGGTTCAAAATGGCCAGCCCGGTTTCTCTTCTCCCCCATCCACCACCGAAATTCTGGCCATGGCGCAAAGTCTTGGCGGATTGATCGACGACTTTTTGACCGAAGAAATTGGCTTTGAACGCATCAAAGATTTGGTGCCCGAAGAGCTGGCGCAAAACTGGCAAGAAACACTACAGTTCCTCAACATTGCTTTTGAAGCTTGGCCCGCGCACCTCAAAGAAATCGGCCAAATCGATGCTGCCCTGTTGCGCCGCCAACGGTTCAAGTTTGCCGCGGAGTCGCTGGCGCTGCGCTATGGAGCGCGCCCGGTGATCGCTGCTGGTTCTACCGGGTCTGTGCCCGCCACCCGGCGTTTTCTCTCAAGCATCGCTAAATTGGAGAACGCGGCAATTGTACTGCCCGGTTTTGACACCACAATGTCACCAGACGAGCACGCCCATCTCATCGAAGACAACAACCAATGCCACGCACATCCCCAATTTGGTATGGCCAAACTATTGCGCGAAATTGGCGAAGGCCCCGCAGCGGTGCAAGAACTTGGCCACAAGATCAACGCCCGCCCCACTATTCTCAATGCAACCTTGGCCCGGCCCGAACAAACGTCAAATTGGCATAGCGATCGTCAAAACATTGACCCAACAGCCTTTTGCAAAGCGCTTGAACAGGTGGGGGTGTTGGCGGTTGAAAACCTAGACCAAGAAGCCCGCGCCATCGCGCTTGCCGCCCGTGAAGCGGTGGAAAAAGGTCAACAGGTGGGCATTATTTCTCCAGACCGCGATTTGGCACGCCGCATCAAAGTTGAACTTGAACGCTTTGACATTGTGATCGACGACAGCGCTGGCATGCCCCTTGGCCAGTCCCCAGCCGGGCGTTGGCTGCGTCAACTGTTGGCCGCGCTGCATTCTGATTTTAATCCCGTGGATTTGGTGGCCCTATTAGCGAACCGCAATGTGCGCTTGGGCCGCGACCGGGCTGAAATCTCCAAACTGCGCGAACTTCTCGATCTCAGCGTTCTACGCGGCGCGCGCGGCATCAATGGTCTTGAGGGCATCAAACAATTGATCGCGGACAATGTGTCCAAAAAAACCAAGCGCGTCACCAAACGACTAAAGCCACAAGAAGCCGTTCATCTGACACAACTGCTCGACGATCTTCAGGCCGCAATTGCGCCAGCGCAAAAGGATGGCACAGTGGCGTGGAACTTGGCCAGTTTGGCCCGCGCGGTCCCGGCACTTGTGCAAAACATTTGCGGCACAGACGCGGCACAAAGCGGAATGTTTCAGGGGGGCACAGAACTATTGCAATGGGCCGACGATCTGGCACGTTGCACCCATTTTTCACCCACCTCGCGCCCGCTCGATATTATCGCGTCGATCAATTTGTTGATGCAAAGCATCAGTGTGCGCCCGCCCGAAACAACCCGCCAAGACGTCCAGATTTGGGGCCGCATCGAAGCCCGTTTGCTCAGTGCAGACATGATGATACTCGCCGGGTTAAACGAAGGTGTGTGGCCAGAAATCGCAGAGCCTGGACCCTGGTTATCGCGCGGCATGAAGCTGGCATTATCGCTTGACCCACCAGAACGCAAAGTTGGCCTCGCCGCCCATGATTTCTTGATGGGCATGGGGGGCGAAAACCTGCTGATCACCTACGCCAAGCGGCGCGGAACCTCGCCGTCTGACCCTTCGCGGTTCATCCAAAGGCTGCAGGCCTTTTTGGGTGAGAAACGCTCCGAACAGCTTTACGAAAAAACCGCCTATCTCAAAGACATGTTGGCAAAACTAGATGCGGTTGAAACCCCAAAGCTTAGCGCCAGACCTGCACCTACGCCACCGGCCAACATCCGCCCGCGGCGTTTGTCGATCACCGAAATTGAAACCCTCATCCGAGACCCCTATGCGATCTATGCAAAGCATGTTTTGGGCCTTAAGAAATGGCGTCCACTCGGTGCTGCTCCAGACAGCGCAGAACGGGGCAATTTGATCCATGATGTGCTCAGCGATTTTGTAGAGCAGGGGTTTGATTTCACCGCCCCAGATGCCCATGACAAGCTGATGCAGATCGCTAATCGTATCTATGCTCGGCTTGATGATGTTGCGGACCGCCGCGACATTTGGCTTAAGCGCTTCTCAGCCATTGCCGACAAAGTGATCACCTATGAGGTGGCGCGTGACCCTGAAATCAAACAGCGCCATGCGGAAAAACTTGGGGTGAGCCAGCTTCCGGTGGGCGATCAACAGTTTGAGATTTACGGCTATGCCGATCGCATTGACCTTCAACATGATGGGGCTGCGGAGCTGATCGATTTTAAGACCGGCTCCGTCCCTGCCGCCAAGGACATGCAAAACTACATGAGCCCGCAATTGCCCATGGAGGCCATGATCTTGTGCCATGCGGGGTTCAAAGACGTGCCAAAAGCCGATGCGGATGCGCTGACCTATATAAAACTATCCCACGGCCCAAATCCATTTGAAGTGACCAATTTCGCCACCGGAAAACAAAGCTTAGATGGGTTGATTGATGACTATTGGCGACATTTCTCTGCTTATGCGGACATCATGCTGATGCGCGATGAAACGGCGATGGTGGCCAAATTAATGCCCAAAGAAAACCAGCAGTTCGCTGGGGACTATGATCAGTTTGCGCGGCAAAAAGAATGGATGATCGATCAAGGAGATGATGAATGAGGGGCCCACTTTCAATCTCTGACGAAACAAAATCCAATCAAGCAAAAGCCGCTGATCCAAGCGCAAACGTTTGGGTGAAAGCCAACGCAGGGTCCGGCAAAACCTATGTATTGAGCCGCCGCGTATTGCGTTTGTTGATTGATGGCGTGCCGCCCGAACAAGTGCTGTGTTTGACTTACACAAAGGCCGCCGCCGCTGAAATGCGCGCCCGGGTGACCAAAGAGCTGGGTCAATGGGCGGTAATGGATGATGAAGCACTAAGTGAAGCGATCATCGAGCTTGAACACAAGCGGCCCGATGAAACGCGCCTCAACCGCGCCCGACAACTTTTTGCCCAAGCACTCGAAACCCCGGGTGGGCTTAAGATCAACACCATTCACGCATTTTCCGAAAGCGTACTTCACCGCTTTCCACTGGAAGCTGGGGTGCCATTTGATTTTCAAGTCATCGACGACGCCGAACAATTTGAATTGCTCCGCGCTGCTCGCGAAAAAGTGCTGGCACAACGATTTGACGACGAAGAGTTGGGAAAAGCCGTCATCAAACTGTTCAATATTGCATCCGATACTGGACTTGAAGATGCCATTTCTGGCGCATTGTCGTTTGGTGCAAAATTGCGTTTGGTGCTTGCCAATAAAGCGCGCTGTCAAGCCAACCTGCAAACTCTACTGGGGCTTACGCAAGACCAGACGTTGGCCAGTGTCGCGGCGCAGGTGTTGGCAGAAGCTATTTTGAAGCCAAGCGAATATGGCGCTGTTTCAGCCGAGCTTACGCATCTTGGTGTGGCGAAGAACTTCAATAAAAAATTGACAAAAGCAGTTGGGCAACCGGTCACACCAGAACTGGTTTTTGCTACTTTCCTAAAACCAGATGGCACCCGCCCGGGCAAAGGCCATGAAGCGCATTCGGGCGTTGCAAAAAACAATCCATTGCTTGCCGAACAGCTCGAAAATGAAACCGAGCGGCTAGAAGCTTTATGCCAGACCTATTTGGCCGCCAAAACATTGGACCAGTCGCTTGCTCTATTGGCCACGATCGAAGCGATCTTTCACCAATATGATGCGCAAAAACGTGCGCGCTCACTGCTTGATTTTGATGATCTGATAATCCATCTGCGCCAACTTTTGGAGCAATCTGAGTTTAAACATTGGATCGCTTATAAATTGGATGCGGGCATCACCCACATTTTGGTCGACGAAAGCCAAGACACCAACCCCGAACAATGGCGGATTGTGGAAGCCTTATTGGCAGACTTCTTTGATGGGGACAGTGCCATTGAACGTCCTCGCTCGGTCTTTGCTGTAGGGGATGAAAAACAATCGATTTTTAGCTTCCAAGGGGCAGAGCCGCGCCTATTTGGCGAAACAGGCCGCAAACTTGGCTTGCAAGCCATGACCGCGCAACGCACCTGGGAGAGCCTTACGCTCAAAACCAGCTTCCGCACTGTTGAAACCATCCTTGCCGCTGTAGACCATGTTTTTGAGCGACCGTTCGCCCATGAGGGCCTAACGGGCGATGATGAGAAAACGGTGCACGAAGCAGCACGCACAATGGGCGGCGGTCTGGTTGAACTTTGGCACCCGGTTGAAAAGCCAGAAGAGCCCGCAAACGACCAAATTTATAAAACCGCCGCAAGTGATCCGCGTGCCCGGCCAGAAGACATTTTGGCCGACAAAATCGCTTCAACAATTGATCAGTGGGTCACCACAGGCCGTCAATTGGGTAATCGTGATGTGGCGGTGACCCCGGGCGACATTTTGATTTTGGTGCAGTCGCGCGGTGCCATGTTTAAGGCCATGATCCGCGCACTGAAGCAAAAAGGTCTGCCCAACCTGGGCGAAGACAAATTGACCGTTTCAACCCACATCGCGGTGGAAGACCTGCTGGTGTTGGCCGATGTTATGATGAACCCGGCAGATGATTTGGGTTTAGCCACTTTGCTGCGCTCGCCGCTTTTTGGATGGAATGAAGATCAATTATTTGCCCTTGCGCGGGGCATGCGTGGCGGCAAATGCCGGATGCAGGAACAAAACCCTGTTTGGCCCCTATGGGTGCAATTGCAGGCCGACGCAAAAACGCAAGCTGATGCGAATGAGGCCGTGGAAGTGATCCGACAGTGGCGCAATCGTATCGATCTTGATCGCCCTTACGAGTTTTTCGCCCACATCCTATTCAAAGAGCAGGGGCTTAAAAAAATGCATGCCCGTTTGGGCCCCGAAATTGATGATGTGATCAATGAATTCCTCAATATGGCATTGGCGCACGAACAAACCGATCAACCCTCAATGCTGGGGTTCGTGACCGCCATGCGCCAGAGCGAAAGCCAGATTAAACGCGAGTTAAGCGAAGCGGGCGGTTCCATCCGGGTGATGACGGTGCATGGCGCAAAAGGCTTAGAGGCCCCGATTGTCTTTTGCATTGATGCGACTTCTTCGCCGGCGGGCAAACAGAACGCCAAATCCATTTTGCTTGAAGCGGACCATGACGCGCCGCAAAACGCATTTTTGCTTTGGGCGCAAGGCTCGTCAAAAAGCCAAGCGGCAAACGTGCAGGAGCTAATTGAGCGCGAAAAAGAAAAAGACCAAGCCGAATATCGCCGCAAACTCTATGTGGCGCTCACCCGGGCCGAGGACGAGCTTTACGTCACTGGCGTTGCTAAACGCGGACAAGAAAACAGCTGGTACCAAATGGTCTATGATGGCCTGTCTGCCCATTGTGCTGAGATCAAAGATGAGCATCAGCAAACCATAGCTTGGCGATATCCAGCGGATGCTGAACACCGCTTTTTAGCGCGTGCAGAGGGCGATGCAGTTCCACCCTCACCGTTACCAGATTGGATCGACGCCCCAGCACCTGTTCCACTAACACGCCGCATTGTTGAACCCTCTAAGCACGATGAAACACAAAGCGCTGGTCGAGGCGTTGGGCTTGATCGAGAAACCGCGCGATTGCGAGGCACAGCTTTGCATGCACTATTGCAATTCATGCCGCGCTTTGACGCTAGCGAACGCGACAAAATGGCGGCGCAAGCACTGCTGTCTCTTATGCCCAATCATCCCAAATTGCATGGCGACATGGTTGGTGAAGCAAATGCCATCTTGAACAAACAAGAGTTTGCTGACCTGTTTGGTCCCAATTCACGTGGCGAAGTTGCTGTTGCAGCCGATATCGAGTTTGAGGGCAAACCATCCCGGATCACGGGCCGGATCGATCGACTTTTGGTGCAAGATGAGGAAGTGTTGATTGTCGACTTTAAATCGGATGCAAATCCGCCCGATGATGCCAGCGATATCCCGAAAAACTATCACACACAGCTCACCCGCTATCGGGCAGCCCTGCGCAATCAGTTTCCAAATCGCCCCATCAACTGTGCTATTTTGTGGACTGAAAATGCAAAAATCTCAAAATTGTTAGATTCAGATTTCCAATAGACCACAAAATCGTTCACCTCGTCGTGATTTGCTTGAACCGGAGCGCGACTCTTCTTACGTTCTGGGCAACAACCTAGTTTAAGAAAGGGGCAGGCTATGACCACCCAAGTATCAGAAGCACAATTCTCAGAAGAAGTTCTAAGCGCAAAAGTTCCCGTATTGGTCGATTTTTGGGCCGAATGGTGTGGCCCATGTAAGGCGATCGCACCTGTTTTGGAAGAGATCTCAACTGAGTTGGCTGGCAAAGTGAAAATTGTCAAAGTCAATGTTGATGAAAATCCAAACATTGCAGCGCAATATGGCATTCGCTCCATTCCAACCATGATCTTGTTCAAAGGCGGCGAAGCTGCGGACATGAAAGTGGGCGCGGGCGAGCCAAAAGCGGGCCTTGTGAAATGGCTTGAAGGACACGCGGCTTAATAGGAACGAACTTGATGCTAAAAGACGTTGACGACACCAATTTTGCCGCCGAAGTTTTGCAAAGCGACCAGCCCGTGCTGGTCGACTTTTGGGCAGATTGGTGCGCACCGTGCAAAGCGATGGACCCGATTTTGGAAAAAGCCGCTGGCGACCTTACAGGTAGAGTGAAGCTTGTTAAGCTCAATGGCGCTGATAACCCATCGACCATGAGCCAATATGGTGTGCGCAACATGCCCACCTATTTGCTGTTCAAAGGCGGAGAGGTTGTCGACATGAAAGTGGGCGCAACGCTGTCCCATGTGGGGCTGGTAAAATGGCTTGAAGGCTACGCCGCTTAAAGCATCGAATGGTTCTAAAAAAATGAAAGACGCCGCGCCAACTATTGGGGCGGCGTTTTGTTTTGCCCTAAGACATCTCCGGCCAAATAGAGCGAACCGCAAATCACAACCCGTTGGCCCTCATCACGCGCCACAAGTTTCAGCGCTTCTTGCACGGACTGGGTGTGCGTTGCCGCAAAGCCGTGCTTGATCGCCAGATCCGCCAAGTCCTGAGGCGAAGTGCCCGCATTGGTGGTCAGATCATCCGCTGGCACCGGCACTGTGATCACCCGTTTGGCCAGGCCCTCAAAGCAGCTTAGATAGCCTTCGACGTCTTTATTGCCCAACATACCAAGAATAAGCGTAAGCGGTTTGGACTGTTTGTCGTTCAGGTCACCCAATGCTTGGGCCAAAACTTGTGCGCCGGCCACATTGTGCCCGCCATCAAGCCACAGGTCGCTGCCTTTAATCAGCATATCCTGCAATAGACCGGGTAAAGGCTGCATCCGTGCGGGCCATGTAACCGTTTCCATGCCCTTTGCTATAGCTTCAGAGCTAATGCCGGTTCCAAAATGCTTGAGCGCCGCAATGGCCGTTGAGGCGTTCTCAAATTGATGAATGCCTTTTAGGCGCGGCGGCGGCAAATCCTCTAAGCCATCAAGGTCTTGATAAACGAAGCGGTCACGCTCTGGATATCCATCAAATTCTTGCCCGCAAATGAAAGGGGTAATGCCCAATTCAGCGGCGCGCTTTTCCAGCACATCCATTGCATCATGGGTTTGGCGCGAGAACACTGCCTTTGCGCCAGACTTCAAAATCCCGGCCTTTTCAAACGCGATTTTTTCAATCGTATTGCCCAAAAACTGCACATGGTCGATGGAAATGGGGGTGATCACGCATCCAAGCGGGTTGGGCACTACATTTGTGCTATCAAGGCGCCCACCAAGCCCTGTTTCAAGCAACACATAGTCCGCTTCAACCTGGCAGAACAGATCAAAGGCAACCGCCGTGGTGATCTCAAAAAAAGTAATGGTTTGCCCAGCGTTGATCTTTTCGATCCGCTCCAGCGTTTCGTTTAACCGCTTGTCGTCAACAAATGTGCCCGCCAGGCGAAACCGCTCATTGAAATGGGTTAGGTGGGGGCTGGCATAAACATGCACCCGCTTGCCCGCTGCTTCCAGCATGGCGCGCATAAAGGCAATGGTTGAGCCTTTGCCATTGGTCCCCGCCACGTGAATGACCGGCGGCAACTGGTTTTCAGGATGATCCAATTGGGCAAGCAAACGATTAAGCCGCTCCAAAGAAAGATCCATCTTTTTGGGATGCAGCGCCAACAGGCGCTGCGTAATTTCCTCGGTGCGGGTCACGTTTGTGTCTATTCAGCGTGCGCAACAGGGGGTGGAGCGATATCTTCGCTGTTTTCCGCCGGGGCGTTATCAGCATCATCGCCCGCGCCTTCAGCTGCAACAATCGCATCGCGAACAGTTTGCTTTTTAGGCGCCTCAAGTTCCATATCGTTGAGTGGAGATTTCATAAACATGCCCACCAATTTACCAATGGTTGGGCGCAGATTGTGGCGATGCACAACCATGTCGATCATCCCATGTTCCAGCAAATACTCAGAACGTTGGAAGCCCTTTGGCAAGCTCTCGCGGATGGTTTGTTCAATCACCCGTTGACCAGCAAAACCGATCAAGGCGTTTGGTTCAGCAATTTGTACGTCCCCAAGCATCGCATAAGATGCGGTAACGCCGCCGGTTGTTGGGTCAGTAAACACAACAATGTAAGGCAACCCAGCTTCACGAAGCCGCGCCACAGCAACGGTTGTGCGCGGCATTTGCATCAAAGAAAGCATACCCTCTTGCATGCGCGCGCCGCCAGAAGCGGTGAACAGAATAAATGGGGTTTTGTTTTTAACCGCCATTTCAAGACCCTTAACAATGGTCGCACCAGCCGCCATACCCAGCGATCCGCCACCAAAGTCAAAATCTTGCACACCAACCGTCACATCACGGCCAATCAGCTTGCCGCTTGCCAACAACACACAATCTTTCATGTCTGTTTTGGCGCGATAGTCGCGCAATTGGTCAGCGTATTTTTTGGTCGCGCGGAATTTTAGCGGATCATGGGCTACATCGGGCACTTCATGCTCGGTGTACTCACCTTTGTCCAAGAACGCTTTCATGCGATCACGCGCTTTGATTTTCATATGAAAACCAGAATTTGGCACCACCCATTGGTTGGCTTCCAAATCGCGATAGAACACCATCTCGCCGCTCTGCGGACATTTTACCCAAAGGTTTTCAGGGCTCTCACGCTTGTTCAAAAACGAGCGGATTTTTGGGCGAACAACTGAATTGATCCAGTTCATGAAGCTATCAGGCCTTCCTGTGTTGCTTATAGTCTTTTAGCTGCGCAATTTTGATCGCAGCAGACATAGTCTTTTCCCCATTATACTGCAACTCAACTTTGTTGGCGAGACAGCTTTTGGTCAAGGTTTGTGAGGGTTCTCACCTCTTTCAAACCAATATAGGGGGTTATGATGCCAAATTTAAGATCGAGCCGCGCGAACACCCTTTGAAATATCGGCAACCAAATCGTGCACAGCGCTTGGCGTTTTGGCGGTTGCCTTGCCGTTCTCAAGGCTATCTTCAACTGCTTTAACAAGTGCTGAACCAACAACAACCCCATCTGCGTCCGCGCCAATGCGCTTCGCGTCGTCAGCGGTCTTAATGCCAAACCCAACGCAAATCGGCAGATCTGTGTGCGCTTTTAGTCGATTTACTTGCTCAGCAATGTCGGTTGGGTTGGACAATGCCGATCCGGTTACCCCGGTCATCGACACATAATAAACAAAGCCCGATGTATTGCTCATCACCATGGGCAAGCGTTTGTCGTCAGTTGTTGGGGCGGCCAACCGGATGAAGTTCAAACCCTTTTTGATTGCGGGCAGGCAAAACTCTTCATCTTCTTCCGGCGGCAGATCAACAATGATGAACCCATCAACACCAGCTTCGATCGCATCTTGGATGAATTTATCTACACCATAAATATAGATCGGGTTATAATAGCCCATCAAAACGATTGGCGTTGCATCGTCTTTTTGCCGGAAGTTGGTCACCAACTGCAGGGTTTTGACCATGTCTTGGCCAGCCTCAAGTGCCCGTTGACCCGCAGCCTGAATAGCAGGACCATCCGCCATCGGATCAGAAAATGGCATGCCAATTTCTATCACGTCAGCGCCCGCTGCTGGCAAGCCATCAACAATTTGCTGAGCGGTAATGGGGTCCGGATCACCGGCCATCACAAAAGTAACAAAGGCTGGGCGATTTTCAGCCTTTAGAGCGGCAAACCGGGCGTCCATACGTTGTGTCATAGATTTGTTCCTCAGGCGGCGAACACGCGCCAAAATTGTTGGCGATTAGTCGCTATTAAGGTCAACACCCAGATGTTTAGCAGCGGTAAAGACGTCTTTGTCGCCGCGCCCACATAGGTTCATAATGATGATTTGATCTTTATCCATTGTTGGCGCGCGTTTCACCACTTCCGCCAAGGCATGGCTTGGCTCAAGCGCTGGGATGATGCCTTCAAGGCGGGTCAAAAGCTGAAATGCTGCCAAGGCTTCATCATCATCAATCGGCACATATTCAACCCGGCCACTGTCTTTTAGAAAAGAATGCTCAGGGCCAATGCCTGGATAATCAAGACCGGCTGAAATTGATGCGCCTTCATCAATTTGGCCATCATAGTTTTGCAGCAAATAGGTGCGGTTGCCGTGCAACACGCCAGGCGATCCAGCGGTCAAAGACGCGCAATGCTCGTCTGTGTCTAGCCCTTTGCCACCGGCCTCAACGCCAACAATTTTCACTTCGCGATCATCAAGGAATGGATGGAACAAACCAATTGCGTTCGATCCGCCACCAACAGCTGCGATCAACATATCGGGCAACCGGCCCTCAGCTTCTTGCATTTGTTCTTTGGCTTCTTGGCCAATGATCGATTGAAAATCGCGCACCATCTCAGGGTAAGGGTGCGGGCCTGCGGCTGTGCCAATCAAATAATAGGTGTCTTCAACATTGGTCACCCAATCGCGCAGCGCTTCGTTCATTGAATCTTTCAATGTGCCTTTGCCTGCGGTCACAGGAACAATCTCAGCGCCCAAAAGTTTCATGCGGAACACGTTCGGCGCTTGGCGCTCCACGTCTTTTGCGCCCATATAAATGGTACAGGGGAAACCAAAGCGCGCACAAACTGTCGCTGTGGCAACACCATGTTGTCCCGCGCCGGTTTCAGCAATAATGCGGGGTTTGCCCATACGTTTGGCCAACAAAATTTGGCCAATGCAATTGTTTATTTTGTGCGAACCGGTGTGGTTAAGCTCGTCGCGTTTGAAGTAAATCTTCGCGCCACCCAAATGCTCTGTCATCCGCTCGGCAAAATACATGGGCGACGGGCGACCCACATAGTGTTTGAGCAAATAGTCAAACTCTTCCTTAAATGTTGGGTCGGCCTTAGCGTCCTTATAGGCCTGATCCAATTCAAGGATAAGTGGCATCAAGGTTTCAGCAACAAACCGACCGCCGAAGTGACCAAACCGGCCCCTCTCATCAGGGCCCATGCGCAAACTATTCTCACCAGACATACTTCGTTTCCCTAATTTTTGCGCTCAAACGCTTGCAATGGTTGCTTGCGAGATGAACCGGCGGATTTTCTCCGCATCTTTTTCGCCTTTTGTGCGCTCCACACCTGATGAAACGTCAATGGCCGCTGGCTGGATCTGTTTTACAGCATCCGCCACATTTTCAACATTTAGTCCCCCCGAAAGCATGAACGGGATCGTTGGGTCAAGGGCTTTAAGAATTGACCAATCAAATACCTCGCCATTTCCCCCTGGTCGTGTCGCATCTTTTGGGGGTTTTGCATCCAATAAGACCCAATCGACAAGCGGGTGATATTGGCCAATCTGCTCTAGATCTTCAACATCAGCCACCGGCAATGCCTTGATCAGCTTGGCATGGCTTTTGGCCTTAACCTCTTGGATCCGCTCAAGGCTTTCATTGCCGTGTAGTTGTATATAGTGCGGGCGCAACTGGTTGATCTGTTCAATCAGTTGATCGCTTGGGTTGACGGTTAACACCACAGATTGCGCACGCGCACCAATATAGTTGATCAACTCGCCAATCTGTTCCAACTCCAGATGGCGCGGACTTTTGGCAAAATGCACAAAACCAATCAGGTCAGCGCCCGCATTAACGGCCACATCCACCAATTCCTTCGATTTAAGCCCGCAGATCTTGATTTGAAGTTGCATGTGAAATCCTACTGTCGCGCTGAGTCAGCATCAAAGCCTGTCTCTGGGGCATCTATATAATCGGCGGCTAGCGGTTGTCGTTCTCAAGCAGTGCCAAGGGGTCTTCTGCTTTTGCGGCCTTTTCGGGTGCAGCTTCTCTTTGCGCCTTATTTAGGTCGCGGCGCAATTGCCTTTCGGCTCTGCGGTGTTTGCCTTGCTCTAGCCAAGAGCCAACGCCACCAAGTATAACGCCGAGCAGCAAAGCAGCGTAGATCACCACAAAAAGCGGCAGCTCCATTGGCCCCCAGAACGGGGTTTGCGGCGATATTGGGTCAATTCCAATTTGCACAATATGTCTGTTGGCCAATGCAAATATGGCCAGCAACAGGCCAAACGGCACCAGCACAAGCCACATCACCACGCGTTTGATCATCTTATTTTCCCAGCGATAACGCGCCAAAATGTGGCGCAAAGAGCGGCAGAACTATTTGTTCAGTCGCTCTCGGATTTCTTTGCCCGCCTTAAATTGGGGCACAAATTTCTCTTCAACTTCCACCTTCTCGCCGGTGCGTGGGTTGCGTCCCACACGGGCTGGACGGTTCTTTACGGAAAATGCGCCAAAGCCACGCAATTCAGCGCGGCCACCTTCGGCCAATGCATCCCCGATTTCGTCAATAATCGTATTTACAATATTCTCAACGTCCCGTTGAAACAGGTGCGGATTCTCATCTGCCAGTTGTTGAATAAGTTCCGATTTAATCACTTGGGCCTCCCAAAAATCACTAATTCACTGTTACACCACGGGAATTAGCTATTTGGTAGGTTGCCAAACTGACACGAGACCGTCAAGCTTTGTTACGCTTTTTAGGCTCGAACCGACAAAATTCTTGGCTGTGGAACCAAGCAAGTCGACAGCTTTTTGCCATTCGCTTTCAGGAAGGGGAAAATATGTGCTTACGTCTTGATCATCAATATCGTGGTTTTCTTTGAGCCAATCAAGTGCGCTTGTCTCATCACCAATCGCATCAATCAACTGCTCTTTGAGCGCTTGGCGGCCCGTGAGCACACGGCCATCCGCAAGGCGCAACACATCATGGCGCTCGAGCTGGCGACGATCAGCCACAATATCCACAAACCAATCGTAAGAATCATCCACCAAGGACTGATAGGCAGCGCGCACATCATCCGCCATTGGCTCGTCAATGTCCGGCTCGGCTTTTAGGGGGCCAGTTGAAACCTTGTCGTAATCAAGCCCGATAGTTTGGAAAAGCTTAGAGGCATCCAAATGCATCACCAATACGCCGATTGAGCCCACAATCGACAAGCGCCGCGCAATAATGCGATCAGAACCCACAGCGGTCATATAGGCCGCAGAGGCGCCAAGTTCATTAATTACCGAGACAACAGGCTTGTTCGCCCGAATGCGCGACAGCCCCTCGTAGAGCTCTTCACCACCCGCTGTTGTGCCACCAGGACTATTGATCTGCACAATTACCGCTGAAACGGTTTCGTCATCTGCTAAATCGTTCAAAATGGTGCGCCGAACAGGATCAGAAGCAATCGTGCCATCAATCACCACCCGAGCAACATGCGCCGCTTTGATTGGTTCAGAAAAGCCACCCAAAGCTCTACCCAAAATAGCAATCACTGCAATGCCTAGCGCTACAAAAGCGATAAACCGCCAATTGCGCCGTGATTTACGCATAGCGCGTTGCGCCATCACATTGTCGATTTGCTCAGTTTGGGATGTGTTGCTCACCGATTGGGCTCCGCTTAACGTGTTTGACTCAGAAAAAGGCTGAGCGTGGCAAAAAAAGGACCTGAGAAGTCCTATTGCCTTGCCCGCAATTTTGCAAGTCGCTCAAATGTCGCTGCCGGCGAAAAACAAAAAATCCCGGCGCATCAACTAAGACGCGCCGGGATGAATTCAACTCAAACATTTAAGCTAAAAACGCTTAGTCGTTTGGTGTGTTCTGCTGCAAAGCTGCACCAAGAATATCGCCAAGTGAAGCGCCTGAATCTGTTGAACCATACTGGGCCACAGCTTCTTTTTCTTCTGCGATTTCAAGAGCTTTAATAGACAATGAGATGCGACGTGTTTTCTTGTCGAACTGGATCACACGTGCGTCCACTTTGTCACCAACTGCAAAACGCTCTGGACGTTGCTCAGAACGCTCACGGCTAAGGTCATTACGCTTGATGAAGGCGATTTGGTCGCCATCAGCGATTTGAACTTCAATGCCGCCATCGTTCACTTGCGTTACAGTTGTTGTAACGATTGAACCTTTGCGCATGCCGTCAGTTGCTTCAGTGAATGGGTCGTTTGAAAGTTGTTTAATACCCAAAGAAACACGTTCTTTGTCGATATCAACATCCAAAACAACTGCTTTCACCATGTCGCCGCGATTGTAATCTTCCAAAGCTTCTTCGCCCTGGCGGTTCCAATCAAGGTCAGACAAGTGAACCATGCCGTCAACATCATCTTCAAGGCCAATGAACAAACCAAATTCAGTTTTGTTCTTAACTTCGCCTTCAACTTCAGTGCCTTGTGGGAACCGAGCTGCAAATGCTTCCCAAGGATTATCAAGGCACTGCTTAAGACCAAGAGAAATACGACGTTTCTCTGGATCAACTTCAAGAACCTTAACTTCAACTTCTTGAGATGTTGAAACGATTTTGCCTGGGTGTACGTTCTTCTTGGTCCAGCTCATTTCTGAAACGTGGATCAAGCCTTCAATACCTGGCTCAAGTTCAACAAACGCACCGTAATCAGTGATGTTTGTGATGCGACCAGTGAAGCGGCTATCAAGAGGATACTTCTGACCAATTGTTTCCCAAGGATCAGCTTCAAGTTGTTTCATGCCAAGTGAAATACGGTGTGTTTCCATATTCACGCGGATGATTTGAACCTTGATGGTCTCACCAATTGTAAGAACTTCTGAAGGATGGTTCACACGACGCCATGCGATGTCAGTGACGTGCAACAAGCCGTCAATGCCACCAAGGTCAACGAATGCACCGTAGTCAGTGATGTTTTTAACAACACCATCAACAACTTGGCCTTCTTCAAGCTTACCAACGATTTCAGAACGTTGCTCTGCACGGCTCTCTTCCAATACAGCACGACGAGAAACAACGATGTTTCCGCGACGCTTGTCCATTTTCAGGATTTGGAATGGCTGTGAGATGTTCATCAAAGGTGCGATATCGCGGATTGGGCGAATATCTACCTGAGAACGTGGCAAGAACGCTGTTGCGCCATCAAGGTCAACAGTGAAACCACCTTTAACTTGGTTAAAGATGATGCCATCAACACGTGTGTTTGCATTGAAGAGTTCTTCAAGACGAACCCAGCTTTCTTCACGGCGAGCTTTCTCGCGTGAAAGAACGGCTTCGCCCATCGCGTTTTCAACGCGATCAACATAAACTTCTACTTCAGAACCGACTTTAAGCGTGCCATCGCGGCCCGCTGCGCCAAATTCTTTCAAAGGCACGCGGCCTTCGGTTTTAAGACCCACATCGATTACTGCGAGATCTTTTTCAATCGCAACAATCTTGCCTTTTACAACATTGCCTTCTGCAGGTTCATTAACCTCAAAGCTTTCAAACAAGAGAGCTTCAAAATCTTCCATCGTGACAGCAGTGTCTGTCATGCGTACTCCGATCGGTGTGCCGAATATGTTTAGCGTTTCAAAAAAGTATCAATGCCAAATGCGCTTAACCCCGATTGTTGAAACCAACAAATCCGGCACGTAAAGGGTCCGCATTCAACGTGATACATCGATTTATCTCAAACAGTTGAGCCAGTATGCCTCATCCTTGACCGTCACTGGCGCTCAAAGGATCAAAGATTGGATTTAGCACCAAATGATGCTCATCTTTCACCCAGTAGCGCGCTCAACAATGCCAAGAGCTGCTTGGAACGCCGCTTCTATACTCAATTTTGACGTATCTAGCAAGTGGGCATCGGCCGCCTGATAAAACGCGCCTGCCGGGTTTTCCCGGTCATCTTTATCGCGTTTCTCAATCTGTTTAAGAATTTCAACATATGTCACATCCAGCCCACGAGTCAAAAGCTGTTCTGTGCGCCGCCGGGCCCGGGTTTCCGGATTGGCGGTAATAAACAATTTTACGTCCGCCTGCGGGCAAATTCTCGATCCAATATCGCGCCCATCGAGAATCGCTCCTGAAGGCTGTTCCATGAACTTGCGTTGCAGCCGGTTGAGCGCTTTGCGCACTTCAGGAATTTGCGCAACTCTAGAGGCGGCAATGCCCACTTCGGCGGTGGAAAGCACTTCTTCATCAAGAGTTGAAGTATCCAACCCCATCGCCGCATCAATCGCCATGGACTCAAATTCAGCATGGGTTTCTTTGCCCATCGTCTTTAGGCCCACAGCGCGATAAAGCAGCCCAGTATCAAGATGAGCCAAGCCGAAATGGGCCGCCAAACGTTTGGCAATTGTGCCTTTTCCTGAAGCAGCGGGTCCATCAACGGCTATCAACATCTCGCAACGATCCTTAGTTGTTCGGACGACCAAACTCAGCGCCCAAACGGGTCATTTCAGGCGTAAAAGTGGGGAAGCTCGTCGCAATCATATTGCTGTCGTCAATGCTCACGTCTTTTTGCGATGCCATGCCCATCACCAAAAAGCACATGGCAATACGGTGGTCCAAATGGGTCTTCACCCGTCCCCCGCCGGCCACTTTGCCAGAACCGCCTTCAACGGTCAAAAAGTCTTCGCCTTCAATACACTCAACGCCGTTGGCTTTCAGCCCATCTGCCACCGCTGAAAGTCGGTCGCTTTCCTTCACCCGCAATTCATCAATACCTGGCATATGGGTTGCACCCTCGGCAAAGGCAGCCGCCACCGCCAAAACCGGATATTCATCGATCATCGATGCTGCACGTTCTGCGGGCACCGTTACACCTTTGAGATCTGAGTATTTCACCCGAATATCAGCAATGTCTTCGCCACCAGATACACGTTCATTCAAAACCTCAATGTCAGCACCCATTTCTTGCAAGGTGATCAAAAGCCCAGTGCGGGTTGGGTTCATCAAAACATTTTCAATCGTTACGTCAGAGCCGGGCACAATAAGCGCCGCAACCATTGGGAAGGCGGCAGAGCTTGGATCGCCGGGCACTTGCACCTCTTGACCGCGTAGATCAGGTAAACCTTCAACTTCGATGGTGCGCTGGCCATTGGCGGCTGTTTTTACCTGAACATTGGCACCAAAGCCCGTCAGCATTTTTTCCGTATGGTCGCGGGTAAACACATCTTCGATCACGGTGGTGATGCCCGGAATAATCAGTCCAGCCAGCATGATGCAGCTTTTCACCTGTGCTGAAGCAACAGGGGTATGATAAGTGATCGGCACGGGCATTGATGGGCCGCGCAAGGCAATCGGCAACTTGCCATCATTATGCTCAAGCACTTCAACACCGATAGATTTAAGCGGGTTCAGTACACGACCCATCGGGCGCGAGCAAAGCGATGCGTCTCCCGTATAGCGTGAAACAAAATCATAAGTGCCCACAAGGCCCATGGCCAAGCGCACACCAGTGCCAGCATTGCCAAAGTCAAGCGGCGCGTCTGGTTCCAAGAACCCGCCAACACCGACGCCATTGATGTGCCAATGTTCGCCCCGTTTTTCAATTTTTGCCCCAAGTTGGGTCATCGCTCGGCCCGTGGCCAGAACGTCTTCGCCTTCCAAAAGGCCGGAAACAACGGTTTCTCCCAGCGCCATTGCGCCAAACATCAGGGCGCGGTGAGAGATGGACTTATCGCCAGGCATGGCAATAGAACCCTTAAGCCCGCTCGACCGCATTGCTGCCAATGGGGTGGGGCTAGAAGAATGATCAGACATGTAAAAGTTTTTCTTTGAGTTTTTGATGTTGCGCGGCGGCATCTAACACGCAAAATATCGGCGCGACAATGGTTGGATCGACTTGATTGACGTTTTTTTGCAATTTTGCATTTGACAGAACCCACAGGGTTACGTACCCAACCTGCCAACAAAAGAAGTTTTCAAAGAGGTAAGAATTGTGGCCAAAGCAGACCGCGGAACCAAGCGCCAGTGTCAAAGCTGTGCGACTAAATTTTACGATTTGAACAGAGAACCGGTTTTGTGCCCAAGCTGTGGCGCAGAATTCAAGTTGGTGGTCGCTGAAGTGCCCGTCGAAAAAGAAAAAGTTGTAGAAGAAGTCAAAACCGAAGTTGTAGACACAGATGCAGCAGCGGTTGTTGTTGGCGCCGAAGTCATTTCCCTGGACGATGTGGAAGACGATGACGACGATGATGATGATGATGACGAAGATGTAATCGAAAATCTGCCGGATGTTGATCTGGACGATGACGAGGACCCAATCGCCTCAGAAGACGACAATACATTCCTTGAAACTGATGACGATGATGACGAGATTGGCTTCGACGTTCCTGTGAAGAAAAACGAAGACATATAAAAATTCATGGGGGCGCAATTTCCCTCTTGCAACGATCAAATGTTGTGACTAGTTTGCGCTTCCATAAACCCAAGGTGATTTGACCTGATTGATCACCTTTTGTGGGGCCATAGCTCAGCTGGGAGAGCGCTTCGCTGGCAGTGAAGAGGTCGTCGGTTCGATCCCGTCTGGCTCCACCAATTTTCTTTCATCACATCCGTCTATAATAGAACGCCATTTGGCGCGCTTTGCAGGGCTCAACTGGGCCGCAAAGGCAAGACCTTGTGAAATGTAGTTGAATGAAAAGAATTAAGATCGCTGCATTCGCTTCGCCCAAGAAAAAACGCCCCTGAATGATCAGAGGCGTCCTTTTAAGGTAGGTGAGGTTTTAAGCGACTTAGAATTCTTGCCAGTCTTCATCCGCTTTAACCGCTGCATTGCCGTTGGAAATGAAGCTCTTGGCCACATTCATCGCTTTTTCTTGCAGCGCCTTAATGCCGGTTTGTACGGGCAATTCATCGGGCACCTGATTGTTTGCGCCAACAGGCAGGCGCGGCGTGCCGCCATTTTCGGTCACAAACACATCAACAATGCGGTCCAGCTCGTTGGCTTGAGCTTCGGTTTGTTCAATTGCGGCATTAGTCTCTTCCACCAATGCAGCGTTATGCTGGGTTGTTTCATCCATTTCACGCACGGCCATATTGATCTCTTCGATCGAGTTGGACTGCGACTTGCTCTTTTGAGCGATAGCAACCATGGCCTCATTGTTTGAATTGGCTGCTTCAAGCATTTGCTCAAGGCTCGCAGCAGCTTGCGCCACCAGCTTTGTTCCACCGTCAACTTCGTTACCCGACTGTTCAATCAGCACCTTCACTTCAGATGAAGCTTGGGCAGCAGACTGGGCAAGACGGCGCACTTCTACCGCCACAACCGCAAAGCCTTTACCCGCTTCCCCTGCACGTGCGGCCTCCACAGAGGCGTTTAGGGCCAACAAATTGGTTTGGAAGGCGATATCGTCAATCATGCCGATAATATTTGAAATCTTGCCTGAGCTTTCGGTAATGCGCTCCATGGCCGTTGTTGCTTTACGCATCACTTCACCGCCTTCCTCAGCGGTCGTTTTTACGCGTGTTGCGTTTTCGCTGGCGTGATCAGCTTCTTTTGCGTTTTCAAGAACCGTTTCAGCCAATGACTCCATGGCCGCCGATGTCTGTTCAATGGTAGCCGCCTGGCGCGTGGTGCGTTCAGACAAGTCATTTGCACCAGCCAAAATCTCGCTTGTGGCGCTCTTTAGTGCGCGGGAGGTGCCTCTGAGTTGACCAACAACCTCGTTCAATCGATCGGCAACGCGGTTGGTGTCGTTTTTCAATTGTGCAAATGCGCCTTCAAATTGCCCTTCAACACGCTTGGTCAAATCGGTGTTGGCCAAGGCGGCTAAGACTTCGCCGGTTTGCTTAAGGCCGCTGTCCACCGTCGTAATCAAATGGTTTACGCTGCGAGAAAGTTTAACCATTTCTTCGTCGGCGATGTCTTCATTGACGCGCTTTGAGAAGTCACCAGCTGCCGCAGCACCCACAACTTCGCCAAAGGATGCCTGCAAATCTTCCATCATTTTGGCGCGTTTCGCAATTTGTTGTTGGCGGGCGGCTTCTTCCACGCCCAGTTCTGCGACCTTTATGGCATTTTCTTTAAAGATCATCAGGGCACGGGTGAGGGTGCCGATTTCCGTATGGGCGTCATCCGCTTCAATGTCGACATCAAGTTTGTCTTGGCCCAACTCTTCGGCAACATTTGCCAATTTGTTTAGTGGACCTGAAATTGAGCGGCCGATAATGGTGCCCGCAGCAATCATGAACAATAGTGCAAAGCCAATAACTGATGAGAAGATGATGGTCGAATTGCGCTCCACTGCATTTAAGTTGTCAATCGCAGTTGTTACGCCCAAGTCCGCTTCGCTCAGCATCATATCGATATTTGGTAGCATCAAGCCATAAAGCGTTTGCAGGTTCGCAACGATGCCGTTCAATTCGCCGGACTTTTCAGCGAAGATCTTAAATTCAGTCTGATAATCGGAAATCAGGCCTGAGATTTCTTTTTTCTTGTCTTCGTCAAGCGGTGTCCAGTTTATTTGCATTTGGAATTCGCTTACCCGCGCATCCAGTTCACCAACATATTTGGCGTCGCCGCGGATAATAAAGTCCTTTTCGTGCCGACGCATCATAAGTACTTTAATGGTCAGTACTTCCAAGTTCGCGCGTTGA
This sequence comes from Maritalea porphyrae, assembly GCF_027213965.1. GTDB lineage: Bacteria > Pseudomonadota > Alphaproteobacteria > Rhizobiales > Devosiaceae > Maritalea > Maritalea porphyrae_A. The sequence goes on along the minus strand of NZ_JAPWGX010000002.1, from coordinate 344,045 downwards.
AGCTCGGCCTCTGCCGCTTTCACTGCAGAGCGAAGGCTTCCGCGGATGCCTTCTTCCGCCGATAATCCCAACGCTACACTTGTATCGCCTATCGCCTTGAACAGGGTCTGACGTTCCTCGAGTTGGCCTTCGATGGTGTCGGCCAAGGTCACGAACTGCGGGTCATCAACAAGGGAACGCAATTCGGCAAGCTTTTCGCCAACCAAAGCTTCTTGAACAACAATTTGGTCAATCATTTCCAACGTGGGGTTCAAAAGAAAGTTCTTTTCCACGGATTGCATTTCCAGCACCATGGCTTTGAGCTGGTTCGCTGATCGATCCACTTGTGCGTAGCGCTGCTCTTCAGTTTTAACGCTGGCGGAAGTCACAAGGGAATAAAAATACCCGGCACCCAAGATCAAGAATAGCAACCCACCTGTTATGGTGAGCATCAAGATCCTTTGAGAGATTTTAAAGCGACTAAGACCTTTTGAATTCAACATTTGATTCGACCCGGTAACTGTATTGCCTACTACTAAACCTAGAGTAGTACGTCTTTCTGAAGTGTAAATTGGAGGTCGAATAATGCCGAGCTTGACCAGAAGGGAAATTGGATTTTAGAGTTATTTGTTTAATATCAATAGTTTAGACTAAACATGAAGTGACTGTTGGTAATCAGGAGTCTTCCATTGGGTTGCGAAATTGCTTGGCACTATTCAACCCTGTCGAACGATGGTCATTTGTTGTTATCGCTTTAGTTGACGGTTGCTCATTTCATCGATGGATTCTTCATCAATTCAAACCTTCGTCACAAACTGTTCACGATCCAGGATGTTTGTTATTTTTTGTTTGGGATGCCCCAAAAAGCGCACTAGAGTTAACCAAAGCTGGACGAAGGTACGACAAAGTTTACCAGTTTCTGTCAAATAGAAGGAAACTCATATTCATTTGTGCGAATAGTCTCGCAGATTCCAAGTGAATGACAACAGTTCGAAGTCCCTTCTGGGCAGGTAATACAATGAATTTTGCGCCAAAAGCACTGCAACCAGGCCGCGAGCAGGCTGACAAAGCAAAAACCAAGCCGCCTGCAATTGCAGGACACGAACACCCAATCTCTATCGAGTGCGTCCAAAGCGACAAAAGATTTGCTCAGCTTGCCAACGATTGGCAGCACCTTGATGGTATCAATGGGGACGGGTTCGCGGTTTTCCAGAGCTTTGATTGGTGCTCGAAATGGTGGCACACAGTGGGGCAGTTCAATCCCGACGCGCGGCTCAAAATCATGGTTTTATGGCATGGCGAAAAACTGGTGGCCATTTGGCCACTCATGCAAGATCTCTTGCCTCTGGGCACGAAAGCGCTCTTGCCGCTCACATCACCACATGCAGAATACTCCAACCTTATTTTTGATCCCGCGTTTGTTGATCAAGCAGCGCTTGCTCATTTCGTTGGTCAAGTGCTTGACCAATTTGAAGGCGATCTTGTGAGTTTGGCAAAAATTCCCCAAGGTAGCGCATTGCAATTGGCACTAGGGGACAAAGGTGCGCTTGCCCCAACCGACGAAATTGCCTCGATTTTTGACCTCAGCCAATTCGAGAGTTTTGAACAATATCAGGCCAGCCTATCCAAATCCACGCGCCGAAACCGCAACAAGCGCAAGAACAAACTGGCTCGACTGGGCAATCTGACCTATCAAACCCATTTCGCCGATGCACCCGAATATGCACAATTGGTCGCCACCGCTTTGCACATGAAACGTGATTGGTTGCGCCGGACCGCTCGCAACGACGCCAAACTAATCATGGATGGTTTGACCCAGTGCATCAGCACTCTTGAGGGGAATAGCAAAGCAAGGTCCGGCGCCGTTGCCGGTGCCTTGATGTTGGACGGTCAACCGGTTGCGGTCGAAATTGGCTTATTACAGCATGGTCACTACTACTCCTATATTGGGGCGTTCGATTGGGAAATGCGTGAGCATTCCGTTGGCAAAATACAAATCGAAGAAGCGCTTAAATGGGCGATTGAATGTGGTGTGAAAAACTATGATTTGCTTGCAGAACCAGCTGGTTACAAAGATTCCTGGTCCAACAACCAAGTTGCCCTGCAAACGCGTGTTGTCGCAAGCTCTGCCCGTGGTTTTTTGGTGGGCATAATGTGGCAAACCCGGGTGCGTCCAATCGCAAAATCAGTCTTTAATCAATTGCCAAACGATTGGCGCCAAAAAATCATTCAACTGGTTCACTCATTACGCGGCACCGCCAACCACAAGGCGTCTTAAGTTGATTGCGAAACTCTATCAAAGAACTGCAACCCTGCTGTCTCGCGTAGGGCAGCTTCAAGCCGTTCTTCAAGCCATGTCCGCTTTGCTTACTCGCATTTTGGCTGCCGGGTTGGCCTATGTTTTTCAGATCTATTTGGCCAAGAGCTTGGGCATCGAGCACTATGGAATATTTGTCACCTTTTGGACCTGGCAAGTTATCCTCACCCATGTTTCCGTCATGGGCTTTTCCGAAAGCGCGGTGCGGTTTTTACCCCGCTACGCCACGCGGCTGCGCGAGGACTTGATCTATGGTTTTATGAGCAATGGGCTGAAGTTTATCATTGCAACTTCCCTCGCAACCGCTCTGATGTGCGGTGCTGCGCTTTATTTCTTCAGCGATCTTCTCGCAGATAATATGACAGGATCGGCAATTGTTTTGGCTGTTGGTCTCCCAGTTTTGGCGCTTGAACTTTATATTGAAGGCGTGGCGCGTGGGCTTGGCTGGATTTGGCTGGCGGTTGTGCCCGGTTTTATTGTTCGCCCCGTCATTGTCATGGCCACTCTGTTTGTGATCAGCCTAAATGGTTTCCCGCTAACCGCAGAGCTTGCTTTGGCGGTGTCCATTGGGGTTACGCTTTTTCTTGTTTGTTTGCAGGCAATATTTATCAAGCTGCATGTCAGACGCATTAAGCCCAAAACCAGCCAGAACCACCGCGCACGCCTGCGCCGCTATTGGATTTATGCCGCGGTGCCGCTTGTGGTTGTTACAGGAGTTGAAGAACTACTCTATTGGTCAGATATCGTCATCCTTGGCTTTATGATGCCCTCTGAGAACGTTTCGATCTATTTTGCGGCCCTGCGTTGCATGGCGATCGCTGGCTTCATCCACTATGCCTTTATGATGGTTTTCGCCCGCGAATTTTCCCTCGCCAATGCGCAAGGGGATAAGACCGAATTGCAGACGCGGGTGCATATGGCTTCCACCTGGACGTTCTGGCTCACCATTCCTGCAGTGTTGGTCACCTTGGCTGCCGGCCCGATTTTGCTATCGCTCTTTGGCGAAGAATTTGCATCAGGCCAAACCATCATGCTGATTATTGGCATTGGCTTGGTGGGTAAATCATTGGTTGGCCAAGCTTCAAATCTTTTGATCGTAGTTGGGCGCGAACGGTTGAATGTCTTAATTGCTGGCTATGCGCTGATCATGAATATTGCACTTTCGGTTTTATTGGTGCCCATCATGGGTATCGCCGGCGCAGCGGTGGGCACTGCAGCGTCCCAAATCATCCGCGCCGCACTGCTTTATTATTACTGCAAGTCAAAAATCAATGTCTCGGTTCTTGCCCATTTTGACCCCCGCAAAGTGCTAACGGCAAAGGCAAGCTAACTCTGAAAAAAACAGCTTTAGCGCAACATGGCGCAAGCCATTTGCGTGATAAGAGATTGGGAGCACGAGGCGCATATTGGCTCGTTTGAGTAGAGTAAAAATGAGACAACAAACGCCTCGTGCAACTAAGTTTTAGCGCATATTTTGAAATACCCCGGGGTGCTAAACCCTTCTATCCCCTTTTCGAGCACACCATCAAAACTGCTTTGATCTCTTTGGATCATTTGATGATCACCTTTTGAAAGGTGAAGGTGAGAAACAATACCCACCATGCGGCTTACAGCTGCCTTCGGTGTCAGGCTGGATAAATCAACATAAACGATATGCAGGGCGACCCCTGTCATATCTTAGCCTCTTCCTTTGGTGATTGGGTTCAGCGCCATATTGGACTTGTTCGCCTCCCCATTTTCACCGCCCGAATGCTCGTCAGCACCCCAAAGGCTTCAAAGAAGATGAGGGCAGTATGGCATGGGGTGAAAGGACGGGGATAAGATTTTGGACTTGCACCTCATTTGGCGTTGCCCAAACTTTGCTTTTTCGCTCCCCAAAAAGGGGAGGGACAAATATTTTGCATGCAACACCCTTGACCTTAGGGCAGGAAATGAGCCGCGCGATTGGCCGCGAAACACCGAGCCATTTTTCCAGAAGCCGTTGAAATATAGCAAAAAGTTGGCATTTTTCTTGCATGTTAAATGCAAAGGAGTGTGCAATGATATATCAAACCACCAACATACCTGCAGCCAGCAATATGGCGCCGACGCGTAAGGCGGAAAATGTTGCCGCTGAACGGGCATTTTCTGCCGAACTCGCGGCTGAAACTGCAATGCCAAATATTGATGGACGGGCAGATTTCACCGCCGGACGAATTGGCATCGATCTCAATTCAGAAGGAATTCCATCGCGGGTTAGCTATTTTGACAAGTCAGGTCAAAAACTCACCACATCTGCCTTTAGTGCCGACTCGATTTTGCGTCTTTCTGAGAAATTCCAAATCGATCTTGGATCGCTCAAAGAATTGGCGGTTAAACTGGACGAAGCCAATGTTGGCTATAGGCCATACGAACTATATCCTGGCACCGGGTCCGATCATGGTATTGATTTGAATGACCTCGCAGAAGGTGGGTTGGGCACGGCCTATGATTGGCGCAAAGACAGTAATATTGAGCTGAAAGACGAGGGGGCGAAGAGACGTCTTGAAGCCAATCAACAAATGGCCACAAGATTTGGTGTTTCTCTGAACGCTGACGTGACAACCCAAAAAGGCATTGATCCAACAAAATTTGCACCCATTGAAACGGCGCAAGGTGTGTTTTCAAATGTCGCCTGGAAAGACAATGTCGCCGTATGGTTTGGCACCAAAGCAGAAGCGCAGCAAATGGCACTTCAAATGTACGGGACCGTTAAAAGCCTTTGATTTGACGTAACTTAAGTGTTGAACGCAAAAAACCCCGGGGCAGTGAGGGCCCCGGGGTTTTCTGTGATCAAATTGAGATCAAATCACCCCCCGCGTACGGGAGATGACAATTAGCGCCTAGATGAAGTCGGCGATATCGAGCGTACCTGTTGCACCTGTGATTTCGACGATAAAATCGGCGGCGGTAAAGGTGTCAGATCCATCAAGATCAACAGCAAGATATGATTTGCCGTTCAAAGTACCCGCATTCGCAGTAACAATTGCTGAAGAGACGCCGCCGGCTGTGCCAGTATCAAAACCGGCACCACCACCAACGTTTAGCAATGTGTTTAAGTCAGCGATAAATGTCGCCTCGCTCACTGTTCCTGTAACCGTCGAGTGGGATGTTGCCACAACAGCAGTTAGATCGATCTTATCTTCGTTCAAGTTGAGGTCAGTAATACGATCAACACCAGCAGATGATGCTGCCGCGGCGACCGTATCGGCAACCCCTGCTGCATAGACAAATGTATCAACTTCAGTGCCACCAGTCAGAATATCGGCACCTGCACCACCATTGATTGTGTCAATGCCTGCACCACCAGTAATGGTGTCATTGCCAGCTGCGCCGACAAGTGTGTCAGCACCAGAACCACCAACAAGTGTGTCAGCACCGCCAGCACCCGTTACATTTAGGCTTAGGAAGGCGTTGGTTACACCAGATGCATCCAAGTTCAAGCTGGTTGTTGCGGCTAGAAGCAGTGGATTGTCGATTGCGGTTACGTTCAGTGTTTCCACAAAGCCAGTTGCCGCACCACGTGTGCTGTTTACCATTGCGTCAACAATTGTGTTGTTCAACTGAAGAACATTGTTTTGAACAGCAGCTGTGTCGTTAGTGAATTCGATTGAACCCACGTTTTGAACGCCAGCCAAGTCGCCAACTGTTACAACGGATGAATTCCGGATTTCTAGAATATCACCGTTTGTTAGGTTAGAGGTTGTGTTACCACCACCAAGAACTGCACCGCCGTCAATAACAGCCATGCCGTTTACGTTGGCATCTGACATGATGAAGCGATCGTTTGTCCGCGACGCACCTTCTTCACCATTGTAGGTAAAGTTGTGTGTTGCATCCAAACCACGTGCATCAATTGTTACACCAGCTTCAACCGCAGTACCTGCTGTATCAGCAGTGCCAACACCGTTTGCAGTATCGTTGTCGTTGATGATGTTGATCACACGGCCAGAACCTGAAGCATCACCGTTTGATGTAATCAAGTCGTTGGTTAGTGTCAGGTTGTAGCTGTTTGTGCCCAATGCACCTGCACCACCAACGCCCATGCCATTGCCGAGCAATTGGATGTTTTCAACGTTTGATACGTTTGTCCATTCAGATGCTGACAAGTTGACCAAAACGCCATTTCCGTCGATACCCAAAGTATCTGTGCCAGCGCCTGTGTTTACAGTGTCAGAGATGGTCAAACCAGCAGTAGTTTGGTTGCCAGCGGCGCTGATTTGATCGAAGATGATAAAATCATTACCTGCACCAGTTGTGATCGATTGACCGCCAGTTGCTGTGAAGCCACCAGCTGCAAGGCCTGCATCTGAGAAGCGCGCAATAATGTCACTGGCTGATGTTGAAGTAAATGTTGATGCGGTAATGCGTTCTGCACCACCAGCGCCAACTTCGACAAAGCCAGAACCGTCTGCCGTACCACCTGTCGTGTCTTTACGGTTTGAGTTAGCCAATGAATCCAAGTTGAAGAACGTACCAGCGCTGCCACCATCAACAGTGATGGTGCCAAGGTGATCACCGACATCGTTCAAATCAACAGTGTTGCTTTCGCTATCGTTGTCGTGAAGTGTCACGCTTTCGATATTGTCTGCATCCAAGTTAAAGTTGAAACGTGGATTGTTGTTGGTACCATCCACGATAGTGATCTCTGTCAAATCGCTAGTACCGGCGTCGGACTTCAGATCAACAGCTAGCAAGTTTTGAGCCAAACCGTTGTTGCCGGTTGTGCCGTGGGCAATAGTAACCGCTTTAGCTTGATCGACGGTCAGGTCGTTCAAGTTAACAGTCATTGCTTCAACTTTAGAAGAGTTCGCTATACCTGTTACAGTGTGCGTGCCGTTGCCTTCGTTGCGTACAAAAATGCTAGCAAGTGAATCAAAGGCATCGGCGTCAACAGTAACAACATCAGCGACTTCAGCGATCGCACCAGCGTCATCGTGGCCAGTCCGAATTTCAAGGGCCTCGACGCTTGTTAGGTTTGCACCCGCTGTTGGGGCAACGATCGCTGCTGCAGCACCGCCAAGGTGTACAAGCGTGTCAGTGCCGTCACCACCATCAATTTTGTCGGTGTTTGACGCAGCGCCGTCAATGCTTGAACCAGAAGCAATCACAAATTTGTCGTCTTTTGCGCCGCCTTTAACGTCCAACTGAACAGCCACACCTGATGTATTGTCCAAAGTTGCGTTCAGTTCATTGGCGATTACAAAGTTCAAGCTTCCGTCAAGGCCAGTGGCATCAACAGTTTGCAAGGAACCAGCAACGTTGCCAAGACCCATAGTGTAAGATGTAGCTTCAGTTGTTGCGCCATTAAGCACATTTCCTTCGGCGCCCAACTTAAGGTCTTTGTCGCCAGTGATCTTTAGTGTTTGAAGATCTTCAGCCCAAAGTGTGCCAACAGTGTTTGCGCTGCCGTTTGACATAACGTTCAGCGTTTCATAGCCCTGATCAGGCGTTCCTCGTTCTTGAACAACCAAGCTAGCGAGCTGTGCGTCATCAAGTTTTACGTTTCCTTCATCAGCAGAGCCAGCAAGTGCCGCATCTTCAAACAAGAACATGGCGCTGTTGCCATCTTCGTTTGAATTTGAGACTGACATGTCGGTCAATGGCGCTTGAATGTTGTCAATTGTTACAGTTGAGTCCATCCGGGAGATGTTGACCGCTTTGACACCTGTAGCGTCCTGCAAATCAAGTTGCACAGGTCCCGAGTGTGAAGCTGCCAAATTGATCGTTTCGATGCCATTCAACGTTGGTGATACGTCATAATCTGCAGTTTGGTTGTCTGTAACGAAGCTAAAGTTCAACGTTGGGTTGGTACCAGTACCCGTTAGAACATCGTCGTCTTGCAACGAGTTCATTTGGTCGTCGCCTTCTGGGTCGTAAACTCGGTTCGCAACGAAGATATTTGCTGTTGCAACATCAACGTCGTTAGTGAGCTTGAACTCGGTGCTTCCGCCAGCAACAAAAACGTCAGTAGCCGCTTTTGCAGCAGTTACTGAAGCGTCCGTATCGTCAACGCTGTCAAGAACAGAGGCTGCGTTGGCTTTTGCAGCAGCATTGTTCTCATAATCGAAGCCTGAAAGCAGCGCTGTGTCTTCTGCCCAATCAACACCAACAGCCACTTTGTTAGCCATTGTTGTCGCATCATTTCCTGCAGCGCTGTCTGTGGCGCCTGAAATGATGTCGATGATCATCTGGCCAACAGCTTTGCCACCGGCAAGTTCAGCAAGCCAATGGGCTTTACCCGCATCATCAGGTGCGCGGTTGAACAGGTTTTGGTAGATAGATACGATGAATGACTCTGCAGAGACCACAAGTGGGTTCACCAAATATGGGTACTTGGCAGTTGATTCAGGTTGAACAGAAAATGACTGTGCAATTTCAGCAACGGTCATGCCTGCATTTAAACGACCGATCCAGTAGTTCAAACCGTCTGGATCCGGTGCCCGGTCATAATAGCCCACGTAAATCTGGGTAATTGTTTCTTTAGCGCCCATTAGATAATTCCCTTCCCAATGGTCTTGGTTTTAGATGCTGTGCCAACAAGCAAAATGTTCGACACACTCCCAACCTGCCGAAGTTGCCAAAAGCCGCCCAAAGCAGCGGGGCTGCAATGGGCGTGGCTAGAGACATTCTTGGAGGTAGTTTTCAGCAGGTGAATATCGGCAAGCCGCGGCAGAGCGCGACCAGCCAGTTTAGCTGCTGTCAAACAAGCGCTAAACAACGCCTGTTGGAGAGAAACTAAAGGATTGGCGTAAGTAGGCTTACTTGACCCAATTGGGTTATCACGACATTCAAAAAACCTGATATAACCCGATTTAAAGCCAGATTTATGTTTGGATTCTGCTGTAGTTGATTCTAAGTAGTTAAATATAACTACAGTATTATAGGAATTACGTACCAGACTGTTAGTGAGACTAACAGTTATGTTGATAATAAATGGATGAGTTTTGCTGGTCTGTTGCTATTCGATTTTTAAATTATGCTGACAAAATTTGTCGCTGAGTCACAAGAATACTGCAATTGTGCACAAAATGGAGAAGTCTGTTCAATGATATAGTGTTGAAACATATGTGAAAATGCGAGATAGGTGGCCTATCAGATTTTCCCATCTATTTTTGCTTTTTGGGCGCTGCAGGAAAATTATCAGCGATACGAATAGGTTATCGCCTTCTTGCAGGCAATTAGCGCATTTTTACTCCAAAGTTTTGTCTACGACCTGTGTTGCATAACAGGTGTGGAGTGCCTTTTTGGGCGCTTGGGGCGGGCTTTGCGTAGTAATTGTGAGGTTTTTGGAAGAGTTTGTAGTGTTCTATGAATGAGAAATATGTAAAAAATGCCAGTTACGAGTTTAACGCGAGTTTTTGTAAGAAAGTGCAAGTGTCCGCAAGATAAGCAAAAGATTATCTATTCGGATAGCCGAGTAAAAGGTTTGGTGCTGGAAGCGCGCAATAGTGGGGGAAAGACGTACTATGTGCGTTATCGTGACCACTATGGGGATCAGCGCAATATCAAAATCGGCGACGCCGGGGTTATTGATTTGGACGCTGCTCGCCAGCGCACAATCGAGGTCATGTCTAAGGTGGCATTGGGGGAAGACCCACACGCTGAGCGCAAGGCCATGCGGCAAGTGCCAATGTTCGACACCTTTTTTGCCGAACGCTATTTGCCCTTTGTTAAGGGCTACAAACGCTCTTGGAAAAGCGACGAGAGCCTTTACCGCAATCACATAGCGCCCGTGTTTGGTCGCCAGCGTATGGATGCGGTCACAACGGCTGACATTTCAAAATTCCACCACGGCCTTTGTGCGCTTGGTTATGCGCCTGGTTCGGCCAATCGGGTGCTGATTTTGCTGCGCTACATGTATAATTTGGCCGCCAAATGGCAGGTGGCTGGCCTTGAAAAGAACCCTTCGGCAGGGGTAGAGCTGTTCCGCTTGAATAATGAAAAACAGCGCTTTTTGACCATGGATGAGGTCAACCAATTATTCGTTGAGATCCGGCGCTCGCCCAATAGAGCGCTAGAGCCGATCGTTAGTCTTTTGTTGCTCACCGGGGCGCGCAAGCGTGAGGTTTTGGACGCACAATGGGCCGATTTTGATTTCAACAATCGTATTTGGATTATCCCGATCACAAAATCTGGTAAGGCACGCAAAATGCCGTTAAGCGATGAGGCGATTGAATTGCTTTGCGGCCTAAAATCTAAGGGGAAATCGGTTTATTTGTTCCCCAACCCTGAAACAGCAAAGCCATTTCGAACGATCTTTTATGCATGGGATACGGCCCGAAAACGCGCCGGGCTTGCCGATGTGCGCATGCACGACTTGCGCCACTCATTCGCCAGTTTTTTGGTGAACTCGGGCCGCTCACTTTATGAGGTGCAGCGATTGCTTGGTCATGCTCACATTAAGACCACCGAACGCTATGCCCATCTTTCTGACGAGACGCTGTCAAGCGCGGTGAACGTAGTTGGCTCAATTTTGAAGTCGGCTTAGGCTAAGCTAATTGTGCAATTGACTTAGCCCCATGGCCCATTAGATAGTCGCGCTATGAGCGCAATTGATCCGTTTTTGAAAAACTTCCGCCTACAGATATTCACGCTCATTGTTTTGGTGAGTGTTGGCACGTTGGCGACCTTATATTTCGGCGTGCCCTGGACCGAAGCGAGAGAACGCCAACGGCTAAACGCTGAAATTGATGAAGTGCTGGCCCTGCAGGGGGAAACCATCAACGGCATTTTTGATAAATTCCGGCTGCTCACCGGCATTGTGGCGCGCCAGCCGAATGTGGCTATGGTGTTCCGCACCAACAATCAAAAGCTAAAACAATCAACCGCCCAGCGTTTGGTGGTCCAATATGCTGGTTTGTCCGGGGCAGCAAATGTTCAATTCGCGCACCCAGACGGAACGGTTTTGGCACAATCCACCAACCAAGGATTTGCGCCACAAATTATCGACGAGCGCCTTATCCGAGCCGGGGCAGAAGGACGATTGGGACGGGCAACTTTGCTGACCAGCAATGGGTCGAGCGCCTATGGCTTTTCCCATGGTGTCACCTGGAACGATGAGGTCATCGGCATTGTTGTTGTCTATGTGGATTTGCTGGAATTGGGTGATGCGTGGGGTCTCTTAAGTGAACCCATTTTTGTGACCAACCGACTTGGACAAAAGATCGTTGGCAACCAATTGGCCGGCAGCCTGCCCGCACAAATTTTGCGAACCTATCCACAAACCAGCGAAATGGTAACGGTTGTAGGGGCAGACAATGAGATCAAATTTTTAGCGCGCAGCGAATATTTGCACCTTTTGGATTGGCATTTGAATGTGCTTGAAGATTATGCCCCCGTCGCTGTCGCCAAAGAACAGTCGATCCTGATCATTATGCTTTCCGCAATAGTTGTTGGGGGTATGATTTTTGTTTTGCTGCAACGTCGCCATCTCGGGGTGATCCGATTGGCCGCAGAACAAGCAACCGCCCGGGAGCTTGAGCAAAGAGTACGCGAACGCACAAAAGAACTGCGCAATGAGTATGATGAGCGTATATTGGCGGAGGCGGCCTTGCGCCAAGCCCAAACAGAACTGATGCAGTCAGCAAAGCTGGCGTCCATCGGGCAAATGTCCGCCGCGCTTTCCCACGAATATAATCAACCAATTGCGGCGATCCGCGCTTATGCGGACAATGCCCATGCTTTTCTGGATCAATCTCGCGAGGACGCCGCGCGGGAAAATCTCACCCGCATTTCATCCATGACAGAGCGCATGGCCAAATTGAGCAAAACTCTTAAGTCTTTTGCGCGCAAACCGGGCACCAGCCAGCGGGATGTTTTGGTTGCTGGGCTTTTGAAGGAATCTATGACGCTTGTCGAACCACACGCCAAGGACAAAAAAGTGCAGGTTTTGGCAAGTGAAGTTGATCCTGAATTGAGCGTGCGGGGCGGCAGTTTGCGCCTCTCGCAAGTTTTGGTCAATCTGTTGAGCAATGCCATTGATGCGGCGGCTGAAAGCAAAGATCAATTGGTGAAATTAACGGTCAGCGATGATGATACGAATGTGGTTTTCGCCGTGGAAGATTCTGGTGTTGGGGTAAGTGAAAAAGATCGGGAGACAATATTTGACCCCTTTGTGACCCAAAAAGAAGTGGGTGAAGGCTTGGGATTGGGGCTTTCCATTGCCTACAATATTGTGCACGACTTTGGGGGCGAAATTGAACTGGGGGCCTCCAAATTGGGCGGCGCAGCCTTTTATGTAAAACTACCCCACGCCAAGAAGGACAAGCCTAAGTGACGATATCTTCACCCCAAGTGCTGTTGATTGACGACGACAATGACCTTCGCCATGCACTTTTGCAGGCGCTTGAATTGGACGGTATGAACGTTAAGGCCTTTGCCAGTGCGGCGTCTGCCATGCCTTCTGTTTCCATGCAATTCCATGGCGCAATCATTTCTGATGTGCGTATGCCGGGCATGACGGGGCAAGAGTTTTTGAAGCGGGTGATGGAAATTGATCCCGCCATTCCGGTAATTTTCATCACCGGGCACGGGGATGTGTCTATGGCGGTGAGTGCCATGCGTGATGGGGCCTATGATTTCATCGAAAAACCGTTCCCACCCAATCAGCTTTCAGCTGTGGTTTCGCGGGCACTCGAAAAGCGCCGACTTGTTTTGGAAAATAGGATCCTGCGGGAAGAAATTGACGCAGAGGGTCTGCTAGATGAGACATTAATCGGCAAATCTGCGCAATTGGTGCGTGTGCGTCAGCAGGTGGTCATGCTTGGCGACGCCGACATTGACATAATGATTAATGGCGAAACGGGCGCGGGCAAAGATGTGGTGGCGCGGGCGCTGCACGACCATAGCGAGCGCAAAGACAAACCCTTTGTGGCGGTCAATTGTGGCGCTTTGCCCAAAGAGATTATTGAAAGCGAATTATTCGGTCATGAGGCCGGCGCCTTTACCGGGGCGACACAAAAGCGGATCGGCAAAATTGAATATGCCAATGGCGGCACCCTGTTTTTGGACGAAATTGAATCCATGCCGCTTGATGTGCAGGTTAAATTGTTGCGGGTCGTGGAAACGCGCACGCTAGAACGTTTGGGCTCCAACAAAACTATTCCCTTAAATATCCGGATCGTTGGGGCCAGTAAAGTTGACTTGGCCCAAGCCAGCACAACGGGCGAGTTTCGCCAAGATCTCTATTTTCGCTTGAATGTGGCCACGATTGACTTGCCACCGTTGCGCGAACGAGGCGAAGATATTTTGATGTTGTTTTATCGGTTGGCGCGCCAAGCAAGGGCGCGTTTCCGCAAAGAAATCCCAGAAGTCACCCCGCAAATTATTGCCCAGCTACATGCCTACGATTGGCCGGGCAACGTGCGCGAATTGCGCAATTCGGCGGATCGGTTTGTGTTGGGCATGGGACTTGGCTTGCCCAATGAAGATGTTGCAACGTTTGACTTTTCTGAAAGCACATTGCCCGAAAAAATGGCAGCTTACGAAAAAGCGCTAATTGAAAGCGAAATTGCCAAACACGAGGGTTCCCTTAAATCCACCTATGAAGCGTTTGGCATTTCCCGCAAGGCGCTCTACGAAAAAATGAAAAAACACAATATTTTGGTGCCAAGCCAACAAGATTAGATGTGTCGATTTCGACACATTGTATGAATTTCATTGTGTAGGTTTCCACCCACAAACGGGTATCGCGCATTCCATGCGATTGCAGAACAATAGTCAATCCATTGAAAAATAACAGTTTTATGGCGCATCCCGATATTGGCACGTCCCTTGCTATGTAAGAAGCGAGGAGCGGTAATAATACCGTTCAAATCTCAAACATCCTTTGGGGAGGAACATCGATGTTCAAGAAACTACTCGTAGGCGCTGCGGTAACCGCAGGTCTTATGGCATCACCAGCTCTTGCGAACTGCGATAGCGGTGAGATCGTTATTAAATTTAGCCACGTAACGGCAGAAACTGGTCACCCAAAAGGTGAAGCAGCAGCAGCGATTGCGGCGCGTATCAATGAAGAAATGAACGGCACTGCCTGCATGGAAGTGTTTGCCAACTCAACATTGTTTGACGACAATAAAGTAATGGAAGCATTGCTGTTGGGCGACGTTCAAGTGGCTGCACCATCATTGTCAAAATTTGAAAGCTTCACCGAAAAATACCGCGTGTTTGATTTGCCATTCCTGTTCTCAGACATGAATGCGGTAAACAACTTCACGCAAGGTCCAGTGGGCAAAGATTTGCTGAACGCGATCAATGACAAAGGCTATGTTGGCCTTGGTTACATCTACAATGGTCTTAAGCACTTCTCAGCTAAGAAACCTTTGATTGCACCTTCTGATGCAGCAGGTTTGAAATTCCGCGTGCAAACATCTGATGTTGCTGTGGCAATGATTGAAGCTATGGGCGGTTCTGCCCAAAAACTAGCTTTTGCTGAAGTTTATGGCGCGTTGCAAACAGGCGTTGTTGACGGTCAAGAAAACACTTGGTCAAATATCTACTCAAAGAAATTCTTTGAAGTACAAGACGGTGTAACCGTAACCAACCACCAGCTTTTGACATATCTTGCGATCACTTCAACAGAGTGGCTTGATGGACTTGATCCAGCTGTTCGTGAGCAATTCCTGACTATTTTCAATGAAGAAGTTATTGCGGCAAACGCAAAAGCAACAGCACTGAACGAACAGGCGCGCGAGAACATCGTGGCTGCAGGTGGCGTTGTGCGTGAACTTACAGCTGAACAACGTCAAGCTTGGGTTGATGTTATGAAGCCAGTTTGGGCACAGTTTGCAGACGGTATCGGCCAAGATGTTATCGATGCGGCCGTTGCTGCAGGCATGTAAACTCATCTGAGTTATACACAAGGGCGGAGCGCGAAATTCGCGCTCCGGTCCCAAGTCTGGCACGATGCCCAGCATGATGCATCGTAATTTCGATTTTTTTGGGGAAAGACAATGGCTGCGACCTGGCTTTATGCGGGCACCGGACTGCTCATTCTTGCGCTTTTTTTAGCCGAACGGCGCTGGGAAAGCGCGGTAACGCGATTAGAAGAAAACATTCTTGCAACGCTTTTGGCGCTGATCACCATCATCTCATTTGTGCAAGTTGTTATGCGCTACGGGTTCAACACCACTTTTGGCGGCGCGCTTGAGTTGACGCGGATCATCTTTGCGTGGCTCATCCTTTTTGGCATGTCCTATGGCGTCAAAATGGGCTCACATCTGGGTGTTGACGCCTTTATCCGCATGTTGCCGGGCAAAGGCCTGCGCTATGTGGCGATCTTTGGTGCGGCGGCCACACTGCTCTATGCGGTTATGCTGATTTCGGTTGATTGGATGAAAATTTTTGGCGTCACTTCAAAAGGCGGCGCGGTTGTTTATTGGTCTAAAATGTATCAACTCCAGCTTGGTCTTGAAGACCTTAAATATCCAACGTGGATTTCAGAACCCTTGGGGCTTGAAGAGCGCGTGAAGCGCTGGATGGCCTATTTGATCTTACCCGTCGGGTTGGGGCTTTTAGCGTTCAGATCACTGCAAGCCATGATCCAGATAATTCGCGGCGAGCGCGAACTGATTATTGCGGGTCACGAAGCTGAAGATCTGGTTGCTGAAAACAAAGACGTCTTGAAAGGGGAGCAGGCATAATGGCTGCAACAATTCTCTTCGCCCTGGTCATCGGGCTCTTGTTCCTTGGGGTGCCGGTTGCGGTTTCGCTTGGGTTGTCCTCTATCATCGTCATTGCGTTTTTGTCGCACGACTCTATGTCATCTGTGGCGCTGCAATTGTTCAACTCTGCCCAACATTACACCTTGTTGGCGATCCCGTTTTTCATTTTGGCGGCGTCCTTTATGTCAACAGGCGGCGTTGCAAAACGCATCATCCGCTTTGCCATTGCAGCGGTGGGCCATTTCCGTGGTGGCTTGGCCATGGCTTCTGTTTTGGCCTGTATGATGTTCGCGGCTTTGTCGGGTTCTTCACCCGCAACCGTTGTGGCTATTGGCACGATTGCCATCGCGGGCATGATGCAAGTGGGTTACTCAAAAGAATTCGCGGCGGGCATTATCGCCAATGCGGGTACCTTGGGCATTCTCATCCCCCCATCAATCGTGATGGTGGTTTATGCTGCAGCAACGGATGTTTCTGTTGGTCGCATGTTCTTGGCCGGGGTGATCCCAGGGCTTGTGGCAGGTGCCATGTTGATGTTGGCCATTTATGTGGTTGCGCGCATCAAGAAGTTGCCAGCTGAACCCTGGAAGGGTTACGGCGAAATCTTACAAGGCGGCAAGCAAGCCGGTTGGGGCCTGTTCCTGATCGTCATCATTATCGGCGGCATTTATGGGGGGGTATTTACCCCAACAGAAGCGGCAGCTGTTGCGGCGATTTATGCCTTCTTCATTGCCATTTTTGTTTACCGAGATATGGGCCCGCTTAAAGACATCCCTTGGGTGCCAGAAGACGCGCCAAGCAAAACCCGTATCGGTTTTTCAGCAACGGTTTATGGCATTTCCTTGTTCGGGCTTTGGATGACCCTTTCATTCTTTGCTTTTGGCGACAGCGAAGCGGTTGGTTTCACTGTTCGGTTTTGGACAGGCCTTGGGGCTGGCGTTGCGGCTATGATCGCTTATACGATTTGGCGTGATCCTGAAGGCAGCTTGGCGCGGGTACCCTCTCACCTTGTTGCAGGCCTGCCGATTTGGGGCCGCAACCTTGGCATGATTTTTGGCAATTTCCCAACGGCCATGTTCCACAATGACACCCGCAAAGTGTTGGTGGATGCATCCAAAACAACGCTGATGTTGATGTTCATCATCGTCAATGCCTTGCTGTTTGCCCATGTTTTGACGTCAGAGCGTATTCCGCAAGCCATCACTGAATTGATGTTGGGCGCTGGCTTTAACTGGTTCACGTTCCTCATCGCGGTCAACATATTGTTGTTGATCGGCGGGCAATTCATGGAGCCATCTGGCTTGCTGTTGATCGTGGCACCCGTTGTGTTCCCTATCGCTATTGAGTTGGGCGTTGACCCAATCCATTTGGGGATCATCATGGTGGTGAACATGGAAATTGGCATGATCACACCGCCCATTGGGCTCAACTTGTTCGTGACTTCAGGGATAACGGGCATGAGTTTGCTTCAAGTGGTCAAGGCGGCCCTGCCATTCGTGGCAGTGTTGATGGTGTTCTTGGTCATCGTTACCTATTGGCCAGCGCTTTCAACCGCACTGCCCTATGCGATGATGGGACCAGAAATCGTCACGCGATAACAAAGAACATCCTCCCACCTAAAGGCGGCCCTCGGGTCGCCTTTTTTTTCCTCACACTGCGCACCGTTTGTTGATATGAATAGTGTCGCCACATCGCAATGAGATTAATGGCTCACGCGCGAAAACTCAGGTCCCGCAAAACGTCTGATGCACACGCTCATCGGGCGCTGGTGGTAGCGTGTAGGCGTGGTGAATTGGCTTATCCTCAAAAGGGGTCGCCAAAACTTCCATCAACTCGTGAAACAATGAAAAGTCGCCACGCGTTGCGGCTTGTATCATTGCTTCAATCCGGTGGTTGCGCGGAATGAAAGCTGGGTTCACCAACCGCATTAGGTTTTGGTCGATCCGTTTGCCCCCATCCGTATGGCGCAGCCAATTGTTGACCCAATCGGTGAGCGGCAATTGCGCCGCTCCAATTTCTGGGGCGGACAAGTCCAAGTTCGAAAGGGCACGGAACGTATTGGTAAAATCGGCGCGCGCCTGCTTCATCGTATCAAGCAATTCAATGGCGAGTTCATAGTCTCCAGATTGCTCTTCAACAATGCCGATTTTCTTGAGCAAACCGGCGCGAAACGCCAAGTCAAACTGGGCAGAAAATTCGTTGATCGCATCTTGGGCGAGCGCCAAAGCCTGGTCTTCATCCTCATGCAAAATTGGCAGCATGGATTGCGCGAGAACGCTCAGATTCCATTGGCCAATGCGCGGTTGGTTTTGATAGGCGTAGCGGCCCAAACTATCGATGGAACTAAAAACCGTTGCCGGGTCATATTGATCCATAAAGGCGCAAGGACCATAGTCAATGGTTTCGCCCGCAATGGAAACATTGTCGGTGTTCATAACCCCATGGATGAAGCCGATCAATTGCCAGCTGGCGATCAGATGGGCTTGACGCGATACCACGCGTTTGAGCAGTTCTAAATAGGGATATTCGGTCCCTTTGAGGTCAGGCTCATGCCGTTCTATTGAAAAATCGGCGAGCGCCATTAGGCCTTCTTTGTCGTCATGGGCCACAAAATATTGGAAGGTGCCAACGCGCACAAAGCTTTTTGCAACGCGCGTAATAATAGCGCCGGGCAATGGCGTTTCTCGGCGTACTTTTTCGCCCGTTGATACAGCGGCAAGGGCGCGCGTTGTGGCAATGCCCATGGCGTTCATGGCTTCAGACAAAACATATTCACGCAACACCGGGCCAAGCGCTGCGCGGCCATCCCCGTTGCGCGAAAAGGGCGTCGGGCCAGAGCCTTTCAGCTGGATATCGAAACGCTGGCCAGCTTTGTCAGTAACGTCGCCCAATAAAAGCGCACGCCCATCACCCAAACTTGGGTTCCAATGGCCGAACTGATGCCCCGAATAAGCCATGGCCAGCGGCACTGTGCCGGGCGCGGTCTGGTTGCCTGCAAAAATGGCAAGGCCGGCCTCAGCGGCCATTTGTGTGGCATCCAGCTGCAAGTCTTCTGCCAATAGCTTATTGAACGCAATCCAGCTGGGTTTAGCAACCGGTGTTGCAGGTTGCTCAGCGTAAAAGCGATCCGGCAGCTGTGCATAATGCGCGCCGAAAATTGGGGTGGTTTTGTCTAGCAATGTTAAGCCTACCTATCTCTAGATTGCTTGATAGCATTGTAGTGTTGATCGGCAAAATTAAAAGCAGGTGAGGCCTGTTTTTGCGCACGGTGTGTACCACAAATTGCATGACGCGCTAAACACACAAGTGTGTCCGCACTATGCGATTTGCTTCACCTGCGCGGGCGCGGCCTAAAGTTGGCCGAGGTCCTCAACAACAAGTTGTTTCGTCCATCTTATCCCTCGCTTGCACAGAATCTTTGAGACGCACCAATCGGCGGGGGTGCCGGGGTCGGGAGCGTAGCGACCAACGGCGGCAATGCAAAATGGCGGGGGGGGGCCGGGGAAGCGAACGCAGTTCGCGACGGCGGCAATGCAAAATGCTCGGAGGTGCCGGGCCAGCCTGCGCGGCGAGAGCGCGGCAAAGGCTGAGCGCAGCGCCCAACGGCGGCGCAACAAAAAAGGCGGAGCCAAGCCCCGCCTTCTTCAAACTCAAAATCAATCTAACAACTAGGCAACGCCCAACCGCTTCTTGATTGATTCAACCGTCGCGCGTGGCGTCGCCGCCAGCAAGGTTTTGGTATATTCGTGCTGCGGGTTAGAGAAGATCTCTTCGCGTGTATTTTGTTCAACAATCTCACCAAAATACATCACCATCACCCTGTCAGCGATATATTTTACCACGGACAAATCGTGCGAGATGAAGATATAGGAGAGGTTAAACTCGTCCTGCAAATCAGCAAGCAAGTTCAAAATCTGCGCTTGAACCGATAGGTCCAAAGCAGACACTGGCTCATCGAGTACCAATATTTTTGGCCGCAACATCAAAGCCCGCGCGATAGCGATCCGCTGGCGTTGACCACCGGAGAACATGTGCGGATAACGTCCATAATGCACAGGCTCAAGCCCGACCTTTTGCAACATTTCCATAGCCCGTTCACGACGTTCTTCAGCGCCCATATTGGTGTTGATCACCAAAGGCTCTTCAAGCACTTCGCCCACTTTTTGGCGCGGGTTCAAAGACCCATATGGGTTTTGAAACACGATTTGCATGCGCTGGCGCATTTCAGGCGTTGGTTTTTGATCGGCAATATTAATGTTCTTGCCTTCAATTTCCAACTCGCCCGATGTTTGCGCATCAATCATGGTGAGGATACGTGCCAGGGTAGACTTGCCGCATCCACTTTCGCCAACGAGTGCCAGTGTTTCGCCTTCTTTGACATCAAAGCTAATGCCCTTGAGGGCGTGAACCACATCGCCCGCTTTGAACATTGACCCCTTGGTGACATAGTCACGGGTAATGTCTTTGGCTCTTAGAATTGCGTCGCTCATGATGAGGCTCCTTCTTGCTCGAAGGTATCTGCAAAGTCAGAAACCGTTGGCAACCGATCACCTTCTGCCCGCTCAGGCAATGCCGAAAGCAGCGCTTTGGTGTAAAGGCTTTGTGGGTTTTCAAACAGTTCAAGCACGCCAGCTTCTTCCATCTGGCGGCCTTTATACTGCACCACAACCCGTTGCGCGGTTTCAGCCACAACACCCATATCGTGGGTGATCATGATCAGTGCCATATTGTTTTGCTTTTGAATATCCAACAGCAAATCAAGAATTTGCTTTTGGATGGTCACATCGAGCGCCGTTGTGGGCTCATCAGCAATCAACAATTTTGGGCTACATGAAATGGCCATTGCAATCATCACCCGCTGGCATTGACCGCCAGAGAGTTGGTGCGGGTAGCTTTTGAGCTTCTTAGCAGGGTCAGGAATGCCCACCAATTCAAACAGCTCAACAGAACGTGCTTGGCGTTCGCGCCCATTAAGGGACGTGTGCGCCTTAAGCATTTCATCGATTTGAAAGCCCACCGTAAAGCACGGGTTTAGGCTGGCAATTGGCTCTTGGAAGATCATCGAAATGTCTTTGCCGATGAGCTCGCGCCGTTCGCCTTCGCCAAGGTTTTGAATGTCCTTGCCTTCAAATGTCATCTTGTCGGCGGTAATGGTTGCGGTTTTCGGCAAAAGCCCCATCACTGCAAGCATGGCCACGGATTTGCCCGACCCACTCTCGCCCACAATGGCGAGAATGTCGTTTTGGTTGACGCTAAAATTGACTCCATCAACGGCCTTAAACGGGCCATCGGCTGTGTCAAAGGTCACGGTAAGGTTTTGGATTTCCAATACGTTCATGGCTCTAACTCCGCTTCAGTTTCGGATCGAGCGCATCGCGCAAGCCGTCGCCCACCAAATTGATGGCCAAAACGGTAACCAGAATGGCAATGCCTGGGAAGGTCACAACCCACCATGCCCGCAACACGAATTCACGCGCTTCAGCAAGCATTGTGCCCCATTCAGGGGTGGGAGGCTGTGCGCCCATGCCCAAGAAGCCAAGCGCTGCCGCATCCAAAATTGCTGTTGAAAACGACAAGGTTGCTTGCACGATCAAAGGCGCAAGACAGTTTGGCAAAATGGTTTTGAACATAAGCCGCATATGCCCAGCACCTGCCACTTTGGCAGAGGTCACATATTCGCGGTTGGCTTCGCTCATCACCGCAGCACGCGTTAAGCGGGCAAAGTGAGGTTGCAACACAATCGCGATTGCGATCATGGCATTCACAAGGCCTGGGCCCAAAATCGCCACCAGCACCAAGGCCATCAACAAGGATGGAAACGCAAGGATGATATCCATCACCCGCATGATGATCCCATCAACCCAACCACGGAAATAACCCGCCACAAGGCCAATGATGATGCCGCCGGTCAAGGAAATCGACACAACGATTACCCCAATGAACAGCGAAAAGCGCGAACCATGAATTAGGCGAGACAGCATGTCTCGACCCACTGCGTCGGTGCCAAGGATGAATTTCCAGCTGCCACCAGTTTCCCAAACAGGTGGCATCAAAAATGCGTCGCGATATTGGTGACCCGCATCGTGCGGGGCCAACCAAGGCGCAAAGGCGGCCACAAAGACCATAATGCCAACAATCACGAGACCGATTACGGCCCCTTTGTTGGCGCTAAAGTAATGCCAAAACTCGTTGAGCATTTGCAGTTGCGCATTGCGCGCTTCTGCTTTGACAACGGTTTGGTCAACTTTTGTTGTTTGTGTATCAGTCATCTTGATATCCTCACTGATGCCTGATGCGCGGGTTGATGAAGCCATAGAGCACGTCAACAGTGAGGTTTACCACCATCACGATCAGCGCAATCAGCACCAAGCCACCCTGCACAGACGGGTAATCCCGTCTAAAAATACTATCAACCATCCACTTGCCGATGCCCGGCCAAGAGAAAATGGTTTCGGTCAAAATCGCCCCAGCAAGCAAAACACCGACCTGTAGGCCGATGGTGGTGATCACCGGAATAAGCGCGTTACGCAATGCGTGCACGCCAATAACCTGCATTTGCCCCAAGCCCTTGGCCCGCGCGGTGCGCACATAGTCTTCGCCCAACACTTCTAGCATGGCTGAGCGGGTTTGGCGCGCAATCACTGCCAATGGAATTGTGCCCAGCACAATGGTTGGCAAGATCAAATGCATAAAGGCGGATTTAAATGCCCCTTGTTGTCCCGACAGGAAACTATCGATCAGCATAAAGCCGGTGACTTGTGGGAAATAATAGAGAAGCGAAATCCGGCCCGATACTGGTGTCCACCCCAATGTGCCTGAGAAGAAGATGATGAGCAAAAGCCCCCACCAAAAAATCGGCATAGAGTAACCAGCAAGCGCGATGCCCATGGTTGTTTGATCAAACCATGACCCGCGTTTTACAGCGGAAATAATGCCAGCTGGAATGCCCAACAATACCGCAAATATAATCGCACAAAGTGCAAGTTCTATTGTGGCGGGAAAGAGGGTCAAAAACTCGTCCAGAACAGGGCGTTTGGTGGCAATCGATGTGCCAAAATCACCTTGAAA
The DNA here is from genome assembly GCF_027213965.1 of Maritalea porphyrae. GTDB lineage: Bacteria > Pseudomonadota > Alphaproteobacteria > Rhizobiales > Devosiaceae > Maritalea > Maritalea porphyrae_A. The sequence continues at coordinate 320,999 of NZ_JAPWGX010000002.1, read as the reverse complement.
CAGGTTGACCAAATAGGTGAAATATTGCTCCCAAATTGGCTTATCAAAGCCAAACTGGACCAGAAGCTCTTGATAGCGCTCTGGCTTAACCCCGCGCTCTCCTGCGAGCGCTAGGATTGGATCCCCCGGTAGAACACGAACGAAGCCAAAAGCCACAATCGTGATCCCGAAAAATGTTGGCACAATCATGGCCAACTTACTGATGATGAATTTGAACATTCTTTTTTTCTAAGAAAACAGGCGCTGTTCAATACAGCGCCTGCTTCAGTCCCCTTAAGTTCGATCCAAGACCTACTGGTCTAGATCAACACCGTCAAACCAGTGACCGCCCAATGGGTCCATCACATAACCTTTAACTTTCTTGGACATTGGCATGAACACTGTTGAGTGCGCAATAGTCGCCCAAGGTGCTTCACGCTTAAACACAACCTGTGCTTCTTCATAAAGCTTAGTACGTTCTGCAGCGTCTGAAACAGTTTTCGCTTTAAGTGTCAAAGCGTCAAACTCTTCGTTACACCACTGAGCGCGGTTTGAACCACCAACACCATCACAGCCCAAAAGAACCGCTAGGAAGTTGTCAGGATCACCATTGTCACCAGTCCAACCAAGTAGAACCGCACCTTTACGATCCAATTCTTTCGAACGTGCAAGGTACTCACCCCACTCGTAAGAAACGATTTGAACGTTTACGCCAACTTCAGCGAAATCGGCTTGGATCAATTCAGCCATACGACGAGCATTTGGGTTGTATGGACGCTGAACAGGCATTGCCCAAACTTCCATTTCAAGACCAGATACGCCTTCAGCTTCAAGCATAGCTTTTGAAGCAGCTGGATCATATGCATCGTCTACGATTGCGTCGTTGTAAGACCACATGGTTGGTGGAATTGGGTTTTTAGCAGCTGAACCAGCGCCTTGGAATACAGCATCCAAGATCGCTTGTTTGTTGATTGCCATGTTCAACGCTTTACGTACTTTTGCGTTGTCAAATGGTGCCACTTGCGTGTTGTACGCAAGGTAACCAACGTTCAAGCCTTGCTGTTCCATCATAACCAAGTTGCTGTCAGCTTTTAGGCCTTCAATATCAGCAGGGTTAGGATATGGAGCAATGTGACATTCGCCCGCTTTCAACTTTTGGCCACGAACCGCAGCGTCAGTTGTAATTGCGAATACCAAATCATCGATTGGCTGCTTGCCACCCCAATAGTCGCCGTGCGCCGCATAACGGATCACTGCATCTTTTTGGTATGCAACAAAGCTAAATGGACCTGTGCCCACTGGCTCTTGGTTGAGCATTTCTTGTGTGCCAGATGCAGTCAACTGATCTGCATATTCTGCAGAAACGATTGAAGCAAAATCCATTGCAAGGTTTGCAACCATTGGCGCTTCAGGACGTGTCAAAATGAACTTCACAGTGTAATCGTCAACTTTAACGATATCGCTGATAAGGTCAGGCATAGACATGCCGTTGAAATATTCCCAAGAGATGCCTGGTACATATTCGTACCATGGGTGATCAGCGTTGCGCTGACGATCAAATGAGAACAATACGTCGTCTGCATTGAAATCGCGTGATGGTGTAAAGAAGCTCGTTGTGTGGAACTTCACGCCTTTACGAAGGTTGAAGGTATACTCCAAACCGTCTTCAGACACTTCCCAGCTTTCAGCCAAACCAGGAATAACCTGCGATGTGCCGCGCTTAAATTCAACCAAACGGTTGTAAAGTGGCTTAGAAGACGCATCAAAAGTTGTACCTGCTGTGTAAGGTGCAACGTCGAAGCCTTCAGGCGAACCTTCAGAACAATATACGAGTGTCTTGGCATAGGCTGAGCCCATAACCGTTGCACTCATGAGAGCCGTTGCTGCCAACAGCTTTCCAAATTTCTTCATGATAATGTTTCCCTCCAATTATCATTTGCGGCACTCGGACGCCGCAAGCAGACGTAACAAAGCTTCTTTTGACGATTGGTGCAACCACAAATCAAAAAAATTTTGATGTAATTGTCTGACAAGACTCACATTTTATCAATAAAGCCCTGAATCTTGATCAGCCAGTAAAATCTCGTAGCCTTGATTCGAGGTGATCTTCGAACAAAAGGTCGCTTTTCCGGCGTTTTGCCGCATCAAACTGGTTCTCAGCTTTAAGTGAGAGTTCAAGGAATGAGATCAGGCCGCTTTGGGCACTTGTACCGCCTGCAAGGGGATAGAAACCCGACCGAAGCCGGTCCAGCAACAATCTTTTGATTCGCACATACCGCTGGCTCGCTTCAGGCCCCATACTGATGGATTGGACCTGTTTAAAATAGCGGTGTAACGGCAAAGCAAGGTGGAAGCTGCCATCCACATGGCAAAAAGCGCTCAGCATCAAACCAAGGTCAACAAGACACGGCAATTCCACGTCATATTCGACCGGAATTTTCTCACGGTCGTGGGCCACCATACTGTCCATTGAGATATTGGTGAATTTATACGCGCCTGCGCTCAACTTGCGGTTTTTGCCCACACACCCCACCTGTCGCAAATGTTCGCCCTTGTTGGTCACAACTTCTAAGCCCGTTGTGACCAGGGGGTGAAACTCTAGCGCTTTGGCCACCAGTTCCAATTTGGTTGGTACAAATTGGTCGTCAGCATCTAGCACAACTATATAGCGGCCTTTGGCTTTGTTTATGCCGATGTTTCGCGCGTTCGATGACCCTGTGCCGATCGCGCCCGTTTCGGTAAAAACCAGGCGCGCATCATTAATGGCATTTTCGCGCAAAAACTCTTCATAATTGAATTGATCATCACTTGAGATCACCAGCTCAAAATTCTTGTGTGTTTGTGTCAGGGCGCTGTGCACACTGGCAATGATTGTGTTTTGGGCCTTAAAGGCGGGCATAACGACGGATAAAAACATGAACAAACCTTATGAGGCTTTGGGCATCAACGGCAACAGGCCTTTATCAAGCGCGTCGCGGTCAAAGGGATTTTATCCTACACTCTTGAACTTTAGCGCAGGCCAACCATATCATGGATACAGGCGCCGCTTAGCGGGTCTAAAAAGTTGCTTTGAACAAAGGACGGTTGAGCGTTTGGCCTTGGTGCATATGCTCTTACGAAAAACAATATGTCACGTATGTCATTCTTCTCCTCCCCATTTTTGCTCGGCTTTGACGAGTTTGAACAGCGATTAGACCGGTTGGCCAAGGCTGCTGACGGCTATCCACCTTACAACATCGAACGCGTTGCTGCAGAAGACGGATCAGAAACCTTTCTGATTTCGATCGCTGTGGCTGGCTTTGGTGAAGATGAATTGGAAATCACACTTGAAGACAATCAGCTTTTGATCCGCGGACGACAGTCCGATGATCCAAAACGCGAGTTTTTACATCGCGGCATTGCCGCGCGACAATTCCAACGCAGTTTTTTACTGGCCGAGGCCATGTTGGTTGAAGGCGCTGAACTGCGCGATGGTTTGCTCAATGTCATGATCCGCCGACCCAATATTGAAAAGGTCGCCAAACGGATCAAAATCAAGTCCGCCAATTAAATCAGCCAACTTGGGTTTTGCACGTGATCACAGATCAAGTGCGCCCAAATCTACGTCAGGAGTAAAGATATGGCCCAGCACACCCAACAAACCCCTTTGAGCAAAGAAGACTTTTTGGCGCTTGGAGAAGATAAAATCGTTTACCGCCGTCATCTGACCGGCAAGCAGCTTAAAACCATGTTTCCAGAGGCAAAAGATGCGCCCGAGCAAGCAGAGTTTGAAGCCCTATTCGCAGCAGATGGCACCCCTGTGCTGATCACTGATGACAGCGCTGCATTGCGCCAATGGTTAGATGACACTGGTCACAATGTGACCGTGCGGCACTAAGCCAAACAAGTCTTTGATGCCTATTCGGGGAAATAGCGCACTGCCTTTGCTGTGCCCAATTTGTCGCCGTAAAAGTCCAAGGCGGTCATTGTCCATTGATATTCGTGTTTGCCGTTAGGCGGACATGGCCCTTTATAGGTAAAAGCACCGGCGTCAATAAGCGTTTCTGCATCATAACTTATGGTGCCCCCGCCGTGACTAAAGCCGGGTGCATCTAGGTCTTTCAAACTAAACTTTAGTTTCTGCGTGCCCTCGGGCACGTCTTTGACTTCAAAGACCGGGCTATCAATGACATCCGGCCAGCCCGTATTGCAGGCGGGCGTATCGCCCCATTCAAATGATAAATCCATTGCGATTGCCGTGCTTGGCAAAAGCATGGCCGTAGCGAGCAATAAACGAAACATTTGGCGCTCCCATATTCTTAAAACAAAGAATTATGGTGCGCCCCACGATAGGGATTGTCAATTTGTTGGGGGTGCCAGAAATGGCTTAGGCTGCGTCTGAGTGGCCCTTAGCGCGGGTCAAAAGCTGATAAAGCTCTTTGGCGTCGCGGGTTTTGCGGGCTTCTTGGGCAACATTGTTTGAGCGCACCAGACGGGCGATGCGCGACAAAGCTTTCAGGTGGTCGGCGCCCGCGCCTTTGGGGGCGAGCAGCACAAACGCCAAATCAACAGGCTTGTCATCAACAGCGTCAAAATCAATAGGATGGTCTAGTCGCACAAAGACGCAAGTAACGCCCTTTAACCCATCGATTTTGCCGTGGGGGATGGCGATTCCCTCGCCAAGCCCCGTTGTGCCCAGTTGTTCACGTTCGGTCAGCGTTTTAAAGATTTGAAGGGCATCACCGCCAACAAGTTCAGCAGCTTTGTCCGCTGCAAGTTGCAGCAGTTGCCGCTTACATGTCGCCTTGGCACAGGGCACAATGGCTTCCTTTGTAAGGATGTCAGCGAGTTCCATTAAAAATCTCTCGTTCGTCGAACACCGAAGTGGCGCGTTTTAAGCGTCTTGCTGTGCTGGGTCAACCCAGCCGATATTTCCATCAGCCCGGCGATAAACCACATTAACGCGTCCATGTCCAGCATGGCGGAACACCAAGACGTCCTGTTGAGACAGGTCGAGCTCCATAACAGCTTCACCAACACTTATGGAATGTAGGTCTGAAGTTGATTCGGCGATGACCGCTGGAGAGAAGTCTTCTTCAACCTCTTCTTGCGATTCTGGCGATGCCAAAACGTACGACTGTGCGGTGGGCACATTGCCCGCTACACGGCGATGGTTTTTCAGTTTGCGCTTGTAGCGACGAAGCCGTTTTTCAATATGCTCCGCAGCTGTTTCAAAAGCTGAAGTGGCATCACCTGCCACGGCGCTAGCTTGCAGCACAACGCCTGTATCCAAATGAACGAGACAATCGGCACTGAACCGCTTACCCTCATGTTCCAATGTGAGATGTCCATCATAGCCGCCGTCAAAATATTTGGTGACTGCGGATTCGAGATGATCCAATGCTTTTGTGCGCAATGCATCGCCAACATCCATGTTCTTGCCTGAAACACGTAAGTTCATTTTGTACCCCATTTCGTTAAAATTATTGAAGGGCTGAATAGCCGAGGACGAGTCCTCACAATTGAAAGTGTAACGCCCAAATCAGCGGAAACGCAATCAATCAATTTTATGATTATCTCGTCTAAATCCCTTCCATGCGATTAAAAAAAACGCTACCATCTTTAGCTATGCACTTGTGAATCACACCGCTTTTCGCGGCGCAGTTAATGTTTTGCAAAATTCCCCTCAATTGCCGTTGATCTGCATCAGGAAGTACGTGTTTTGTGCTGAGGTTGAGCAATTGTGTACCAATTCATCAAACAAGGGTTTCCAATCACCTCTCAAATTGCTTGAGTGGAGCGCTTAGTGTTGAGGAGTTTTTGTGAGCCAATCGTTAGATGAGATCAAATCGGCACTTCAACGCGCAATCGAGCGGGCCGAACAAACCAAAGAGCGGGGCAAAGTCGCCGCCTATATTCCCGAATTGGCAAAAGCCGATCCTCAAAAAGCCGGTATTGCGGTCACTTTGGCCAATGGCGAGACCATTAGCGCTGGGGACTGCAACCAGCAAACCACCATTCAATCTGTCTCCAAGGTCTTCACCCTAGCCCTAGCGCTCGGCACGGTTGGCGATCGATTGTGGAGCCGGGTTGGGCGAGAACCCTCGGGTTCCGCATTCGATTCGATTTTGCAGCTCGAACATGAAAATGGGGTGCCCCGAAATCCATTCGTCAATGCGGGGGCAATTGTGGTCACCGATTCGATTTTAACCAGCTATCAGCCCAAAGAAGCGTTGGCCCAAATTGTGAGCTTTGTCCGCGCGTTAGCCGAAGACGAAACCATTCATATCGATAAGGCCGTTGCCATGTCGGAGACCCAAACAGGACACCGCAACCGCGCGCTTGCGCATTATCTTGCTTCCCATGGCAATCTGCGCGACGAAGTTGACCTGACGTTGGGCGTTTATTTTCATCAATGCGCTTTATCGATGTCTTGCGTGCAGCTTTCGCGGGCTGGGCGCTTTTTGGCCTTTGGCGGGGGGCTTGGTCCGCAAAACGGGCAAATGGTGTCTGCAAAACGGGCCAAACGTATCGCCGCCATCATGTTGACGTGTGGGCATTATGATGGATCTGGCGACTTTGCATATCGGGTGGGTGTGCCGGCAAAAAGCGGCGTCAGCGGCATGATCTTGGCGGTTGTGCCGCATATTGCATCGATTGCTGTTTGGTCTCCGGGGCTGAACAAGCATGGCAACTCATTGATCGGCACGCAGATGCTGGAGCAAGTGGTCAACGAGTTAGATTGGTCGATTTTTTAACCCCAGCCAAAGGGCGCAACTAGCTCATCATGTCCCGTTTTTGTCGACGCCGAATGACGGACGATGGATAGCCCATGGCTTCGCGGTATTTGGCGACTGTGCGACGGGCCACCCCCATTTGAAATTTGTCATTCAAAATCACCGCCAATTTGTCGTCAGAGAGGATCTTTTTAGGGTCCTCCGCTTCAATCAATTGCCTGATTTCGTGCCGCACGGCTTCGGCTGAATGGTCCTCGTCGCCACTTGTAGAGCTTGAAATGGCGCTGGTGAAGAAATAGCGCAACTCAAACAGGCCGCGCGGCGTTGACACATATTTGTTGGCCGTCACCCTGCTGATGGTGCTTTCATGCATGTCCACCGCTTCGGCCACCATTTTGAGTGTCATCGGTTTAAGGTGTGACACCCCATGCACCAAAAATCCATCTTGCTGTCGGGCGATTTCACTGGTGACCTTAAGGATGGTTTGCGCGCGTTGATCAAGGCTTTTGGTCAACCAATTAGCGGTTTGCATGCACTCTTGCAAATAGGTCTTTTCTTCGCCCTTTTTGGCCTTTGCAGAGACCTCAGCATAATAGGTGCGATTGATCAAAACGTTGGGCAAAACATCATTGTTTAGTTCAATTTGCCATCCCCCACCATTCGCGGCGCGAATGTAAACATCTGGCACAACGGGTTGAATGGCCGATCCTTCAAACGAAGCACCAGGGCGCGGGTTGAGCCGTTTGATCTCGGTAAGCATGTCTTTGAGATCATCTTGGTCACAATTGATCAGCGCCATCAATTCTTTGAATTTGTGGGCCGCCACAAGGTCTATATTGTCCAGAAGCGCCTGCATCATCGGGTCCAGACGGTCTTTTTCGCGCAATTGAATGGCCAAACATTCAGGCACGTTGCGGGCGAATATGCCGATGGGGTCGCACCCTTGAATGGCTTCAAGCACCGCTTCAACATGCCCAAGTTCTGTGCCCAATTGCTCAGCGATTTGGTCCAAATCTTTGTCTAGGTACCCAGCCTCATTAAGGTTCTCAATGATCGCGCTGGCGATCAATAGATCCCCGGGGTGGCGCAAAATCAAATGAACCTGTTCAATCAGATGATCGCCGAGGGATTTTTGCGACGAAACATATTGGTCGATCTCTGCCTTTTCAGGGCCAACCCCTTGTCCGCGGCTTTCTTGGTAACTGGTGGTGGATTGAGAAACAGAATCTTGGCCCACCTGTTCGGGAAACAGATTTGAGGGGTCAGTATCCATCTCGCTGGCCACAGAAACAGCGCTTTCCATTTGTTCGGTTCGGCTTGAAATATCTTGTGCCGCATCGCTTGATGGTGTGCCATCCTGCTCACTGGGGCCATCGCCATCAGAATCCGCATTTGGGTCCGCGCGCTCCAGCAGTGGGTTGTGCAACAATTCGGCTTCAACAAATGTGCTCAGCTCAAGATGAGACAATTGCAAAAGCTTGATTGACTGCATCAATTGCGGCGTCAATTTAAGCGTTTGTGCTTGTCTTAGTTCAAGGCGTGGGCCCAGCGCCATTTGGTGGTGCTCCGTGAATGGAAATCAGGTCTTTAAGGAGAAAATGCCATGATTTGCATGCCCTATACAAGTTTCATGCCAAACAATCTGACAACAATATTTCAAACTTGTGAATATGTGGCTGGTGGGCCCAGACTAAAGGTGGAAATCTTGGCCCAAATATACGCGACGGGCTTCTTTGTCATTGGTGATATCTTCGGGGCGACCCTGCACCATCACTTGCCCACCATGGATAATATAGGCTCGATCCACCAGCCCTAAGGTTTCGCGCACATTATGATCGGTGATTAGAACGCCAATGCCTTTGTCGGTCAATTGTTTGACCAACCCTTGAATTTCACCCACCGCAATGGGGTCAACCCCGGCAAATGGTTCATCGAGCAACATAAAGGCAGGGTCTGCCGCCAAAGCCCGAGCGATTTCCACGCGACGACGCTCGCCGCCGGACAAGGCAAGCGCATCAACATCGCGGATGTGGGTAATGGAAAACTCTTCAAGCAGTTGATCCAAGCGTTCGTGGCGGGCCTTTGACGACTTCACATGGCCTTCTAGAATGGACAAAATATTGTCTTTAACGTCCATGCCGCGAAATATTGAGGGTTCCTGAGGCAAATACCCCATGCCCAATCGACCGCGCTGAAACAGGGGTAAGCCAGTGATTGGCCGCCCGTGTAGCAAAATCTCGCCATTGTCGGGGGCAACAATGCCCATGATCATTGAAAAGACAGTGGTCTTGCCCGCGCCATTTGGGCCCAATAGGCCAACCGCTTCGCCTCTGTTTACCGCAACAGACACGTCTCGAATAACCACTTTTTTGCCATAGGATTTAGCAAGAGAGTGGGCAACCAACCAACCTGTGGGATCAACTTCACCGGCCATGGTTAGTTCCCAGACCCAAAAGTGGCGGTTACGCGGCCATTGTTTTTGCCACCACCTTCAAACCGTGTGGTGTTGGTGCTCAGGTCAATGATCATTTCATTTGAATTGATCACATCATTTGACCCCGTTTGACTGGTCGAAACATTCCCAATAAGCGTGAGTGATTTTGTTGACGGGTCATAAATACCTCGGTCAGCAATCGCTTTTTGATTGCCAAACTCCACCCGAATGCGGCCATCTGCGGTGACCTTTTTCAAATCTGAAGGGCCGCCCTCTCCATAGGAGGCAATCAGCCGTGGGGCCCAGAGTTGAAAGGTTTTTTGTTTGGCGTATACGTTGCCAGTAAAGGTGGCCGTTTTGCTCTGCTGGTCAATTTCAAACAGATCCCCGGTAATATTGACCTGTTCGCTGGATTGCGCAAATCCGCTTGCGCTTCCTATCAGGAACACAACAATGCCAACAAAAACAAGATGGGCTATACTTTTTAGTCGCATCATTGCGAAACGTCCTTTTCGGGCGCGGGTATTAAAACCAGCGTAAAATCGGTGAATTCCCATTTTCCTTGCGCAGAATTGTACTTCATTGTGGCCGCATCAAGTGTTGAGCCATCAATAAAGTCAAATCGCACCCCATTCCCGCCAGTAAATCTCTGCTCAGAAAGGAAAATGACACCATTGCCGAGGCGCCCCTTATCTCCATTGCTCGATGAAATTTCAATGGGGGTTAGCATTTCTAAGGTTTCATCCAAAAAGTTGTAACGACCATCATCTGAAGTCGCTTTAGCGGTGGTGCCATCAGCGAACCAAAGATCGCCCACCATATCAACCAAGTCCACACTGTCTTGATTGGTCAACCCTGTTTCAGCGCTGTGAGCGGCAATACGGTAGCGCCCCCCATCACCAAGGGCACCTTTTGCCCTTGGAGCATCAATTATCAAACGATCACTATTGATGCGAACCGCGTCAAATTGTGCGGCTGGGAACAAGGTGCTTAAAACCATTGGCAACACCAAATAAGCGAACAAAACGGCACCTAGGATGGGTACAATTATGCGCAGAAATTTGACGATAAGATGCCGTCGTGCGATCCCTTTGAACGCACTTTCGATATCACGTTGGGCAATTGGTGCTGAATGATTGGCCATCGCCGCGCCTGGTTTGTTTAACTGTGCGCGAAGATATCTGTTTCTGGCCAGCCTGCCAAATCGAGCTGCACGCGGGTGGGCAAAAAGTCAAAACAAGCCTGCGCCATTTCCATTCGCCCTTCGCGTTTTAGCATACGGTCCAAGTGGCGGCGCAAGTCGTGCAAATATAGGACATCGCTTGCAGCATATTCGAGTTGCGCGTTGGTCAGCTTTTCCGCGCCCCAATCAGAACTTTGTTGCTGTTTGGACATATCGACCCCCAACAGTTCGCGCGAAAGGTCCTTTAAGCCGTGTCGATCTGTGTAGGTACGCACCAATTTTGAAGCAATTTTGGTGCAATAGGATGGCGTGGTTACAGTGCCAAAGGCATTATAGAGCGCAGCGATATCAAAACGGGCAAAGTGAAAGAGTTTGGTGCGCTCTTGATCGGCCAAAAGCTTTTGCAGATTTGGCGCTTCGGTTTGCCCCAGTTCAATTTTCACCACGTCTGCAGTGCCATCGCCCGGGGAAAGTTGGACCACACACAAGCGGTCGCGAAATGGGTTTAGGCCCATTGTTTCGGTGTCAATTGCCACTTGGCGCCCATAATTGTCTAGGTTTGGTAGGTCGCCGCTATGCTGCCGGATGGTCATTGGTTCACCTTTAACGCGTTGAAATCTTTGATACGATCTTTTACCGCACTGACCAAAAAAAGAAACGGTTTAATTTACGCACATCTTTGATTGTGTCGAAATGCCGAACGAATTGTTCACACAGTTTAGCCAATTGAAATATATTAAGTTTTTGTTATTGTTTTGCGCGAGGGCGCCAATAGGGGAGCGCACCGAAATACTAAAATGATAGGGGTTGAACAAACAACATGCTTAAAGAATTTAAAGAGTTTGCCATGAAGGGCAACATGATTGATCTGGCCGTTGGTGTGATCATTGGGGCTGCATTTGGTGCCATTGTTGGCTCACTTGTGGACGACGTGTTTATGCCTGTAATCGGTCTTTTGATTGGTGGCGTGGACTTTTCCAACATGTTTATTGTGCTTAAAGACGAAGCTGCTGGCAACTATGCCACTTTGGCCGCTGCGCAAGAAGCTGGTGCCGTTACCATGAACATTGGCCTGTTCGTGAATGCAGTTGTGAAATTCTTGATAATTGCGTTTTCCATCTTCTTGGTGGTCAAGGGCATTAATTCCATGAAGAAAAAAGAAGAAGCCGCACCTTCTGCGCCGCCCGCACCTTCAAAAGAAGAAGTGTTGCTTGGCGAAATTCGTGACCTGCTTGCCAAAAAGTAGTTCACTTGCATTTCCATGCAGTGAGGGGGTCGGCTTGCCGGCCCCTTTTCTTTGTTTGTTTAGGCTTTTGCCAAAATATTGTCGACCCACTGATCAGCCACAATATGGGGTAAAGCATGTGTCGTCGTTGCTTGGCTCAATATTTGGTCCGTTGTATCGGCCAGCCGAATGACTTTTTCTTCAACCCAAGCTTGCTCCGAAATCTTTAAAATTTCAGCGGCCACATTGATGATGCCCCCGCCATTGACCACATAATCGGGCGCATAAAGAATGCCCCTGTCTGCCAGCAATTGGCCGCAGTTTTCATCTGCCAATTGATTGTTGGCCGCCCCAGCAACAACTTTTGCTTTAAGCTGGGGGATGGAACCTGGTGAAATTGATGCGCCCATGGCGCAGGGGGCAAAAATATCAGCCTCAACCCCGTAAATGGCATCGGGGTCCACAATCCTTGCGCCAAAGCGTGAGCTGGCTTCTTCAATGGCTGTCGCATTGATATCTGTGGCCACAAGTTTGGCCCCCGCTTCATGCAGATGTGCGCACAAATGCATGCCCACATGGCCAAGGCCCTGCACAGCAACGGTTTTGCCCTTAAGGTCGTTAGTCCCTAAACCGTATTTGGCCGCCACTTGCATGCACAAAAACACACCCCGCGCGGTCACTGGCGAAGGATCGCCACTGCCAAATGGACCATCTGATAGGCCCGCTGCATAACTGGTGAATTTGGCCGCTTCAGCAATGTCCTCAACGGAAATGCCAACATCCTCTGCGGTGTAATAAGTACCAGCCAATTCATTGACGAATTTGCCAAACGCTTGCATCAACTCAGGCGTTTTGTCTTTACGCGGATCTGCAATAATCACCGACTTGCCGCCACCCAGTGGCAAGCTTGCCGCTGCGTTTTTGTAGGTCATGCCCTTGGCCAAGCGCAGTGCGTCGGTTTCGGCTGCGTCAATATTTTCATAATTGAACATACGGCAACCACCAGCCGCAGGTCCCAGTTTTGTGCTGTGAATGGCAATAATCGAGCGCAAACCCGTGGCATCATCACTTGCTAAAACCACCCGCTCATAGCCCGGTGCGTCAAGCTCTTTCAGTTTCATAACCCTAGTCCCCAGCGTGAAGCTTTTGTCTTTTTTTGCAGCTGTTTTGGCGCGCTCATCTGCTGGCGTCAACAGCGGTTCGCTGGTTTGGTGCAAATATATGCAGACATATTCGACCAAGGTCGTAAGGGTCTGTGCGAATATTCACATGTGAGTGTGCAAATTGCACTGAACGCGAGCGCATCAAACCGTGCCGCAAAGCTTGAAATTTGACCCGCAAGCGCGTAACTGTCAGCTCTGATTTTTTGTAACCTACACGCAAGCCGGATCGGCACCAGGAATTGTAAGAATGAAAGACCTTCTCGTCAGTCTTTGGGCCTATCGACATTTTTTGCTCAATTCGATTTGGAATGACTTCCGCGCCCGATTTGTGCGATCGCGTTTGGGCGCCGCGTGGATTGTGTTTCAACCGCTTTCCCAAGTGCTAATTTATGCTTTCATCCTCAGCAATTTATTGTCCGCTAAGGTGCCGGGGATTGAAAATACCTATGGCTATGCGATCTATTTGATGTCTGGCCTTTTGGCGTGGAACTTGTTTTCCGAGGTTTTGGACCGTTGCATTAAAGTGTTTGTGAGCAATGCCAACGCCATCAAAAAGGTCAACTTCCCCCGCGTTACCCTGCCCATTATTGAAGTGGGTGCGGCGATCACCAACAATATTATCTTGTTGGCGGTGATGGTGGTGATCTTTTTAATTTTGGGTCACCCACCCGGTTGGCCAATGTTGTTGATCTTTTTAATGATCCCGCTCATTGCACTATTTGCCATGGGCATTGGTTTGTTCTTGGGGGTTGTTAATGTGTTCATTCGCGATGTGGAACAAGTTACCCCGATCATTTTACAGGTGTTGTTTTGGCTCACCCCGATCGTTTACCCCTCAACCATCATCCCTGAAAAATACATGACGTGGATGCGGCTCAATCCGGTTTTTCAACTGGTTGATTTTTATCACCAGGTCATTGTTCAATCTATTGTACCTTCATTCACCGGGGTCCTAATTGTGGGGGCGATCGGTGCTGTTGCGAGTGTGGTGGCGCTTTTGGTCTTTCGCCGGGCAGGACCGGATATGGTGGATGTACTATGAGTATTGTACGCGTCGACAAGATTTCAAAGTCGTTCAAGACCTATAAGTCTGAATGGCATCGTGTGCTGGGGTGGATAGGAATTGAAATTGCTCCCCTTACGGAAAAGACCATTCTTTCAGACGTAAGTTTTGAAGTTGAGGCGGGCCAAGCCATCGGCCTTATTGGGCAGAATGGCGCGGGTAAATCCACCTTGCTCAAAATCATTTCCGGCACCATGCAGGCCAATACGGGCACCGTTGAACTAAACGGCCGCGTGTCCGCGCTTTTGGAACTGGGTATGGGCTTTAATCCCGATATGACGGGCCGCGCCAATGTGTGGAATACCGCGGGTCTGATGGGATTTTCCAAAGACCAAATCGACGATGTAATGGCCGATATTGAAGATTTTGCAGAGATCGGCACCTATTTTGACGAGCCGATCCGTACCTATTCAAGCGGCATGCAGGTGCGTTTGGCCTTTTCGGTCGCCACGGCCTTTCGCCCTGATATTTTGATCGTGGATGAAGCTTTGTCCGTGGGGGACGCCTACTTTCAACACAAAAGCTTTGCGCGCATTCGCCAGTTCCAAGAGCAAGGCACCACCTTGTTGTTGGTCTCGCACGATCGGGCATCTGTGGCGTCTTTGTGTGACCGGGCATTGCTGATCCACGACGGCAAAGTGGCCAAAGATGGTGACCCCGAAGAAGTGCTCGACTATTACAACGCCATCGTTGCGCAGCGTGAAGGCAGTCGACTTGAGCAGGTCAAGGGGGCTGATGGGCGCGTGCGCACCATTTCTGGCACCGGCGAAGCGACGATTGAAAACATCCAATTGGTGGATGAAAAGGGCGAGGACGTCGACAGTTTGTTGGTTGGCGACAAGGCCTCGATCATCATCGATTTGGCTGTGCATGAACCCATCCCTGAACTGGTGGTGGGCTATATGATCAAAGACCGCCTGGGCCGGGCCGTTTTTGGCACCAACAGTTTTCACACCAAACAAGTCATTACCGACTTAAAACCAGGCGAAACCTATCGCTACCAATATGATTTTGACGTAAAAATCGGACATGGCAACTATTCCATTCAAGTGGCGTTGCACCAAGCCGATAGCCACATCGCCAAAAACTATGAATGGCGCGATCTCGCGCTGACCTTTAGCGTAGCAAACACCAAATATGCCTTGTTTGAGGGCACCAGCTGGATACCGCCAAAACTGACGATCGAGCGACAAATGGGCAAGGAAACGAAATAGTGCGCGCCGTAATTTCGAAGATCATTTTGCCCGTTAAAATTGTGATCGTGCGCGGAATTAGGTTCGTCGCACCTCAAGTCATGTCGCGTCCTTTGCTGCGTAAAGCTGCGATGTCTGTGGTGTCGCTCAGCCCAGCAGTTTCGCGCCGTTTGCGCAATATTGTGTTGGCAGACCCAGCCAATTCGGCTTTCGGCAGTCGCTCAAATATGTTGGCCAATAGCCAACTTAGCCCCCGCGCGCGCTTAAACCGCGCATTGTTCGACAGGCTTTTGGCCAAGGATAAAAAATGACCCGCATTTTGATCGATATGCAAGCCTGCCAAACCGAAAGTCGGCTGCGGGGCATGGGGCGCTACGCCAGAGAATTGACGCGCGCGCTAATTGCATCCGCCCAGCCCGGTGATGAATATCACCTGCTGTTTAACGCTTCGCTGGAGAACTCGCTTACTCAGAGTTTACGTGAGTTCCACAAGCTGCTGCCCGCGACGCAAATACACATTGTACAATTGCCCAAACTCACCCAACTGAACGATCCGGGGAATGCGCAAAAAAACAGTGCCGCGGAACTGCTGTACGAAGCCTTTGTTGGCTATATCATGCCAGATGTTTTGTTCGTGCCCAGCTTTTTTGAGGGCTTTGTCGATGACGCGACAATCTCGTTTGAGCATATGTTGCCTTGCCCGGTGGTGGTGACCATCCACGATCTAATCCCGCTGCTATATAAAGGCGAATACCTGTCGAAAAACCCCGGGTACAAAGCCGCCTACACAGCGAAATTGCATCAAATTGAGAGTGCTGCTGCGCTTGTGGCGATTTCGGATTCATCCGCTAAGGAAGCGCATCAGCATTTGTCCTTTGAGGCAACGCGCATCATCAATGCGTCTGAAGCAGCAGATCCAATGTTCAAACCAATAAAGGTTAGCGATGCTGAACGTGATGCGCTTTATGCCAAGTTCGACATATCAGCTCCCTTTGTGTTTTACACCGGAGGCGCAGACCATCGCAAAAACCTCTATCGATTGATCGAGGCATTTGGCTCTATGCCAAAAGCAACGCGCGCAAAATACGACTTGGTTTTTGCGGGCAGCATACCAAAGCAAGAGCGGCTAGCGCTACTTGAAGCGGCAAAACAGCATAAAGTTGGCAACAAGCTGAAGCTGCTGGGCTTTGTTTCTGACCGTGAGTTGGTCGATCTGTTTAATCTAACCGACCTATTTGTGTTCCCGTCGTTGCATGAAGGGTTTGGTTTGCCCCCCTTGGAGGCCATGCAGTGCGGTACACCAACGATTGCCGCCAATTGCTCCAGTATCCCTGAAGTTGTTGGCAATCCCAAAGCACTATTTGATCCAAACAATACCTCTGAGCTGTCGCAAATGATGGCCCATGTGTTGCAAGATAGTGCTTTTCGCCAAGAGCTGGCACACGAAGGGCTTGCGCGGGCGAAAGAATTCAGTTGGGCGAAAACGGCAAGCGTTGTCCGAACTGTTTTGGAAGAGTTTGCAGCGCCAGCTGCGCACGTTCCTTCAACTTGGGACGAGTTTCAAAAGCATTTCGATGCAATTGATCAGCAGACAGCAGAAACACTCCTGCACATGTTGGCCAATTCCAAAAAAGACAATGGCGCATTTTTTAACAAGATTGCGCAACTCATGGCTGATAATCGGCGGGCTTGCGAAAAGCGGCTGGCTTTTTCCCGTTCAAAAAAGAACGACAATGGGAACCTGCGCTTGGAAGGCCCTTTTGATAGCTCTTACAGCCTTGCACTTGTTAATCGGGAGTTGGCGCGAGCGCTTGAGCAAACAGGGTCAACTATCGCCCTATTGTCCTCTGAAGGGCCCGGAGATTTCCCCGCAAACCCAACGTTTTTGGCTCAGAACCCAGACTTAAGCGCCATGTACGCGCGCGCCCTTGAGCAGCCGATTGATGAGGCTTATTCGATCAGTCGAAACATGTACCCGCCTCGGGTTGCAGATCTGCGCCATCCAAATGCAGGTCTTCACACCTATGCGTGGGAAGAAACAGAGTTCCCTGCAGAGTTCGCGCAAGGCTTCAACGAGAGTTTGAGCTATATTTGCGTGACCTCAGAACATGTGAAAAAGCTCTTGATCGATAGTGGCGTCAATGTGCCGATTAGCGTCGTTGGCAATGGTGTTGACCATTGGAATAAGATTGAGGCCGATTCATCCTATGAATTGACGGCGAAATCTTTCAAGTTCTTGCATGTCTCGTCTTGCTTCCCGCGCAAAGGGGCGGATGTTTTAGTAAAAGCTTTTGCACAAAGCTTCACAGGTGATGACGATGTCAGTTTGATCATCAAAACCTTCGAAAACCCGCACAACGACATCGCGGATCAAATCGCAAAACTGCGGCAAAAGCACAAGAACTTCCCGGACATCAAATTGATATTTGATGATATGGCCGCGGAACAACTCAAGTCCTTGTATGAACAATGCGATGTATTGGTGGCGCCAAGTCGGGCCGAGGGATTTGGTTTGCCAATTGCAGAGGCAATGCTTTGCGGACTTAGTGTCATTACAACCGGTTGGAGCGGGCAGCTTGAATTTTGCAACGACCAAAACGTACGTTTGATCGACTATGCCTATGCCAAAGCGTCGACCCATGAGTTCGCCTTTGATAGCGTCTGGGCAGAGCCAGATGTGCAAGACCTTGCAAACAGCATGAAGCAGGCCTTTGAAAAATCCGACAGTGTTAGTGTGCCGCCTTTAGCGGTTTCTGCTTTGCTGGAAGGCTTCAGTTGGCACGCCGTTGCACAACGGCACAAAAAGGCAGCGCATGTTAGTGCGCCAATGCTGCCCCCTTCGGTTGGGTGGGTTTCAACTTTTAGAAAGCGTTGTGGCATTGCCACATATTCGGAGCATTTGCTCAGCGAAATGTCCTTGCCAACGGTCATCCTTGCCGATGATGGCACGATGCTAGAAGGACATGAACGAGAACGGATTGAGATTTGTTGGTCTGAGGGAAGCCCAGACGACTTGTCGGCCCTTAAAACGCAGATCGAACACCATGATTTTGACGTGGTGATGATCCAGTTCAACTATGGTTTTTTTGAATTTGAGCACTTCAATCAACTGCTGCTCGACCTGAAAAAGCAGGGGCGCACCATTGTCGTAACGCTGCATTCAACAATCGATCCGGCTCATGATGAAACGCGCAAGTTGGCATTTATCCAACAAGGGCTGAGTGTTTGTGACCGTTTGTTGGTTCATTCGGTGAATGACCTTAATCGGCTGAAAACGCTTTCGCTCGACAAGAATGCCGCGCTCTTTCCGCATGGGGCGCTTGTTACGGACAATGTTTTCGCGCGTGAAATCATGCCAGTGGGCACGCAAGTGCTCCATCTGGCTGCCTATGGTTTCTTTTTGCCCAACAAGGGGTTGTTGGAGCTGATCGAGGCCACTAAGCTTTTGCGAGATCGTGGGGTCAACGCGCGCTTAAAACTTGTGAACGCCCAATTCCCAGCGGCAGTTTCGGCCGATTTAATCAAGCAGGCCAAAGACTTGACCAAAAAACTGGACCTGAACAAATTTGTTGAGTTCCACACTAAGTTTTTGGCAGATGAAGACAGTTTGAGCCAGCTCTCAAGCTCAGATTTGATTGTCTACCCCTATAAATCGACGGGAGAATCAGCAAGCGGTGCCGTGCGTTATGGTATCGCCACGGGCAAGCCCGTGCTGGTGTCACCCTCGCCGATTTTTGATGATGTTTCGGCCGCTGTTCATTATATGAAAGGTACAACACCGAGCGATATCGCTGATTGTGTTATGCAAGTGATCAAAGCCTGCAATGCGAAGGAGCCAGGCTTCACTGAAAAGCTTGAAGGTGCAAAAAAATGGCGCGCTTCGCACGGCTATCCCATCATTTCACGGCGGCTTTCAGGAATGTTGCAGGCACTGCATCGTGAGAATGTTCAGAGCAAGGTCTAATGGTGCTGGCGGTTATGCCAGCACAAGGTCAAACGCTTCAAAGTCCGACAAATGTCCAATTGTTGAAACAATGCCCACGTCGTCATAGGACCAACTGCGCAAATAGCTAATGTCGGTGACATCATCAAAGGCCGACAAATCGACCAAGATGATCTTGCCTTCAAGCACAACCATTTCAACCGTGTCCCGCTCTGCCAGCAAGTATTTAACAAATGTCATCGCTTCTTGCGAATATTCGGTAATCTGTGAAGCGCGAATGGTGTGGCCCGTTGGTGTGGGCGTTTCAGGCTTATGATCAAGGTCGCCATGATCAATTGGCAGGATGCTGATGGGCAGATCAGTGCCAAACATACTGTTCCAGTCGACCCCTTGGATTGAAGATATGTCAAAGCTGGCGAACAGTTCCTGATTTGCAATGCTATAGGCGCTCAAGCTTACATTTTGTCCAAAATCGAACTGAAGCTGAAGGCTGGTCGAAAGATTTGGTGCGCTGCCATTGTCGTCACCTTGTGGGGACGACGCTTTAGGTTCGCTTTGGTTGGTTTGCACGCTTGTTTTGGCTTCGGTAAATCCTTGTTCAACCGTCGACACGGTTGTCTGAGACACAAAGACATCAAAAACACCGGCCAAGCCAGTGTCAAAGCCGCCCCCATCCAGATTGCCGCTGAGACCCTTTGTCAGCACAATTGAATTTGGCACGTTGAACACATCAAGGTCGTGCTGAGACTGGGCTTGCGCGCCGGCACTTTTGGCTTGTTCGATGTTCGCTTCGCTTGTTTCAGCCATATCGTCTGAAACCGCGGACACGTCTCGATCCGCTTGAGCATCCTCTGTTGCCTGCGCGGCGCTTAATTCTAAACTGTTCGCAGTGGTTTGTTCGTCTTGCTCAGTGGTTGTTTGGCTGTTCTGCAAAAACTCAAAGCTTGATTTGCTGCTCATGCCAAAGGTCACTGCGATCGCAGATAAGCTGAGTGAAATTGGATTTGGCAAAATCGCTGACGTCGCCGCGCTCTGCACTTCGCGCTCGGCGGGCTCTATTGCATTCTTTGTTGCTGGTGTGGCGTCGGCGGCAGTGTCTTGCGCATCTTGTTCCGTCAATGCGGCCTGCAATATGCCAAATGCGCCGTCTGTTTCGCTCAAAGGCGCGTTCAACAGCACATCAAAATCACCAGCGGACTGGTCAATTTCGGCGCCATGGGCAATGCCCACCAATTCGTCTGACGCAACAAACAAGGTCCAAATCAGTGCGGTGAGCATAATGGCAGGGTGCAAAAACACACCTTCGCCAGGGCGCAAGGACACAATATTCGCCGCGCGTTTTTCAATTGCGCGATCGACAAATGCATTGATCAAATCTGTGAAGCTACTGCCGCGCAAAGGGCTATCAATGCTTGTGCTGTCCAGCAAATATTCGCCATCAAAACGCGAAAGATGCACAAACACATCACCATTGGGATGGCAGAACACAAACCACGGGTCGCCTTCATCCGTTTGCCCGCGATCGGTCTCAATTGCAACGCCAGCTTGGGCCAGCAACCGGTTTACACGGTAAAGGTCGGCGAGTTCTTGGTTGTCCCAATCCTGGTTGACCTGATTCTGAATGGCGTAGGCAGCGGCGCTCGACGAGCTGCCAGCACTTCCATTACGCTTTTCATTAAACAGAATGATTTCGGCCATTTTTCCCCGCGCCACCACAATTTGTGGCAATATCCTAAAAACTCAACTCTAAACACTGCATCCATAAAGGGCAAGAAACCGCCCCAAAACGTCAAGCTTTAAGACGCAATGTCGCCGAACAAGATGTCAAAAGTCTCAGGATCATAATAAGACATGAGTTGCCTAACAAAATCTTTCGGATCCACATCCAAAACCTCTGCCCAGTCACGATAGCGATTCTGTGGCACACGGCCCCGGCCGTTTTCCAACTGCGAAATGAACGTATAATAGTCCAAATTCAGCTGGCTTGCCATTTCGCGTTGCGACAAGCCACTCGCTTCACGCAATTCTTTAAACCAAAGCCCAGCTTGCTGTCGCAGCTGGTTGGTTTCTTTTACTTGCGTTGCTTTGTTTGTAAGCATTATCCAGATCCTAAATCTTAGATTTTCGCGCGCGAACACGCATATATTCTAGTGTTGATTTGACTATACCGGATAGGGCAATCCAGCGTCAATATAATTTCAAGTGATTCTGTCCATTCCCCGCCATGTACTGAAAAACCCGTATTCTCTAACAGGTTGATTTTGTGACAAAAAAACCACATTCAGGGGGTGTATGATTTTTACTGTACTTTTTTTCTTGAACGCTCAAGAAAAAGCGGGTATCAAATGTGCTGTACATTGCAGGTGGATTGTTATTTAAGTTCACCACTCAAATAGTAAGTGTACAACATTTGTAAGTTGCGTGTTTTGTTGCGTGCTGCGTATTGAACTTTGTCGCTTTTCCATATAGGGAAAGGGCGGTACTTTTTGAATAAATTCTTTGCGGGAGGGTCGTATTATGGTTTGCGTATTATCATCGAACATCACAAATACCACTTCACGCGTCGCGTCTTCACAAAACCTTCAGGCTTTAACTCTTGCAGTTGCTGGGAATGTGGGGATTTTTTTGAAGGACCAGATCATTAGTCTCACTAACAGTCTGGGTGCTTTTTTCGCTCTCCAAAAATCAACAGATACTCTGCAAAACGTTGTAAAATCAACGCTTTGCACAGCGTCTGTGTGCTCAATCACAACGTTGAAAAACGACCTCCAAACCTTCGATGCGCCATTTGGTGTTGTTGCCCCTGAAAAAGGAGTGGCACGCATCGGCGCGTAACTGGCTGGGAGGAATGGGTGGCGGCTTGCAATTAAGCGGTGGTCACCAAATTGAGCAAAAAAACTAAAATTTTCCATTGGGAAGGGATTTATCTAATGGGCATTAAAGAAGATATCACCAAGATCTACGTTGGTTACTATGACCGCGCTCCAGATCCAGCTGGTTTGGACTACTGGATTGGCCGTGCAAACGCTGGCATGACTTTGCCAGAAATCGCAGCTTCATTTGCGGTTCAAGCAGAATCAATTGCAAAATACCCATATTTGGACAACCCACTTGTAGCTTCTGCAAGCGTGTTCGTGACAACAATCTACAACAACTTGTTCAACCGCGCACCAGATACTGCTGGTTTGGCTCACTGGGTTGCAGAACTTGCCGCTGGCAAAGCCGTTGGTCAAATGATCATCGACATTATGTCAGGCGCTAAAGACGATGCAAACGGCAACGACCTAACAACTTTGAACAACAAAGTTGCTGTTGGTATTGACTTCGCTGCAGATCTTTCTGAAGTTTCTGGTCTTGACTACGAAAACAACGCGGCTGCTAAAGTTGCTGCTTCTGATGCGCTGAACGGCGTAACAGACGCTGCAGGCACAATCACTGCTGCAAACGCTGCGACAGACGCATTTGTTGCTGCTGGTGCTGGTGTTGGTCAAGCTTTTGCTTTGACAACAGGCACTGATGCAATCATCGGCACAGATGGCGTTGACATCATTTCTGCAACTAACGCAACGTTGACACCACTTGATTCAGTTGACGGCGCAGATGGCATGGATACGCTTTCTTACGTATCAGCTGGTGGTGCTGTTGTTGCTGGTGATCTTTCACCTGCTGGCTCTTCAATTGTTAATGTTGAGAAACTTGCTGTTGCTTCTGCAGCTGGCGTTGCATTGAATGCTGCTGACATGGGCACTTTCAGTGACCTTAATGTGGCTGCTTCTGCAGCTGGTGCAGTTTCTGCTGCTTCAACAAGCAGCCTTAAGTCTGCTTCTGTTACAACAACTGGTACAGCAAACATTACTGGCGTTTCTACTACATTGGAAAGCGTTTCGCTTACAGGTACTGGTGCGTCTAACGTGACAAGCTCTGCGTTGACCTCTGTAATGTTGAAAAACAACACAGGCACATTGTCAAACCTAAGTGCTGTTGTTGGAACACGTGAAGTTGCTGTTTCTCTCAACAACTCTGCTGGTTATATTGATGGTCAAGCAACCACTGTAAACGTTAATGCAACTGGTGCTGCTTCAACTGCTGCTACACTTTCTGTCGGTTCAGCGACTGCAGTGAACATTTCAGGTGACGTTGCACTTACAGTTGGTACATTTGCTGATGGTACTGCAGCTACAGTAACAAACACATCAACTGCTGCTGTAACAATCACACCAGCACTTGATAACGACACTACCTACGTTGGTGGCGGTGCAGCTGACACAATCACACTTGGTCTAAACACAAAAGCAACTACTACTGGTGCCGGCGATGACACAGTAACAACTGGTGCCGCTCTTGGTACTGGTGGTACCGTTGATGCGGGTGCGGGCACTGACACATTGGCAATGTCTTCTGCTGATGCTGCTACTGCTTCTCTAACCACGACATTTGGTGATGCGGTTTCAAACTTCGAAACATTGTCACTTGGTGCGGTCGCTACCGGTGCAACCGACACTGTTAAAATGTCAAACCTTGATGGTCTCTCAACTATCGTTTCTGCAGGTACTGCTCCGGCGAACGTAGTAAATGCTGCGGTTAAAGAGGTTCAGACCCTAACGATCGCTAATGTGGCGGACGCTGATGGTGGTATTCTCAAAGTTGGTGGTGTCGACATTCTGATTAGCAATGGTCTATCTGTTGCTGGTATTCAGGCTGCGATCGCAGCTCAGCAAGCTGCATTGCTTGTTGCTAATCCAACATTGGAAAGTGTTACTACTGGCGGTGCCGGTGAAGTTATATTCACCCATAAAGCCACAGCGGGCGACGTTGCACTTATCACAGTTGCCGAAAACCCAGCAGGCGTTGCTTTCGTTGGCGGTGTTTCTGAGGCGACACCAGGTGTCAACGGTACAGCTGAAGTTCAAACACTCACTGTTGGAACAGCTGCTGCACAAACAGGTACATTTGCTGTTGCAGGCGTAGATGTTAGCGTTCTTGTTGCAGATGGTACTGCAGCAGTTGCTGGCAAAATCGCTGGCGCACTAACTGCTGCAATCGGCGCAAACAATCCAGCAGTTGCAAATATGGCTACTGCAGGTGTGGTTGGTTCAACAGTTGTGATCACATACAAGCAAGTTCCAGGAAACAACAATATCGCTGCAAACGCATCTGTTACAGGCGCTGATGCTATCTTTGGTGCTGGCAATGAACCTGCTGTTGTTGAAACCACTCCTGGTGCTAACGGCACTGCTGAAGTTCAAACGTTTGTCGTCGACAACACAGATGCAGACGGTGGCGAAATTGTAATCGGTGGAGCTAAAATCTCACTTGCCGGCAATCTTACTGCTGACCAAGTTGGTGCAACAATCGCCGCAAACGCAGCGGCAATTAAAGCTCTAAATCCAACAATCGACACCATTGGCTACAACACAATCGGTAGCGTTGTCACCGTGACTTATATTGTGAACACTGGCGACGTCGCAAACATCACAGCTGTTGATAACACAGATCACAATGGTGCCTCTGCTCTTCCTGTTATCGCAGAAACAACACCAGGTGAGTTGTTTGTTGGAACGCCTGGTGGCGTTTTGAACATCACCGATGCTGTTGCAAACTCGACAGTTGAATTTACTGGGGCCGTTGGCGGTAATTCAAGCATCGTATTGGCTGACGCTACTGGTACTTCAGACGTTGTGAACCTCAAGTTCTCAGCAGCTGCTGGTTTCACAAACGCTGGTACGCTTTCAGCTGCTGGTGTTGAAACAGTCAACATCGCGTTGAATGACACTGCTGGAGCAACTTCTGTATTTACTGCACCATTGAATATCGCTGCTGCAACATCTGTTGTAATTACTGGAAACGCAGGTATCGACCTTTCTGGCTCTACACTGACAGCTGCGACTACAGTTGATGCCTCTGGCGTAACTGCTGGAAATGTCACTGTTGCAACTGCTGCAACAACAGGCGTCACAATCTCTGGTGGCGCTGGTAACGACGTTCTTTCAGGTAGCTCAGCTGCAGGCAAAACCGATACAATCAACGGCAATGCAGGCAATGACGTTCTGAATGGTGGTGCTGGTAACGACACAATCAACGGTGGTGCTGGTACTGACACAATCATGGGTGGTTTGGGTATTGATACTCTAACTGGCGGTGCAGATGCAGATACATTCATGTACACTGCAGCAGCACAATCAAACTCTGTGAACGTTGATGTGATCACTGACTTCGTATCTGGCACAGACAAACTGTCAATCGATACACTTGGTGTGGGTACATACACTGGCGAAGCAGTTGGCTACGGTGCGGTTTTGACTGCACTTGCTGGCGGCGGCGTCAATGGCCAAGCTGTTCTAGATACATCAACTAGCACATTGTATGTTGATGCTGACGGTTCAGGCACACTTGACAACAACGATTACGCAATCCAGTTGACTGGTGTTACTGATCTAGCAGCAGCGGACTTCTTGTTCGTATAATCCTACTTCCCCCCGCTTCGGTGGGGGGGATTTGATCTAAGACTTGGGGCTCGCCCTTCGGGTCCTTAACTTTAAGATCTTGGTACTTCTTTAAGTCCCGTCTCTGGCAACAGAGGCGGGATTTTTTGATTCTGGTGCCTGGGGGATGTTGGTCCGCCAATTTGTTCCTGTGGTGGAACTGAGCTGACCCCGGATCAAGTCCGGGGATGCCAGTGTGGGAATACCGGTGCGAGGGATGCCAGCGTGGGAATGCTGGTGCGGGTAGGCGGCGTTTGCCCTATGGGCATTCCCGGCCCTGAGCCGGGATCGGGTGATATTGAACCATAAACACCACCCCACCTAAAACCGTCATCCCTGCGTAGGCAGGGATCTAGGCAGGACCATCCCCAAGCCGCTCAATTGGGTGTTTTTCACCTTCCACCGACCCCAGACCCACACCCTGCGCCAACCCACCCCTCATCCTGAGCCTGTCGAAGGGGGAATCAAGAACCGCGCACTGACGTTCCACCCTTCGACAGGCTCAGGATGAGGGGGGGGACCTATCCCCGCTAAACCCGCCCGCAACAGGGAACCTTGGAATGCACAATATTGCTCAGTTCTTATGCCCCTAACGCCCATAAAACACCCGCAAAATGCAGTTTGAAAATCAAAACAACCAAAATCTTATCCCCGCACTGCGAACCCATGCCACAATGGTTGCACTTTCTTTGAAGCTCTTGGGGCTGCCGACGGGTGGTTGGCGCGGTGCAACGAAAAATTGAGGCGACGGGAAACCTGTTGCCACACGCGGCACCAAAAGAAAGGGTTAAGGCATCAGTTGGTCGCAAGTGATGTATCAGATCATTCATTGTCCAGCCGGACACCGACGGCAATTTGTAAGCCGCTTGGCAGGTGCTGTTACCTGTCTTGGAAGGAGCGCCCAAACGGGGGCTTCAACCATCATCAAATGGCCAAGGCGTGCCATAACAGTTTTGGTGGAGTGCACAATAAGGGGATAGAAGGGTTTAGCACCCCGGGGGAATGGATGGTTTGGGTCAAACTTAATCGGGCGAGGCGTTTATTGTCTCCTTTCACTTCCTTTCAAACGAGCCAATATGCGTCTCGTTCACCCAACTCACATCTGCTTGGCCTGCTACGCGCAGTGCCGGGCCAATTGGCGTTGCGAAAAATGCAAAACTACGTAGATGCAAGAATTTTCGGGCCGCACAATTTAGTCTATAGCCACGCCATTCAACACAATTTGCGCCCTTATTCCGATCTTGCAACACCTTTAAGATTGGGCTACCAAGTTGTACAGTGAACACAATACCCCACAAGTGGGGGCGCGCGTAGACTTTGCCGCATGCTGCTTGGCGGTCTGCAAGCCGCCGCATAGTGTGGTAGACATTTTTTGAAAAGCAGAGAGTTAACTATGACTGAGCAAAACAACACCATCACAATCGACGGCAAAGAATTCAGCATTGATGATCTGTCAGATCAGGCAAAAGCCCAATTGGGGAATTTGCAAGCAGCAGACACAGAAATTTCACGTCTTCAAGTGCAAATGGCCATCGCTCAAACTGCGCGCAATGCCTATGCTCAAGTGCTTAAAGGCGAAATTGAAACAAGCAACTAAGTTTGGTTTCAACGTCTTAAACAAAAAGCCCGATCAAATGATCGGGCTTTTTTTGTTGTAAAGGGCAGAGGCCAAACCCCCACACCAAAAATATAGCACTTATTCTTCGCGCATGGACTTTGCAATCGCATCCGCCATTGGCGCCACCAAATAGTCAATCACTGTGCGTTCACCCGTTGTAATGATCACATCAGCGGGCATGCCCGCCCGCAACCGGCCCTGCACCTCAATCGGCACCATGTCCTCAACCACATCAATTCGGGCCAAGAAGTAGGGCTGTGTGCTGCCATCTTCGGGCACAATCACATCGCGTGAAACACTTTCAACCGTCCCCAGCACAATCGGCATAAACCGGCTTTGGAATGCCACAAACCGTACCTCTGTGCGCAAACCGGGGCTCACATTGTCAATGTCAATCGGCGACACCCGGGCGTTGATCACCAACTGATCATTCACCGGCACAATTTCCATCATCTTTTCGCCAGAGCGCACCACGCCACCAGCGGTATGCACCTTAATGTTTTGCACGCTGCCACTTACCGGCGCGCGGATTTCCAAACGGTCCACAACTTCCACAGCAACTTTCAGGTTCTCCTGAAGTTCCTGAATTTGCGAGTTCACTTCTTTAAACTCAGCGTTCGCCCGCTCTTTATATTGCTGCTCGGTTTGAATGATTTGCAATTCGGTTTCGCCAATAGATTTGCCAACCTTTGCCAATTCCGTTTCAATTTTGCCAACGTTCGCCTTCACGCTAACAAACTCTTCTTCGCGCGCTGCAAGAATGTTTTCAGGCACGATTTCTTTTGCAACACCATCACGCAAACGCTCAAGCTGCTTACTCAAAATATCAACCCGCTCAACAAAGGCTTCTTTTTGAATGTTAAGACCATCGATCTCTTTATGTAATTGTTCGATCCGCCCATTCAGAATTTTGATCTGAGAATTCAAAATTGAAAAGCGATCATTAAATATGTCGACCTGATCATTTACGGAGGCTGAAACATGCGGATCGTCCATGGAATCGGCAATTGACGAAAAGTCAATTTCCGACTTTAGATGGCGTTCGGCCTGCAAACGCGCTTCGCTGGCCAGGGCAATCCGCAGACGGTTTTGCAAAACTTCAAGGGTTGAACGGGCTTGAACGCTGTTCAGACGCACGAGAACCTGTCCTTCAACAACGCGTTCAGCTTCCTTAACCAAAATCTCTTCAACAATGCCACCTTCTAGGTGCTGAATGGCTTTGCGGTTGCTTTCCACCGCAATTGTGCCACTGGCAATAACAGCACTGTCAATTTTGGCAAAAGCCGCCCAGCCGCCAAGCGCACCAAAGGTGAGCAAAATGACCACGTAACCAATGAGTACGAACGCGCGCGGACTTGTCCGCACCTTTTTATTGTCTGATGAAGTCATGTTCGACAAACAGCCTTGTTACTGCACATTTACAACATTACTGACGACGGGCGTCGGCGTGGCGCCCTGCGCAGGGGCGACGCTTTCTGCTGGCTTGAGCAGCTCTTTTGGCGTTGTCAGGGCGCGCACTGCACCATCATGCATAACCAAAACCTTGTCACATACGGCAAGCAAATTTGTTTTGTGGGTCGCAACAACAATGGTGATGCCGATCTCTTTCAAAGAGCGGATCGCCTCCGTCAAAGCCAACTCGCCGTCATTATCAAGATTAGAGTTTGGCTCATCCAATATGACGATCTGTGGCAGACCGAACAAAGCACGTGCGAGCCCAACGCGTTGGCGCTGACCACCAGACAACTGATGCCCATTGTCGCCAATTTGGGTTTCATAGCCATCTTGCAGGTGCAAAATCATATCATGAACACCGGCCATCTTGGCCGCACGAACCACGTCATCGCTGTCCGCATCGCCAAAGCGTGAGATGTTCTCGGCAATGGTGCCAGAAAATAGTTTCACATCTTGAGGTAGATAACCAAGGTATTGACCCAATTGATCAGCATTCCATTGCGACAATTCCGCGCCATCAATTCGGATGGTGCCATTTGCTGCAGCTTGTACGCCAACAAGGCTACGCAGAAGTGTTGATTTGCCTGAGCCACTTGGGCCAACGACCGCTAGTGTTTGCCCAGCTGGAACTTGGAAATTGATGCCTTTGAGCAACGGCGTGCGTGTACCCGGCACAAGTGTCGTAAACTGTTCAACGCTGATTTCGCCCAATGGCTTTGGTAGCTCAGTGCGCTCAAGGTCGGCAGGTACACTGTCGAACAAGCGCTTCATCCGGGCACTGGCTTGGCGTGCGGAAACAAATTGTTTCCATTGAGCAACAGATTGCTCAACAGGTGAAAGCGCGCGGCCCATCATGATGGAAGCGGCAATCATCACTCCTGGAGAAACTTGTTGCTGTAGCGCCAAATAAGCGCCCGCGCCAAGAATAGCAGATTGGAGCGCCATTCTGATGAACTTCGAAAACGCCATGATGGCGCCCGCTTTGTCACTTGCGCCCGCCTGAGCAACCAACATGGTCGCATGGCGATCACGCCAGCGCTCACCCAATGGTTTTTCCATGCCCATTGAGCGGATGACCTCTGCGTTTTGCAGAACTGCACCCGCAAACTGATTTGCACCCTGCACGGCGTTGTTGGCCTCTTGCAGCTGCGTTTTGGTCATAAAATCATTCAAGAAAGCAAGAATGAAAATTACCACCGCACCGCAAATCGCAATTGCCCCAAGCATGGGGTGAAACAAATAACAAACAACAAGGAAGAGCGGCACCCAAAGCGCATCAAAGAATGTGAGAATACCTTGCCCGGTCAAAAACTCGCGTACTTTGTCGATGTCGGACAGAATGTAGTCTGCGCCGCCGTTTGGATTTGCAAGTCGGGCCTTAACGACGCGCGGAAAAATGGTAGATGTCAAAACGTCATCGAATTGCAAGCCTGCACGCACAAGCATGCGCGAGCGCACAAATTCCATGATGCCGTAGACCATCAACATCGCCAAAGCGATCAGTGAGATCATCACCAATGTGGTTTCATTTCTGCTCGACAAAACGCGATCATAAATTTGCAACATGTAAAGCGGGCCAACAAACAGCAAGCAATTGATCGCGAAACTGAAAACCAAGGTGCTCAGAATTATTTTGCTGAACTTTCCATATGCTTGTTGAAGTGGTGAAATCTGTTTCATTTATGCCAAACCTAAAACAACCGACGCTATTCTTACTGGCGTATATCGCCACGCGTATTCAAGAGAGACGCTATTTAACCCATAACTGCATGACTTACAATGCACAACCGCAAGGCAATATGTCCCACGTCCCAATTATAACGCAAATTGAAACAATGTGAATTCCCACAAGTCAGATTAATGGAAGTAGGGCCAAGTCGAGAACTATATTCATAGCCCGATAATGTGATAGAATAAGCGGGTTTGAAGCGGTTGCCCTGGCTGGTTCTCCAGTATAAGAGCGTGACCTTTGACCATTCTGCCCCACAAAGGAAATTCAGTTGAAGATCGGAATTGACGCCAAAAACCTTTGTGGCCCGCTATCTGGTATCTCGCGATATGTGATGAGCATGGTGGTACACCTTGCTGATCGTGGGGTGCAGTTGGTTTTGTTTGCGCCTCGTCCACTTACCGCAAAGCAGCTCATTCACCCCAATATCACCTTGGTTACAAGCAATTTGAATGGGCGAATGGGTAACCTAGTGTGGAGCCAGTTGGTGTTGCCTAATCGCATCAAAAGGCACAATATTGATGTCTTTTGGGGACCTGCCCACCGTTTGCCCGCATTTCCAGCCCATATCCCCAAGGTGCTGACCATTCATGACTTTGTGTGGAAAAAACATCCTGAGACCATGTCCAAGTTAGGCTTGTTGGGCGAAAAACTGTTGATGCCCGGTGCGCTGAAGCGCGCCGACAGAATCGTTTGCTTGTCCCAATTTACAATGAGCGATCTTGTGCGTGAACATGTACGGGCAAAAGACATCGCGCATACGATTTATCCCGGTACGACGACATATCAAGTTCAACCTAGCGCAAACAACCCCTTCGCAATTGGGCCCGCTTACATGTTGTTTGTGGGTACCCATGAGCCACGTAAGAATCTTGAGGGGCTATTGCGTGCCTATGCGGCGCTGTCACCAGATCAAATGGACCAATGCCATCTCAGAATAATCGGGGCAGCAGGTTGGAAACAAGATCATCTTAAAACGTTCGCCCGTGAACTCGGCCTGTCTGACTACGTCCATTGGGCTGGATTTGTTGATGATGATACGCTGGAACAAGCTTATGAAAACGCACGCTTTCAAGTTTTGCCTTCCATTTTTGAAGGCTTTGGATTGCCCATAATTGAGGCGCAAAAATATGGCAAGCCGGTGGTGACATCCAACTGCTCATCTATGCCAGAAGTCGTGGGCGAGGGGGGATTATTGGTTGACCCAAATAGTACGCAATCGATAACGCGTGGATTGGCGAAACTAATTGACGACCCGCACTTGTGTGCCCAATTAGGGGATAAAGCAAAACTAAACGCTGCCCGTTTTGACTGGCAAAAAAGCGCACACGATTTTGAAATCATGTGTAGAGATCTACTGGCTGAAAAGGGCAAAGCTGTTGAAAGTTCTGCATTTCTACAAAACTCATAAGCCAGACACAATTGGTGGTGTTGAGCAATTCATCGACCATGTGGCCAAAAACGTTGCGCCCAAAGGTGTGCAAACGCGCGTTTTGGCCATGAGTGCTAATGCGGCTTCAGAACCAATTCAGATGGACAACTATGAGGTTCATCAAACGCAATCACAACTAGATTTTGCCTCAACACCCATGTCTTACGGGGCTATAGATAAGTTCAAGAAACACGCCTTATGGGCCGATGTCATTCACTTGCATTATCCATATCCGTTTGCTGATCTTGCCTATTTGGCAAGCGGCACGACCAAACCCACTATTGTGACTTATCATTCAGACATTGTGCGGCAAAAACTATTGTCCGCCGTATATGAACCGCTCAAAAAGCGTTTTTTGAAAAAGGTCGACCGCTTGGTGGCTACTTCGCCAAACTACGTTGATACAAGCAAGACCTTGGCACAGTTTCCAAACAAAACCAGCGTTATCCCGCTGGGGCTTGAAGATACACTTATTGAGGGTGAAGCTTTTACCTTGCCTGAGAAGTGGCGGCCACAGCTCGGTGAACGCTATTTCTTGTTTGTTGGCGTGCTGCGCTATTATAAGGGCCTGAAAGACTTGGTGATGGCTGCAAAATCATCCCATTACCCCATCGCGATTGCTGGGGACGGTCCGGAAAGGGCCGGGTTGGAGGCGCTGGCCAAGACCATTGGCGCAGACAATGTGCATTTCTTAGGCCAGGTCAGCGCTGAAGAAAAAAGCGCGCTGCTAAAAAACTGTACAGGATTTGTGTTTCCCTCCAATCAGCGATCGGAGGCGTTCGGGGTTTCTCTTATCGAAGCCGCCATGTTTGGCAAACCGATGATAACCTGTGAAATTGGTACGGGAACGTCCTATGTGAACTTGGCCAATGTGACCGGTTTAATCTGTCCACATTCAGAGCCAAATGCATTGCGCTGGGCAATGGATCAGCTTTGGAGTGATCAAGGACTTGCGTTGGAACTTGGGCGCAATGCGCGCGCCCGCTTTCAAGCGCACTTTACCGCCGAACAAATGGCCAGCGCGTATTTGGGTGTTTATAAGGAATTGTTTTCAACGGCCTGAGCGATTGGGCAATCGGCAAAATTTGCACCCCTTCGAACATGAGAATAACGCAAGATACAAAAAAGGACGTCACGAGGACGCCCTTTTTGAATCATCATAAAGCCGGTAGGCAATAGCCGTATTATTCAGCAACTTGGATGCTAGCCAAATAGGCAAGAACATTGGCACGATCATCTTCTTTTTTCAGCCCGGCAAATGTCATCTTGGTTTTGGCGATATAGTCTTTTGGTTTTTTCAAAAACGCATCAAGTGCTTCAATATCCCAAACTTGACCCGTGGCTTTCAATTCCAAAAGCGGATCTGAATATTTATAATCTGCGCTTGATCCAATTTCGATACCAAAGAAATGGTTTAGCTGCGGGCCCACAGAGTTCTTTGCATTGTCACCGACCTTATGGCAGCCCTTGCATTTTTTGAATACTTTTTCGCCCTTAGCGATGTCACCAGCTGCTATTGCTGCTTCGATTTCCGCTGCGCGATCAAAATCCTGCGCTACAGCGGCAGTTCCGAAGGCTGAAAAAGCAAGCAAACCGCTCAGCGCTAGATGTGTAAGTTTCATGAAACAACTCTCTTTGTTTTAGTTGAACCGACGTTGTGGACATTCATATCGTAAACATCAAGGCGGCAATTTGATGCAGCGCAATGAAGGAACAGTTGCGGCCACCAATTGTGTTTGACCAATTAGTCGATTTTTTTGGCGAACACCATCCTATTTGATCTAGAACAAAGTCTCTTCCGCAAGCAAGGCGTATCCAGCAACCGTAATCAGGAAACGGTTCAAATATGTCTGCGCACCGCACACACAACAGCAAAAAAATGCTCCACCATGCGATTCAAACGATCGCCGGTGAGTTTTTGCTCGTTGTGGCGGTGCTGCTGCTGCTCACACAAAGCTTTACCGCTCAAGCGGCGACAAGTTTTGATGTGATTTGTGGTGAGCAAGGTGTGGTCTTGGTACAAAGCGGTGGTAGCAACGTCGAAGAAGATAATGAACGCCCTTGCCCAAACTGCGCCAAATGTTCGGACTGTTTGGCCAGCGCATCGCGGCTGGTGATTGTGCCGCCAACCCAAAACTTTGCTCATATGCTGACAAGCTCTAACGTCCAGCTTCGAGCTCAAAACATTGCCTCAAAAAGCTCTGCACAGAACCGCGCGCCAATGACGCGCGGCCCGCCATCAGTCAAAGATAGAGTTAATATGTATATCAACGCTTCAGCACGCGTGCGCCGCATGGGAGATTTCTCATGAGGCAGTTCAAACCAGCACTTCCACCCTTTATCCTTCTCGCCGTCGTGGCGCTTGCCCTTGCATTTAATGCCAGCGCAGCATTCGCACAAACCGCGCGACCTATCCTTGAAAAATTCCTGCCCAAAGTGGAAGCGCAATTCTTTGCGCCTGAGGCGACCAGCTATGGCAACATAAATGCTCAACTGCCGGTGGCGCCAATTCTGCGCGGGCAAGACGTTTTGGGCTATGCCTTCATCACCTCTGACTTTGTTGGCACAACAGGTTATTCGGGCAAGCCAATCCATGTGATGGCCGCAATCGATTTAGACGGCAAACTGTTGGGCGCAGAGCTGGTTAAACACTCCGAGCCAATTGTGCTGATTGGTATTCCGGACAGTAAAATCAAAAAGCTTACTGCCAGCTACAAGGGATTGGATATCGTCAAAGAGGCGGCAGCTGGCGGCTCTGCGCATGATCTAGACATCATCTCTGGCGCAACAGTAACCATCATGATTATTGATGATTCCATCGTGCGATCAGCAATCAAAGTGGCGCGTGCGCTTGGGTTAGGTGGGTTGAGCGATGCGAAAGCCGACAACACACCCGCCCGCGAACTCAATGCCGATGAGAGCTTGATCAGTGATTGGCAGACCATGTCCGGCGATGGCACTGTGCGGCGCCTGACCTTGGACGTTGGCCAAATCAATGAAGCGTTTGAAGAGGCAGGCGACCCTCGCGCCATCAAACGCCCTATCAATAAAGATCCTGAAACCACATATATTGACATGCACACCGCTTTGGTTTCTGCGCCAAGCATTGGCCTAGGCCTGTTGGGCGAAGCGGAGTACACCAACCTGCAGGGCTGGCTCAAAGAAGGTGAAAGCGCCATCTTAATCGCAGGGCGCGGGCTCTATTCCTTCAAAGGCTCGGGCTATGTACGAGGCGGCATTTTTGACCGTATTCAGCTCATTCAAGGCGATATCTCTGTTCGTTTCCACGACAAAGATCAGCGCCGATTGGGCAATATTGCGGCCGATGGTGCCCCAAGCTTTACTGAGCTTGATCTGTTCAAAATTCGCTCAGATGCAGAATTTGATCCCACAAAACCTTGGCGCCTACAATTGTTGTCGCACCGGGAAGTTGGGCCAGTAGATAAGACCTTCCTCACCTTTGATCTGGGGTATAAATTGCCAGAGCAATATCTGGCTCCTTTGCCCGCGGTTGCACCGGTCGCTTCGGCCGTGGACCAAACGGACGATCAAGCAGCGCGTGCTGCATTGTGGAAACGCATTTGGAACGACAAGCAATTTGAAATTGTGGTGCTTGGCGTCATGCTCGCAGTGCTGACAGCCACCTTCTTCTTCCAAAAGCAATTCACCCGCAATGCGCGTTTCTTCTATTGGTTCCGCATGAGCTTTTTGGTGGTGACTTTGGTCTTCCTTGGCTGGGGCCAGAACGCTCAATTGTCTATCGTCAATTTGATGGCGCTTGGGGCTTCATTGCAAAGCGGTTTCAGCTGGGATGCGTTCTTGCTTGACCCACTGGTGTTTATTCTGTGGTTCTCAGTTGCCGCCGCCCTCTTGTTCTGGGGACGCGGCGCCTATTGCGGCTGGCTCTGCCCGTTCGGCGCCATGCAAGAAATCTCAAACCAAATCGCGCGTTTTTTCAAAGTACCACAATGGGAACTCCCATGGGGACTGCACGAGCGCCTTTGGCCACTCAAATATATGATCTTCTTGGGTCTATTCGGCCTGTCATTGGTTTCAATCCCCATGGCCGAGCAATATGCAGAAATTGAGCCGTTCAAGACCGCTATCATCCTCAAGTTTGATCGTGCATGGCCCTTTGTCGTGTTTGCAACGGTGATCTTGGGCGCTGGCCTGTTCATTGAGCGGTTCTATTGTCGTTATCTGTGCCCATTGGGCGCTGCGCTGGCGATCCCTGCCCGGATGCGCATGTTTGATTGGCTGAAGCGTTACAAAGAGTGCGGCAGCCCCTGCCAAACTTGTTCGAACGAATGCCCCGTTCAGGCGATCCATCCTACTGGCGAAATCAATCCAAATGAATGCGTCAACTGTTTGCACTGCCAGGTGCTTTATCAGGACGACCAGAAATGCCCTGTCTGTATCAAAAAGCGAAAAGGACGGGAGCGTCGCTCACAAAGTGATGCGGCATCAAAAGCAGCAATGGAAGCGCTGCTGAATACAAAAAAATCATCCTAAGACATTAGCATAAAGGAGAGCTACTATGTCTGACAATGAAGCAAAAAAAGACGGGATATCCCGCCGGGAACTTCTTTCCGGAACTGGTGCTGGCGCATTTCTCGCTGGCTCCTTAGCTGCAACCGGTGGCGCCGCCTTGTTGGCAACACCAGCAGCAGCATCTGAAGGTAGCAGTTCACTTGCACCGGGCGAATTGGACGAATATTACGGTTTCTGGTCATCAGGCCAAGCCGGCGAGTTGCGTATTTTGGGCGTGCCGTCCATGCGCGAACTGATGCGTGTGCCAGTGTTCAACCGTTGTTCTGCAACAGGTTGGGGCCAAACCAACGAGTCATTGAAAATTTTGACCGAAGGTTTGACCGAGGAAACAAAACAATTCCTCGCTGATAGTGGCATGAAAACATATGACAATGGTGACCTTCACCACCCACATATGTCTTTCACTGACGGCACATATGATGGCCGCTATTTGTTCATGAACGACAAAGCCAACACCCGTGTAGCCCGTGTGCGTCTTGACGTGATGAAATGCGATAAGATCATTGAGATCCCAAATGCGCACGATATTCACGGCTTGCGCCCACAAAAGTTCCCACGTACCGGTTATGTGTTTGCCAACTCTGAGCACGAAGCACCATTGGTGAACGACGGCTCAACCATGCATGATGTGTCCACTTACACAAACATCTTCTCAGCCATTGATGGCGATGAGATGAAAGTAAGCTGGCAGGTCATGGTTTCTGGCAACCTTGATAACACCGATTGTGATTACCAAGGCAAATACGCCTTCTCAACAAGCTACAACTCAGAAATGGGTATGAACCTTGGTGAGATGACCGAAAACGAGATGGACCATGTTGTTGTGTTCAATCTTGCAGAGATCGAAAAAGGCGTGGCCAATGGCGACGTTCAAATGCTCAACGGTGTGCCGATCATTGATGGCCGCAAAGGCTCAAACAAAAAGTACACACGTTACATCCCAATTCCAAACAGCCCACACGGCATTAACACTGCTCCAGACAAACGTCACGTTTGTGTGGCCGGCAAATTGTCGCCAACTGTTTCTGTTATTGATGTGACAAAACTTGACGCCTTGTTCAACGAAGACGCTGATCCTCGTTCAGCTATTGTTGCTGAACCTGAATTGGGCCTAGGTCCATTGCACACAGCATACGACGGCAAAGGCAATGCCTTCACCACCTTGTTCTTGGACAGCCAAGTGGTGAAATGGAACATCGACAAAGCCATCCGCCTTTATGCGGGTGAAGATGTTGATCCAATCATCTCAAAAGTTGATGTTGCTTACCAACCTGGTCACAA
Organism: Maritalea porphyrae; assembly: GCF_027213965.1. GTDB lineage: Bacteria > Pseudomonadota > Alphaproteobacteria > Rhizobiales > Devosiaceae > Maritalea > Maritalea porphyrae_A. The sequence continues at coordinate 283,552 of NZ_JAPWGX010000002.1, read as the reverse complement.
CTCAACTTCAATGGGTGAAACCGCTGAAGCTGATGGCAAATGGCTTGTTTCAATGAACAAGTTCTCAAAAGACCGTTTCCTAAACGTTGGTCCTTTGAAGCCTGAAAACGAGCAATTGATCGACATTTCGTCTGATGAAATGAAGATCGTTCACGATGGCCCAACTTTTGCTGAACCACACGATTCAATCATCGTTCATGCTTCAAAAGTGAACCCAAATGCTGTTTGGGATCGCAATGATCCAATGTTTGATGATGCAAAAGCACAAGCTGCAGCGGATGGCGTGGATCTTGAAGAAGGTTCTGAAGAAGTCATTCGTGACGGCAACAAAGTTCGTGTCTATATGACATCAATGGCGCCTAACTTCTCACTTGAAAGCTTCTCTGTGAAGCAGGGTGACGAGGTAACGGTTTACGTCACAAACCTTGATGATATTGATGATCTGACACACGGCTTCTCACTATCAAACCACAATGTGGCAATGGAAGTTGGCCCACAAGCCACCGCTTCTGTGACCTTCATTGCGGGCCGTCCTGGTGTGCACTGGTTCTATTGCCAGTGGTTCTGCCATGCGCTGCACATGGAAATGCGCGGCCGTATGTTTGTAGAACCCAAATAAGGATTGAAAAACTAATGCTTCGCCTTCTCGCCTTTTTGTTGGTCATTTCAAGCGCTGCCACCGCCGTGGCTCGCGACTGGCAAGTTGTGCCTGAAGGCGATGCATTGGCCATCACCTTAGAACAAGCTGAGGCGGGTGACATCATCCGCCTTGCGCCTGGTACCTATCAAGGACCAATTGAGATTAATGTGTCTTTGGTTCTGGATGGGCTCGGCCATGCCCACATCAAAGGCAATGAAAACGGCTCTGTCATTGTGGTCAATGCCAAAGACGTCACGGTACGCGGTGTCACCGTCACGGGGTCGGGGTCAGATCGCGAAAACCGCGATGCTGGTATTATCACTGGCAAGGGGGCTGATCGTGCGCTGATTGAGAACAACATTTTATTGGGTAATTTGGTGGGGGTTGATATCCACGGCACCAAAAATGCACTGGTTCAGCACAACAAAATCGAAGGCCGTTTAGATCATCGCATGAACGATCGGGGAAACGGCATCTATGTTTGGAACGCGACCGGCTCAAAAGTCATTGGCAATGACATTCGCTATGGGCGCGACGGCATTTTCGTCAATACCTCCAAAAAGAACGAATTCACGGGCAACCGGATGCGTGATTTGCGTTTTGCAATCCATTATATGCATGCGAATAACTCTATTGTGCGCAACAATGTATCTCTTGGAAATCACCTTGGTTATGCCATCATGTATTCGGATAATGTGGTGATTGAAGGCAATCTAAGCCGTGGCGATCGCGACCATGGCATCATGCTCAACTATACCAACAAAAGCACTGTTCTTGGCAACCGAATTGAAGAAGGCGGTGAAAAATGTGTGTTCATTTACAATGCACATAAGAACGACTTTAGCCGCAACCTGTTTTCCCAGTGCCAAATCGGCATTCATTTTACCGCTGGCTCAGAGCGCAACTCATTTGTTTCAAACGCCTTTGTTTCAAACCGCACGCAGGTGAAATATGTGGGGTCCAAATGGGTGGACTGGAGTGTTGATGGAAAAGGCAATTATTGGTCTGATCATGCTGCCTTTGACTTGGATGGAAACGGCATTGCGGACGCTGCCTACCGCCCAAACGATATTATGGATCACGTATTGTGGACCCAACCTGCGGCCAAATCCTTGCTTGGATCGCCTGCAGTGCAATTGATCCGCTGGTCACAATCCGCATTTCCGGCATTGTTGCCGGGCGGCGTTGTGGACCGCGCCCCTTTAATGCAGCCAGACCTGCCAACTCTTACACAATGGGAGGAAAACTAATGCCTGCCCTTAAAATTGAACATGTAATCAAACGCCATGGCACGCTTGAAACGGTGTCAGATGTCTCGCTGAATGTGGAAGCCGGGGAGCGCGTCGCGCTTTTGGGCCACAATGGCGCGGGCAAGACCACGATCATTAAAATGGTGCTTGGTCTAATGCCAATCACTGCTGGCGATATTGAGGTGCTGGGGTGCCAACCCGGCTCCGCCGCCGCGCGCAAACAAACCGGATATCTGCCCGAAAGCGTTGCCTTTCATGGATCACTTACCGGGCGCGAACAATTGCATCATTTTGCACGCCTAAAATCTACGCCGCTCAAAGAAGCAGACGACCTGTTAGACCGGGTAGGGTTGGCCCATGCCGCAGACCGCAAGATCCGCACCTATTCCAAAGGAATGCGCCAACGCATTGGCTTGGCGCAGGTCGTTCTGGGACAGCCAAAGCTTGCCATCTTGGACGAGCCCACCAGTGGCCTTGATCCGGTGAGCCGCCATGAGTTTTACGATATCGTTGAAGAACTGGCGAACAATGGCTCCGCTGTGATGTTGTCCTCTCACGCGCTAACCGAGTTGGAATTGCGCACGGACCGAATTGCGATCCTTTCCAAGGGGCAATTGGTCGCCAATGACAGCTTGCAAAAGCTACGTGATCTGGCGAGCTTGCCCATCAAGTTCAAAGTCACCGCGACAAACGACACCATTGAAGGGGTCAACCAACAATTGGGTGGGCAGCGGGTCAATTGCCAGTCGCTTGAACTGGTTTGCACACCGGATGAAAAAATTGGTGTTTTGTCCGCCATCACAGCGCTCGGCCCTGTGGTCAAAGATGTGGATGTAACCCCGGCTAGCCTTGAAGAGCTTTACCGTCATTTCTCCCGAGTTGAGGAGCAACAATCATGACATCAATCATATCCATTGCACGGCTTGAATTGCTGATTGCCCGCCGCAACCTATGGGTGGCCACAGCCATCATTTTGATGGCCATGTTCAATGTGGTTTTGACCGTTGCTGGCAATGCGCCAACTGGCGTTTTAGGCGCAAGCCCAATGACCATTGCCATTACCTCCATCACCACCTTATCCGTCTATTTGGTGCCTTTGATTGGCTTGCTCTTGTCGTTTGATGCGATTGCGGGGGAAGCTGAACGCGGCACGCTTACGCTTTCGCTTTCATATCCATTGTCACGCGCAGAAATCTTGCTGGGAAAATTCATCGCCCACCTGGTGGTGCTTGGTGTCGCCATCGCCATCGGTTTGGCGCTCACAACGGCCATCATCGTCTCACGACATGGCACCAGCGCAATTGAGTGGGGACCACTGGCAGCGCTCTATTTCACTTCGCTTGCCCTTGGTGCGACATTTTTGGGGCTCGGCTACACGATCTCTTCATTGGTAAAACAAACCGGCGCAGCGTCAGGCGTCGCCATTGGCCTATGGTTGATTGCGGTGGTGCTTTACGATCTTGGTCTGCTCGGCGCGCTGGTGACGGATGCAGGCGGTGCCTTTTCAAAAACCATCTTCCCTTACGCGCTGGTGGCCAACCCAGCCGATGCATTCCGCTTGCTCAATATGCCTGATCAATCTGTCAATATGCTCGCCTCTGGCCTTGGTGCCGCAAGCAGTGTCACCGGGTTCTTTGGCCAATTAACCTCATTGCTTTTGTGGCCCGTTGCTGCCCTACTGTTTGCCCTTCTCGCCTTTAGAAAGGTGGAACCATGATCACAATAAAAAACGGTTTCGCACTCGCATTTGCATTGGTGCTTGCGGGGTGCTCAAGCGAAGCTGCGGTGCAACCCACACCTGAACCCATTGCCTTAACCGAAGAAGCTGCGGGCCATTATTGCCAAATGGTGATTTTGGAACATCAAGGCCCAAAGGCACAAATGTACCTTGCGGGCATGCCCCAACCTTTGTGGTTTTCCCAAGTGCGCGACGGTTTGGCTTATATCAAGTCCCCTGAGCAATCCGCCGAGATATTGGTGATGTATGTCAACGATATGGGCGAAGCCAAAAGCTGGTCGGAGCCAGGCGAAATGAACTGGATCCGCGCTGACGAAGCCTATTTTGTTGTCGGCTCAGACGCGACAGGCGGCATGGGCGCGCCCGAACTCGCGCCGTTTTCGAACAAAGACAAAGCGACCGAGTTTGCCAATTTGCGTGGTGGCACTGTGCAATTGCTAAGCGAAATATCTGCCGAAGCCGTGCTTGCGCCGGTGGACACTCAAGAAGGATCAGATCAATGATTTCTCGTCGTCGTGTAATCTCTATATTGGCCGGCGCTGCGGCTTTGCCTGTGCTTGGTTCTGTCGCATCTGCATCAGCGCTCAATTGGCGCGGTATTGCACTAGGGGCAAACGCGAATATCGTGTTGGATCACCCTAACGCCGATGCATTGCTGAACAAAGCGCTGAAGGAAATCGTGCGACTTGAAAAGGTGTTTTCGCTTTATCAAGCCGACAGCCAATTGTCCGTTCTAAACCGAGATGGCACGCTTACAGCTCCCGCATTTGAACTCATTGATTTGCTCAACATTAGCGACCGCATTCACAAAGAAACAGCTGGCGCATTCGATCCAACGGTTCAGCCTTTGTGGGCGCTCTATGCAAAAAAATACGCCGCGGGTTCTGCACCGAAACAAAGCGAGATCAAAGCTGCGCAAGCGAAAACGGGTTGGTCGAACTTGTCCGTTTCACCTGAAATGATCGTGTTCAACAAGCCCGGTATGGCACTCACATTTAACGGCATTGCCCAAGGTTACATCGCTGACAAGGTCGCAAATCTTTTGCGCCAAGAAGGAGTTCAAAATGTTCTCGTCAACACAGGAGAGATTTCAGCAGTTGGCGTTTCCCCAAGTGGGGCTGCATGGCCAATCACTTTGGCGGATAGGGGGCAAAAACTAAAGCTCTCAAACGCTGCAATTGCCACCTCTGCGCCGGGCGGCACATTCTTTGATCAAGCGGGTACTGTCGGGCACATTCTTGATCCACGAACTGGATTGCCGGGCGGTAAATGGCAAAGCCTAAGCGTCATTGATAAGTCGGCAGCACGTGCTGACGGCCTATCGACGGCATTTTGCCTGATGGATAAAACTCGAATTCAAGCTGTTGCGGGCGCACATGAAGTGGTCTTTGGTGCCGCTATTTCAGCTTGATCAAATCGGCATGGTTCACCTTCAATCAGGGTGACCACATGTTTGCCTATCGGTTTGCCAGTTTTCTCTGGATCATCAACGCAAATGCGCTTGGCCTCCCGGCGCGCCAATTCCAAAATTGGTGCTGGGGTGTTTGGTCCATGCACAATCACATCTGCCGATTGTAATGCGCGTATCGCTTTAATGGTGATCAGTTCAGGATCACTGGTGCAATAACCAATGCGGGTCAGTTTTGTGGAATGTCCCTTATCAATTGCAATGTCGCGACATGTTGTCAGAAGATCGTCTTCGCTCTGTGAGGTGACCTCCTGAGAAAAAGCGCGATCAACAAACGTCTCCCAAAACGTTCGTCGTGCAGCACCCGGTTTCAGCAATAGATTGACTTGATCTCGCAGGTTTTGCGCCAATTGCGCCCATCGTGCGAGGTTTTTTGGCAATATCATTTCGATCCGACGCCGGATCGCTTGGCCAAATATTGGCGCTGCCCCGCTGGTTGAAATCGCAATTACGGCGGGCGAGCGATTGACGATTGAGCCGAATTGAAAGTCACAGAACTCGGGCTGATCGATGATATTCACCGGCACCCCGTGCAGTTTTGCAATGGAGCGCACATGTTTCGCTGCGCTTTCACTTGGTGCATCGCAGATCAACAAATGCGCGTCCGCGATATCACTCGCCAATTGGTGTTGGTTGCGTTTGAAAAACTGGCGCGGTGCTGAGGCTATCAGGGCCTCAAAGTCTTCACTCAAACGTGCCGCATGTACATAAACCTTCGCCCCGGCCGCGGCCAAAAGTTCAGCTTTCCACGCTGCGGCGTCTGTGCCTCCAATCACCAATACTTGTTTGGCTTGCAGGTTAAAAAACACTGGCAAAACGCTCAGCGGTTCAATGCGTTGTTTGCGTTCCGATGTTGATTGCGACCTATTCTGCCGCAAGAAGGGAGCGTTCATGGATCAACTCGCTTATTTCTGCTTTGCAAGAACCACAATTGGTGCCTGCACTTAGGGTTTTGCCGATTTCCGAAACGGAAGTGCAGCCCGCGTTTACAGCGTCTAGGATTTGATTGGCGCCAACCGAAAAACAACTGCACACAATTGGTCCTGGGTCTGGCATATCTTTGCCCGGGCGCCCTGCAACCATTCTGTAGCGCAAGACGGATTCATTAAATGTTGTGTCCAATTGGCCCGCCGCCCAACTGCGCGAAACCTCCACGGGGGAGGACGCAATGTAAATTGCGGTCCGCAAATGCACACCATCAAACCATGCAAGCCGCTGTTGATCATCGTGAGGCGCATGATAGGCCACATCGGCGGTTGTCACGTCAGTATTGGCGAACTCGCGCACTAACCGTGGCAAATCGCGTGCGCGCTGGTGGGCGAACTCAATACGCCATCCGGTTTTTGCAATGGCTTTCGCCCAATAGTCGGCGCTTAGGTCTTTTGGTTCGTTTCGAGTGACCGCAAATCCGAAAACAGACATGTTTGCACGTTCAACTTTTATGCGTGCGGCTTTGAGGGCTGGTTGGCCAGAATGTGGATCAAGCTCTGCTTTCACCAGCTGATTGATGGAGCCGATCGACGCATAATTGTTGTTCCAATGCATGGGGCAAAACACTTGGCCCGCGCTCAGTTTGGTACTGATCAGTGCGCGAACGATCACCTGTTGATCCTTGACGAAAAGGCGGACCAAATCAGCTGGTTTGATGTGCAGTCTTTGCGCGTCTGCCCGCGATATTTCGCAATAGGGTTCGCCCATATGTGAAGACAATGTGGCGCTTTTGCCGGTGCGGGTCATTGTGTGCCAATGGTCGCGCACACGGCCGGTGTTCAAAACAAATTTGCTTTTTGGTTTGTTCTGTTGCTTGTCGGCTAGTCTGGTGGGCACAAACCGGCCGCGCTTGTCATCAGTGTAAAAACTACCATTAGCAAAAAATCGCGTCGCAGATGGTTCTGCTTCCTTGGGCTGTGGCCACTGGAAAGGCTTTAGGGCTTCATATTCTTCTGATGAAACATCAGCATGAACACCAATATCAAAATCCCTCGTGCCATCGTTTTGGTATCCCGATAGGGCGGCATGTTCAGCGAAGACTTGCGCCGCATTTTTGAAGCCAAATGCTTCTTCGTGCCCGAGTTTTTTGCCCAATTGCGCCATTTGCCACCAATCTGGGCGGGCCATGCCGGGGGCGGGCAAAAATGCCCGTTGGCGCGAAATGCGGCGCTCCGAATTTGTCACCGTACCGCTTTTTTCCCCCCATCCAATCGAGGGCAATTTAACCTGCGCAAAGCCCATCGTTGGCGTGTTGGCCATCATGTCAGACACAACAAGCATCGGGCAGGCGGCAAGTGCTTCGGCCACTAAGCTTGTATCCGGCATCGAAACCATGGGGTTCGTCCCCATGATCCAAAGGGCTTTAACATCGCCCGATTTAAGTGCCCGGAAAAGCTCGACAGCCTTTAATCCGGGCTTGGGGGCGAGGTTCGGCGCTCCCCAAAACTCTGTCACCAAGTCGCGGTGCGCTTGATTGTCAATGTCCATGTGTGCGGCCAACATATTGGCCAAACCGCCAACTTCGCGCCCGCCCATGGCGTTGGGTTGCCCGGTCAGCGAAAAGGGTCCCATGCCTTTGCGCCCAATGCGCCCGGTCGCCAAATGGCAATTGATGATGGCGTTGACCTTGTCCGTGCCAGAACTGGATTGGTTGACCCCTTGGCTAAAACAAGTGACCACTTTTTCAGTATTCACAAACAGCGAGTAAAACTCATTGATTTGTCCCTCGCTCAAGCCTGTTCGTTTGATCAGGTCTCTTTGGGAAATTTGTGTGGCATTTACCGCTTTACTAAACCCAACAGTATGATCACCGACATAGCTGGAGTTGACCATTTGGGTTTGGACAATATGTTGCAGCAACCCGTTAAAGAGGGCAACGTCACCGTCCGCATTGATGGGCAAATGCAAGTTCGCCATTTCTGCTGTTTTCGTCCGGCGCGGATCAATTACCACGATGTTTAGCCCAGGGCGTTTGTCTTTAGCGGCGAGAATGCGCTGGAACAAGACCGGGTGGCACCAGGCCATGTTAGAGCCGACGAGCACGATAAGATCAGCATGCTCCAAGTCTTCATAATTGCCCGGCACGGTGTCTGACCCAAAAGCACGTTTGTGGCCCGCCACCGTTGAAGACATGCAAAGCCGCGAGTTGGTGTCCACATTGGCCGAACCGATAAAGCCCTTCATCAGTTTGTTGGCCACATAATAATCTTCGGTCAGCATCTGGCCGGAGAGATAAAAACCAACCGAGTCGGGGCCATAGGTTTCAATGGTGTTTCTAAAGCGCTGCGCCACATGATCGAGCGCCTGATCCCAACTCGTCTTTTGACCGTTGACTTCAGGATAAAGCAGCCGACCATCCAACCCCAATGTTTCACCAAGAGCCATGCCTTTTGAACAAAGCCGGCCAAAATTCGCTGGATGATCCGGATCGCCTTTAATCGTCACGTTGCCATCGCTTCGTGGCGTGGCAAGAACCCCGCAGCCGACCCCACAATAGGGACAAGTGGTGCGAATTGGCGGCGTGTCGCCCATTAGGCCATTTCCTCCAAATCCAGCAACAAACGACCATCACGCACCTCAACGGTGAAGGTGCGGGTTTCCCCTTCGTCAGCCCCCTGGGCTTGGCCGGAACTGAGTGAAATCACCCAATTGTGCAGGGGGCAGGTGACGCAGCCATCATGCACAATGCCTTGGCTTAGGGGCCCATTTTTATGCGGACATTTGTCTTCAAGCGCGAAGAACTGATCATCTTGTGTGCGGAAAATTGCGATAGTGCGATCGCCCTTTTTGACACAGCGTGCGCCCCTTTGTGGCACGTCGTCGATCGCGCCGACGTCAACAAGGGATTGAGACATAGCAAGGGATACAGCACTCATTCTGCCGCCTCCAAATCTAGTGTGGCCAAAGGGTTGAACTCATGTTTGTCCTTGCCCGAAACACGCTCGGACCATGGGTCGACTTGGGCGAATTTTTGGCTGAACACAAAACGGTCGAAATAGTCTTTGCGCCGTTCGTCGTTTTCCATGATTTGCTGGCGAATTTCATCAAGCCCGATCCGCGCAGCCCATTTGTATATCCGTTCAAGATAGAAACCTTGCTCGCGATACATTTGGGTCAAGGCCACCACATGTTCCAGTGCCTCATTTTCACTTAAGACATTGCCCAACACTTGTGTGCCCTTGATGTCCAACCCAGCAGCGCCTGCAAAGTGGATTTCGTATCCGCTATCGACGCAGATGATGCCGATATCTTTGCAGGTGGCCTCAGCGCAATTGCGCGGGCAACCAGAAACCGCGAGCTTGAGTTTTGCAGGGGTCCAAGACCCCCACATGAACTTTTCAAGTTTGATGCCCAAACCCGTGCTGTCTTGTGTGCCGAACCGACACCAGTCACTGCCAACGCAGGTTTTTACCGTGCGCAAGCCTTTGGCATATGCTTGACCGGAAACAAAACCTGCCTTACCCAAATCAGCCCAAACAGCAGGCAGGTCGTGTTTTTTGATCCCCAACATGTCAATGCGTTGACCGCCCGTAACCTTGACGGCTGGAATATCGAACTTGTCTACGACGTCAGCGATTGCCCGCAGCTCAGACGAGGAGGTCATGCCGCCCCACATGCGGGGCACAACCGAATAGGTGCCATCTTTTTGGATATTGGCGTGCACCCGCTCGTTGATGTAGCGCGACTGATAATCATCCGCATAAACATCGGGCCAATCGCACACCAAATAATAATTGAGCGCTGGTCGACATTTGGCGCACCCGCAAGAGGTTTTCCATTGCAGTTCCTGCATTACCGCAGGGATGGTTTTTAGCTCTTTGGCTTTGATGAGGCGACGAACATCGCCATGCCCCAAGTCGGTGCATTTGCACATAGATTGCTGGGCATTCGCATCAAAGCTATCGCCCAATGTTAGTGCCATCAATTGTTCAACGAGGCCTGTGCAAGTGCCACAAGACGCAGAGGCTTTGGTATGTGCGCGCACTTCATCAAGTGTGGTTAGGCCTTTTTCAGTGATCGTGCCGACGATTTTAGATTTGCAAATGCCATTGCAGCCGCAGATTTCTGCATCATCGGGCAACGCTGCAACGGCCGCCATGGGGTCCATTGCGGCCCCACCTTGATAGGCTTGGCCAAAGATTAAGGTGTCTCGCATTTCTGAGACATCGGTCCCTTTTTTCTTGAGGTCGTTAAACCATGCCCCGTCGCTTGTTTCCCCGTATAAAACGGTGCCCACAATCTTATTGTCTTGCAAAATGACGCGTTTGTAGATGCCCGCATTTGCGTCCCGCAACACGATCTCATCACGGTCCTCACCTTCTGCAAAATCCCCAACCGAGAACAGGTCAATGCCAGTGACTTTGAGTTTTGTGGCTGTGTCTTGGTGTTGGAACGATTGGCTATCATCCCCGCTCAGCGTATGGGCCGCAATCCGCGCCATTTCGTATAGCGGGGCCACAAGTCCATAAACTTGCCCGTCAATTTCAGCGCATTCCCCTAGAGACAAAATGTCCGGGTCGCTGGTGCGCATTTGTTTGTCCACAACAATGCCGCGGTTAACGTCAAGCCCAGCCTCTGTGCCCAAAAAGCCGTTCGGGCGAATGCCTACGGCCATTACAACTAGCGAGCAGTCGATGACCTCGCCGTTCTCAAGTTCAAGACCTTGTACTTTTTTGTCACCCAGAATGCATTTCGTATTGGAACTGGTTTTTACCGCTATGCCACGGCTTTCCAATTCTTTTTGCAAAAGATAGCCAGCAGAAGGGTCGAGCTGACGCTCCATCAAAGTGGGCATCAAGTGCACCACGGTGACGTCCATACCCCGGTTTTGCAAACCAGCAGCGGCTTCCAATCCAAGTAGCCCGCCGCCGATCACCACCGCCTTGTCCCGCGCTTGCGCCGCCAACATCATGGCGGTCACATCATCAAGGTCACGGTAGGACAAAACACCCGGCAATTTGTGGCCGGGGACGGGGATGATAAAGGGGTTAGATCCCGTCGCAATCACCAATTTGTCGTAAGGCGCGGTCGTGCATTGATCCGAGGTGACGGTTTTGTTTTCCCGATCAATCTCGATGATCTTGTGGCCCTTATAAAGCATGATGTTATGCTTGATGTACCAACCATCTCCATGGATGATGATCTCTTCAAAGCTCTTTTCGCCCGAGAGAACAGGAGAGAGCATGATCCGGTCATAATTGACCCGAGGCTCAGCATTAAAAATCGTAACGTCATAAGCATCAGGCGAGATGTCGAACAGGTGCTCAAGCATCCGCCCCGGGGCCATGCCATTGCCGATAATGACGAGTTTTTGCTTTTCCATTATTGCCTCCTATTCAGCTGCAACGGTTGACGCTGCACGCTGGCGCGCAATGCGCGTGGCGCGTTTTTCTTTGATCGCAATTAGTTGCTCTTCACTTGGGTCTGCACCGCCTTCATAGGCTTCCAAGAACTCGAGCAATTCTTCGCGATAAGCGTAGTAATCGGGGTGATCCAACAAGGCCTTGCGGGAGCGTGGGCGGGGCAGATCAACTTCCATGATATTGCCGATTTTGGCGTTTGGGCCGTTCGACATCATCACCACGCGGTCAGCGAGCAAAATCGCTTCATCCACATCGTGCGTCACACAAATCGCGGTCACTTGTGTGCGTTTCCAAACGTCCATCAACACATCTTGCAGCTCCCATCGGGTGAGGCTGTCGAGCATGCCAAATGGCTCGTCGAGCAAAAGCAATTTTGGCGACAGCGCAAAGGCGCGCGCAATGCCAACGCGTTGCTTCATGCCGTTGGACAAATCACCCGCCAAGCGGGACATGCTGTCTTTAAGGCCGAGCTTTGAAAGGTAATATTCAACCACGTCTCGACGTTCGGCACGGCAGGCGTTCGGGTAGACTTTATCAACGCCCAATTCAACATTCTCGTAGGCCGTAAGCCAAGGCATCAGGTTGGGGGCTTGGAACACCACCGCTTTGTCTGGCCCTGCACTTGAGATGTGGTGCCCGTCTAAAATTATGCCGCCTTCAGTTATTTTGTTCAGCCCTGCCGCCATCGACAAAACCGTAGATTTGCCACACCCAGAGTGACCAATAAGGGTGATGAACTCGCCCTTTTTAATTTTCATGTCGAACCCATCAACCACCGTAAGCGGGCCTTTGGGCGTCGGGTAAACTTTCGTGAGATCCGAAAACTCCAAATAGCGTTCATTGCGGCTGGAAGAGGTCATTTCAGCATAAGCTTTTGGCAAGGGTTCGTTTTTGCCCAGGCGCACCGGCTCAATATTAGGCAATATTGTTTGTTCGCCATCTTCATCCTGACGTTCAGCCCCAACCGTAATCAAATAGTCAGTTACCGCTGCGCGTAATTTGATGAACCTTTCGTCGTTATTGAGCGCGGTGCGTTCGCGCGGGCGCTCAATATCGACCTCAAAATGCGGGCCCAAGGTGGCGTTTGGCCCGGGGTTGAGCGGAATAATCCGATCCGCCAACAAAATGGCTTCATCCACATCATTGGTGATCAAGATGATGGTCTTTTTCTCGCGCTGACAAATGTCAGCAAATTCATCTTGCAGTTTGGCGCGGGTGAGGGCGTCAAGCGCGGACAAAGGTTCATCAAGCAGCAAGATTTCAGGTTGCATGGCGAGGGCCCGGGCAACCGACACCCGTTGGCGCATGCCGCCAGACAGTTCCGAAGGCTTTCGGCTTTTAGCGTGGCTCAATCCCACCATGCCAATGTAGCGATCAACGATTTCCTGTCGTTCAGCTTTTGGCCTGTCTTTGAACACTTGATCCACCGCCAAGCTGACATTGCCCTCAACGGTGAGCCAAGGCAGCAACGAATATGACTGAAATACCACGCCGCGTTCAGCGCCCGGCCCATCAATTTCTTTTCCGCGATAAATCACCCCACCGCTGGTCGGTTTTTGCAGACCAGCAAGCGCAGAGATCAAAGTTGTTTTGCCAGTGCCAGAGAACCCAACGATTGCGATGAATTCTCCCTCGGCGACCTTAAGGTCAATGTCAGTGAGGACGCGCTGACAGTTTTCCCCTTCGCCGAAATGCACTGACAATTTCGAAATTTCTAAAATCGACATGGTTCACCCCTTACCGGTTGGCCGAGAAGGTGAAGGCGCGTTGCAGCGCGAACATCAAACGATCGAGCATGAAACCAACGATGCCGATGGTCAGAACAGCAACCATAATTTTTGCCAATGACTGCGATGAACCGTTTTGGAACTCGTCCCAAACGAATTTGCCAAGGCCAGGGTTTTGCGCCAACATTTCAGCGGCAATCAAAACCATCCAACCAACGCCAAGTGACAAGCGAAGTCCGGTGAATATCAGCGGCAAAGAAGAAGGCAGAACCAATTTTGTAATGGTTTTGTAAGTTGGCAGTTGCAGCACCTTGCCCACATTCATCAGTTCTTTATCAACTGACGCCACACCCAAGGCAGTGTTGATCAACGTCGGCCAAAGCGAGCATAGGGTCACGGTTACTGCTGAAGTGACCAGTGATTTAGACAACCAATCAACTGGGTTCACATAGGTGGCTGAAATGATCATGGTCACAATGGGCAACCAAGCAAGCGGCGACACTGGCTTGAATATTTGGATCAACGGATTGATCGCGCCGTTGAAGGTTTTCGACAAACCAGACGCAATACCCAATGGCACCGCAATAATGGTTGCAATGATGAAACCAAGCGCGACGGTGATCAATGATGTGAGTATTTGATCAATATAGGTTGGCTTACCCGTATAGGTGCGGTGTTTGACTTTGTCTTTCTTTCCATCCGCAATCAGCTTCGCGTTGCGCTCATCTTGGCGCTGATAAAAGGCAGTTGCTTTTTCGCGTTCACGAACATGATCCACCCAAAGGTTCTGTGCCTGTTCTGCGACTTGCAAGGGGCCGGGAATCGCACCAAGCGAGGTTTGCACGGTGGGGGCCAATGCAGCCCAAGCCAAGACAAACATCACGATCCCAAATAGGGGAATGAGCAATACTTGCCGCAAAATCGGCAACTGCTCGCGCGGACTTTCGCCAGCCGCCATTTTCAAGATGGGCGTCAACCACGCAAAACCCAAGGCTTCTAACCAAGAGCTTGCTTTGTTGATCCAAGAAAGAGCGCCTTTGCGAAAAGCGTTTTCTGGCCGTGCAGGTTGTGTGGAAATGTCAGTCATTTTGTCGAACCTTATTCTATTAATGTCGCTGGCTGACGGGTGTTTGGGGCCATCCGTCAGCCAGCGCCCTCCTTGCCCTAGCTGCCGTTTTCCTCAACCAGCTGATCGGTCTTTAAGCCGATTTTTAAGCTGTCAAGGTAGGCGTTGGGCTGTTTCGCATCGAACGCAATGGCGTCGATAATATCGGTGCTTGGGGTAGGTGCCTTGTAGCCGTCGCTATCCCAAGGGACCTCTGCTTCTGCAACATATCCTTCGTCCAAAAGCATTTTGGCGGCTTTTAGATAAATATCAGGGCGGTAAACGCTTTTCGCGACATCGTCGTACCAAGCATCGTCTTTTTGTTCAGCGATTTGGCCCCAGCGGCGCATTTGCGTCAGGTACCAAACAGCGTCTGAATAGAAAGGGTATGTGGCATTGTAGCGATAGAACACGTTGAAATCGGGCACGGCGCGCTTGTCGCCTTTTTCATATTCAAATGTGCCGGTCATCGAGTTGGCGATCACTTCAGCGTCGGCTCCCACATATTCAGAACGCGCCAAAATCTCCACTGCTTCTTCACGGTTGGCATTGTCGTTTTCGTCCAACCATTTGGCCGCGCGGATCAATGCTTTTGTAAGAGCAAGAGTGGTGTTGGGATATTGTTCGGTGAACTCTTTGGTGAGGCCGAAGACTTTTTCTGGGTTGTTCTTCCAAATCTCATAGTCGGTGATTACGGGCACGCCGATGCCTTTAAACACCGCGGCTTGGTTCCACGGCTCCCCAACGCAATAGCCGTTGATGGTGCCCGCTTCCAAGGTTGAGGGCATTTGCGGCGGTGGCGTGACTGAAAGCAAAGCTTCAGCGTCAATTTGACCCGAAGTATCCGAAGGAGAGTAGAACCCTGGGTGAATGCCGCCCGCTGCGAGCCAGTAGCGCAATTCGTAATTGTGTGTAGACACGGGGAATACCATGCCCATGTTGAAGCTTTTGCCATCGGTCTTAAACTGTTCGATCACGGGTTTAAGCGCCGCCGCGCTTATCGGGTGAACCGGTTTACCGTCTTCGTCATATTCAAGATGCGGCTTCATCAATTCCCAAACCTCATTGGAAACAGTGATGCCGTTGCCGTTCAAGTCCATAGAGAAGGGGGTCACAATATGTGCTTTGGTGCCAAAGCCAATGGTTGCCGCCAAAGGTTGGCCCGCCAACATGTGCGCGCCGTCCAACTCACCTGTGATGGTGCGATCAAGCAGCACTTTCCAGTTCGCCTGCGGTTCAAGCGTGACGAACAATCCCTCGTCTTCGAAATAGCCTTTTTCATAGGCGATCGCTAAAGGGGCCATGTCTGTTAGCTTGATGAAACCGAGCCGCAACTCGTCTTTTTCTACGTCCAGCATGTCTGCAAATGCATCCGTGCTAAGGCTGAAAATCGCAACGGCGCTGGTCAGCAGCGCGGCGGTCAGTTGGGGGATAATTGATTTCTTCATTGTTATCGCGGTCGTCAATTTCGGTCCTTTCTGGGGTCAATGTCGGGGAGGAATTCGACCCATTCGCGTCAGTATGGTTGACCTAAATTCAATATGCCAAATGATCGTGATGTTGTATGCTGCTAAAAAATCCGCTAAGTGTTGCAAAAAATGCACCACATTGTACGAGGTGAACTATGCGGCACATGCTGGCGCTTAAATATATTGATGCTGTGGCGAAGGCGGGCTCGATCCGTGCCGCCGCCGAAACTTTGGCCATTACACCTTCAGCTTTGAACCGACGGATACTGACGGTGGAAGAAGAGCTAGGAATCGAGTTATTTGAACGCCATTCGCTGGGGGTGCGGCTCAATAGTGCAGGCGAATTATTCATCCAACATATCCGCGCACAAATGGCGGATCTTGAACGGGTTCGTTCGCGGATTGCGGACTTGTCCGGGGTGAGATTGGGGCATGTGCGCATTGCAACCACCAAAGAAATTGGCGCAAATCTACTGCCCGGCCTCATCCAAAGTTACCGATCCGATTTCCCCGGCGTTACCTTTGCAATTCAAACCTTTGCTCGCGCGCAAGTCGAGCGACAATTGCATAGTCTTGATGCGGACATCGCCCTTGTTTTTCAACCACTTCGGCTCGCCGATGTTCAAACTCTTATCCACACACAGCAAGAAATACATTGTGTCATGTCACCCAAGCATCTCTTGGCTCAGCGTCCGGCACTGCGGTTGGTTGATTGCCTGGAACATGGCGCGATCTTGCCGCCGCGCGGAGACGGGGTGCGGGAGTTGATTGAAGCCGCCGCTGTTAAGAAGGGCCTTAATTGTATGCCTGCAGTTGAAGCTGACGATGTAAATCTGATTCAAAATATTGCCCGGCAAAATGGCGGCGTTGCCTTTTCCTATTCGCTTGCTGATCAAAATGGTGTTGGCGAAGGCTTGGTGAAAGTGCCATTACACGTTGGGGAGTTGGACCCCGGTTTTTTGTTTGTCGGGCAACTGCACAAGCGAACACTGCCAGTGGCGGCAAGCAAATTTGTTGAAGAACTGCGCAAGCAAATCGATCGCCATTAAATCTGGCGGACGTCAATCATACCTCAACCATGTGCGCTTATTGTGTGGTCTGTTCGGTGTTTTGAGATAGGCGAATTGGCCAATCCCTTGAGCCCAATGAAAATCTAAAACGTCGGAGTGGTAATGCGTTCTTTTTTTCGTGCAGCCTTCATATTCGTTTCTGCAATTATGTGCATATTGCCTGCGCAGGCAAATACACTTTCTCAAGTACGAGAAAGAGGGCATTTGCTTTGTGGAGTAAATACGTCGCTTCCCGGATTTGCCATTCAACAGACCAATGGCACCTGGACTGGTTTTGACGTTGATTTTTGTCGCGCAGTGGCCGCAGCGATTTTTGCAGACAGCAATGCAGTGAATTTCATTCCGTTGAACGCTACGCAAAGGTTTGATGCGTTGCAATCTGGTGAAATTGATCTGCTGTCCCGCAACACGACATGGACATTTTCGCGGGACACCAAACTCAAACTGAATTTTGCTGGCACCTCATATTTTGACGGCCAAGGATTCCTCATTGCCAAGCGGATAAATATCAATAGTGCTTTGGATCTCCAAGGCGCGCGGATTTGTGTGCAAGTGGATACCACCACAGAACACAATTTATCAGATTTCCTCCAGGCTCAAAGAATTCACTATTTTCCAATACGTTTTAAGGACGCTGAAGAAGCAATAGAGCTTTATAGACGCGGTGACTGCGACGTCTACACAGCAGATGCCTCGGCGCTGGCCGCGACGCGGGCGTCTTTGGCAACCCCAAGTGATCACACCATTCTGCCCGAGATCATTTCAAAGGAGCCTTTGGGGCCCGTTGTGCGTGAGGGCGATGAAATGTGGACAAATTTGGTGCGCTGGACCCTTAATGCGCTCATTGTTGCAGAAGAACTGAACGTTACATCTAAGAACGTTGAAATGTTGGCAAAGACAACTGTTCACAGGGATGTTGGTCGATTGTTGGGGACGCAAGATGCACTGGGGACCCAACTTGGGTTGGAAGTCGATTGGGTGGTTGCGGTGATCAAAAGCGTTGGCAACTACGGTGAAGTCTTTGAACGAAATATCGGTGAAGGCACACCAATTGGTCTTTCTAGAGGGTTAAATGATCAATGGCAGAAGGGCGGGCTGCTCTATGCGCAACCGTTCAGATAAGAGGTATGGGAATACCACTTATGCTGTTTGAAAATCGACTTCGATATCATTGGGTGTGATCCGGTCTTCTGCAAAAGTCGCTCGATTGCCACCCTGTCGCTTTGAATGATACATCGCTTCATCAGCCCTGCGCATTAAATCGGGTGCATTGCGCCCATCTTTTGGCGCATTTGCAATGCCGATCGAGCAGCCCACACTCAATTCTCCATAGGGAGTAGGGATGGGCCAAACGGCCAATTCTATAAGTTCTTGCGTGAGCTGTGACGTGATTTCGCGGCCAAAGTTTTCCTTCAGGATAATCATAAACTCATCGCCGCCAACGCGGGCAACGGTGCCATATTCTCCCACAGCCTCCTGGAAACGTTTCGCAACATTCACCAAAATGAGGTCCCCAGCGTCATGCCCATAAGTATCATTAAGCGGCTTGAATTTATCCAAATCTAGGGTGAGTAATGTGAATGGGTTTTGGGGCGCGCCTTGCATGGCTTCTGAAATCATTTCATCAAATTTTGCGCGGTTCGCAAGGCTGGTTAGCCCGCAATGGCGTGCCATAAAACTGTTCTTACGGTTCACCAACCCAAAGGCATTTAGAACACTAGAGAACTTTAGAGCGACCAGCACGGTAGACGCCAAAATGATCAGTGAAAGTAATATCAAATAGGGCAAAGCGTCGTTCAAAATGGTTAGCTTTGGAGAAGTTGCATCCCATTCCAGTTGAGCAGCAGCGGGCAGTTGCGCGTTGGGAAGCGCGAGAAATGTTTTGTCATTCGAGGGCGTTCGCGTTTGGAATGGCATTAAGTCCCTCATGCCGATCTTGGCCGCAGTTTGAGAGAAATATAAGTTGGGAATAGGGATTGCTGCGATGCTGACAAATGGGTGTGGCGTGTCCGTGCGTAAGTAGCTTGTCCTTGCCAATACCGGTTGTACGACGATTAAGTGCAACTTATTCTCGAGATATCGAAATCCAAAAACGGTCATCGCGCTGTCGTCATAAAGGAAATGGGATGGTATGACGAACCCGTTTTGGGCCGGCGCTTTCATGGAGTCAAATTTTGCGTAAGCATCTTGAACCAAGTCAAGGCTTGCATTGATCAGTCTTTGGGTATCGCGTTTTTTGTCTTTTTGTTGGCTTATGGCGAATTGTGTTGATGCGTAAACAAGGTCAGCATCGCTATCGATAATGCCAAAAAAGGAAAATGGCTCACGACCCAGCTTTAGGGTCAGTAACCGATCAAGGTTACGGTCTTCTTCAGCCTTCTTCGTTTCCAAAAAAAGCACATCGGACCTTACGAGTCTTTGTTGTGCTGCAATCGCGTTTTGTGCAACGCGTTGAACTTCGAATTCAACCAGCTGCAGTTCACGGATCGTACTAATCTCGTTCGCTGCATCGCCTGCAAATTGTACGGTCAAATAAACGGCGCCCAAAAACGCGGCGACAAACGCAAAGCACCCAAACCATACGCTGCGGACCAGCATCGCCGTCCGACCACGGTTTTCGTTTTCGAAATTGGCGTTCATTTCCCATTTCCTGCTGCGCCTCGCGCAAAGATCATAGGACGTTTTCGCTTAATGCTTCACTAAAGACCTGTTCGGACTATCCAGTGATCGGGTGTGAACTCACCCAAAGTTCAACGCTTTCAACATCGCTTACCACTTTGGAAAAGTGCTTTTCGGTTGTGTCGTGATGAATACTGTCGCCCGCCACCATGTTATGGACTGCATCACCCAAGTGATATTCAAGTTCTCCGGCGATCAAATAGCAAAACACCTCACCTTTGTGGTGCATGCGTTCGGATACATGTCCTGGCGGTCTGTAAATGATGCAGGGATAAAATAACGCACCAGAAAACCCGGGACCCAATTTTTCATACCAGCGACCTGCCTCCCCCAAGCTATAGCTTTGCCTATGTTCAGCTTTGGTTAGAACCTCAAAATTCTCTGAGACATTTAGCAATTGTTCAATGCTGGTGTTGAGCGAGTTTGCAATGCGCATGAATGAGGACAAAGACGGCGCGCATATGCCGCGCTCCACTTGCGAAATGAACCCTATGGTCAGTTCAGTTTCCGCAGCAATTTGGACAAGTGTCTTACCAAGTGCCTTGCGACGCCGACGGATGGAGCGGCCTATATCTTCATTGCTTGGCTCATTAGGTTTCGCGTTCAAAATCTCACCCGATCTATTCTATTGGTCCCAATTGGCTTCATTGGTTGGCCCAATTTGCACGTCTACGACAAGCAACGCAAGGGCAGTTGAATTGTCACTATAATAAATTTTAGTTTGACTTCAAATGTGGATAGTGCAAAATTCGATTTTGGATACAATCTCCAAAACGGCGCGCAAGCGCTCTCATCTGCAAGGGAGGAAATGCAAGGTGAAAAAAATTCTTATGGCAACGGTGGCTGTCGCCGCCATGATGTCTGCGTTCCCAGCGAGCGCGCTGGAGCGCGGCGGGTCATTGACATTCGCACGCTACGACGATTCGACTTTGATCGACCCGATCTATGCCGATCGAAATCCCGATATTTGGATGGTCACAAATTTGTACGACACTTTGTTGCGTACAGAGGCGGACGGCAAAACTGTAACATCTGGCTTGGCGTCAAGCTACGCAGTGGCTGAGGACGGTTTGAGCGTTTCACTGACGCTTCGCGATGGCATCAAGTTTTCTGATGGCACGCCGATCGAAGGCAAAGACGTGGTGTTTTCACTGCAACGTGCAGCAAACCCAGACCTAAGCCCTTGGGCTGGTCTGTTGGCATCTGTTGATAGCGTGAGCGCTGAAGGAAACACGATCAACATCGCGCTAAAAAACTCCGATCCGACCATCGTTTTGATGTTGGCAACCTTTAATACGGCAATCGTTTCCGCCGATGCATTTGCAGCGGCAGAAGGTGAAACAGATCAGGACAAATCCAGCTCTCTCAGCATTGAAGGTTTTGTTGGTTCCGGCCCATTTGTAATGAAGTCTCATCAACGTGGCTCCATGATGCAGTTTGCCGCCAACCCACATTATTGGCGTGAAGGCGAAGATGGTAAGGCTTTGCCTTATATTGATGGCATCAACTTCCTCGTTATTCCTGACGATGCGACACGCATTCTGAAACTGCAGGCTGGCGAAGTCGATGCGGCTGAGTTCATCCCATTCGCTCGGGTTTCAGAAATGCAAGCAGATCCAAAAATCAATATGGAGCTGTTCCCCTCAACGCGCATTATTTATTCGCCAATTAATACCCGCCCTGAACGTGCTGATGGTAGTGCAAACCCATTGGCTAACGTGAAGCTGCGTCAGGCGCTCAACTTTGCCACCAACAAAGATGCATTGGTGCAATTGGTGTTGCATGGTGCGGGCAAGCCTGTGACCTCTGGTCTAATGGCGTCAACAACCCAGCTGGCAACTGACAATGGTCCGCTCTATCAATATGATTTGGACAAAGCAAAAGCGCTTATTGCCGAAGCTGGTGTTGCAGATGGAACCGAAATCACCCTAACGACATTGGCAGGTTCAGCCGATGATGGGATCATCCTTGCGGCACTGCAGCAAATGTGGTCCGACATTGGCATAAAGCTAAATGTTGCCCAAGTTGATGGCCCAACTCGCGGCGCAAAAAACCGCTCTGGCGATTTTGATATTCACACCTATGGTTGGGTGAATGACGTCAACGATCCTGCTCAGGTTGCTGGATGGCTTGGTTACAACCCAACCGCAAAAGCCGTTGGCACGGGTTGGGATAACGCCGAGTTCAATTCTCTTTATGAAGCGTCTAACACGGAGATGGACCCTGCAAAACGCGCAGAACAATACGCGCGTATGCAAGAGATCTACGCAGAAGCCGCGCCGTTGTTGTTTATGTATGAGACCCCATTTGCAGTCGCTCTTTCGCAGGACGTAAAGGGCTATGTGCAGACACCTCTGGGCAACAATGAGTTTGCGACAGCTTGGATTGATCGCTAAATTTTCCCCTCGACTAACCCTCATACGGGCGCTTCGGCGCCCGTATGAACTGGGACCGCCATGTCATCAATTTCCTATTTCATCTCTCGACTATTGCAGATTATCCCGACTTTCTTGATCGTGATGGTCATCATTTTCATGCTTGTGCGTGCCCTGCCGGGTGATCCAGCGATCGCCATGGCGGATGCAAAGGCCACTGCGGAGCAGCTTGAACAAATCCGCCAACGGCTTGGTTTGAATGAGCCGATCTGGGTGCAATTTGGACTATTCGTCAAAAACACCCTAACGGGCAATTTGGGTGACTCGATTTTGCTCAAAGCTCCGGTAACCGAAGTGATTTTTGAACGGTTGCCTGCATCGGGCTTTTTGGCCCTATATTCTGTTTTGTTTTCTTTGCTGATCGCGGGGCCATTGGCATTTGTTGCCGCACTAAACCGAAATGGCTGGATCGACATTACCATTCGATCCGCCTTTCAAATTGGGCTTTCGACCCCCGTTTTTTATATCGGCCTAATCTTGCTCACCTTTTTAGCTGCGAAGATGCGTTGGTTCCCTGTGGGTGGATATGGCGCAACATTCTGGGAGCATATGCACCATTTGCTGCTGCCTGCTCTAACCGTTGCGCTCTATACCTCCGCAATAATCATGCGCAACTTACGCTCCTCAGTCATTGAAGTGGTGGATGCAGAATATGTGCAGTTCGCGCGCGCCAAAGGGTTGCCCGAGCACATTATTTTGGGCCGCCATGTGTTGCGCAATGCGTTGATATCTACCGTTACTCTTTTGGGGCTTTCTATTGGCAACTTGATGAGTGGCACTCTGGTTACTGAAACGGTGTTTGCCGTACCCGGCGTTGGACGCCTGATGCTCGATGCCATTTTCGCGCGCGACTACCCGTTGATCCAAGGCCTTACGCTCACCTTTGCGGTGCTTGTTTCTATCATTTTTTTGCTCACCGATATGATTCAAGCCATGCTTGACCCAAGATTGCGGGTGTCATGATGCTTAAACGACTTTTGCCGCACAAAACTCAAATGCTTGTTTTGCTGCGCCCCGGCTTCTTGGTTGGACTTGCCATCCTTTTGGGTTCGCTAGCATTGGCGATTTTCCCCGCCGCATTCGCGCCGTTCGAACCCAATGCGTTCAATTATTCAGCGCTTAAACAGCCCCCCTCATTTGAACATTGGTTTGGCACCGACAATTTGGGGCGCGATACCCTTTCGCGCGTCATTTGGGCCTATTCTGTCAATATGCAAATGGCATTCGTTGCTACGATTTTTGCGCTGGTAATAGGCGTGACAGTGGGCGCGTTGGTTGGTTACTACGGTGGCATTGCCGACGCAATATTTGGCCGTTGTGTAGATGCAATCATTACCTTTCCGTTTTTGGTGCTGGTAATCGCGGTGGTCGCAGTGCTTGGCCCTGGCCTCACCAATATGTATATCGCCATAACGCTAGTGGGGTGGGTTTATTATGCCCGTCTCATGCGGGCTGAAATCATGGGGCAAATGGCCAATGATTACGCAGCCGCTGGCAAGGTTATGGGCTATTCTGATCGGCGGATCATTTTCCGCCACCTGCTGCCAAATGCCATCACCCCAGTAATCGTTTATTGGATGACCGACATGGCGTTGGCCATTCTATTGGGCTCTTCGCTTGGCTATTTGGGGTTGGGCGCGCAGCCACCTCAAGCCGAATGGGGTGTACTCATCGCCGAAGGGCGTAATTTCATAACAACCGCATGGTGGCTCAGCTTGATGCCAGGCATCGCTATCGTTCTGACCGGGCTAGGGTTTTCATTGGTCGGCGATGGGCTTGCAGACCTCATGCGGCCAAGGGGGTAGGAATGACCGAAACAAAGACAGATTTTGGCACCTGCCCCCGCCTTTTGGAGGTGAGCAATCTCTCAACCAGCTTTTCAGCCGGCACCAAACAGCTAAGAGCTGTCGATGATGTGAGTTTTCACGTCAACGAGGGTGAAGTCTTGGGTATTGTTGGCGAGAGCGGATCAGGAAAATCCATCACCTTGCGTTCAATCATTGGGTTGTCACGCCGTTACGGCCAGGTTTCAGGAGAGGTGAACTGGCAAGGGAACAATCTTGTTACAATGCCAGAGCGCGACTTACGAAAAATACGTGGCAAAGACATTGCGATGATTTTTCAAGAGCCAATGTCGTCGCTCAATCCGTTGCTTACCGTTGGTCTGCAAATCGGTGAGAACCTGACAGAGCATACAGATTTGGATAAACGAGGACGCAAAAACCGCGCCATCGAACTGCTTGAAATGGTTGGTATTCCAGACGCTGTAAATCGGCTTAACGATTATCCACACCAATTCTCAGGCGGTATGCGCCAACGGGTAATGATCGCCATCGCGTTGGCGTCCAATCCTAAACTTTTGCTGGCTGATGAACCAACCACCGCTCTTGACGTCACAATCCAAAAACAAATTCTGAAGTTGATCCTAGACCTTTCAAAAGACCTCGGCATGGCGGTGATTTTGGTGACCCATGATTTGGGTGTCGCGGCACAGACGTGTGACCGGCTGGCGGTAATGTATGGTGGTAAATTGGTTGAAACTGGCAATACCCGCGAGGTGTTGCGCGCACCGCAGCATCGTTACACCATGGGCTTGCTTAAATCAGTTCCCGAAAACATTGAGCCACGCACGCAACTCTATTCATTACCCGGCACGCCGCCAAGTCTTTTGAACTTGCCTTTAGGGTGCGCATTTGCCCCTCGATGTGCCCACGCGGTTGATGAGTGCTCACGCGCAAAACCCCCATTGGTCGGCGATGCACATCAAGTTGCCTGTTTTAACCCGGTCAATCAGGGCCAAACGCCTATAGGAGCGGCCTAAATGTCTACTTCCGTTCTTGCCACAGACAATCTGGTTTTGCACTTCAAGAAAAATCGCTCTTTGATTGATCTGCTTGCCGGCAAACCACCCCAGGCTGTCAAAGCGCTCAACGGCGTTTCTTTGGACCTCAAAAAGGGCGAAACGCTCGGCATTGTGGGGGAGAGTGGCTGCGGCAAATCAACGTTGGCCCGGGCCATTGCAGGGCTTTATAAGCCCCAATCTGGCGATATCCAGTTCCATGGTGTCTCCACGTCAAGCAATAAGGGGGCCGCGCTTCGAGAGTACAATCGCCGCGTGCAAATGATCTTCCAAGATCCCTATTCTTCGCTTAACCCGCGATTGCGCGTGGGAGATATGTTGCGCGAAGCCCTTAGTGTCCACAACATGCGCCCGCCTGAAGGGATCGAAGAACGTATCAATGAACTGCTTGATTTGGTGCGTTTGCCGCGTGACGCAGCTGATAAGCTACCGCATGAGTTTTCAGGCGGGCAACGCCAACGGATAGCCATCGCCCGCGCCTTGAGCGTTGAGCCTGAAGTCCTTATCGCAGATGAATTGGTGTCTGCGCTCGACGTATCTGTGCAGGCGCAAGTGGTCAATCTGCTCTTGAGCTTGCAGGACGACCTTGGTCTAACGGTTCTGTTCGTTGCGCATGATTTGCGCTTGGTGCGCCATGTTTCACATCGTGTGGCGGTGATTTATCTTGGGTCTGTGGTGGAAATCGGATCTGCCAGCGGTTTGTTTGCCAAGCCAAAGCATCCTTATTCTCAGGCGCTGTTGAGCGCCGCTCCCTCACTTGACCCGGACGAAAAGGGTAATCAAATTGTGCTGAGTGGCGAATTACCCAGCCCGCTCAACATCCCATCGGGCTGCGCGTTCCACAGCCGCTGCCCCATGGCAGAACCTATTTGCCGCCAAACCAAACCAATGCTACGTGGGCACCCCGAATCTGGACAAGTGGCCTGCCACCTTGTCGATCCAACACATAACTAGGATCAAATATGTTAAAACAGTTTTCGCTCCAAAAAGAGCGGCTTGATGCCATTCGTGGTGCACTCAAATCTCAAGGACTTGATGGATTTATCATCCCGCGATTTGACGCGCATATGGCTGAATATATCGCCCCTTGCGATAAACGGTTGCAATGGGCAACCGGGTTTTCGGGGTCCGCTGGAGTTGCACTTGTCACTTTGGATCAGGCAATTATGTTTGTGGACGGACGCTACACAGTACAAGTGCGCGAACAATGCCCGGATGAACTGTTTCAATACCGCCATCTGCATGATGAACCGCTCAAAGACTGGTTTGCCAAATGCCCTGATCGCAACAAGACCTTTGCATTTGATCCCATGCATATTCCATTTACATGGCACGCTGACTTCAAAGCCAGTTTGAAAGCATCGCACAATTTTTTGGTCGCCACTGAAAACAACATCATTGACCAATTGTGGGACGACCAGCCAGCCTCTTCCGATGTGCCCGCGCGGCCCTTCGGAGAGGCTTTTTGCGGCGAGCATTCAAACGCCAAACGTCAACGCATTGCCAAGTTACTTCAAGAATCTGGCGCAGATCTTTTGGTTGAAAATCAGCCGGACAATATCGCTTGGTTGCTCAACATTCGCGGCGACGACATTGCCTATAATCCCTTTGTGAATTCGCTACTAACCTTGGATAAATCGGGTGAAGTGAATTGGTTTGTTGATCAACAAAAGGTGCCTCAAGATCGGTCTGACTTCGAACTTGACGGGGTCAATATTCGCGCACCACAGAGCTTTCTTGCAGCCGTCGAACAAGCCGCAGCCGCAGGGCAGAATATTTCTTGTGACCCTGCAATGTTGCCAGTCGCGGTGAAATTTGCGGTAGGCGACGATGAGAAAATCACATTGCAACCTAGTCCAGCCACGCTAGCAAAAGCACAAAAAAATACTGTTGAGCTAGCTGGTATGCGCGACTGCCACATTCGAGACGGTGTTGCTTGGGTCAAGCTAGAGCATTGGCTCAATCAAAATATTGCCATTCGGGCAAAAACCGAAAATCCGATAACCGAACTCGAAGTGGCGCAAAAAATTGAAGAATTTCGTGGCGAAGCCGCGGGGTATGAACAGCTCAGTTTCGATGTGATTTCGGGCTCAGGACCAAATGGGGCCATGTGCCACTATAAGGTGAACCAAGAATCTAATCGCCCAATCACACCAACAGACGTTTACCTGCACGATTCAGGCGGCCAGTTCATAAACGGCACAACCGACGCAACCCGTACCTATGTTTTTGAGCAACCAGAACGAGAGTTTTGTGAGAACTACACGGCGGTGCTCAAAGGGTTCATTGCCTTGGCCAAGGTTAGATTTCCAGCAAAAACATATGGTCACCATTTAGATGCAATTGCACGCGCGCCGCTTTGGTCATTGGGCAAAGACTATGATCATGGCACGGGCCATGGGGTAGGGCACAACCTATCTGTTCACGAACAGCCCCAACGGATCGGGCGTGCCATCAATGAAATTGAGTTGGTTTCTGGCATGGTGCTCTCAATCGAGCCCGGGTTCTATGTGGCGGGCGAATATGGCATTCGCATTGAAAACCTGTTCGAAGTCACAAAATCAAGTGATGGCTATTTGCAGTTTGAAACACTTTCCATGATCCCAATTGGCTTGGGGCCCGTGTTGCGCGAAAAGCTAAACGGAGACGAAATCTCTTGGCTCAATGCGTATCATGAGTTGGTGCATGAAAAACTTGCTCCCATGACACCAAACGAGCTCTTGCCCGCTCTGAAGGCGGCGACCGCGCCGCTGTAAACTGCATTCTACAGAGCAATCCAAGAATAAAGGCGTGCCAAATGTGGTGCGCCTTTTCTAATTGCGGACAAATGATCGCTCGCAGTCTACCACCAGCCGCCTTCCAACAAATCACTTTGCGGAAGTCCTGCGCAAAAATCAGTAAGTTGTCTGACTTTTATTGAAAAGTTGACGTCTGACAGGCATTTTATCGACAAACAATGTTGACTCTTAAAGTTGTCAGACATATTACATCATATAAATACGAGGAGTGAACCGTTGGCTGACGTGAAGTCGAAATCAAAGAAACAGGAAAGTTCCAAGTCCGCAGCAATGCTTTTGCCCAAGATCGAACGCAAAAGCAGAACCGCAGAAGTTTTGGATGCGCTTGTGAAAATGATCGAAGCCGCTGACCTGCAGGTTGGCGATACGCTTCCCTCTGAAACACTACTCGCCGACCAACTTGGCGTTGGGCGCTCAACCATTCGAGAAGCCTTGAACCGGTGGGAAGGATTGGGCCTGGTGCGTCGTCGCCGTGGCTCGGGTACCTATATTACCGCCAACATTAAATCCTCAAAAGGCCTTGGGTCGACCACAACGAAACTTGAAGCCGAAGGCTTGCTCAGAATATTGGATGTACGTCGCACCTTAGAAAACGAAGTGGCGCGTCGTGCCGCACAAAACATTTCGGACAATCAAATTGAAAAAATGCGTGCTGCCTATAAAAAAATGGAACGACTGGTGAATGAGGGCATGCGCTGGCGCGAAGCAGATCATGAGTTTCACGCTGTGATCTATGAAGCAAGTGGCAACACCATGTTTGGACGGGTGATCCGGGATGTGGATGACGCGTTCCACGCTTCAAAGGTTTCCAATTCGCCGTTTGAAGATCCTGTCTTTGGCTTCCGTTCTGTGCCTTTGCACGAGAACCTGTGCGAGGCGATTGCAAACCGCGATCCCGCAGCTGCAATTGCCGCCATCACAACAATTCTGGATTTGGTGGAGCAGGAGGTTCGATCAGTCTCAGAGACATAATTCAACCGACCCTTTTTTGCGCAAAGTGGTTCGGACAATAACAATCTAGCGCGTCAACCAATCTAGCCGCAGACCAACTCAGAAAACTCAATTTCTGGGAACGATAAAGCCATGTCTGCGAAAAAAGGGAGAAGAAAATGAAACACATGTTTAAACTCGCCGGGCTCTTGGCCGCCGGGTTGATGATGGGGCAAGGAAGTGCGGTTGCAGAAACCAGCATTACCGGGTTCCACGATTCAACATCGGGCACCTATATGGACTATATGAAAACGGTCTATGCCCGTGCAGGCAAGCCCGAATTGCTGCAGTTGCCGCTTACAGCTTTTGACAAAGAATATGATCTTGTTGGTTTGGCTGCTGAAAGCTGGTCGCAGTCTGATGATGGGCTTACTTGGACCATTAATCTACGGGACAATCTCACATGGTCTGACGGGCAACCGCTCACCTCAGCTGACTATTTGTTTTCGCTACAACGTGCCGCAACATCTGGCTATGATTTTGCTTGGTATTGGGATTTTGCCGGTGGAATTAAAAACTGGAAGCTGGTAACTGAAGGCACGGCTGACGTTTCAGAACTCGGCCTGGGTGCACCAGACGCGCATACGCTAACGGTTACAACCGAAACAGCAAAACCCTATTTGCCCAGCGTTGTTTCACTTTGGTATCCGGTGCCAAAACACATTTGGGATCAGCATGGCGACGACTATGCAGCTAACGTTGATACGCTTGTTTCCTCAGGCGCATTCAAGTTGGACAGTTGGGAAAAATCCACCAACAAAATGGTCTTCTCAAAACGTGCTGACTACAACGGTCCATGGCCGGCAATGGTCGACAAAGTTACCATTGATCCATCTGTTGGTGCGCCAGAAGTTGGTTTCCCAGCCTACCTAGCTGGCGACACAGATTTGACAAACCTGAACGCGGGTCAAATTCCGTTTGCGGAAGCAAAATTTAAAGAGCAACTGCGCACCAACGCCATTTTTGCGGTGTCTTATTTCTCATTTGATTTGGATGCTGAGCCCTTTAATAATTTGGATGTTCGTAAAGCACTTTGGTATGCGGTTGACCGCGATGAAATGACGTCGACTGTTTTGAAAAACTTGGCCATTCCAGCCAAATCTTTGTTGGCCCCTGGTTTCCCCGGATACAACGAGGAATTGACCAAACACGCCACGTTTGATCCAGAAAAAGCTCGTGAGCACCTGGCAAAAGCCGGTTATCCAAACGGCGAAGGTTTCCCAACTGTTGAAGTTTGGTATCGCAAACAGGGTGGCTATAACGGTGCGATCACCTCGCCAATGTTGCAATACCTTCAAGCTGAATTCAAAGAACACTTGGGCATTCAAATGGACATCAAAGTGATGAGCATGGAAGAGTGGATGGATAGCTTGTTGAACAAGAAAAACAGCTTGTTCTTGGCGCCTTATGAATTTGATTATCTGGACCCAAGCAACTTCTACGGCATTTTCTACAATGGCGGACGTCACTCGCACCACCTCGCATCTTACGATGAATTGGTGGCCCAAGCGGATAGCAACCCAGATTGGGATGCGCGTCTTGGATTGTATGAAGAAGCCGAGATGGAATTGATCAACAATGTGTCGATCATCCCATTGATGCACCCCATCACAACCTCCTTGATCAAGAACGAAGTGAAGGGTGATGGCACTTCGCCAAACGCGCTTGGCTTCTCACCATTGGATGCACGTGTGACCTACTTCTACACACATGTAACGAAGTAGTTCTTCAAAGGTCGCGGCGTTTGGCAAATCCTCCCGATGGGTGAGGCGCCGCGACCAGCTTTTATTGTGGGGAAACCAACGCAATGGCATTGATTGAAATTGAAAACCTAAGCGTCAACTTTTCAAGTCCTGACGGGCAAGTACAAGCGGTGCGCGATGTTTCGCTTGCACTTGAAGAAGGTCAAAGCCTTGGCATTGTCGGTGAAAGTGGTTCTGGTAAGTCGGTATCCTTGATGGCCCTTTTGCGCCTTTTGCCTGAGCAATCCGCAACCATCAACGCGAACAAACTGATGCTTGATGGCGTCAATATGTTGGCCTGCCCGCGCCAAGAGTTGGCAAAAGTGCGCGGCAAAGTGGCCTCTCTTGTTTTCCAAGACCCTATGGCCTCATTCGATCCTTTGTTCAAAATTGGCGATCAGCTCACAGAAACCGTTTTAACCCATTTTGACGTCTCTTCAAGCGAAGCACTTATCCGTGTGGAAAAGATGCTTGACCGCGTGGAAATGCCAGATTCAAAGCGCGTGATAAACAGTTATCCGCACCAGCTTTCAGGTGGCATGTTGCAACGCGCCATGATCGCCATGGCGCTGGTGTGTGAACCCAAAGTTCTTATCGCAGATGAACCGACCACAGCGCTCGATGTAACCGTGCAAGCGCAAATATTGCAGCTAATCGGTGATCTTCAGCAAGAAACCGGCATGGGCCTCATTATGATCACGCACGACCTTGGTGTCGTGGCCGAAACTGTCGACAATATCGTTGTCATGTACGGCGGTAAGGTGATGGAGCAGACCTCTGTTTTTGACCTGTTCGACACGCCACGCCATCCCTACTCGAAGGCATTGCTTGAAAGTATTCCCGGGCAGCTGCCTGGCAAAAGAAAGCTCAAAGAAATCCCCGGTCAGTCGCCCAATCCGCTGTCGCCCCCAGCTGGATGCCCATTTCATTTTAGGTGTGAGAACGCAGACCAGAGCTGCATTGATCAAATGCCGCCCTTAACCCGCTGGGACCAAACAAATGCAACCGCTTGCTTAAAGGTGGCATCATGAACGTGGCGCTGGAACTTAGAGGTCTTTCCAAGAGCTTTTATAAAAAGCAATCAAGCGCAGGTTTTTTCCGTTCTGAATTGGTTGAACATCGCGCCGTTGATAACGTTTCTATTTGTGTGCCCGAACGAAAGATCGTCGGCTTGGTGGGCGAAAGTGGATCTGGCAAATCGACTGTTGGCCTGATGGCCATGCGATTGCTAGAGCCGACAAGCGGTGACATTGTGCTCAACGGCACAGACATTTCCAAACTGTCGCCTAAAGAGTTGAAGCCGCATCGCGCGCAGATGCAGATCATTTTCCAAGACAGTTACTCTTCGCTCAACCCTATGATGACCCTTTGGGAAATTGTTGCCGAACCGTTCGTTATTCACAAAATGCATGACGCCAATACGCGGCGAAACAAAGCCAAAGAACTGCTGGATATCGTGGGGCTAGGCGCTGCATTTGCCAATCGATACCCCCACGAATTATCCGGCGGGCAACGCCAACGGGTGTCGATCGCTCGGGCTCTGGCTCTAAAGCCAAAAGTGCTGATCGCAGATGAGCCAACATCAGCGCTCGACGTGTCAGTGAAAGCCCAAGTGATCAATTTACTACATGACTTGCAAGAGGAGATGGGGCTTTCGATCCTATTCATCAGCCACGAACTGTCTGTGGTGCGATCTTTGGTGGATGAAATTGTGGTGATGCATCGGGGGCGGGTCGTCGAGCAGGCGCAAACCGAACAGATCTTTCAGAACGCTCAACATCCTTACACCAAATCTTTGCTCGATAGTATTCCTGTGCTGAACCCGCACAACCGACGTCGACGGACTTTTGTTTCAGCAAACGAACTTACCGCCAACAAACCACGCTTGCCAAAAGCCCAATTTGTTTTGGCGAATAATCCTAACTTAGCCCAGGTCGAAGACCACCATTTTGTCGATGCCTCGCCGCTTGAAGGAGCAACATCATGATCGGTTATGTCGTCCGTCGCCTTCTCTCCATCAGCGTTACCTTTATCGTTGTGTCAATCCTTGTTTTCATCATGATGCATGCCATTCCCGGTGGGCCGTTTGATGCGACCGAAATGCCTGTATCTGAAGCGGTGCGCGCCAAAATTATGGCCCAATATGGGTTGGATCAACCGCTCTATGTGCAATATCTGAAATATATGTGGGGCGTGTTGCACTTCGACTTTGGTGTGCCGTTCCAAAGTCCGGGTGAGACGGTGATCGAATTGCTCAGCCGCGCGTGGGTGCCAAGTCTCGTGCTCGGGGGAGCCGGAGTGCTGATCGGCGCGCCATTGGGCATTGCGCTAGGGCTTTACGCCGCTCTTAATCGCAACAGCTGGATCGACTATTTAGCATCTGCCGTTGCCACATTGGGGCTAACGGTGCCGGTGTTCGTTACGTCAATGTTGTTGATTTTGGTGTTTGCGGTGTGGCTTGGATGGTTGCCCGCCAGCGGCTGGGGAAGTCCAAGAAATTGGATCTTGCCGATTGTTGCCTATGCGGCAATTCCGCTCGCCACCTATGCCCGCTACACGCGTTCGGCAATGCTCGACACCTTGAATAAACCTTTCGTCACCGTGCTGCGTGCAAAGGGACTTTCAGAACGCGATGTGATTTTCAAGCATGTTTTGCGTAACTCAGCGATCCCCATGGTGACAGTATTTCTGCCCATGTTCATTGGCACCGCTACGGGCAGCATTTTCGTTGAGGCCATGTTCCGTGTGCCCGGACTTGGTGCCTATTTCGTTTCGAGCATTGAATCGCGCGATTATCCACTTGAAATGGCCCTGGTGTTCATCATCACGCTGATGTTCTGCATTGCCTATTTTCTGGCAGATATCGCTTACGCAATGCTCAATCCACGTATTCGTTTGGGAGGGAGATAAACATGGCCGACGTTGCCCCCGTTTTGACCATTGAGGCATCACACAAATCTCGAGGCGCTGCCTATTATGCTTGGCATCGATTTTTAGCCAACAAAGGTGCTGTATTTGCAGGTGTGCTCTTGTTGTTGATTTTGCTTGTTGCGGTATTTGCGCCGTTCCTAACCGGCGTTGGCCCCAATGAGCAAAAATACCTTACCAGTGCTCTGGCTTTTCCTTCGGCCGAGCACTGGTTTGGAATTGATGATTTGGGCCGCGACTATTTCACACGCATTATTCACGGGGCGCGGGTTTCGATTTCTATTGGATTAGCTGCTGCTAGTTTTAGCGTGTTAATTGGTTTGCCGCTTGGGGCAATCGCTGGCTATTTCGGTGGCACAATAGATTGGTTCATCATGCGCATTATTGAGATATTCTCGGTTGTCCCACCACTGCTGGCAGCCCTGCTGCTCGCAGCGCTCACCAAAGGGGGGTATTTCAATATCGTGTTGATTGCCGCGCTATTTGGTTGGGTGCAAGTATGTTTGATGGTGCGCGCCCAAGTGATGGCCTTCCGCAACAAAGAGTTTATACGTGCCGCTCAAGCATTGGGCGGATCCACTTGGTACATCATCTTGCGCCACATTATTCCAAACTCAATTTCTCCGATTATTGTGGGCTTTGTTTTGGCCATTCCCTTGGCCATGATGCTTGAAGCTGGGCTTAGCTTTTTAGGGGTCGGCATTCCGCCGCCGACGCCAAGCTGGGGGCAAATGATCAATTTGGGGATTAACTTCATGTTCTTTTATTGGCATTTGGCATTGTTCCCAACTCTTGCTCTGGCCATAACTGTTTTAGTTGTCACAATGTTTGGCGATGGGCTGCGCGATGCCTTGGACCCAACGCTTAAAGGTAGATAGTATGACGACAAATCTTGCTGATTATTTCTTGCTGCGCAAAGGGCTGACTTTTCTCAATCACGGTTCTTTCGGATCGTGCCCAAAGCCGGTGTTCCAGAACTACCAAGATTGGCAGCTGCGTCTTGAACAGCAACCGGTTGCATTCCTTGATCAAGAAAGAGACCTGATCAATAATCTCTCAAAACCACGCAACATGTTGGCTCAAGAGTTCAACACATCAGCTCAAAACCTGGTGCGCGTGACCAATGCCACTACAGGACTTAACGCTATCGCACGTTCTATTGCGCTGACGGAAGGCGATGAGATTTTGACCACCGACCATGAATATGCGGCGGTTGAGAATACGTGGGAGTTTTTGGTTCGAAAGGTAGGCGCGAAAATTGTGCGAGCTCAAGTGACCATGCCACTTGTCTCTGCGGATCAGTTCTATGAAGACCTGGTTTCACAAATGAACGAGCGCACAAAGATCTTGCTTCTCAGCCACATTACCTCGCCAACGGCTCTGTTGTTTCCAATCAAGCGCGTAATTGACGAAGCACGCCGGCGCGGGATTATCACTGTGATAGATGGCGCGCACGCCCCCGGTTTGATCGACTTGGACTTGGACGAGCTGGGTGCAGATTTTTACGTGGGGAACTGCCACAAATGGCTGCTGGCCCCCAAAGGGGCCGGATTTTTGTGGGCACGCCCTGATTGGCACCAAAAGCTAGAGCCTTTGGTGATCAGCCACGGCTGGAACGTGAAAGACCGCAAAGAGGATCGAACCGCATTTTTGGACGGTTTTGAAATCCAAGGCACCCAAGACCCTTCGGCTTGGTTGGCCGTTCCCGTTGCGCTTGAATTTCGCGAAACACACCATTGGGATGATGTGAGCGCCGTTTGCAATCAGCGCGCGCAAGAGTTCGCCAAAAGGGTCACCGAATTCACACAAATGGAACCACTGAGTTCACCCCAGTTTTGCGCGCCACAAATGGTGGCGATGCCCATGCCAAAATCAGATCCGAAAGCGTTAAAATCATTCTTGTTGAATGAAAAAAATATCGAAATTCCCGTTTTTGATTGGAAGGGGACGACCATTGTTCGTGTGTCTGTGGCCGCCTACAACAGCGCAGATGATCTGAATAATCTGCTCGAGGCCCTGCGCGACTACTTCAAATAGCTGGCCTTTTGCCCCAATTGTGGAGCAAATACTGATCCAAAAGGGCTTGGAATTGCCAGTTGATGTTGATAAAATACCAGCGATTTGAATGCGAGGTGGGATAAATTCTCACCGCAAGAGCGAAAAAAGCAGGTATATGAAAAAGCGTCGGATTGTTTCATCTCGTCATTTGGCTTCAGCAGAAGGCTGGCAGCTTTCCGAATTTGAGTATGGTTTGATCATCGCTTACAACGGCTTTAGCCGTTGGATGGCCAAATGCATGATCGCATCCGGATATCCAGAGTTGTCGTCGCTTGAGATTTTGGTGTTGCACAATGTCAATCATCGTGAGCGCCAAAAACGCCTGACCGATATTTGCTTTTTGCTCAACATTGATGATAGCCACACGGTCAATTATGCGCTCAAAAAACTTCTAAAAGCGGAGCTTATTCAAGGGGAGAAGCGCGGCAAAGAGATGTTCTACTCAACAACTGAGCTGGGTTTTGAGCTATGTGACAAATATCGTGAGATCCGTGAGCAATGCTTGCTCGATAGTCTCAACCATCTCGAAGTCGACAAAGATCAGCTCAGCGAAATGGCCGCGATGATGAGGACGCTATCTGGCCTTTATGATCAAGCCTCACGCGCAGCGGCCTCACTCTAGTTGTTTAGCCCCGCATCAGGTTGGGCAAAGCTGTAACGATTTGCGGGAAAATGGTGATCAACACAACCGCCGCCAATAATAAAAAGAAGAACGGCAGCGCTGCTTTTGCAATCTTAAAGATATTGTCGCCCGTTAATCCTTGGATCACAAACAGGTTGAACCCAACCGGCGGTGTGATCTGACTCATCTCGACAACGATCACCAAATAGATGCCGAACCACAATGGGTCAATTCCCGCTGCATCGATCATTGGCATAATGATGGCTGTGGTGAGAACGACCACTGAAATGCCATCCAAGAAGCATCCCAAAATCACAAAGAAAACGGTCAATGCGCCAAGTAACGCCCATGGTCCTAAGTTTAAGGTGTCAATCCAAGCCGCCAAGTTGCGCGGAATACCAGTGAACCCCATTGAAACAGTAAGGAATGCAGCACCGGCCAAAATGAAGGCAATCATACATGAGGTGATGGTGGCATTCATCACGCTTTGTTTGAACATGTCCCAGCTTAGTGAACCAGATGACCAGGACAAGACAAGGGCCAAAACAACACCAACTGCCGCCGCATCTGTTGGCGACGCAATGCCAGCATAAATTGAGCCAATCACGCCAGCGATCAACGCGATAACGGGCAACAAGCGTTTGGATGCTTTGAGCTTTTCCATGAAAGAGAAGTTCAATACTTCCTTTGGGAAAATCTCAGGCTTAAGCAAAGCAATCGCCGCGATGTAGGCGGCAAACATGCCCACCAATAATATCCCCGGCAATATACCAGCGATGAACAGGCGCGCGATGGATTGCTCGGTTGAAACCCCATAGACGATCAAAATGATCGAAGGGGGAATAAGTAGGCCAAGCGTAGCTGATCCCGCCAAAGTGCCCAAAATCAAACTGTCCGGGTACCCACGCTTCTTAAGCTCGGGGACACTCATTTTGCCGATGGTGGCGGCGGTGGCTGCAGACGAGCCAGAAACGGCAGCAAAAATCGCACAGCCAAGAATGTTTACGTGCAACAATTTGCCTGGCACTTTGCCAAGCCACGGCGTGAGGCCGGTGAACATGTCTTCTGACAATCGCGATCTAAGCAATATTTCGCCCATCAGAATGAACAGCGGTAATGCAGCCAGCGCCCAAGAATGGCTATGCCCCCAAAAGGTTGTGGCCAGAATTGGCCCCAATGGCGCTGAAGTGAACATCACCATGCCCAAGGCGCCCGTTAGAGTGAGCGCAAACCCTACCCACATGCCCATTGCCAGCATCGTAAACAGCGCGCCGACCAGAACAACCATCATCATCAACTCAGACATCTAGGTGTTCCTCTTTAATATCATCAATCGCGGGGGGCTTTTTGCCCAAAATGGCAATCACGGTATTGTCGATCAGCGCCAGGGTGAACAGGGCTAACCCCAGCAACAAAGTGCTCTGCGGTATCCACAAAGGAATGGGAATAATGCCCGTCGAAACGTCACCATATTCAATCGACTCCATCAAATGGCCAAACATCGAATAGGTCATGAAGACGGCACCAGCGGCGCAAATCAGGAGTGTGGTGATTTCAATCAGGTGACCAATCGGCCCCTTAATCATGTCGCGGAACAGAGTGACACGTATGTGCCCATCATGCTTGAGCGTATAGCTGAGTGCCAAGAATGAAGCTGCAGCCAACAAAAAGCCTGCAAAGTCTGCATATGACGGAATTGTATAGGCAAACTGTGTGCCCAATAATTTGGTGATTAGATTGAAGACCACTTGCATGGTCACGATGACGCATATGGTCAATATGCAAATGGCGGACAAGCTGCCTGCCGCCAAATAGATGCGATCCAAAACTGTACGCAACGGTTTTCCCCTCCCCAAAAAACAAGCGGGCGACAAAGGGAGTTGTCGCCCGCCTGCGGATTATTTATTTGAAATAAACGTCAACAATTGCATCTGCTGCAGGTGTTGAATTTGCGCGCCAATCCTGGAGCAATTCTGCACCGACTTTGCCAAGACCCGATTTAAGCTCATCAGATGGCTCAACTATGACAACGCCATTGTCTGCGAGAACTTGCGTCTTTTCTTCCGCTTCGCGCTGGCTCATGTTCCACCCACGTTGTTCTGCGTCGGCTGCCGCTTTAAGAACCGCAGCTTGCGTGTCCGCATCAAGAGCCTTAAATGCTGCCAAATTCACCACGACGATGTTCTTTGGTACCCAAGCATTGATTGGGGAATAGTGTGATATGAAATCCCAAGCTTTAGAGTTTGCACCTGTGGAAGGTGAAGTGATCATGGCTTCAACTTGGCCAGTTGCAAAGGCTTGAGCAATGTCTGGTGCTTCAACTTGTGTTGGCGCTGCGCCAACCATAGTCGCAAACTTTTCAAGGTTCGCGTTGTATGAACGGAATTTCAAACCGTTGAGGTCTTCAACTGTCTTGATTTCCTTCTTGGTGTACAGCCCTTGTGGGGGCCACGGCACAGAGAACAATGGCATTAAGCGTTGCTTGGCCAAAAGCTCTTCAACAACAGGTTTTTGCGCTTCCCAAAGACGTGCTGCGTCTTGGTAGCTTGTGGCAACCAATGGCAATGAATCAATGCCAAACGCTGGATCTTCGTTCGCTAGCAGTGACAAGAAAAACTCACCCGCTGGCACGATCTTGTTGCGCACTGAGTTTTTGATTTCACCATGCTTGATCAAAGAACCAGCTGTATGCAGCTTGATGTTCAGCTGGCCACCAGTGGCTTCACGAACCTCATCAGCAAATTGCTGAATGTTCACTGTGTGAAATGTCTTATCCGGATAAGGTGTCGGCATATCCCAGTCTTCAGCAAAGCTGAAAGACGTTGCACTGGCACCAATAATTGCGGCGGCCGCAGCCACCTTAAAAATCTTATTCATTTCTTCCTCCTGATATCCACCTTCTTAGAGTTTAGCATTTCGCCAACATAAAAAAAGTGGTCATGTTACATTGACAAAATGTCAGTAAATTATCAATAAAGCAATAGCAAAGTGAATTTTGATGTTGGAGGATTATATCGTGAGCGGTCGTTGGGATTTTTGGATTGATAGAGGTGGCACCTTCACCGACATCGTGGCGCGTACACCCAACGGTGAACTGCGCCCACACAAACTTTTGTCTGAAAATCCAGAGGCTTACCCGGATGCAGCGCTACAAGGTATTCGCGATATGTTGGGGCTTAAAAGCGGTGATCCCATTCCATCAGAACAGATCGCTACTGTCAAAATGGGCACAACTGTGGCAACAAATGCCCTACTTGAAAGAAAAGGCGATCGTGTTCTTTTTCTCACCAACAAGGGATTCGCAGACGCGCTTGAAATCGGATATCAAGCGCGCCCGAAGCTTTTTGACCGCGAAATCAAAAAGCCAGAATTGCTTTATGAGCAAGTTGCAGAAGTGCCCGGTCGAATTCAAGCTGACGGCAAAGAAGTTGAACAATTCGATAGCGAAGCCACAAAAGCAGCTCTGCAATCTGCATTCGACAATGGCATTCGCGCTGTGGCCATCGTCTTTATGCATGCGTTTCAATATCCCGACCATGAACGAAAAGCGGCACTAATTGCACAAGAAATTGGCTTCACCCAAGTTTCAGCAAGTCATAAGGTTTCGCCCCTGATCAAGTTCGTTGGGCGTGGCGACACAACAGTTGTTGATGCCTATCTGTCCCCAATCCTGCGCCGCTATGTTGATCGGGTCGCATCAGAACTCGACACAGAAAACACAGATTTAAAATTGATGTTTATGATGTCCTCCGGCGGGCTAACGGCAGCGCACATGTTCCAAGGACGCGATGCAATCCTGTCGGGTCCCGCTGGCGGCATTGTTGGTGCAGTGGAAACCAGCAAACTTGCCGGCTTTGACAAAATCATCGGTTTTGATATGGGCGGCACGTCAACAGACGTGGCCCATTTCAACGGCGAATTTGAAAAGGATTTTGAAACAGAAGTCGCGGGCGTGCGCATGCGCGCCCCTATGATGAAAATTCACACTGTTGCGGCCGGCGGCGGTTCTATTCTCGAGTTTGATGGACGGCGCTTTACCGTTGGTCCCCATTCCGCTGGCGCAAATCCGGGGCCCGCAAGCTATCGTCGTGGTGGGCCCTTGGCGGTAACCGATGCGAACGTAATGCTCAACAAAGTACAACCTCAGTATTTCCCTCCAATATTTGGCCCGGAACAAAACCAACCGCTGGACCAAGACGCGGTGCGCGAAAAGTTTAGCGTAATCGCCAAACAAGCAGGTTTGCAAAGTCCTGAAGAGGCCGCCGAAGGTTTCCTTAAAATCGCTGTTGAGAACATGGCAAACGCGGTCAAAAAGATTTCTGTACAGCGCGGATATGACATTTCAAAATATGCACTGACCTGTTTTGGTGGGGCAGGCGGGCAACATGCATGCGCTGTTGCTGATCGGTTGGGCATGCGCACTGTGCTTGTGCATCCATTTTCGGGCATTCTTTCGGCCTATGGCATGGGCTTGGCCGACATTAAAGCGGCGACCCAAAGGGCTGTCGGAAAAGCCCTCAATGTCAAATCTCTCGATGAAACAAAATATGTCGCCAAACAATTGCGTCGCGACATGCTGCAACAATTAGCTGAACAGGGCATTGAAGACCGCGTCTGCACGGTGCGCAACACCGCGCACCTTAAATATCGCGGCACAGATTCAACCATTGAGGTTGATTTAACCTCTGAAATTGAAATGCGTACCGAATTTGAGGCAGTGCACAAGGAGCGATTTGGTTTTATTGAACCAGAAGCTGAAATTGTGATCGAGTTTATAGAAGTGGAAGCCGCAGGTGGTCGCTCTAAACATGATGAACCAATGTTGGACAAAATCGACACAGCACCAGAAGTGTTCGATCAAACTAAGTTTTTCTCTGACGGTGAGTGGCAACAAGCGGGCGTCTATAAACGCGAAGCTTTGCGCTCAGATCAGCAATTGGCCGGACCAGCCATTATCGTTGAAGCTATTGGTACCATCATTGTAGAGCCAGGGTGGAACGCAACGGTCAACAACAATGGATTGATTATCATGGCGCGAACGTTAGCCCATGCCAGCGAACTCATATCCGCCAAAACGGCAGACCCCGTTATGCTAGAGATATTCAACAATCTCTTCATGTCCATCGCGGAGCAAATGGGGCTGCGTTTGCAAAATACCGCGCGCTCAACAAACATCAAAGAACGCTTGGATTTCTCTTGTGCGATTTTTGACAATCAAGGTGCCCTAATTGCCAATGCCCCACACACACCAGTGCATTTGGGGTCCATGGATCGCTCTGTCGCTAGTGTTATTCAAGCTCATCCTCAAATGAAGGCGGGCGATGTCTTTGTCACCAATGCCCCTTACAATGGTGGCACGCACCTACCGGATATCACGGTGGTCACGCCTGTCTTCTCCAAAGGGGATAACAAGCCCTTGTTCTTCGTCGCCTCACGCGGACATCATGCTGATGTTGGCGGCATTGCGCCGGGGTCGATGACCCCATTGGCCACTTCAATTGAAGAAGAAGGCGTTATTCTGGACAACCAAATCTTGGTTAAACAAGGTGAGTTCCAACAGTCCTTCATCCAAAGCGCCTTAACGGGTGGCCAATACCCTTGCCGCAATCCGGCGCAAAATATTGCAGATCTGAAAGCACAAATCGCGGCCAACGAAAAGGGCGTCGCCGAACTGCTCAATATGGTGGCAAACTATGGCCTTGAAGTGGTCAACGCCTATATGGGGTTCGTGCAAGATTACGCAGAAACTTGTGTGCGCAGTGCCATATCCAACCTAAAAGATGGCGCCGCCGAGGTCGAGTTTGATCAAGGGTGCAAAATTGCAGTCTCGATTTCAGTGGACGAGACACAAGGCAAAGCTGTTGTAGATTTCACCGGTACCAGCGATCAACAATCTGACAACTTCAATGCGCCAGAACCCATAACACGTGCGGCCATTCTTTATGCCTTCCGATGTATGGTCGATGAAAACATACCTATGAACGCGGGCTGCATGCGCCCAATTGAAATCAGACTGCCTGAGCGCTCTATGCTCACCCCTCAATATCCCGCCGCTGTAGTTGCGGGCAATGTGGAAGTCTCCCAAGCCGTCACTGATTGCTTGTTTGCTGCAATGGGGGCAATGGCGGGCGCGCAAGGCACCATGAACAATTTCAACTTTGGCAATGTGCAATATCAATATTATGAGACCATTTGCGGCGGTACGGGCGCTGGTCCCAATTTCAATGGCGCTCACGCCGTGCATTCGCACATGACCAACACGCGCTTAACAGACCCTGAAGTGCTCGAGACAAGATATCCGGTGGTGCTTGAAGACTTCCATATTCGTCGCAGTACAGGTGGCAGCGGTCAGTTCACAGGGGGCGACGGTGTGCATCGTCAAATCTGTTTCCTCAAACCAATGGATGTTTCCTTCCTGTGTGGGCATCGCATCGTGCTGCCTAAGGGGCTGAATGGCGGAGGCGATGGTCAAGTTGGCGCCAACTTCAAGCTGGGCGTCGACGGTGAAAAGGAAAGCGTAGATGGCCGTTCCCAGAT
Source organism: Maritalea porphyrae (assembly GCF_027213965.1). Taxonomy (GTDB): domain Bacteria; phylum Pseudomonadota; class Alphaproteobacteria; order Rhizobiales; family Devosiaceae; genus Maritalea; species Maritalea porphyrae_A. The sequence continues at coordinate 241,083 of NZ_JAPWGX010000002.1, read as the reverse complement.
CGAATGCAAAGCAGGGGAAGGGGTGATCATTCAAACCCCATCTGGCGGTGGCTACGGCCAATAGATCCCTAAAAAGGGTGTTTCGCGAACTTTGCCCGGGCCTTTTGGTCCGGGTTTTTTCGTGCTGCCGCAAACTCGTAGCATCTCAATTTGAATTGAGGTATGAAAGAGCAACAGGTATTTTAGACAGCACTTGCACTTGATACGGCAACAGGCAAAATGAGTTTCACCACCCCCCACAATGTAACAAGCAGCACACCTCAATCGCCCTCTGTTTGGCAAAAAGCGGTGCACGGTTGGGCAATGTTCGGCGGTGTAATTCTACTGGCTGTTGTGTTGGTCAACTTCTGCTCCGCAGTTCTGGCCACCATTTGGCGACCCATTCCCGGTGATCTGGAACTGACGGAAATGGGTGTGGCCATCGCCGCCTTTGCCTTTTTGCCCTATTGCCAGCTGACAACGGCAAATGTTTCCGCTGATATTTTCACCGCTCGGGCATCGCCGAAGATGGTTGCTGTGTTGCGCCTTGCAGCCGACTTTGTGGCACTGGCCTTCGCGCTTATTCTGCTCTGGCGCATGAGCTATGGCATGCTTGACCAATTCGCCTATGGATACACCACTTCAATTTTGCGACTTCCCCATTGGTTCGCTTTTGTACCCATCCTTGCCTCTTTGCTGCTCTTGGCGTTGTCAGCACTAATGACATTGCGAAAAAACCTTGCTGACCTTTGGACGATTAGCGCTAATGACTGACCCGCTTCTACTTGGTTTCGCCGGCATGGCTACGCTGATCGGCTTAATCATTTTGCGCATGCCCATTGCCTACGCCATGATTTTGGTTGGTGGAATTGGCGTTACATTGCTCAGTGGCGTCGACATTTTTATGAGCCAACTTAAAACACTGGCGTACGGGCAATTCTCCATTTATGACCTTTCGGTCTTGCCCATGTTTGTGCTTATGGGCGCATTGGCCACGCGGGCTGGATTAAGCCATGATCTCTTTCGGGCTGCAAAAGCTTGGTTTGGTCGTTTTCGTGGTGGCTCCGCTATGGCGGCAGTTGCCGCTTGCGCCGGGTTTGGCGCCGTTTGTGGGTCCTCTTTGGCTACCGCTTCGACCATGGGCAAAGTCGCCTTGCCCGAATTGCGCAAGCAAAACTATTCTGGCGCGTTGGCAACGGGCACGCTGGCCGCTGGTGGGGTGCTGGGGATTCTCATTCCCCCTTCGGTTGTGTTGATTATCTATTCGATCATTGTTGAAGCCAACATTGTCACCATGTTTAAAGCGGCATTGGTGCCCGGCATCCTCGCAGTTGTTTTGTTCATTGTAACGATCAGCATATATTCGCGCATTTTCCCAAATGCTGCCCCAAGGGCTGACCGCGTTTCAGCAAAAGAATGGGTGAGCGCGACAAAAGGCGTTCTGCCCGTCGTCTTGATTTTTGGTCTTGTCATAGGCGGTATGTATTTGGGATGGTTCAACCCAACCCCTGCCGCAGCGGTTGGTGTTGTTCTTGTGTGGGCCTATGGCGCACTTCGCAAGAAACTGGGCGCTAGCCAAATGCGCGAAGCATTGGAAGAAACCGCCAAAACCACAGGCATGATCTATTTGATTTTGCTGGGTGCTGAAATGCTCAAGATTTTCATGTCGCGCGCAGGCGTGCCCCAAGCGGTAGCTGAATGGATGGCGACATCGGGATTGCCACCGCTGGTTGTACTCTCAATTCTACTGCTGAGCCTGATTGTTTTGGGCTGCCTGATGGATTCACTTTCAATGATCTTGCTGGCAATCCCGTTCTTTTGGCCCGTGCTGCTTGAACTGAACGGCGGTGCTTATCAAGCCGCGTTTGGTTCTGGCTTTGGGATGAGCAGCGATGATCTGAAAATCTGGTTCGGTCTGTTGGCGCTAATTGTGGTGGAATTAGGATTGATCACCCCGCCTGTGGGCCTAAACGTCTTTGTAATATCCTCAATTGCGGATGATATTCCCATGCGCGAAACCTTCAAGGGCGTCTTGCCGTTTTTCTTTGTGGAGCTTGTGCGGGTGTCGCTGCTCGTAGCGTTCCCCATGTTGGTGCTTTGGCTGCCTACAGTGATGAGTGGCTAACAGCTGAAATTCGGCGCAGATCGGTGCAAAAAGACTTGGTGCCCTGGAGAAGACTCGAACTTCCACTTCCTTGCGAAAACTAGCACCTGAAGCTAGCGCGTCTACCAATTCCGCCACCAGGGCAACACAGCAAAATCTCTATTGAGCGTTAGCTGATTTGTCAATTGTCCACGGTTTGTTGTTTTTATGGTCTTGTTTGCGGCAATTATTCGCGGCTCTAAGTCTCGACAAAGCCAATAGGATCAAGCTAAACAGGGCACAACAGAAGCAGGGCTTCAATTGTTTAATCGCGCAATGGATTAAAAGGTTCAAAAAACATGAGCGACAACGCGGGCAAATTGATCACAATTTTTGGTGGTTCAGGTTTTGTGGGGCGCCAACTGGTGCAAGAACTTGCAAAGCAAGGGCACCGTATTCGCGTTGCAGTGCGTCGGCCTGATTTGGCAGGCGATGTTAAACCGCTGGGTGGTGTCGGCCAAATTGTGCCAATCCAAGCCAATGTGCGTTACCCTGAATCAGTTATTCGTGCGGTCCGTGGAGCCGATATCGTGATTAATCTCACGGGCATTCTATTTGAAGGTGGCAAACAACGCTTTGATGCGGTGCAGCATTTGGGCGCAAAAAACGTTGCAGAAGCTGCAAAGGTTGCCGGCGTTGAAACCCTTGTGCACATGTCTGCCATTGGAGCCAACAAAGAATCTGAAAGCGACTATGCACGCTCAAAGGCTTTGGGCGAAGAAGCGGTGCTTAAAGAATTCCCAAATGCGATTATTATACGCCCGTCAATAATCTTTGGCCTTGATGATGGCTTCTTCAATCTGTTCGGTGCAATTGCGCGCCTTTCTCCAATTCTTCCATTGGTGGGTGGCGCAACCAAAATGCAGCCAATCTACGTTGGTGATGTGGCTGAGGCGTTTGCTGTTGCGGCAAACGGCGGCGTAAAAGGCGGTAAGATTTACGAAATCGGCGGTCCGCAAGTTGAAACAATGCGGCAATTGCTCGATCGTTTGTTGGCAGAAACGGGTCGCAACAACCTTTTGTTGCCTATCCCCACCCCATTCGCAAAATTTGTCGGCTCTGTTCTGCAAATATTGCCAAACCCTTGGCTGACGGCAGATCAAGTCACTTTGCTGCAAAATGATAATGTAGTGTCTGATGAAGCGAAAAAGCAAAAGCGTACGTTGAGTGCCTTTGGTGTTGAAGCCACCACCATGGCTGCAATTCTTCCCACATATTTGTGGCGTTTCTGCAAAAATGGGCAGTACGAAGAAAATATGCCAAGCACCAATTAGACGGCATTGGTTTGCGCTTAGCCAATTAGGCCAAGCGCAAACAAACCAACGATACCAACAATAATGCGCCACCAGCCAAATACCGCAAATCCATATTTGGATACAAAGTCGAGCAGGTAGCGCACAACAATCGCTCCCACAATGAAGGCGGCCGCAAATCCCACGGCGATGTTGAGACCCGCGTCCAGCGTGATGACGTCAATGTTCTTATAAAGATCATAACCAAACGCGCCGGTCATTATCGGCAATGCGATAAAGAACGTGAATTCAGCCGCGCTGCGTTTGTCCGTGCCCATGAGCATTGACCCCACAATGGTCGCACCAGAGCGAGAAACACCTGGAACAAGGGCCAGCATCTGAAAAATGCCAATGCCAAAACATAAGGGCAATGGATATTCATAAATGTCGTCGTATTTGGGCGTCAGCTTCATCCGATCAACGATCAATAAAATGATCCCACCCGTGATCAACATCGAGCAGATGATTAGGGGCGTATTGTAGAGGACGGTTTTTATGTAGCCATGCAACAAAACCCCAGCAATTGCAGCAGGAAAAGACGCCAACAAAACCCCAGCGGCAAACCGAAGGGCGTATGCTTTGCCACGCAAAGCATCGAGCAACAGGTCCAGCAGTTTTTTGAAATAAATCGTAACGATAGCCAAAATTGCACCCAACTGAATAAGCACTTCAAATGACTGCCCCGGGTTTTCAAATCCCAACCAATCACCCAACAATAAAATGTGGGCAGTTGAGGAGACAGGTAGAAACTCTGTTAACCCTTCGACAATTCCAAGTATCAGGGGCACAAAAATGCCTTGATCGGCGGCCATGAGTTCTCCTATCAATTGGTGAAAATTTGGCGCAAATTAACGTTAAGATGTTATCTTTGTTCTAACGCCACTCTTAATCCGTACCAATCTCGAGTAAAGCCAAAAAGGGGTCGAAAAATGTTTGTACCGAAATTGCTACATTATACGCTCGACCCAACATGCCGTTTGGTACGCCTCATGTGTGCTGAATACGGCAAAGAAATCGAACTGGTGCATATAAAAGCATGGCGTCGTGAACAAGATTTTTTGGATGTAAGTCCAGCAGGTGACGTGCCTGTTCTAAATGTCGATGATCAGTTGACCTTGGTGGGCGCCAGTGCAGTTATTTATTTTATCGAAGAGCAATTCGGCACCCAGCCAATTTTGTTGCCGACTGATCCAAGGATGCGGGCAGAAACACGCCGCCTGATGGATTGGGCGCTGACCAAGTTTTCCGACGATGTGTCTCGCTATATCATTGAAGAGAAATTCATCAAGAATGATCGACCTGGTGGAAGCCCGGACACAACGGTTCTGCGTGCTGCGCGGGCGAACTTGACCGAACATTTGGCCTACTTCAATTATTTACTGGCCACGCGTCGTTGGCTTGCCGGTGACGAAATGACCATGGCTGACTTCGCGTTTGCCGCTCAACTGTCTTCGCTTGACTATTTGGCAGAAGTGCCATGGGCGACCGCCCCAGAAGTGAAAGATTGGTACCAACGTCTAAAATCGCGCCCAGCGTTCAGATCCTTGTTGCTTGATCGCGTTGTTGGCATGCCCGCATCTGCAACCTATGCGGACATTGATTTTTGAGTCCTGCCCCATCATCCAAAATTGTTGCCGAACTTAAAAAACGTGCACAAAAACTGGGGTTTGTGCAATTTGGCATAGCCTCAGCAAAAGTGCCGGCCGACTGGCAAACCAATTTGCAAAACGCGATCGCGAAAAATTGGCATGGCGATATGGACTGGATGGCAGAGACATTTGAGCGCCGTGTGTCGCCAAACGCTCTTTGGCCTGAAGCAAAGTCAGCGATTGTGTTGGCATACAATTATACGCCTGACACAAACCCGATGGATATGTTGGGGGAAACAGATAAGGGCATCATTTCAGTTTATGCCCGTAACCGTGATTATCATGACATCATTAAAGGCAAGCTGAAAGAGCTGGCCGGGATGTTGAGCCGCCAAGCTGCGTGCAACGTTAAGGTTTTCGTCGATACGGCCCCTTTAATGGAGAAGCCACTGGCCCAGCAAGCCGGGATCGGGTGGCAAGGCAAACACACAGTGCTTGTTTCAAAGCAAGAAGGCTGTTGGTTGTTTCTAGGCACGATCCTGACAGACGCTGAGCTGTCAATTGATGAGGTTGAGACAGATCACTGTGGTTCCTGCACCCGCTGCTTGGACATTTGCCCAACCAACGCTTTTCCAGAACCCTACAAACTGGATGCGCGCAAATGTATCGCTTACCTCACCAATGAATTTAGGGGCGTTATTCCGGTTGAGTTTCGCAAACCAATTGGCAATCGCATTTATGGGTGCGATGATTGTTTGGCAGTGTGCCCGTGGAATAAGTTTGCCAAAACCACTGCCGACATTAAGCTGCAAATGCGTGAAGACTTGCGCGCGCCGGATCTTGTGGACTTAGCCAAGTTCGATGATGTAGCATTTCGAACCCATTTTGCTGGGTCACCGGTAAAAAGGTTGGGTCGCGATGCATTTTTGCGCAATGTGTTGATCGCTCTTGGCAACGCAAAAGGACATGATGTGGTTGGCGACATAAAAGCCCATCTAAACGAAGATAATCCAATTGTGCGCGGCGCTGCGGTTTGGGCTTTAAGCCAGCACGTAACATCAAATGAATTCGTAAGTTGTGCTCAATCGGCAAAAAAAACTGAAACCGATGAGACCGTGATGGCCGAGTGGCAGGGAGATGTAAAATGAAGCTCGTGATTTTCGGCATTGGCTATTCAGGTCTTGCTATTGCAAAACAATGGCCCGGCGAAGTCGTAGGTACCACCCGTAGTGCCGAGAAACGGGCAAAGCTCGTGTCCCAAGGTGTAGATGTTATCATTTTTGATGGTGAACTGACAAACGAATTGGCCGAACACTTGGCAACTGCAACCCACGTGGTCATTTCAGCCTCCCCATCACAAGAGGGGGATCCGGTACTAAGTGCGATCCCAAATTTCTTTAAACTCGCAAATAATCTTCAATGGCTTGGCTATCTTTCAACTGTCGGGGTTTATGGCGATTTTGATGGGGCTTGGATTTCAGAGCAAACTGAACCCAAGCCAGTCTCTAAACGTGGCCAATGGCGCGTAAGCGCTGAACAAGAATGGCAAAAACAAGCAAGTGCAAACCGAGTTGGATTCGCGACTTTCCGTTTAGCTGGGATTTATGGCCCGGGCCGCTCCACTTTTGACAAAATTCGTGCTGAAAAATCGCGGCGCATCGTAAAGCCGGGGCAAGTATTCAATCGAATACATGTTGAAGACATCGCCCAAATCGTCATTAGAGCTGCTCAACTAAAAGCCACAGGTGTATTTAACGGCGCTGACGATGAACCTGCACCGCCAAATCTGGTGATTGAGTTTGCGGCGAAGATGATTGATTTGCCTCCGCCTCCCGAAGAGCCCTTTGAAACGGCGGATATGACGCCAATGGCGCGCTCATTTTATGGGGACAACAAACGCTGCGGCAACGCGCGGCTAAAGAAGGATTTAGGTCTGAAGTTAAACTTCCCAACATACCGTGAAGGGCTTGCCTCTATTCTTGAACAAGAGAGCTAAGCAATCGTCTAAGCATTTCCAAGTCTTGAGGTCGCGACAGACGGTGGTCACCGTCCGGCACTAGGGTTAGGTGAGCTTCATCCAACATAAGATGCTGCAACAAGCGTTGCGCGTGGGCCGGTGGCACGTCAGGATCTTGCTGCCCTTGGAGAATATGCACTGGGCATCCCGTTTCAATCTGCGTGCCAAAAAGCAAATGCTGTGCGCCGTCATCAAGTAGCTTTTGGGTGTAGATGTAGGGCGCGTCAGCATAAGCACTTGGCACCTCTAAATAACCAACTCGCTTTAACTCTTGCAGCTGTTTTTGGGTGAAACGGTTCGGCACCAGTTCTCGGGTCATGTCAATGGCGGGCGCAATCAAAACCATTGCCGTGACCGAATTAATATTGCGCGCTCGCAGATGTTGGTTGAGCAACATAGAAAGCCATCCCCCCATAGACGAGCCCACAAGGATTTGTGGGCCGTCTGTGAAGTTTTCAAATACGGCAATCGCGTCTTCAAGCCACGTGCTTATTGTTGCATGCATGAAATCGCCGGTTGATTGACCGTGCGCCATATAATCAAAACGGGTGACGGGAAGATCGTTTTGCGCGCCGAATTGGTCAAGCGCCACAGCCTTGCTGCCTTGCATATCCGAATTGTAGCCACCGAGCCAAAAAAGACCCGGACCATTGCCTGTACGATGCAATATCGCCAACTGGCGACGGGTGTTCGCCTCGCCTAGGGTTAGATGTTGGGATAAAATCTGCACTTGTGGTCACCGAATCTCACTAAAACTGCTCTATTTGATAGAAGAGCAGCAACTATTTCGCAATCAGCGCTCAATTCTTCTGTTTGGCGGTTGACTTTAGATCCATTTGACCAGATTTTATGCGCATAAATCACCTAGGTTTCACAAAAGAAGGAAAAGTCACCATTCGTCGTCCCCAAAGACCCGTGCAGCCCCAAAAAGATGGGCCACGCTCAAATCGAGAAATTACCTCCCCAGATGTTCAACTCATCGATGAAGAAGGCACAAACCACGGCACGATAAGTACTCGTGACGCGATGGAACGCGCGCGCGAAGCTGGTTTGGACCTTGTGGAGATATCGCCCAACGCGAAACCGCCGGTTTGTAAAATTTTGGACTTGGGTAAATACAAGTACGCAGCCCAAAAGAAGGCGGCCGAAGCGCGCAAAAAGCAAAAAATTATTGACGTCAAAGAAATCAAGATGCGTCCAAATACCGATACGCACGATTTTGAAGTCAAAATGCGCAATGTGGTGAAGTTCTTGGAAGGTGGAGACAAGGTTAAGGTGACCATGCGTTTCCGTGGCCGTGAAATGGCTCACCAACAGCTTGGCCTGCAGCTGTTGCACAAAGTGCGCGATCAAGTGACCGAAATCTCAAAGGTTGAAGCTCAACCCAAAACTGAAGGCCGGCAAATGATTATGATTTTGTCGCCAACTGCCCAGAAATAATTCGGGCGCAGATTTGAGTGTTTGAACGGGCCTTCGGGCCCGTTTTTGTATGTGCTATATACATGTCTTTAAAAAGAGGAGGCGAGACAAATGGAACTAGGACGATTTTCAGTTAGCCTGAACGTAAAAGACATCAAAAAGTCAAAAGAATTCTATCAAGGTCTCGGCTTTGAAGTGGTCGCTGGTGTGGAAGAACAGAATTGGCTCGTGTTGGCCAATGGGGATGCAAGAATTGGCATATTCCAAGGCATGTTCGAAAAGAACATACTGACGTTCAATCCAAAAAATATTAAACCCATCCACAAGAAATTGGATGCGCTGGGCATCGAATACTCCATGCAAATGGGCGGACAGGACTATCCAAAAATGGCAGCGTTCACGGACCCTGATGGCAACGATATTCTCATCGACCAGCACGACGAGTAACATGTACGCAGAATCCGGCGATTCAATGCTTGCATATTGATAATCGTGCGATTATAACCCTGAACTTCAAGCGGGTCGGCCGGCCGAAGGGTATGCCGAGTTGATCCATAATGCTGAACCCGCCTTGGGGGTTAAACCTGAAGGCAAAGAAAAGGACGAGCAAAATGCCCAAACTGAAGACAAAGTCTGGCGCGAAGAAGCGTTTTAAAGTGACTGGTACTGGTAAAGTCATGGCAGCAGCAGCAGGCAAACGTCACCGTTTGATCAGCCATAACGGCAAATATATTCGCCAAAATCGCGGTACGAGCGCCATGTGTGCTCAAGATGCCCGTACGGTGAAAAAATTCCTGCCTTACGCCTAATAACGACTTTTAAGGATACAGATCCATGTCACGTGTAAAAAGAGGCGTAACCTCCCACGCCCGTCATAAGAAAACAATCAAAGCTGCAAAAGGCTATTACGGCCGTCGTAAAAATACGATCCGTATTGCTAAACAGGCAGTTGAAAAAGCTGGTCAATATGCATATCGCGACCGTAAAGCAAGAAAGCGGAATTTCCGTGCTTTGTGGATTCAGCGGATCAATGCTGCAGTGCGTGAGCACGGCCTAACATACGGTCGATTTATCGACGGCCTCAGCAAGGCTGAGATTGCGGTAGATCGTAAAGTATTGGCTGACTTGGCAGTGCGTAACCCTGAAAGCTTCAAAGCTTTGGTTGACGCATCAAGAGCCGCTCTTGACTACCTCAAAGAAGTTGACGTTGTAACCCACGAGCGGGTTTCAGCTTAAAGCTTTTACCTCATTCTATCTGAGGCCGAATTAAAAGCCTTGTGCCTTCCTTAAAGGGGTGGCACAGGGCTTTGTGCGTTTGTATGGTGCACACCGAATCTACAATCAACATAACCGATGGGCCAATAACGCCCACCTTGATGCATTTGAGGGGACAAGAGGTCCAAAATGAACGACGTAATCTCACTTGATACATTGCGCGAGCAAATTACCGCTGACATTGAAAATGCAAGTGACGAGAAAGCGCTAGACGCTGTGCGCGTTGCAGCTTTGGGCAAAAAAGGCTCCGTCTCAGGTCAGCTGAAGTCTTTGGGCAAAATGTCCCCTGAGGAACGCCAAACTGCAGGCCCTGCAATCAACGGCCTCAAAAACGATATGGCAGCATTGATTGAAGCCAAATCGGCAACGCTAAAAAAGGCGGCGCTTGAAGCGCGTTTGACGTCAGAAAAGGTCGATGTGACCCTGCCACTTCAAGCAGGTCCGATGCAGCGCGGCTCCATTCACCCTGTGTCTCAAACTCTGGATGAAATTACCGCAATTTTTTCTGACATGGGTTTTGCAATCGCCGAAGGCCCAGACATTGAAAGCGACTATTACAACTTCACCGCGCTGAATTTCCCTGAGGGGCACCCGGCTCGTGAAATGCACGATACGTTTTTCATGAAAGCCAAGCCTGTGGCCGAGGGCGAAGAAAGCAATGGCAATAAAATGGTACTGCGCACGCACACGTCCCCTGTGCAAATTCGCACCATGGAAAACCAAGAACCGCCAATTCGCGTGGTGATTCCGGGTCGCACATATCGTTGCGACAGTGATCAGACACACACCCCAATGTTCCACCAGCTTGAAGGCTTGGTGATTGATAAATCATCACACATTGGCCAATTGCGTTGGGTACTGGAAGAATTCCTAAAAGCCTATTTTGAAGTCGATAACGTCAAAACGCGCTTCCGCCCATCCTTCTTCCCCTTCACCGAGCCGTCCATGGAAGTGGACGTGCAGTGTGATCGTTCGGGCAATGAAGTGAAAATTGGCGAAGGCAATGACTGGCTAGAGATTTTGGGTTGCGGCATGGTGCACCCCAACGTCATCCGCAATTGCGGCCTTGATCCAGATATTTACCAAGGCTTTGCTTGGGGCATGGGGATCGACAGGATCGCGATGCTGAAATATGGCATGCCAGACCTGCGTGACTTCTTTGACGCCGACAAACGTTGGATGGAACACTATGGCTTCCGCCCACTTGATCTCCCAACATTGTTTGGGGGCTTGTCATCGTGACAACAACGTCGAGCGATATAGACGAAACCGTCTATATCGTCACAGACATTGAAACAGATGGCCCAAGCCCATTGCGTAACTCCATGCTGAGTTTTGCGAGCGTGGCTATGAATCGTCGTGGCGATGTGTTGGGCGAGTTTGAAACGGTGCTTGAGCCGCGCTCAGATCGAGTGCCTGATCCCGAAACAATGGAGTGGTGGAAGACCGAGCCCGAAGCATATGCTGCGGCCACAACCAATCCAAAAGCGCCCGAAGATGCAATGGCTGACTATGTTGCGTGGCTGGAAGGTTTTAAGGCACGCATGGCGTTCGCCTCTGCACCGTTGATTTTTGATGGAACCTATATGGACCATTATTTGGATCAGTTTGCCAACACGCGCGTGTTTGGTGGGCCGGGCAAGCAAAAGCGGATTTTTGCCGGCGGCTGTGTCGATATCTATTCGCTAGCGGGCACAATCGCGAATACGCCGCACCATAATTGGACCACACGGCGTGTGCCAGACACATGGATCGGAAATCAGCCACACACGCACTTTGCAATTGATGATGCGCGTGGCTTTGCGCATTTGTTAAAGCGCTTTTTTATCGTTGGTGGTTTAGCCGCCAAATATCGTGATCTCGAGATCGCAGAGTTTGGTGATGGCCAAAATCTGCGCGATGAACTAGTGGATCTAATCGTTTTGGGCAAAAAGACGGCAACCTGCGGATCGTTAGCGATCTATGAGGAGGAAGGCGAGCCGCTGCCGAAAGTGGGCGAGCAATTCATCGTCCCAAATTGGCAAGGTCAGCCAAAATGCATCATTAAATCCACGTCCTTAGAAGTAAAACGCTTTGACGAAATAGACGAAGATTTTGCGCGTGCCGAGGGCGAGGGCGACCTGTCGTTTGAGTATTGGCGCAATGCACATATAGATTTTTTCACCCGCAACGGCGGGTATTCACCTGATATGAAACTGGTTTGCGAACGTTTTGAAGTAGTAGAAACGTTCGAACAAGAGACAACAAAAGAGTAGACCGATGAAATTCACAATTGATTGGCTCAAAGATCATCTGGACACAAAAGCGTCGAACGATGAGATCATTGAAACCCTCACCATGATCGGCCTTGAGGTCGAAGAGGTTGAAGACCAAGCCAATGTGCTGAATGACTTTACGGTCTGCGAAGTCATCAGCGCCGAAAAGCATCCAAATGCTGATAAGTTGCGGGTGTGTTTGGTCAATACTGGATCTGGTGAACCAGTGAAAGTCGTGTGCGGCGCACCAAACGCACGCACCGGGCTTAAGGGCGTTTTTGCAGCGGTTGGCACCTATGTGCCGGGCGTTGATTTCACTTTGACCAAAGGCAATATTCGCGGTGAAGAAAGCAATGGCATGTTGTGTTCTGAGCGTGAGCTAATGCTCTCGGACGAACACGACGGCATTATCGATCTGCCAGAAGATGCTCCAGTTGGCACCAAATATGTCGACTACGCAGGTATTGATGATGTTGTTGTTGATATTGCGATTACCCCAAACCGTGGCGACGCGACGGGTGTTTATGGCATTGCGCGCGACTTGGCTGCAGCAGGTATTGGCGAGCTAAAAGACGGTGCCGTTAAATCAGTACCTGCTACATTGGCGGGCCCGGGCGATGTTTCAGTCGATTTTCGTTTTGGCGAAGACGAGCCACAAGCTTGTAAAATGTTTGCAGGTCGATTGTTTAAGGGCGTCAAAAACGGTCCATCTCCTGAATGGTTGCAAAAGCGCCTGATCGCGGTTGGCCTTCGTCCCATCAATGCGCTGGCAGATATTACCAATTATATTTCCTATGATCGGGGGCGCCCACTACACGCCTATGATGCTGACAAAATTAGCGGCCAGTTTCATGCACGAAATGCTAAGAGTGGCGAAGAGATTGTTGCTCTTGACGGTAAGACCTATCAACTCGATGAAACCATGTGCATTTTGGCCGATGACAATGGACCGCTTTGTATCGGCGGTATCATGGGTGGTGAGGAAAGCGGCTGTACAGCTGAAACCACGAACATATTTATGGAATGCGCATGGTGGGAGCCATTGTTGATTGCACAAACCGGACGCAAAACTGGCATTGTTTCGGACGCCCGCTACCGTTTGGAGCGTCATGCTGATCCAGAGTTTGTTAACCCAGGCCTGGAGCTGGCCACCAAAATGATCTTAGAGATTTGCGGCGGCGAAGTGCATGAGCCTGTTGTTACTGGCGAAGTGCGTTCACCTGAAAAAATTATCGATTTTCCATTGGCTGAAATCACTCGACTGACCGGCCTTAAAGTGCCGTTTGCCGAAGCCAAGGCAATTCTATCTCGCCTTGGATTTTGGGTCGCGGGATCGGGCGATACAGTGAAGGTCAATGTGCCGTCATTCCGTCCAGACATCGAAGGTAAAGCGGACATTGTCGAAGAGGTTATGCGCATTGTTGGCGTAGATAAAGTGCCGGTTGATCCTCTGCCACGCTTGTCAGGTGTCGCACCAAAAATGCTGACAACGATCCAAAACCGACGCCGTCTTGCACGTCGCACCTTGGCGGCGCGAGGGTTCCACGAAGCGGTTACATGGTCTTTCATTTCGGAAAAAGAAGCGACTCTGTTTGGCGGTGGCGTTGACGAGTTGAAACTTGAAAACCCAATCGCGTCGGACCTAACAGACATGCGTCCGTCTTTGTTGCCCGGTCTGTTGGCAGCTGTGGGGCGAAATGCAAACCGTGGCTTTGCGGATGTATCTTTGTTTGAAGTTGGCCAAGTGTTTAAAAACGACAACATCGACGGTCAATTGAACTATGCAACAGGCGTTAGATCTGGCACCGCCAAATTCGCCCAAGTGGGGCGTGATTGGCAAGGTAAAGCAAATAAAGTCGATGTTTTTGATGTCAAAGCCGATGCGCTTGCTGCGCTTGATGCGTTGGGCATGGACGTTAACAACGTGCAAGTGGTCGCAGAACCAGCCGATTGGGCGCATCCCGGCCGCGCAGGACGTTTGCAACTTGGCCCCAAAATGATTTTGGGTTGGTTTGGCGAATTGCACCCCGCGCTTATCACCGAACTGGATTTGCAGGGCCCAATTGTGGCGTTCGAATTGAACCTTGACGCCATCCCGGCTCCGCGCAAAAAAGCTAGCAAAGCCAAAGGTGCGTTGGAAATTTCCGACCTGCAACCAGTCCGCAGAGACTTTGCGTTCTTGGTCGACGGTGCCGTTGAAGCCAACAAATTTGTTAAAGCCGCAAACTCTGCGGACAAAAAGCTTATTCAATCAACAATGATTTTCGATGTGTTTGAGGGTGAACACATTGGCGAGGGTAAAAAATCCGTGGCGATTGAAGTCACACTTCAGCCGCGCCAAAAAACACTTACCGATGAAGACATTGAAGCCGTTAGTAAGAAGATTATTGCGGCCGTTGAAAAAGCGACTGGAGCCGCGCTGCGCGGATAGGAACATGAGTATAGGAAAAACAGCGCGCGAAAACCCCACTTTGGCATTGGTGCTGTTTTTCCTACTTGTTCTTATGGGACCGTTGGGCTCTATAAGCGCTACACTCGTGCAACTTGTTTTGCTGATCAGCATACCGTTCGTTTTTCGAGAAGTGCGGTTTGCCGAAATTCTGCGACAACCGTTGATTGCGACCTTTTTTGCGACCTATTTTGCCCTCGCATTGGCGTTTATCGCCGCTACGGGTGATCCGGTTGCCGGACTTCATTCCATCAACTTCTTGGCCGTTTTGCTCGCGGCCCCTTTGTTTGTGCTTGGCCGCAAACTCGAACACCGCGATCTTTGGCAACTGGTTTCGGGTTTTGCTCTATTGGGGCTGTTGGTAACGCTTGCACTTGTGCTGTTTCAAACAACAGCATTGGGATTGCCACGCGCTGAGGGATACGCCAGTAACGCCAATATTATCGCCCGTTACGCCTTGGTCACCGGGTTTGTGTGCTTGGTTGGCGTTCGCACATTTACTGGCAACTTGCGTTTTCTTTTTCTCTTAGGGCCTTTTTTGGGGGTCATCATTTGTCTATTGAGCGGTTCACGCGGCGCATTTCTAGCGTTGCCTGTATTTATGCTCGCTGCAGTTGGCTTTTTGTTGGCTGACTTTGCAAGGCGAGTCGGCACAATTCGGATTGCACTTTTGGTTTTTGTTCTTGCTTGTGTGTCCCTAATTGGTTTGGTCTTGATGTCTGATCGGCTTTTCCAACTTGGCAAAACCGTTTCGGATGTGATGGCCGGCAATTCTGCAGGAGAGGCCGTGGACGTTCGATTGGATATGTATGTCGCTGGTTGGCGCGCATTTCTTGATCAGCCAATTTTTGGCTATGGTTGGCCAAACATTGTTTCCGCTGCCAACGATGCTTTATCACCCACTGCGCGAACATCAAGTCTATTGGCCTATCGGCATTTACACAATGACTTCCTAAACTTTGCCGTAGGTGGCGGTCTAGTTGGTGTCCTTGCTTGGCTAACATTTTTGCTGGCACCACTAATCTGGACTTGGAACATAGCGCCCGGTGAGCGCAATTCATCAGCCCGTTTTGTGTTGTTTTTGTTGCCCTGCGCTCTTTTCGTTTTCGGCGCCACAGATATGTCGATTGGCTATGATGTCATGACGGTTGTCTATTTTTGCTTGATCTATCTCGCGCTTTCCACAGTCCGCCAAACTGCGCAATAGTGCACATATTGGCCAAAGGTTTGGTTGAAAATTAACCCGTCTCATGGGACAAGCGAAGAACATTCTCTCCTTGGTCGTAAGGGTTCCAGCATGCCAGCCATTAAAAAAGAAGACTTCATCCAATCCATCGCAGATGGTTTTCAGTTCATTTCTTATTATCATCCACTTGATTATGTGGAAGCTGTGGCCAAAGCCTATGAGCGTGAAGAAAATCCTGCGGCCAAAGATGCGATTGCGCAAATCCTAACCAACTCACGCATGTGCGCAGAGGGACATCGGCCGATTTGCCAAGACACAGGCATTGCTGTCGTGTTTCTAGAGATTGGCCAAGATGTGCGCTGGGATACAGATATGACCATCGAAGAAATGGTCAATGAAGGCGTGCGTCAGGCCTATACAGGTGTGGACGACAATTTGCTTCGCGCGTCGATTCTAATGGACCCTGCGGGCAAGCGAAACAACTCAGGCGATAATGCGCCAGCGGTCATTCACTATGAAATGGTTGCCGGCGACAAGGTGGAAGTCACCGTTGCAGCAAAAGGCGGCGGTTCCGAGAATAAAGCCAAACTGGCTATGCTTAACCCCTCGGATGATATTGTTGAATGGGTGCTCAAAACGGTACCAACGCTGGGCGCTGGTTGGTGTCCTCCGGGCGTGCTCGGAATTGGCATTGGTGGTACACCGGAAAAGGCCATGTATATGGCCAAGAAATCACTTATGGCTCCAGTTAACATCCAAGAGCTTATGGACAGAGGCCCCAATTCAACGGCCGAAGAGTTGCGCCTTGAGTTGTTCGAAAAAGTGAACGCGCTAGGCATTGGTGCGCAAGGACTAGGTGGATTGACCACCGTTGTTGACGTGAAGGTTTTGGATATGCCAACCCACGCCGCCTCAAAACCGGTTGGCTTGGCACCAAACTGCGCGGCAAACCGTCATGTACATTTCACGCTTGATGGAACAGGGGCCGCAGACTTAACGCCGCCCCCTTTAAGCGCGTGGCCAGATATTGGCTGGAAACCTTCAAAAGAAGCCAAATCTGTAGATCTTGGAAACCTGAGCAAAGAAGAAGTTGCCACTTGGAAACAAGGCGATCGTTTGCTGCTAAACGGTAAAATATTGACTGGGCGAGATGCTGCGCACAAACGCATTCAATCGCTTTATGAAAGTGGGGAGGGGTTGCCTGAAGGCGTCGATTTCACGGATCGTGTCATTTATTACGTAGGTCCAGTTGACCCGGTTGGCACCGAGGCGGTTGGACCAGCTGGCCCAACGACAGCCACGCGCATGGACAAATTCACCGAAATGATGCTCGACAAAACCGGACTTGTGGCGATGATCGGCAAAGCCGAACGCGGTGAAGCTGGACTTGAAGCGATCAAAAAACATAAAGCGGCATACTTGATGGCAACAGGCGGGGCTGCCTATTTGATTTCCAAGGCGATTAGATCTTCACGCGTTGTGGCATTTGAAGAGCTTGGTATGGAAGCTATTTACGAATTTGAAGTGGAAAACATGCCAGTAACAGTTGCAGTAGACGCGACTGGCGAAAGTGTACACAATATCGCACCAGCCATTTGGCGCAAAAAGATCGGCAAACTTCCGGAGCCAGCATGAGCCTAATAGAACGCGAAATTCGCACCTCTGATTTGGATTTGATCTGTCATCATCGCTTTGAAATGTTTCGTGACATTGGCGAGCCATTGGACAAAATCGAAGCGATGATTGTTGAATTTCGCAAATGGCTTAATCCGCGATTGCATAGTGGGGAGTATTTTGGGTTCGTTCTTGAAGAAAACGGAAAACCCGCCGGCGGTATTGGCTTGGCCATTATCGATTGGGCACCTCACGTGTTGCATCCAAAGGAACATTTGCGCGGCTATATCTCCAACGTCTATGTTGAGCACCATTGCCGTCGCCAAGGTATTGCCAGTCGCTTGATGGAATTAGGCGAAGCCGAGCTCAAAAAACGCGGCGCAACACTAATTGTATTGCATGCATCGGACGCAGGCCGTGAGATTTACGACAAAACAGGTTGGCGGCAATCAAGTGAAATGATCAAAAACGTCTAGTTGTTTTTCCATTTCCCAAGCTTTTATCGTCACACTGCCGCTATGGGTCTGCGCAGTTTTGCTTTGCGTTTCGCTAACTTGCCAACCGTTTCGTTCATAAAAACGTCGTGCGCCATCGTTTCCAACTAAGCAATTGAGCGTGGCTCTTAAAGCGCCTTCGGCGACCAGTTTTGCTTCACCTAACTCCAATAGTCTTTGGCCCACACCCATCCCCCGGACGGTATTTGCAACGAAAAGCTGAGAAAGGCGTGCTTCTTTGGCTATGACGAGTGCAACTAAGTTTCCTTCGTCTAACGCAATAATGATGTTGGGATAGAAAGCATCAATTCGCTCTTGCATAAAAGAAATGTCACGAAAACTCGCGATGTCTTGGTGTTGGTGCGGCGCTTGAGTTTCGTGCCACACTTGATGATACAAATTGGCGATCTTGCCGAGTTCATCTGACCGTGCGACACGAAACTCCATTGCAGTTCTCTTCTTCTGAATAGGCGGCAATCCTATCGCAGCCAGCCGCCAGGTTGTGGATGTAAGTCCATCATGCCATCTTTGCATGCAGCGTCAATCACCTTCAATTCTTCAGTTGAAAGCTCAAGGTTTTTCAGGGCACCCAAATTGTCTTTGAGTTGTTCAAGAGTGCGCACACCAATCAATGCTGATGTCATTTCAGAGCGGCGCAGCACCCATGCAAGGGCTAATTGAACAAGCGTCTGCCCTCGTTGATCTGCCAAGTCTTGCAAAGCATCAACCGCGGCCAAAACGCCAGGTTCCAGATGGCGACCAAATAGGGATGAACCGGGTTCAGTCGCCCGAGTGCCTGTTGTCTTGTTCTTGGAGTATTTGCCACTCAACACCCCTTGGGCAAGAGGTGAAAAAGCAATGCAACCGATACCCAATTCGCCAAGTGTGTCCAATGTTCCGTCGTCTTCAATCCAACGGTTCAGCATCGAATAGCTAGGCTGATGGATGGTAAGGGGCACACCCATTTCTTTTAGAATTCGATGTGCTTCGATCGTTTCTTGTTTTGGGTAAGAAGAAACGCCTACATAGAGGGCTTTGCCTTGATTATAGAGGGTGGCGAGCGCCCCCATTGTTTCTTCCAATGGTGTTTCTGGGTCAAAACGATGTGAATAGAATATGTCGAAATACTCGACCCCACACCGTTTCAAGCTTTGATCACAACTGGCGATTAGATATTTGCGAGAACCAAATTCGCCGTATGGTCCAGGCCACATGTCATAGCCTGCCTTGGAAGAGATGATCATTTCGTCGCGATAGGGGGCAAAGTCCCTTGCCATGATCTGCCCGAACAGTTCTTCCGATGATCCAGCAGGCGGGCCATAATTGTTGGCCAAATCGAAATGGGTCACCCCTTGATCAAAAGCGTAACTCAGTATTTCAAAAGCACTTGGATAATCCCGAGTGCCGCCAAAATTCTGCCAGAGGCCTAGGCTGATTGCTGGAAGTTTAAGACCCGATCTGCCCGTACGGCGATATTGCATTTGGTCGTATCTAGTGTCACTGGCTCGATAAGGCATGTGTGTCTCCAACGTGCTTAATTGTAAAAACCTTGTTGGATTGTAGGTACAATATTGGAGTAGGTCCAAGGCAAGTGCAAAAATTGATCTTTCTTGATGGCGCTAAAGACTTGGCCTTTTCCTTCAGTTTTGCTACACCCCTTCGTCAGCTTGCACAGGATCAAGGTTTGAAAAATGTCTGAGTTTAAGGTTGTAGCGCTATATAAATTTGTGGCGCTCCCCGATTATCGCGAGCTTCGCGATCCAATTTATGATTTTTGTGTTCAACACGGTATTAAAGGCGCTCTGCTTTTAGCAGAGGAAGGTATCAATGGAACTGTCGCGGGCAGCCCTGAAGATATTGATGCTTTGATGGACTATTTTGCCCGTGGCAATTTGTTCAAAGGGCGCCTTGCTGGTGGCGAGGTCAAGTTCTCACGTGCGAGTGAGATGCCGTTTATGCGCATGAAGGTGAAACTGAAAAAAGAAATCGTGACCTTGCGCGCACCAGAAGCTGATCCGACCAAATTGGTGGGCACCTATGTGGAGCCAAACGATTGGAACTACATCATTTCTGATGAAGAAACAATCGTTCTGGATACGCGCAACGATTATGAAGTGGCAATTGGTACTTTTGAAGGGGCGTTGGACCCTAAGACCGATAATTTCACGCAGTTCAAAGATTTCGTTGAAAAGAACCTCGACCCGACGAAAAATAAAAAAGTCGCCATGTTTTGCACCGGAGGCATTCGTTGTGAAAAAGCGTCCTCCTATATGCTCGCCAAGGGCTTTGAGGAAGTCTATCACCTCAAAGGCGGTATTTTGAAGTATTTGGAAGAGACCCCAGAAGAGACCAGCATGTGGAATGGTGAGTGTTTTGTGTTTGATGAACGCGTTTCCGTTGGCCACGGTCTGGTGGAGGGGGAGCTTGCTCTATGTCGAGCTTGTCGATTCCCATTAACGCCTGAAGATATGCAGCATGCAGACTATATCGAAGGTCAACAATGTCATCACTGTGCGGACAAAATCAGCGAGAAAAGCCGCGCCCGAGCTGCTGAGCGCGAAAAGCAAATCCGATTGGCTGAGGAGCGCGGACAGCAACATATTGGTGACCAAGCCCAAAAATTCGCCGAACAAAACAAGCTGCGGATGAAAAAGCTGCGCGAAGAGCAACGTCTGCTCAATCAAGCCCGCAGTCCGACCGACTGAGCCGTCTAGGTGATGATTCCGGCGTCCTTTGCCGCCTGCACTTGCCCGCGGCTGATGGGCAGCTTTTGGCCGTCTAGCATTTCAATGAGATAGTTTGAGTTTTGCCGTTCAACCCGCTTGATGCCGTTCACAGCCACCCAATGTGAGCGATGGATTTTCAACCCGTCAACACCTTCGGCTTCTTTAATCGCATCACTCATGCGCATCAAAAGCAATTCCTGACCGCGTGATGTAACCACATTCACATAATGGTCTTGCATGGACAAATAGAGCAAAGGGCCGCGATTTTGAATTTGTAAACGCGCCAAAATGTCAATTGATTTGGGCGCGCTGGGCCGGCTTTCGCGCAAAAACAAAACGTGTAACGCAGCCACACAAATCGAAATCAAGATGCAGTAAACGACAGTCATCAGGCCGGAAAAGCCTTTGATATCCCAATCACCCAAAATTGCAGCGTTGGCGACATAAACAACAATTGAAACTGGAATACCTGAGCCAACGCCCGATGCAAGAATGACTAGCCAGACATTTGGCGACTTCCATTTTTGATTGATTGTGTTGACCATCACGCCGCCGCCAAACATGCCGGCGCCATAGCCAACAAAAACCATGCCGATCCAGTAGGCAATACGCGGCACGGGCGCGAAATAGTCAAATGTGGCAAAAGGGCCAACAAGGCCAAGTATGACGCCCAATATGAGCATGGCCCCTAACGTCTTGGGAGACGAAAACATCTGTCGCATTTCGCGAAGCGTCAATTGTATGGCGTTGCCAATCACGAACTAACCCTTTCATTCGCGAACTCAAGATTGTTGTGCAGACTTTTGCCGGGATAACCCTGCAATTGCAAGTGGCACAGTGCCATTTGGCTTGGATAGGGAACATCTAGTTGAAATTATCAATATTTTTTGAAACGCCAATCGCCGTTCAAATCCATATGATTTGTGCAGTCAGTTGTCTGTTTTTGGGCCTCTATATGCTGCTCAGCAAAAAGGGGACAAAACATCACAAGCAAGTGGGTTGGGTTTGGGTTCTTTTGATGCTGGCTACCGCCACAAGTGCAACTTTCATTCATCAGTTGCGCATGATTTGGATTTTCAGCCCTATTCACATTTTTGTGCCGGTAACTTTTATCGGCCTTTTCAGCGGAATTCGGCACGCACGTGCAGGGCGAATTGCAGCCCATCGTGCATCGATGCGCTCGATGTATTGGGGCGCGCTGTGCATCCCATTTGCCTTCGCGCTACTGCCTGACCGCGTGCTTGCATACATGTTTGGAACTAGAGATTTGGAGTGGTTTCCTATGGCCCTTGTCGCAGCGATTGTTTTGGGTGTTGGTGCTTATTATCGCTGGGAGCCTTTTTGGAAAAAAAGCATTCAGCGGCTTTTGTCTGCCAATTGATCCGCAAATGCAATAAAGGCTTGGCTGTGCCCAGGATGTGGATCGTGCCGCATGATGGAGTATAAGCCAAGCAACATCAAATAAAGCTGATGAGCGATTTCTTTAGCGCTTGGATTATCGTATCCCATTTGTTCAAGCAAATGTGCAACATATTCAATGCGAGCGCGTTCAGTCGCTCTGATCCGGTCTCCAACCCAAGGCTCTTGCCCGGCCCATGCCCTTAGCGCGCCTTCAACAGCTATTGAATCTAGGCCATGTATTTGTGTTGCGGTGGAGAGGCGCGCAAGCGCCCTCAGCTTTTCGCTCGCTGAATTTCCTTGGTCATCTAAGGCATTGATGATCTCATGTGTGCCTTCTTGTTCCCAGAACTCTAGCATTTGTGTAAGCAAAGCTGGTCTGTCCGCAAAGTGCCAATAAAAGGAGCCTTTAGTGGTGTTAAGCTTTTTGGCAATTCGTTCGACTTTCACGCCGTCGATACCTTCTTCTCCTAGGGTTTTGAACGCTGCCAATAACCAATCTGTCTTGTCGTGTTTTGCTTTCCGGCCCATTCAGCTTTGCCCCCTGCGTCAATTTAACATACGTTAGCGTATTGTATTTTACGCCGCCTCGCTTTAGATACGTGAGCGTATGTTATGCCAAGGAGCCAACCAAATGACCAGCTTTTTCAAAACGACAAATATGTGGCTTATGGCCGCTGCCCTGATATCTTTTGCAACAACGGCGCTGCACGTATTTATCGGTACCGGCCAAATTATGGATCCCCTATATGCATCGGATGCACCTGCATTGACCAAAGGCCTTGCCGAGGTGATGTGGAACCAGATTACATTGCTGCTGTTGGTCGGCGGTGGGGTATTATGGTGGGCCGCTACCCACTCCCAGACAGCCGTTCAGTTCTCACTCACCATCATCGTTCTATATTTGGGCATCGCCATATTGTTCGTTGTGTCGGGGCTTAACCGGTTTGGCGGCTTGTGGGTGATGGAGCAATGGACACTATTCCTCCTGATGGCGGTATTAGCAATCGTTGGCGTAGCGCAGTCAAAAAAGCTGACGCCAGTTTGAGTTGATCCACAAATGACTTGTCAATTCACCGCCCAATCCACATGTTGTTGGCATATTGAATTGTTATTTGGGGGAGTGTGAGGCGTGTTAAAAAAGCTTAAGCGCCATTTGCTGAACTGGTTCGTTTCCAATTACAAACATCGCAAGCGGGCCGGATTTCAAAACAGCGTGGAACAGGCGCTTGCCAGCGCTTATCGTCAAATCGAGAGGTCAAAATATGCGTTTTTGGTCTCGCAAGGTGATCGCTTTCCTGACGCACGACTGATTGAGCCGTTGTTTGAAAAAGATGGCTTCGTCTTTTGGATTGGCACCAGCCCAAAATCGCGCAAGGTTGAGCAAATCAAAAAGGACAGCCAGGTGACATTGGCGTTTTCTAACCAAAAGGACAATTCAAATCTGTTGGTAAAAGCAAGCGCTGAACTGGTTGATGACATTGCTTTACGGGCTCAACATTGGAAACCCTATTGGCGTCTATTCTTTCCTTCTGGTCCGAAAGGAGATGATTACCTCTTGATAAAACTCAATGTCAAAGAGATCGAGGTGCTGGATTTTTCACAAAACGTTGTACCAGAACCATTTGGGTTGAAACCTTTCCATTTGGTCCGAAGCGAATTCGGATGGAAACTGGGAGGCTAAATAGCTTGTAAAAACCGAAGGAGTTCCGAGCGGAACATTTCTGGTGAATCAAGGTTCGCGCAATGACCTGCATCGGGTAGGTCCACGAGTTTGAAATGGGAGGTGGCTTGCATGGCCGTCAGTGTTGGCCCAAGCGTTGGGTTGATGGAATTGTCTGCTAGACCGCGCAAAAATAGAATGGGCTTGTCAAAATCAACTGCATGTTTGATGAGGTCATAATTGCCAATTTGAACGGCGATCTTAATCACTGTACTTAAGTCACACTCACCAAACATTTGTCGGACTTTGTCGCGTGTTTCTGATTTCTTTGAAACACCAAGTGCGCCCAATGCTGCAACTAGTCTTTTGCCCAATAGTTGATAGATCTTTGGCAACATCCAAATGGCGAGTTTAGGTGTCTGAAGTGAATAAGTTGTCCCAAAACTAGCAAAGCACGAAAGTCGATGCTTGTAACTTTTCATAAGGCCTAGCCCTACCAATCCGCCAAGCGAATTGCCAACAAAAGCAACTTCGTCGATTTCCGCATGGTCAATAATCGCTATAATGTCCTTCCCTAACGCAGAAATTGAACAGTCCTTGAGATCAACCATTTGCGTGGGATGTGAGTAACCGTGACCAAATAGATCAGGCACGACGACGCGATAACCATTTTCTGAGAAGTAAATCGCATCAGCGGCGAATTGTGCGCCATTTGCAGCCAGCCCGTGGCATAGCAACAAGGCAGGCGCGCCAGTTTCGCCAACGTCCAAGTAGCTCAGCTTTTTGCCATTGTATTCAACAAATTTCCGCTTACCTGCTGCCAATCGACTACTCATCTCCAATGGTGCGTTTGGAACCGTGCAGCGCAAAGAAACCAAGCAGTGCGATCCGCACTTCATCTTGCGCATCCAAATTGGCGCAATGTCCACCTTTTGGAATGTCAAAGCAGGCGAAGTTTTTCTGCTGCCTCATCTCACGCATGGTGGTCATCAACGCCGCATTGACCAAAACATCTTCGCCTCCACGCAACATCATGATGGGTTTTTCAAACTGTTTGCCGTTTTGAATGAAGTCATAGTTGCCAACACTTTTGGCGACATAACTGACCACATTAATATCATAGTCATCAAGCAGTTCATGCACCAGTTCTTGTGCCGAGCGGCGCTTTGACGTGCTGCGCGCAATAATTTTTTCTACCCACTCAGAGCCGATGAAATCATAAATCCGCGGCACAGCATCAGCCGGAAAACTAGGCGTCGCCAACGCATAAGAAGTGCCAAATGTTGTGAACGTTATAAACCGATCTGAATGAGTGGGCAGCAGATGCAAAGCCAATATTCCACCAAGCGAATTGCCGACATAGTGTACAGCATCAATGCCCGCATCATCCAAAATGGCAATTAGATCGCTGGCCATATTCGGAATAGAAAAGTCATCTTGTATTAGCTTTTCCGGCACACTTGATCGGCCATGCCCGCGCAGGTCCGGCAAGATCACCCGATAGCCATGTTCGACAAAAAACAAAGCATCTTCAGAAAACTGCCGGCCGCTTGAAGCCAACCCGTGGCACAAAACGATTGCGGGCTGATCCTTGGGGCCCACATCACAGTAAGAAATACTGTATTTTCCGACCGAGATCAGCTTTGCCGGCAGCAACGGTAGCGTATGCCGTTCTTTTTTACTGTTCATGATCTATTAGAAACCTAACCTGCATTTCCAATTAAGATACCCACGGCAAACACCAAGGAGCCACCGAAAACAACCTGCATGACTGCGCGCCAAAACGGGGTGTCCATATATTTGTTTTGTATCCAAGCAATCGCCCATAATTCAACAAAAACAACAGCAACTGCTGTGGCCGTGGCCGTCCAGAAATCAGTAATCAAATAGGGTAGGGCGTGGCCCAATCCACCAAGGGTGGTCATAATGCCGGCTGCAAAACCGCGCTTAATGGGTGATCCGCGTCCGGTCAGTTTACCATCATCAGATGCAGCTTCAGTGAAACCCATAGAAATGCCGGCCCCAAGCGAGGCAGCCAAGCCAACAAGAAATGTCTGCCATGTGCTGTGGGTGGCAAATGCTGCCGCAAATATCGGTGCCAAGGTTGAAACGGATCCATCCATAAGACCGGCAAGCCCCGGCTGCACATAAGTGAGCAAAAACTTGCGGTGGGCTTGTTCTTTCTCTTCGGTAACCGCATCCTCGTGCAAGTGCGCCGCTTCTAGCTCGTTCGCAGCACGCTTATGGTGCTGTTCGGCAATGGCGAGATCGCCCAGCAACTTGCGAATATTAGAGTCTTTTGTGCGCTTTACCGCCTCCAGATAAAAGTTTTGAGCAGCTTCTTCCATTTCCCACGCTTGTTGGCGAATGGTCTCCAACGGCAGATTCTTCATCAACCACAATGGTTTGCGCTCCAAAAACCCACGAACATGTTCGCGCCGGACCAGTGGGATGTTTTTGCCAAACTTTTTTTCGAACGCTGCAATAAGCAAATGTCTGTGTTCGTTTTCCTCCGCGACCATCCCCTCAAACACAGCAGCGGAGGCCGGAAACTCTTCGCGCAGCATTTGAGCATAAGCGGCATAAATGCGCGCATCATCTTCCTCAGAAGATATAGCAAGCGCCAATATTTCAGCTTCGCTCAAATCGTCAAAATGGCGTTTTTGCCAGCCCAATACGCGTCGTAACATGCTCGTTTTCCCTTGGTGCGGAGAATATAGAAAATTCACCTACTCACATTGGGACATGCGGACGCGCGGATCAACAAATATGTCGAGCGAATTGTCGCGTTCGCCTACTCTGTTTTTTGAAGGGTCGATAGACCGTGTGAAGTTCTGGTCAACAAGTTGCTGATGCCCTTACGCCAAAGCCACAAGTCGCGCCGCTGCCGACTTGTGATCAAACTCGAAGAACCAAGCGAACAAAACGGCCGGTTTAAAAAACACCATTGGCTTGTTGCAGCGCCCGAACATAAGCAACAATGGGGGCAATTTCAGTTTCTGTAATGCCGTCGACAGGTGGCATGTCGCCAAATTTCCAATGATGAGCGCGCACGCCGTTCAGCGCGGCCAGAAAAAATGCGCCATCCCCATGGTGGTTGGGTTCATAAATGCGGTGCATGAGGGGGGGGCCGTTTGCGCTGCCAAGTCCATAGTCACCGTGACAGCTTGCGCAGCTTTTGTTGAAATTTGACTGGCCAAGTTTTTGCGTCGCGTTTAGTGAGGGGATGACGAAACCGTCCGGGATCAACGTTGTTTCCTCTTGCGGCAATTGCGTTGCTTTTGGCCAAAGCACTAATACTGCGATCACGGCCAAAATCCCTAAGATTGCAATTGGGAGCTGCTTGTTCACTCTGTCCTCCACCAAACTGTCGCATTCCTTCCCTAAACCTTCCAGTAGGGAGCAAGTCAAGCGTCAACGGTAGGGTAGTTTGCCGCCGGCATTCAAGCAAAATCACAAGGGCGTGCAATTTCTCTTTTCGTGTCCGCATAAAGCTGATAATCAGCGCGCTATGACTGACTTGAAACACATTCGCAACTTTTCGATCGTGGCGCATATTGACCACGGCAAATCCACTTTGGCCGACCGGTTGATTCAAAACACCGGTGGGCTCGCTGAGCGTGAAATGCAGCAGCAGGTGCTCGATAGCATGGATATCGAGCGCGAGCGCGGAATCACGATTAAAGCGCAAACCGTTCGTCTAAGCTATAAGGCCAATGACGGCGAGACATATGTGCTCAACTTGATCGACACGCCAGGACACGTCGACTTCGCTTATGAGGTCAACCGATCACTAGCAGCTTGTGAAGGTTCACTTTTGGTTGTGGATGCGTCCCAAGGTGTGGAAGCGCAAACTCTGGCCAACGTTTATCAAGCAATGGAAGTTGACCATGAAATTGTCCCTGTGCTCAATAAAATCGATTTGCCTGCCGCAGAACCTGATCGGGTAAAGCAGCAAATTGAAGATGTGATTGGGTTGGATGCTTCAGACGCCGTTGAAATTTCGGCAAAGACCGGTATTGGCATCGATAAGGTACTCGAAGCAGTTGTGACGCGCTTGCCCGCACCAACAGGTGATCGAGACGCGCCGCTGAAGGCGATGCTGGTGGATAGCTGGTACGATTCCTATTTAGGCGTGATTGTTTTGATCCGCGTCATTGATGGCGTGATCAAAAAGGGCCAAAAAGTCAAAATGATGAATACGGGCGCGATCTATGAGTTGGATCGGGTAGGCGTGTTTACACCAAAATTGGTCGATATTGGCGAACTCGGCCCGGGCGAAATCGGGTTCATCACAGCCTCAATCAAAGAAGTCGCGGACACCAACGTGGGTGATACGATCACCGACGCGAAGAAACCTTGCGCAGAGGCGCTCACCGGTTTCCGGCCCGCACAGCCTGTTGTGTTCTGTGGTTTGTTCCCCGTGGATGCAAACGACTTTGAAGATTTGCGTGCCGCGATGGGCCGATTGCGCCTGAACGATGCGAGTTTTTCCTATGAAATGGAAACATCGGCTGCGCTTGGCTTTGGTTTCCGTTGTGGGTTTTTGGGTCTATTGCACCTTGAGATTATTCAAGAGCGCCTCAGCCGCGAATTTGACCTTGATCTCATCGCCACCGCACCAAGTGTTGTTTATGAACTTGGGATGCGCGATGGAAGCGAAATGAAACTGCATAATCCCGCAGACATGCCAGATGTGATGAAGGTTGAAGAAATCCGCGAGCCTTGGATCAAAGCCAATATTTTGACGCCAGATGAATATCTTGGGCCGATCTTAAAGCTTTGCCAGGATCGCCGCGGCATTCAAACTGATCTCACCTACGTCGGTACACGGGCGATGGTACAATATGATTTACCGCTCAACGAAGTCGTATTCGATTTCTATGACCGCTTGAAATCGATCTCCAAAGGTTATGCGAGTTTTGATTATCAAATCTCTGATTACCGCGCTGGCGATTTGGTAAAAATGTCTGTGCTGGTAAATGGTGAGCCAGTGGATGCATTGTCCATGTTGGTTCACAGAGTTGCCGCTGAATCTCGTGGCCGTGTGATGTGCGAAAAACTCAAAGAGTTGATCCCGCAGCATTTGTTCAAAATTCCAATTCAGGCGGCTATTGGCGGCAAGGTGATTGCCCGAGAAACCATCTCAGCGCTGCGTAAAGACGTGACCGCAAAGTGCTATGGTGGTGATGCGACCCGTAAGCGCAAGCTTTTGGATAAGCAAAAGGCGGGTAAGAAGAAAATGCGCCAATTCGGTAAAGTTGAAATCCCTCAAGAAGCCTTTATCAAAGCGCTGAAGATGGGTGATAACTAGCATGTCAAAGTCGCGCTTTCATCTTGCCTATCATGTGACAGACTTGGATGAAGCGCGCGCCTTTTATGGCGACCTTCTGGGCTGCAAAGAAGGGCGCAGCACAAACACATGGGTCGACTTTGATTTCTTCGGACACCAGATTTCATTGCATTTGGGCACCCCTTTTCCGGTGGCGAACACGGGAAAAGTGGGTGAACATATGGTGCCTATGCCTCATTTGGGGATGATCTTGCCCAAAACCGATTGGGACAATCTGGCACAGAAGCTTCAGAGTGCCGGCCTAGAATTTGTCATAGAACCCACCACACGGTTTGCAGGCGAACCAGGCGAGCAAAGCACCATGTTCTTCTTTGACCCTTCGGGTAACCCGATTGAGGTCAAAGGTTTTGCCGACTTTGACGGTATTTTCGCCAGCTAGATATCTCAAAATGGGTTAGCACCGTGAGGCGGTTTATGCAACCATGCCCATAATGCGATAGACGATCTGTGCCGTAGTGAAATCCCAGGCTTGGCTATCACGGTTTGGTGCTAATTCAACAATGTCCATGCCAACGCAGCGGCGTCCAACAAGGGCCGAACGCACGATGTTCAGTGCTTGATAGTAACCCAATCCACCTGGCACAGGCGTGCCAGTTGCGGGCATAATGGATGGGTCTAGCCCATCAACATCAAAGCTAATGTAAATATCTTCTGGGAAGCCCTCAGGCAATTCAATTGAATTGATATTCTTAGTAACTAACTCTTCCCCATCGATAAAGGTAACCCCATTTCTGGCGCGACTGTCTACCTCTTGTTGGCACAGGGCACGCACGCCATATTGGGCAAGTGAATGGCCATCTTCACACAACAAATGCATAACGGATGCGTGAGAGTGTTCTTCGCCCTGATAAGCAATTCGCAAATCCGCATGGGCGTCGATTTGAACGATGCCAACTTTGCGGCCGAGCCCTTCAGAAACGCCTTTCACTGCACCATAAGTGAGGGAATGTTCGCCCCCCAATGTTACCGGAATTTTGCCCTGCGTAACGATGGTTTGCGTTTGCCGTGCCAACCGCTCCATTACGTCGGGCAAATCACCCTCGCAAAGAACCGCATCAACAGTGGCAATACCTTTGCTACAAGGTTCCCCCTCAGGGCAAATGCGTTCTAGCTCGTTGGAAGCTTCAATAATTGCATCAGGCCCACCAGCGGTGCCTGAACCGTAGGAAACTGTGCGTTCAAGTGGCATGGGGACAATTACGAATTTTGCACCAACAATATTGCGCTCGGCGCCGGTGAGTTCACTGTCAAGGAAGTCAGCCATTTTGCTCTTTTCTAAGAAAGTCGCTGTTCAAAATCATCATAGCCAAACTGCTTGATGAGGCGGGTTTGGTTGGTTTGCGAATTCCAAATTGCAATCGCGGGTAATGGAACGCCGTTAAAGGTGTTTGTTTTTACCATCGAATAATGGGCTTGGTCCAAAAAGGCAAAACGATCCCCAATTTCAAATGGGGCCGCTGGTTGATATTCGCCAATAATGTCGCCCGCAAGACACGAAGGTCCACCCAACAAAAAGCTTGTGCCTTTATTGGTTTCTCCCAACATCGCTGGACGATAAGGTGCTTCAATTACATCAGGCATATGGCAGGTCGCCGATATGTCTGTGATGGCCAACTGCTTGTCGTTTTTGGGTAAGTCTAAGACTTCACCCACCAAGATGCCCGCATCAATGGCGCTGGCTTCGCCCGGTTCAAGGTATACGTCAACTTGATGTTTGGTTCGGATATCTTTGATGAACTCAATCAGCCCGTCGCGATTATAGTCGGGGCGCGTGATGTGATGCCCCCCACCAAAATTGATCCATTTGAGATTTGCCAAGTAGGGTTCAATTTTGGGTAAGATCGCGGCCCAAGTGCGCTCAAGCGGTTCAAAACCTTGCTCACACAATGTGTGCATGTGAATGCCCTCAACGTCCACAAAATCAGACGTGCGCAATTGGGAAACGGGAATGCCCAAACGGGAGCAAGGCGCGCAAGGGTCGTACTTCTCTGTGTGCCCCTCAGAATGCTCAGGGTTAATTCGTAGCCCAATTGAAACCTGTTCGCCTGCAGCACGCATCGTCTCAACAATCGAAGAAAAACGATCCTTTTGCCCAACAGAGTTGAAGATGAGATGGTCACTCAGCTTGATGATTTCAGGCAAATCCTGTGGCTTGTAACCCGCGCAAAATGTGGTCAGTGATCCGCCATAATGCCGGTTGGCAAGCTGGGCTTCAAACAGTCCGGAAGCACAGGTGCCGTCCAAATATGTGCGCACAAGTGGCGCGAGTGAGAACATAGAAAATGCCTTCAATGCCAACAGCACTTTTGCCCCAGACTGCGCTTTCACAGCGGCCAAAATGGCGAGGTTGCGTTCAATTGCAACCTCGTCCACAACAAAACAAGGCGAGGGGACAGACCTAAGGTCGAATTTGCCAAAGTCGCCTTCATCGCCGCTTTGTGGCAACCCAAAATCGCTCATCTCTTCGCCTTTATTGTTTAGAATTGGACGGGGCCGTCCAGCTCTTTTACTTCCCAAGGCAGGCCATGGTTGTTGAGCATGTCCATGAAATCATCAGGATCAAGCTGCTCCATGTTCCAAACGCCGGGTTGTGCCCAATTGTCTTTTAGGAATTGCGCCGCGCCGATCATGGCAGGCACACCCGTTGTATAGGCAACAGCTTGCGAGCCAACTTCTGCGTAGCACTCCTCGTGATCGCAAATGTTGTAGATGTAATAGGTCTTTTCGCCCGCACCATCTTTGGCATTACCTGTTGCAATATCACCGATACAGGTCTTGCCCTTGGTCAATTCGCCCAAATCGCTTGGATCGGGCAACACTGAAGCAAGGAACTGCAAAGGAATGATTTCTTTGCCGTCATGCATCACTGGTTCGATCGACGTCATACCGATGTTTTGTAAAACGGTCACATGATTGATGTAAGCATCACCAAAGGTCATCCAAAAACGCGCGCGCTGAATTTCTGGGAAGTGCGTTTTAAGGCTTTCAAGCTCTTCATGATACATCAAATACATGTTCTTCTCCCCAACAACTGGGAAGTCGAATTTGTAATTGTGCGTCATGGCTGGGCTTTCCACCCATACACCATTCTCCCAGTGCCGCGCGGGCGCTGTCACTTCGCGAATATTGATCTCTGGGTTAAAGTTGGTCGCAAAGGCTTTGCCATTGTCCCCGCCATTACAGTCCAAAATATCGATTTGGCGAATGCTATCAAGCTTGTGTTTGCGCAACCAAGTCGCGAACACAGATGTTACACCGGGATCAAACCCAGAGCCCAAAATAGCTGTCAGTCCCGCTTCTTTGAATTTGTCTTGATAAGCCCATTGCCAATGATATTCAAACTTTGCCTCATCTTCAGGCTCATAGTTTGCCGTATCAAGGTAGTTTGCACCAGCCTTTAAGCATGCATCCATGATTGCAAGGTCTTGGTAGGGCAAAGCGAGGTTGACCACCAGGTCCGCCCCCACTTGTTTGATCAAGGCAGCGGTGGCTTCCACATCCATTGCATCGATTTCAGCGGTTTTGATCTCAACCCCAGTGCGTTCTTTTACTGATTTGGCTATGTCGTCGCATTTAAATTTGCGGCGACTTGCCAATGTGATGTCGGTAAAAATATCGCTATTCATTGCCATCTTGTGAACAGCAACAGATCCAACGCCCCCGGCGCCAATGACAAGTGTCTTGCCCATCAAAGTTCCCCTTTTTAGGTTGAGGGTGGTTTTAAAGTTCAACTATTTTTCGAAGTAAGTGTAGCCACTCAAGCTGTCTTTGTAAGCTGCAATGAGCACTCGACGTTCTGAAATCGACAACTTCTTTTCACTTACAGCGTTGTCAACACGTTTGCGGAATGTTGCAAGGCATGTCTGGGCCTCATATTCCACATACTCCAGAACCTCAGAAATGGTATCACCCTCAACTTCATGCAGCAGGTCAAAGTTCCCATCATTGCCCAACGCCACGGTGACAACATTCGTGTCGCCGAAAAGATTGTGCAAATCACCCAGTGTTTCTTGGTATGCGCCAACAAAGAATACGCCGATGTAGTAGTCTTCGTTTTCTTTTAGGTCATGCACGGGCAGGGTTTTTGATATTCCGTCAGCAAGCACAAATCGGTCGATCTTACCATCTGAATCACATGTGATATCGGACAGCATGGCCTGGCGATGCGGTGTTTCGTTTAGCCGTTGCAACGGCATAATTGGGTGCAATTGATCAATAGCCCAAACATCAGGAAGAGATTGGAAAAGCGAGAAATTGCCGTGATAAATATCGGCGAAACTGCCCAGTTGCTCTTCAAGTTGTGCGGACGTTTCAGCATCAGCCGCCAGTGTCTTAAATTGGGCAACCAAATATCTGAAAACGGTTTCAGCTTGGGCGAGCGACTTAATATCCATGTTGCCGCGCCGGAACAAAGCCCGCACTTCATCCCGATAATAAATCGCATCGTTCACGCATTCTTGCAGACGTTTTGTGGACAAATAGCCCTGAATGGCCAAAAGGTCTTTGATCAAATGATGTGCATTTTCGCCGGTTTCCGGCAAGGTTGCGCTATCGTATAGGGTGGCGTCCAATACATCAAAAATCAACATTGACGACAGTGCAACAACGCCACGCCCGCTTTCGGTCACGATATTAGGATGTTCAATCTTGGCTTCATCCATCGCATATTTGACCGTTTCAACGATAGCTTCGCAATATTCTGGCAAACTATAGTTGACGGAGTTTTCGTTCGATTGTTTTTCACCCGTGTAATCGATGCCAAGGCCACCGCCAAGGTCGAGAAACTTGAGGGGCATGCCAAGCGATTTGAGCTCCGTGTAAAAGCGACAAGCTTCTTGCACAATGCGTCGTACATCATTGATATCGGATATCTGAGAGCCCAAGTGCGAATGCTGTAGGATCAGGCAATCTTCCATGCCCTCTGCCTTCAATCGCTCAGTTACCGCAACCACATTATCGGTGGTCATGCCAAAGGTTGAGCGATCGCCCGAGCTCTCTGCCCAATACCCAGTGATCTGGTGCGTGAGCTTAATGCGCGCACCAAGTCGTGGCTTCTCGCCAAGTGCTTTGGATACCCGGATGACCAAATCCAACTCTTTCGGGCTTTCCAAAACAATAATCGTGTTAAAGCCGATTTTGCAGGATAGGATCGCTAAGCGGATAAATTCTTCATCCTTCACGCCGTTGCAAATCAGCAAACTGTCTTTGGCTAGGTTTTGCGACAGCGCAATTAATAACTCAGGCTTTGAGCCAACTTCTAGCCCATAGCTAAATTGGCGTCCGGTCTCAACGATCCGTTCAACTACTTCTGCTTGTTGGTTGACCTTGATTGGAAACACACCGCGGTAATCGCCGCCATATTTGTAACCATCTATGGCTTTTGCAAACCCTTGATTGAGTTCGATAAGACTGTTTTGCAAAAAGGAATTAACGCGCAGCAAAATTGGCGAATGAATTCCGCGTTCCGCCAAATCGTTCACGATCGAGGGAATGCTTACAGGAAGTGCCTTGGGGTTCATCACGTCAACGAGCCCAGCGTCACCATTTGGCAGAACTGTGAGGATCTTGTGTCCCCAACGATCAATGCCGTAGATTTCGGCACCCAATCTTGTTTCCAATTCGAAAATCTCCAATCAATCCGAATGTAATAGTGCCACAGCAATTCGCTGTTCACCAACTTCAACGCCAAGAATAGGCAAGCGGCCAAATTGTCAATCTCAATTATGGTTTCTGCCATTCATTTGCAACATTGCACCTTTGTATAAAACGCAATAGGCCTTTTCAAGCGCTGCATCTCACCATACAGTTTTGGCCAACATTTCAATAATACGAATTGCGATATTGGGGAGTGAATTATGAAAATTGCAAGTTTAATGGCTGCGACCTTTGCAGCACTTTTGGGCGCCACTACAATTGCAGCCGCTGAAAGCCTGCCAGATTTAGGCGGGCGCACTATCGTCGCCGTAACCGAAAACGCCTATACGCCGCTCAATTTTGCAGACCCGAAAACGGGGGAAGGCATTGGTTGGGAGTATGATGCCTTCAATGAAATCGCTTTGCGGTTGAATGCAAAAGTTGACTGGCAGATTTCAAGTTGGGACACCATGATACAAGCTGTGCGCGATGGCCAGTTCGATGTGGGTATGGATGGAATAACAATTACGGACGAACGGGCAACGCAAATTGACTTCTCGGAGCCCTATATGACTTCGCAACAGTTCCTGCTGGTGCGTGCTAACGAAACCCAGTTTACCGACGCTTCAAGTTTTGCCGCAAATGCAGATCTGCTGGTCGGGGCGCAACCGGGCACAACCAACTTCTATGTGGCTGTATACGACATGCTTGATGGTGATGAAGCCAACCCGCGGATCAAATTGTTTGAGACGTTTGGTGCAAGTGTGCAAGCTCTTAAAGTTGGCGACGTCGATACTGTATTGATGGATAGCACATCTGCACAAGGCTATATGGGCGCAAATCCAGGAGCTTTCAAAATTGTTGGTGACGCTTTGGGCACCGAAGATTTTGGCTTTATCTTTACACCGGGTTCCGACCTTGTTGCACCAATTAATGCGGCCCTGAAATCTATGCGCGAAGATGGAACGCTCGAAAAACTGAACCAGAAGTGGTTCTACGAGTATAAAGCCAACCAATAAGCGTAATTGGTGCCCACCATTGGTGGGCACCCATCCTACCAGCCCAGAGTTTGTCCCCCTAATGACCCCTATGCAAACGACAGCCAAACGCGAGATCCCCTTTTGGTTGCTCGCTGCCATTTTGTGCGCTGTTGTGGTGCTGTGGTCCATCATTGCGGATCAGGGCTATCAGACGATCTTCTTCGCGCTGAGCCGTGGCGTTTCCACTACGCTTTATGTGACACTTGTTGCCTTTACGCTCAGCGTCTGTTTGGCCACTATTGTTGTTTTGGCGCGCGTTTCCCCACTTCGTGTTTTGCGTGAAGTGGCCACATTTTACATAGAAATTGTGCGCGGCATTCCCATGCTGGTGTTGCTGTTTTACATAGCGTTTGTGGGTGCCCCATGGTTTGTCGGTTTTTTCAACTGGGGAATGAACCCGTTGATTGAATTGGGGTTATTTGGAAAGATGACCGTGCGCGGCTTCGATTTCACATGGCGGGCGATCATTGCGCTCACAATTTCCTATTCCGCTTTTATTGCTGAAATTTTTCGTGCCGGCATTGAAGCAGTTGACCGGGGTCAAGTTGAAGCAGCAAAGGCACTGGGGTTGGGCCGGTGGCACACCTTTCGTTTTGTCGTCGCCCCTCAAGCTTTCAAATTAATCTTGCCGCCAATGGGCAATGAACTGGTGGCGATGATCAAAGATAGCGCGCTAGTGTCGGTGTTGGGTGTGCAAGATATAACGCAATTAGGGAAGGTTTATTCGGCCTCTACATTCAAGTTTTTTGAAACATACAACGTTGTTGCATTCCTATATTTGGTGATGACCATTTCATTGTCGCTGATCGTTCGGTGGCTTGAAAGCATCATGGGGCGTTCGATGCGCGAAACAAACCGTCATCGGCGCTAGATCGCACCCTTATCTTGCTTGTGACATCAAACTACGTTAAACCGCGCAAACATAGGGGTTTTTCGTCAGGCATGGCCTGCCAAACAGATCAGAGAGTCCATTCATTTTGTTCAATCGTTTTCTATCCGCTTCAGCCGATGGTTTTGTCGCGCCGTCACCCGCCCAGCTTCGCATCGATATTCTTGCTGGACTAACCGTTGCTTTGGCATTGGTGCCCGAAGCCGTTGCTTTTGCATTTGTGGCAGGGGTTCATCCGCTGGTGGGGCTTTACGCCGCTTTCATCGTTGGCTTGGTTACCGCCATACTTGGCGGGCGTCCGGGTATGATTTCAGGCGCAACCGGCGCGCTTGCGGTTGTTATGGTTTCCTTGGTGGCTCAGCATGGCATTGAATATTTGTTCGCAACGGTCGTGTTAATGGGTATCATTCAGATTTTCGTTGGTATTATGCGCTGGGGCAAATTCATCCGCATGGTCCCCCATCCTGTTATGCTGGGGTTTGTGAACGGCCTAGCTATCGTGATTTTTCTCGCTCAATTGAGTCAGTTCCAAGTGCCTGGTTCAGCGACCGGCGGGGGACATGGTGTTGCGGGCGGTGAATGGATGACAGGGATGCCCTTATATCTCATGCTATTCCTGACCGTTGTGACGATGATGATCATCCACTGGGGCGGCAAATATATTAAGTTTATCCCAGCACCCTTGCTCGCAATTGGCGTTGTATCGCTGGCGGTGATCTTTCTAAACTTGGACGTCCCCCGCGTTGGCGATTTGGCATCCATTAAAGGGGGCTTGCCCCAGTTCCATATCCCAATGGTGCCTTTGAATTTTGAAACATTGCAGATCATTTTGCCATACGCTGTTATTCTTGCAGCGATCGGCCTGATTGAATCTTTGCTCACCTTAAACCTTGTGGCAGAAATTACCGAAACAAAGGGTGGTGCGTCCAAGGAAAGCGTTGCCCAGGGTTTGGCCAATCTTATCACGGGATTCTTTGGTGGCATGGGCGGCTGTGCCATGATCGGGCAGTCTATGATCAATGTGAAATCTGGCGGTCGCACGCGCTGGTCAGGCATTTCAGCCGCGCTGTTCTTGCTTGCCTTTATCCTTTTTGCCTCAAGCCTAATTGAGCAAATTCCATTGGCTGCACTCGTCGGCGTAATGTTTATGGTGGTGATCGGCACATTTGCTTGGCGCTCCATTCAAATCATGATGCGCATTCCGCGTGCAGATGCATTTGTGATTGTGCTTGTGACTGTGGTCACTGTCGCAACAGATTTGGCCACTGCTGTGGTGGTCGGTGTAATCGTAGCCGCGCTGGTTTACGCGTGGAACGCATCAACGCGTATGCACGCCACGACACCCGGGTATCACGAAGGCGATAAAGAAAAAATCTACAAGCTTGAAGGCCCATTGTTCTTTGGTTCCATTGAGAGTTTTTCTCTCTTGTTCGATCCCAAAGAAGACCCAGAAACAGTGATTATCGATTTTGCAGGGTCACGCGTGGTCGATCACTCTGGGTTGCAGGCTATTGAAGCTTTGGCCGCAAAATATGAAGCCAATGGCACCAAGCTAAAATTGCGCCATCTTTCAAACGATTGCAAAAATCTGCTTAAGAAAGCTGGGCAATTGGTTGAGCCAGCAGAAGATGATCCAG
This sequence comes from Maritalea porphyrae, assembly GCF_027213965.1. Classification (GTDB taxonomy): domain Bacteria; phylum Pseudomonadota; class Alphaproteobacteria; order Rhizobiales; family Devosiaceae; genus Maritalea; species Maritalea porphyrae_A. The sequence continues at coordinate 203,031 of NZ_JAPWGX010000002.1, read as the reverse complement.
AATATGCTGTTGCTACAGATTATGACCTGCAAACCGGTCGTCTGGATGCCGGGCACTAAAGCGAGTTTGCTGGATTGCCTTTGAATAAAAGGCAATCCAGCAGTTTCACGCCAAAACAAACCTAAGCGCGTACCCTGTTGCCTGAAACAATTGGGGGCAGATTGGGTTATGTAAAATGCAAGAACTGCTTAGGTTTTTGACCGTTCACAATGCAGAACTATTGTTCATGGCGGCTGCGATGCTTTTGGCATACGCAATTGCCCGCTTTAAGTCTGTGCGCTGGCAAATCGCGCTGGTGTTTTCGATCACGCCACCATTCGTGTTTTTGCTGCACGAAGAATACATTCTGCGTGATCTGCTGCACTTGCTTTCCTGAAATTTCTCTCCACACAAAATTCGGAGCATAACCTTTCGTTGCATTTGCACTTTTGGCAAAAAGTTTTCCTCTTTGGGCATTCTCTTTTGGGTTACGACACCCCATATTGAATGTAATACAAAATCTCACAAAGGAATAATATCATGGGATTGCTAATTGGCGACGAAGCCCCCAATTTTGAAGCAGATACCACTGAAGGCCACATCAATTTTCATGACTATATTGAGGGTAGCTGGGCAGTTTTGTTCTCGCACCCGAAAAACTTTACGCCAGTGTGCACCACTGAGTTGGGTTACACCTCCAAACTAAAGCCTGAGTTCGATAAGCGTGGGGTCAAAGTGCTCGGCCTTTCTGTTGATCCAATTGAAGATCACAAGGCCTGGGTAGGCGACATTGAAGAAACACAAGGCACAGCGCTCAACTTCCCGCTGATTGCTGACCCAGAACGAAAAGTGGCAACACTTTACTCGATGATCCACCCGTCTGCTGACAACACCTTGACCGTGCGGTCCGTTTTTGTTGTCGGGCCAGACAAAAAAATCAAACTTAAGATCGAGTACCCAGCCTCAACGGGCCGGAACTTTGATGAAGTGCTGCGCGTTATCGATTCATTGCAGCTGACTGCTAAACACCAAGTGGCAACGCCAGTGAATTGGAAAGACGGTGACGATGTAATCATCGTACCAGCTCTTTCAAATGAAGATGCAGCTAAGAAGTTCCCAGAAGGCTGGAATGAAATGAAGCCATATTTGCGGATTGTGAAACAACCGACGTCATAAGAATTCAGCTAACGCAAACTACTGATCATTAAGGCGGCCAATGGCCGCCTTTTTGGTTTAAAGGCGGGAGAGTCTATTTTGCTCTTCCAGCAAAACTTGGCGCAGCTCAGCATCCTCTCTTGCCCGATCGCGCATTTTTCGCGATACGTCGTAATTCAAGAAGCGGATATCTGACACAATATCGTCGCGGTCTGCTTGGGTGATATCCGGTTGAGCCAGCTTTTCGGTTAGGGTTTCAATTTGATTTTGCAATGACTCTATGTCTTTGTCTATTGAGTGGACGTCGTTGGCCTCGCGATAAATACGCAAAAAACTGATGCCCATTTCCCCAGTGCACACGCCATTATAGGAGCGACCGGCCAAACCCACTTTCGCTGCATTGTTTGGGGTGCAATAGAATTTGAGCCCGGCGGCATGGCCTTTGTTATATAGGCTGCGATCAACGCTTATTCCATGCTTTGAACAAGCTTCATTGTGCTCGCTAAAGCGTGCCGTTGAATGTCCCGCCCGACCATCGGCCTCACCCACAGATTGCCAATCGCCTGTTTGGCACTGCGATTTGCTCAACGTCGCGCAACCCGCCAAAACTGCCAAAAGCAAGAACGAGGCCGTTAAAACCAAATAGCGCACGATAAACTCCGTTGTTGTTGAGCCATTTAGACAAAATCAATTGCGCTTGGCAACTGGTGCAGCAAAGTTGACTAGATTTCGAGTTCTTCGCGCGTCTTCTTTGTCAATTTGGCGGTAATAATGTCATAGGCTTGTTTGATATAGGCTTGGCAGGTCTCTTCATCCCAATTCGCTTTGTGCGAAATCTGCACCCACTTTGCCCGCGCAAGATATTTAGCCGGTCTAATGCCTTCTTGCGTCGGCAAAATGGCAAAAGACTGATCCGAGCATTTGAAACTGATGATATCCTGATCCGCATCATCCCAGCGGCTGTAGATCGCAAATATCTTGCCACCAATTTTGAAGACAGAGGCATTCCCCCATTGCACCACATGGGTTACTTTGGGTAGCGAAAAGCAATAAACTTCAAATTGTACGCGCGTGAGCATAATTGTTACGCACCACCAATTGTGCAACTGACCCCAGTTCCCTTCAGGCCGCAATAGCCATTGGGGTTTTTTGCCAAATATTGTTGGTGGTACTCCTCGGCAAAATAAAACTCTTCTGCAGGTTTGATCTCGGTTGTTATTGGACCATAGCCGCTGTCTTTGAGTGAGCTGGCATAAGCCTCATAGCTCGCGCGCACCACTTTTTCTTGTTCAGGCGAAGTGAAATAGATAGCACTCCGATATTGGCTGCCCACATCGTTGCCTTGGCGATTGCCTTGGGTTGGATCATGTTCTTGCCAAAAGTGCATCAAGATTTCTTGAAGGGAAATTATACTTGGATCATAGTTGACCAGAACGGCTTCCGCATGCCCGCTTTGTCCGGTGCAAACTTCTTGGTAGCTGGGATTGTCTTTGTGTCCGCCTTGATAGCCAACTGCCGTCACAAATACACCGTTAAGGCGCCAAAACAACCGTTCGGCTCCCCAAAAGCAGCCCAATGCTAAGTATATGGTTTGATTTTGCGATGGATAAGGCCCCGAAATAGGGTTGCCGTTTACGAAATGGCTCATCTGTGCGATTTTAATGTCCATTGTTGTCACCTTATAGTTCGTCAATATGCTTATAGCGTTCTCGAGTACGCGTTCGCCCAAGAAAAAGAAAAAACACCCCAAGAATGGCGCAGATCAGCCATGCAGGCGCCCCCAAAATGGTGACAATGATTGGATCCCATACGATTGGATGTACATAACGCTGGATGATTGCTTGCAAAGTGTTGAGGGTCAATGTGTCAAGTGCCCGATCGATCTCAAACCAAATCTGCCCCAATGGCGTGAACACCAATTCGTTAGATGAGAGCACTTTTGCGCCGTCCATGACAATCATGATCAGCATAAGGGCCAAAAACAGCGAGCCAATGAGGCGCGTAATCATTCGCATAAGACAATCCAGTTGGTTTCTTTGTTCGGTTTGGTGATACTAGTCACGCAAAAAATGCGATTCAAGCACTCAACGCATAAGTGAACACTTGCGATCAGTTTCGCGATCAGTATAGTGCGCGCCAATGCAACTGTGTTTGCCACCTGATTTGGTGCGCATTTGCTTGCGGAGAGGTGGCCGAGTGGTCGAAGGCGCACGCCTGGAACGCGTGTAGGCGGGTAACCGTCTCCAGGGTTCGAATCCCTGTCTCTCCGCCATAACTTTCTTCAACCTTCGCTGAAGTGAATTGGCGGAATATTAAGTTGAAAAACCGATCGCCAGCTTCAAAGTTTAGAGGTGCAGGTTACGACGTAAGGAACGCCCATTCCTCACTCTACAATCGACTTCGTCTCAATCGCAAAAACAGTCGAAAAAAATACGATCACAGATCTGTTTATCTCATCAGTCTCTAGCATGCGTACAAGACGGCGAACAGGTTTTATGCTCAAAAAAGAGCGCCTTGACCAGCAAGTTTGACATGACCAACAACAGAGTGACCTGACGATTGAGGTTCGACTTCTCAAGGACTTTTTTTAGTTGATTGCGACGCGTTTCGTAGGAGACACCGTCTTCAGCACTGATCTCGCGCAACGACTTCGAGCACAAAAGCTGCTTGAGCAGCTGAAGTTCACTATTGGTTAGAGTTGCATCAAATTCCATCGTAAACGTTGCAGCGATCAGCCAATCAGGCACCGGTGTAAGCGCGAGCGGTGTTTGATGATCAAAGTCGATGACGAAGAAACCGCCCTTTTCAAGCGCCAAAGGAGGAGAGGCATTCTGCTCAAAATTGTTTGTTGCCTCGATCGAAAATCTAGGCGCCATCGTTGAATTCATTTCTTAGACCAACCGCAGTTTTGCTGATCGCTCAGCATCAGCATTCCGCCACACAAAGTGTTCCGCCGGCCGTCGTTACGCGTTGGCACTGTTGGACCTATCAAAATTCACCTCCGAAACGGGCAAACAAGCTTGCTTCTTCAAATATTGCGGAGCCGGCGAGTAAAGGTGATCGCTCATTGTTTGGTGAGAACTGGGCTTGCCCAAACAGATGCGCCGCGTTCGCTGTAATTCCAACTTGTACACTCAAGAATTCAGAAAATTCATGCTCAAATGCAAACACCGTCCCCATCTCAAGTCCAAACAGAGTATATTGAATTTGTAGTGGCGAGCCTTGGTTTGTACGCAAGTGGTGTGTGTCGTCAATAATAGCTAGGCTCGGCCCGACCAATGCGCTCATATCAAAGGTCGTTCGCTCACCAAGTCGCGTTGACAGGCTTGGGCCCAGCCGGATTGACGTCCTCGTTGTGCGATGCGTTATGACTGGCTGTGTGTCCGTAACAAAAGGAAGCGATTGGCATACACCTCCGCATATCAGGCCTCTGTTTTCCCGTATGTCATGCCCAACTTTTGTCTCAATGGCTAAAGAAAGCGTCGTCGCATTACCGATGCGGGCTATAGGCGCAGAGCGAAATTTTGCTGCAATTTCGACATTTGTCGGCACCTGTGTGCGGCTAGTTGTTTGTGAAAAAAGCACTTGATCAGCAAGGTAATCGTTATCTATGAACTCGGAATGTGCCCGGAATGCAGCTTTGATGCTTACCTCAATTTCACTTCCTTCACCGCTCTTTTGTCTGAAACCTAATTTGGCAGACGAGTGCAACTGCCCGGGATAGATGAGAGAACTGGTTGGGCTGCCCAATATGGGATTGAACATAGACGCGTCGTGTTGAAAAGTTGCCTGCGCGTATTCCAACGCCGTTTCAGAATAGAACGACCAAGACCCAGCTATTGCGCCTTGTGCGGAGCTGAAGAGAACGAGCCAACAAATGAGCGCACGCCGTTTCCAAAGTCGTCTCATTTAGAAGTTGGCCCTTAGTGAGATGCCTAAATCATGACTTTCATGTTTATAGAATATGTTGTCGGATTCTTGCACTTGAAAGGTATAGGCAAGAACTGGGCGAAAAGCGCCGAAAGTGATGTCTTTGTGGCTCAGTTCCAATTGGGTTCTAAGAAACTGATCAGTCTGGTTTCCAGCGGTTGTAAGTGGAGCCGGTTGATTATGAAAACGAACCCCTGCCGATGCCTCCGCGCCAAAAGTCAAACCGTTCTCAGTACTGTGTTCCAGGCGGGCTTTCGCTTCAATTTTGTGCGATTGTCTTGCAACACGATCAGTCAGAACTGAGTTTAGTCCTGTGCTTAGTGTAAGCGATGTCGTTTTGCTCAGATTTCTTTCCCAACTCACACTACCGTGAAAGTAAAATCCATTGAAGTAGTGCGCGTCGACATAATTGTTTCTAGAAATCTCAGCTTGGTACGCCATTGAATTGTTGTCATCAAGTTTTTGGCGAACGATCCCTTTTGTTCCAATTTTAGTATGCGAATGCTTTGTGCCAAGAAAGTGAAGGTCAATGAATGGCGTGAGCACTGCTGATGCATTTTCAGTCATTGAAAGTGCAAGGGGTGTTTCAAGCGCCAACCTGGGGGAAATCACCTGATCTACTGTGGAATACCCAATTTCGGTTCTAACAACTCCGGCAAAGGAGGAGGTCCGCGTCTGATTTAGAACCTTGGTGAATGTTGCCCCAATGGTTGCATTGACACCCTTGGAGGCCTTCGAACCCGAAGTGACTTCGAGACCATTGATGTACCCTACACTTGTTTGCTTATTTGCATTGGACGAAGGCGTCACACTTCCATAAACACCGACCGAAACTTTGGATCGAGTACGCTCAGCTTCAAGCATACCTCGGATCAAATCGCGTTCTTGCCCGTTCGGCAAAATGGCTACGAGTTTTTGTAGGTCAGATTTAGCCGCAGCGCTTCTTCCCAATTTGGTATTGCAGATGTAACCCAGTTCATGCAGCGGGGCAAAACTAGGCTTTGCCTGTTTTAGCGCGTCGATAATGGGAATTGCCTCGGCGCAGTTGTCTTCCACGGAGAACTTGGTTGCTGTCACATATAGAAAAAAGAAGCTGCCGGTTTTTGCTTCCTCATCTAACGTAATAGCCAAATTGGACGCAGTTACCCAGTCCTTGTTTTCTATAGCATGGGCCATATCCGAATAACCCTGTGCGAATGCAGTTATGCAGCCACTTCCAACAACAACGAGTGCAACGAAAAAGCGTAATATAACCCACATAAACATACCTGTTGCGTCCGCCATCGGTTTTGATGACGGACGACTTCTTTTTGCTAAGATGGGCTTATTTCTTATTGCCGATGAAGAACGCGGATGCGTCTACATTGTTCATCGTGCCAACGCTGGCACCGGCAATTTCTTCAGCGTTTGGACCATAGAAAGCCCCAACCACATCGCCTTCATAATCCCTATCTGAAATGGACGTGACGGCGCCGCTAAACTTATTACCCGCTATAGTGCCGGTGAAACCGCCATTTTTGGTGCCTTCGTAAGACGTATCCGCTGTAATGGTCTTGTTACCAAAATCTGCGATGGCATCAAAGTTGCCGAAACCGCCGCCACCGTTGTTGGTTATGATGTAAAAGTCTCCACCATAAGATGCTTTTTGCGACGGAAGTTTGTCTACGGGGGTCTCCAATCCCGTCGCAATCATCGTGTAGCCCTCATTGGTTTGAATGCTGTAATTCTGACCGTTGCCTTTTGCGTTTTTAAAGAGAAATGCAAGTGAAGCAAAATCGCCGTTTAGAATTGAAGCAACATCTGTCCCATTTGTGGAATTTGATAAGTCGCCATAGCCAAACGCCAAGGCCTGATAGTCTTTGCCGTTGATTTTTTCCACGTGCGAAACGCCGTTGCCCGAAATGGTGTGTTTTTTGCCGTCAACAGTAATCGTTAGCGTTTTTTTATCGTCTGAAACATGAACGCTTGCCGTTGTATAGCCGTTGGCACCTGCAGCCGCACTAACAAGTCCATTACTGCCTGTTGCAAAACCCGAAATGCCTGCAGCTCTTTGCTGTGCGCTTAGGACGTTGGATGGTGAGCCATCTTGCGCATATGTCGCTGCATATGCTGTCATGGCACGTTCGCCTGCAGATACGGAACCATTTCCATCGATATCAACGACGGCTGCAGAATTGTTGCCACCCGAACCAACATCGGCCACACCAAAAAGCCCACTCAGAGCCGTACAGCCAGAAAGCATTACAGTAGCACCGAGCAAACCGGCAATTGTCAGAGTTTTTTTCACGTATGATCTCCAGAAAAATAGTTGTGATTTATTGCATCCCAAGTAAACCGACCGGCGCTTGTTCTTTGTTTAGTTCTTGTTGGGGTGTATGACCTGTCGTCACGTCAAAGCACTTTTGGGCAAAACCAATGTCACGGGGCGAACCGCGACCATCTAAGACCTTTTGCAATCTTTTGAGGGTGTCCATGTGCTCAGGTGGCCAGAATGAAGCAAGTTCATCTATGATCGCTTGGGACAGAGGAGCCCCGTTGCTCCTCACAGTTTTTGGAATGTCCCCACAGGTTGCTGGATAAACAACAGCAGCTCCATTTGCGACATTTGACGTAGTTGTCACACATGCGGTTAGAAGAATGCAGCTGGCACCAATTGCCATGCCACCTCGTATCGATCTTAAAACCACACCGTCCCCAATACTTTGCATAAATCAAACGCTTAGCGGCCAAGGCCACCATGTTTGAATGTTTACAAAGGATTAATCACGAAAATTCAAAGGAAGTTCAATTCCGTAAAAAGTGCCAACTACGGCGCAAGCAGGCCTATAGACAGTGCTTTGGCAACGGCGTGATCTCGAGTAAGGGCCGACAGCTTCTTTCGGCTGCGGGCAAAGCATTTCTTAATCTGGTCCTCACTTTTTCTGAGGCGAAATGCGATTTCTTGATTGTACAATCCTGCAGCCGCAAAATTTAGACAATCGATCTCAAACTGGTCGAGCTTGATCAGTGCATTTGGTGCTTGCACGCGGAACTGGGCATCCAACAGAGCGCTGATTTGTTTAAGATAATCACCATGGTGCTCCCAATATTTCTCAAAATCTTGCTCTGCAATTGTACTCGTTCTCAGGCCAATGCCAGAAGAGACAAGACCATTTTGTCCAGACATGCGCCCGAGCAGCAGTGTAATGCCGACGTGCATTCCATGCTGCCGATCGATTTCCCATTGTGTTTGATAATCTGTCCGATTTTGCTCAATTTCGGCTTGCAAAAGATGCGCAGGCTCATGATGCCAACGAATTTCGCTTTCCCCTTTTAGAAGGGGCGGCAATGTAAAGTCGGCGTCCAATAAATCTCGATCACCTATGGCATCAGCCCAGGTTTTAGGGTGGCTGTGCCTAAATATTGTTACATCTGTCGCAGTGCGATGGTTAAATTCGGTTTCTAGGGGAATGTAACCATAGCCAATACCGTCAACACCGAGCTTCTCATAAGCATGAAGACATAATGTCCAAGCCTGGCCGGATGTAGTTGTGCCGCGCAAAGAATCTGACAGTGCTAAGACTATGTGTTGTGCAGTTTCTCTCAAAGCAATTCATTTCCTTGGTAAGGGCGGCACCATTCTATTCTTTTCACCATTCTTACCAATACCGTAATAAGTGCATCTAGGGGGTGATCAACCCCAGAACCAATGCCTTGGCCACCGCGTGATCGCGCGTTTTTGCTTGCAGCTTTTTTCGGCAGCGGGAGAATGTTTTTTTCACTTGGTCTTCACTCAGCCGCATCAAATACTCAATCTCAGCAAACTGTCGTCCAGACTCCGCAAAATTCAGGCAATCCCGCTCGGTTGTTGTTAGGCCAACGTAGGATGGCAGATGGTCTTTGCGGATACTCGTGTCGAGTATAGAACAAATTGCTTTGAGATAGCCTCTATGAATGTTCCAAAATGTAACAAACTCCAAGTCGGACATGGTCGAATTCCTTAAGCCCATGCCGGAAGTAACGCCGTGGGTGTTATCTATATCCAAGGCCACCGTTACTCCTTGGTTCATCTTGTACGCACGGTCAATCGCGTCCTGAGTGGCAAAGCGCCGTCTGTCTTCCGTGGGAATGTTTGCGGTTTCCAACAAATCGTCAGAATCTACCCACGTCATGTCATCACGCCCAGATACAAGCAACGATGCGGTGATATCATTGTCTAGCAATCCTTGCGGGCCCGTGTCGTCCGCCCACCCTTGGGGGTAGCTATGACGAAACATGACAGCGTTGCTTGATCCTTGTAAAAATACCTCGGAGCGAAATGGAATAATGCCATATCCGATCCCGTCGATGCCAACTTCAGCAAATGTTTCTGAGCATTTGCGCCAAACGCTGTCCAGACTATGATCCCCTCGAACAAAGTCAGATAATTCAATTATCGAATTGTGAAAATTCATCTCAGCAACTTCTCACTGCCCAAATGCCCGCACTCGTCGATATGTCGTAGATCATGGGTTGATCAACCCCAGAACCAGCGCCTTGGCTACCGCGTGATCGCGCGTTTTTGCCTGCAGTTTTCTTCGGCATCGGGTGAATGCTTTTTTGACTTGGTCTTCGCTCAATCGCATCAAATACTCAATCTCAGCAAACTGCCGCCCAGAGGCTGCAAGGCTAAGGCAATCACGCTCGGTCGTCGTTAGCCCAACATAGGATGGCAGATGGTCTTTGCGGATACCTGTATCAAGGACAGAGCATATGGCCTTGAGTTGGTGCTGATGCGTCGACCAATATGCGCCGAATTCGGATTCGGTCATGGATGAATTCCTCAATCCCATGCCGGAGGTAACCCCGTTGATTTGGTCGATATCCAAAGCGATCGTCACCCCTTGGTTCATCTCATATGCCCGGTCGATTTCGTTTTGCACGACAAAGCGTTTTCGCTCTTGGTCGGGGATCTCCGCTTGGTCCAATAATTCCTCTGTATCAACCCAGATCAAATCGTCACGTCCCGATGCAAGCAAGGGGATTGTAACATCATCATCAAGCAGTCTTTGCGGCCCCGTATCGTCCGCCCAGCCTTTGGGGTAGCTGTGACGGAACATCATAGCGTTGCTTGATCCTTGCAAAAACACTTCTGAGCGAAACGGAATGATGCCATATCCGATCCCGTCTATTCCCAGCTCTTCAAAAGCAAATTGGCATCGCTTCCAATGCGTGTCCAAACAGGTTGTCTCTCGAGTTTGATAGGCAATGTCTAAGAAGGTATTTCGAGCGTTCATTTCAGCAATTTCCCCCAAAATATATCTATGCGAATTCGCCATGACTTTTGGTGCAATTTTTGTAGCACCCAAGGCATGACGCAATACCGTAAAAAGTGCCAAATTGGGTTCACGGCTGGATAATTCTGGCCTGAATTGCGATCGCTATCGCTTGATCGCGTGTCCTTGCATTTAGCTTTAGCTTTGCGGACTCTATGTAACTTTCAACTGTACGGCGGCTGATCTGCAATTGCACTCCAATGTTAGCAGGGCGAAGACCGACAGCAAGAAGCTCCAAGCATTCCTTTTCTCTTAACGATAGCCCACATAGTTCTTCAGACATTTAGTACACCAAAAAAGATCACATATTGATGCATGCTATTTGTTGGACCATGCAGTTTGTTCATGCAGGGACCTGGTTTTTCGGCGCGCCCAATTTCCAAGTAAGACTAAAAACCGACAATATGGTGAAAAGTATGAAACTGGGAACAAAGAGGCCATGTGGTTCCCATGCCTGCATAGAAAATCCGTTTAAGATCGGCCCGATAAGCGCTGCAAGTGCGTAGAACATTCCAAATCCCGCATTAGCATTGGCAAGGTCTTTGCCTTTATAGCGATCGCCAATCATAGAAATGGTGACGCTATAGATACAGGATACGCAACCTCCCCAAACGAACAGCACCAACAAAAATGCGGTCGCGCTGGAAAGAGCGAAAGGGAGTGCTACCGCTCCCATTGCACCTATGACAGCACAAATTGTTAGCGTTGGTTGTCGACCGATTCTGTCTGAAAGAATGCCGATAGGCATCGGAAAAACCAAACCGCCAAGCGCAAACGCTGTAAGTGTGTAGGCCGCAATATCGGCTTCAAAACCAACGCGCAGCGCGTAAACTGAAATTAAATAGGCAGGAATGTCCTCAAAAACGCCATAAACAATGACGCCAAAAGCGGCCAAAGGTAACAAAAGCAACAACCGGGACGGGATCATGCCATTGGAATGATCTTCGACTGAAACGGGTTCAGAAACCGTTTCGTCTTTCGTGGGCAGGATCAACAATCCACCCAATACGAGTGCTGCAGAAACTGAAAGAAATGGAAAGAAACCACTTTGCCCGATTTCAGGTTGTATAAGACTTCCAAGCGCAATGCCAAAGAAGAACGAGAATGAATATGCACCAGTAATCCTCCCGCGGTTCTTTGTCTTAGTAACAACGTTTACCCAATACTCGCCAACGCGGAAAAAAAGCCCAAGACTGCCGCCAAATATAAAGCGAAGGGCGAACCATGCCGCAAGGTCACTAGTAAGCGCGAATCCAAGAATAGAAATTGCTGCCACACTCAAAAACAACAAAAGCAGTGTTTTTGTCGAGAACTTGGTTTGAAGGAAAGGCAAAAACGGCTGGACAATGAGCCATCCAAGGGCTGGCATGGCGGAAATTAAGCCAATTGTTCCAGAGTTAACGCCATTGTTGTCTAGAACTATTGCAAGTAGTGGAAAAGAAAAACCATACCCAAGTGCAGCAACTAATATGGGCGTAAACAACAACCAATGACGCAAAACAACCTCCTAAAATTTGACAGACTTTAGTATGGCTTTTGCATAATGAAATAGTGAATGTGTTTTTGTTGTGTGGCCGGACGAAACGATTGTGTTTCACCTAAGAAATTGCCGCACACCCACGTCCTTACTGGATTTAGATGCTTCGGAGCAGCTTCTGGCGCACGCTGGTCGATCGCAAGCTAACTGTTGGCACGCGTAGTTGCGTATGTCCGTTCTGAGATATCGATCGCTGAAAACTCCTTTGCGACCGCTGAAAGAAATATTGCCTCCGCGTCGGATTTTCGGCGGGCAGGGTTGTTAATCAGGTAAATGTCAATCATCGGCAGGTCGTCATATGGGGGGAGTTGGCGCAGGTGCCCGGCGGCAACGTCCATCTCTGCCACATGCAAGGGCAGGGCGCCCACACCAATGTTTGACATGATCATGCGCCGAATTTCATTCAGGCTAGAGGAAACACCTCGCCAAGTGTTGGCCAATCCCAGCCGTGCACGTAGATGGGAAATCGCTTCAAGCGGTCCACCTTCGGCTTCGGTTTGGAAGGCAACAAACGGCTCGCCTTCAAGTGCCTTGGGGTCAATATCCTTCACACTAAAAAGCGGGTGGCGGGCACCACAATATAGCCCGAAGTACTCTCGATAAATAACCAAGGCGTCCAGGCTCTTTGGCATTTTTGACAACAGGCAAATGCCAAAACTTGCGCGGTTTTGTGCAATCATGGTCTCAACCTCGTCACTTTCGCTGACTGAAAATGAGTAGGTGACGTTGGGGTGCGCGTTGGAAAACTGATCCAAAAAGTCATCAAAATGCTCAGAGATCACATGGCTGGTGATGGCAATGGACAAATGCCCGCGAAGTTCCGTGTTGTCGACATCCATAAGCGATGGCAATTGGGACACCGCGCCGAATATTGTTGCGCATTCAGTATAAAGAACTTGCCCCGCCCGGGTGACGGTAAACTCATTGGGCTTGCGAATGATCAGAGTTTGTTCAGTGACCTGCTCCAATCGTTTCAGCGCAAATGAAATTGTTGGTTGTTTTAGGCCCAAGAAATGGGCCGCTTTAGATATCCCACGCTGCTCAACAACAACCATGAACGTACGCAACAGGTTCCAGTCTAGGTTCCAGGGGAAGCGGTGATGTGACGGGTTATGCATAAATCTCACCTATATTGAAGATGTTATATATTTATTTGCGCGATATCGCTCGTCATGCAAGTGTCTTTTTTGAAATTCGACACATCGGGTAGGCAAATGCCGGCCAAATGTGAAATCAACAAGGGAGAGAAAACATGACCTTTCGTCGTACATTTTTGAAATTTGCAGTAGCCGCAGTTGGTTTTGCCGCAATGGGGATGACCCCAGTTGTTGCAGAAGAGCTGGATACGCTAAAAGAAAAGGGTGTCATTCGCATCGCAATGTCTGGCGCATACCCTCCGTTCAACTTCGTGAACGAAGAGAACCAAGTTGTTGGCTTTGATCCAGCTGTTGGCACAGAAATCGCAAAACGTATGGGCCTAGAAGCTGAAATCGTCACCACGGCATGGGACGGTATTATTGGCGGTCTTTTGGCAAATAAATATGATGCGATCGTTGGTTCAATGACCATCACCGCCGAGCGTGATGAAGTCGTTGATTTTGTTGGACCATACTATTCTGACAAACGCGCGATCTTCACAAAACCGGGTTCTGATATCAAAAGTCTTGCGGATTTGGATGGTAAAAAAGTTGGGCTAACACTTGGCGAAACCCACGAAGATTGGGCACGCGCTAAGGGCTACAGCATAAGCACTTACAAAGGTCTGCCTGAATTACTGCTTGAGCTGGAAAACGGCCGAGTTGATGCAATCGTGAACGATTCGATTGCCGCCATTCTTGCAATGTCTGCAAAGGGTCAGCAATTTGCAATGTTTGACGATCCTGAAACAAAACCGTTTGGTGCAGGTATTGCCATCCGTGAAGGAAACCCAGCGTTGGCAGAAGCAATGCAAAAGGCTTTGGATTCCATGATGGAAGACGGAACCTACCTCGCGCTGGCCGAAAAATGGATCGGTGCGGACATCCGCTAACTCTATTGGCAAAACTCCCGTCGCAGTTTGCGGCGGGACATCGTTTGTAGATGCGTCGCGGGCGCAATTGAATCGGTACTATATTGCTGCTGCAAATGGCTTGCGCGATCATTTACAATGAACAATAGCTCAATCAGGTTGCTCTTTCATGATGCACATGTGTTTTGGCGCGAGTTATGGCGGCGCATTGGTGGCAGTTGCCCCAATCAACGAAAGGATAGGTTATGGATTTTGAGCTGATGCAAAAGGTCTATCCATTTTTTCTTGAAGCAGCATGGGTGACCATCCTTCTGTCTGTCCTCACGGCTATTTTGGGTTTGACGCTTGGAGCACTTGGGACGTTTGCACGATTGTCTCGCTTTGTTGTGCTGCGCGCAATTGGTGCTGCCTATGTCAGTGTATTCCGCGGTACCCCAGCTCTAATACAGCTCTTCATTTTATATTTTGGAGGTCCGCAAATTGGCATTCAGTTAGATGCATTTCAAGCCGGCGTGATTGGCCTTGGCATCAATGCTGGCGCCTATATGACCGAAACGATCCGTGGCGCCATTATTTCCATCGACAAGGGCCAAACTGAAGCTGCACGAACGCTTGGATTGAGCCGCTGGCAGACCATGTACAAAGTGATCTTGCCACAGTCCCTTAGGTTGATGGTGCGCCCGCTCGGCGTAAATATCAATGCGCTCATAAAGGCGACTGCGTTGGTGGCCGCAATTTCTGTCGTTGAACTCACCTATACCGCGCAGCGCTATATCGGCTCAACGTACAAACCCTTTGAAATGTTCCTGCTCGCAGGCGTTCTTTACATGATCATCATCTATGTGGCCGGCCGAGGTGTAACTTGGTTGGACCGCAAAGTGCAGATCACTTGATCTGAAAAAGGATAAACGGATGGGACTGGATTTTTCTATTCTGCCAAAATACATGGATGTGCTCTTGTTGGGCTGTCTATGGACCATCGGCATCACGGTTGCCGCTGCACTATTGAGCTTTTTTGTTGGCATCTTCTTCGCCGTAATCGCGCTCTATGCACCATGGCTGATCAAACAACCCTTTCGCCTAATCGAGTGGGTTTTCATGGGCACGCCGCTCCTACTTCAGCTTTTTTTGATCTACTTTGGGCTCGTACAGATCGGTATTGATCTCCCCGCATTCGTTGCCGGGGTCATTGGGCTTGGATTACACTTTGCTGTCTATAACTCTGAGTTAATCCAGACCGCTATTCTTGCAGTAGACAAAGGGCAAATGGAGGCCGCGCGTACGCTAGGTTTGAGCCGAGGGCAAGCCTTGCGCAAAGTGGTTATTCCTCAAGCTGTCCGCGATGTTATTCCCCCAATTGGCAACAATATGATCGCTTTATTAAAAGACAGCGCGTTGGTTTCAGTGATCGGCGTAAGTGAGTTGACGCTTTCCGCGCAACGCATGATCGGCAAGACATATCGCCCGTTTGAGTTCTATCTGGCAGCGGCGGCCCTTTACTACATCATCAACCTTTCAATGGAATGGGTGCAGCGCAAGATTGAACGCCGCATTGCCATCTCCCGTTGAGTTAGGAAGCCACCATGAACGAACAGACAAAATTCGTCGAAATCCGCCACGCTCAGAAGTCTTATGGCGATTTAGAGGTTCTCAAAGACATCAGCCTGACCGTTGACCGCGGCCAAATTGTTGGCATCATTGGCTCTTCTGGATCTGGAAAATCAACCTTGTTGCGGGCTATAAACGACCTTGATCCTTTGACCGGGGGTGAGGTGTGGCTTGATGGTGTGCAGGTGAACAAAAACCTGCCTTACCGCAAGTATGAAAAGCACATCAACGAGATGCGCCAGCAAGTGGGCATGGTGTTCCAGCATTTCAATTTATTCCCGCATATGACGGCCCGTGAAAATGTCACCATGGCACCCATCATGTTGAAGGGCCTTTCAAAGGCAGAGGCGAATAAACTCGCCGAAGAACAACTCGATGAGGTCGGTTTGCTGGAGCGGATCGATTATTACCCATCACAACTCTCCGGAGGGCAGAAACAACGGGTTGCTATTGCGCGTGCGTTGGCGATGAAGCCCAAGCTTATGTTGTTTGATGAGGCGACCTCGGCGCTGGACCCAGAGTTGGTGGAAGAGGTGAACTTGGTCATGAAAAAGCTCGCCGAAAAACACATGACGATGATCATCGTAACCCACGAAATGGATTTTGCATCCTCTGTGTGCGACCGGGTTCTTTTTATGGACCAAGGGGTCGTGGTCGAAGAGGGGCCACCAGAAGTGATCTTCAAAAATCCGAAACAAAAACGCACGCGTGAATTCCTTCGAAAACATCTCGCAGGTGCAAAGTGAGTGATGCGCCTTCATATCTGTTTTATCAATCTCGTAATCCGCGCCCTTTCTTGGATCGTGGCGAAGGGATCTATTTGTTTGATGAAAGTGGCAAACGATATATAGACGGCTCTTCCGGGGCTATGGTGTCAAATATTGGCCACTCAAACCCACGTGTGCTGGCAAAAATCAAAGCACAAATGGACAAAGCGACATTTGGCTATCGGCTGCATTTCCGCACTCACCCTTCCGAAGATTTGGCGGCCAAAACAGTTGCCATGACCCCAGAAGGATTGGATCGAGTATTTTTCGTCTCGGGTGGCTCAGAAGCGGTGGAGAGTGCGACAAAACTTGCACGCCAATATGCCCTGACCAGGGGGCAAGCGAGCCGCTACAAGATCATTTCTCGCTTTCCATCCTATCATGGCTGTACGCTTGGTGCCTTGGACCTGACAGGCTATGATCCGTTGCGTGAGCCATTCGCACCTATGATGCGCGGCATGCCCAAAACCGCAGCCCCGGTCACCTATTTGGATCGTGACAATTTAACCGAAGAAGCGCGCGGCCTAAAATACGCCGAGCTTTTGCGCGAAAAGATATTGGCCGAGGGTGAAAACACGGTCCTAGCGTTTATTATGGAACCAGTGGGCGGTGCGTCCACAGGGGCATTGGTTGCGCCGGACAGCTATTATCAACGCGTTCGCGATATTTGTGACGAATTTGGTGTGATCCTGATCTATGATGAGGTCATGACCGGGGCAGGCCGAACAGGCAAATTCTTGGCCGCCGAACATTGGGGTGTGACCCCTGACATTGTGGCGCTCTCAAAAGGTTTTGGTGCTGGTTATGCACCTCTTGGCGCGATTGTCTCAAGCGCAAAAATCGTTGAGGCAGTTCTTGATGCAGGCGGTTTCCTCCACGGGTTCACCTATGCTGGCAACCCCTTGGCGTGCTCAGCTGGTTTGGCCGTGCTTGAAGAGCTTGAGGATCAAAACCTGATTGAAAATGCCGCCAATATGGGCGACGTTCTAATGGCTGAACTGCGCGCGTTGATGGAGCGCTATCCTTTTATTGGCGATGTGCGGGGCAAAGGGCTGCTCACGGCGTTCGAATTTGTGGCTGACCGTGAAACAATGGAACCATTGCCGCCAAAGCTCAATGCGCATGAACACCTTGTCGAGTTGGCGTACGAACGCGGTCTGATCATCTATTCACGCCGAACTCGCGGGGGCACAGCTGGCGATCACTTCCTTTTGGCCCCACCGTTGATCATAACCAAGGAACAAGTTCTTGAAATGATGGCGATCCTGCGCGACGCGCTTGACGCCTTTGCCCATGAGGTGGGTTTGCCCATAGAGGCTGACGCATGAAGCTTCCCAACAAACAATGCACAACAGAAACCGCCATTGCCAAAATCCGGGATGGCGACACGATCATGGTTGGTGGATTTGGGGTGCCGGGCACGCCGATGACGCTAATTCATGCCCTGGTGGCCCACGGCGCGCGCGACCTTACGTTGGTAAAAAATGACGCCAACGAACCCGGCCTTGGCATTGATCATTTGCTCAGAAGCGGTCAGGTGCGTCGTCTCATTACCACGCATCTTGGCCTAAATGCTTATGCGATCGAATTGATGAACACCGCAAAGCTTGAAGTCGAGTTCAATGCCCAAGGTATCTTGGCCGAACGCATTCGAGCAGGTGGTTCTGGCTTGGCCGGTATTTTGACAGATATTGGAATTGGCACTGAGCTGGCTGAGGGAAAGCAAGAAATTGAGTTTGAGGGCAAGCGTCAGATAATTGAAGCTGCGCTGCGGGCCGATGTTGCTCTCATCCACGCGGAACGAGCTGATGTTTTCGGCAACCTTGAATTCGCCGCCACAGCACAGAACTTCAATCCACTTATGGCGATGGCTGCTGACTGCGTTATCGCAGAAACTGTAAACTTATTGCCTGTTGGTGGACTGAACCCCAACAACGTCCAAACGGCCGGGGTCTTTATTGATCATGTGACCGAACTCACGGCGCTCACAAAGGAGTATGCAGTTGTCAAACGCTAGAGAACGCTTGCTTGCGCGCGCCGCGCGCGACGTTCAGCCGGGCATGGTGGTGAATTTAGGCATAGGTTTGCCAACCAAGATTGTTGACCATTTGTCAGAAGATCTTTGTGTTTGCCTGCACACTGAAAACGGTATGATCGGAATTGGCCCAAGCCCGTCGCCAGAACAAGCAGATCGCAATCTGATTGACGCCGGCGGCGCGTACGTTTCAACTGTTCCCGGCTCGGCCTTTTTTGATAGTGCAACCAGCTTTGCAATGGTGCGTTCTGGACGACTTGACCTGACCATGTTGGGCGCATTTGAAGTCGGCTCGAACGGCGACTTAGCAAATTGGAAAATTCCAGGAAAGTTCAGCCCCGGCGTAGGCGGTGGCATTGAGCTCGCCCAAAAGGCGCGTCGTGTTGTCGTTCTCACTACGCACACGGATCGCGCGGGCAACCCCAAGCTAAAAACTAAGTGTTCGTTGCCGCTAACAGCCCCAAATTGCGTGGCGCGGATCTACACAGATTTGGCGGTAGTTGACGTTGGCCCAAAAGGGTTTGAACTCGTCGAACTGGCAAGAGGTGTAACCGCAAATGAGGCGGTGGAAGCCACGGGTGCGCCTTTGATCCTGCCCCACGGTGAGCTGGGAGTATTTTAGACTTATCATGACCCACAACCTAAGCGCGCGCCTATTTGACGAAGTGGACAAAGCTTTTGAGCTTCAGGTCGACTTTCTGTCTGAATTAACGTCTCATGCCTCCGTTCGCGGGCAGGAACAATCAGCTCAAAACTTGATGGCCGATCAGTTGGACAAGCGAGGTTATGAAATCGATCGTTGGCAAATTGATCTTGCTGATATTCAGCATCTCCCCGGTTTTTCACCGGTTCTTGGCCCCTACGAAGAAGCGATCAATGTTGTTGGGGCACACCGCTCAAAGACACGAAAAGGTCGCTCATTGATATTGAATGGCCACATAGATGTGGTGCCGACCGGGCCGCTTGATATGTGGGACAGTCCCCCGTTCGAGCCACGAATCGCCGATGGTTGGCTCTATGGCCGCGGCGCTGGAGACATGAAGGCGGGACTTGCGTCAAACCTGTTTGCGCTCGACGCGCTGAACGCATGTGGCTATGCCCCAGCCGCCGATGTGTTCTATCAATCCGTGGTGGAAGAAGAATGCACGGGTAACGGTGCTCTGGCTTGTCTGGCGCGTGGTTATACTGCCGACGCCGCACTTATCCCCGAACCGTTCTCCGAACATTTGGTGAGCGCACAACTCGGCGTGATTTGGTTTCAAGTTCGCCTCAAGGGCCTACCTGCGCATGTGGCCTATGCGGGCAGTGGATCCAATGCGATTGAGGCGGCTTTCCCGCTGATTGAAGCGTTGCACAAAATGGAACACCGCTGGAACGCGGCCCAGAATCGTCCCAGTGACTACGTCCACATGGAGCATGCGCTGAACCTAAATGTTGGAAGATTTGAAGGCGGTGATTGGACCAGTTCCGTTCCCGCGTGGAGTGTGTTCGACGTGCGCATGGCAATTTTCCCGGGGCAGTCCATTGATGATGCGAAAGCTGAGATCGAACAGGTGATTTTGGCGGCCGCCCAAGAGAACGCATTTTTGCGCAATAGCTTGCCCGAGGTCATCTATCATGGGTTCCATGCTGAGGGTTATGCATTGTCACAAGACAGTTCAACACATGCGGCGACCGCCATCGCAACGCTTGAAAACGCACACCAATTGGCCACTGGCGAACCATTGGTGCGCGAAGCAATAACGGCGACCACAGACGCCCGGTTTTTTGGCCTTTATGCGGACACGCCCGCACTGGTCTACGGTCCTCGCGCTGAAGCGATCCATGGATTCAATGAGCGTGTCGAATTGGAAAGCATGCGCAAAATCACAAAATCCACCGCACTGTTTATTGCGGAATGGTGTGGCGTGGAAAAGGTTTAAGGACAATCAAAATGCGCGAAGCTGTTATCGTCTCCACTGCCCGCACCCCAATCGGCAAAGCCTATCGCGGGGCGTTCAATAACTTGGAAGCACCCAGCCTGGCCGCCCCAACCGTAAAGGCCGCTTTGGCCCGCGCTGATCTAACGGGCGGCGAGGTTGAAGAAGCAATTTTTGGCGTGGCACTAACCCAAGGCACATCCGGGGTCAATGTGGCACGTCACATCGTTATGTCCACCAATTTACCTGACAGCGTGGCGGGAGCGACGCTAGATCGACAATGTGCGTCTGGTTTGAATGCGATTTCGATTGCCTCACATATGGTAGCAAGTGAAGGCGTGGATGTCGCGCTGGCTGGTGGGTTAGAGAGCATTTCATTGGTGCAGAATGAACATTGGAACGCACACCGATATAGGGATCCCAGCGCTGCAAAAAACTATTATCTGACCATGTTGGAAACAGCCGAAATTGTGGCTGAGCGCTATGGCGTAAGCCGCGCCGCACAGGACGAGTATGCCCTGCAAAGCCAGTTACGCGCGGCGCGAGCACAGGATGCGGGTTTGTTTGCAGATGAGATTATTCCCATAAACGCAACAAAATACATCACGGACAAAGCGACGGGCGAAACCCGAGAAGAATCAGTAAAGCTGGTGCAAGATGAATGTAATCGCCCAGCGACCACTGCAGAAGGGCTCGCGGCCCTTAGTCCGGTTCTTGGCGCCAATAAAACGGTAACTGCTGGCAACGCTAGTCAATTATCAGACGGCGCGGCCACATTGGTAATCATGGACGCCTCAGAAGCATCGCGGCGCAATCTGGATCCGCTTGGTGCCATGCGCGGATTTGCGGTCGCAGGTGTTGCGCCTGAAGAAATGGGCATCGGACCAGTAGTTGCCATTCCGCGCCTGCTCGGGCGTGCCGGGCTGACATTGGATGATATTGATCTTTGGGAAATTAATGAAGCCTTCGCCGCCCAGCTTATTTACTGCCGCGATCATCTTGGTGTGCCGAACGAGCGGTTAAACGTAAACGGCGGGGCAATTGCCATCGGGCATCCCTACGGCATGTCGGGCGCGCGTATGGCGGGACATATTCTACTTGAGGGCCAACGCTGCAAGGCCAAATGGGGCGTGGTTTCCATGTGTGTTGGCGGCGGCCAAGGTGCTGCTGGCCTGTTCGAGATATTTTAAAGGGCAACACAATGTATCAGCTTACGGACAATCAGATCGCAACGCTTACAGCTCTGCGTCATGAGTTGCATGAACGTCCTGAAATCTCTGGGGAAGAAGCACAAACTGCTGAACGGATAAGCCGCGAACTACGCGCACTTGGCGCCGACCGGATTTGGCGGGGGGTTGGTGGGCATGGCGTTGCCGCTCAATTCACAGGACTAAAAGAAGAAGGCCCCACGGTCTTATTGCGTTGCGAATTGGATGGACTACCAATCCGAGAGATCTCAAATCTGGCTTATCGTTCCGCGCTCGCTGGAAAAGGACATCTTTGCGGGCATGACGGGCATATGGCCTCGCTTATTGGTGTTGCAATGGGGCTTGCAAATCGCCCCGCAACAGGGCGTGTCATTTTACTGTTTCAACCAGCCGAAGAAACCGGTGCTGGCGCACAAGCGGTTATTGAAGATGCACAATGGGCTGAAATTCGACCAGATTATGCCTTCGCCTATCACAATGTGCCTGGCCGCCCATTGGGCGAAATCGGATGGCGCACTGGGCCAAGCAACTGCGCCTCTCGCGGCATGAAAATCAAGCTTGAAGGCAAGAGCTCTCACGCGGCGGCACCTGAAGACGGCGTATCTCCAGGCCCCGCAATGTCTGCGCTGATGGCAAAATTGCCCAAACTGAGCCACGGAACGGTCGGCGACGACGACTTCGCCCTTGTTACCTTAACGCATGCCATTCTTGGTGAAGCCGCTTTTGGCATTGCGCCAGCAGATGGTGAAGTGTGGACCACATTGCGTTCAATGACCAATGTGCAAATGGATAGACTGATGGTAGATGCGCAAGAGATTATCGAGCAATGTACAGATGGACTAAATGTTCAGATTACATGGCATGATGTGTTTTTGTCAGTAGCGAACCATGTCCAAGCCACAGAATTGGCACAAGATGTGGCAAACAAACAAGGTCGGCAGACAGTAGAAATCGCAACTCCATTTCGCTGGTCTGAAGATTTTGGTCGATTTGGAGATGAGGGGATCAAGACCAGCCTGCTTTATATCGGTGCAGGAGAAAATCATCCGCAACTACACAACCCAGATTATGATTTCCCAGACGCGTTGATACCAGTAGCCAGCGAGCTGTTTATTGGAATTGTTGCGCAGATATTGGGACGTGCGGAGGGGCAATGATGCATCACCCCATCCCCAAAAATGCTTGGTGCGAAATCTACCTCGACCGCTTTTCAAAAAACTTGGAGTTGGCACTCGACCTGGTGCCTCAAGGAACAAGGTTTTGCGCCGTTCTAAAAGCCGACGCCTACGGTCACGGGATTAGCCAAACGGTTCCTCTTGTGCGTGAACAGGGTGTGGACTGTATCGGTATAACGTCCAACTCAGAAGCTCGTGAAGTGCGCAATACGGGCTTCGCAGGTAGCCTGATCCGTCTGCGCGCAGCAACACAAGTCGAAATAGATCAGGCGGTGCATGATCGTGTAGAAGAGCAGGTTGGCTCTTTGCAAACAGCGCGGTACCTAAGCGTGCTCATAAAGTCGGGCCGTTACCAAATGGGAGCCCATCTTTCGTTAAACGCTAAGGGCATGTCGCGGGATGGTTTGGAGATATCGACCGTTGCAGGGCAAGAAACCTGCCGACGGATCGTTGGAACTTTGGGTGAGAAGATTGTTGGAATATGCAGTCATTTCCCGTCAAACGATAAAGAGCATTTGCGCCAAAACTCAAAACTGTTCCAACAACAGGTGGATTGGGTTTTGGCCAACAGCAAATTGAAGCGAAAGGATCTGCTGATCCATGCAGGCAGTTCTCTCACACTGATCTCTGAAGAACATGTAAAAACGGACATGTTCAGATGTGGAGCCATACTCTATGGCATATTGAAACCGGAGTTGGGGTTTCTGCCGACAATGGAGTTAAAAGCGCGGGTGGTCAGCATAGGTGATTACCCTATGGGCACAACCGTGGGCTATGATCGTTCCAAGCTATTGGAGCAAGATGGTCGTCTTGCCTGCATTTCAATTGGCTACGCAAATGGTTTTCGACGAAACGGATTTGAACGCAGCATCGTCAGCATAAACGGCAATTCTTGTCCGGTGGTGGGCAAAATCTCCATGAACACGATTGTTGCCGATGTTACAGAAATGAAAGAAGTCCAAGTTGGGGACGAAGTCGTGATTTTTGGCGGCGCCCACGCAAACAAGATTGGGCGCGATAGCGCAGAACACCAGTTCGAAACCATTATGGCGGACTTATATTCTGACTGGGGCCTGCGCAACCCTCGCAAATATCGCTAGGGAACTCTTGCCAATGTGCTCAAGTCCTTCCGCATCACGATGAGCGATTGGGCACCTTTAGTCTTTGCCAAACAAGTCCCGTGTGAAGACCTTATCAGACACGTCAGCCAAGTCATTATGAAATCTGTTGGCTATGATGACCTGAGCGCTGCTCTTGAACTCAGATAAGTCAGAAATGGTCCTTGCACCAAAGATAGATTTTCCCTCCAACGCGGGTTCAAAAACAACCACTTCGATGCCCGCAGTTTGCAGCCGCAACATAACCGCTTGGACAGCACTCTCGCGGAAATTGTCGGAACCTTTCTTCATTGCCAGCCGATAAACCCCAACAGTTTTTGGTGCCTGCGAGATTATATGGTCCGCAATGTAATTAATGCGCGTCTCGTTTGATTGTACGATGGCTTCCATAAGGTTTTGGGGCACACCTTCAAACGTTGACAGCAACTGCTTTGAGTCTTTGGGCAAACAATAGCCGCCATAGCCAAATGAGGGGTTGTTATAACTATTGCCAATCCTTGGATCGAGCCCAACCCCAGCAACAATGTCTTTAGCATTTAGGTCAAACCCAAGCGCAAAACTATCCAATTCATTGAAGAAGGCGACCCGCATTGCCAGATAAGTGTTGGAAAACAATTTTATCGCTTCGGCCTCCGAAGTGGAGGTGAAAAGCGTTTCAACTTTGTTGGTCTTGGCCCCTTCAACAAGGAGGGCGGCAAATGCTTTCGCAGTCTTCAAATCGCCACCAACCACAATCCGCGAGGGGTACAGATTGTCATGTAGCGCGTTTCCTTCACGCAAAAACTCAGGTGAAAACAGAATATTTGTGCTGTTCATCTTCGCGCATAGCCGCTGTGTATATCCAATGGGTACTGTCGATTTGATAACAATCGTGGCATCAGGGTTCTGCTCAAACACATCGTTTATCACGGTTTCTATCGTTGATGTATCTATTGAATTACTCGCAGTGTCATAGTTAGTTGACGTGCATATAACGACGAAATCGGCGTCGCCATATGCATCTGTTTTGTCTGTAGTTGCCTGAATGTTCAGTTTTGAGCTCGCGAGGTATTGGGAAACCAATTCGTCTTTAACCGGGCTCGTTTTACTCTTGATGAGATTTATGCGGTTAGTGTCGATGTCGAGCGCCAACACCTGATTGTTCTGTGCCAATAGAACGGCATTTGCGATGCCTACATACCCCATCCCCACAACTGTTATCTTTTTCATAAATTTAGGGTCTCTAATGCAGATGCAAAAATGAGGTTGCGTGAAAGCAGTATAGTTGTGTCGATAACAAGGCTTGAACGATTAGGTGAATATGCCCCATCACCCTCTTTTTAGCTGCTACAAATCGGTCATTTCTCTATCGGTGAATGTTCGTATAACTCACAAAATAATAAACCGCACTCAACAAAATTTAGCAAACCCAAAGAACGAGAATGCTCTCTTGTTTTGGAGTTTTCTGAATTTACATGTGTGATATCAATAGCTTACTTATCCAGCCAAATTCTCTTCGGCGAAGCAACTGTGTAGTTGAATCTTTTTCATCATCATGTAGGGTACGTATTAATACTTTTTTAACTTTTTATTTTTTTGAGCATTATGTCTTTTCAGTCTTTTGGCGCGCAAAGCGCATTTGTCTTTCCGTCGGGTAAAAAATCAATTCCCATTCCTTCATCAGGCTATGGTCGACCTGCTGCTAACACCAGTTTTGCCAAGCAATTGAATGTGGCTGCAAAGCGAGCGATGGACATTGTGATTTCCGTGGTCGCGTTGGCACTGCTTTGGCCCGTGTTTTTGATAATCATGATGATAATTAAAATTGAAGACCCTGGGCCAGCGGTTTTTAGGCAACAAAGGTGGGGGCAGGGCGGGCGTAAATTCACGGTCCTAAAATTCCGGACGATGTATGTTGGCAGATGCGACAAAACTGGCACCAAGCAAACGGTAAAGAACGATAGTCGTGTCACGCTTGTGGGTGCATTTTTGCGCAAATCAAACATTGATGAACTGCCGCAACTGGTGAATGTTTTAAAGGGTGAAATGTCACTCGTCGGGCCACGTTGCCACCCCGTCGGTTTACACGCAGGGGGCATTTTATATGAAGAGTTGGTGCCCAGTTACCATCGTCGTCATGCCTTAAGACCGGGCATCACCGGGCTAGCACAAATCAACAAATTGCGCGGACCAACGCTGGATAAAGAGCGATCAAGAATGCGGATCGTTCATGATCGATTGTATGTCATCAAAAACAATGTGTGGCTCGATTGCCAAATCATCGTTCTAACAGCCGTCAGAGAATGCTGGCGCGGTACCGGGTTCTAGCGGCAACCATGGGGGCGACGCGAATGGCACAAAAGACGGTTCTTGTTACTGGCGGTGCGGGTTTTCTAGGGTCTTTGCTTTGTGAACGACTATTGGAGCGCGGGTGCCGCGTCCTGTGCGTAGATAATTTTTTGACCGGCGCTCGGCAAAATGTGGCGCACCTTTTGCCAAACCGCAATTTTGAGCTGATGAAACACGATATCTGCTTGCCGCTTTCCGCTCAAGTCGATGAGATTTTCAATTTGGCTTGCCCTGCATCGCCAGTCCATTATCAAGACGACCCAATTCGGACCATGAAAACAAACGTCCTTGGCGCCTTGAATATGCTTGGGTTGGCAAAACGAGTGAACGCGAAAATTTTGCAGGCATCAACGTCCGAAATTTACGGCGATCCGTTAGTTCATCCCCAGACTGAGGACTATTGGGGGCACGTAAATCCAATTGGTTTGCGTGCGTGTTATGACGAAGGAAAACGGTGTGCAGAGACGTTGTTTTACGATTTCCAACGCCAACATGGTTTAAACATAAGAGTTGCAAGGATTTTCAACACATACGGTCCGTACATGCATCCCGAAGACGGTCGCGTCGTTTCCAATTTCATCACTCAGGCGCTAAAAAAGCAGGACATCACAATTTACGGGAACGGCCAGCAAACGCGCTCGTTTTGTTATCGTGACGATTTGGTTGAAGGGCTGCTGCGGCTGATGGATGCGCCGGATTTTGTTTGTATGCCCATCAACATGGGAAACCCAAACGAGTTCACCATTCAAGAGTTGGCTCAATTGGTTATTGGTGCCACCAAATCCAGCTCAAAACTAATTAATCTACCTTTACCTACTGACGATCCAAAAAAACGCCAGCCAGACATTGGTTTGGCAATCAAGTACTTAGATTGGTCGCCAAAAGTGCAGTTAAAAGAAGGCCTTGGCAACACTATTGCATATTTTAGAGATATTTTGACGAATGAGGCCGCGGTATGAATTCCATCAATGCCGCTCTATGTATTTTTTTAGGAGTAAACAATGAAACGGAGCGCACTCGTGTGTGGCGCTGGGGGCTTCATCGGATCCCACCTCGTCAAACGCCTAAAACGTGAGAACTATTGGGTTCGCGGCGTTGATCTAAAGCTTCCACCATTTGCAGAAACACAAGCCGACGATTTCATTGTTGCTGATCTGCGAGACAGCGCAGCCTGTGGTCGAGCAATAGATCGGCAATATGATGAGGTTTACCAGCTGGCGGCCGATATGGGCGGTGCTGGCTATGTTTTTACCGGCGAAAACGATGCAGAAATAATGCGCAACTCTGCAGCGATAAACCTAAATGTTCTAAGCAGTTGCCAAGAACGAGGCATTGGAAGAGTTTTCTACTCGTCTTCAGCCTGTGTTTACCCCGTTCACAATCAGCTAGATCCAAACAATCCGTTCTGCACTGAGCAGTCCGCTTACCCCGCGGCACCAGATAGTGAATATGGATGGGAAAAATTGTTCTCCGAACGCCTGTTTCTGGCTTTCAACAAAAACCATAGTATGAATAATCGTGTCGCTAGGTATCACAATATCTTTGGCCCTGAGGGGGCTTGGCAAGGCGGTCGGGAAAAAGCGCCGGCCGCTGTGTGCCGAAAGGTTGCGATGGCCAGCGATGGTGGTGAAATCGAAATATGGGGTGACGGCAATCAAACCCGGTCATTTCTGTTTATTGATGAATGTATTGAAGGCACATTACGTCTTATGCAGTCGGGTTTTGCAGGTCCACTAAATATCGGTTCAGATGAAATGGTCACCATCAATCAACTCGTGGATATGGTGTGCGAAATTGCAGGCAAGACCCTCCATAAGAACCATATATCAGGACCAATAGGCGTGCGTGGTCGCAACTCTGATAATGCGCTTATTGAGCAAAAACTAAGCTGGCGACCAAGCTTGAAGCTTTATGCTGGGCTTGAGCAAACCTACGACTGGATCGAGCGCCAAGTGCAGCGCGAAACCAACCAAAGTGCTGCCTAATGCAATTAACGCAACAAGCTTCAAAGGTGCACCCGATCACATCAAAATCAGAGCATCTGCCCTCTCACGATATGTTGGGCATGCGTTTGGATGATCTGGATCTAGCGTCGGTCCTTGAACGCATCGTTGAGATGGCGGATGCTGGTCAACCTGGTTATTGCTGCCTGACCAATGTCCACCAATGCGTGCTTGTGCACGATGACCCAAAGTTTGGCGCCAAGGTGAATGCTGCCACATTTGTTATATCAGACAGCGTCATCTTGGAGCGGGCCAGAGCAACCCGATATGGTCTGTCGTACAAAAGCACGCAGCGTGGCGCGGACATTATGCATCGATTGTGCGCACAGGCTGCGGCACGAGGTATAAAAATCGCGTTGATCGGTGGAAAGAACAATCGGACACTTGAAAAGCTAAAGATCAATCTGACGACGATACATCCAAAGCTCGAGATCGCTTGCGCTCTATCGCCGCCCTTTCGCCAGTTAAGCGCCGACGAAGATGCCAACATCATCAATGCAATCAGCAACTCCGGCGCAAGATTGATATTCGTTGGGCTCGGATGCCCCAAACAAGAGAATTGGATGGCCGATCACACCCAACAAATTGGCGCAATGATGATTGGTGTAGGCGCTGCGTTTGATTTCAATGCGGGGGTGATTGAGCCATCGCCGCAATGGGTGCACGCAGCGGGATTGGAATGGCTCTACCGCCTCCTGCGCGAACCGCGCCGCCTAGGAAAGCGTTACCTTACGACATCCCCCCGGTTTTTGTGGCTGTTAGCGCTGGATATTATCCGAAATGGGAGCAAATCAAGTTGAGCCCGTTGGTCACCAAAATACGTTGCCTATGCGCAGAACTATGCGAGGGATCTAAAAACTCAATTTGGCCAGTGACCAGCCAAGTCCTATCAAGCGCTGCAAATTTCGCCATAACTGTTTTTGTTATAAGGGCCATAGGTATTGCCCAATTTGGCCAGTTTAGCATTTACTATTTGATTGCGTTAAACCTGAGCGCCGTCATTTTGGCCCTAGTCATGATGCCACTTTCATCAATCTTAGAGCTTACTGAAAAAAGTGAGCAGCGCGCATTGATTGCCACGTCGAGCTGGGTGTTTTGCACAATTTCATTGGTTACAGTGGCTTTTTTGATTGGCGGCGGATTTCTGTTTGGTCTTGGCGCAAATAGTGCGATCCTTGCCCTGTTTTTCATGTCGATCGCACTGACGGAATTTCTCCGGCGCATCTTGTTTTTGGTTTGCCGTGATGTGCAGGCGTTTCTGTCTGATGTACTTCGATATATCTGCGTCGGCTTGGCATTCCTTTTTGTTGTGAACTCGCCGATCAAATTGGATCCTACAATCTGTGTGCTCATAATTTCGACTTGCTTTTTGGCGGGGTCAATTTTGACGTTCTGCCAAAATTTCGCAAAAACCATTTTCGTGACTTCTGCCAACCAAATGCAAAAAAATATTGGGCGCATCGTCAAAAGTGGCGGTTGGTTGAGCTGGGCAACCTTCTTGCAGTTCTGCAATGAACATCTGTTTGTAGCGGTTGGCGCCCTGGTTTTGGGGCCTCAGACAATCGGCATGGTTCGCGCCAGTCAAAGCCTTGTTGGGCTCATTAATCCATTTCTTTATGCGCTAGAGAATATTCTACCTCGAAAAATCGGCGCGGATATGAGAGCGCTTGGTCAAGAACGGGCGGTCGCCAGTTATCGTCGATTTGCAGTGGCCATCGTTTTCTGCCTTGGGCTGCCCCTTTTGGGCATAGCGTTTTTTGCTGAACCCATTTCAAATTTATTTTTGGGACAACGCGTGTTTGAGGTCTGGATCCTTCAAGCTTTTTGCGGGGTGTATTTTTTGATCGTTTTGAGGACGTTGATCACTTTTGCTCTTCGGGCGTTTGAATGCACAAAAGCGATATCGAACGCGACAGCATTGGCAGCGCTTACGAGCGCAATTATTGCCTATCCCGCGATGATGTTTTTCAATGTTTCTGGACTGGTCGGTGGCATAACCATTGCACAATTAATCGCGACCCTAGCGCTCATTTGGCCTTTCTCATTGGTAATAAGAGAAAGGACGCCCAGTGCTCAAACTCAGAGCTGACACCCAACAAAGCAAGGTCTTGTTGTCTGCGTTTGCCTGTTCGCCATGCCTTGGGTCAGAGGCAGGTGTGGGGTGGCGTTGGGCGCTAGAAATTGCAAAGCTGGGGTATGAGGTAACCGTACTTACGAGCGGTGTCTACAGAGGGGAAATTGAGCTTTGTTTAGACAAATTGCCTGAGTTGAATCAGCCAAAATTCACATATGTTGATGCCTTTGGGGGCGCCAATTACCAAAGCTCAAATAGGGTTTGGCAATATGTCTATCTTTACTTGTGGCAGTTTCTTGCGGTTTGGCGGGCGCTCAAATTGCACAAAGAAATTCGGTTTGATTTGGTGCATCACATAACCTTTGGAGGCATTCGCTACCCCAGCTTTTTGGGCGCGCTCGGCATTCCATTTATTGTTGGTCCATTAGGGGGCGGTGAGTGTGCACCCAAACAATTGCGAAAATCCTATCCATTGCGCGGTAAAATTGTTGATGCAGTGCGCGATTTGTGGAACGCGCTTGTCCCGTTTGATCCAATTCTGCGCCTGCAATTCAGCCAAGCCAGCCTAATTCTGATAAAAACGCCAGACAACATTGCTTTAGTGCCAAAGTTTGCTCGATGGAAAGTTCAACAACTCTTTGAGATTGGCATAGACCAAGTTCCAAAACCGGTTGGCGCCACCAAGACCAAGAACCCAACAGTGCTCTTTGCTGGGCGATGTCAATTTTGGAAAGGAATGCATCTTGGTATAGGCGCAATCGCCCAAGCGATGATCGCGCTACCAGATTTGACCCTAACGATCGCGGGTGATGGACCGGAGCGAGAATTGTGGGAGCGCCAGGCAAGTGTCCTGGGCATTGCACACCGTGTTACTTGGCTCGGGTGGCAACCAAAGGATGCGCTAGACGCATTGTATCAATCTCATCACCTTGTCTTGTTTCCAAGTCTCCATGACTCTAGCGGCAACGTTGTGCTTGAGGCGTCTATTCGAGGGACACCTGTTGTGTGTTTGGACTGCGGCGGTCCCGGCGCTCTCTTGCCTTCAACGGCAGGTGTGAAAATACCCGTTCAAAGCCGCACAGAAAACGAGGTCGTCGACATGATGGCGGCGGCAATAAAGCACTATCTGAGCGCACCGGCAGAACTGGAGAAGCTCGCCAAAACGGCTGAAGAATGGGCGCGCGAACAAACTTGGGCCTCGCGGGTCGTTGCTGCCTATGCAGACTTTACACCAACAAGAAATGGCGGCGCATGACGATGCTTTCCGTCTCTAGAAGTGCTTATGAGCCAGCGAACGAGGAAGCAGCAGCACTTTGGGCTCTTCCTATTGTGGCTTATACGATTGGGTTTCAGGTGTTTCGCCCATTTGGCATTTGGTTGCTTGCGCTGGTCATATTGACCTCAATAGGTTCCATTTACTGTGCTCGACGGGTTGTCGGATTTTGGACATTTTTTCCATTGTTGCTGGTTTCAACAATGATGCTTTTTGTGTCTTTAGCCGGGTTGGCCCCAAGTAGCTGGACTGTCTATCGAGATGTATTTGCCGCGTTACGACAGTGGAGTTGGGTTATCATCATTCCAATTGCCACAAGTGCCTTTTCGGCCTTTTTTGGCCGCCACTACACCTTAATCCAAAAAAACGCATTGGCATTTTTGTGCATCGTTTTCGCCATAACTTGTCTGTCTCGAATGGGGACAACAAGGTACGTGGGGGAAGGGCAAACATTCACCCTATACGTTTTATCAAATGATGTTTTGCCGGTCTATTTGTTGCTCATCTTTTTGGTCCTTTCTAAGTCAAATCTTTTGCTTCGCATAAGCGTGTTTGTCGTTGTGGCTCTGCTGTCATCGAGCACTCAGTCCCAAGTCCTTATGATTGCCATTTTTGTGACTTGGGTTTTGCCATGGCCTCGTCTGGTTTCGGCCGGGTTGTTTTTCTCATTGTTGGCATTTGTGCTCATCGCGCCTTGGCATGCGTTAGAACTATACGGCATTGACCACAACTCCGGCCTTAGAGCACAATTTTGGCATGACGCTTTGATCGCGCTCAGCGATTCCTCTGGTCTAGGGGTTGGGTTTGGCAATGAGTTTATCGCCACCAATTTCTGGGACGTAACCCACTCTAGTTGGTCGTTTTTTTTGGAGGATGATCCCGCAAGGCTTTATATTTCCACCCACAGTGTTGTTTACGATGTTTTGATGAAAACCGGCGTTTTGGGCTTGGCTGCACTTTTGTTTTTCTATTGGAGATTATTCGCAACAAAATCTCACATGACCTTGCACCACAGTCGCCTTTTCTGCTCAATTTTCAATGTTTTGGTTGTAGCCAGTCTTGTCAATCCCGGCTTCACAACCCTCAATTTCTCCTTAGGCGCTTCAATGTGCCTTGCTTTGATGTTTCACATTACAAAGATGCAAGAGCGAGAAACCCAGCGTCGGGGCGCGTTGGCATGGCATGGCCAGAGCCTGCGGAACATGCGCACATGAAACTCTCAAAACTTTTGGCATTGTTGGCGATTGTCGGCCTTGTGATCATCTCACTTGTGGTGATGCTGGAGGAGGGGCAACTCTATTTTCCGAAGGCGCGCGGAAACATAATCGATACGACCAATAACGCCCCATTTTCTGTTGCCGCAAACAAACAATTGCTGGACCGATGCGTGCGTCGCATGTCTGACTACCAATTCTTGCTTGGCCTTTCTGGGAACGTAAGAGCCGAAATGCTGCATTGCCACGCACAGAGCTTGGAAATTGCCAAGCGCTTGCCCACTTATTCATATGCTTGGATGGTGGTAGGTTTCAGCGCAACGCTGTTGGAAGATGAAGCGTCGCTTGTGGAGGGGTTTCAACGCTCCTATCTGTCGAGCCCAAACCAACTTTGGATTGCACGCCTTAGGGTGTTGTGGCTCATTGAACGCGCGCCCCACCTTTTGTCTGGCGGCGCTCTCGCAACTGTTGTTCAAAATGATATCTCAGTTTTGATTGTCGGCAACACAGACTGGAACATTGTTGCCACCTTATATCTGCGCACAAACACTCGACAGCAAACTTTTGCGGCGGTGCAAACGCTGCCGTTCGCGGATCAAATGCGTTTTCTTGAAATGATGTCCGGCCAACGCAATGCAACAGAAGGTTTCGCTTTGGATGTGGGCAAGGTGGCAAATGTCTAACGTGCGGCTATTGCAATCTGCGGTGATAGCCGTGGTTTTGTTTACGGCACTACCACTGGCCAGCAATAGGCCGTTCTTTTGGGCGCTTAACCTATTTCTCTTCTCCCTGATCGCTTTTGCATATCTCATCTCCCCCAAAAAACCGGACAAATCAAACCTTGTGCAAATAGCGCAATCAAATCCAGTTTTTGCGCTCTATTTCTTGTTCATCATTTTTGTGCTGGTGCAAATGCTACCGGTGCCGATCTTTGAACCACTGGGCACCATCATCGATGGCAGACTATCGGGAAAAACAATAAGTGTTGCCATTGGCCCCACAGTATTGTCCCTAATCAACTGGCTGACATATGGCTTGGTTTTTGTCCTGACCATAAAGCTCTTCGACAAAGCCCGTGGTGGTCAATTTGCCCTACAAGCCCTTGTTGTTGGCATTGCAATCTACGCGTTTTACGCGCTCGTTGCCCTGACCCAGCTGGGGGACCCGCTTATCATTTTTAAAAAGCAAAACTATATCGGGGTTGCAACCGGCACATTCGTCAACCGCAACAGCTTTGCGACTTATCTGGCACTGGGTTTGATCATTGCGTTGTCGATTGTGATTTCTGCGCTCCAAAAGCTTGAAGCGCGGCAAATCTTGTTGGTGGAATTTAGCAAGCCAAAACTCTTGTTGAATGTGGTGTGCGTCATCTTGCTAGCCGTTGCACTTGTGCTGACCAAATCAAGAATGGGGATATTTGGGGCGGTATGTGGCATCGCCGTTTTGTGTTGCCTCTGGATCTCGAAAACGCACATATACAGGAGCTATTGGATAATCGCCTTTGTTGTGACACTGGTTTTGGTCATCAGTGTCTTTGTGATGAATTCCCCAGATTTACTTGATAGGGTTTTGGTCGCCGGCAGGGATGCGGGCCATCGGTTGGCAGTATATGAATTAGCGTTAAAACTGATCGCAGATCGACCCATCGTTGGTTTTGGCGCAGGCACCTTTGACCTCGTGTTTCCACTGGTAAGGGACAAGTCGCTGAACGTTGGCTATGTTTGGGATAAAGCCCATTCGACCTATTTGTCCTTATTTGTCGAGTTCGGTTTGCTTTTCGGTCTAGTGCCCATCCTCACCATCGCACTCATTTTTGCGCAATCAGTCGCTATTTTTTGGCGAAAATCGATTCTATCGGCGCGGAAAATGGCAAGTATTGGGTGCACAACGGTGGTGGCGGTGCATGCTTTGGTCGATTTCAGTGTTGAAATACAGGCTATCGCGCTTTTGTTTGTATTTGTGTTGGCCATTGGCCAAACCGCTGGCGGTCGCACCAATGTTTAGAACTATTTGGGCAAAGCGTTTTCAACGAGCCCACTGCAAAGTTGATGAGAAGAGCCACCTCATAAACGATGATATCCAGACGATCTACGCAATTGGCGATGTTCATGGATCTCTGGATTTGTTGAAAAAACTTGAACACGAGGTTTTCAACACTCACAACCAAAAAAGCGGGTCAGCTGCTTTACTGTTCCTTGGGGATTTTATCGATCGTGGACCAATGTCCGCGAACCTTATTGAACACCTGATTGGCGTGTCCCCCAAAGGGTTTGTTCGGCTGTGTATTTGTGGCAACCACGAACTGATGATGAAAGAGTTTTTGTCTTCACCTAGTCCCGATGCTGATTGGCTTTTTTGCGGTGGCCGAGAAACGCTTTTGTCTTATGGGATTGGGCGAATAGACGTTGATAAGAGCAGTCTTTTATATCAAGTTCTCGCCGCAATACCTGCAAATCACATGCGCTTTCTTGAAAGTCTTGTTCCCTATTACATTTGGAACAAATTTATTTTCACCCATGCCGGCCTTAACCCGGAAAAAGGAATTGCCGAGCAAACAGCAAAAGATACGTGCCGCAACGTTTCATCATACAAGTGCCAAAAACAAGCGTTCGGAAAAACAATCGTGCACGGCCATTTCATTGTGCCAAATCCTGTTAAAAATGAAGCAGAGATTTCGCTCGATACGGCGGCTTTTGCCACCGGCAGACTATCATACGCAAAGATCGAAAAATGCGGTGCCGTTGAACTTTACTCAATAACGCTATAATAATGCACCTATTATTATTTGAAGTTATACTTAGGTGTTTTTATGGACGAGCAGGCAATAGATCTGCGCGGAATTCTTAATGTCTTTCGTCGGCGTTTTAGGTTCATTCTTACTCTCATCGCATTGACGCTTATTCTAACGACCACTGCGCTGTTCATTATCAAACCGACATACACAGCAACCTCCAAACTGCTGCTGGATGTGGTTGGTAAAAACCTATTTGACCCCGATGCAACAGCGCCGTCCACTGCTTTGGCCAATGCCCTTATCGATACGG
Source organism: Maritalea porphyrae (assembly GCF_027213965.1). Taxonomy (GTDB): domain Bacteria; phylum Pseudomonadota; class Alphaproteobacteria; order Rhizobiales; family Devosiaceae; genus Maritalea; species Maritalea porphyrae_A. The sequence continues at coordinate 167,362 of NZ_JAPWGX010000002.1, read as the reverse complement.
AAGTGGAGATAATAAATTCGAGGCCAGTTCTTGAGAAAGCCTTCACCGACCTTGGGTTGATCGATAGCAAAGAACACGGTGTGTCGTTATCAGCGATTGAGAAGATATCGCTCTTTTTGGGTCTGGACCAGGCAACGACACCTATGTCCCAAGAACAACGTATCAACGGCGTTTTTGATGAATTCAAGAAAAAGATCCGCATAAGGCGGCAGGGTTTCACCTTTATCATTAATGTAGCGACGAGCACCCAAAACCCAAAAGACGCCGCAGAAATCGCCAATGCAATTGCATTATCGCATATTGCGCTCAGGCACGAAGAAAAGGTTAGGTCGTCCAATATGGCGCAGACCCTTTTCCACGAGCGAATTGCTGCAACGCGCCGCTTAAACGAAGTAGCGCAGCAGGAACTGGAAGCGTACATTCCAAATAACTTGCGTGAAATCATCAAGCTCAACAAAGACCCTCAAATTCCCATTTTGCGGGACAAAGTTGACGCATTCACCGCCAAAAGCAAACTCAATGCAGATATGATTGAAGCGCTCAACGGCAGTGTTGACCAAATACCAAGCGAAGTCCAAAAGTCCACATTGGTTAGTGAAGGGCTCAAAATTCTACTGCATCAAAGACAAGAGTTAGCAGCAAAAGTCCACGGGCAATCGGAGCAAGAGTTCACAGCAGAGCAAAAACGCCAGCTGACACAAATGGATGAAGAACTGAACCGGCTAATCGCTCAAGACTTATCGGTGCTGCGAAAGAACCAAGAGGACGATACTCAACAGGCCATCGCCGCGCGAAATGATTTGACCGCAAGAGTGGTTCAGATCGCTCCCACTTCGTTCATTTCAAAACTGGATGCTTTAAGGGTGCGCGCAAAAGTCAATAATGACATGTACACACGTTTGGTAGAACGCGGCACTGAACTTCAAGTTCAAACAGATGTGCAAATCTCAAACGTCAGCATCGCAGAGCTCGCCGCTACTCCACTTGAACCCTCATTCCCCAATAAACTGTTGGTGCTTGCCATTGCATTTGTTTCGGCTGCTGGCGTTGCTGTGGGACTGGCCTTTGTTTTGGATCAATATTGGGGGGGAATAACCTCTGAGGGGCAACTCGCAGATGTCATTTTGCGCAGGGTTGTTTCTGTTGTACCTGCTTTTCGACCGTTCACAGATGTAAATGGTAACAAAACGAACCTCGTCGATGTGATGGACAATGCGCCCTCTTCAAATTTTGCCGAAACAATTCGGCGTATTCGTTCAGAAATCGATCTTGCAGGCGCACAAAGAAATAGTGCGGTGAACGATGACGTGGGGCGGGTGGTTCTCGTGACGTCAGCGGTGCCAAGTGAAGGTAAGACTACCCTTGCAATTTCATTGGCCAAAAGCATGGCCCACGCTGGCGCAAAAGTCCTGCTGATCGATGCTGACTTTCGAAAACCATCTATCCATAAGTTCCTTGAGCTGGACGGAGGTTCGGGACTATTGGAATATCTGCAAAACCCAGACAGCGTTGGTGGATTGACAAATTCGTTCACCAACAAAGTCATCCCAAATCTTGATGCGCTGGTCGGCCAAAGCCAATTGGGCCTTGCAGCGGATAGTCTTGTTTCAAACATTGGTTTTGAAAGGTTGATAGATAGCGTTGCAAAGCTTTACGATTTTGTGGTGATTGATACCCCTCCATTATTGCCCGTTGTGGACACAAGCTACTTGTTGCACCTAGTCGACGTTGCCGTTTTCGTTGTGGGTTTTTCAACAACGTCTCAGCAAGATGTTCGAAAAGCCAACATGTTGCTGGAGAAATATCTCAATTCTAGCGCGAATGTCGTGCCTGTCCTCAATCGCAGCGACTCGATCGCTTTGGGTTACAGCGCGAACTACGAAAGCTATTTTAGCTAATCGGTGCAGCGGGCTTGGAAAGGTGGCACATTTGCAAGGTGAAGTCGGTCAATTGTCGCTCGCTAGGATCGGGTCAAGCGACGCTGTACTCAATCCACCTGCTGTTTTTACGATATCGGCAACTTTGGTTACAGCTATAGCGGTTTGAGTATTAGAAAACTGAGTTGATGTTTTTCGGATCGCTTCGGCCACCTGTTCAAGGATTTTATTTGTCTGGTCAATTTGTGCGCTCGCGGCGGCCTGCACAGCCGGTGTGCTGTCCGGTGAGAGTTCGGGTTTCGCGCTAGCCAATGCCGCTGAAGACCCTGCGATCCGTGCGATGAGCCCAAGTAGTTTTTTCTCTCTATTTTCACCCACAATTCGGGCAGCATCAAGCTGTTTGATGTAAGCTTGGATGAAGTAAGCGCAGCTAAATTCATGCGGCTGAAAACAGGCCGATACATCGTAAATTTCGACCAGTTCTACATTCCGATCCATAATGAGATGATTTGCACTCTGGTCTTGTGCATGACCAACAGAACTAAAAATCGCCCACACCAAAGTGAGCCCAAATGTGGTTCGAAGTATCATGTTTAAGTCTCAAGTTAAATTATACAATCCTCAATACCATGGCATATGACCCGGTTCAAGACAGCCAATTCGCGCCCGCTTCGTTGCGGTTTGCTTTTCGATACAAAGGGGTCAATGTTTTGTAGAAACAATGCTGGACCATTTTTTGGGGTCCGCTTGGGAAATGGCAACCCACGTTAGGTCAACATTTCGCCAATCATGAATAGCGTTTCGCCTATTGTCCAGCACATAGTCGCCTTGCCTGGAAATGACAACCAATACTGCGTGGCCTTGGCCGTTTTGCGTATATGCTGTGGCAATGCGCAAGGCGCTTGCGGGCAGCCCAAATTTGATCAGTTCGGCGCGCTTGGTCAAAACATAGTCCTCACAATCTCCAGCAGATACATTGATGGACCAAATATCGCCTTTGTCGTTCCGGGGGCGGATAGCACGGTTAATTCCTGAATTCACGCGCAAGAGTAAATCCATCAAGTCATTGGTCATTTCAATTTGCGTCTGACCGCCACCTTGGCATTGTGTTGCGTTGAACAAACAGAATATTTGAAAGCCCGTTGGTGCCAGTGCTTGCCCTACAGTTCTGATTTTTTGCGTGTGAGCGTGCTCAACGCTCTCGTTTTTCCTTTGAAAGGCCTCGTTCAAAGGCGCGCTCAAGGCAGGTGTAATCAGAACAATTGCCATGCCAACCGCACAGGCCAGCATTCTTGATTTTTCAAAACTCCGGTTCATCATAGCCGTCTCCGCGTAGCGCAATGACCACAAGTTGACAGGCAAAGATTCAAATTCGCTTAAAGTCCCTTCGCGTTTTCGCGTGTTCGGCGCTTTTCAAGTTCGCCATCACCTGATAAACACAGCGCCGACCCGGTCGCAGCCTACCCGGACAAAACAAGGATGAAAAAATGAAAACGATCGTAATCTGCTCTGGCGGATTGGATTCAGTGACGCTTGCCCATCGAGTTGCAGCTGAGCATTCGCTCGTGGGACTGCTCTCTTTTGACTATGGGCAACGCCACAAAAAAGAACTTGATAGCGCTGCTATGTGCGCTAAGCGCCTTGGTGTGCCGCATCAAATCATCGATATTCAGCATATTGGCAAAAGCCTTTCCGGATCTGCCCTTACAGACAATATTGATGTGCCAGACGGACACTACGAAGAAGAAACAATGCGAGTGACTGTTGTCCCCAACCGCAATCCGATAATGTTGGCCATCGCCTTTGGCATTGCCGCGGCAAATGACGCCGATGCGGTTGCCGCCGCAGTGCATGGGGGGGATCACTTCATCTACCCTGATTGTCGCCCCGATTTCGTTGCCGCTTTCCAAAACATGCAAGACAAAGCGCTAGATGGCTATGCCAGTATTCAGCTTCTCACCCCCTATGTGCATGGCTCAAAAGCCGACATTGTGACAGATGGCGCAAGGCACAATGTGCCGTTTGCCCAGACGTGGTCATGTTACAAAGGAAATGAAACCCATTGCGGGCGCTGCGGCACCTGTGTTGAACGACGAGAAGCCTTTCACCTGGCTGGTGTTGATGACCCCACAACTTACGCCGACGCTGATTTTTGGCGCGCTGCAACGAGTGGGGCAACTTGATGTACACGATCACAAAAGAGTTTCATTTTTCAGCTTCCCATCAACTAACTGATTTGCCAAGCGACCACCAATGTGCACGTTTGCACGGCCACAATTATGTGGTGGTAGTGGAGTTGCGATCTGCAGCCCTCAATCAATTTGGCTTTGTGCGCGACTACCAAGAACTAGGTGAACTTAAAGCATATATTGATGATCATTTGGATCACAGACATCTCAATGAGGTATTCGAAAGTGAGGCGGTTACTGCCGAATTTTTGGCCAAGCATTTGTTTGATTGGTGCAAACAAAGATTTGCAGAAACGACTGCTGTGCGGGTCAGCGAAACGCCCAAAACATGGGCAGAATACCGCCCATCATGAGCGAGAACAAAAACCTTATACGCGTCTCAGAGCTCTTTGGCCCCACCATCCAGGGTGAGGGCGCCGTTATCGGTCAACCGACGGTGTTTGTGCGCACAGGCGGCTGTGATTTTCGTTGCGTGTGGTGTGATAGTCTACATGCTGTTGATGGAGAATTTCGCAATCAATGGACGCCAATGTCGTCGAGCCAAATATTGGATCAGGTAAAGACCCTCACAGAAAATCAGCCAATAATGATCACCCTTTCGGGCGGTAATCCGGCGATTCAACCGCTGGGCGAATTGATTGAACTGGGCAAATCCCAAGGCTTTCAATTTGCGATGGAAACCCAAGGCAGTATTGCAAAGGATTGGTTTGGTTCGCTTGATGTTTTAGTGCTCAGCCCAAAACCCCCTTCAAGTGAAATGACGTTCGATCCAGAGGCCTTGAACACTTCGATTAGAGTGGGGCGGGGCGCTGGTCAAACCGTGCTAAAATTTGTGGTTTTTGATGACAAAGATTTCGTCTTTGCGCAGAAGGTGGCTGCTATACACCCAGACCTGCCAGTCTATCTGCAGCCCGGCAACCATACGCCACCGCCAGCTAGTGAGCAGCATGCAGCCATTGACCTTGAAGGCATTAATCAGCGCATGTTGTGGTTGATCGATAAAGTAAATCAAACCAAATGGTTCAGCGCCTGGGTGCTCCCCCAATTGCATGTAATGCTTTGGGGCAATCAACGCGGCGTCTAGAATAAAGTGAAAACTATGACCGACAAAAAAGACATTTACGCCAATCTTACCCAATTGGGTGGCGACACAAAATTGCCCAATAGCCCAGAAGAAGCTGTGCTTGAAAAAGTGCCCAATCCGCAAGAGGGCGTGCAATATTGTGTACGCTTTACCGCACCCGAGTTTACCTCGCTCTGCCCCATGACCGGCCAGCCCGACTTCGCGCACTTGGTCATCGATTATGTGCCTAGCGATTGGTTGGTTGAAAGCAAGTCGCTAAAACTGTTCCTTGGCTCATTCCGCAATCACGGTGCATTTCATGAGGATTGCACTGTGTCGATCGGGCGGCGTTTGGTGGAATTGTTGGACCCAGAGTGGCTGCGCATTGGCGGCTATTGGTATCCGCGCGGCGGCATCCCCATCGACGTTTTTTGGCAAACAGGGGAAGCGCCAAAGTCAGTATGGATTCCGAGCCAAGACGTCCCAACCTATCGCGGGCGCGGCTAACCCTTCAAATAGTGTATTGTTTTGGGCTCTGTTGGTGCGGCATTTCCACGTTGTCGCGCGACCCAAATTGTTTTCGGCCGATGTGGCAAAAGGGTAAAACAATTGTCGGAATAAACATTAGCGCCGCCATGATCATATGTCACAAACAACACGGGCTTGTCGCTAGAAAGCGTGATCTCTAAGCGTCCGTTTGCACTTTGGTTGTGTTCGATGGAAATGGTCGGTTGCTCAAATGGGTAGGCTTTTGGCCGCAATGGCAAATATTCACTTTCGCCCTGATGTTCACCTTGTTCGTCAGTCCAAACAAAGGACAAGAATTTGTCTGCGGGAATGTCGGCACTCTTCAGGCGGTATATCTCTTGAGATAGATTTGGTTTGCTTTGAGCGTTGAATGCGGCAAGCGGTTGCACTTCGCCGGACGTGCTCACCAGTTCAATTTCAAGCGATAATGTACAAGGCGCGCGAAGGTCTGAAATGGCGTAAAACACCACATCGCCTGTGGCGGCATCTGGTTGCGCAGTGACCAGCAGAGGCGAAAAAAATCGTTTTGCTGCATAGTGAGTTAGCTTCCAGTTACCGCCATACTCAAGGCTTGACCAGCTCGCAACTGGCCAAGTGTCGTTGAGTTGCCAGTATAATGCACCCATGCATCTGGGCATTTGCGCGCGCCAAAACTCTATCGAAGTTTTCATGGCCAGGGTTTGGCTGATTTGGCTCAAAAAGACCATATCTTCAAAACCATCTGGAAACTTGAAATAGCGCGAAATCGTTTCAACAATCCGGCTGTTACCGCCCTCATTTCGTTGGTGCACATCCATCACCGCCGATGAAACATTGCGGTCCTCAGGTTCAGTGAAGCTTTTGATTACTTCCATCGAGGGGAAAGACTGAAATCCAAACTCTGAACAAAAACGAGGTTTTACAGACCGATAGTGCTCAAAGTCTTTTGATGAATGCCATACGTCCCAAAAATGCATGTCGCCGGATTTATCATCATGCCAGCCATCACCAAAGTTGAGTGGACCGACGGAGGGCGAAGATGGCCAAAAAGGAATGTCGGGTTGGAGTTCGTCAATTGCTTCTTCTAGGGAATGGTTGAGCCGATCATAAAGCACCAAATAACGGTCTCTGTTTGCCTTGCTCTCCTCGTACCAGTTCAGGGCGCCAACAAGCTCATTGTCACCGCACCAAAGTGCCATGCATGCATGGCTAGAAAGTCGCCTAATTTGATGGCGGGCCTCCTCGCGGACAGACTTTAGCCATGTCTTGTCGTGTGCAGGGTAAAGATTGCAGGCGAACATAAAGTCGTGCCAAACCAGCAGACCAAGTTCGGAACATAAGTCGTAAAACCAATCGGGTTCATATTGGCCACCACCCCACACCCGGATCATATTCATATTCGCATCGATCGCCGATTGCAGGCGATCGCGCACCAACTCTGGGGTGCAATTCTGAGGCAAGGCATCTGCTGGTATCCAGTTTGCGCCGCGCATAAACATTTCCTGGCCATTCACGCTGAACGCAAAACGGTGTCCAATATCATCTTGGCTGGTGTCGAGCTCTATCTGCCTAAATCCCACCTTGCGAGATTTTGTGAGTTCACCAAGGCTCACACTCAATTGGTGCAATGTTTGTGGCCCGTTACCAATCGGCCACCACAGTTCTGGATCCGCAACATTGAGTGAAATGCGTTTTGTTGTCGTACCTGGATAATGGGTTATCGTCCGACTTGCTGTGGCTCCACATATGCTGGCCGAAAGCTGAATTTCACCTGTCGTTTGCGCTGAAAAGCTTACGTCGATTTCCAATGTCACGCTGCTGTCTTCAAGATGAATTTGGCGCACCATTAAGCCATCAAAATGCACGGGGTCTGCCTGATGCAGCAAAACATCGCCGTAAATCCCGATGGGCGACAAAGCAATATTCCAGTCCCAGCCAGCATGGCATTGGGTTTTGCGTAGGTAATTATAGTGAGGCAAGCGGTTGTTGAACGACAGATATGGAACCGTGACACTTGAGGCATCGGCGGCTTTTTTTGCCGCCATGCTGTTGGAATGGAAAACGATACGCACAATATTCGTGCCGCGCTCTAGCGCGCCTTTGGTATCAAAGTCCCATCGTCTAAACTGGTTATCGCAAAAACCAATTTCTTGATCGTTTAAGAATACAGTTGCTATGCAATCCACAGCGTCAAAGCTAAGAAGATGCTTGCGCGCCAAGTCGCCATCAAACTCAAACTGAGTTTGCGCAACCCAATTCTGCTCGTGGATCCAGTCCAAAGAGGTTTCGTTATCCCGCCAATATGGTGACGATATGGTGCCTTGAGCGAGTAATGATGAATGCACATCTCCCGGAACAGAAAACGAAGCGCGGATCGTTTGGGTCTCGTTTTCTATGTGCCAGCCCTTATCAAGTTGCAGTAAATACGGTGATGTAATCGATTGCATGATTGATCCTGAAGTTGCGACTTTGAACGGGTGAAAAGAATGGAATGCTTGTGAAGGTGGGCAAGAGAACGTGCTCGGCTGACTTTAGACGGACAAAAGAGCAGGATCAAGGGCCGAAATACCCGGGCCCGAAAATTGAAGCGATGCAATCAAAATTCACCACTTGCATCGACGTTGGTATTTTTATACAATGCTATGTATTGCAATATAATACTTGAGCCGAAACTTGCGGAGGGTAAGTGGGAGACTTGAGGCATGGAGGGATAATGAATTTTCCAAGACTTATGAAAAGCGCAACTCTTGGCGCAACACTCACAATGGCTTTGATGGGGTCTGCTTTTGCAGCGGCAACCCACCCGGTGACTGGCGAGACACTTGCAGAAAACCAGGTCCTACGTATGCGTTTGCTCGATGGAATTCCGTCGCTTGATCCGCAATTGATGGAAGACGTGACTGGTTTTTCTTTCGCGCGTGATCTTTTTGAAGGCCTGTTGAACCAAGATGCAGACGGCAATTTGGTGCCTGGCGTAGCCGAAAGCTGGTCAGCCAACGAAACCAACGACGTGTATACCTTCAACTTGCGCCACAACGCTAAATGGTCAAACGGCGATCCTGTAACCGCCCATGATTTTGTTTATGCTTGGCAACGCTCGGTTGACCCAGAATTGGCCTCTCCCTATTCTTGGTATGTTGACCTTATGTCACTCAAGAATGCATCTCAGATTTTGTCCGGTGACATGGATAAGTCGGAGTTGGGTGTTCGCGCGGTTGATGACTATACATTTGAAGTCAGCTTGACAGCGCCACTACCATATTTTGCATCAATGACTGTTTTGGCCACTGTTTTCCCAGTGCACAAAGCAACTATTGAAGCACATGGTGCAGAGTGGACCCGCCCCGAAAACATGGTTTCTAACGGAGCGTATAAACTGACTGAATGGGTTCTAAAAGAACGCACAGTGCGCGAACGCAACCCAATGTATTGGAACAATGAAGCAACCATTATTGATCGTGTCGAAACTCAAGTGATCAATGATGAAAACGTTGCGTTCACTCGCTATCTTGCTGGTGAGTTGGACACAACAGCGGTTCCATCAGGCCAGTTCATTCGTTTGAAAAAGGAACGTCCAGACGAAACCCTGTCACTGCCTTACCTTGGTTCGTACTACTATAGCTTCAACATGGATGCCTCGGGCCCAGAAGCCTTTAAAGACGTGCGGGTGCGCCAAGCCCTTTCCTATGCTGTTGATCGCAATGTAATTACGGACAATATTTTGCAAGGCGGCCAGCGCCCAGCATACAACGTAACACCTGCTGCAACAGCTGGTTTTGTTGATCCAAAAACAGACTACGCAAGCTGGACGCAGGATGAACGTGACGCAAAGGCCAAAGAACTTTTGGCACAAGCTGGTTACGGTGCGGACAATCCACTTGAATTCAATTTGTTGTACAACACGTCCGAAACGCACAAGAAAATTGCAACTGCGATTTCTGCAATGTGGTCACAAAAGCTTGGCGTAAACGCCATTCCAACCAACATGGAATGGAAAACAATGCTCGAGACGGGTCGCAACAAGGATTTTGATATGATCCGTTACGCTTGGATTGGCGATTACAACGAAGCTTCTACGTTCCTTGATCTGCACCGCACAGGTGGCGCGCAGAACTGGGCAAGTTACGCAAACCCTGAAGTTGACGCCTTGTTGGACGAAGCAAAAACATCGTCCGATCCAAATCCGGCTTATACAAAAATCGAGCAACTCCTGGCCCGTGATATGCCAGTTATGCCGATTTACCATTACACAAGCGTCATGATGAAAAACCCGGCGCTAAAAGGCTGGCCGATGGAAAACGTACAACAGAATTGGTACGCCAAGGACATGTACTTCACGGCAAACTAACTAAACGCAAAGTGGGTTCTGATTTAACCCTAGGCCCTATCTCCCTTTGACGTTCAAGCTGACCAATCCGCTAAGGCGGGTTGGTTTTTGCCTTAGATGTTTGGAGAGGTGGCAAGGGCCTGCGAAATCTCGTTCGCGGTTTTCATAGCGATCGGTGCCAATTTGTCGACCACTTCCTCCGGGCTCCATGCTCGGCCATGCACGCAGATATTCATCGAAGCGACCACTTTGCCTTGTCGTCCAAATATGGGAGCCCCCACAGTTAGCTCTCCGTTGATGCATTCTTGAACCGCAGAAGCAAACCCATCTAACCGGGCTTGCGCGATCAAGGCCAAGATTGTGTCCTTATCGGTAATGGTATGTGGCGTGATCTGGCGCAGATTGGATTGCTCCACAATCTCTTTTGCAGCTTGCTCTGGCAATGCAGACAAATATGCCCTTCCACTTGAGGTGCAAAACATTGGTGCTCGCCCACCGATCGGCGGATTGACCAAATGTGAGTTTAAACTGGGCAGGCGCGTAATATAGATCACGTCAAATCCATGCGGCAACGCCAGATTCACGGCTTCGCCGGACAATTCTCGCGCTTGCAACAAATAGGGCGCGGCAATGGATGAAAGCGGATCAGACGCAAGAAACGTGAATGAAAACTCTAATAGTTTTGCCGATGGGCGCAGTTGACGGCTTCGCTCATCACGCAGCAAATAGCCAAGCGATACCAGCGTATGACAGAACCGCTGGGCCGCGCTCTTGCCTAGCCCCGTTCGTTCAGAAATCTCTGACAAGCTTAGGGCAGATTTGTCGCCGCTAAACGCTTGTAAAACCCGAAGTGCTTTTTCAACGGACCCAACAAACAAAGCATCACGTTGCGTGTCCGTTTCTTCGGTGTCGTTGTTATTTCCAGAAGGGCCACCATGATGATGGAATGATGTCGAAGAGTTGGTCATGTGGCCGCACAATCAATATAAGAATATTCGGTTGCATGTGCGCCATTTCCGTAAAAAAGACGCACAACATTCGAACTAACATATATGTCTAAGCTTTAAAGATAAAGCCCGACGTCGTGGTGAACCTCCTAACTTGATTGGCCCGAGGATGCCAAGAGTTTAAGGTATCGGCTAGCTCGAAACCAGCCGGATCATGTGGTTGTCAAAATGAAGGCCATTGATTTCAACTGGTAGCTGACCAATTGTGCCAAAACTGCCCGAACCAGTGCCGAATTGAAACCCAAATCCGGGCGCTGCCGCCAAAGCACACACATCACTCAGCACCTGCACCTTCTGCACATTGCCGTGTCGATCAAACACCATCGCCCGGTTGCCTTTCGGAGAGCTGACACAAATGTGTTCGCCATCGGCTGAGGTTTCAACCGAGCCAACATATCCGCGCAATTCACGCTGCAAATCACGCTCAATGTTCAAGAACTCAATTCCACCGTCCAACGATAATTTTGCGAGCAACGGCACGTCAGACTTCGCCTCTTCTTGCAACTGTCCACCAACCCAAACCACGCGTCCATCGGCGGTTGCCATATGTCTTAGTGAGAGTTTGTGCCAAGCGAGTGGCGGCTCAAAACTGGCGGCAACAGAGCCGTCCTTAACGCTGAGCCAGCTAACGTTCGGCTTCATTGTGGCAAGGTTGAGTTTGGTACGCGAAAAGTCAGGATGCGTTTCAATTCCCCCGTTCGCCACAATCAAATATTGGTTGTCAACGCTCAACTGAATATCATGTGGCCCAATGCCGTTGGAATAGAATTCACCAATCCGTTCAATCTGTTGTGCACCAATCAAATAGACGCCGATAATGCCGCGCGCACCGTCGAAATCATTTTCCGTTGCATAGAAAAATTTGCCATCTGGCGAGAAAACGCCATGCCCATAAAAATGCCGACCCGCAACGGCGTCAACCTGACCAATTGGGCGCCCATTATGGACAAAAAGCGCAGCAAAAAGCCCCGGGCGACGGGCAAAAACCAAGATGTTGCCGCTGTTGGGGCATTGCACCACATCATGTCCGCGTGAGGGCAGTTTCTCGCTCGAGATCAATTGGCCTGATTGATTCAAAATGGCGAGACCAAATTCGCCATTTTTGAAACGACAGGTGGCGGCAAATAGTTGTTCTGACTTGTAAATTTCGGCGCGGGTCGGGGCACTTAGCGCGGCCAAAAAACCGCCGCCGGCCAGGGCCATAAAATCACGCCGTGACCACATATTAATCCCCATCGAGTGAGGAAAAACCTGCTGATTGGCCAAGGGCTTGCGCTAAATCCTGTCCCGCGATTTCTCCCATGGAACGCAAGACAACAGCTAGATACTCTAGCTTGTTTCGCGCGTCAGAAATTGGTGCTTCAAGCACAAGAGTTTCAAGCTGCGACGCGCGAATGCCGTTCTTTGCTTCAAACAAATAGCTGTCGGCAACCCAATGATCTTCTTCGCCTAAAAGGTCATTAAAATCAACCGCTTCAGCAAATTTTCCAAGCGCAGTGATATTGGCCGCCATGCTTTTGAACGTGAGGCCACTGCGCCAAAACAGAGCTGACTTTGGTGCGGAAGATGCGGCACTTTCACCTAGATATTTCTTCAACCTTGTGTCGAAAATGATCTCAGGGCCATGTGCTACGACGCCCAGAATGTCCCGCATTGTTTCGCTATTGTTCCGGTATGTGTCACTTTTTTCATCCGGCGTTATCAACAGGTTACCGAAACCATCTGGTTTGGTCCATTCTGTGCTAATTTCGGCACCAACTTCGCGCAATGCACTCGCGATGGTTAGCCCATATTGGCACCGAAAACTGTTCTCTTTGTGCAAATCATCTTGAGCGCCAGTTCCGAAAAGCACAAACTCTAGAGCACCCAAACCCTGCAAGGCGACGCTTTTTTGCACCAAAGAGCCGATGGTGATCGCGCTCTCATCTTGTTGTGCGATGACCCGTTGAACTTGTTTTAATCCAATCGATTTTCGGTCGGGCCAAAACAAAATTCTTTCCAGCCGATTTTCCTGAAGAACAGGCCCAAAACGAATGACTTCAATATGGCTCCAACTGAGTGCCAAATCCGAGAATGCAGATTGGGCTGCGGTCAAAGCCTTGTCACTTGGCACCGCGCAAAGGGCGTCCATTGCTTCAATCTGGGCGTCCGCAGCGCTTTCAAAGGCTTGGTACCCCGGAACAATAAACTTATCGACAGCCCGTTGTTCGGCGCCGTCGGCAAAAGCGGGAGCGGTGATAATGAGGGCGCAAATCGCGCTGGCAATTGTTCTGATCATAGGGAGTTTAAAAAGCTCAATAGTGAGGTTCGGTCAAGCCTATTCATTGCGACAATTTGATCGCGCGCCATTTGTGCCTCGCCCCCATGCCAAAGAATGGCTTCAAGCAGATTTCGAGCGCGACCATCATGCAAGAATTGCGTATGCCCAGACACGTCTTTAGTTAACCCAATTCCCCAAAGGGGAGGTGTGCGCCATTCGCGCCCGTTTGCGCTACCAACAGGACGACCATCGGCCAAGCCTTCGCCCATATCGTGCAAAAGCAGATCAGTATAGGGCCAGATTAACTGGAATTGCTGAGCAGGATTTGGCGCGTCTTTGCGGGTGACATATTTGGGCGTGTGGCAACCCGCACAACCTGAGCGATAAAAAAGTTCCTTGCCGCGCAACACTTGCGGATCATCCACATTTCGCCGCATGGGAACGGCCAAGTTTTGTGCATAAAAACTCACCAGCTCCAAAATCGGATCGGGCACTTCAGTATCGCCCTGACTTTTCTGCACCCCATGCGGTGCTGCAAGACATTTGGGTTGACCTATTGTGCATTCACCCCAGTGTTTGGGAATGTAAGGGGATGATAGGCCAAGATCCCCTGCAAATGCCCCCGCGCTCTGCGCCCGCACACTGGCGTGCGAAGCTTTGTGGCCAAATCGGCCAATTTGTTTTTCATACCCTGCATAGGTAACCCAGCTCACGCGCCCAGAAATTCCATCACCATCTTGATCGTTTGGGTCTTGCTTTTGCCAAATATCATTGGGGTGAATTTGTTCGAGCAAACCAAGGCCAATCATCTGCGGTGCAATACGCGGTGAAATCATCACTTCGGGGTCGAGCGGGCCATAGTTCAAATCTGAAATGCTGTAGCTTGGTGCCCTCAAATAGGCGGTTTCACCATCGGCCAATTCTACTTTGATTTCTTCATATGTGACTTGCATTTGTCCTTCTGCAAGCAAACCCGGCACGGCCAGATCTTGCAGCTGACGGCCATAAGTTGGCTCTTCAATCACCTGCAATTCACCCGACGCAATCACCGCCTTGTCCGCCGCAGTGCGTGGCGGCACGGAAAGGCGCAAAAACATAGAAACACGATCGTCTGTTGTGTTGGTCGGTGGGTGACCGCGCCCATCTTTTATGTGGCAGGATTGGCAAGCGCGCGCATTGAACAAGGGCCCAAGCCCATCAGATGCAAAAGTGGAAGATGGGGAGGAAACCCAGAGCTTTTCAAAAAAGGCGTTGCCAAGGTTAAACTTCTCTTCTTCTTCAAAAGTCAAATTGGCTGAGAAATGTGAAAAGGCATCTCGTGACACCAACTTGCGTGACGTCGCCGCACCGCCTTGCATGTTCTCAAACCGTTCGGGTTTGGAAAAATCATCAGTGATTTTTGTAGCAGCGTAGACTTTGGCGCGCGCCGAAGCGTTCAAATCGGCACGTTGCAAATCTTGTTCTTGTGCGGCCGCTTGTCCAACAAACACGGAGAAATATACAAGGCTAACCAAAAAGCTGCGGGCCAAATCACATCTCCAACAAAGGTAAAGGGTCGCCAATTGGCGACCCTTTAAGTTCTTATTCAAAAACAGCGTTTGGATTGTCCAAGCTATCTGACCCTTCAATGGCCACATCAGCCAAATCAAGTTTAGCGACAACGCGTTCTATTGAGCGGGTTTGATCGATCAAAGCATCAATTGCTGCTTGTACAACGGCGTTGCCTTCTTCATTACCCTCGCCAATCATTTGGTCGTAGGCCTCAGTTGATGTGCGATCAACCATGTGCTGCATTTTAGCCATTGTGGCATCCAGCTTGCCGCGCAGTTCTTGGTCCAGATCTGCATCCACATGAGCAATGAAATCTGCCAATGATGGTCCAGAAACAACAGAACCATCTACACGCGTATATTGGCCCAAATAGACATTCTGAATGCCTTTGGCGTCGTAGAAATGGGAGTTGTGCGTATTGTCAGAAAAGCAATCATGCTCTTCTTCTGGATCGTGCACCAAAAGGCCAAGGCGCATCCGCTCGCCTGCCAACTCGCCATAAGACAAAGAACCCATGCCGGTTAAAATGGTTGACAGGCCAGCCTTATCGTCAGCGGAAACGACAGCTTCTCGTGCCGCGCCACCTTGTGCCCAGGCGGCAACCATTTCTTCTAAATCAGAAATTGTTAGTTCGGATGCGGCCTTGAGAAAGTCGCGCCGACGGTCGCAATTGCCACCGGTGCAATTGGCCACATCAAAATCGGTTGCCGGGCGATTGCCTGCACCTGGACCCGTACCATTTAGGTCTTGTCCCCAAAGCAAAAACTCTATGGCGTGATAGCCAGACGCCACATTGGCCTCAACACCACCAGCCTCATGCAGTTTATTGGCAATTGCATCTGGGGTTATCGTGTCGATTTGGACCGGCTCGCCATTAATGATGACTTGTTTGTTGGCAATAACATTTGCAGTGTAAAGGCCGTTTTCGTCGCTTTCAGCGCCGTAGTACCCAAGGTCTACATAGTCGATCAACCCCTCATCAAGTGGCCAAGCGTTTACCTTGCCTTCCCACTCATCAACAATTGCATTGCCGAACCGATAGGCTTCTGTTTGCTGATAAGGAACCCGAGCAGCGATCCAAGCTGTACGTGCGGCATCCAGGTTGGCGGCGGTGGGCTCGCTGAGCAAATTGTCGATGGCCTGATCAAGCGCCTTTGCGGTGATCAAACTGTCTTCGTAACCGGCCTGCGCAATATCTGCATAGTTTGCCAATAGGCTTTTTACATCGTGTGCGCCAGCAAATGCCGATGACGTCATCAGGGCTGTAACAGCACCCGCAGTTGCCAAAGATTTAAAAATTTTCATCCGATTTCATTGGCTTCAAATTGCCAATGCTCCACGTTGGTATGTTTAACAGTTTTTGCCAGAATATGCGAAGAATTCAAGCATCGTTTAAGTGGAGTTACATAATCTAGATTTAAAATCAAACGAAAAATCAATGCTTTAGAACGATTCTAAGTTTGGCGGAATTTGTTCCTAAACATGTAAACAAAATAGGGCCGACCAAATGGCCAGCCCCAAATAGAACGCCGCAGAATTGCCTTTGCGCTAAGTCGCAGTGGCGACATTTTGCATATTGTTTTTTGAGTTCTTCTTTGCTTTTCGAGGGTGTACCCGACCCGTTTCGACCCAATGCTTAAACTCATTGAGGACTTTGGGCATTGTTTGGCTTAGTCCGAACCGAACCAGCATACCCATAGGTTGGGCCCACCATTTCATCCTGATGTCCGGCAACATGGTAACGCGACATCTGGTTTCGCCTAACGGGGAAACAGACCAGCTGTTAAATGCATATGCAACGACCGGCGGGCGGCCATCAATTAGTTCGTAATCGACCTGCATATCATTGTGGTCCATTTTGGTGATATGTTCAGTTAAGGTTCTGTTGCCAATGCGGCACTCTCGGTGTGCCCCTGATTTTGCCGCGCCAATAAGGATCGAGCTATCCAATAAACTCGTCCATTTGCCTGTATCTCCAAAACCTTCACTCAGTTCGTGCCAGGCCTTTTGTGCCGGCACGTCTATGTCTTTATAAAATTTCAACTTCATGTTGCTCTCCTTGGCTAACATCAAGGATGTATGAAGCAAGGGTATAAACCCAATTCCCGGATAGGGAGGGAGCGCTATTTTTTGGCCAATTCTTCAAAAAACAATCGGGTTTTTTCATCCGTGGGGAACGTCAGCTCCACGCGAATTTCGCTTAGGGTCACTTCGTGCGCATGAGAAAACTTCATAAAGGTTGAAAATGTTGAAAGCCGTTTGTCGCCCACCAGCAATATCGGTGAGAGGACAATATCATTGCCCCCCTTAAATTGAGGGCGCACAACGTTTTTCAAATGCTCTTCCATGCGCAAGACCATCTTTTCGAGCCGTTGATTGAAACACCCCGCCAATTCAGCTCGTTGCCTGTCTAATAAACCATGTGCAACCTCCGCCCAGTTTTCGACCAGTTTTGGTGCGTCCCCCAAGGGGTTGAAGAAGGTCTCAACACGTTCTTCAGGGGTTGAGGTCAACGCTGTGGGCGCGAAGTCTTTATATCCCTTGTTTGCAAGCAGAATGTCCCCCGCACCATTCATGGCGCAACCGGGGTAGGGGTTGTGGTTCTCAAGCACCGCTTCAATCGCGGCGCGGTAGGGTTCTATTCTTTGGTCGCCAAACTGATATTCTGCTCGTGCCGCTTGAAAGCCCGCAAGCCCAAGCAACTGATTGATCTCGCGAGATGATAGCTGCAAGGCGGTTGCGAGCCGCAAAATAAGGTCACGCCCGGGACGCGATCTACCCGTTTCAACAAAAGACAAATGGCGTGGCGTTGTACCGGCGCCAGACGATAAAGCGAGCTGACTTAGTCCACGTCGTTCACGCAAAAAACGCAACAATCGTCCAAAGCCGCTTGGTTCTCTATTGGGATCACTTTTCATGAACCAAGATTAGCGTAGCGAGGAGTGAAAGCAATTCCTTATGAAGGAAGCGACACAAAAAAGGGCTGCGACACGCCGCAACCCTTTAATGTTTGATCAGGCAAAAACTATTAGGCCTGTTTGATTTCCCACTGCTCATTGGCAGGGATGTCAACGATCTTGGTGAGATCGTTTTTGTCCATGGTGAACGAACACATCATCTTGCGCTCTTTGCCCTTGAGCAAACCAAGCTTTTTGATACCCAAGGCCACGGCACATTTCGCATAGGCACCAAGGCCGTCTGTGTTGGTGGACTTTGGTTCAATTCCCATGTGGCGACGCAGGTAACCATTGGTGTAATAAACACCATATTTGCGCTGTGCTTCTGGGGTGAAAAACTCAGTGGTAATTGAAACATTGAGGCCCTCAACATTGTCAACACGGTGCGGTGCGTTCAACTCCCAAGAAAGGGCTTGCCCTGGCTCAAGCAAAACACTTTGTGCTTCCTTGTCCCAATTGGCATCATAGCCAACTTCTTCTTCAGTTTCGCGCAAGATCACGCCTTCAAGCGTTTGATCTGGCAAATGGGTCTTATTGTCCGCATCATAAAGCCAAACCCGCTTTTTGCCGCGCAGGTGCCATAAGCAAATAAACGGAATATCTGTATGGTAGAAAACCCGCGCCGTTGGCGAAGAAATAAGCAGGCTAGATTCACGCTTAAAGGTTTTAAGCTTGGGGTTGCCCTCTTCCAACTCTTCAAATGAATCATCAATCAGCTTGTGATATTCTGGAGCCACCACATCAAAACGACGCAAGCACATCCATACCTGACCATCGTGGATGGCTTTGACGATTTCTGCGCCCGTTAGGTCGCCCTTGTCGCCAGAGCGCCAAACCTTCTCTTCACCGACCTTGGTCATTGTGTTGAGCATGTAATATTCGCGTGGATATTTGTCGATCAGCTCAGCCAAAGCTTCATCTGTGAAAAATCCACTATCATTGAGTTTGTGCTGAATGCTGACTTGGCCCTTGCCAAAATTGTCCGCACCGCCCTTTTCAACCTGTGTCCAACGTCCCATCATTATCTCCTAAATTTCGGCCTAGCCCTGAATAACCTTCGAGCGCGGGTTTCCCGTCTTTCTCGTTGGCTTGATAAAGCGGTCCAAGCCGTAAATGACCGGTTAAAGGATAGCGGAAGCTGTAGGTCTGATGAGTTGTTCTTGATTTGAAGGTTAATTGTTTCAGTAAAATTTTTTGGTTAAATCGGTCTAAGTTCTTGGAAATATATGATTAACCCTGTTTTCAACTTGAAAACTGGGTGGCATTTCCAAAGCGGGGTTGCCAATAATCGGCGCCAAAACAGCAGCCGCCATGCGGTGGGCAATGCCAAAGGTAATCTTAAACCCGCCCGTACAAATGTGCAGGCCCTCATGTTCAGGAACCGGCCCAACCAATGGGTCTCGACCATAAGGCTGCATGCGCAAACTTGCCCAGCGTTCTACAACGGGGGCATTGCCAACCAAGGGGCAAATCCGACGCGCCTTTTCAATCACTTCTTCAAGTAGATGATCTGTTGTGTGCCCATCTTCAAACTCACGCTCTGACGTGCTGCCGACCGCCGTTCGCCCGTCATTGTGTACAATAAGGTAAACTCCGGCCTGATGCACCACAGGCAATTGCGGGTCTAACTTTGTGTCGAGCATGGCCGCTTGGCCTTTGATCGGGCGGCCAGACAATGATGGCACAAAGGGCTGCAGCAAATCAAAAGAGTTAAGCCCCGCCGTAACGATAATATCACGTGCAATAGTGTGCCCGCCATCAGGCATTTTTAAACTCTTGTCGGCCTGCAACTCAACGGGACTATTTTCGAAAATATCAACTTTATCGCTGATACATTTCAACAAAGCGCTGGTGACCCCGCGCGGGTTAATGCGAGCCGAAAAATTGTCGATCGTCGCGCCATGTGGCATCACCTCTTCGTGCGGCCAATTGGGGTGCGTCGGTTTTTTTACAGTACGCATTTCATAGTTGCGGTTTGGTCGTGCCCACTGAATGGCTGCCGCATCACACTTTTGCTTGGCTTCAATTTCATGCTCGGGCAGGCTGAGTGGCAAAATCCGTCCAACCCGCGCATAACCGCAATCTATGCCACTTTCAGCTTCAAGCTGTTGGGCGAACGGTTCCAAATCGATCAGGGCTTCAAACTGAAACTGTTTCTTTTCGTACCATTGAGTCGGCATATGCGGCATTAGGGCACCCAAAAGTCCGCCACTTGCGCCCGAAGCGATGGTGTTTGCCTCAAATAAGGCGATCTTTAAGCCGGCTTTTGCACCCAAGTACGCGCACCAAAGCCCAACGACACCGCCGCCGATAACCGCTAAATCATAATTTTTGCTTGCCGAAATACTCATAGTTTTGGATTGACCACATTCAATGTTCATTGACAAGACAAACCGCAAATTTTAGGTTCGCCAGTACTTCAGGTGTCCATTCGGCGATAAAGCCATTTTGAATGGGTGAAACGGGAAGTTGGTGCGGTCGACCCAATTAGGGGACCAATTCCAACACTGCCCCCGCAACGGTAGATGAGAATAGATTGGGCCAAAAAGCCACTGCGTTTTCGTGGGAAGGCGATCCAATCTGAGTTTTTGCTCACCTCATAAGTCCGGAGACCGGCCTAAAGTGAATTGGAACCGGGTATCGTGGGATGCAACAGGTTTAGGCGATCGCCCTAAAACTGTTTACCTCAAATGCCTAAAACGTAGAACGACGCTTCGCACGGGGTAAGTGCGACGGAGTTAAAGGATATATCGATTATGCATGTCGAACCAAGCATCGTAGATGGTGCAAAAATCACACTCAGCTATGCAACAGCAACCGGCGCATTGGGCTATACGGCCAAAATCGCAAGGGACATGGTGAAAAACGATGGCGCGGCTTCGCTTGCCATCCGCGCTTTGTTCAGCACCGCTTTGGTCTTCTTCTATTTTCAAGTGTTGCCACACCACCCAGTTGGTGTTTCTGAAGTCCATTTAATCATGGGCTCAACACTGTTCTTGCTGTTTGGTGCTGCACCCGCAGCCATTGGCCTTGCTGCCGGGCTTTTGTTGCAAGGTGTGCTTTTTGCGCCGATTGATCTGCCACAATACGGCATGAACGTGACATCGTTGCTCGGCCCATTGTTTGCAATGGCCCTTGTTGCACGAAAAATCATTCCCGCAAAAACGGCCTATAAAGACATTGGGTATGGTCAAGCACTTCAGCTTTCAACACTTTACCAAGGCGGCATTGTTGCTTGGGTAATGTTCTGGGCTTTTTACGGCCAAGGTTTTGGCGCTGCAAACGTGGCCAGCGTGCTCTCATTTGGCGCAGCCTATATGACCGTGGTCATTGTTGAACCGCTTGTTGATCTTGCTGTGCTTGCTTGTGTGAAAACACTTAGCGGCTTGAAAGATAGCGGCCTATTTGAAAAACGCCTGCACGCAACAGCGTAAAGGCTCTAAGTAGCCAATTTGAAAGGGCGCATCAGTTGGTGATGGCGCCCCTTTTTTTCATTGGAATGGGCCATGGGCAAAGACAATAATGTTGAATGGCACGAAAACGACATGCCATTTTCCCGTGAGTTTGGTGACCACTTCTACTCACGCAACGATGGGCGGCTTGAGTGTGATCACGTGTTCTTGCGCGGCAATAGTGTCCAAGATCGCTGGGCCAATGCTGAGCATTTTTCGATTGGCGAACTTGGCTTTGGTACCGGGCTCAATTTGTTGGAAACATGGCGGCAATGGATTGAACTGCGCCAACCCCATCAGCAGTTAACATTCACTTCGTTTGAACTTTACCCCATGGATAGTTTCGAAATTCTTCGTGCCATCACCCCTTGGCCTATGCTCACAAAGCTATGCGAAAAGCTGGTGGCAAATTGGCCTGAGATTAGCCACGGAAAAACTGTAGAAATCGATACACAAACAACATTCCAATTGATGATCGGCGATGTGCGCCAAACCTTGCCAAGCTGGGAAAATAAAGCAGATGCTTGGTTTTTGGATGGCTTTGCCCCTGCAAAAAACCCACAAATGTGGGAAGCTGAGCTGATGCAATCCCTGGCCACAAAGACCCAAACCAAAGGCACGTTCGCCACTTATACCGTAGCCGGTTGGGTGCGGCGCAATTTGCAGGCAGCCGGTTTTGAAGTGGAGAAATGCCCCGGACATGCGGGAAAACGGCAAATGATGCGCGGCGTGCTGCAATCTGGCGATTGACGTGCCCCACGCTTTAATGTCAGATCATCGGCGTGGTTCTTGTCAGCGCAGTTCGTTGACGAGATGAAAAGGGAACATGGTGCGGCGTACCCAAAAGGGACCAAAACCATGGCTGCCCCCGCAACTGTGAGCGACCAGACGGCGCTTCTTTTTGCCACTGACCTCAAATTTGGGGCCGGGAAGGCGAAGTGTCGTTGTTACGAATCGCAAGCCAGGAGACCTGCCACACCTAGAGGTTGGAACCTTTCCAACCATTGCGATTATGCACACACGGAGGGTGTTAAAAATGACTACTCAAACGACTACAATTTCTCTTTCGATTTCTCAGCGGCTTATCGCCGGGTCCCTTGCGCTGTTTCTTGGCACGTTTTTGGTGGTGGGTATCGGCTTTGCTGGTGATCAACGTATGCATAATGGTGCACACGATTCTCGCCATGCTACGGGTTTTCCCTGCCACTAGGCTTCGCTTCGGAGAGAATAATGTTTAAAAATATCTTGTTTGCGGCGGTCTTTGCGGGCCTTGCTGCTGGGCTTGTTATGTCCGGTTTTTCTTTTTGGAAAGTCGTACCTTTAATCATTCAAGCAGAACAATATGAATCTGCCGATCATGACCATCATGCCGTGCCCGCTGAAACGTCAGAAACTGAAGTTGCGCATGCTGATGATCACGACCAAGCTGTGGAAGAATCTCCTCCGGCCTGGGCACCTACAGATGGGTTTGAGCGCAATGCATATACTGTTGCAGCAAACCTGCTCGTTGGCGTTGGTTTTGCGCTTATGCTCGGTGCCATTTCAGTATTGTTCGCCATTCCATTTAACCTTCAGAACTCTTTGTTGTGGGGTCTGGCGGGGTTCATTACTTTTTCAATCGCGCCTTCATTAGGGCTAGCGCCGGAACTGCCGGGCATGCCTGCAGGTGATTTAGGCGCGCGTCAAGTGTGGTGGTGGGCCACTGTTGTGGTCACAGCAGCGGCCTTTGTTACGATGGCTAAATTTCCTGAACCTATGGTTATCGCAGGGGCAATAGTGGCTTTACTTGTGCCCCACCTTTTGGGCGCACCGCAGCCTGAAGGTCATGATGCGAGCATGGTCCCGGCGCACCTTGCTGCCAATTATGTATCAGCGGCGCACTTCATGGCCGCAGCATTTTGGCTCAGTGTGGCGCCACTCTACGCGCTTAGCCACGACTGGCTATCAAAGCAAGACCACTAGCAAAACTCTCTCGAGTTAAGGATTCTAAAATGAAATCGAAAATTCCGGCAACGGTAATCACTGGCTTTTTGGGTGCAGGAAAAACCACCCTGGTGCGCCATGTTTTGAACAACGCTAAAGGCAAACGCATTGCCCTGATCATCAATGAGTTTGGTGATGTGGGCGTGGACCGCGATGTGCTGAAGGGCTGTGGCGACGAAGCGTGTGATGAAACAGATATGGTTGAATTGGCCAACGGCTGCATTTGTTGCACGGTGGCGGAAGATTTTATCCCGACCATCACCCAACTATTGGCGCGTGATCCGCGCCCTGATCACATCGTGATTGAAACGTCCGGCTTGGCATTGCCACAACCCTTGGTGCGTGCGTTCAATTGGCCTGAAATCAAAGCCGACGTAACCGTTGATGGTGTGGTCACAGTGGCTGACGCATCTGCGTTGGCCGAAGGGCGTTTCGCATCGGATGAAGCTGCTGTCGATGCGCAACGCCAATCAGACGAAATGCTTGATCATGACACACCGATGGGTGAACTTTTCGAAGATCAGCTGGTGTGCGCAGATCTGATTTTGCTCAATAAATCTGATCTGGTTGAAGAGGCAAAATTGCAAGAAGTTGAAGCTGAGTTGCGCAAACATTTGCGCGATGGGGTCAAGCTGGTTCGCACGCAAAAAGGCGAGATCGACATGGCGGCCTTGTTGGGTATCGAGAGCGAATCTCAATTGGACATGGAAAAACGCATGTCGCACCACGAACGCCATCACGCGGCTCAAGGTGATGGCCATCATCATCACAACCACGAACATGATGATTTTGATAGTTTCTCCATTCGATTGCCTGAAGTAGCGAGCAAAAAACAATTGTCTGATGCGGTGGAAAGCGTGATCCGCAAGCACGATATTTTGCGCCTAAAAGGCTTCGTGGCGATCAAAGATGCCCCCGCACGCCTTTCGTTGCAAGCAGTTGGCCCGCGCATTGATACCTATTTTGATAAGGTGTGGGGCGCAGAAGATGAACGCGGCACCGCGCTGGTGGTTATCGGGCAAGCGCCGCTCAACCGTGATCAGATCACTCAAGAACTGCAGGCAGCGCTGGGACAGATCTAATGCATCTTCTCACCGCACAAGCAGGGGAGATACAACAAGAAGGCGAAGCGATTGACCTTGGTCAGTCGCCCGCCGATATTCTGTTTCTGTCCGCTGCCGACACTGAGCTGGCTGCGCTTGCAAATGCTGCCGATGCGCAAAAGTTTGACCAATTGCGCCTTGCCAACACCATGCGCATTAGCCACAATTTCTCGGTTGATTTGTGGATCGAGCAAACGGCCATCAACGCAAAGCTGATCGTTGTGCGCCTGCTCGGCGGGCGTGCCTATTGGACATATGGCGTGGACCAACTCACCGCCATTTGTGCCGACAATGGCATTGCGCTCGCTTTATTGCCCGGCGATGCAAATCCTGATCCAGACCTGCAAACCCGCTCGACCGTTAGCGATGATGCCTATGCTGCTTTGCATGCTTTGTTTGTGGCCGGCGGTGCGGACAATATGGCTGGAGCTCTGCACGCCATGCAGGCAATCATTGCCGGCGAGTTAGCTTTGCCAACGCCAAGGCAAACACCACGTGCAGGCATCTATCATCCGACCAAAGGTGTGCTCGCTCTTGAAGAAGTCAGTCTTGATACGGACAAACCCATCGCTCCGATTATCTTTTATCGCGCGTTGCTCGACGGCGGCAATGTGGCCCCAATCCATGCGTTAATAGATGCGCTGAACGGGGGCGGTGTTCAACCATTGCCGTTGGTCGTCGCGTCTCTTAAAGAACAACTTTGTGTTGAATTTGCGCAAGCAACATTTGCACAATTTACACCCGACGTGATCCTCAATGCCACTGGCTTCGCGCTGGGCATCAACGACCTTAGCGACGGGCAAAATCCTTTCGCCAACACGGATGCACCGATCATTCAACTGCTGCAAGGTGGGCGACCCGCCGAGGTTTGGGAAAAAGACATTCAGGGCCTTAGCGCTAAAGATTTGGCCATGCAGGTTGTCTTGCCTGAGTTGGACGGGCGTATCGGCGATATTCTGATCGCCCACAAAGCACAAAACATTTGGCACGAGCGTACACAATGCCCCTTATCCGCCAATCTACCGCATCAACCCGGCATTGATGCGGCGGCTAAGCTTGCAAGCAATTGGATTGTTTTGCGCAAAACCAAAGCAGCCGATCGCAAGGTCGGTATCGTTTTGGCCAATTACCCTATCCGCGATGGGCGCATTGCCAATGGCGTAGGCTATGACGCACCCCAATCAACTGTTGAGATTTTGAAGTTCCTCAAGCAAGCAGATTATGGATTGGGCGATTTGCCTGAAAATGGCAACGCCCTTGTGGAAGCTTTGCAATGCGGCCCCACAAATGCGCATCCGACACGCGGTGAGAGCCCGGCCAAACTATCTGTAAATGCCTATCAAGAACTATTCGCGCAATTGCCTGCAACAGTGCAAGACGAAGTCACAAAACGCTGGGGCGATCCTGCTGCTGATCCATTTGTGCGTAATGGTCTGTTTCACTTGCCCGTGCTCGATTATGGCAACGCGGTCGTGATGTTGCAGCCAGCGCGTGGCTACCATTTGGATGCTGAAGCTAGCTATCACGACCCCGACTTAGTGCCGCCACACGCTTATCTCGCTGCCTATTTATGGCTGCGCCACCAATTTGGTGCGCAAGCGATAATCCATAACGGCAAGCACGGCAATCTTGAATGGTTGCCCGGCAAAGCCAACGCGCTTAGCCCACAGTGTTACCCGCAATTGCTGTGGGGCAACTTGCCTCATTTTTATCCCTTTATCGTCAATGATCCGGGTGAGGGTACACAAGCCAAACGCCGCACTGGCGCAGTGATCATCGACCATCTGACCCCGCCACTGACGCGCGCCGAGACTTATGGTCCGTTAAAAGACCTAGAGGCGTTAGCAGACGAATATTACAATGCCGCCGGACTTGATCAACGCCGTTTGAAAGACCTTAAAACCCGCATTCTTGATCTGTGTCGTGACACGGGTTTGGATAAGGACATGGGGCTGGACGATCAACCTGACGATAGCGCACTCGTGACCATCGATACGTTTTTGTGTGAACTCAAAGAAGCGCAAGTACGCGACGGTTTGCACATATTTGGTCACGCGCCACAGGGGCGGTTAAAAACTGATCTGCTGGTTGCCCTAGCGCGTGTACCGCGCGGTGAAGAACGTGCAGAAGATAAATCCCTCATTCGCGCATTGGCAGATGATCTAGCGCTCGGTTTTGATCCCCTGTC
This sequence comes from Maritalea porphyrae, assembly GCF_027213965.1. GTDB lineage: Bacteria > Pseudomonadota > Alphaproteobacteria > Rhizobiales > Devosiaceae > Maritalea > Maritalea porphyrae_A. Next base: position 140,898 of record NZ_JAPWGX010000002.1, on the reverse strand, counting down.
TGCCCCAATGGGCGAACAATGGGATGGGCCAAAACCACAGATTCTAGTCGATCAAACCAACGACAACTGGCGACATATGGGCCACACCATTGAACGGCTAGAATTGCTGGCGGTAAAACTTGTTGCTGGCGAATTGGATTGCCTTGATCAGTGGTCAGCAAGCGAAGCAGTGCTGCTTGAAATCCAAAACTCGATATCATCAAAGTTGGAGCAGTCAGGGGCATTCGAGCGCACCAATTTGCTAAAAGGCTTAGACGGCAAATTTGTGTCGCCCGGCCCCTCCGGTGCGCCAACACGCGGACGGTTGGATGTGTTGCCGACAGGGCGCAACTTCTATTCGCTTGATAACCGCGCCGTGCCGACGCCCACCGCGTGGGAGTTGGGCAAAAAGTCCGCTGAAAACCTCATCACGCGCCATTTTCAGGATCATGGCACCTATCTATCGGCCATCGCATTGTCGGTGTGGGGTACATCCAACATGCGCACCGGCGGGGATGATATCGCACAAGCAATGGCCCTGATTGGCGTTAAACCGAAGTGGGATGTGGGTTCTCATAGGGTCTCGGGATATGAGATTATTCCTTTGGCCAAATTGGGTCGTCCACGAGTTGACGTAACCTTGCGCATTTCAGGTTTTTTCCGTGACGCGTTCCCCACTCAAATTGAATTGTTTGATAAGGCCATTCGCGCCATTGGCGCGCTGGATGAGCCTTCCAGCGAAAACCCTATCGCCGAGCAGATGCGCACTGATGCGTTGGCGCTGATGGACAATGGACAATCTGAAGCCGAAGCAGCCATGCAAGCAGGCTATCGCATTTTCGGCTCAAAACCGGGTGCATATGGTGCGGGCTTGCAAGGCATCATGGACAGCGGCGATTGGCAAGACATCGATGATATCGCCACCGCCTTCCTCAATTGGGGGCAATATGCCTATGGCGCCAAAGCCAAAGGCACAAAAGCCCGTGCGCAACTCATATCACGCTTGAAGTCTGTAGAAGCGATTGTGCACAATCAGGACAACCGCGAACATGACCTGCTCGACAGCGATGATTATTACCAGTTTGAAGGCGGCCTAACCGCCACCGCGACGTCGCTAACGGGACACCAACCGGTAAATTATCACAATGACCACTCGCGTCCCGAACGGCCCGTGGCAAAAACGCTGGACGAAGAAATCGCCAAGGTCATGCGCTCGCGCGTTGTCAATCCAAAATGGATTTCAGGGGTGATGCGACACGGTTACAAAGGCGCGTTCGAAATTATCGCCACCACCGATTATATGTTCGCATTCGCGGCAACAACTGGTGCAGTGAAGTCACACCATTTCGACATTGCCTTTGACGCCTTTGTGCTCAATGATGAAGTGCGTATCTTCATTCAGGAGAACAACAAATATGGCTATGATGAACTCATATCCAAGTTTCGCGAAGCAATGGAGCGCGGCTTCTGGTCGCCAAAACGCAATTCAACCTATGCCTTTTTAGATGGGAGCAATGATCAGCTATGAGCAAAAAAACCGACAACATGAGTGAAGAAGAACTCAACGAGCGCCATACTGAGAAAATGAAAAAGAAGAAGGCGGCGCGCGACAAGATCATCGCCACCAAAACCATCGAAAAAGGCCTTACCATCGTTCACACCGGAAAAGGCAAGGGTAAATCGACAGCCGCCTTCGGCATGGTCTTTCGGGCGCTTGGCAATGGCATGAAAGTCGCTGTTGTACAATTTGTCAAAGGCAAATGGGGCACTGGCGAGCGCAATGTGCTCGACAAATTCCCCGATCAAGTTTCACTTGCCACAATGGGCGAAGGCTTTACGTGGGAAACCCAAGATCGGCAGCGCGATATCGATGCGGCACGCGCCGCGTGGGAGCAAGCCAAAGAATTTATTCTGGACGACAAGCACGATATGGTCTTGTGTGATGAATTGAATATTGTCTTACGATACGACTATTTGCCCATTGAAGAGATTTTGGACGTTCTAAGGCAAAAACCAGAGATGAAACATGTGATCATCACGGGGCGTAATGCAAAAGACGAGTTGGTGGAATTTGCGGACTTGGTCACCGACATGACCCAGATAAAGCATCCCTTCCGGTCTGGCGTGAAAGCACAGGTAGGGATCGAGTTTTAAAACCATAAAGAGGCCTATATGCGCATTCTGCAAGAAGATGATCTGAACGCCATTCCAACGCGCGTTTTTCTTGACGCAGTTCGAGCGCAGATTGATGCGGATGCGCGCGGCGAAGCGATTTCGCCACCGCGCCATCGGGTCGATTTTGATCCTGGTGCGCTGGTCTTTACGTGCGGCGGCAACAAAGACCTAGCCGGGTTTCGCGTTTATGACACCTTTCCAAAACGCAAGAATGCGGTCGAAGAGCAGTTGGTTGTTGTGTTTGACCGCGCCACAGCAAAGATCAAAGGCATAGCGATTGGCGAGCGCTTAGGCGCGATCCGCACAGGTTGCCTTGGTGGCGTTGCGATTGATCGTTTGGTGCCTGAGGAGCGGATTGAAAAACTGGCACTGATCGGAACTGGAACACAGGCGCAAACCCAGTTAGAAGCGATTTTGAGTTTACGTGAGGTTGGAAAAGTCAGCGTGTTTAGCCGCTCGATGGAGCGGCGCGGTAATTTTGCAACCGATATGGCTAAGAAGCTGAGTGCAAATATCACCCCAACTTCAAGTGCTGAGCGCGCGGTGCGAGATGCTGATGTCGTGATCCTCGCCACCAATTCTTCAGAACCCGTGATTGATACAGAATGGATAAAACATGGCGCTCATGTCACAACTCTAGGTCCCAAATTTGTTGATCGCCACGAATTGCCTTTGGACATTGTCGCGCGCACCAGATTGATCGTTTCCGATAGCCCGCAGCAGATTGCTGGGCAGGGCAACAAACATATGTTCCATGACCAAAATTTACCTGTCCAACATCTTGGCGCACAAACCTTCAATTCGGCTGCTGGAGATCTCACCCTGTTTTTGTCCGCGGGACTGGCTGGAACTGAAGTGACCGCGCTCAGTGCGGCAATCGATTATTTGGACCAACAAAGTGGCTGAGTTTTTTGACAATCTGAAGGACGCGCCGCCAATCAACCAGCCGCTCGCCCAAGGTTCTGTGTCGATGGTGTTCTTGGGTGATAGTGTATTGATGGAAAAACGCAGCGACAACGGTCAATGGTCTTTCCCGGGTGGCAGAGCCGAGCCGGGCGAGGCTCCCGAAGTGTGCGCAGCCCGTGAACTGGAAGAAGAAACCGGGCTGGCAGGGTTGACCTTAGAATTCGTCACCTTGTTCGATAACCCCGGCTCCATCGGTGCATACGATGATGGCAATGTAGTGCAAACCCACATGTCCGTTTTTGCAGCAGAACTGACTCAAATGCCGGCACTGCACATAAGCGAAGAATCGACACAGCTGAAGTTCATCTCTCTGGCTGAACTGCGCCAAATTGATCTGGCTGCCTCGCATAACCCCATTAGAAAACTCGCAACAGACTTGCTCTCAAAGGCGGCAACATGACCAAAGACCTCAAAATACAGTTTCAAGAAGACAATCAACGTGGTCGATTTTTCGCAGACCTTGGCGAAGGTCATCAGGCCGAAATGACTTTCGTGCGCAACAACAATCAAATGATTGTCGATCACACGCGTGTCCCCAAAGAATTTGAAGGCCAAGGAATTGCGGCAAAACTGGTGATTGCTGGCGTGGAATTCGCGCGTCAGAACAAACGCAAAATCGTGCCTGTGTGTTCTTATGTTGTAATGCAGTTCAAACGGCACAAAGACTGGGCAGATGTGCTGGCGGCGTAAAGGGAGTTGAAATGAAAACGGTCAAACAACTTGTTGATCAAGCCATGGCTGAAATCGAAACGCTCGATGTGGAAAGCGCCAAACAGCAGACTGCATCCGGCAAGGCCTTGTTGGTCGATTTGCGCGATATTCGCGAGCTAAAGCGTGAAGGCAAAATCGAAGGCGCAGTGCACGTGCCGCGCGGTATGCTTGAGTTTTGGATTGATCCAACAAGTCTTTATCACAAGCCTGAATTGGCCACGGACAAAAAGCTGGTATTCTTTTGTGCCGCGGGTTGGCGTTCTGCCTTGGCAACCAAGACCGCTAAAGACATGGGCTTTGAAAATGTGGCGCACATCGAAGGTGGATTTGGCGGGTGGCGTGATGCAGGCGCACCAATTGTCGAACCTGAAACCCGCTAAACGGACCATTCTTCTTTGAGGACGCCGTAGCTGACTGAATCATAATACTGACCCTGCCAAAAACGCGCTTTGCGATAGCAAGCTTCTTGGCGCATGCCTAGCTTTTGCGCGAGTCGCATCATCCCTTGGTTGCCACTCCAAGTGGTTAGCCCAATCCGCACCAATTCGTCTCTGTCGGCAAATAATTGGCCGATCAGCAGTTTTAACGCATTCGCACCTATGCCCTTTGACCAATCCGATTGATTGAAAATCAAAATGCCAATCTCCATCCAATAGGTCGCCTTGCTGCGCCAATACCAGCTCACTTCGCCCAAGATTCGATCCGACCGCGCATCAATAATCAGCAGTTTTTTCAAATCCTGTTCAGGGGCTTCCAATTTTTCGCGCAAGCGTTGGATGTAACGATCCTGCTCAGCGTCGTCGGGTAGTCCAAAGTAGGGGCCGTTGAACTGATGAAAAGCTCTGTCTGGCGAAATCAATTGGCGATAGGCGCGCAGGTCGGCAATGCGCAGATCTCGCAATGCAATGTCGATCATTTCTTCATCCGGGCCGAAGTCGTTGGAATCGCTTTTTGAAACTTGATCTTGTCCATCACCACTTGTGAAAAAGTTTTGGAGATGAACGGCATGCTCATCAAACTATTGCGCAGAAACCGATGATACGAGCGCATGTCTGTGGCCAATACTTTCATGACATAATCATACTCACCCGTCGTCGCATAGCATTCCAAAATCTCGGGAATTGATTGCACCAGCTTTGTGAACTCATCCAAGTAATCATCATTATGTTGCTCGAGGCTGACTTGAAGCAAAATCGTTTCGCTGTAGCCCATTTTTTCCGGCGAAACCGTAAGGCCGTAGGCCGTGATCACCCCAGCTTCTTCAAGCGCGTTGATGCGTCGCCACACGGAAGAAACCGAGCTGCCCACTTGGTTGGCGATCTCTTGGTTGGAGAGTCGGCTGTTTTGTTGCAGTAAATCTAAGATTTTCCCGTCAATTTGATCAATTGAGAACTGTTCTGTCAAAACTAAGCGCTTTCTTGAAAAAGATTGCCAAAATGTGGCTATATTGAGCCCTAATTTGATCAGATATGTCAAGAAAAATGAGCGATAATGGTTCTCAAGGAATAGGGGAACATTATGGATCTAACACCGGCGAATGCGAGCCTTTTCGCATATCCAGAATATGAATTGCGTGACGGACTAAAAAACGAGCGGGTTTTTCTGTCGGGCACTGACGTTTTGGTACGCATCCCTATTGAACAAGCAAAAGCTGATTTTGCTGCTGGGTTGAACACTGCAGGTTTTGTATCGGGCTATCGTGGTTCGCCGCTTGGTGCTTATGATCAGGCTATGGCGAAAGCCAAAACAACGTTGGACGAATACAAAATCACAGTGAAGCCAGCGATCAACGAAGATTTGGCCGCAACCGCAATCGTTGGCACACAAGAGGTCTCTAGCGATCCACAAGTGACCGTGGATGGCGTTTTTGGCATTTGGTACGGCAAAGGCCCCGGCGTTGATCGTTCGGGCGACGCGCTCAAACATGGCAATGCTTTGGGCAGCTCAAAAAATGGTGGTGTGATCGCTTTTTTGGGCGACGACCATGGTTGTGTTTCCTCTTCCATGCCGCACCAATCTGACCAAGCTGCCGAGCATTTTATGATGCCAGTGCTTCATCCGGCAGGCATTGCTGATTACATCCCGTTTGGGCTTTACGGTTTTGCTGCCTCTCGTTTCACCGGCGCTTGGATTGGATTTAAAACAATTTCTGAGGTTCTTGAATCAAGTGCAGCGATTGAAGTGCCGCAGCCGCGTGCCTTCAAAGCACCTAAGGATTATGTGCCACCGTTTGATCTCAACCATGACCCGGCCACAAGCTTTGGGCCCATTTTGGAGCAAAAGCTGTTGGTGCGCTTGGATGCGATGCGCGCCTTTGCCAAAGCAAATCCCATCGACAAAGTGGCGTTTGGCGCGAAGAAGCCAAAAACGGCAATCGTTGCAGTAGGCAAAGCCTATGCTGACCTCATCGAAACGTTCAAAAAACTTGGCGTATCAGAAGCCGCCGCAAAACGTTTAGGGGTTGGTATTTATAAAGTTGGGCTTGTTTGGCCCATCGAGCCAACAGGGTTCGAGACATTCCTGCAAGACGCTGAAAAGCTCTTGGTGGTTGAAGAAAAACGCTCCGTTGTTGAAACTCAACTCAAGGATCTTTTCTACAACAAACAACAGGGCAATCGCTTCACCATCATTGGAAAGCGCGACTTGGCTGGCGCGCCATTGTTGCCCGAAGCGGGCGAGCTTCGTCCTTCCATTTTGGCGCAGGTGGTTCATGACTTTTTGAACCTTGAGGGCACACCTCCTAACGCGCTCCCTGCGCCAAACCTGTCCGATTTAGAGGTGGCACGGCGCACACCCTATTTCTGTTCAGGTTGCCCACACAACCGCTCAACCAATTTGCCCGAAGGCAGCAAAGCGCTGCCTGGCATTGGGTGCCATTTCATGGCGTCTTGGATGGGTCGGGAGACCAACGGCATCGTGCAAATGGGCGGCGAGGGGGTCAATTGGATCGGCATGTCGTCCTATACGGGACGCGAGCATATCTTCCAAAACCTTGGCGACGGCACCTATTTCCATTCCGGGCTTTTGGCCATTCGCCAATCAATCGCTGCCCAATCAAATGTCACCTATAAAATTCTCTACAACCACGCCGTTGCCATGACCGGTGGACAAGATGTGGATGGTGAACTCAGCGTAGAAGCCATTATTGCGCAATTGCGCGCTGAAGGCATTAAACGCATCGCATTGGTTAGTGATAAACCCGAACGCTTCCGTTGGGATTTGATGCGCGGCGAAGGTATGAGCATTGACCACCGCAAAAACCTTGATGCGGTTCAAGAAGAGCTCAAAGGCCTAAAAGGCGTTACTGCGTTGATTTTTGATCAGGGCTGCGCCACCGAAAAACGCCGCAAGCGTAAACGCGGATTGATCGAGGACCCTAAGAAGCGGGTGTTCATCAATCCAAGCGTCTGTGAAGGCTGCGGCGATTGCTCGGTGCAATCCAACTGTATTTCTGTGAGCCCGGTGAAAACCAAATGGGGCGTTAAACGCACGATTGATCAATCCTCATGCAACAAAGATTTTTCATGTGTTGAAGGGTTTTGCCCAAGCTTTGTCACCATTGAAGGCGAAGAAGAAAAAGCAACCGGCGACATAAACCGGCGCGCCCATTTGTTGACCAATGTTGCCTCTTTGCCAGAGCCAAAACACGCCAAAACGGGTGAGATTTTGATCACCGGTATTGGTGGCACTGGCGTTGTCACTGTGGGCGCCGTTTTAGCCATGGCAGCTCACCTGCAAGGCAAAGGCGCTTCCGTCCTTGACTTTATGGGGTTCGCCCAAAAGGGCGGTGCGGTGATCTCGCACCTCAAAATCCTGGAAAAACCGGGATTGGAAACCCCTGTGCGGATCGACAAAGGTTCTGCTGATGCATTGATCGCTTGCGATTTGGTCGTGGCCAATATGGCTGAACCCATGGCAACGCTCACAACAGAAAAAACCCACGTTATCGCCAACACGAAAATCCTGCCAACAGCAGATTTTGTGTTGCGCGGTCTTGCGGACTTCCAAGAAGAAATTCGGCTGAAAAAGCTCAAAGAATATGCAGCACAAGTGGATGCATTTGATGTGACCGACCTCTCGGTACAATTGTTCGGTGATAGCGTCTTCTCCAATATGATGCTCACCGGCATGGCATGGCAAAAGGGCCATATTCCACTAGATGGCGATGCAATTCGCCGTGCAGTGGAATTAAATGGCAAAGCGATTGCCGCAAACCTTGAAGCCTTCGAACTGGGGCGCCTTATCGCTGATCAGCCTGAGCTATTTGTGCAAGACATTGACGCTGAACTCGAACAAACGCTGGAGGATTTGATTGCTGAACGTTCAGCGTTCTTGAGTGATTATCAAAACGGAGGTTATGCAGCTCAATATAAAGACATTATGGCGAAGGTAACAGCGGCTGAACATGCCATCGGCAAAACGGGCTTCAGCGAAGTGGTGGCGCACCAGCTTTCTCGAGTGATGGCCTATAAGGACGAATATGAGGTTGCACGGCTGCATCTTGAAACTGCTCACCTAAGCAATGCGCAGCGGCGGTTTAAGCAGGGCAGCAAACTTACTTTCCATATGGCGCCGCCAATGCTCAATTGGATCAAAGAGCCAAATGGCCGCCCGAAGAAGTTTGCCATCCCTGGCGCGATTGCCATGCCGACATTGAAAATGCTCAACGCCATGCGCCCATTACGCGGATCAAAACTTGATGTGTTTGGCTGGGGTAAAGACCGTCGCGACGAACGCCAGTTGCGCGATGAGTATATTCATCTTGTGACCATGCTGGCCGATAACCTGAATGCTGAAAATCATTCAGTGGCAATCGAACAAGCGCAGCTTGTTGATATGGTCAAAGGATATGGTTTGGTGAAAGAAGGTGCACTGGAGAAATATAAGAAGGCGTTGAACGCCTAAGGCTTATGCTTTTACTCGAGCACCCCACCCTTAGTCCCTCCCCATCGAGGGGAGGGAGACCAAAAGACTTTGACTGAGTTATCTGGGATTAGTGCCTATTCTTCCCACTTCCCTCAATGGGGAGGGCCGGGGTGGAACAACAAAACAGGAAGAATCCACCAAGCGTTTTAGGGCCAGTTGTAACCCGCCTACAGCTCGTCAAAATCCAAAGTCAGGTTATCACTCGTTGGTCGAGCTTGGCACGCCAGCGTAAACCCGGCTTCAATTTCCCAAGGCTCAAGCGAATAATTCACCGCCATTTCGGCGCTGCCTTTTGCCACTTTGCAGCGGCAGGTGCAGCACATGCCACCTTTGCAAGAGAAGGGCAGCTCAAGCCCATGCTTGTTTGCCGCTTCGAGAACGGTTTCATTTGCGTCGGTCAGTTTGAAGCTACGCTTTGAGCCGTCCAAAATGATTTCAACTGAAACGCCTTGCTCCGCTGCTTCCAACATTTCTTTGGTTGGCGCTTTGCGCGGTTCTTGCCCGTCTGCTGGGGTAAACAACTCAAAGTGGATTTTTGACTTTTCGACACCCATTTCTTCGCAAGTCGCGCGCACGACTTCAATCATTTCGCCCGGTCCGCAGATGAAAATACCGTCAGCTGAAGCAGGATCGATTGCGCCGGTGTTGATCAAGGCTTTGACCTTGTCGCCGTCAATTCGGCCGTTCAAAATCGGGATGTCTTGGTCTTCGCGGCTTAGGATATGGATGATCGTTAGCCGTTCTAGAAAACGGTCTTTTAGGAATTCAAGTTTTTCGCGAAACATGATCGATTTGGTTTCGCGATTACCGTAAACCAAAGTGACATTGGCTTCATCGTCGCCTTCAAGTAACGACTGGGCAATTGACATCATGGGGGTGATGCCAGAACCCGCAGCGATCAGTAACGCTTCTTTGTTCTGTCCAACACCTGCGGTGAACCGACCTTCAGGTGTCATCACCTGAAGCGTCTGCCCAACTTCCAAATCGCTGGTTGCGAAGCTGGAAAATACGCCGTCGTCGACGCGGCGAATGCCCACCGTCAACTCGCTTCCGCCAAGTGGCGAAGAAATTGAATAAGAGCGACGCACGTCGTTTCCATTAACATCAGCGCGTAGTGTCAAATACTGTCCAGGGGTGAACGCATAGTCATTTTTCAATTCGGCAGGGATTTGAAAGCTGATGGCTTTCGCGTCATCTGTTAGCTCTTCGATTTTGCTTATGGTCAAGTCGTGGAATTTGGGTGCCATGTTTTTTTCGACCTCAGATACATTTGAAATAATCAAAGGGTTCAAGACAGTCCTTGCAACGATATTGTGCTTTGCAAGCTGTTGACCCAAATTCGGATAGTTTTTGCGTGTTTTCGCTGCCGCATTGCGGACAAGCAACAATGGTTTCGCCAAATAGTGCGAGTTTTGAATTCGATCCATTGACCGGCGGCGCAATGCCATAGACGCGCAGTTTTTCGCGGCCTACATCGCTGATCCAATCAGTGGTCCAAGCAGGAGAAATCACCCGCTCAATTCTTGGCTCAAATCCCGCTTCGCGTAACGCAACTTCAATTGCCAACTCAATCGCCAAAACCGCCGGGCAACCGGTGTAGGTTGGGGTGACATAGGCCACCGCTTTCCCCTCGATCATTTCAACGTCGCGCAATATCCCAAGTTCAGCCACATTGACACATGGCACCTCAGGGTCGGGCACAACAGATGCTGCGTCCCAAGCCTTCTGTGCTATGGCGTCGCGTGGTTTTTCGCTTGGGTGAAGCTGATCCATTGTTACCAGCTCATGCCCGGATAGGCGCGTTGCACATATTGCAACTGTGCCAACAAAAAGCCCATTTCTTCTCCGTGATGTCCGGTGCGGCCACCCAATTGTGGAAACTTCACCTCCGGCAAATCAAGCAAAGCTTGGTCAAAGATGTTGGAAATGGTTTGGCTCCATTGTGCCCGCAGTGCTTCACGGTCAGGCAATATGCCTTTTTCAGCACATGCTTTTGCATCGGCTGACATGGTGAAAAGCTCTTCCACATATGGGGTCATCTCTTCAACGGCAGCCTGCATGCGTTTTGCGCTTTCATCAGTGCCGTCACCAAGCCGGATCACCCATTCACCCGCATGCCGAATGTGGTAAGCCATCTCTTTAACGGCCTTACCTGCGATGCCACGAATGGTTTCGTCAGTCGAGGACAGGGCGGCTTGCCAATAGGGCTCCATGAAGGCGGCAAAATAGAGCTGCTTGAGCATGGTGTGCGCAAAGTCTTCATTTGGACGCTCAACCAAAAGACAGTTCTTGTACTCACGGTCAAGGCGCAAATAGGCGAGCTGATCTTCATCTCGGCCCTTGCCTTCAACTTCACCTGCATAGGTGTAGATGTTGCGTGAAGCACCAATATTGTCGAGCGCCATGTTTGGCATGGCTAAGTCTTCTTCGAGCAACGGCGCATGGCCGCACCACTCAGAAACCCGGTGCCCAAGGATTAGGTGGTCGTCCCCAAGTTCTAGAAGGGCGTTAAATAAAGCTTGAGACATTACATGTGCCCCACTTCATCAGGGATGTCGTAAAATGTTGGATGGCGATAGACTTTGTCGACACTTGGATCAAAGTTCTCAGCGGTTTGATCCGGATCCGATGCAAAGATCGATTTTGAAGGCACAACCCAAATAGATAGACCTTCGCCGCGGCGCGTATATGTATCGCGGGCGGCTTGCAGTGCCATTACTTCGTCAGCGGCGTGCAATGAGCCGCAGTGCTTGTGGGATAAGCCGTTGCGGGGGCGAACGAAAACTTCCCAAAGTGGTGTTTCTTTTGACATGAAATATCTCCCTATTCTGCGGCTTGTTGGGTTTTGCGCGCGGCACGTTTTTCAGCGTGAGCAAGCGCGGCATCGCGCACCCATTCGCCATCGTTCCATGCTTTTTTGCGGGCTTTGATGCGGTCGCGGTTCATTTGCCCGTGGCCTTTAACAACCTGCCAAAATTCGTCCCAATTTATCTCGCCGTGGTCGTAACCGCCTTTGCCATTATTCTTCTCTGGGTTCCACTTAAGGTCCGGATCAGGCACGGTAAGGCCCAAATATTCAGCCTGTGGAATCGTCGCATCAATGAATTTCTGACGAAGTTCGTCGTTGGAGAACCGCTTGATCTTCCATTTCATCGACTGCTCAGAATGGCTTGATTCAGCATCGTGCGGGCCAAACATCATCAAAGACGGCCACCACCAACGATTGATTGAGTCTTGCGCCATTTCTTTTTGCTCTTTTGTGCCGTTGCACAAAGAAATCAAAAGCTCATAGCCTTGGCGCTGGTGAAAGCTCTCTTCCTTACATACGCGGATCATTGCGCGGGCATATGGTCCGTATGAACAGCGACACAATGGAATTTGGTTCATAATGGCCGCACCATCAACAAGCCAGCCAATGGTGCCCATGTCCGCCCAAGTTGGGGTTGGGTAGTTGAAGATTGACGAGTATTTAGCTTTGCCAGACAGCAGTTCTTCAGTCATTTGCTCCCGGGTTACGCCAAGCGTTTCAGCTGCAGAATAAAGGTACAAGCCATGCCCGCCTTCGTCTTGCACTTTCGCAAGCAACGCTGCTTTACGACGCAATGATGGGGCCCGGGTGATCCAGTTTCCTTCAGGCAGCATGCCCACAATTTCTGAATGGGCGTGTTGGCCGATTTGGCGCACCAAAGTTTTGCGATATCCTTCAGGCATCGGATCGTTCGGTTCGATTTTTTCTTCCCGATCAATGCGCGCCTGAAAGGCTGCCAGAAACTCTTCAGTTTCCTCAGTGGCGCCATCCGCGCCGATCAATCCTTGTGAATACATATTGGCATTCCCCTCTCTTGCTGATAATAATAAGTGACGAAAATTCACATATCAAGTAAATTTTGTAACATATCGGAGTTTTGGGGATGGAAAAACGCTTGAATGGGGCCGAACTTGAGGGTTTGATTGAGGAAATTTGCGCGCCGTGGGTACAAGAACTTGGCATTAAGGTGCTGGAGCTAGGCGAATCAGAAACCCAATTCATCATGCCCGCGACGGAAAAAGTCCTGCGCCACCGGGGCCCCAATGGCGGTTTGGTCTCGGGCCAAGCGCTCATGGCAGGCTCTGACACGGTTAGTTTTTTGGCGCTCAGCTATTTGAACGGGCGTTTTCGCAACTGTGTGACCGTTGATATGTCGACCAACTTCATGCGGCCCTTTCCAGAAGGTAACGTGATTTACAAAGTCACAGTGCTTTCGAACGGCAAGCGGTTAGCCACAACACGCGTCGACATTTTTGCTGAGGGCAGCGAGAAGGTCGCGACCACCTCAACCGGCGTATTTGCCTATATCGAAGACTAATCGACATATTGGTGTTGAAAGCGGTGCGATAGTTCAGTTTGTGCCGCTTTTTTCGGCTCGGAGTCCCACCAATTCTCAGACTGTGCCAGAAGTGCCAAATAAAGCTCGCGCACCAATTTATGACATGCTCCGCCCGGCCAATCTTTGGGCAATAAATGCGTCGGCAGGGCGGGCTGTTTGAGAATGAGACGCCGCCAATCATGAATGAGCAGCGTGCGGGCGCAAAGCGCCTCAAGCGGCGATAGTTTGTTTAAGGCCTCAGTCTTTGCCGCCATGTCCGAAAACCGGGCAATCAATGCGTCATAATCGTCTGCAAGATTTTGCAGATCAAACCGATCGATCACCCAATCCGGAAGTCGTTCAATGTCGCCGCTAATGGTCAGCAACTCAGCATCGACGATTTGCTGACGCACTTTGTCCGAAGGGTCGGCGAACAAGCCAACGCCATTGCGCAACTGCAGCCCGCCAAACGCGCCCAGCAACGCATTTTGAGTTTCTCGTGCATGGCCAATAACGTCAGGGCCAACCGCAATTAAAATGGACTTTGGATCGGGTGCGTAGGTTGGTCGATAGATTTTCTGCGTGGCAGGAATAAAGCTTTTCAATCCGGCTTTGGATAATTTGTAAAAACTGTGCCGACCCTGCTTTTCTCTAGTTACCCAACCTTCTTTTGCAAGACGCGACATGGCCGTGCGCAACGCGCCGCTTTCAACATTCATCGCGCCAAGAATGGTCTGTAGGTCCGACATGGCAACAGTGCCGCCATGTGGTTGTATTGCGTCGCCAAAAATGGTGATGACAACCGACCAAACGCGCAATCGACCATCTGAATGCAGATGGTCGATCAACGGCTGAATCAGTGGATTAGGTGTGCTCATACACCTCTATGTACGCTCAAATGCCACCATCGTCAAAAGCTCGTATTCGGCAACTTGCTCGTCATCTTGGTTGAACATATTCACGTGCCAGCGCACCTCGCCATATTCATCTGTCCGCTTGGTTTTGCGTTTAACAGTAAGGCTTACACGAACATCATCGCCAGCGCTTACAGGTTTTTGAAAACTAAGGTCGTTCAATCCCGTATTGGCCAAAACCGGACCGGGGTTTGGCTCAACGAACAGGCCAGCCGCAAAGCTCAAGAGCAAATAGCCATGCGCAACGCGGCCGGGGAAAAACGGATTAGCCGCCGCTGCTTCTTCGTCCATATGCGCATAAAATGTGTCGCCAGTGAAATGAGCGAAATGCTCAATGTCTTCGATGGAAACTTTGCGCGATGCAGTGTGTACAGTTTCGCCGATTTGCAGCTCGTTGAACGTGCGGGTGAACGGATGCGCAGGCGGTTCGATGAACTTGGCGCCTTTGACGTAGGTGCCGCCAATCGCGGTCAGCAGGTCTGGGCTGCCTTGGACGGCAGTTCGTTGCATATAATGCGTAACGCCGCGTACGCCACCCAATTCTTCGCCGCCGCCTGCGCGGCCCGGGCCTCCATGCACCATGTGCGGAAGCGGGGAGCCGTGGCCGGTCGATTCTTTCATGCTGTCACGGTTGTTAAAATATAGCCGACCATGAAACGCGCCCGCGCCCATCGTCAATTGTTGCGCAACGCTTGGGTCATTGGTGATCACAGAAGCAACTAGCGAACCGCCACCTTTGTTCATCAATTCAATCGCGTGATTGAGGTCACGATATCCCATCACCGTTGCCACGGGGCCAAAAGCCTCGGTCGAGTGCACGATTGTTGCTGTGTCTGGGTTTTTGCAGTGGAACAACAAAGGCGACACAAATGCGCCATTGTCTAGACCGTCACCGTTCAGTTGCATCGAAGCTTGATCGCCATAAGCCAATTCGCACTCAGTGCCAATTTCAGCGGCCTTTTCGAGCACGTCACGCTTTTGATCCAAAGAGGCGAGGGCGCCCATGCGGGTGCCTTCGGCCGCCGGGTCGCCAATGACCGTTTTGTCGAGCCGTGCACTCATCGCATTGATCACATCTTGAACCCGATCGTTTGGCACAATCATCCGCCGGATCGCGGTACATTTCTGACCAGCTTTTGTGGTCATTTCGCGCGAAGCTTCTTTGATGAACAGGTCGAACTCGGGCGTTTCAGAGGTTGCATCCGGGCCAAGCACTGAGGCGTTGAGGCTGTCTTGTTCAGCGACAAAGCGCACGCCCTTATCAAGGATGTTTTTATTCGACTTGAGGTAAGAGGCTGTGTTGGCTGAACCCGTAAAGCTCACCACATCTTGGCAATCCAAACGATCCAATAGATCGCCCGTACCGCCCATAATCAACTGCACCGCACCTTCAGGCAATATGCCGCTCTCAACCATCATCTTCACACATGCTTCGGTGAGATATGACGTCGAGGTCGCAGGCTTCACAATCGCTGGAACGCCAGCAAGCAAAGTTGGTGCGAGCTTTTCCAACATGCCCCACATGGGGAAGTTGAATGCATTAATGTGCACCGCGACACCAAGCAAAGGTGTGCAATAATGTTGACCTAAAAACGTGCCGTTACGTGACAAGACTTCTAGGTCGCCATCCGGGTAGATGTGCCCATCAGGCATTTCGCGGCGACCCTTTGATGCATAAACAAACATGGTGCCAATGCCGCCATCAATATCGACTTTGCTGTCGGCAAGTGTGGCTCCCGTTTTATAAGAAAGCTCGTAAAGTGGCTCGCGTCGTTCGTTGAGATAAGTCGCCAATGCTTTAAGCATCCGCGCCCGATCATGAAATGTCATCGCCCGGAGCGCAGGGCCACCTTTTTGCTTCGCAAAATCGATCATGGCTTGGAAATCCAAACCGTCTGATCCGGCTACCGCGATTTCTTCGCCAGTTACGGCAGAAAATATTTTGCGCGTTTTGCCAGATGGTCCCACCCACTGGCCGTTCGCATAGCTTTCAAGCTGCATAATAGACATTGATTTAAACCCTTAGCTTAGTTTTGCCGGCAATTTTGCATAGCCGCGGAATCTTAAGCGCCCGCCTAGTTCTGCATTGCCCGTTAGTTGGTAGTTCGGAAATTTTTTGAGGAACCTGTTGATCGCGATACGTCCCTCCATGCGCGCTAATGAAAAGCCAACGCAAAGATGTGGGCCACCAGCAAACGCCAAGTGCCGATTTGGTCTGCGCATAAGTTTGAGTTCATCTGGATCTTCAAATTGGCTTGGGTCACGGTTTGCCGCACCAATAACCAAATGCAAGTTGCTGCCCGTCGGAATCTTAATGCCATCAATCTCAATATCAGCGGTGGTTTCGCGGTTGCCCAATTGGTTGGGTGACAAGAAGCGCAAGAATTCATCTACCCCGGTTTTGATGATCTCAGGATTGGACTTGAGGGCATATTTTTGCCCCGGAAACGCGTGTAGCGCCGCCAAAGCGTTGCCGATCAAATTGGTTGTGGTTTCGTGTCCAGCGTTCAGGATGAATATGCAATTCTGCAGAAGTTCGGTTTCAGACAGTTCGCCTTCTTCGCTCTCAATCAGCCGGGTTAAAACATCCGTTTCAGGATTGCCGGGGTATTTGCGGCGATGATTAGCGAGGTCTTTCAAATAGGCTTTAAAATCAACAACAGCTTTGTTCCCCGTTGCCAATTGCTCTGGGGTTAGAGTAGGCTCAAGTGCACCCAAAATAGCCAGCGACCAATCCCGTAAAGGCTCCCGATCGGCCATGGGCATATCAAACATATTACCAATGATTTGAATGGGTATCTTGCTGGCAAAATCTTCGATCAAGTCGACTGTTTGCTTGCCCGCCATGTCCTCGAGTAAGGTGTCGATGGTCTCAAGCAACCCCGGCTCCATATTGGCGATGGCACGTGCATTGAGCGCTCCGACCATGATTTTGCGCACCCGCGTATGCAGGGGAGGATCATTGAACACAAGCGAGGTCGTGTGGTGTTCATAAAGCGGTGCATCGCCACCAAACTTGGGCAAGAACGCTTGCCGTTTGTCCGAGATATAAAGCGTGGTGTCCCGATAAATGCGGTCCAAATCTGCAAATCGGGTTAAAACAAATGAGCCGTCTGGTTGCGGGCAGACCGGCGCATATTTGAGGAGCGCATGATAAAAGGGAAACGGGTCCTCAACAAAGCCTAAGGGAGGATTTGTAAGGTCGAACCCTTCTATCATCTTGCGCTCAGCTTTGGTCATTTTAAACGCTCTGCCAAGCGCCAGCTATTTGGGCTTTGTTTAGCCACATCAGTCATCGCAGCTTTGACGCGATCAATGCCAATTTCGCTTGCATAATGCATTGGGCCCCCGCGCCAGCGTGGAAAACCGTAGCCGTGGATTTTCACCAAATCCACATCCAGGTCACGCTCCGCAATGCCTTCTTCAACAATCAGCGCACCTTCGTTAATCATCACGGCCATCAAGCGATCAACGATTTCTTGGTTGGTGAATAGCTGCCGCTCAATGCCTGCGGCCTTGGCCTCTTGTTCGATCAAATTGGTCACAAACCCATCTTCATGGGGTTTGCGGTCACCTTCAACATATTTGTACCAGCCTTTTGCGCTGCGTTGGCCGAACCGCTCAGCTTCACAAAGTAAGTCGCCAATGCGCACATAGCGCTCGTCAGGTGCGCGCGTTGGGGCCTGTCGTTTGCGATTAGCCCACGATATCTGTAGCCCCGTTAAGTCTTGCAACTCATAAGGACCCATTGGCATGCCGAAACCGCGCATGGCATCGTCGATCTGTTTTGGCGTGCAGCCGTCCATCAGCAAATAATCCGCTTGGCGGCGATAGGCGGACAAAATGCGGTTGCCGATAAAACCGTCACAAATGCCGGACAAAACGCCCACTTTGCGCAATTGCTTGCCCAAATCAAACCCGGTCGCCAAAACGTCTTTCGATGTACTTGGCAGCTGCACAATCTCGAGCAACTTCATGATGTGCGCTGGAGAGAAGAAATGCAGCCCAATAAAACGCGACGGGTTAGTAATGCCTTCAAAAATCTGCGTTGGATCGATGTAAGATGTGTTGGTGGCCAAAATCGCATCTTCGCGCATGTGCGAGGCGAGTGATTGGAAAACCTGTTGCTTTACACCTAAGTCTTCAAACACAGCTTCAATTGCCAAATCCGCGTCGGCACAAGCTGCATAGTCGTCTGCAGCAATCAGCGACGACTTAAGCTTTTCAGCTTTGTCTTGTGAAATCTTGCCGCGTTTGATGCCGCCGGCGATCAGGCCCTCAACCCGTTCACGTCCAGCGTTAGCTGCGTCTTGATCGCGCTCAATCAAGGCAACATCATATCCAGCGTTTAGGCATGCAAAGGCAATGCCCGCACCCATCAGCCCGCCGCCAACAACCGCGATTTTAGTGATATCAAGCGGTGCGCCACCCTCCATGGCTTTGGGCTTGCTCACCGCCCGTTCTGAGAAGAAAGCGTGTCGCAATGCTTTTGATTGCGCGCTATCGCGCAACTCCAAGTGTAGCGCGCGCTCTTTTGGCTGGCCCTGACTAAAGGGCAAGGTTGCCGCCCATTCAATGGCCCGCAAATTGTCCAAAGGAGAAGTTTGTCCCTTGGCGCGTTTGGTTATTTCTGCGCGTTTGGACGCAAAGAAATCATCGGCGACAGGAGCAGGGGATCTTTTGCTCAAGCCTGACAGTGGGGTCGGCAAGTCAGCCACAAACTCAAGTGCCGCTTCAACTGGATCGCCCTCAAAAACCAGATCAAGTCCACCAAGGTCAAAAAGCTGCTGCGCATCAATCAACTGTCCGGTTGTGGCCAATTCAACTGCGGCTTCAACACCAATCAAACGGGGCAAACGTTGCGAACCACCTGCGCCCGGAACCAAGCCCAAATTGACTTCAGGCAACCCAAAACGTGTGCCTGTTTGTGCAAGACGGAAATCACAGGCCATGGCCAATTCAAATCCGCCGCCCAGCGTGGTGCCATGCGTTGCCGCAACCCAAGGCACCGAACTGTCTTCAATATTCTGATAAACGTCCGGCAGATGTGGTTCTTGTGGCGGTTTGCCGAATTCGGAAATGTCTCCACCTGCGACGAAGGTGCGGCCCGCGCAATAAACTATGGCGGCCTTGGCGTTTGCCGCCTCCGCTTTTGCGACAGCTTCGAGCAAACCCAGGCGCACGGCGACGCCGGTAGCATTCACCGGCGGGTTGTTGATTTCAACAAGAGCAATATCGCCCCGCAATTCAACGCTCACAACACTCGACAATATCATTCCCCCAAAGTCGAACAATCAAATTCTTATCATATATTGACCAACCAGTCGGTTTATGTAAAGCTAAATTTCACATGAGAAGTAAATCTTGAGAAATGCTCGGGATATTCTGGGGAGGATCGCGTGAGCGACACAATCATTGTCACCAAAAATGCTGGTTGGGTGGAGATTACCCTTAATCGTCCAGACCGTTTGAACGCCTTCAATGATGAAATGCATGGTGCGCTTCAGTCCGCATTGCGTGACGCAAAAGACGATAAATCTGTGCGGGCGATTTTGTTCACCGGCGCTGGCCGCGGCTTTTGCGCCGGACAAGATTTGGATGCGCGCGATCCACGCAAAATGACGTCGCCGCCGGATTTGCACGCGACAATTTCCACTTTTTACAATCCCCTCGTTAAGCTCATTCGCTCTATCAATAAGCCGATCATCTGTGCGGTAAATGGTGTAGCCGCGGGGGCCGGCGTCAATATCGCGCTTGGTTGTGACATTGTTTTGGCGGCTGAAAGCGCCAAGTTTATCCAAAGCTTTGCCAAAGTGGGCTTGGTGCCTGATGCTGGCGGCAGCTGGATATTGCCTCGCCTGATTGGCGAAGCACGTGCCAAATACATTTGCCTAACCGCGACGCCCGTTCCAGCCAAACAAGCGGTGGAATGGGGCATGATCTGGCAGGTAATTCACGATGAGCAATTGATGGACGATGCGCGCAAACTAGCCGCACAAATGGCTGAGGGCCCAACCTTTGGTTTGGGCATGATGAAGCAAGCACTGCAAAGCTCATTTGATCATTCGCTTGATGAACATTTGGATGTTGAGGCTGAAATGCAAGGTCGCTGTGGTCGGTCAAAAGACTATGCGGAAGGCGTGAGTGCCTTTCTCGACAAACGCCCAACAAACTTTGGCGGTGTGGAATGATCACCCCGCTCGAACGTGCGCAAAAATCGGCACAAATCATGTGGGATAACGATTCCGCTTCGCAGCGTATCGGTATGCGGCTAGAAAATGTTGGAGTAGGCACGGCAACCTTGTCGATGACCATCAACGACCAACATTTAAACGGTCACAAAATCTGCCATGGCGGATATGTTTTTATGCTGGCGGACAGTGCCTTTGCCTTTGCGTGCAACAGCTACAATCAATTGGCCGTAGCCTATCAAAACTCAATTACTTATGCCGCGCCCGGCATGAAAGATGATGTGCTCACAGCCACGGCCATTGAAGTGAGCAAGACCGGACGCTCCGGTATCTATGACGTTACAATTACAAACCAAAAGGGTGAGGCATTGGCGCATTTTCGGGGCCACTCGCGCACCATCAAAGGTACACATTTTACGGAGAATGAGGCGTGAACGAAGCTTACTTGTGCGAAGGGTTTAGAACCCCCATTGGCCGCTTTGGCGGCACCCTTGCATCGGTGCGGCCCGACGACATGTTGGCCCATGTGATCAAAAAAACAATGGAAGCTGCGCCAAATCTAGACCCTTCAGCAATTGATGATTGCTATATGGGGTGTGCCAACCAAGCAGGTGAAGACAACCGCAATGTGGCGCGTATGGCGACGCTGTTGGCAGGCTTGCCAACAAGTGTGCCTGGCACAACAATTAACCGGCTTTGTGGTTCGGGCTTGGATGCTGTGGGCATGGCCGCACGTGCCATCAAAGCGGGTGAAGCTGAGGTGATCTTGGCCGGTGGTGTGGAAAGCATGAGCCGTGCACCATTTGTGATGCCAAAGGCGGATACGGCCTATTCTCGTAACGCAGAAATCTACGACACCACCATTGGTTGGCGCTTCGTCAACAGGCTGATGAAAAGCCAATATGGCATCGATTCGATGCCGGAAACCGGCGAAAATGTCGCTGAAGATTTTGGTGTTTCACGCCACGATCAGGACGCATTTGCTTATCGCTCTCAAGAACGTGCGGCAAAAGCGATTGCTTCGGGCCGTTTGGCGCAGGAAATTGTGTCAGTTGAAATTCCACAGCGCAAAAAAGACCCAATAATCTTTTCCCAAGACGAACATCCGCGCGCTTCTTCAATGGAAAAGCTTGGCGCATTGGGCACGCCGTTCCGCGAAGGTGGTTCAGTGACGGCCGGCAATGCATCGGGCGTAAATGATGGCGCTGCTGCAATTATCGTTGCATCAAAAGCTGCAGTTGAAAAATATGGTCTCACCCCAAAGGCGAAAATTGTTGGTTTGGCCACAGCAGGCGTTGAGCCGCGCATCATGGGCATTGGCCCAGCACCAGCTTCGCAAAAGCTGTTGGACCGTTTGGGGCTCAAAATCACAGATGTGGATTTGATTGAACTAAACGAGGCCTTTGCTTCCCAAGGCATTGCAGTGTTGCGCCAATTGGGTGTCGCCGAAGATGCAGATTTTGTTAATCCAAATGGTGGTGCAATTGCACTTGGTCACCCTTTGGGCATGTCTGGTGCTCGTTTGGCGCTAACCGCCAGCATAGAGCTTGTGAACACTGGGAGTAAGCGCGCGCTCTGCACCATGTGCATCGGCGTTGGCCAGGGCATCGCACTGATGCTTGAGCGGGCATAGGGGGAATAAATGAAAGACTTGACGCCGAACAAAGCAGATCTGGACCCGATTGAAATCGCATCGCGCGATGAAATCTCAGCGCTGCAACTCGCTCGCATGAAATCAACATTGGCCCATGCCTACAACAATGTGCCGTTCTACAAGAAGAAGTTTGACGAAGCCGGTGTTCACCCAGATGATCTGAAAAGTCTATCTGACCTGTCAAAGTTCCCCTTCACCGTAAAAACCGACCTGCGCGATAATTACCCGTTTGGCATGTTTGCGGTCCCACGAGAACAGGTGAGCCGCATTCATGCTTCTTCGGGTACAACAGGTAAGCCCACAGTTGTTGGCTACACAAAAAACGACATCGACATGTGGTCTTCTGTTGTCGCTCGTTCGCTTCGGGCGGCAGGCGTGCGCAAAGGCGATATTTTGCACAACGCCTATGGCTATGGACTTTTCACTGGCGGTTTGGGTGCTCATTATGGCGCAGAAGCCTTGGGCTGTTCAGTCGTGCCGATTTCTGGCGGCATGACCTCTCGTCAAGTGCAGCTGATCCAAGATTTTCAACCCCATGCAATAACCGTCACGCCCTCATATATGTTGGCGATTCTTGATGAGTTCACCAAGCAGGGCGTTGACCCGCGCGAATGCTCTTTGCAAGTTGGTATATTTGGCGCTGAGCCATGGACCAATGCGACCCGTAAAGAAGTTGAAGATGCGTTTGATATGCACGCGGTGGACATTTACGGTCTGTCAGAAGTTATAGGGCCAGGCGTTGCCAATGAATGTGTGGAAACCAAAGACGGGTTGCACATTTGGGAAGATCATTTCTATCCCGAAATCATCAATCCTGAAACCGGCGAACTGGTGGAAGAAGGCGAAGAAGGCGAATTGGTTTTCACTTCGCTGACCAAGGAGGCCTTGCCGATTATTCGTTATCGCACCCGCGATCTGACGCGGCTTTTGCCCGGTACAGCACGCTCCATGCGGCGCATGGAGAAAATTACCGGCCGATCTGACGATATGATCATCTTGCGTGGCGTAAACGTATTTCCAACCCAAGTTGAAGTACAGGTGCTTGCTGTTGCTGGTCTTGCGCCGCACTTTCAAATCGAACTTGTGCATCATGGTCGCATGGACGGGATGATCGTCCATGTGGAAGCAACAAAGGATGCTGCTTCTGAGGACGCGAGGGCACAAACGGCCAAGCTTTTGTCAAAGAAAATCAAAGACAACATCGGCGTTTCAGCCCAAGTCTTTACCAAGGAGCCAGGTGGCGTGCCTCGTTCTCAAGGCAAAGCGGTGCGGGTAGTTGATAACCGTAAAGAGGGGCAAGAATAGTGGTGCGCACCATTGCAAAAGATCACGAAGAAAAACGCGTTGCGATCCTAAAAACCGCTGCGAAGTTCTTTGCAAAAAATGGATTCGACCGCTCGTCTATGAGCCAACTTGCGCTTGAGTGTGGTGTATCTAAAGCTTTGATATATCATTATTACCAAAGCAAAGAAGTGCTTCTTTATGACATCATTTACACCCATCTGCAGGACTTGGTTGATGCGGTTGAAGCCGTCACGCCGAGTGATGACCCCGAGCAGCACTTGCGAAAACTGGTTCACGCTATTCTAGACCAATATCGTGACGCGGACGCCGAACATAAGTTGCAACTTGAAGCAACAACATCCCTGCCAAAGGCCAATCAAAAAACGCTCGCAGACATGCAAAGGCGCTTGGTAGTTACACTTTCGAATGCCATCAATGCCATTTCTCCGATGTGTTTTGAAAAGCACAAAGAGACGCTAAGGCCGGTCACCATGTCGCTATTTGGCATGTTGAATTGGTTTTATCTTTGGTATCGCCGCGGCAAGGGGATGACGCGATCAGATTACGCCGATCTAGCAACAGATTTGCTTTTGGGCGGAATAAAAGGATTGGAAAAGCAATAGCTTTTGCAAACCCAAAGAGAACGTTTCGGTTGCGCTAGGCAGCCGGTGCGAATGTAGGAGAGTTCATTCAGGGAGGTAGTAATGAACAAATTCATCAAACTTGCAGCAGCTGCCGCTGTTGCAATTACCGCAAGCACAAGCGCTTTTGCCGCTGATCGCACGCTAACGATCTCAAGCTGGACCGGCCCAGGCCATGGCATTAACGCCATCATGTGGCCCGGCTTGATCAAAATGATCGAAGAAGCGACCGATGGCAAAATCACCGCTGAAGTCAAACTCGGTCTTGCCCCACCACCAGCTCAAATGGATTTGGTTATGGATGGCGCGGCGGATATGACCATCATTTTCCACGGATATCAGCCGGGTCGTTTTACCGCCACTCAACTGATCGAATTGCCGGGTTATGAAGGTAACGCTGAAGCAGCTTCAGTTGCATACTGGCGCGTGCACCAAGCCCATTTGGCAAAGCTTGATGAGCACCGTGGGGTAAAACTCATGGGTCTAACGACGCATGGGCCAGGCCAAATTCACTCAAATAAAGAAGTAAAAACACTTGCTGATTTGAATGGATTGAAAACTCGTCTACCAGGCGGTGTTGCCAGTGTTGCTGGTGCAGAATTGGGCATGATCGGCATTCAAGTGCCAGCGCCAAAAGTTTACGAAACATTGGCATCAGATTCAGCTGATGCGGTTGCTATGCCTTATGAAGGACGTGCAGGCTTTAAGCTGACCGAAGTGGCTAAAAACGTTTATGAAATGCCAGGTGGTTTCTACCGTGGGTCATTTGCGTTTTTGATGAGCCAAGAAACTTTCGACAGTCTGCCTGCTGATTTGCAGAAAGCATTGGACGAAAAAGTGTTCGGTGAACCTGCCAGCCGCATGCTTGGTGCTGCTTGGGATGAAATTGATGAAATTGGCCGCAAAGCAACTGCTGATGCGGGCGACAACTCAATTACAATTGCAAGCGAAGAAGACCAAAAGCTTTATGGTCTGTATGCAGCTGAAATCACCAAAAACGTGTTGGCACAACTTAACGATTTAGGCATCGACGCTCAAGCGGCCTACGATATGGTCAAAGCTGAAATGGCTGCCCAATAGTTGGGTCCTATTTGACTTTTTAGTTTGGCGCGGGTCAACTCGATCTGCGCCAAATTAATGTTCGGCTGAGGAACATTCTATGAAATCTGCTCTGAACTTTATTCGACGACTGTCACAACTGCCGCTGCTGGTTGCTTCTCTGGTGCTGTTCTTGCTGATGGCGATGACGTTTGCTGACGTGATCCTGCGCTCAACGTTCAATGCGCCCATCGAGGCGGCAACCGAACTTACCCGCATGTTTATGGCCATCATTGTCTTTTTGATCATGCCCATTATCAGTGGTACCCAAGAACACATTGTGGTCGATCTCGCTGACCCGTTATTCACCAACAAATGGGCGATCCGCATACGCGACACCATTGTTAACCTGTCGTGCGGGGCCATGTTGCTGTGGCCAGCGCGTCAAGTGGTGGTTTTGGCCGAGCGGGCACGCGACTATGGCGACGTAACCGAATATCTCGCCATCCCTCAGTTTTATATTGGATGGTTTATCGCCATTATGACTTTTGTAAGTGCGTTTGTGTTGCTCGCCCGTGGGTTGATCACCTTGTTTGCACCTCAACTATTGGAAGAGCAAAATGATTGAAGCTTTAATCGGTTTTGGTGCCGTTCTGACCTTGGTTTTGCTGCGCATGCCTTTGGCCTTTGCCATGGGGCTTGTGGGTATGGTTGGCTACATGCACGAAACAAGTTTTCGCGGTGCCCTGTCGATGGTGTCGCGGCTAATTATTGATACCTCACAAGATTATGGCCTGTCGGTGGTTCCATTGTTTATTTTGATGGGGCTATTCGTCAACAAAGGCGGCATTGCCCGTGAGCTCTATCAGGTCTCTTATGCATTCTTGGGGCATATGCGTGGTGGACTGGCCATGGCCACAATTTTGGCTTGTGGCGGCTTTGCTGCCATCTGTGGCTCATCCCTTGCAACCGCTGCCACCATGTCCAAAGTGGCCATGCCGCAAATGCGCAAATATGGCTATGAAGACAGCCTATCAACCGCATCGATTGCCGCTGGTGGTACACTTGGCATTCTCATTCCGCCCTCGGTTATTTTGGTGATCTATGGCCTGCTGACGGAAACATCTATCGGTAAATTGTTCATGGCGGGTATTATTCCCGGCTTGCTCGGCATCCTGTTTTACATCTTCGCGGTAAAATTCACTGTCACCCGCAACCCAAAAGCGGGGCCCGCTGGTGAACGCACAAACTGGGTCGGTCGGCTTGGTGCGCTACGTGGTGTTTGGGCTGTGTTGATATTGTTCTTCTTGGTTATTGGTGGGCTATATGGGGCGCTTGATGTTTGGCCAATCCATTTAACCTTCTCGCCAACTGAAGCTGCAGGCATGGGCGCCGCCGGCGCGTTTCTAATCGCCTTGTTCCGTGGCAGCCTGAACCTAAAAGCTGTGCTGGAAGTGCTCAAGGAAACAGCGATCACCACAGCGTCTTTGTTCAGCGTCTTGATCGGCGCATGGATATTTTCAAACTTCATCAATGTTGCCGGTTTGACAGAAGGCCTGCGCGATATGATCACATCGTACAATCTTGCCCCCTGGATGGTGATGGCCATCATTTTGGGCATCTACATTGTGCTGGGTATGATCTTTGAGAGCCTGTCGATGTTGCTGCTCACCGTGCCCATTTTCTTCCCCCTTGTGGTTGGACTTGGGTTTGATCCGGTATGGTTTGGTGTTGTTGTGGTTGTGGTGACAGAAATCAGTCTGATCACCCCGCCCGTGGGCCTCAACGTTTTCATTTTGAAAAATGTTGTGGGCGATGTATCCACCGGCACCATCTTTAAGGGCGTCACCCCATTTTGGGTGGCAGACATCATCCGGCTTGCTTTGCTCGTTGGCATTCCAGCCCTGTCGCTGTTCTTGCCGTCGCAAATGTAGTATTGGTTTTGCTTAAACAATCTCAAAAGGGCCGCTTTAGCGGCCCTTTTATTTGAGCGCAGCGAGCTCGCCGTAGAGGTTGTTCTGGAATCCAACCCTCAGGTTTGGTCTTTTAGTTGGCGAAGTTCTGGTCGAAATTTTTGCGCTGACTTAATTCATGGGCCCAAAAAAGTGATCAATTTCAGCCTTAAAGTGCAACAGGCTTGGTAAAATAGCCACACACATGGCGGCGATTTCGTCGGTTGGGTCAAGAATATCGGGCACCATCACTGTGGCCAATCCAGCAGCGCTCGCGGAACGCACACCA
Source organism: Maritalea porphyrae (assembly GCF_027213965.1). Classification (GTDB taxonomy): domain Bacteria; phylum Pseudomonadota; class Alphaproteobacteria; order Rhizobiales; family Devosiaceae; genus Maritalea; species Maritalea porphyrae_A. The sequence continues at coordinate 113,832 of NZ_JAPWGX010000002.1, read as the reverse complement.
TTGTGACTGTCCTCAAACGCAATACAATTTTCCGGCGCGAAACCCAAGCGGGATGTGGCGGTCAAAAAGGGCTCAGGATGCGGTTTCCCTTTTGTCACATCCATGCGCGTAACAATGGTATCAAAATAGCTGTGCAGCCCCGCTTCTTCCAAATGCTTATGTGCAGAAGCACCCGTTGAGGTGGCCACCGCAATGGGCACACCACGCGCACTTAAACCTGCCACCAATTCTTTTGCGCCATTTTTCACCGGAATGCCTTTTGACATTTCTTCATGCGCGCGCTCGACCATCAAATTTTCGTAAGTTTGTACGTCAAAATCTTTTCCGAAAAACTGCTGGTAAATCGGCACATTTTCAGTTTGCGGAATGCCCACGAAGGCGGCAAACATCTCGTGGGTCAACTCATGGCCCCACTCTTTGCACAGCTGTTGCATCACCCGTTTGTAAATCTGTTCTGTGTCCAAAAGCAGCCCATCCATATCAAAAACCACAGCCTCAACTTTTTCTGGCCAAAGACCGAGTTTGTTTTCGATTGCAGGCTGGGGCGCGTTCATGGTCTTCTCTTCGAATATGGTTTGTAGATTCTGCCAGAAAGGCATCGCAGAACAATGAATAAATATGTGGCGCTATTTCGTGGCCTAAATGTGGGCGGCCACAACAAAATCAAAATGGTTGATCTTAAAGCGATGCTAGAGGGTGCAGATTGTCAAAAGGTTACCACCTACATTCAATCCGGTAACGCTGTGTTTTTACACAATCGCAGGCGTGACGAAATTGAAGACTTTCTTGAAACGGCCTTTGAAAACCAATTTGGCTATAAGCCCGACATAATTGTGCGCACCAATGAAGAAATCGCCAGTGCAGCCAGCGAATACCCCTTTTTTACAAATGATCGAAACATGAGTTACATGATGACTGGCTTCACACGCCATGCACCATTTGGCGATGCGCTTTCTACCCTTGAGGAGGTGGCGGAAAATGGAGAATTGGTGCAGGTCACAGACAGTGAAATACACATCTACTTTGCCAATGGTTCGGGTCGATCAAAACTCGCAGCGCTCAACTTTGCCAAAAAAATCGGTACGCCAATTACAACTCGTAATCGACGCACCGTACTCAAACTGCTTGAGATGATTGAAGATCTCTAGTGCTGATGGTCGCTAGCCGTGCGCAGTTCACGAACGGACTGATTGAGCACCTGCCATGCAGACGATAAGAACAGCCCCGCCATGATGATCGCCACGATCAAATCTGGCCAGCCCGAGGCCGTGCCCCACACCCCAAGCGCTGCAATCATCACGCCAACATTGCCAATTGCATCGTTGCGCGAACATAGCCAGACCGAGCGCACATTGGCGTCTCCATCTTTGTAAGCCATCAGCAACAAGACGCTAGCAAGGTTGGCAACAAGGGCCATAAAGCCGATCACGCCCATTGTTTCTGCATGGGGTACACCAACATAAAAGAACTGATAAGCGGTGGAACCTGCCACCCAAAGTCCCATCGCCAAAAGTGTCAGGCCCTTAAACAGCGCAGCAGTTGCCCGCACACCCTGGGGTCGTCCGATCACCCAAAAGCTAATTGCATAGGTCACACCGTCTTGCAAAAAATCCAATGCGTCAGCTTTTAGCGCTTGAGAACCGGAAAGCTGACCGCCACCCATTTCAACACCAAACATCACCAAATTGATGATGGTCACCCAGATTAGGCGTTTCTTGTATTCTTCAGACATGCCATCAAATGTGTGGTTGTGCCCGCAACATTTCTCGCTCATATGCAACGCATCTTTCTTTATTTTCGCCAACGCTGATGCTAGACATAATTGCTATAGTGACTAGAGGTTCAAGCCCCATGCGCAAAAAACTTGAAGAATATTCGATTGGCCAGCTTTCAAAACATGCAAATGTGAAAGTGCCCACCATTCGGTATTATGAACAAATTGGCTTGCTAGAAGAGCCTTGGCGCACGGAAGGTGGCCAGAGGCGTTATGATCAGGACGCTCTGAACCGCCTAGATATGATCGTTCATGCGCGCGATTTGGGCTTTTCCATCGATGCTATTCGCGAGTTCATCCGTCTCGCCGGGCACCCAGACGCGCCATGTGAAGACCTTGACCAAATCACCGAACATCATCTAAACGATGTCACACAACGAATTCAAAAGCTCGAGCGCTTAAAGGCCGAACTTCAATCCATGCTGAACAATTGCCAGCATGGCACAATTGAAAAATGCCGTATTCTTGAAGTCTTGAGCGATCACAACAACTGCCAAACAGAGCATTAGGCGCAACAAGCGCCTTTTGAGTATTCCATCTCTTCAGTTTTAATTGAAGGGACATATCCGCTTTTTCAAAGATCAAGGACAATTGTCATGACCACCGAAATGCCACAGCTCAAAATCAACGACCACCGCCTCGAAAAACAAATCGCATTTGTAATGGAGATGGACAAACTCAAAGCCGTTGACCGGATGACCAAAATCATCTGCGAAGACCGAGTAGAGAATGACGCTGAGCACTCTTGGCATGTGGCATTGATGGCGCTGGTGCTTGAACCCTATGCGGGCGAGAAGGTGAACATCGAGCGGGTGATCAAAATGCTATTGGTGCACGACGTCGTCGAAATTGATGCAGGTGATACCTATATTTATGCTGGAGCAGATGCAGCTGAACAATTTGAAACAGAACGCAAAGCTGCCAACCGAATTTTTGGCCTGCTGCCCGATAACCAAGCTCAAGAGCTAACCCAGTTATGGCAAGAGTTTGAGGCGCGCGAAACAGCAGAAGCCAAATTCGCCAAAGCCATTGATCGGCTTTCACCCTATATCTACTACGGATTTGCAGGCGAGGGCTGCTGGGTCGACCAGGGTGTTGATGAAGCGATGGTGTGTGGCCAAATGGTCAGTATGAACGATGTATCGGTTGATCTGAAAAACCTATATGAAACTTTGCTCAAGACCTACCAAGATTTTGGTGTGGTCCGAGATAGTAAAAACCCAACGATTGAACCAGAGAACCAACACAAGCAGTTGGCGGATCATATGCGCACCGTCCAATTTACCAACGTTGATCTCACCAAGCGCATCCACTTTGTCATGGAAATGGACAAGCTAAAGTCCATCATTCGACAAACTCAACTGGTCAGCGTTGATCGACTGGAAAATGACGCGGAGCATTCTTGGAACCTTGCGATCATGGCCGTAATCTTAAAAGAGCACGCCAACATGGACGTCAACCTGTTGCGGGTTCTAAAGATGTTATTGATCCACGATATTGTCGAGATCGACGCAGGTGATGCACCCATTCACGACCTTGAAGCGCAAAAGGGCAAAGAAAAACGCGAAATCGACGCTGCCAATCGCCTGTTTGGCATGCTGCCAAGTGATTTTGGCGATGAGCTGAAATTGCTTTGGGAAGAATTTGAAGCACATAAGAGTGATGATGCTCAATTTGCGCGCGCAATGGATCGATTGTCGCCGTTACTGTACAGCTTCCACACGAAAGGCGTTCGCTGGACATATTTTGATGTGAATGAAGATAAAGTGCGTATGCGCAATGGTGCCATTCAGGATGGTTCACAAACACTGTGGGCGCTTGCCAAAACCATTATAGAGCAGTGCGTTGAAGCAGGATACCTCAAGCGCTGCGCGTAACTTCGCCAACACTTGGTTCAAGTGTTTGGCCATCGTCAAAAACAGACCGATTTCTGCCACCCGATTTGGCCAGATACATCCGCTCGTCCGCTCTTTGCACAAATTCGCTTAGCGATTGCCCGGCTTGGTGCAAAGAGCCGCCAATGGAAACGCTCAAACGATGGTGTTTTGCGCCCTTGTTGTAGACGAGTTTGCGCACATTTCGGCGTATATTTTCAGCGACAGATTTCGCCATCTTTTTGTTCGCATTGGGTAAAAACAGGCCAATCTCTTCGCCACCAATGCGGCCAATCAAAGCTTCGGCGGGCGGTGTGCTCTTGATAGCATTTGCAATGGCCCTTATGGCGTCGTCGCCAATCGAATGGCCGAAATCGTCGTTGAGTTTCTTAAAGTGATCGACATCGATAAACAGGAAGCTGCCCGCAGTTGGGCCCCCCATAGGCGTATGCAGAGCGACTTCAACAGCCTGCAAAAATGCCGTACGATTCATCAATCCAGACATTTGATCCGTGCTGGCAATCTGTGCCAATTGTCTTGATAGTCGCCTTAGTCGAGCGTTTTGATTGTGGATGTAATAGCCGATCGGGAACGCAACAACAGTGGATACGACAAGTGTAACAATCGATGCCCTTGGAATAGATGATGGGTCCAAGAAGCTGTAAATTGTGAAAACAAAGATCTCGGCAAGAATGACTGCACTGACCATTACCCTAACGGCACCCAGAACAATTGAGTGATCTTTAGTGTCCGGCAGGTTCTGCGGTTGATTTGCATGCTCTTGCATCAGTCTTTCTCCACACCATTTCTGGGCATCTTTGATCGCAAAGTAAGCCAAATCGGTTAAGATCGACCTCAGATGTTTGGTAAACACACCGTAAGCGTTCCATGAAGGGCAAGGCAAAACTGCCTGCTTATTTAGCTCAAGAATTGACCCGGTTCATGCGCTGAAATCTATGGCAGACACTTACGCGGTCGCTTTTTCGCCCCTTTTTTTGCCGGGTGAACACATGTTGAGTGCAGTGGGCTCGCGTTAACTGGCGTCGCATGCAGATGCTAAAAGTCCAACTAATCCTTTTAGACGCGGTTCAATCATTGACCCATTCAAACTCAAGCCGTAAAACATCTCTCGCAGCGTTCCTTTTAGGAACTGAAAGCGATTCCGGTGCGGTCGACCCAAATAGGGGGCCAAGTCCTGAGCTGCTCGACGTTTTGATATAAATGAACTCTGCCTCGTTTTTTAAAAAACTACAGAGGTAGAAAATGACTAAAATTCTCATTTCCACATTCGCCACCCTTGTAACAACCAGCGCAGCATTTGCTCACGCAGGCCACACGGCGGTTGTTGACGGTCACGCTCACACCATAGCAGATCTTGTGCTCATGGGGGCTGCGCCAGTGGCGCTCGGCTTGGCAGCAATTGCCCTTGTTCTTTATGCGCGCGGTCGCAAATCGTGAAGCGCGATTTGAACCTTCCGGCCGACACAGCAGTAATGTTGTGCGGCCACGGCAGCCGCAACCAATTGGCGGTGGGCGAATTTGCCCACCTCAAAGATCGCTTAAAAGAGAAGCTTGGCGATGTGCCGGTTGAATATGGCTATTTGGAATTCGCAGATCCAGTGATCCACCACGGGCTAAATAAGCTTAAGGATCAGGGGATCAAGAAGGTATTGGCTGTGCCTGGCATGCTATTTGCGGCTGGTCACGCCAAAAACGATATTCCTTCGGTGCTCAATAGCTATCAAGCGCAAAACCCAGAGATGGAAGTCATTTATGGGCGCGAACTTGGTGTGGATTTGAAAATGATCCGTGCCGCTGGCGAACGTATTGAAGAAGCTTTGGCTAAAGCGGGCGGCGACGTGCCGCGTGAAGAAACGCTTTTGGTTGTCGTGGGCCGCGGTGCGTCTGATCCGGACGCCAACTCAAATGTCGCCAAAGTCATGCGTATGTTGTGGGAAGGTATGGGTTTTGGTTGGGGTGAAGTTGCTTATTCAGGCGTCACTTTTCCGCTGACCGCGCCGGCACTGCGCCATGCGACCAAACTTGGCTACAAACGTATCGTTGTGTTCCCCTATTTCCTTTTCACCGGTGTGTTGGTGAAACGGATTTATAGCTACACAGATGAAGTGGCAGCAGAATATCCAGACATAGAGTTCATCAAAGCGGGTTATCTTAACGACCACGATCTGGTTGTGGATACCTTTATTGATCGCGTTGAAGAAACCCTTCATGGCGAAAACAAAATGAACTGCCAGATGTGCAAATATCGAGAGCAAGTTTTAGGCTTTGAAGCGGAAGTGGGGCTGGCCCAAGAAAGCCATCACCATCATGTTGAGGGCATTGGCGGCGGCATGGAAAATTGCCCCTGCAACGGCGATTGTGATGCATCTTGTCGGAACGAAGAGTTCTGCAAACAACATGGCCTTGAGTGGACGCCAGTTCACGCGCACGAGCATAGCCATGATCACAGTCATGACCATGACCATGACCATACGCACACTCATGATCATCACCACGACCACGCTCACCACCCTTATCCGTTTGCAGATCATCCATTAGGACCAAAAACCATGGAACAATCTACAAAAGGGAAGGGATAAAGCCCGTGGACTGGCTGCGCGATCCCCAAGCGATTTATGATGAAAGCTTTGCCACAATAGAGCGTGAGGCCGCGTTGGATCAGTTCCCCGCACCCTTGCGCAAAATAGTGGTGCGCATGATTCATGCGTGCGGCATGGTGGATTTGACCAGCGATATCCGATGGCATGGCGACGTGGCGGGTTCTGCCACGTCTGCACTTAATGCAAGGCGCCCGATCTTGTGTGATTGTGAAATGGTACGCTCAGGCATCATTCGCCGTTTTCTGCCGCAAGGTTTTGAGCCCACATGCACGCTGAACGATCCGTCAGTTCCAACGCTCGCCAAGCAAATGCAAACCACGCGCTCAGCGGCTGCAGTTGAGTTGTGGAAAGCGGATCTTGAAGGCGCAATTGTGGTGATTGGTAATGCACCGACGACGCTGTTTCATTTGCTTGAACAGATTAAAGCAGGCGCGCCAAAACCCGCAGCTATCATTGCAACGCCCGTGGGGTTTGTTGGTGCCGTTGAATCAAAACAAGCATTGTCGGAAGCGAAATTGGACATTCCATTCGTCACCGTTCTTGGACGACGAGGCGGGTCGGCAATGGCCAGTGCAGCGCTAAACGCAATCACCATTGATGGAGAATGGTCATGAGTGAACCTTGGCTACATGTCGTTGGCGTAACCGCGCGCGGGGTGAAATCGCTCGCGCCCGAACAGCGCGCGTTACTTGATTCAGCCAAAATAATCATTGGCCCGCCACGTAGTCTACCAAAGGTGCGCGAACTCGATGACCGTTTGGTCACTTGGCAATCACCGCTTAGCGCAATGATAGAGCAAATCCTGTCCTATCGCGGTACGCCAACGGTGATATTAGCCACCGGCGATCCCACATGGTTTGGCATTGGCGCAACGCTTACCGCACACATTGCGCCGGAAGAATTCGAAATTCACCCAGCGCCTTCTGCTTTTTCACTTGCCGCAGCGCGCATGAAATGGCCGCTACAAAATGTTCAATGCATCTCTGTGCATGGCCGTCCTGTTGATATCCTTCATTCCCATATTGTACCGGGTCAACGCATTTTGGCGCTAACAAGCGATGCGAGCACTGTTGCAGAAATTGCAAAACTTTTGACCAACCGTGGCTATGGTGAAAGCCAAATGACAGTGCTCAACGCCATGGGCGGGGAAACAGAAAGCCAAGCCGAGTTCTTGGCAAAGGATCACTCCAACAAAGGCGTGGGTAATCTCAACACTGTTGCCATCGATTGTGTCGCGGATGAGCGTGCGCCGATATTGCCACCTTTGCCCGGTCTGCCAGATGGTGCCTTCGTGCATGATGGGCAATTGACAAAACGGGAAGTGCGTGCTGCCACTTTGGCCAAACTAGCGCCGTTGCCGGGCCAACAATTGTGGGACGTGGGCGCAGGATGTGGCTCGGTTGCGATTGAGTGGATGCGGGCGGCACCCCGTGCAATCGCTACTTGTTTTGAGCGTCACGCGACGCGCATTGAAATGATCGAAAAAAACCGCAAGGCGCTTGGTGTTCCCGGGCTCAAAATTGTTTCAGGCCAAGCACCTGAAAGTCTTGAAGGACTAGATGCGCCCGATGCGATATTTATGGGCGGTGATGTGGGCAATGAAGCACTATTTGATTTCTGTTGGGCCGCTTTAAAACCCGGTGGTCGGTTGGTCGCCAACGCAGTAACCCTGGACGGTGAAATGGCATTGGTGCACCGGCTTGAAAAACATGGCGGCGACATGGCCCGAATAGAGATTTCACATTTGGACAATGTTGGCGCACACAAAGCGCTGCGCCCGCGCATGGCAGTAACCCAATGGAATGTCGCCAAACCGCAAGAGGTTGAACAATGAGCGGCACGCTGACCCTTGTAGGCGTTGGACCGGGCGACCCCGAGTTGTTAACCCTCAAGGCGGTCAATGCCATTGGCGCAGCCGATGTAGTGGTCTATCCGCAAAAGCCTGGCGAAACTTCACTTTCCTTGTCGATTGCTCAAATGCACATCGGTGCGACTGCAGTCCGATTGCCGGTCAATGTGCCAATGAAAGTTGAACGCGAACCAGCACAACAGGCCTACGACCAGATTGCCAAGACGATTTCGTCTCTTCTTGATGAAGGCAAGTCGGTTGCTTACTTGTGCGAAGGTGACCCGCTGTTTTATGGCTCGGCCATGTATATGATAGAGCGCTTGCCTCAGGCGCGTGTTTCAATTGTGCCCGGCATTACTTCACTCACCGCCACCGCATCTGCCATTGGCCGTCCGCTGGCTGCGCGCAACGAAACCCTCAAGGTTTTGCCAGCGCCCCTAGACAGCGAAAAACTGATTTTTGAACTCAATCACACCCAAAGCGCCGCCATCATCAAAGTTGGTCGCCATTTTGATCGGATCCGTGATGTGCTCACGCAAACGGGGCACGCCGCAAACGCCATCGTGGTGGAACATGCCACCCAAAACTGCCAAAAGGTGACGCCACTAATGGATTTTGCCAAAGACGAACGCCCCTATTTTTCAACCATCCTCTGTTACAAAGGAGATGAAGCATGGGGCAAATAAAATCACCTCTGGTCGTCTCATTCTCCGTTGCTGGCGACACAACCGCACGAAAAATCGCTGACCACCTGAACGGCCAACTTTGGCTTAAAAGCGATAAGGATGGTCAAGACAGCATAGCGATTCTGCAATCCGCCTATAGCGCTGAGCGCTCAATTGTTGGCGTTTGTGCATCCGGCATTTTGGTGCGCTATCTCGCACCTATTCTAAGCGAAAAAAGGTCAGAACCAGCAGTTGTTGCCGTGTCGCCCAATGGCGAGCAAGCGGTGCCCCTTTTAGGTGGGCACCACGGCGCGAACCAATTGGCTTTAGATCTCTCAGCATTGCTTGGCGGCAACGCCGCCATCACCACGGCAAGCGACAATGTCTTGGGCATCTCTTTGGACGAGCCTCCATTTGGTTACGTTTTGGCAAACCCCGATGCGGCCAAATCTGCCATGGCGAAATTGCTCGCGGGCGAAAAAATCAATCTGGTCGGCAATGCCCCCTGGCTTGAAAAAAGTAGCCTGCTCTTAAAAGATGGCACTGTGAATGTGGCGATTGATCATCTGGTACAAGACGGTGCATCACTCCATATCGTACCAAAGAACTTGATCGTTGGCATTGGGTGCGAACGCCATTGTCCAGCTGATCACGTGATCGCACTGGTCGAAAAAACACTGGCCGAAAACAACATTTCACCGCTCGCAATCGCTGCCATTGCGTCCATTGACTTGAAGTCAGATGAAGCAGCGCTCGATGCCGCTGCAAGCCATTTTAATGTACCTTTGCGCACATTCACCGCCGATCAGTTGAAACAAGAGGCAGCCCGCGTCCCCAATCCTTCAACGGTGGTTTTAAGCGAAGTTGGCACCCCATCAGTTGCAGAGGCATCGGCGATTAAAGCAGGAGCCCTGTTGGTCGAAAAGCAAAAGACCAACAAAGCAACTTGCGCCATAGGTATCAGCGAAACACCAATTGACGTTGATGCGTTCGGCACTCTAGCGGGTGCTCTCTATCTTGTGGGCCTTGGCCCCGGCACCAACCAATTGCGCACCCCTATAGCAGATATGGCTCTGCGCCGTACCAGCGATTGGGTTGGGTACGGATTGTATCTGGATCTCGCTGCCGACGCTAAAACCGATCAAATCGAACATCGTTTTGCCTTGGGTGAAGAAGAGTTGCGCGTGCGCCATGCGCTTGAGTTGGCAGGCAGCGGCAAACAGGTCGCGCTGATTTGTTCAGGCGATGCGAACATTTTCGCCATGGGTGCTTTGATCTACGAATTGCTGGCCGCAACAGGCGACCGCGCCATATCCGACGCGGCTAAACGCGTGGCGATAGAAACATGCCCCGGCATTTCCGCTTTCCAAGCTGCCGCCGCAAAATCAGGCGCGCTAATAGGTCATGATTTTTGCTGTATCTCCTTGTCGGATTTGCTGACCCCGCGGGAGGATATTCTCAAACGTTTGGATGCTGCCGCAGCAGGAGACTTCGTAACCGCTTTCTACAATCCGCGCTCCATGCGTCGCACGGACCTGATTGAAATCGCCAAAGAGAAGTTTTTGAACCATCGCCCCAACAATACACCGGTTGTGATCGCGTCCAATCTCGGACGCACTGCGGAAAAAGTGCGGGTGGTTGAATTGGGCGAGTTTAACCCTGAAGATATCGACATGCTGACCATCGTTATGTTCGGCTCATCCCAATCAAAAAGCTTCAAACGTGGTTCTGGCGAAACTGTCGCCTATACGCCGCGCGGCTACGCGAAGAAAGCCGCAAAAATGGATCAAGCATCATGACCGTATATTTCATTGGCGCAGGCCCTGGCGCTGCAGACCTCATTACCGTGCGTGGCCTCAAACTGATCGAGCGCTGCCCCACATGCCTTTATGCAGGCTCATTGGTTCCAACCGAGATCGTGGAAGCTGCTCCTGAAGGGGCATTGGTGAAAGACACCGCGCCCATGAACCTTCGTGAGATTATTGAGGACATGAGATCAGCACACGAGCGCGGTGAAGACGTGGCACGTGTGCATTCGGGCGACCCATCGATCTATGGCGCCGTAGCCGAGCAAATGCGCCGTCTCGATGATTTGCAAATCCCCTACGAAGTGGTGCCCGGCGTGCCCGCTTTTGCTGGCGCGGCAGCGAAATTGCAAACTGAATTGACCCTGCCAGAGATCGCACAAACCATCATCATCACCCGCACGTCGGGCAAAGCATCATCCATGCCCGAGCATGAAACGCTTGAGATTTTGGGCCAGTCACGCGCAACCCTTGCGATCCACTTGTCGATCCGTAACCTTAAATATGTCGAAGAAACCCTGACCCCGTATTATGGCGAAGATTGCCCGGTGATTGTCGCTTACCGTGCCACTTGGCCGGACGAGAAGTTCATCACCACAACGCTCAAAGACATGCGCGCCGATGTGCGGGCAGAAAAAATCACCCGCACAGCCTTGATATTCGTTGGCAAAGTATTCGGCCAAAAACAATTCCGCGACAGCGAGCTATATAGCGCTGACTTCGCCCATGTGCTGCGCAACAAGGGCAAAAAGAAAAAGCGTCAGGCAGCGGAGGCTGAATGATCGGCAACAAATTGCAGTGCCGCATCAACCGAATAAACCTCGGGCGCTTCTGGCAACAGTGGGCGTTCAATCATGATCACCTTTGCCCCAACCATGCGCGCTGCTTCAAGCTTGGCAGCGGTTTGACCGCCGCCCGCATTCTTGGAGACCAAATGGGTGATTTCGTGTTTTCGCATAAAGGCCAATTCGTCGCTCAATCGGAACGGCGGGCGCTCCAAAATCACGGTCACGTGAGAAGGCAAAATCACTTCGGGGTGCTCAATCGCCCGCACGAATATTTTACAGTCAGTACGCAAAACCAAAGGCTCAATATGTTGGCGACCAACCGTGACCAGCGCGTGCGCATCCGCTGGCAATTGTTTAGCTGCCGCTTCAATGTCCGATACATGGTTCCAATTGTCATCAACGCTTGCTTGCCAGGCTTCGCGCGTCAGGCGCAGCATGGGTTTGTTCATCTCAACGCAAGCATCTACAATATGGGTCGACATGGTCGCAGCAAATGGGTGCGTGGCGTCAATGATCATCTCAAAACCATTGCGACCGATAAAATCGATCAACCCTTGCGTGCCGCCAAAACCGCCAGTGTGAATGTGCCCATTGGGCAGGCGCGGCTTGCGCGTTCGTCCGGCGAGCGACGTGGTAACCTGATGGCCCTGCCGGACCAATCCGTTCGCCAAATCAATCGCTTCTCCGGTGCCGCCGAATACCAAAATTCGCATAGTTCCACCTCCAAGTTGCGATTAGCTGTTCGCGATTATAACCCCAATTCGATCCACCACCAAAACACTTGTTTTGGTCTTGTTGATATCCAACTTGCTTTGCGCTTGTTTGTTGGCCAGTTCCGCAACACGGTCCGCAATACTAAGGCCGGCATCTTGGCACATTTCCAGAACATGTTTGGCGGTTTTCGCCTCCAATATTTGCGCGACAAGGTCGTCTGTGCCACCAAGCGCGCGCACTTCAGCCGCCAACCAGTTGAAATCAACCTGGGAGCGACCTGAATGCAAATCCATATGCCCTTGCGCCAATTTCACGAGCTTTGCAAAACCGCCAGCAATGGTCAGGCGCGGCACCGGGTTTTTCTTGAGATATTTGAGCAAACCACCAACAAAATCGCCCATATCCAGATAGGCTTCCATGGGCAAGTCAAGATGTGCCATCGCCGCTTTTTCAGACGTGTCGCCGGTGGAGCCGACAACATGCGGCAGGCCTTCAGCCCACGCCACATCGATGCCGCGATGGATCGAATGTATCCACGCCGCGCAACTATAGGGGATGACAATCCCTGTGGTGCCCAAAATCGAAATGCCGCCCAAAATGCCCAGTCTTGGGTTCCACGTTTTATCCGCCAGCTCCTCGCCTGTGGGCACCGAAACAGTGATTTCCACATCGGGCGAAATGCCATGTTTTTCGCAAATCACTTCTACATGCTCACGCATCATTTTGCGCGGCACAGGGTTGATGGCCGGCTCGCCTGGCGGCAGCGGCAGTCCCGGTTTGGTGAAAGTGCCAACGCCCGTTCCAGCTTTAAAGGTAACGCCACTGCCGGGTGCTCCGATTTGAACCCGCGCGATAATCATCGCTCCATGGGTTACGTCCGGATCGTCGCCAGCATCTTTAATGATGCCGCATTGCGCATACCCCTTGCCCAATTCTTCGGTGGCCAATGCAAAACTGGGGGTTTGTTTACCGGGCAGGGTGATCGAAACAGGATCGGGAAAGCCGTCGCCCAACAGCGCTTCAAGCGCGGCAACTGTTGCTGCGGTGGCGCATGCGCCTGTGGTCCAGCCACGGCGCAATTGATCGGGTTGTTTTTGGCTGTCCGCACTCATATCAATGTTCTATATAGCGGCCACGACGTCGCGCAAAGAAAGAAGTTTAGATGAGCTTTTTGCATCGCCTCAAAAATTTGTTCGCCCCGGATCAGCCGCAAGGCCATTTCGGGCGTATGGATGATGCGGATTTCCCTCCCTTTGAACCGGGCACTGTTTGGCTTGTGGGCGCAGGGCCGGGTGCTGCTGGCCTGATTTCAATGCTTGGCTATTACGCTTTGGGGCAGGCAGACGTGATCGTTTATGACGCCCTCGTGGGCAAAGAGCTGCTCAAATTCGCCAACCCAAATGCTCAATGCATTTATGCAGGCAAGCGCGGCGGAAAACCTTCGCCAAAACAAAAAGACATTTCAATAAGCCTGATCGATTGGGCAAAAGAAGGCAAAAAGGTTTTGCGCCTTAAGGGCGGCGATCCATTTGTTTTTGGCCGAGGCGGTGAAGAAAGTGAAACATTGGCCAAAGCGGGTGTGAAATTTCGCATTGTGCCGGGCATCACTTCGGGTATCGGCGGGCTTGCTTATGCCGGAATTCCCGTTACTCACCGCGATATCAATCAAGCGGTGATCTTCCTCACGGGACATGATGAAACAGGCGAGGTGCCCCATGCTGTTGATTGGCAATCTATCGCAACTGCCGCCCCTGTCATCGTCATGTTTATGGCGGTGAAACACCTCAGCTCAATTTCCGAAAAACTGATAGCAGCCGGCCGCAAACCAGAAGACGCTCTCGCTATACTTTCAAATACCACGCTGCCCGAACAGTCGGTGGCAATCACCACGCTTGGAGAAGCGGGCGCATTTGTTGAACGCGAAGACGTGCCAACGCCCGCCATTGTTGTGATCGGACAAGTGGTCAACTACCGCGAAATCTTGAACTGGTATACCCCATCGGAGAACCGCATTGGCTAACGGGTTGATCGTTGCAGCACCTAGTTCGGGGTCAGGCAAAACGCTCATCACCATGGGCTTGCTCGGTGCGCTCAAAAATCGAGGCGTCAATGCTGCTTCCGCCAAAACTGGACCGGACTATATTGACGCGTCGTTTCACGCGCTCACCACGGGCGTTACCGCCTCCAACCTTGATCCATGGGCCATGTCGGCAGCACAATTGAAAAGCCGCGCTGACGTAGCCGCAAATGGCGCGGACCTATTGTTAATCGAGGGCGTGATGGGTTTGTTTGACGGTGCTGTAAGCGGGAACGGCTCCACTGCCGATCTGGCCGCTGCACTCAACTTACCCGTGATCTTGGTGGTGGATGTGGGGTCGATGGCGCAATCGATCGCAGCCGTTGTGCACGGCTTTTCGACCCTGCGCCAAGACATCAAAGTGGCAGGAGTGATTTTGAACCGCGTCGCCAGCGAACGGCATGAACAAATGCTGAAATCAGCTCTTGAACCGCTCGATGTTGCCTATTTGGGCGCCCTTGGTCGTGATGACGAATTAAACATTCCCTCAAGGCATTTGGGCCTCACTTTGCCGCAGGATTTTGCGGCGGCCAAAGCGGTGGCCAGTACATCGACAAACCGGATCGAGAAAAATATCGATTTGGACAAGTTGCAGTCTATCGCTGAACCCATTCACCAAATCAGCGAACCCAAAAGACTTCCACCACTTGGTCAGCGTATGGCCATCGCCCGCGATCAGGCTTTCGCCTTTATCTACCCTCATTTCCTGTCCGATTGGCAGGCCCAGGGCGCCCAGCTAAGCTTCTTCTCACCACTTGAGGATCAAGCGCCGGACCAATCCGCAGACGCCATTTTTCTACCCGGTGGCTACCCCGAATTACACGCGGAAAAACTTTCAAACGCTGCACACTTCGCAAATGGCATGCGTGTAGCCGCAGATGCCAACAAACTGATTTATGGCGAGTGTGGCGGCTATATGGTGCTCGGACAAAGCCTCACAAACAAGCAGGGCCAAACCCACAAAATGCTAGGGCTTTTGCCACACAGTTCGATGATCGACCGCCCCCGCCGACAGCTCGGCTACCGCCAACTAACGCACAAAAACGCGCTGCCGTGGACACAAAACCTGCGCGGGCACGAGTTTCACTATTCAACCCAATCTGGCACGGTGAGCAATCCGTTGTTTGTCGCAACTGACGCGCAGGGTAACCCGGTTGCGCCAATGGGTTGTGTTCAAGGGCGCATTATGGGTTCATACGCTCATATTATCGAGCAGGTGGAATAGGCAAAATGGCCAAAGCACTCATGATCATGGGCACAGGGTCGGACGTGGGCAAAAGCCTCGTCACTGCAGGCCTTTGTCGTGCGTTCACCAACCGCGGCCATTCGGTGCGCCCGTTTAAACCGCAAAACATGTCGAACAACGCTGCGGTAACCGCCGACGGTGGTGAAATTGGCCGTGCCCAAGCGCTGCAAGCCCGTGCCTGCCGCATTGAACCAACAACCGCAATGAACCCCGTGCTCCTGAAGCCGGAGCAAGAAACAGGTGCGCAAGTGGTGGTGCGCGGCAAACGTGTGGCCTCTATGTCCGCCCGCGAGTATTTCAAAAAACGCAGTGTCTATTTGCCACAAACAGTTTCAGCATTTGAAGAATTACAAACCGATGCTGATCTGATTTTCGTAGAAGGTGCAGGCAGCGCATCAGAGATCAATTTGCGCGCCGCCGATATTGCAAATTTTGGTTTCGCCCGCGCGCTCAACTTGCCTGTCATGTTGGTGGGCGATATCCACCGTGGTGGAGTTATTGCTTCGATCATTGGTACTTTGGAGGTTATCGATCCAGCTGACAAAGCGCTCATTGTTGGCTCCTTGATTAACCGTTTTCACGGCGACCCAAACCTGTTTGAACAAGGCAAAAGCTTCATCCAAGATCGTACTGGCTTGCCGTGTTGGGGACCGCTGCCCGACTATCCAGATGCACAGCTTTTGCCGCCCGAGGATGTGCTAGCCCTAGATCATCGCCAAGTAGATCAAACGGGCGACTTCAAAATCGTCGTGCCGCGCTTGCCGCGCATTGCAAATTTTGATGACTTAGATCCTCTTCGCCAAGAAGAAGGCGTCAGCTTGCACATCATCCAGCCCGGCAATCCGTTGTCCATGGACGCGGATTTGATAATCCTGCCCGGCTCAAAATCGACAATATCAGACTATGAATTTCTTGTTGCGCAGGGTTGGGATATCGACATCAAAGCCCATGTGCGCCAAGGCAAATCTGTGCTCGGAATCTGCGGCGGCTACCAAATGTTAGGGCGCTCAATCGCCGATAAAAATGGTATAGAAGGCACCCCCAAATCCGTTGCTGGATTGGGCCTGCTCGACGTTGAAACAAGCCTGTCCGAACAAAAGCAATTGCGCCTAGAGAACGCAGTCTCAAGCACGCATGATTTGCCCCTGTCCGGTTATCATATGCATATGGGCGAGACCACTGGCAAAGATCGGATACAACCTTTTGCAAGGGTTGGTGATCAGCCTGAGGGAGCAATGTCGCCAAACGGTCAGATCGTTGGAACCTACCTGCATGGCCTTTTCGCATCGGACCAATTCCGCCGCGCGTTCTTGGATCAATTGGGCGCAAAAACCAATGCTGAGCTTGAATTTGAGGCCCGGATTGACCAGATATTGGATGGCTTTGCCGCCCATTTGGAACATCACGTCAATCTCGATCAAATCGCTCAGACCATGAAAACGCCAAGGAAATCAACATGACAAGCTTTGTCCTCGCCTTTGCGGCCACTTTACTCGAGCGGATTTTGGGCTATCCAAGGCCTGTTCTGAACGCGGTCGGCCACCCCGTTATGTGGATGGGTAAGCTAATTGAAGTGCTTGAAAAACGGGCCAATAATCCAGCTTTGAGCAATTTGCGCCGTCGCCGAAACGGCTTTGTAATGCTCACGATATTGCTGGCAACCACCGCATTTGTTTCGCTCCTAATCGTTTGGACCTTGCGCGATATTCCCTTTGGGTGGGCGGCTCAGATTTTTCTCGCTAGTACGTTGATTGCACAAAAGGAATTGGGCCAAGCGGTGAAGGCTGTGGCCGACGGCTTGCGCGAGAATTTGACCCAAGGCCGCCACGCTGTTTCCCATATTGTGGGGCGCGACCCTGACCAGTTGGATGAAGATGGGGTGGCGCATGCAGCGGTTGAAAGCTTGGCCGAAAACACCTCCGATGGCATTATTGCGCCAATCTTTTATCTGGTGCTTTTTGGCCTGCCGGGAGTGGCCTTGTACAAAGCAATTAACACAGCAGATTCAATGGTTGGCCATAAAAACGAGCAATTCTTAGACTTTGGTTTTGCCAGCGCCAAACTGGATGATTTAGCCAACTTTATCCCCGCCCGTCTAACCGCTGCAATCTTTGCGCTGACAGCGCGGTTTACCCCGGGTATGGATGGTGAAGCTGCATGGCGATCTGCCCGGCGAGATGCAAAGCTTCACCGCTCCCCCAATGCAGGCTGGCCAGAAGCTGCAATGGCAGGCGCGCTGAACATAAAGCTTGGCGGCGCACGCGATTATGATGGGAAAACCTTGGATCTGGCGACCATGGGTGAGGGCAAAGATTTTATCGAAGCTTTGGATATTGACCGCGCGTTAAAACTCTATGGCCTAAGCCTCACGCTGACCTTGGCAGTGCTTTTTGTACTGGCGTTGATCTTTGGTTAGCCTTTCAAACGCTGGGCAATACCGGCGGTTACAAAGGTCACCGTCTCGCACAGCCTAGCCAGTTTTTGATGACTTATCCCCGCATGGTCCCGAAATTCTCGCGCCATTTTATTGTCCGGCACTATGCCTTGGCCAACTTCATTTGAAACAAGGATAATTTGGCTCGCCGTGTTCGCTGTAAGCCAGTGAATAAGCGCGTCGACGCTCTCATCAACACTCATCTCAGCCATCATCAAATTGGTGATCCACAAGGTCAAACAGTCGACCAAAAAAACCCTTGATACGTCCCGATTTTGTTCCAGAGCAGAAATCAAATTCAGGGGAGATTCAACGGTGATAAATTGGTCCGCACGGGATGCTTTATGTGCATCAATACGGGTGCGCATTTCATCGTCCCACGCTTGCCCGGTTGCCAGATAGACGGGCTTATCCCCCATGTTGAGGGCCATTTGCTCCGCATATGAGGTCTTTCCAGATTTCGCTCCGCCTAAAATCAAATGATGCCCGCTCATCGCGTTTCCCCTTCGGCTTTGCCCGGTATGCGGGCGATAAAGTGCCCGCGCATGCCTTGGGGCCATTCAATAAAAGGCACATTACCATCTTCAGTTTTGTCGTGCGCTGCACACCAATCCAAAATGGCTTCGGCATCTTTATCCTCGGGTGAAAAATAGCCGGCTAAATATCCAGTTCGTTTTTCATCTTCTAGCAACACCGTGCATGAATGTTTGCACGCCCATAGGCATTCGTGCCCCACGATTTTGAGACGTGTTTCGCGTTTGTCACGCAATGTTTCAAGCGATTTGAGCAATATCTCACCACCAGTTTCACCATTGGCGTTATATGCATGTTCCTTGGAAAATTTGCAGGTGGTGCAAACGGTCAATTTTTGGGTCAAAGCGAACTCAAATATGTTGGTCAAACTGGAGCGCACGAAATTGCGTCGAATTGAGAAAAAACGCAAGAGGTGGACTTTTTGTTACAAAAGGGGCGATTAATACTTTCGTCTAAGACGTTTTGCCTTTATGTATCGCGCCGTGTCATCTCACCCGCGCAAAATTTTAGGAGAGCGCCCGGTGCAAAAATTCTATCTTGGTATTGACGGCGGCGGCACCAATTGTCGCGCGCGCCTCGCCAATGAAAATTTGGAAACAATCGCTGAAACCCGTGGCGGTCCGGCCAACACCACCATTGGTGATGGATCACAAGCCTATGGCTCAATTATTGATGTAAGCCAAAAGGTGTTTGAAAAAGCAGGTCTTGGCGAAAAAGACATGGCCAACACCATTGCGTGCCTTGGTCTTGCTGGTGCGCACTTGGCCTCCTCAAAGCGCGATTTCGCCGCCCGTGATTATCCCTTTGCCCGCACGTTGGTGCACAACGATGTGGAAACAGCCCGAGAAGGCGCGCATTTGGGCGAAGATGGCGCCGTATTGATTGTTGGTACAGGGTCTGCCGGGCTCGCAAAAGTTGAAGGCAAACTACACCCGGTTGGCGGCTGGGGTTACCATATTTCAGATACCGCATCTGGTGCCATTCTTGGCCGCGCCATTGCCCGTCGCTCCATTGAAGCGCTGGATGGCCTTTGCGAGGGGTCTCCCTTAACGCAAGCGATCATTGAAAAGCTTGGTGGGTCAACGGACACCATGATGGATTGGTCGTTTAAAGCTTGGCCTAAGGATTTTGCCAGCTTGATCCCCATGTTCATGGAATTTGTTGAGCAGGGTGACCCAATCGCGCAAGAAATGATGGCATTTGAATATGAGCAGCTTGATCAGTTTGCCGATTGGTTCAAAAAGCGTGGCGCAAAAAAACTCGCCATTGTAGGCGGATTTGGCGAACGCTTGTTGCCGCTCCTTAAAGACCGCTACGGTGATTTTGTGATGGGTGCGCAAGCTGACGCCCAACATGGTGCTCTATTGAAGGCGAAAGCCGCACAACAAAACTAGGAGGCAAGAGATGTCGAGCCGTATTATCCCAGTTGATCCGTTTGACTATGTGGTGTTTGGCGCCACAGGTGACCTTAGTCAACGCAAACTCATTCCCGCGCTTTTCCATCGCTTTATCGATCAGCAATTCGATACCAATTCGCGAATTATTGGCGTGTCGCGGTCCGAGATGACCACAGAGGAATTTCAAGCCTTTGCCATTGCATCTGTTCGCCAATTTGTTGATGCCACAGATATTGAAGAAGAACAGCTCAAAGAGTTCGCCGGTTGCTTTAGCTACATCGCCAACGATGTAACAGATAAAGATGGCTGGGCCGAACTAGACGACGCTTTGCGCGACGACCCGGAAGTTGTGCGGGCGTTTTATTTGGCCGTCGCCCCATTTTTGTTCGAACCCATTTGCGACTATCTCGCCACCCGCAATTACTGGACGCCGGACGCGCGCGTGGTTCTTGAGAAGCCTCTTGGGCGCGACCTGGAAAGCTCAATTGATATCAATGACACGGTGGCCAAGGTTTTCCGCGAAGACCAAGTCTATCGGATTGACCATTATTTGGGCAAAGAAACCGTTCAAAATCTGTTGGCATTGCGTTTTGCCAATACACTATTTGAGCCAATTTGGAATTCTGCCCACATTGACCATGTACAAATCACTGTGGCCGAAAGCGTTGGCTCAGGTGGGCGCAGCTATTACGAAAAATCTGGTGCGCTGCGTGACATGGTGCAAAACCACATGCTGCAATTGCTGTGCTTAGTGGCAATGGAACCCCCAGCATCTGACGAAGCGAACGCCTTGCGTGACGAGAAGCTGAAAGTGTTGCGCGCCTTAAAACCCATCGTTGGCGATGCTGTTGAAAAACTAACAGTGCGCGGCCAATATCGTGGTGTTTCGTCCGAAGAAACCAAAGTGCCGGGTTATCTTGAAGAGTTGGGTGACGACGTAAAATCAAACACCGAGACTTTTGTGGCAATTAAGGCAGAAGTTGAAAACTGGCGCTGGAATGGCGTGCCCTTCTATTTGCGCACCGGCAAGCGTATGGCTACCCGCGCATCTGAAATTGTTATTCAGTTCCGCGAAATTCCCCATTCGATTTTTTCGCGCTCTGAAGGGGTGCCAAAGGCCAACCGATTGGTAATCCGCCTGCAGCCTGATGAAGGCGTGAAGCTGTTCTTGATGATTAAGGACCCGGGCCCCGGTGGCATGCGCCTTCGCCAAGTGCCGCTCAACTTGTCATTTGCTGACACATTCATTCAACGCACGCCAGAAGCCTATGAACGTTTGTTGATGGACGTGGTGCGCGGCAACCAAACTTTGTTTATGCGGCGCGATGAGCTGGAAGCGGCTTGGCGCTGGATCGACCCGATCCGCGAAGCTTGGGACAATGATACAGACAAACTACACGGCTATACTGCAGGCACGTGGGGCCCAACGGCCTCGATTGCGCTGATCGAACGTGATGGACGTACATGGCACGAGGAAGCTGATGACCCAAAAGGCCTCTAAAACAGATTTCGCCAACAAAGACATTTTGGCCGCCGCATTGGCAGAAGATGTGGCGGGCGCTTTGCGCACGGCCATTTCGCGTGATGGCAAAGCAAGCCTTTTGGTTTCGGGCGGTTCAACGCCAAAACTGTTTTTCCAACACTTAAGCCGTGCTGACTTAGACTGGTCAAAGGTTTTTGTTTCGTTGGTGGATGAGCGATGGGTTGAGCCATCTTCGGATCGCTCAAATGCCAAGCTGGTGGCTGAAAACTTGCTGCAAGGCGATGCCGCGAATGCTCATTTTGAGCCCTTGTTTGTTGAAGGCAAAAGTGCTGACGCTGGCATTGAGGAACTTTCAAGCCGCTTTACAGAGATGGCACAGCCGATCACGGTGGTGATTTTGGGCATGGGAACCGACGGCCATACGGCAAGCTTTTTCCCCGGCGGCGACAATTTAAGCGCGGCGATCGATCTCAACAACACACCAATGTTCTCGTCGATGCGCGCGGCGGGCGCGGGCGAGGAACGCATAACGTTCACGCTGCCGACCTTGCTCAACGCCTCACTTTTGGCGCTTCATATAGAAGGCGAGGCAAAGCAAGACGTTTTAGATGCGGCACAAGGCGAGGGCGATGTTGAAGACATGCCAATCCGCGCCGTGCTGCGGCAAGATCAAACGCCGCTCAATATTTATTGGTGCCCCTAAGCCCGGCGGCACATTCAAATCGAATTGGAGATGACCGATGCGCGTTAACAATCAAATCAAGGACGTCACCGACCGGATTATCAAACGCAGCGAAAAAACGCGTCGCACTTATCTTGACCGCATGGATGCGCAAGTGACGCGTGGCGTCCATCGTTCGGCGCTGTCTTGTGGCAATTTGGCCCACGGCTTTGCGGCCTGCGCGCCTGGGGATAAAGAAAAACTATCCGATGGGATCACGCCCAATATTGGCATCATCACTTCTTACAATGACATGCTTTCGGCACATCAACCCTATTATGATTATCCCGATCTCATCAAAGAGGCCGCCCGCGAAATGGGCGCGACCGCGCAAGTGGCAAGCGGTGTACCTTCAATGTGTGATGGGGTGACCCAAGGCCAACCGGGCATGGACCTTTCGCTGTTTTCACGCGACGTGATTGCCATGTCTGCCGCCATCGGCTTGAGCCACAATATGTTCGACGCCGCCATGTTCCTTGGTATTTGCGACAAGATCGTGCCGGGTTTGGTGATCGCTGCACTGACCTTTGGTCACATACCAGCCGTGTTCGTGCCTGCTGGCCCAATGCCTTCTGGTTTGCCAAACGACGAAAAAGCCCGCATCCGTCAGTTGTACGCAGAAGGTAAAGTAGGCCGCGAAGAACTTCTGCAGGCGGAAAGCGATAGCTATCATTCAGCCGGCACCTGCACATTTTATGGCACCGCCAATACCAACCAAATGCTCATGGAAATCATGGGCCTACATATTCCCGGTTCAAGCTTTGTCAATCCGGGCACGCCTTTGCGTACCGCTTTGACCAAAGAAGCGGCACGTCGTGCCCTGGCAATTACGGCGCTGGGTAATGAATTTACGCCCGCAAGCCAAGTGATCGACGAAAAAGCCATCGTAAATGGCATGATTGGTTTGCACGCAACAGGCGGTTCCACAAACCACACCATCCACTTGATCGCTATGGCTGCGGCCGCAGGCATCCAAATCAATTGGCAGGACATGTCTGACTTATCCGATTGCACGCCGTTGCTGGCGCGGGTCTATCCAAACGGCATGGCTGATGTGAACCACTTCCACGCCGCTGGCGGTATGGGCTTTATGATCGACCAATTGCTCAACGATGGTGCGCTGCACGACGATGTTAAAACCATCTGGGGTTCGGGCCTGCATGTTTATGCACAAGAGCCAAAACTGGACGGCGAAAAGGTTCACTTTGTGTCTGCACCAAAAACCACCGGCAATGACAAGGTGCTTGCCGGAACCGATGCAGCGTTTGCCACATCGGGTGGTCTAAAACTGCTCAAAGGTAACCTTGGCCAATCTGTCATCAAAATTTCAGCCGTGAAAGAAGAACACCGGTTTGTTGAGGCACCTGCAAAAGTGTTCCATTCACAAGACGAGATGCAAGAGGCGTTCAGAAAAGGTGATCTCGAGCAAGATATGATCGCCGTGGTGCGTTTCTCGGGGCCAAAAGCTATCGGCATGCCAGAGTTACACAAACTCACCCCACCGCTCGGCATTTTGCAGGGTAGGGGCTACAAGGTTGCCTTGGTCACCGATGGGCGCATGTCCGGCGCATCCGGCAAAATCCCCGCCGCGATCCATCTAACGCCAGAAGCATTGGATGGCGGGCCAATCGCCAAAATCAAAGACGGTGATATGCTCCGTTTAGATGCGGAAAAAGGCACACTTGAATTCTTGGGCGACCATGCCGAGTTTGATGCGCGTCCTTTAGCAACGCAGGACCTTTCCGCGTCGCACCATGGATTGGGCCGGGAACTGTTCTCCGGCATGCGCGCATTGGTTGGGTCTGCCGATAAAGGGGCAAGTGCGCTGGGCGAAATATTCTAAAATCCGCCATATTCTGACCCCAATTTGAAGACTAAAACACCCTCATAAATCAATTATGAGGGTGTTTTATTAATGTCTTACTTGAAGTTTTTTGCAGCACTATCCATCACAATGCTCGTGGGTGCATGCGTCTCGCTCTCCACAATCAAAACCATGCACGCCATGTCAGACTTTGATCCACTTGAGGCTGATATCGCAAATATGGTTTTTGGTGTTGAGGCGACCCCGCAGCTCAATGCCCAGCCAGAGACATCAAAATTCACGATGACCGTGCAACTGGCGGGCGAAGAGCCTTCAATTCACGATTTCGCAATCGTGCGCCTGGACGCTTCAGAATTGTCGCTCACCAAAGTGCCGCAGCACAAAGGCAAGGTTCTCAATTTATTTGGTTTTTCTGAAAAGGCAAAGGAGGAACTCGTTGAATTCCAAGTCCTCTTGCGCGACATGAAGTCGAAAAACACAAAAGGCGCTTCGCTAACGATCGGATTGTCTCCGGATTTTTGCAAAACCGAGCAGTTCGAATACGCGCAGGAAAAATTTACAGTGTATATGGCACGCGCATCGGACGTTGAGTTGCTCACATTGGTCGACAATATGTCGGTGCAAGATCTCATGAAACAGTTAAAAGCCAAGCACGTTCGCGACTGTTAGCCCTCTTTGACACACCAAAAGCACTCGGTGACATAGGGAAAAACCACTTCGGATTTCCCCATTAGCGCTGGGTGCGTGGTGATCAAATTGCGGATTTGCCCTTCAATGTCAGCGCGGGTCGTCTCATCCTGCGCTGCAATAAAACTGACCGACATGAACCGATTGAAGATCACGTCTTCTGGGGTGCCAATATGAGCGTTCACAAAACGGGTTTCTTCTAACAAACCAAATCCGGGGGCCGGAAACGGTTCTCGCCAGTCGCCTTTATAATAGCGTGGTGCATCACCCTCGTAAGGGGTAATGATCTTGGTGAGTTCTGCCACCCAATCTGTTCGTTCATCGCGCACATTCCACACCAGTCCAAACCGCCCGCCTGGTTTTAGGATCCGGTGAATTTCTGCAACTGCTGCTGATGAGGCGAACCAGTGAAACGACTGCGAACAAACAAGAATATCAATGCTGTCATCATCC
This sequence comes from Maritalea porphyrae, assembly GCF_027213965.1. Classification (GTDB taxonomy): domain Bacteria; phylum Pseudomonadota; class Alphaproteobacteria; order Rhizobiales; family Devosiaceae; genus Maritalea; species Maritalea porphyrae_A. The sequence goes on along the minus strand of NZ_JAPWGX010000002.1, from coordinate 88,885 downwards.
AAAGGCATTTTGTCGGCGGTGCCCTTGATCACCTCAACTTGCGGCAAATCTGCGGCCAACTTCTCGCGCATTGCATCAACTGGATCAACTGCGATTACGTGTTCTGAAATGTCACATATACGCTTGGTGAATTTGCCGGTGCCTGCACCTAAATCAACCACAATAGAGTTTGGCTCAGCCCCCAATTTGTCGCGCAACCACGTAAAAACCTGTGGTGCATAATCGGGCCGTCCACGCTGATATTTATCGGCTGCGGATTGATAGCCTTTTGCGGCACTTTGGTGGACTGTACTCATAGAGCCTCTAGGTTTTAGAACTTACCGCCAGTTTTGAAATTACCATGTTTGCGTGTGCCTTTTGACCCCTGACGGGAAGAACCGCGTGGACGCGAAAAATCGCTGCTGGGGGTGCCAAATGATCCAAAATCCAAATTGCCTTTGCTCCAAGGACCGGATTTTGAGCGTTCATTCTTGCTGCTACTCGAGCGCGGGGTATACCCAGACCCGCGTTGTGCATCTTGCCATTGTCCCCAATAGCCGGCAGCGGTAATAGCGCCCTTCAAAAACTCACCAAGCATGTCTTCAACCAAATCATCGTCAAACTTCATGCGTGGGTCGTCAAAGTTCGATTTTTTGAACTCCCACTCGATATCTTCCAGTTCGCGACGGCGCGCAGCTAGTGTTTTCAGGCGGACCTTGGCTTCGTTGATATCGTCATCCTGCTCCAAAATCTCTGCGCGGACAGCGTCAATTTTGCGAATGATCAAATCATCCTCGCGACTGGAAGTTTGTCGGGCCGCGTCGTAAAGCTCAGAAATGGTTTCGCGTTGCAAGCCTTCTGTCAGCGTTTCCACTGCTTCGCGATAGGCGCTGTCGCCACCATCAGACAATTTGGTGTGCTTGCGGGCCAATTCGTCGCGCTCATCCTCAAGCCGCACCTGTGCTTCGTCAATTGCGGCGATTTCCTTTTCAGCTTTTTCAGAATTCAGCCGATAGGCTTTTCCACCCGCAGCATCAAATGCTTTGTCTTCAAGCTTTTTAAGCTTTGCGTGCTCCGTGTCAGCATCCTCAAGCAAACGCTCTGCATGTTCGCGCAAGCGCATGGGGATTTCATTGAGAATGGAGAAGTTTGGCTTTGCGTCATGATAGCGGATCATCTTGGCGATCATTTTGTCAAAATAGCGCACCAGATTATTGCCGCCATATGCGCTGGTGCCAAAACCTGTTTCCCAAAGGTACATAAACAAAGGGTCTTCGCGATAGGGCTTGCCCTTTTCATCGCGATCCTTTTCGGCAACTTCGGTTTTCTTTAGTGCATGCTCGGCAATGCTTTTCGCCTCATTGGAACTAGCCAATTGAGCTTGATATTTTTCGTCCGTCTTAAGTCCTTTGAAAACCGCGCCACTCAAGGCATCCAGTTCTGCTTCAGCCTTTTCGTAGACGGCTTGTGCTTTTGCGCGTTCAGCAAGGATTGATTTGATCTCGCCATCAATCTCATCAAGCCGCGTCCCAAGTTCATTATACTGCCCTTCGTGCGCTTCAAGGATCGAGCGGGCTTGCTTTTCAGCACGAGAGATTTCGCCAGTAATTTCAGTCTTGCGTGCAGGGTCTAGGCGCAATTCAGCCAGAGCTATAAACTGCTCTGCCTCAATCTCGCGCAATCGACCAATGCGTGATGCGGCATCGGCGGAAAGCCGCGTCATTTGTTTTTCTTCGCGCCGAATGTCGTCCAGTGCGCGGTCTAGTGAGCGCAAGGCTTCGGGGCCAGAGATTTTTTTGTTGCGTCTTACCATTGTGTTATTTCACCGCCCAAAACTGGAAGCACATAGTCAACGTCCATATAGCCATATTGCTTAAGGCCCATAATGTTGTTTTGGACAATGCCGTCGTCCAATTTGTCATCTCGAACGCCATTAAATACCACCTCAGAAACACGCACGCCCCATTGGCTGACCTGCTCGGCCTGTCCAGTCTCCTCGTTGACGATAGATTGGACCTGTGTCTCTCCATCGGTGCCGATAGCTTCTACAATGATGTAATAGTTTCGGGTATTTTCATTGACATCGGGGTAGGTCCAAACACCGGTATCTGAGCCTTCCCGATTGACGATCTGCAATCGATATTCACCCTGAAGTTGGGTGAGTGTCGTTGACAAATCTGCAACCGCCTTTTCGGCGCGTTGCAGATCGGAAGCTGCTGCCGCCGCCTTGCCACGCTCAACAGTTTCAGTTGCAGAAACCACAGCGCTTTCAACCTTTGCAACTGAAGTTATTTGAGCGAGCAATTCGTCCATCTGAGCGGGCAATTCAACTTGCACCCGTTCAATCGATGCTTGGGCCTGACCGGCAACATAAGGCTTATAGGCGAAATTATAGCCGACAACTCCAATGAGGGCGGCCAATACAACAAATAAGGCTTGCTTGCCCCAATGTCGCCGCGACACATAAAGGCGGGCCAAAAAATAGCCCAAACCACCAGTTGGTGGTGAATAGGCAAACCGCGCTTCATTTAGCGCGGAAACCCCTTCACGCAAAATTCGGTCCGGCACATCAATGCCTTGCTGACGATAGACCTCACGTAAGCGCTCCATCAGCGCACTGGCACGATCTTCTTCGCCCAATTCACGGGCCACTAAGTTTTCGCTATGGCGCAGTGTATCCACCACATCCATTGCCAGCATCACTTCATCAAGTGGGGCCGCCTTTTTCGTTCTCGTTGTCGTCATTCAGCTCAACTCAATATGATTTTGCGATCATGCGTACCGGACCGTATTGGCGCTAGCCTTTTTGCTCAAGCAAAATGGTGTTGCCTTCAGCCGCCAGTTTTGACAACCGCTGCTTTCCATCTTCAACAGCATCACGAATTTCAGCTGAATTTCGGGTAGACTGCTCGCGCATTTCGTTGATGATGGAACGTGACTTCTCTTGGAAGTTCACAACACTATCGACCAATTTCATAACGGCGTCGGCGCGAATGGTTGGGCCGTAACCCGCTTTAAGCGCTTCTTCTTGTACCGTGTCCCCAATGTCCGCCAATGTTTCAAGGCTTTTTGACATGCCTTCCTTCATTGCGTTCAGTGTTTCGGTGCTCTCGTGCAAACCAAATAGACCCGTGAAGGACGCGCTCAATGCGGTCAAAACCGTCTCGTTTGTTGAGAAGAATGAAATTGACTGCTGATACACACGCTCTTTGGCGTTTGTAGTTTGTGCCAAACGGGCCATCACAACTTCTGACGTGTTGTAAGAAATAGTCAGATTGTCTGAAAGATCTTTTGCGATCTGGTAGCGACGCTCTTCATTTTGCATTTCCCGCAAACGTTCGTCGCGGGCCATTTCTAAACGTGCCCGATCCGCTGGCGTGCCATCAGCAAAGTTCTCAAGCTCTGTGGTCGCTGCCGACAGTGCGTCTTTGCGTTCTTGCAAGTGTACTTCAGCTTTTTCAAACACTTCCAAAGCCATAACTTCAGACTGTTTCAGCGCGCCGCGGAAATCGCGATAGGCTTCCAAAATCGTATGTTCGCGGTCAATTTGGTCTTTTGTGTCTTTTGTCACATCAAGATAAATCGTGCGGATTTTATCAAACCGTGCGGGGATATCGCCGCGCGTCACTTTCATCCAAACATTGGATGCACGTTCAAGCATATCCAATTTACCATCGGCAAGCTGGTCAACCATGCCTTTTGCATCGTCGCGAATGCTATCGAATCCTTTGGTGATGTCTTCGTAACGTTCGCCAATGCTCATGGCAGCAATTTGCTCACGCACCACTTCATTGAAAATGCTGGCCTGGTTGAGGGTGCGACCAATTAGAATTACGCGGGTTTCGTCTAGCTCTGTAATTTGTTCCAACAGCGCAGTTATTGGTGCTTCTTCAACATTTTCAGGCCATAGACCCATTTCGCGAATTGCGCCCATTGCTTTGTCCAAATATTGCAATGGCTTTTCAGCAAGTTCAGTTGACATGATGATACTTCCCCGAAGTTTGTGGCCTTTACGCCGCTAAATTTTTGCCTTGTAAGCTTTTTACAGCTAACGATTGACAGCTTGCAACCATGTTACCATGTGTTTGTGATATTGTGTCATTCTCGCTCAAGGTAAAGGGTTTCCATGAAATTTGTTGGACATTACATCATTTCAGCGCCGCGCGAAGCGGTCTGGAATGCGCTAAATGACACGAAAACCCTTAAGGCCTGTATTCCGGGGTGCCACCATATCGAGTGGGTCGATGACAAAAGTCTTGAAGCCACGATTAAGGTCAATTTGGGTGTTGCTAAACCAAAATTCGTCGGTGACCTGTCCTTATCAAATGTGGATCCTGCGCGCAGTTATACGCTTTCTGGGCAGGGGCGTGGCGGCCTTTTGGGTTTGGCAAAAGGGTTCGCTGACATTGAGTTGGATGATCACGGTGAAGGGTCAACGCTTAAGTTTACCGCTTATGGCGAAGTGTCAGGTTCCATTGAAAAAATCGGCTCCAAACTGGTCAGCGGTACAGCGCAGAAGGTGATTGATCGTTTCTTCGAGCATTTTGCTGAGCAATTTGGCGCAACTGCCACGCCGATTAATTCTCTGGAATAGTCAACATGCGACGCTAAGCTGCGTTCTATTCTTCCCCTCACACTGCTATAACATCAATGTGTTTTGCACTTGTTTGACTGCAAATGCATTTGTGGCCAAAGTGACAAACAGGTTTTGAGGGAATATGTTGAAAACGCTTGCAAAAAATCTTGCCGTAATAAGTTTAGCATCAAGTGCCATATTGGCCGGAACGGCATATGCTGAGGACGTCAACCCAGCCGATTGGCCTTCCGTCGTCAAAGCGGCAAATGGCCAAGAAGTCTATTTCAACGCTTGGGGTGGGGCACCAAACATCAATGCCTACATCGCTTGGGTTGGTGAACGCGTAAAAGCTGAATATGGCGTTACCCTCAATCATGTTAAACTGGACGACACTGCCAACGCGGTGAACCGTGTTTTGACCGAAAAAGCGGCTGGTCGCCATCAGGGCGGATCGGTTGATCTTATTTGGATCAATGGCGAGAATTTTGCATCGATGAAACGCCAAGGCCTGCTGATCGAACAAAATTGGTCTGAGCAATTACCCAACTACAAATATGCTGACGTTGCGGGCAAACCCACGCTGACCTACGATTTTACAGTGCCAGTGGACGGTCAAGAAAGCCCTTGGGGTATGGCGCAGCTCACGTTTTATTACGACAGCGCGTGGCTTGAAACGCCGCCAACAAGCCTAGAAGCTTTGGCGAAATGGGTTGAAGAAAACCCAGGTCGCTTCACCTACGCATCGCCGCCCAATTTCATTGGCACCACGTTCCTCAAGCAGGTGCTCTACGGCACCATTGCGGATCAATCCCTGTTACGCGCCCCGGTGGTTGAGGCTGATTTTGATGAAGTAACAGCACCGCTTTGGGCCTATCTTGATCGCCTAAAACCAAATCTTTGGCGTTCGGGCGAAGTTTATGCAGCGGATACAACACAGTTGAAAAATTTGCTGGCTGATGGGGAAATTGGCATCGCTATGACATTTAATCCCGGCGAAGCGTCTTCAGCGATCAACGCGCAAGAATTGCCACAAACGGTGCGTTCATTTGTGTTGGACTATGGCTCAATGGGCAATTCGCACTTCGTCACCATTCCTTACAACGCGAACGCAAAAGCCGGAGCGATGGTTGTGGCAAACTTTATGTTGTCCGCACAAGCCCAAGCCCGCAAAGCCGATGAGAATATCTGGGGTGACCCCACGGTGCTGGATGTGAATTCACTTCCAGCAGAAGGCAAAGCGCTGTTCGATGCACTTACGCGTGGGCCTGCAACTTTGGCCGCAGATGAGTTTGGCGCAACCTTATTGGAGCCAGACGCAAGCTGGGCGGTAAGGCTTGAGGAAGAGTGGGCAAAACGCCACGTGCGTTCTAACTAATGAAAACAAAAACCAAAGGCTGGGGCGATCCACTTGTTTTCGCCCCAGTTATCATGATTGTGGCCCTCTTGGGGCCTTTGATTGCTGGGCTAGCAGGTGTGTTGCTACCCGCCTTTGGTTTCTTTCCGTCGCTTGGCGGGGATCAATTCACATTCAGCTATCTTCAAGACGTCACCCATAAGCCGGGATTTTGGCAATCGGTTCGACTGTCGATATGGATTGGTGTGGCCACCACATTCCTCTCGTTGGTCATTGTAGTAAGCTCTTTTGCATCGCAGTGGGGGCGCAACAGTTTTCGTCGTATCACGCGGTTTATTTCCCCGCTTATGTCTGTGCCTCACGCCGCGGCAGCATTTGGTTTTGCATTTCTTATTGCACCATCGGGCTGGCTTATGCGTTTGCTCTCGCCTTGGGCAACCGGTTTTTCCCATCCCCCAGACTGGCTGATTATCAACGACCCAGCGGGCAATGCACTGCTGATTGGGTTGGTCCTTAAGGAAATACCGTTCCTTTTCTTGGTTGGTTTGTCCGCGTCCAGTCAAATCAATGTAGATGAACGACTTAAAGTTGCACGTTCGCTAGGGTATGGCCGTGTGTGGAGCTGGTTCACTGTTGTCTTTCCTGCTTTATACAAACAGATGCGACTGCCAGTATACGCTGTCATTGCCTTTTCATCATCTGTGGTTGATGTGGCTCTGATTTTGGGGCCAAATTTTCCGCCTATGCTGCCCGTCCAATTGTTGCATTGGATGAATGATCCCGCGCTTGAAATGAGGTTCGTTGCCGCAGCTGGCGCTGTGTGGCAATTGGGGGCAACACTTGTTGCTTTGCTGATTTGGCGTATCGGCGAAGCATTGATCGCTTACATCGGGCGCCGTGCCGCAATAAATGGCCAACGCCACAGGAATGATCGCTGGTTTCGCGTCACTGCAACAACTGCCATGAGTGCCGTTGTGGTGATATTCGTCTTATCATTGATCGTTCTAACCATTTGGTCGATAGCCGGGTTTTGGCGTTTTCCAAATGCCCTGCCGTCCAGTTTCACCCTCTCAAGATGGGCCAATAATGCCAGCGCGCTTTGGGTGCCCATAGTCAATGCAATATCAATTGCCATGACGTCCACATTGATTTCGCTAGTTCTCACCATCGCTTGCCTAGAAAATGAGTATCGCCATAATATTCAATTTACCCCAAATGCTATGCGCATTCTCTATTTGCCGCTAATTGTGCCGCAAATTGCATTTCTGTTTGGCGTCTCCGTGTTTCTCGTGCGCTATGGGCTCGACGGTAGCTTTTGGCCTGTGGCATTGGCACATACGATATTTGTCTTACCCTATGTGTTTCTTTCGATGGCTGCGTCATTCCGAAGTTTTGATTTGCGTTATTTACAGGTGGCAACTTCGCTGGGCGCATCGCAGAACAAAGCTTTATTGTTTGTGCGCTTGCCCATGCTGATGAAACCAATATTGCTGGCAAGCGCATTGGGCGTGGCCATATCCATCGCGCAGTATCTCCCAACGCTACTCATTGGGGCAGGGCGCGTGCCCACCATCACAACAGAGGCGGTTGCACTTGCCGCGGGGGGCGATCGACGGTTGATAGGCATATATGCAATGGTGCAAACTCTTTTGCCCGCGATCGGTTTCGTTGGCGCGACATTGCTGCCGCGTTTCCTGTTCCCAAATAGAAAGTTCTTTCGGTAGTTATGTCAGACACAAAAACCGAAAATGCCCTCTGCCTAGAGAATGTCCGCCTGTTTCATGACGGCAGCAAATTGCTTGATCTGAACGTGACCATTCAACCGGGTGAGGTTGTCACGGTGATGGGCGCATCAGGATCGGGAAAGTCTTCACTCCTAAATCTTATTTCTGGTTTTTTGCCCCCCAGTTTTAGCTATACGGGGCGTGTGGTGCTAGACGGTTTGGACATAACTCATGCTGACCCTGCGGATCGAAAAGTGGGGTTGATGTTTCAAGACCCATTGTTGTTTCCACACCTAAGTGTTGAAGAGAATTTGCTGTTCGGATTGCCAGCCAAAGGCGACAAAACGGAGCGCTGCGAAAAAGTGCGCGCGGCCCTGGGCGCTGTGAACATGGCAGAGCTGGGCCACCGTGATCCGCTCACACTTTCAGGCGGTCAGCAGTCCCGCATTGCCCTAATTCGTGTTTTGTTGTCAGAACCCAAAGCCCTGCTGCTTGACGAGCCGTTTTCCGCACTTGATTCTGGATTGCGCGACAAAGTGCGCGAGTTTGTGTTCGCACAGGCTAAAATCAAAAATCTACCCACACTTTTAGTAACCCATGACCAACTTGATGCAGACAAATCTGGCGGCCAAATAATCACACTTTAAAATTTTACTATTTAGTAAAACACTATGGTTTTGCTCGCTAAAGATGATGTGTTTGACCAATCGGTCAAAAAATACTTGAATTATTCTCTCACACCCGCTAACGATTGAGGGGTGCAAGCTGGCGTTTTTGCTTGCGGAGGAACCTATAAAGCGCTTGAATTAAAAATATCAAATGGACGCATCGAAGGTTTTTAGACCTCTCGGTGTTAAACCATATGACGACGTGACAAGGGAGATATTCATGACCGTCCATAAGAAGATTTCTAGTGGTGCAAAAGCCATTATTGGCGTAGCAACTTTCACTGCTTTGATGACAGGTGTTGCGTTTGCTGACCCAGCGCTCATTTACGATGCTGCTGGCAAAAACGATAAGTCATTCAACGAAATGGCTTGGAATGGTGCAAAAGCCTACGCTGAGGCGACCGGCAACTCATATCAAGATCTTGAAATTCAAACTGACGCACAGCGTGAGCAAGCTCTTCGTCGTTTTGCACAGCAAGGCGCAAGCCCAATTGTTGTACCAGGCTTTACATGGTCTGAGCCACTAACAGTTGTTGCCCAAGAATTCCCAGACACACACTTTGCGATTATCGATAGTGTTGTTGACCTACCAAACGTGCGTTCTGTTCTGTTTAAAGAACAAGAAGGTTCATTCCTTGTAGGTGTTTTGGCTGCAATGAAGTCTGAAACTGGCACAATTGGCTATGTGACAGCATTTGACTTCCCACTATTGCAGGCATTTGGTTGTGGCTACGTTCAAGGTGCCAAAGCAGCGAATGCAGACATCACTGTACTTCAAAACTTTATCGGAACTGATTTTGGTGCCTTCAACGACATCAACACTGCCGGCGAAGTTGGCCGTTCACAGCTAGAGCGTGGCGCTGACGTAGTATATGCTGCAGCAGGTGCTGCAGGCGAAGGTGCTTTGCAAGCCGCAGCAGATGCGGGTAAGTACGGTATCGGCGTTGATAGCAACCAGAACTACTTGTTCCCAGGCAGCATGCTTTCATCAATGGTGAAACGCGTTGACGTTGCTGTTCAAGCCGCATTCACCGACGAGATGAACGGTGCTTGGACATCTGGCATTCAGGTGCTTGGTCTTGCTGAAGGTGGTGTAGGTGCTGCTGTTGACGAGCACAACGAGCCACTACTTTCTGACGAAATGAAAGCCGCACTGGCAGATTACACAGCTAAGATTAATTCTGGCGAAATCGTAGTTCACGATTACCGCTCAGACAATTCTTGCCCAGTATCTTAATCGAAACACCGGGAACGGTAACTCGATATGGTTGAAAACCAAATACGAAACACTCAGCAGCCTTCACGGGCTGCTGAGATCGTGCCAGCAATTGACCTAAAAGGCGTATCCAAGTCTTTTGGCCCAGTTCAGGCGAACAAAGACATCAACTTGACCGTCAAGCGCAACTCAATCCACGGCATCGTGGGGGAAAATGGCGCAGGTAAGTCGACGCTGATGTCGATCCTATATGGATTTTATAAAGCTGATGCCGGCGATATATTTGTTCACGGCAAAAAGGTGCAAATTAAGGATTCAAGTCATGCCCTAGACTTGGGTATTGGCATGGTCCACCAGCATTTCATGTTGGTTGAAAATTTTACTGTACTTGAGAATATAATCTTGGGCGCTGAGGGTGATCCGCTCTTGGCTGCCAGCAAGGCTGCGGCGCGTGAAGAACTTGCGCGACTGGCAAAAGACTATGGGCTGAATGTTGATCCAGACGCTATTATTGAAGATTTGTCTGTGGGCCAAGAGCAAAGGGTTGAGATTCTAAAAGCGCTCTATCGGGGGGCTGATGTTCTTATCCTTGATGAGCCAACAGGTGTGCTTACCCCAACCGAAGCAGACCAATTGTTCCGCATATTGGAGCAGCTACGTGATGAGGGAAAGACCATCATTCTAATCACGCATAAACTGCGTGAAATTATGGCCATCACCGACACAGTTTCAGTTATGCGACGGGGCACGATGGTGGGTACTGTTGCTACCAAAGATACATCACCAGACAAACTAGCTGAGATGATGGTTGGGCGTCATGTATTGCTGAAAGTGGAAAAAACTGCAGCGCAACCAGGCGAGAAGGTGCTCGAGGTTGATGGCCTTTCTGTGACCGATGATATCGGTGTGCCACGGGTCAAAAATGTATCGTTTGATGTGCGCGCTGGTGAAATTGTTGGCATTGCTGGCGTTGCGGGAAACGGGCAATCGCAATTGCTTGAGGCAATTTCTGGTATGTTCAACCCGCTCCTTGGTGAAATCCGCATTAATGGCAAGAAGATTAAATTTGATGGTGACGGCGTTGCTGATGAAGTGCGTCGTATGGGGCTAGCCCACGTGCCAGAGGATCGGCATAAAATGGGACTTGTGACCACGTTCGAGGAATGGGAAAACTCCATGCTCGGATATGATGATGATCAAAAGTTTGGAAATGGGCCCTTTTTGTCGGTCAAAGCGGCGCGCGAAGATGCCATCAAACGAATTGAAATGTTTGATATTCGGCCACAAAATCCACGTTTGAAGACAGCGAATTTCTCGGGCGGAAACCAGCAAAAAATCGTGTTGGCCCGTGAAATGGACCGTGACCTTGATATCTTGATCGTCGGACAGCCGACGCGTGGTGTGGATATTGGTGCAATTGAGTTCATTCATAAGCAAATCATCAAATTGCGTGATGAAGGCAAAGCCGTGTTGCTTGTCTCTGTCGAGCTGGATGAAGTCCGGTCACTTTCGGACCGTGTGCTTGTGATGTTTGACGGTGAAATTGTCACCGAACTCGCGCCAACCGCGAGCGAAAAAGAGTTCGGTTTGGCTATGGCCGGGCTTGACCCAGCCCAACAATAATTTCGGGGGAAATGCAATGAGCGCGAGACAGCCACTGCCAAGTTGGGCATTGAACGTACTTATGCCAGCCATGAATGTGCTGTTGGCCCTAATCGTTGGCGGCCTTGCAGTGGCCATGATTGGCGAGAACCCAATCCAAGCGATGCAAGTGTTGGCCTATGGCGCTTTTGGTAGCGGCTATGGGCTTGGGTTTACACTGCACTATGCCACCAGCCTCACTTTTACAGGCTTGGCGGTTGCCGTGGCGTTCCATTCGGGTCTGTTCAACATCGGCGGCGAGGGCCAAGCCTATGTGGCGGGTCTTGGAGCGATCATGATGGCACTTTGGCTCGATCACACCCATTGGGTGTTCGTGCTTGTTGGTGCAACTGTTGGTGCAATGACACTTGGGGCGTTATGGGCTGCAATCCCTGGGTATCTGCAGGCCAAACGCGGTAGCCATATCGTGATTACGACGATCATGTTCAACTTTATCGCTTCGGCCCTCATGAGCTATATGTTGGCTCAAGTAATCACGAATCCTGGGTCGAACGCTGAAACGCGCACAATTGCCGAAACTGGACGTATTCCGCTGTTGTCTGAGTACTTTGAGTTCTTCAAACACTCGCCCGTAAATATCATGCTGTTCTTTGGCGTTGTAGCGCTGATCGGCGTCTACATACTGCTCTGGCGCACAAAACTTGGTTTTAAAATCCGCACATTGGGTCAAAATCCAGAGGCCGCGCGATACGCCGGCATCTCAGCAGTTTCGATAATTGTGATTGCGATGGCAATTTCTGGCGCGCTGGCGGGCATGATGGCGGTAAACGAAGCTGTGAGCGTTCAGAAACGGCTTGTGGTTGGTTATGTGCAAGGCTTTGGTTTTATCGGCATCGCTGTTGCGTTCATGGGACGGGCGCACCCTGTTGGCATCGTTTTAGCCGCAATCCTATTTGGGGCGCTCTATCAAGGCGGTTCAGAGTTGGCATTTGTTATGCCAGCGGTGCCTAGCGAACTCGTGGTGGTTATCCAAGCGCTTGTGATCCTTTTTTCTGGCGCAATGGATGAAATGTTCAAGCCGGTTCTTGAGCGTGTCTTTGGTGCATTTAGATCAAAGCCTCAAGCCGACAAAGCAGCTGAAATCGAGGAGGCTTAAAATGGGTATCGAAGATATCATTCCGTTGCTCAATTCGAGCGTTCGCTTCGCCGTTCCGCTCCTATTGGCTTGCCTCGCTGGCCTTTATTCTGAACGCTCGGGTATCGTGGACATTGGCCTCGAAGGCAAAATGCTTGGCGCGGCATTTGCCGCGGCTGCGGTTGCTGCGCTAAGTGGCAATGTTTGGTATGGCATGTTGGCGGCTATATTCGTTTCGGTTTGTATGTCGATGATTCATGCGATCGCATCGATTAATCTGCGCGGAAACCAAGTGATTTCTGGGGTTGCGCTAAACTTTCTTGCTTTGGGCGGCACAGTTTTCATTGGGCACTCTATCTTTAAGCGCGGCGGGACAACGCCAAACCTTTCAAAAGACGAACGCATTGGCCCAATCGATTTGCCTTTCGCGGCTGAAATTGGTCAAGTGCCAGTTATTGGCCCAATCTATGAGCAATTGATTTCAGGCCACTCTATCATCGTTTACTTTGCATTTGCAGCGGTGCCAATCACAGCATGGGTGTTGATGAAGACACGCTTTGGTTTGCGGCTTCGCGCTGTGGGTGAAAACCCAAAAGCGCTGGATACAGCAGGTATTTCGGTTTTCCTCCTTCGCTATCAAGCATTGATCATCACGGGCGTTCTATGTGGTGTTGCCGGGGCCTATCTGTCGACATCACAAGGTGCGAACTTTAGTGAAAACATGACGGCAGGTCGTGGATTTATTGCGCTGGCCGCATTGATCTTTGCCAAATGGAAACCCTGGAATGCCCTTTGGACCTGTTTGTTGTTCGGTGTGCTCAGTGCTGCCCAAATTCGCTTGCAGGGCGTTGAATTCCCGCTGATCGGCGAAGTGCCGGTGCAATTCATCCAAGCGCTGCCCTATGTGCTGACTGTGGTGCTGCTCGCTGGCTTCATCGGTCGTGCGGTGCCGCCAAAAGCTGTTGGACAGCCATACGTCAAGGAGAGATAAAATGGATGCGGTAACGCAAGCCCTTTATGATGCGGCCCAAAAGGTGCGCAAGCATGCCCATGTGCCTTACTCGCACTTTCCTGTTGGTGCGGCTATCTTGGCAAATGATGGCAATATTTACGCGGGCTGTAATGTGGAAAACGCCGCTTATCCGCAAGGATCATGCGCAGAAGCGTCTGCAATTTCTGCGATGATTGGTGCAGGGGCGAAGAAAATCCATCGTATCTTTGTAATTGGCAAAGGCGTTGACCCGGTTACCCCTTGCGGTGGTTGCCGGCAACGCATCCGCGAATTTGCAACCGCTCAGACAACCATCATTTGCACTGGCGAAGATGGTGAGGCCAAAAGTTACACAATGGATGAGATTTTGCCCGATAGTTTTGGGCCAGAAAGTTTGGAGGCGGTTAAATGAGTGCCGCCAAAGCGAATGCTGAAATAATCAAAGATCATGCCGGTAGTGAACCAGTTGAGGTTGCTCTGGTTCTTGGTTCTGGATTGTCGGGTGTCGGCGATTTGCTCGATAATCGCGTAGAAATCCCCTATGAAGACCTTGTTGATTTTCCAACCGGTGGTGTGTCAGGGCACGGCAAATCTTTGTTGGTAGGAACGCTAAACGGCAAGCGTATTGCCATTCTTACTGGCCGCGCGCACTACTATGAAGAAGGTCGCGCAAACATTATGCGTGTGCCGCTGGAAAGCATGCGCGAAATTGGCGTGAAAACACTATTGCTGACCAACTCTGCAGGATCGTTGGAAAAAGACATCCCACCAGGCGAATTGATGATGATTTCCGACCACATCAATTACAATGGCCAAAATCCACTTATCGGCGAGCCAACTGACAATAGATTTGTCAATATGGTGGACGCCTATGACCCCCAATTGCGCAAACAAGCCTTGGCCATTGCCGATGAATTGTGGTTGACTGTTAAAGAAGGTATTTATGCTTGGTACTCCGGCCCCAGTTTTGAAACTCCAGCAGAGATTCGAATGATCAAGGGTTTCGGTGCCAATGCGGTGGGCATGTCCACGGTACCCGAAGCGATATTGGCGCGCTTTTTGGGAATGCGGGTTTGGGCCTGTTCATCGATTACGAATATGGGCGCAGGCCTTTCGGACGAGAATATATCGCACCAACATACCAAGGAAATGGCACTCAAAGGTGCCAAAAAACTCGAGCAGTTGCTTGAGAGATTGGTTGGGGAATTATGACCCTAAAGGCAATAGAATTGGACGCACACAACCATAACCATCAGCGCAATCCAGGTTTCGATTTGGATCTAGGATGGTTGCGGCAAGTGCGCATGAATCGCTCGGCACTAGAACGACGTGCCGGGACCATCGGCACAAGACGATCGGTGAAAAAACAATGGCAAGTGGCTTGGCTTTTAAAGGCGATTACGTTCATTGATTTGACCACATTGAATGGCGATGACAGCGCGGGCCGTGTTGAAAGACTGTGCGCAAAAGCACGCCAACCTGTACGGCCCGACATATTGGATTTGCTGGGCGCGAGCACCTTGAAGATCAATCCAGGAGCTGTTTGCGTTTATCACAATTTTGTCGAAACCGCAGTGACAGCGCTTAGGGGTACGGGCATTCCTGTGGCGGCAGTTTCCACTGGTTTTCCGGCTGGGTTAACGCCGTTTGAAACCCGCGTGAAAGAAATCGAAGCTTCAGTTGCCGCTGGCGCAAAAGAGATCGATGTGGTGATTGAGCGCCATCATGTGCTCAACGGCGATTGGCAAGCGCTTTACGATCAAATGAAAGCATTTCGCGAAGCTTGTGGTGATGCACACCTCAAAACCATTTTGGGCACTGGCGAGCTCGCAACCCAAACCAATGTCGCCAAGGCATCGTTGGTTTGCATGTTGGCGGGTGCTGATTTCATCAAAACATCAACGGGCAAAGAAAAGGTCAATGCTGACCTGCAAACCTCTTTGTCGATGATCCGCATGATCCGCTGGTTCCACGAAGAAACCGGCATCGAGATCGGCTACAAGCCTGCGGGCGGCATTTCAAAAGCCAAAGATGCGATCACCTTTATGGCCTTGATGAAAGAAGAGCTGGGCAACAATTGGTTGCAACCGCACCTTTTCCGTTTTGGTGCCTCCAGTCTTCTGACAGACATTGAAAGACAACTCGAACATAACGCGACCGGTCGCTATTCAGCCGACTATCGCCAACCGATGGTTTAGGGCAGGACAATGAACATTCCTGAGATTTTCAAGAACCTAGAATATGGTCCCGCCCCAGAAGGCGACGAGCAGGCGGTGGTGTGGCTTGATAGCCATGGCCGCAAATTTGGCAGCTTTATTGATGGTGACTTCACCAAACCAGGCAAAACGTTCCCAACCATCAATCCCGCGAACGGTAAAGAGCTGGCACAGATTACCCAAAGCACCAAAGCTGACCTTGATCGCGCTGTAAAAGCGGCGCGCAAGGCAACGGGGCCTTGGCAAGCATTGTCTGGATTTGAACGCGCCAAATATCTTTATGCAATCGCTCGCCAAGTGCAAAAACACGCGCGCCTGTTTGCGGTGCTTGAAACCATGGACAATGGCAAGCCGATCCGTGAAAGCCGAGATTTGGATATACCGCTGGTTGCGCGTCATTTCTATCATCACGCGGGTTGGGCGCAGCACATTGAGCGAGAGTTCCCCGACCATCAGCCATACGGTGTTTGTGGTCAGGTCATCCCGTGGAATTTTCCGCTTTTGATGATGGCATGGAAAATTGCACCAGCTTTGGCAGCGGGCAACACGGTTGTTTTAAAACCAGCTGAACTCACTTCTCTGACGGCATTGTTGTTTGTTGAGATTTGCCGTGAAATCAATTTGCCCGCTGGCGTGGTCAATATTGTGACTGGCAACGGTGAAGTTGGCGCTGCGATCATGGAGCATGAGGGCATCGACAAAGTCGCCTTCACCGGGTCAACGGGTGTTGGCAAAGCGATACGCAACGCCACAGCCGGTTCAGGTAAGGGCATATCACTTGAACTTGGTGGCAAATCGCCTTTCATCGTTTTTGAAGATGCAGACATTGATAGTGCCGTTGAAGGCCTAGTCGATGCGATTTGGTTCAACCAAGGCCAAGTCTGTTGTGCAGGTTCGCGCCTATTGGTGCAAGAAAGCATCGAGAAACGTTTCATCCAAAAGCTCAAAGCCCGTATGGCCAAACTTCGAGTTGGTGATCCGCTAGATAAAGCCATCGATATCGGCGCGCTTATTGCGCCAATACAGATTGAGCGCGTGACCGAATTGATGAAAAAGGGTGAAAAAGAAGGCGCGATCAAATATCAGCCAGATGGCGAACTGCCAGCTGACGGCTGCTATATGAAGCCCACCCTTTTCACCAATGTCAGCCCTGCAAACACCATCGCAAGCGAAGAAGTCTTTGGCCCCGTTTTGGTCGCCATGAGCTTTCGCATACCTGATGAAGCTATCGCACTTGCAAACAACTCTCGTTATGGCCTTGCAGCCAGCGTGTGGAGCGAGAACATCAACCTCGCGCTTGATATCGCACCACGTATAAAGGCGGGCATTGTGTGGATCAACTCCACCAACCAGTTTGACGCGGCTTGTGGATTTGGTGGCTATAAAGAAAGTGGCTTTGGTCGCGAAGGCGGCAAAGAGGGCATGGCAGCCTATTTGCGTCCCGCCTGGGAAACCAAGCTCAAAGCGCTGCCTGCATCACCAAAACCAGCTGCGCCAAAACTGTTTGAAACAGACGGCATCGACCGCACGGCAAAACTTTATGTTGGCGGTAAACAATCTCGACCAGATGGTGGATACGCTCGGCCCATTACGGGGCCAGATGGCAAGTTGATCGCCGAAGTCGGCGAAGGCAATCGCAAAGACATCCGTAACGCAGTGGAAGCGGCGCGTGGCGCTTTGGGGTGGAGTGGTAAAACAGCACACTTGCGGTCGCAGATCCTTTATTACATGGGTGAGAATCTTGATTATCGTAAGGCAGAGTTTGCTGATCGCATTCGCGCCATGACGGGTGCCACCGCTGGCGCTGCGAAAAAAGAGGTCGATCAATCCATTGAACGCCTATTCGCATTCGCAGGTTGGGCCGACAAATATGATGGTGCGGTTCACAACCCACCAACCCGCGCGATGACAGTGGCAATGGTAGAACCCATTGGCGTGATTGGCATCACAGCCCCTGACGAGGCGCCCTTGCTTGGGGCTATTTCACTGCTTGCCCCTGCAATTGCTATGGGCAACACAACAGTGTTGATACCATCCGAACATGCGCCATTGGCGATGACCGATTTCTATCAGGTCATGGACACATCAGACTTGCCAGGCGGTGTGGTGAACATCGTAACAGGTGAGAAAGACAGCCTTACGAAAACCCTTGTTGAACATGACGGTGTTGATGCCCATTTCTATGTAGGTGACACAGCGGGCGGTAAAGCCGTTGAGCAGATGTCTGTTCATAACTTGAAGCAAACTTGGACCAACAAGGGCAAGGCTATCGACTGGTCTGACAGGGCGATTTGCGAGGGCGATTATTTCTTGGCACGCTCAACGCAGATTAAGAACGTTTGGGTGCCCTACGGCGCATAAGATCGGGAAGGAATTGCAATGCCGGAGAAAATTGAAGTTCAAAACGTCAATACGCCGGGCAAGTCCACACGAGTTGATGCAGCCAAATATCGCGCCATGTATGTAGCTATGATGAGCGTTTTGCCGGACCAAGCGCCAGGAATGAAAGTTGCTGATGTAATAGAGGCGGTGAAACCAGCATTGCCCGACGACCTCTATCCAGGCGGAAAAACGTCCGGCTGGTGGGTGAAATGTGTGCAGCTTGATTTGGAAGCGAAAAAAACAATCGCTCGTGCCGATAAACCGCCAGTGCGCTTGTATAAAATCTAATCAGAGTATTTGTAATGGTCTTTTTGCCTCAAGAAGTGATTGCCAAAAAACGAGATGGGGAGCAGCTATCGAAAGCTGAGATTGGTGCTTTTATTGCTGGGTTGACGAATGGTGAGGTTAAGCCTGAACAGGCCGCAGCATTTGCCATGGCTGTCTTCTTCCAAAATATGAATTTGGACGAGCGGATCGCCCTAACCCAAGCCATGCGCGATAGCGGCGATGTGCTGGATTGGTCAGATTTTGATGCACCAATTCTAGACAAACACTCAACCGGCGGCGTTGGTGACAATGTTTCCTTAATGCTTGCCCCCATTTGGGCCGCTGTTGGCGCATATGTCCCCATGATTTCAGGCCGCGGTTTGGGGCACACCGGGGGCACACTCGACAAATTTGACGCTATCCCGGGGTACACAACCAGCCCGGACAACGCGCTTTTTCGAAAAGTAGTGCGCAAAGCAGGTTGCGCCATAATTGGCCAAACGGCAAATCTCGCACCTGCTGATAAGATCATGTATGGCATTCGCGATGTTACCGCGACCGTTGAGAATGTTTCCCTTATTACATCCTCAATCCTTTCTAAAAAACTGGCAGCTGGTTTGGACGCTTTGGTGCTTGACGTCAAAGTGGGAACCGGTGCGTTTATGCGCACGGCCGAAGACGCTGACGAACTGGCCAAAAGCCTGGTGCATGTGGCCAATGGAGCAGGGGTGAAAACCTCAGCGCTGATAACTGACATGAACGAACCTTTGGCCAGTGCTGCCGGCAACGCTGTTGAAGTGCGTAACGCGGTTGAATTCCTCACGGGCGTTCATCAAGATCAACGATTACTCGATGTTACAATTGAGCTTGCCGCGCTCGGCCTAGGCCTTGTTGGCATTGAAAACGATATGGAAGCAGCAAGGCAAAAATGCCACGAGGCATTGGACAGCGGTGCCGCAGCAGAGCGTTTTGGCAAGATGGTATCCCTTCTTGGTGGACCGACGGATTTTATCGAAAAACACGATAAACATTTGCCAACCGCGCCAATTGTACGTGATGTTTTTGCAGAACGAACAGACACGGTTGCTAGCATTGACGCCAAAGGTGTCGGCATGGCGGTTGTTGTTTTGGGTGGTGGCCGTAAAACCCCTACGGATAAATTGAATTACGCTGTCGGCTTTGACAAGATTGCGCCCATCGGGACAAGTTTGGATGCTCAAACACCGATTGCGCGCATTCACGCCGCAGATGAAGATAGCGCATCAGAAGCCGCTATGCGGTTGCGCAAAGCCTATCATTTGAATGAAGAGCCGGAAAAGCATGGGCTTTTCCATGGATTGATCACTGCGTAGCAAATCAGCGCGCACAACAATCATCAAAGGAGGCAGTTATGCCCCGAGTAATTTTGTGTGTTCTTGACAGTTTTGGCATTGGCGGCGCGCCAGATGCCGCTCAATTTGGTGACGAGGGCGCGAACACATTAGGCCATATTGCAGCAGCCTGCGCGCAAGGTTTGGGTGACAAAGAGGGGGTGCGCAAAGGACCACTTCAGTTGCCAAATATGGACATGCTTGGGTTAGGTCAAGCTGCGATGGGCGCAAGCGGCGAATTGCCCAAAGGGCTTTCAGGGGAACACAGAGCTGGGGTTTGGGCCCATGCAAGCGAGGTCTCAAAAGGCAAAGACACACCGTCCGGCCATTGGGAAATAGCAGGTGTACCTGCGGTTTTTGATTGGGGTTATTTCCCAGAAACCATACCAACATTTCCAAAAGAGTTGACTGACGAGTTTGTTAAACGGGCCAAATTGCCGGGCATCTTAGGCGACAAACATGCTTCGGGAACAGTGGTGATTGCCGAGTTGGGTGAAGAAAGCATCAAAACGGGCATGCCCATTTGTTACACCAGCGCCGATAGCGTGTTCCAAATCGCCGCTCATGAACAGCATTTTGGCCTGGATCGCCTTTATGATATTTGTGAAATCGCTTTTGACTTGGTGAAGCCTTACAATATCGGGCGGGTTATCGCGCGCCCATTCGTTGGCGAAACAGCTAACACATTTGAACGCACAGGCAATCGACGGGACCTGTCTGTCCTTCCACCCGAGCCAACTTTGCTGGATCGCGCAAAAGACAATGGTCGTCAAGTGTTTGCGATCGGAAAAATCTCAGACATTTACGCTGCGCAGGGTGTAACCCACAAAATTAAAGCCAACGGCAATATGAACCTGTTTGATGCGACGCTCGATACCTTGGAAATGGCGCGTGACGGCGACTTGATATTCACCAATTTTGTTGATTTTGATATGCACTATGGTCATCGTCGTGATGTCCCTGGCTATGCTGCAGCGCTCGAACAATTCGACCAACGCTTGCCCGAAATGATCGCCAAAATGGAGCATGATGACTTATTGGTGCTCACAGCTGACCATGGGTGCGATCCCACTTGGCAGGGCAACGATCACACGCGCGAGCAGGTGCCTGTTTTGTTGTTTTCCCCAAGTTTGACCAAAGGATCAAAAGGGTCTAGATCGACATTCGCAGATATTGGTGAAACAGTGGCTGCATGGTTGCATTTGCCTGCCGGACCACATGGCAAAGCGTTTTTATAAGGATCTGGGGCGAAGAATATGGAAAATGTCAAAGTAATTGATCACCCTTTGGTGCAGCACAAGCTTACCATCATGCGCAACAAAGACACATCTACAGCGAGCTTTCGTAGACTGTTGCGAGAAATCGCCCATCTATTGTGCTACGAGATCACCCGTGATCTTGAACTAGAAGACATCGACATTGAAACACCGATTCAGCCGATGAAATCACCAGCCCTTAAAGGTAAAAAACTGGTGTTCGCTTCAATTCTGCGTGCGGGCAACGGTCTTTTAGAAGGCATGCTCGATCTCGTGCCATCTGCGCGGGTTTCACACATTGGTCTTTATCGTGATCCTGAGACCCTAGAAGCAATTGAATATTATTTTAAAGCTCCGTCTGATGTGGCTGATCGGCTGGTGGTTGTTGTTGACCCAATGTTGGCGACAGCAAATTCTGCCATTACGGCGGTTGACCGGATCAAACGTCGCGGCGCCGACAATTTGCGCTTCCTTTGTTTGCTAGCAGCCCCTGAAGGCATTGTACGCTTCCAAGAAGCTCATCCCGATGTGCCGATTTATACCGCCGCAATTGACGAAAAACTCAACGAAAAAGGCTATATCGTTCCTGGTTTGGGTGATGCTGGCGACCGTATGTACGGGACGCGCTAGTCCCCAATCTAAAAACTAGAAAAGGGCAGGGCATGTGTTGCGCTGCCCTTTGACATTTTAGACGGCCTTGAGTGGCAAGCCCAAATCAATCAGCTCTTTACGCGCTTGCGCCGGATCTGCAAAGTGAACCGCCTTCATGCCTAAATAACGGGCCGCCACGATATTGGGAAAACTATCATCAATTAAAACACATTGGTCAGCCGAGAGGCTGTAACGATCTAAGAACCGATGAAAGATCCTGTAGTCTGGCTTGATCAACCGTTCATTGCCGGAAACCACAATGCCATCAAACTTGCGCAAGAATTCGTATTTTTCTAAGCACTCATGAAACTTTTCTCGCGAGAAATTTGTTATGGCAAAAGTTGGAATTTCTGCAGCAACCAATTCCTCTTGAATGTCGATTGTGCCCTGAATTAACCCCGAAATCATTTCGTGCCAGCGGTGATTGTAGGCAGAAATCTGATCAAAATACTGCGGGAAGTGATTTGTTTTTTGTTGAATGCCCTCTGCATAAGATGTGCCCGCATCAAACTCAATATTCCAAAGGCTAGTGCACACATAATCCTGAAACCATTGCGCTTCTTCTTCGGTGTCAAACAGCTTGCGAAACAGATACATCGGGTTCCAGTCGATGAAGACGCCACCAAGGTCAAAGACCGGCACCAAATAGTCGGACATATAGGATTCTCGTTGGTTGGAGATGTTAAGCGCTAATTGATGTTGATTTGAGCATCAAATCGTGGGCGATAGTAGTAGGTTTTTTCCAATGTGAAACCCGACTGGAAAATAAAGTCCACAATCGGCTGCCATTGTGTAGTCGCCTCTCCAATGATCAAAAACTTGTTTTTGGATTGTTCCGACATCTCAGGAGGAAGTGGAACATATGAGTCTTTGGCATAAGTGCTGCCCCCATTGTAGCCTTTGCTCCAATAGACCTTGGCTTTCCCTTTTTTATCCACAAAGACGCCAGTTACGACCTGCTTCAATGTAGCCGAGGGGTAAGGTGCCATCGTGAACTCGGCCGCCGCGAAATAGTCCTGCAAGACTTTATTTTGAAGGGATCCATTGGCGCGTGCAACCAAATCTCCTACTGAGCCAGCAACAACAGCAAGGCGCCTATCCATGATGATCAAGCGGCTTACTTCGGCAGTGCCGATATAGGCGAATAGCATGATGGGCAGGATCAGCGCAAATTCGACGGCAGCAATGGCTTGTTTGTCACTTATGAAATGCGAAATGGTTTTTAGAAAACTGCGCGCCAGCCGGGTGCAAGACTTGATCATTTGTATGGCTCATTCATGAAAACGCGTGCCGCAGAAATAACAACGGTGCCGCCAGTCTTGGCAAATCCGTAGTCAAAGCCAAAAAAAGTATTCCACTTGTAGTAAGCCTCTACCAAAATCACTTCGCTGGGGGAACCTGCGTCAAACTGTTCAACAATGACCCATTTCCCATCTTTGTCTACCGGAGAGGTAGTCACCGCAGCAGAGAACTTTGCGATTGGCCGTGTTCTAAGACGAATCTCGGGGCAATCGATCAACCCATAGGTGTGTTCGCATATCTTATTGCGAAAATCAGTGGGTTCATACTTTTCAGCGGCGCCGATCATGATCGTTCTTGCAGCATCATCCACTGCGCTATCAAAAACTTGGCTACCCAACAAGAACAACCCAGTTTCCAATATTGCGCCAATAAGGGCAAAGAACGGGAAGGCGAGCAAGGCAAATTCGATGACCGTGACACCGTCATCTTTGGCCGCAAGGCTTTTTGCCCGGCGTGAAAACAATGTTCTGAAGTTCCTAATCAAAGCCAAATCCAAAATCCAATAGCCAGGCGCTTAGTTACTCATTGTCGCAAGAGATCATTACTGTTCCCTTGCTTTAGGCCTTTGAATACGATTCAATTTCTTCCATCAAAATGCAGGCGCAAGGGCAACAAAGCTCTATTCGTCAGCTCTTTCAGCTGTCGCCAGCGAAGCCACAACATCCTCAACATATTCGGGATGGTCGCCACCAAGCGCTGTTGGTTGACAATTTGGAGCACATGAAACTGATGTCTTAACGGTGCCTTGAAAAACAGTAACAAGGTCCGTGCTGCCAACGCTCACATTGATAATGAGATCCGCAATAGGGTTCCCCACTGCGTCCAAGGCGATCAGATTCGTCGAACCATACCCTTTGCCGGTCAGAACCAGTGTTCTTGGGTCTTGAATCGTAGCGTCAGCAATCACAGGGTTGCCAATAACGACTGTGGATGCTGCAGATGGCAGACGCAAAATGCGCGCCATATTCATCATGACACTGATCTCGCTTTGAGAGTCGGCAGCCATTGCTGCGGTTGTCATCGCGATCCCCAGAGCACTTGCGCCTAACCCGGCGACGAACTTTGCAAACGTCATGATTTACCTAACTGTAACTATAAACTCACCATCAACATGCACAATAATGGTGAACAAATGGCAAATACGCGGGGCCGCTTTGTTGAAATTGGCAAAAAACTGCAGTGAAACCCCAGCTTTTCTATACATGCTCGTGTTTTAGTTACTTCTCATTAACCATATGAAGTAACTGCTTGGTAATCATAAGTACTTCAACAGTTGTTTGGCTGCTGTTGCTTGTACAAATTAATGAAATTTCAAGAAAGCGGGCATAGGTTGATCCATGAGTTCGGTGGTGAGGATCGAACAGCATTTATTGTCACGTTGTGGCAGGAGCAAGGAGCAACATAATGAATTTGGTAAAAAAGTTTCTAAATGACGAGTCTGGCGCGACAGCAATTGAATATGGTTTGATTGCAGCACTTATTTCAGTCGTTATTATCACTGCAGCAGGTCTGTTGGGTAAAGAGCTGACAACTGTGTTTACAAACATCACAAACGCGTTGAAGCCAGCTGCTTAATTGGCACAAGCCAATCGATCGCCCTAGCGCGACCGTTTCAGCAAGGTATTTTGAGAGGGGCACACTGCCCCTCTTTTTTTGTGACTTTAATGCTCTTTACGTTGGAATAACCATTGGCGGCTAAACAGTATAACTTGAAACAAGAGTTTTAATGGAAGACCAGTCAAATGTTGATGTCAGCCCTTGCCGTCATTTTCCCATTGTTAATGGCATTTTCCGCAGCCTATGATTTGCTGACGATGCGCATTCCAAACTGGATTTCATTAGCGCTTTTGATCACTTTCTGCATATGCGCCGTGGCAATCGGAATGCCTTTGGACATCATGGGCATGCATTTTGCCGTCGGGTTGGGCGTGCTCGTGGGAGCGTTCTTGTTGTTTATTCCTGGGTGGATTGGTGGAGGCGATGCAAAGCTCGCTGCGGCCATTGGCTTGTGGATGGGCACAGAGTTTGCCCTGCAATTCCTACTGATCGCAACTTTCTTGGGTGGTGTTCTTACAATTGCACTGCTGTTGTTCCGCGCGTATTTTCCAGTCGTTTGGTTGCCGAAAGCAGAGTGGTTGGTCCGTTTGCACAACAAAGAAGTTGGCGCACCATATGGTATAGCGCTCGCTGCAGGCGCAATGTTTGTATATGCAAATACACCCCTGTTTGATGCTCTAACCTCCAACCTTTAGGTTTTGGCGCAACTCATTGGCTCTATTTAGTTTCTATTAAGACTAATTCACAAGGCTCGGTTAACCAAGTTTTGACCCTTTGAATAGATACTGCCCCAAAAGCATTGTGTGATTTCTGCGCGATGTGATGTTTCAACCGGGGTGTGAGTTTGATGAAACCGGCGCGTATTGTACTTTTGGCTGTTGCACTTGGTGCGGGTGGCCTCGCTGCATTTTTTGCAGTTAGTGGCGGATCTAACAAAGAGACAATTGAAGTTGCTGCTCCTGTTGTTGAGCGCACGAAAGTGTTGATCGCAACACAAACCATTGGCATTGGCCAACGTGTAAGTCCTGACATGCTCGATTGGCAAGTTTGGCCAGAGGACGGGTTGCGGCCCGAGTTCATTACCAACACAGCTTTGCCAGACGCCCCAAGTCAACTTGATGGTGTGGTCGCGCGCTTTGAAATATTCAGCGGCGAACCCGTACGTGAAGCAAAACTGGTGCGCGCAGACCAAGGATACCTTTCAGCTGTCATCGGGCAAGGCATGTTGGGCGTTTCAGTCACGGTTACCCAAGAGTCTGGCGCAGGCGGTTTTATCGTGCCAAATGACCGTGTCGATGTAATCGTCACCCAGCCAACTCCATTTGGCGATACATCGCAAACCATAATGACAAACGCCCGTGTGTTGGCCATTGGGTCTCGACTCGGTGAAAAAGGCACCACCGGCGAAGGAGCCGGTGAAGGTGAAGTTTTTGAAGGGGATACCATTGCAACGCTTGAGTTGACCCCTCAACAAGCCGAAACAGTGGTCAATGCGCAAAAAGTGGGCGAACTGTCTCTGGCGCTTCGCTCTGTCATTGATTTTGCAGATGGCCCCGCAGCAGATGCGCTTGGGAACAACTCAACCATACAATTCATTCGTGCCGGCCAATCGGTTGCCTCGCGTGTCAGCATTCCGCAGACGCAAGAGCAAGCCGGGCCGGCAACGACATCAAGTGTCAAAATGCCGATCTTTTCTTCAGTATCAAACAATAGTGCAAGTCAGAGTTCTGGCGGTAATGCGGACGATGGGCAAGGCCCACCGTTGTTGCAGTAGGAGTAGAATGAAATGTTGAATACACGTTCCATTGCAACGCAAACTGTTCCGGCTCCTTTTGCAATTGGCCGCATAACAATGATCTTGACGATGCTTTTTGCAATGACGCTGGCATTGATGCCAACCGCATTTGCTGCATCTGGTCAGTTGCGCATCTCACATAATCAGGTCGGCAAAGAACAACGCGTCGAAATTGGCTTGAACAAATCCTTTGTTGTCGAGCTTCCTGTGTCTGCAAAAGAAGTCATTGTTTCAAACCCGCAAGTCGCCTCCGCGGTGGTGCGCACCAAGCGTCGCGCGATCATTCAGGGCGTAGGCATGGGAGAAACAAACATCTTATTCTTGGACGATCGGGGCACACCCATCATCGTTTTGGATGTTACGGTGCAACAGTCCAGCAAGGGGCTTGAAGGCACAATTGCTCGCCTACTGCCTGGTAGCGCAATCAAAGTGCAAACGCTCAATGGCAAACTTGTTTTATCCGGCACAGCGCGCAGCGAAGACGACATGAAAAAAGCTGTAGCGATTGCTGGCCAATTTGCTGAAGACAATGACACGGTTGCAAGCGTCATTTCCATTGATGGTGCGCAACAGGTCATGCTTAAAGTCACCATTGCAGAAGTTCAGCGCGAAACAGTCAAACAACTTGGTATCGATTTGAGCACCACACTGAGTGTAGGTGGGCTATCAACCACACTGGTAACAGCCCCGGGCCTGGGTGGTGTGTCAAATGTTGTGGCACCAAACTCTGTAAAATCTGGCTTCTCGCTCGGCAATTTGTCTGTTGAAGCAACGGTCAAGGCGCTGGAACGCCGTGGCGCAATTCGCATGCTCGCAGAACCTGTTCTAACTGCCATTTCAGGCGCCAAGGCTGAGTTTTTGGCAGGTGGCGAATTCCCTGTACCAACAGGGTATAAGGACGGTGAAGTCACATATACGTTCAAGAAGTTCGGCGTGGAGTTGGCCTTTACACCAACTGTCCACACAGGCAACGACATCTCTATGGAAGTCGAAACGAATGTGTCCGAGATCAATGCCGAAGGCGGCTACACGGTTGGTCCCGTCAATATTCCTGCAACCAAGGAACGAAAAGCCAGCACATCTGTTAGGATGCGGGCAGGTTCGACATTGGCAATTGCTGGCTTGATTGAAGAAAAACATCGCCAACGCTTCAATGAAGTCCCTGGCTTGGGCAAGATCCCAATTCTAGGCACTTTGTTCCGCTCCCGTGACTTTATCCGGGCCGAAACAGAATTGTTGGTCTTGGTTACGCCTTACCTCACAGAAGCAGGTAGTGCCCAAGACTACACTTTGCCAACGGACAAATTCACGATGTCGGACGATGCAGCAGCATATTTTCTTGGCCACATGGAAGAAATGTATGGTGTGGGCGGCGAGAAAAACGGCAGCCTGCAAGGCTCCATTGGCTTTGTCTTAGATTAATAAATTCGGATTGAATTTGGAGTGTTTTAATGAGTGAATATGACAGCGATCCGAACGGTGTAGAGGCCACGTCAATTGCTGGCGCGCGTCTAGTTCCGCACATCACAATACAAGCGTTTTGTGAAAATGCGAAAACCGCACAAATGATCGAGCAAGCAGCATCAGACCGCCGGATGAATAAGGTGGCGCTAACGACCCACAATGGCGGCATTAGCGCAGCCATTGAGATCTATCGGGTCAACCCCACGCCCAACCTAATAATCCTTGAATCCTCGCTCGCCGCGCATGAGTTGATTGACAGTTTGAACGAACTTGCTGGGGTATGTGATGCATCTACACGCGTGGTCGTCATTGGTCATCAAAACGACGTAGAACTCTATCGCAAGCTGATAAGGTTTGGCGTTTCTGAGTATCTGGTTATGCCAATTGAGAGTTCAGTCTTGGTTGACACCATTGCTGAACAATTTGCCTCAGAGAGTTCAGCGCCAATCGGCAGAACCATTGCATTTATGTCTGCAAAAGGCGGCGCAGGTTCGTCCACTATTGCGCACAATACGGCTTGGGCAATTTCACAAACCGTGCGCCGCGATGTCTTGATCCTTGATATGGACCTACCGTTTGGCACCGCGGGTCTAAATTTCAATCAAGAGCCGCCACACGGTTTGGCCGATGCGGTATTCTCAAAAGACGTTGTGGATGATGTGGTCATTGACCGTTTGATGTCCAAATGCGCCAATCATGTGAACTTACTCACAGCACCGGGCACATTGGACCGTGACTATGACTTCGAGGAGCGCTCATTTGAGCAAATCGTCGAGATTTGCCAGAACAATGTGCCATTAGTCGTTTTGGATCTGCCCCACGCGTGGAACGCTTGGATACGCCATACGCTTTCAACTGTTGACGAAATTGTCGTTGTTGCCGAACCGGATCTCGCGAATTTGCGCAACACCAAGACAATTCTGGACAAGCTAAAAGAACTACGTCCCGATGAGTCTGAGCCAATTCTAATGTTGAACAAAGTTGGTGTGCCAAAACGGCCAGAAATTGCGGCCAACGAATTTGGCACTTCAATTGACGCAGAGTGCTTTGGCCAAATTCAATTTGACCCAGCACTTTTCGGTTCCGCAGCAAATAATGGGCAAATGATCGCAGAGATCAACGCCTCTCACAAGATCAATGAGATCTTCACCAATCTGGCGCTTAAGACAACCGGCAGATCTGACCAAGGTGGCACTCAGCAAGGCGGCGTCATACCGGGTTTGTTGAGAAAGTTGAAGCTCGCTTAGCACTGAAATCATTGAGTAAGGTTTTTTATGTTCGGGAAACGCACAAGCTTTGGGGGAAATACAAATGGCGCGGCGCCGGCTAAGCCGCAGCCTGTTGCTGCCCCAAAACCAAAGCCAGCCGTCGCGGCACCTGCATCAACGACGCCCAAAAAAGCGCCTCGCGTGCAAGCCGAACCGGTAATGGATGTTAATAGCGACATCAAAAGCCGTGATGCGGATTCAGAATATTTCAAAACCAAGTCTTCTGTGTTCAATGCGCTGATCGACAGTATCGATCTTAGCCAATTGGCAACGATGGAGATTGAGTCTGCACGCGAAGAAATTCGCGACATTGTCTCCGAGATCATCGCTCTGAAATCTATTGTAATGTCGATTTCTGAGCAGGAAGACCTGTTGGAAGACATCTGCAATGACGTGTTGGGTTATGGTCCGCTGGAGCCACTTCTCGCGCGCGACGATATCGCCGACATTATGGTCAATGGCGCTGCAACCACTTATATCGAGGTGGACGGCAAGGTTCGCCTTACCAACGTTCGTTTCCGCGATAACGCTCACCTGATGAACGTGTGCCAACGCATTGTGAGCCAAGTCGGTCGACGCGTTGATGAAAGCAGCCCGATCTGTGATGCGCGTCTGCCAGATGGATCGCGGGTAAACGTAATTGGGCCACCGCTGTCAATCGATGGCGCGGCTCTCACCATTCGTAAATTTAAGAAAGACAAACTCACCCTAGATCAACTGGTCAAGTTTGGATCGATCTCGCCCGACGGCGCAGAAATTCTGCAAATCTTGGGCAAAGTTCGCGCAAATGTTTTGATTTCAGGGGGAACGGGTTCAGGTAAAACAACATTGCTGAACTGTTTGACTGCCTTTATTGAATCCGACGAACGGATCATTACGTGTGAAGATAGTGCTGAACTGCAACTGCAACAGCCGCACGTTGTTCGCCTTGAAACCCGTCCGCCAAACCTTGAAGGTGAAGGCGAAATCACCATGCGTGATTTGGTTAAAAACTGTCTGCGTATGCGCCCTGAACGCATCATCGTGGGTGAGGTGCGTGGTCCAGAGGCATTCGATTTGCTCCAAGCCATGAACACCGGTCACGATGGGTCCATGGGTACATTGCACGCTAACTCTCCACGTGAAGGCCTATCCCGTCTTGAATCCATGATCACGATGGGCGGCTATTCATTGCCTTCAAGAACAATTCGCGAAATGATCGTGTCCTCGGTTGATGTGGTTGTTCAAGCCGCCCGCTTGCGTGATGGCTCCCGTCGAATAACCCATGTTTCTGAAATCATGGGCATGGAAGGCGATGTGATCGTTACCCAAGACATTTTCGTCTATGATATTCTTGGTGAAGATGCCAATGGCGATCTCATTGGACGTCACCGCTCTACGGGTATCACCAAACCAAAATTCGCGGAACGTGCGCGCTATTATGGCGAAGAGTTGAACTTGGTTGAGGCGCTGGAACGTGCCAACGCCGAAGAAGCTGGAGCGGCCTAGCCAATGCCACCTTTTGTTCTGATATTGCTGACATTCGTTGCCCTGGGGGCTGTTGGTTTGGCGTTTGTGCCCGGCGTTGTGGGCGGTGGTCGCACCAACAAACGCATCAAGGCACTGACCGTTGGCGAACGCACTCAAGGCCGAAAGAATCGTGTTGATCCAACAAAAGCGCGCAATGAACGTCGCAAGTCCTTGCAAGACATTCTGGACGCACAGAGCGAGCAGAATAAAAAGAATAAGAAAGTCTCGCTTAAAAAGCGCCTCGCACACGCAGGTATGCGGATAACTGTTGGAGGTTTTTGGCGCAATTCTATGATTTTTGGCGCAATGGTGTTCTTGCTAACTTGGATGTTGGGTGTGCCACTTTTGTTTGCCACCATTTTTGGCGCAGCTGGCACCTATGTGGTGCCAATGTGGTACGTCAAGCAACGCACCAGAAAGTATCAAACTAAGTTCCTTGACGAGTTTCCTAACGCCGTTGAATCCATTGTGCGTGGTGTTAAAGCAGGTATGCCGCTGAATGAATCGATGAAAGTTGTCGCGAGTGAATCAAAAGAGCCCGTGAAAACAGAATTTACGCGCATCATTGAACAGCAGGCAGTGGGTAAAAACGTCGCCGAAGCGGTACCAATTTTGTTTGAACGGCTGCCTATTGCTGAAGTAAACTTTTTCGTTGTGGTGATCACCGTGCAACAGCAATCTGGCGGTAACCTGTCAGAGGCGCTTGGGAACTTGGCAACCGTTTTGCGTAATCGTAAAAAAATGAAGGCAAAGGTGAAGGCTGTTTCTTCAGAAGCCAAAGCCTCTGCGGGTATTATTGGGTCACTCCCATTTGTGGTCTCGATTCTGATCTCCTTGGTCAGCCCGACCTATATGGTTCCCCTGTTCTCAACGCCCACGGGCAATATGTTTCTGGGCATCGCTGCAATCATGATGTCTTTCGGTGTGTTCGTTATGCACAAAATGATTCAGTTTGATTATTAGAATGTTGCGCGAATTGAGTAAGGATTTCCAATGGATTTCGTAGGCCTTGTTACCAGTTCAGACTTTATCGTTTCAGTCCTTGCGGCTGTTTCTGTTGCAGCGATTGTGTTCACGTTCGGTGCGCAATTCTCTGACAACAAGGATATGAAGTCACGCATCAAAAAAGTTGCGGTGGAACGCGAACGTTTGCGCGTGGAAGAGATTTCCCGCTTGCGCGGCGAAGACAAGCATGCGCGCCGGATTGCGGACAATTCGAATACTGTCAAAAACATTGTGGAGCGCTTCTCGCTGAAAAAAGCATTTGCCGACGACAAAACAGCGCTAAATTTGGCACGTGCTGGTTATCGTGGGCCTGCGGCAATTACCACATTCGTGTTCTTGCGTTTTGTGGTGCCGATCGGCATGACCGTTTTTTCGCTTTTGTATTTCGTTTTTATCTTCAATAAAGAAGGCCCTCTCTTCATGTCCATCACCTATGCTATAGGTGTGGGCATTGTTTCCTCATATTTGCCTGTGATTTTGTTGAAAAACAAAACCACAAAGCGCCAACAATCTATTCGCAGCGCTTGGTCTGACTGTCTTGATTTGTTGCTATTGTGTGTAGAAAGCGGCATGTCGATCGAACATGCATTTGCCAAAGTGGCGAAAGAGATTTCTACGCAGAGTGAAGAGTTGGGCGAAGAGTTGACACTAACGACAGCTGAATTGTCGTTTCTGGACAAACGTTCACGCGCGTTCGACAATATGGCGCAACGAACAGGCTTGGACGAAGTGAAATCGGTGATGACGGCACTTATTCAGTCTGACAAATATGGTACTTCAGTTGGCAGTTCATTGCGGGTCATGGCCGAAGAGGGTCGGGAAATGCGTATGATGGCTGCTGAACAAAAGGCCGCTGCCCTGCCGCCAAAGCTAACCGTGCCACTGATCCTATTCTTCTTGCCAGTGCTGTTTATCATGATCATGACGCCTGCACTGCTGACTGCATTTGCGGTGAATGGCCCGAACTAGGCCCATGCGACTGCGTTCAACCTGCAGATCAGATGCAAAACGCCCGATTTCGTAATCTACGGAATCGGGCGTTTTAAATTTCTATCAGAGATCAGCTAGGACTATTTCTTGCCTTTGATTAGATCCCACTTGTTCTGTTGTGTCAGTAAGGCCCGGATATAGGCCATATTGCTCTCAACGACCTCGGGTGTAAGCTCTGCTGCATAAATTGCGCGAGCTTCATCAAAACGCCCTTGTAGCCCAATAACCAACGCGAGGTTTTGTCGAATGCGTCCGGTCGCACCCGGCAGGCCTTTTGCTTTGCGCAAATACTTCTCAGCCTGCACCAAATCTCCGGTCATGGCATAGGAAAGTCCCATATTGGCATGTAGACCGGCTTCGTTTGGTGCTGTCACCATTGCTTGTTGATATAGGTCGCGCGCTTCCGCGTTGCGCCCCATTTGGTCAAGGATTGCACCTTTAACGCTCAAGCTGTTCCAGTGTGGCGCTTCAACACGAATGGCCATATCAATGATGTTCAGCGCTTGGTTGAACTGACCATTGGACGCCAGCGCCTTTGCATAGGCCAATGCTACATCTCTGCTACGGGGGTGCTCAGTGCGCGTGCGTTCAAGCACCGACACAGCCTGACCTGGCTGGCCAGCGGCGCGAAGGGCTGCTGCGTAATAAATGGCAATGCGTATATCACGTGGCTTGTTCTGGTACTTCTGTGCAAAATCTTGAACTGCTGCTTGTTTTTGCACCTGTGTAAGCGCTGAAAAATCAGGTGTGCGAATTTCGCTGCCGCCACGGCTGGCTGCACATGCATTTAGCGCTATCGCGGCAACGCCGGCCAGCGCAAGCGTGCGAAACTGTTTGAAGGGGATGGAGCGATGAAACTGCACAGAAATTTCTCCAAATGGCGCATGACCCGTTCTAGGCAAGCTCCTAATTTCAATAAATCATTAACCCTAACAGGCGGTTAAAACGATCGAGCAGAACCATTTGCAAAGCACTCAAATGCGCGATATTTCTGAACCACAAATCAAAAAACAAGACGGGATATCATGACCAAGACCATCACCTGCGTGTGGCAAGGCGATCAGAGCCAACTTGCTAAATTGAACGAAAATCAAACCAATTGGCTCAAGGCCAGCAAGTTTGAGGGGCGAGCAGGGGAACTTGTTGCCGTTCCAACCGCTACTGGCGAAATTGATCAATATGTCTTTGGGATGGGTGAGCGCGAAAAATCGCACCCGATGGTGACAGGGCTTGCAGCGTCTCAACTCAAGGACGGCGAATTCGATTTGCGCGGAGAATTTGATAATCCTGATATAGCAGCGTTGGGTTTTCGTCTTGGTGGCTATCAATTCACCAACTTCAAAAAATCCGAGACCAAAGTTAGTTTGGGCGATGTCGAAGGCGCGGACAAAAACGAGGTTGCGCTGATGGCAGAAGCGGCGGAGCTGGCCCGTGATTTGATCAACCGTCCTGCAAATGATTTGGGACCAGAAAACTACGAGGCGACCATCCGCGAATTCGCACAAAAACATGGCGCCAACGTGCGCTCGATTGTTGGCGATGATCTGCTCAAACAAAATTTCCCAATGATTCATACGGTTGGGCGCGCTTCCGCTCAAGCACCACGCTTACTTGATTTTACCTGGGGGGCTGAAGATGCGCCAAAGGTTACTTTGGTCGGCAAAGGCGTAATTTTTGACAGTGGTGGTTTGGACATCAAACCGGCCGCTGGCATGCTCTTGATGAAAAAGGACATGGGCGGTTCGGCCAACGTACTTGGGTTGGCGCATGCCATCATGAGTGCGAAACTGAACGTTAGGCTCCGCGTTCTCATACCCGTTGTTGAAAATGCCATATCAGGCAATGCGTTCCGTCCTGGTGATGTATTGCCATCCCGAAACGGCATGACGGTAGAAATTGGCAACACAGATGCTGAAGGCCGTTTGGTGTTGGCTGACGCTTTGTCGCTTGCGGATGAGGAAAGCCCCGAGATCGTCATTGATATGGCGACATTGACGGGAGCTGCACGTGTGGCTGTTGGCACAGAACTCGCGGCATTGTTTTCAAATGATGATGCTTTTGCCAATGAAATAATGGCCGAGGGCATTCCCGCGTCTGATCCATTGTGGCGCTTGCCGCTTTGGGACAATTATGATGAGCTGCTCGCTTCGCCAATCGCCGATGTGAACCATGTTTCCCTTGGCGGATACGGTGGGGCCATCACCGCAGCTCTTTTCTTGCGTCGTTTTATCAAAAACACCAAGAGTTGGAGCCATATGGATATGATGGCGTGGGCAGATAAGCCGCGCCCCGGCCGACCACTTGGTGGCACCGAACAGGGACAACGTGCTGCCTATTTGGCACTAAAGAAGCGGTTCGGCTAATCCCAACGCCAAAGCACCTCCGTCAAGCGGCGGGGGTGCCCGATCTACCATCGCGTCCGTGCCATGAAAGGCGGTTGCGGTGGCTGATGTTGCTATCAGGTCGGCGCAGTTCTAATAACCGCGCTCTACGTCCACCAAATGCTTCAATTCACCCGATTGTTCATAGCTGTTAATCTGAGATGTGACCAAGCGTACGCCAGCTTCCAAACCAGAAATTGCGGCAATGTGGGGGGTGATGTAACAATTATCCAACGCCCATAATTCGCTGCTGGTCGGCAATGGTTCAACTTTGAATACATCAAGACTGGCAGCTGCCAATGTGCCACCTTTCAGCGCCGCGACGATATCATCTTCGTTTTGATGGCCGCCGCGCGCAGCATTAACAATGCAAGGGCCGCCGGGCAAATGCCCGCGCCGCAACTTAGAAAAGTTTTCCATGCACAATATGTCTTGTGTTTCAGGCGTTAGGGGCAAAAGGCAAACCAAAATATCAGTGCGCGATAAAAACTCATCGAACTTGGCAGTGCCTGAAAACTCTTCGATCCCAGCTATGCATTTTGGGTTGCGCGACCAACCCGCAACGTTATAGCCGAGCATGGAAAGCTTTTGGGCCGCATCTTTGCCCAGCTGGCCAAGCCCCATAATGCCAACATTAATCGTCGACGCACGCTCCGGATAATACTGATCCCATTTGCGTTGCGCTTGCTCGCGCTTGTAGCGCGTGGCTTGTCGATGATGCATTGTAACATTGGCGACGACGTAATCGCTCATACATTGCGTTAGTGTATCGTCTACAAAACGTACTACAGGCACACCGCGCGGTAACTTGGGGTGTTTCACAATGCTGTCAACACCTGCACCGAGCGAAAAAATCACTTCCAAATGATCCAACCCGTCAAAGGCATCTGCCTCCGGTTTCCACACATATAGATATTTAATTTCTACTGGCGAATATTGGTCCTGCCGCGTCACAACTTTATGATTTGGCAAAGCCTTTTGAAATGCGTTTGCCCACTCACGTTCACTCACGTCGCTCAGATGCATCAAAAAGGTCATGAAAACTCCAAAGAAAAAAGGCCGCACCTTTATGGCACGACCTTTGAAATTCGTCTAATCGCTAGTTGCGTTCAGCGGCTTATTCGGTCGGGAATGCGACAGGTGAAGCAGACAATGTTTGCAAATATGCAAGCAAGTCAGCACGATCTGTCTCTTTCTTCAAACCAGCAAAGCTCATTTTCGTACCTGGTGCGTAGTCTTTAGGTTTGGTCAAGAATGCGTTTAGGTCATCATACGACCAAACTTTGCCCTCGGCTTTGTAGCCGTTAAACACGTCGGAGTACCCAAAACCATCAACACCAGCAATTGGACGATCAACAATACCGTAAAGTGCAGGTCCAACCTTGTTCGCACCACCTTCGTCAAATGAATGACAAGCTGTACATTTTTTGATGAGTTTCTCGCCGCTTGCGGCATCCGCGTTTGCCAACAAAGCTGCAAGAGAAACTTCTTCCACCACTGTTTCTGCACCGTCACCATCGCTATGCCCAGCGTCAGCAGCTTCAAGCGTATAACCGCCGCCACTTCCCGCGACTGGGTGGTAAACAGTTTCTGCCAAGAAGCCGCCCGCCATAATGAACAGCAATGTGCCCAAAACGGCACCGAAAATTTTCTGCAGGTCAATCCAATTCATTTTATGCCTTCTCCACGCCGCCGCCCCATATCCGACAGCAAAATCTGCAACGTTTGAATATCACTACTCAAACCGAACTGATTCCCGCAAGCTATTTACAGAACCAGCTATTCGCGCGCGGACCTTATATACTGCGGCCCACGCGTGCAACTCCCAACATGCAATATGCGACATTTCCGCATAAATTTGGGTAAACAGCGCAATCTTTAACGCATTGACTCTTATTCACCCCTTGTTGATATTGCCCACCGGATAAATGAGAGTTTTCAAAGGTACTATGATGTTAAAGGTTGCGTTTCAAGGCGAAAAAGGTGCGTTCAGTCATGCGGCGGTCAATGCAGTCTTTCCAAACGAAGAACCATTGCCTTGCGTGACATTTGAAAACGCTATCGCAGCCGTACAAAATGGGGATGCGGATTATGCGATGGTTCCAGTGGAAAACTCGCTATATGGCCGAATTACCGACATTCACCATATTTTGCCTGAAAGTGGCCTCAAAATCGTCGGCGAACACTATCACCGTGTGAACATGTGTTTGCTGGGCATAAAGGGGGCCGAACTCGACGATATTGAAGAAGTTCAAAGCTTGTCTGTTGCGCTTGGCCAATGTCGCAAGTTCATCCGAGATCACAATCTAAGGTCCATCAATGCAGTGGACACGGCAGGGTCCGCCCGTGAAGTGTCCGAGCATGGCGATAAGCGTCGTGCAGCTATTGCTTCAAAACTTGCGGGTGAGATCTATGGATTGGATCTATTGGCCGAAGATATTGAAGACGAGGACCACAATACAACGCGTTTTTTGATCATGTCGCGCCGAATGCTAGAGATTAATTCTGCACCTGACGTGAAAACCACCTTTGTGTTCCGTGTGCGCAACGTTCCGGCCGCGCTATACAAAGCAATGGGTGGCTTTGCCACAAATGGCATCAATATGACTAAACTAGAGAGTTATATGGTGGATGGAAACTTCACCGCGACACAGTTTTATGCCGATATCGAAGGCCACCCCAGCGATCAGAGCGTGAAATTTGCCATGGAAGAACTTGAGTTCTTTACTGACTATATCAATATCCTTGGCATTTATCCTTCCAAGAAAAGCTACGATGAGGGTGGCAAAGAAGTCTAGTCGCTTTCGCAATTGCACAAACTGCAGTTGGTCTCTTGCATTCTAGCTTAAGATCAACCATATAGTCGCGTTGGGAGGTTGGCGCGGACGAACCGCTCGCCAACTGGGTCAGGTCCGGAAGGAAGCAGCCCTAACGAGTTTGGAACGGGTCGTTGCCAGCCTCCTTCTTTTGCTTTGCGCAGTGCATCAGAATCGGTGTCAAATAGCGCTTCCAACTTTCACATATATTGGCGGAGCAAAAAATGGCGGACAAACAAGACGCATATCTGGTACTTGCCCGCAAATACCGCCCGGAAAACTTCTCGACCTTTATCGGCCAAGACGCGATGCTGCAAACGCTTAAAAACGCGTTTAGTTCCAACCGTATTGCCCATGCATTTATGCTCACAGGTGTACGGGGCGTTGGCAAAACAACAACTGCCCGAATTTTGGCCCGTGCCCTTAATTTTGAAGATGATAGTGGCCCACATCCATCACTTGATCTTGAAGTTGACGGCAAACACTGCCGCGCGATTATTGAAAGCCGTCATGTAGATGTTATCGAAATGGATGCGGCATCGCATACTGGTATTGATGATATCCGTGAGATCATCGACAGTGTGCGCTATGGCCCGGTTTCAGCGCCCTACAAAGTCTTCATCATCGATGAGGTGCACATGCTCTCAAAGGCAGCGTTCAACGGCCTGTTGAAAACGCTTGAAGAGCCGCCCCCATATGTGAAGTTTATTTTTGCGACGACTGAAATCCGCAAAGTGCCAA
The DNA here is from genome assembly GCF_027213965.1 of Maritalea porphyrae. Taxonomy (GTDB): domain Bacteria; phylum Pseudomonadota; class Alphaproteobacteria; order Rhizobiales; family Devosiaceae; genus Maritalea; species Maritalea porphyrae_A. The sequence continues at coordinate 50,670 of NZ_JAPWGX010000002.1, read as the reverse complement.
TTACCATCTTGTCGCGCTGTCAACGGTTTGATTTGCGCCGCTATGATCCGGAGACTTTGCAAACCTATCTCGGCAGCATTTTGGAAAAAGAAGGCATTACCTTCGAACCAGAAGCCTTGCAGTTGGTGATCAGAGCCGGGGAAGGGTCCGCACGCGACAACCTTTCGTTGCTTGATCAAGCGATCGCCCATTCTGGCGGCGACATTAAAGCTGACACTGTCCGCCAAATGCTCGGTCTCGCAGATCGCTCGCTCACGCTTGATTTGTTTGAAACGCTTATGAAGGGTGACGCCGCCGGTGCGCTTGAGCAATTGCGCCATCAATATGATGCAGGCGCGGATGCCGCAACTGTTGTAACTGACTTGGCCGCAACCACCCATTTGGTGACCCGCTTAAAAGTTGTGCCGGCAGCGGAAAAAGACCCCGTTTTGACGCCAGATGAGAAGTCTCGCGGCAAGGAAATGGCACAAAAGCTCAACATTCGAGTTTTGTCGCGCACTTGGCAAATTCTTAATAAGGGCATTGCCGAAATCAACAATGCTCATGATGCTATTCAAGCGGCTGAAATGGTCTTGATCCGCCTAGCCTATGCTGCGGATTTGCCAACGCCGGACGAGTTGATCAAAAAGCTTGGCGACGCGCCTCAAGGGGCAGGCGCATCTGCGCCAAATGCTCCCGCTGGGCGGCCAACGGGCGGCGGCGGTGGCATGCAGCAAGCGGCAGGTGGCGGCGCGCGCATGCAGGCGGTCAGCATCAACCATGCACCTCAAGCATCTCCCGTTCAAAAGCCAACCATGTCGCTCAACAGTTTCGCTGAAATCGTGGCGCTTTGTGGTGAAAAACGTGAGCTGGTGCTTAAACACGCTTTGGAAGCAAATGTGAGCCCCATATCAGTGGCGGACGGGCGCATTGAAATCGCGTTGACCCCCGAAGCGGATCAATCGGTTGCATCCCAGCTTTCGCAAAAGCTAAAAGAATGGACAAACCGCCCCTGGCTTGTGACCGTATCCAAGCAAAAGGCAAATGATACCATCCGCCAACAGCGCGACCGTGAAGCGCAGGAAAAACTCGACAAGGCGATGCAGGATCCTTCGGTGAAGGCAATTCTGGCTGCATTCCCGGGCGCGCGCTTGGTCAATGAAAAGTCGCTAATTGATGATGAGCCGGTGGCCGAAGAATGGCTTGATGACGGCGATGTAGACGAAGGATTGGAAGAATGAAAGACATTATGGGCATGATGAAGAAAGCTCAGGAAATGCAAGCCAAAGTTGGCGAGATGCAGGCCGAGCTGGAAGCAACTGAAGTTCAAGGTAGCGCGGGCGCAGGCATGGTTGTTGTCACTCTGACAGGCAAGGGCGATATGCGCGGTGTTAAGATTGATCCTTCTCTGCTCAAAGCTGAGGAAGCAGAGATTTTGGAAGATCTGCTAATCGCTGCTCACACAGATGCGCGTGCAAAAGCCGAAGAAATCAGCCAATCGAAAATGCAAGAAATGACCGCCGGCCTGCCTATTCCGCCGGGCATGAAATTGCCGTTTTAGGTCTCTAAGCTCAAAACTATGAACAACCAAAATGGCGGCCCAGAGATTGAACAATTGATCCAGCTCCTTGCCCGATTGCCGGGCTTGGGGCCGCGTTCGGCTCGGCGCGCTGTTTTGCATTTGATCAAGAAAAAAGACACTTTGATGGCGCCGCTCGCTTCCGCTTTGGATCGGGCAGTGGACAGTGTTTTGACCTGCGCCCAATGTGGTAATGTCGACACAAAATCGCCGTGCAACATCTGTCTTGATCCGCGACGTATCGAAACCGGTTTGCTGATCGTTGTGGAAGACGTGGCTGATCTTTGGGCACTGGAGCGGGCGGGTACCACCAAGGCACTTTACCATGTTTTAGGTGGCACATTGTCACCATTGGATGGTGTTGGCCCTGAAGACCTCAATATTTCAACCCTTGTTGCCCGGGTCGAACAGGGCGACGTCAAAGAAGTGGTATTGGCCGTCAACGCTACCGTTGACGGGCAAACAACCGCTCACTATGTGACTGATCGTCTTGAAGGTCTAAATGTCAAAATCACCCGATTGGCCCATGGCGTACCTGTTGGGGGCGAACTTGACTATTTGGACGAGGGCACACTCACGCAGGCTTTGGCTGCCCGCACAGATTTTTAGAACCAGTTCGCCACGAACAACCAAATGGCCACACCCCCCAAAAGACTACCAAAGACCCAGTTCATCATGCGCATGTTTTGGCCCGACCTAAAACGCGCGCCGACCTTGTCGCTGGCGATAATCCAAACGATAAACGCCACCAAATTGTGGATTGTGAATGCTGTCGCAATCACAAAACTTGCGAAAATAGCCTGGTCGGGAATGAGCTTGCTTGGCGGAAACTGGGTGAACAAGAGTGCAATGATCACATAAGCTTTAGGGTTGAATAGCAGTAACAAAAACCCATCGATGAAACTGGCCGCATGATCAACCTGTGGGGCGTCACAAATGTCTGAAGTGGCAAGTTTCCAGGCCAAATACAAAACATATATGGCCCCAAGCGAAGCTAGGAATTTGGTCAGGCCGACATTGTTGCCCGTGCTCAATTCAAACCCCAATCCCACAGCCATCGTTACGCTAAGCGTAGCCACATGGTAGCCAACCAACGCCGGCACAGTGGCTTTCGTTCCAAATCGTGCGGCCAAAGCTGCAAAGAACAGATTGCCCGGGCCTGGTGAAAAAGCCAGAGGTATAAGGAACAAAACAAGTGGCAACAGAAAAGTCATAAAAACTCCAAACAGAAAACCAAATTAGAAGAATTTGTCTGGGCTGACGAACCGAATTTGACGTTGTGGCATGATGCATGTGCTAAGCTTCAAAGAAACATGTTGGGTAAGTGAATTAATGGGAACTTGGTTTGAAGCTACTGAAACCGTGAACACCACATTGGACGGTGTGGAGGAGAAGGCAAAAGACCTCGGGCACTATTTTCAATCTGTTGTTGGTTTCATGCCCGGCATTTCGAGTGCTGTTTTGCTTGAGGCAGAAGCAACGAGGGTCAAAATACAGACAAATGAAGGTATCATGATCCGCTCAAACATCACGCAGCACAAAACGCCAAGTGAGTTCACCGTCGATTTCGATGAGGCTTATCAAGCAGGCTCGCTGATGATGACGCAATCCCGCCACACGAATATATTTTCGTCGACCACCAATGGCGTCACGCACAATCTGATCATCAGCAATGTATCAGCGAACGGTATTCTGGGGTGGCTCTATCGTACGTTTGGCGCAAGCAATATTGGCAAAGCAATTCTGGCAGCCACCAAAACCCACTTAGAAAGTTGACTATTGTGGGGGCAGTGCTTCTGGCGCGCTGTCCTCAAATTCCATCTGTTCAATTCGTTCGCTACGCTTGGTGACTTTGCCAGTAGAAATGAGAATTTGCTCAACATCTTTGTTGGCTTGCTGAAAATGTGTCTGCAATTTTAAAACGCGGTCAGACAATCGCCCAACATCGCTCAGCAAGTTGGAAACCTCTTGTTGGATGATATGCGCCTGTTCACGCATTTTCACGTCGCGCAACAATGCCTGCACCACTTGAATTGAAAGCATCAAAAGGGATGGCGAAACAATCACCACACGCTGGCGCAGCGCTTTTTGCACAATGTCTTCAAACCGCTCGTGAATGTCCGCAAAAATTGCTTCTGACGGCACAAACAAGAAGGCCGTGTCATGTGTTTCGCCGGGGATGAAATATTTGTCTGAAATGGCTTTGACGTGGATATTCATGTCATTTCGAAATGCGGCCACTGCCAATTTGGTTTGCTCTGGGGTTTCTGCTGCGTGTAGGCGCTGCCAGGCCTCCAGTGGAAACTTTGCATCGATCACCAAATTCGGCGCATCATTGGGCAGCGTCACCAAACAATCAGGGCGGTTGTTGTTTGAAAGTGTCGCTTGAAAGTTAAAGCTTGCCGCCGGCAGACCATCAGCAACAATTGCTTCCATGCGCCCTTGTCCAAATGCGCCACGACTTTGCTTGTTGGCCAAAATATCGCGCAGCGAAACAACTTCGGTTGAAAGCTCAGCGATGGTGGTTTGAGCTCGGTCGATTACAGCCAAACGTTCATTGAGCTTTGAAAGGCTTTCTTCGGTTTTCACCCGCGTTTCATTGACCGATTGGTTGGTGCGATGGCTCGCCCCTTCAATCCGCTCTGTGAGAAGCCGTGCCAAATCGGATGTGCGTGAACCAAAAATCTCTGACATGGTGCCCATACGCCCTGTCATTTCCGATTGTATGCGCATCAGGTCCGCCATGTGGCGTTCCATTTCGGCATTGCGCTGCGCCAAAGCAATGGCATCGTCTTGGCGTTTGCGGTTTGCGCGCGAAATCGCAACAATGCCAAAAACAGACAGCACCAAAAGTGCGATCAAAAAGATCAACACCGTTTCCGTGCCAGAGAAATTGCGCCCAAAGGCGGAAAAGAGAGTTTGTTCCATTTCCCAATTCTATCTGATTCGCGCCGATTGCCTTCTCATTTCAGAGCTGGAAAACTGGTCAAAACTTCTTATATATAGAGCAGGTAGATAGGCGCAAAATGAAAGCTTTTCTTGACCAGCAAAGCCCTTTCATCCTATCGACACGTTAAATTGAACCAAAGGCGATCTCAAATATGGCTATCCGGCCCATTCTTCATATTCCTTCCCCTTGCTTGCGCGAAGTGGCTGCACCAGTTGTTGAGATCAATGATGAGATCAAAATTCTCATCAAAGACATGCTCGACACCATGTATGATGCGCCCGGCGTTGGCCTTGCTGCGCCACAAATCGGTGTTATGCACCGCGTTATTGTGATGGACTCAGCAGGCGAAGAAGAAGAGCCAGCGCCCTTGGCTATGATCAACCCAAAAATCATTTGGTTGTCAGAAGAGCTTCGCATTCATCAAGAAGGCTGCCTCTCCATCCCAGAATATTATGAGGATGTAGAGCGTCCAGACCAGTGCAAAGTGACGTTTTTGGACAAAGAAGGTAAAAGCCACGAACGTACATGCGATGGGCTGTTGTCAACGATTGTTCAGCACGAAGTCGACCATTTGGATGGCAAATTGTTCATTGATTACCTGTCGCGTCTCAAACGTGAGCGGGTCACGAAAAAATTCAAGAAATTGGCCAAAAGGGCGGCAGAATAAATTATGCGCGTCATCTTTATGGGCACACCAGAAATTGCTGTGCCAACCCTTAGCGAAATTATTGGCCGTGGGCATGATGTGGTTGCCGTTTATTCGCAACCACCACGTCCGGCGGGTCGGGGCAAGAAAGAACGCAAATCGCCCGTGCATGAACTGGCTGAAGGTTTCGGACTTGAAGTGCGCACCCCGCTAAACTTTAAAGATGAAGCCGATATTGCAGCCTTTGAAGCGCTGGATGCGGACGTAGCCGTTGTTGTGGCCTATGGCTTGCTGTTGCCTAAACGTATTTTGGACGCACCGGAAAAAGGCTGTTTGAATTTGCACGGCTCTTTGCTACCCCGATGGCGCGGTGCAGCGCCTATTCAGCGTGCAATCATGGCCGGCGATACCCAAACGGGCCTGATGGTCATGCAAATGGACGAAGGTCTTGATACGGGCGATGTGGGTCTAATCGATGAAATCCCAATCTCCGAAAATATGACTGCTGGTGAACTGCACGACCAAATGATGATCCGTGGTGCGGATTTGATGGGGCGTGCGCTACCTGCGCTTGAACGGGATAGCCTGCATTTTGTTCCCCAAGCTGCAGAGGGCGTCACCTACGCCAAAAAAATCGACAAGGCCGAAGCCCGGATCGATTGGTGCCAACCAGCTATAGACATCCACAACAAGGTGCGTGGGCTTTCGCCTTTCCCCGGCGCATGGTTTGAAATTGAATTAAACGGCAAACCTACCCGCATCAAAGTGATCAAATCATCACTGGCACAGGGCCAAGGCGCTGCCGGCACAGTTGTCGATGATATGTTGACCATTGCCACAGGTGAGGGCGCCATTGCGCTGACCCATGTTCAACGCGAGGGCAAGAGTGTGATGGATGCACAAACATTTATCCGCGGCACTGGTTCGCTCAAAGGTAAAGTGCTCAGCTAATGCCTCGCTATAAGCTCACCATTGAATATGACGGCACACCTTATACGGGGTGGCAAAGCCAGCTTGAAGGCAACGCCGTGCAAAATCATGTTGAGGATGCGATCGAGCGCTTTTGTGGTCAAAGAATTGCCACCCAGGCAGCTGGTCGCACCGACGCGGGTGTGCATGCACTGGGTCAGGTTATCCATCTTGATTTAGAAAAAGACGTCGATGCATTCAAAGTTGCCGAAGCGATAAACTTTCACCTAAAGCCAAAACCCATTGTGGTTGTTGCATGGGAAAAAGTTGATGATAGCTTTGAGGCGCGTTTTTCAGCGAAAGCTCGCCATTACGAATATCAAATTCTCAATCGGCGCGTGCGCCCCGCGCTTGATCACATGCGTGTTTGGAAAGTGCTGCCCCCTTTAGATGAAAAGAAGATGCACGAAGCTGCGCAGCTGGTTTTGGGCAAACATGATTTTACGACTTTTCGCGCCAGCCTATGCCAAGCCAAATCGCCGATACGTACATTGGATCGGTTAGATGTTACCCGCGAAGGCGAAACAATCTTTATCAATGTGTCCGCGCTCAGCTTTTTGCACAATCAAGTGCGCTCGCTTGTTGGCTCACTCAAAATGGTGGGTGAAGGCAAATGGTCGCCCACTGACTTTCGCAAAGCGCTGGATGCTGCCGATAGAAAAGCGTGTGGCCCAGTTGCGCCTGCGCACGGCCTATACCTAACGCAAGTCGATTATTAGGCACTAGCCAATAATACGAAAGCCAAGGCCCGGAATAATCCCGCCAAGGAACATCAACACCACCAAACAGCCAAGCATGGCAAGCAATTGCGCACCGATCATCAATGCAAGATCAGGACCGCGAATATCGAGCAGAAATGCAGCCGCACGCACATAAAATACTGCTGTTGCGATGGTGATAATGAGACTGCCGATCAAGCCGGGCAGAACAAACGTCAAGAGCAATGCAATAATCAGAAAGAAGAAATTCGACCAATTGTGTGCGGCGATGTAACTGGCGATATCAAACGGCTTTCCCTTGGTGCGTAGAAACAAATAGACCCCGTAAAACCCAGCAATATTGATCGCCAGAAGGTGAAATAGCACCAAGAGCGGCATGGGTGCAATCACGTCCGCAGGCAAGGGCAACTGCAACATGGCTTGCGCGCCAAGCGCCACCAGAACGGAAATCGTAGACGTTGCCACGCCGGACCAACTGCCATCAAGTTGATTGGCCATCGCCCGGTTTCCCGCCAATATGCCCCAACATCCGCGGGCTGCGGCGATGATTTCTTCAATGAGGCTATTGGAATTCACAAAAATTACCTTTGTTTGGCGAAGCTAGCTAGAAAATGGGCATAAACGGACTGAAGTTCAAGCACCATTTGTGTCGGCACCCGTTCATCCACCTGATGCATGGTCTTGCCCACAAGTCCAAATTCGGCAACTGGGCAATAATCCGCGATAAAGCGCGCGTCAGATGTGCCGCCACCGGTGGAGCGCTTTGGCACTTGTCCCGCAACAGTTTCAACACTTTGGACCAGCAAATCAACATGTTCAGACCCGTGCGAAACGAATGAGCGCGAAACGGGTTGCTTGATGTTGAGTTCAACATCGCATCCATTTGCAGGCACTTTGAGGATTTGCTGGGACAGCCAATAGCCTAGTTTATCGGCATCCCAAATATCATTAAAACGAATATTGCCCTTAAGCGAGCCCTTTGCAGGGATCACATTGGTGGCAACGTTTCCCACATCTATGGATGTGATTTCCAAATTAGTCGGTTGGAAGTTCTCATTGCCCTCATCCAGTTTAGCGTAGGACAAATGATGAGCAATACCAGCCAATGTTGGCAATGGATTGCGCGCCTTGTCTGGATAAGCCACGTGCCCCTGTTCGCCCTCAACGGTAACCGTGAAGCCAAGCGATCCTCGTCGACCAATTTTTACTGTGTCACCAAAGGTGTCTGCGCTAGAGGGTTCACCAACAAGGCCAAAATCAAATGTGTGCCCTTGCTCAGTTGCCCATATTAGCGCTTTCACTGTGCCATTGACCGCGTCTGCTTCTTCGTCGCCGGTGATCAGCAGCGAGATGGTGCAATTTTCCGCTTCCCCGCTTTCAATAAACGCGGGCAAGGCAGCACAAAAAGCAGCAACCCCGCTTTTCATGTCCACCGCACCGCGACCCCACATCACGCCATTGTCGTCCACATCAGCGGAAAAAGGATCATGCGACCACGCATCAGCATCGCCCACAGGCACAACATCGGTGTGACCGGCAAACAAAAGGTGTGCTCCCTTTGTGCCGCGCGTGGCAAACAGGTTCTCAACGCGATAACTGCCGTCGCCTTCAAAAGGAATGCGGGTGCACTCAAAACCAAGCGGTTCCAAAAATCGCACAAGCACATCCAGTGCCCCATCATCTGCCGGGGTCACAGAATTGCAGCGGATCAAGTCCCGCAATAAATCAAGGGCGACGGCCATAATTTAGTCTCGCAACAAATCGTTGATTGATGTCTTTGAACGTGTCTTTTCGTCCACTTGCTTCACGATGACCGCGCAATAAAGGCTTGGCCCCGGTGTGCCATCTGGCAAAGGTTTGCCCGGCATTGAACCAGAAACAACCACAGAGTATGGCGGCACTTCGCCCATATGGATTTCCCCAGTATGGCGGTTAACGATTTTTGTCGATTGGCCAATGAAAACACCCATAGAAATCACAGAACCTTTGCCCACACGAACGCCTTCAACAATCTCTGAACGCGCCCCGATGAAGCAATCATCTTCAATAATCACCGGATCAGCTTGCAATGGCTCCAAAACGCCACCAATGCCCACACCGCCTGACAGGTGCACATTAGCGCCAATTTGTGCGCACGATCCAACAGCGGCCCATGTGTCGACCATTGTGTTTTCACCCACATAGGCACCAAGGTTCACAAATGATGGCATCAACACAGCGCCAGGCGCAATATGCGCCGAGTGGCGAACAATTGAGCCCGGAACGGCGCGAAAACCTGCATCGCGAAAACGGTTTTCGCTCCAGCCCGCAAATTTAGACGGCACCTTGTCCCACCAGTGTGCCCCACCAGGGCCGCCGGGAATGGCTTCCATATCATTCAGTCGGAACGACAATAAAACAGCTTTTTTGGCCCATTGGTTAACGGTCCATTCGCCATTTGCATCTTGTTCGGCGACGCGCAATTTGCCATCGTCCATCAGCGCAAGCGCTTCGTTTACAGCATCGCGCACAGCGCCTTGCGTGTTCAAATTTACATTTTCGCGATCATCGAACGCTGCATCAATGGTCTGGGCCAAGTCGGCAAATGACATATTTCTAAGCTCTCCATCTGATCAATATGATTTGTGGCGACATTAGCGGTGTTGCCAAGGGTGTCAACCAGCCCAATCACGAAACAATGAACAATGTGCAATCCGCCCACGAGCACCGATCGTTAATACGATTGTGAGTACAATAGTTGGTAATAGAAATTTGGAGATATATATGTCTAAGCGCCGTCACACCTCGTTACGCACCTCGCAAGAAGATATCAGCGTCACAAGGCGTGTCCCCAGGACGCCACAGACCGAATCTGCTGCGTACAAATTGGCGTTTTCTGACGAAGAATTCATGACGTCTGAAGACACGCGCGCCATCCGTCTGCAGCTCGAAATCCTCAAGCCAGAATTATGGCTCCGTGAGCGCGGCATCAATTCAACTGTAGTTTTGTTTGGTGGTGCGCGTTTGCCAGCACCCGGTGCTGAAGCTTGGGCGGCTAAAAACGATGTCCAAAAAGCTAATTTGGAAAAGAACTCCAAATACTACAACGAAGCCCGCAAATTCGCGCGTTTGGCATCTCTGACCTCAGAAACCATGGATCATAAGGAATATGTTGTGGTCACCGGCGGCGGTCCGGGAGTAATGGAAGCGGGTAATAAAGGGGCAAGCGAAGTCGGCGCGCCATCAATTGGCTTGAACATTGTTTTACCGCACGAACAAGCACCAAACCTTTTTGTCACCCCTGACCTTAGTTTCAATTTCCACTATTTCGCAACGCGGAAAATCCACTTTTTGCTGCGCGCCAAAGTAATCGCTGTTTTCCCTGGTGGTTTTGGCACCATGGATGAGTTTTTTGAAACACTTACGCTCATTCAAACAGGCCGTATGGAACGTGTTCCGGTGCTGCTATTTGGTTCGCATTTTTGGAATCGCGTCATCAATCTGGATGCATTGGCTGAAGAAGGCACAATCTCCCCGGACGATGTCAATCTGTTCTCGGTTGTTGATACCGCAGAAGAAGCCTGGTGCATTGTACGCGATGCCTACAATCTTCCAACGATCACCGACGAGAATTGCGATTGCGTTGTCGAGTAAACTTGCACAATGTGCATGAGGACCCGGCTTTATAGCCGGGCCTCTTGTTATTTAACGAACTTATCGACGCTGAAATGCTTCATGCTTTCCACAGTTTCAATTTCCGACATCATTGCTTGAAATTCTGGGATCATCATCACTTGTTGTGCTGCGGCTTGCGCGTCCTCTAGGCTTTCCCATTCCACAAGATCGCAAAAATGATTTTGATCATCTGTGTTGATCAAAGCGCGATAATTGACAAACCCTTTGAAGTTTTTTGCGTGTTCCATTGCATCGCGGCGCAGTTTTGTTGCCTTTTCAAGATCCTTCACCTTGAAGCTGACTAACTCAAAAATCGTGCTCATATTCATATCCTTCCATTGTTGATAAAAGAGGAATAACATGACCCTGTTGCCACCCTTGTGGCCACAATGATTTAGGGATTAAAAAGATGCGCCCCGCCGAGAGACTGTTTCGGATAATTAGAATTCTGCGAACGGCCAACGGCGCGCTGACAGCGAGCCAAATTGCGCAAAAACTGGAGGTGTCTAAGCGCTCGATTTATCGGGATATGGCACATCTGATCGGATCTGGAGCACCGATCGATTCAGAGCCTGGTGTTGGGTTTATGCTAAGGGATGAGTTTGATCTGCCACCGCTCAGCTTCACCTTTGAACAGCTAGAAGCACTCGCTTTAGGCGCCAAAACACTGGCCCTGATTGCAGACGATGATTTGTCAGCTGCCGCAAAAGAAGCGCTGGAGAAAATCCGTGATGCGGTGCCCGAAAGACACAAAGCAAAGCTTGACGCGCCTCATCTCATGGTTGTGCCGCCAAAAGGCATTGAAATGCCCACAAAAACCCTGCGTCGATTACGCAGGGCGATTGATGAAAACCAAGTGCTCCAGATTAACTATCGTGCATTGGATGGCGGACAGACATGCCGGGAGGTTTATCCATTGGCCCTCACAAATTTCGGGCCAAAATGGCTTTTGACCGCTTGGTGCACGGTGCGCAAAGACTTTCGCGATTTTAGGGTTGATCGGATTGACCAACTCTCAGACTTGCGCCGCAAATTTGTGCCAACAAATGGGCAACAACTTAGCGATTATTTAAAGCGATATAGTGCTTAGCGCTGGCCGAATGCTTGCAAAAATTGCGCAATGTCATTGGTCACATGATGTACGTGTTCGTGGTCATCTTTCCGCTCTAGTTCAAAGTCTTCTAAACTGTCGTCCTCAAAATCGTCGCCCGGAATAACATGTACCGTGCGCATACCGATTTCGTGGGCGGTGAGTAGATTTTTTTCCATATCTTCAAACATGGCGGCAGTTTTTGGGTCCACATTGTGTTCACTCATGAACTTTTCATATGGGCGACGGAAAGGTTTTGGCTCAAAATCTGCTTCCACAATGCCAAAAATGCCGTCAAATATATCTTTGCCGCCAAGTCGATCAATGACCGCTTCAGCGTGGCCAACATCAGCATTGGTGAAAATGAGCTTTTGGCCCGGTAGCGCTTTAATGGCTGCAATTAGCTCTGGAGCGGGCTGCACGGGCGTATAGTCAATGTTATGGACCTTGGACAAAAAGTGATGCGGATCCACCTCGCGTGTGGCCATCAAACCGCGCAAGGTGGTGCCGTGGTCGCGGTAGAATTCTTTTTGCAACTTGCGCGCGGGCACTGGGTCGAGCCCAGTGATGTCCGCAACATATGCGGTGATCAAAACATCAATCTGATCAAATAATCTACAGGTACGCGGATAGAGCGTATTATCAAGATCAAAGACCCAATGGCGCACATCAGTAAGAGGCATCGTCGTCATCCTCAATTTCACCAGGCAGGTGAATCAATGTGCCCGCACCATGTTCAGTAAACAACTCAAGCAAGACCGCATGCTTGGTTTTGCCGTTGACAATCACCACGCCTTGCACGCCGCTTTCAAGCGCATGAATTGCAGTTTCAAGTTTGGGGATCATGCCCCCTTTGGCAACACCATCGTCGATCAACTGCTGCGCAACTGTGGTGTTCATGTCTGGAATGAGTTCGCCATCACCATCCATCACCCCCTCGACGTCCGTAAGCAACAAAAACCGTTTAGCATCCATTGCAGATGCAATGGCGCCTGCAAAAGTGTCAGCATTAATATTGAACGTGTCACCGTTTTTACCCGCGGCGATCGGTGCGATAACCGGAATGATCTCCTCGCCAATTAGGCGATGTAAAATTTCGGGGTTAACTTCGTCCGGCTCACCAACAAATCCAAGATCAATGATCCGTTCTATGTTGCTGTCAGGGTCCATTTTGGTGCGTTTTAGCTTTTTCGCTTTCACCATGCCCGCGTCTTTGCCGCAAAGGCCAATCGCGCGACCGCCTTCTTGTGTGATTGCGGTTACGATTTGTTTGTTGATGGAGCCGGCCAGCACCATCTCAACAATGTCTACGGTATTGCGGTCAGTAACACGAAGACCATCCTTGAACTCAGACGTGATATTCAGCCGATCAAGCATTTTGCCAATTTGCGGACCGCCGCCATGCACAACAATGGGCATAACGCCTGATTGGCGCAGCAACACGATGTCGCGGGCAAATGCGCGCGCAAGCTCAGGGTCGCCCATTGCGTGGCCACCATATTTCACCACCACAACACGATGATCATAGCGCAACATATAAGGCAACGCTTGAGCCAATATGGCCGCTTCTTTTGTTTTATCTGTGTTCATAGTTTTCTCAGACGCTCCACCAACATTTATCACCCTTAAACAAAATTTGCTCACTTGTCTTGCTTCGGCCGCAAAAATGTGGCCAATCTTAATTTGATCAAATTATTTGGCGCTCCAACTGGCATGAGGAATGGTGCAATAATGAAGGTTTCGGTGTTTCAAACGGGCCTAGTGGCTGAGCCCTTAAGAGGGCGGTTCGACAACTATGGCAAAATGTTTGCTGACTTAGTTGGAGACGGAGGCGGCAAGTTTACCTATGAGACCGTCAGCTTGATCGAAGACGAGCCCCTGCCAAATATTGATGATGTTGAAGCGATCATCATCACAGGTTCTTCTCTCGGTGTTTATGACAAAAAACCTTGGATGGATCCTTTGCGTGACTTCATCCGGGAAGCCTACGCAAGATCAATCCCAATGATTGGGGTTTGTTTTGGTCACCAGATTTTAGCAGATGCCCTTGGTGGGGTCGTAAAGAAGTCAGAAAAAGGCTGGGGGGTAGGGCGCCATCAATATGCCATTACCCAAAAATCCGCATATATGGCCGACGCGCCTGACCAGATGCAGTTCAACGTGATCCACCAAGATCAAGTCATTACGCCGCCATCAATCAGTAAAGTCATCGGTGGCAACGACTTCACCCCAAACGCTATGTTGGAATACGACAATGGGGCCGCGATTAGCATTCAAGCGCACCCCGAATTCGAAAATGAATATGCAAAGGCGGTCTATACATTGCGCTCGGGGGAGCTGTTTGATCCAAAAGTGGGCGAAGAAGCTGTTGCTTCTGCGCAGACCCAAAACGACAATGAGCTCATGGCTGAGTATTTTCGACGATTCTTGAATAGGTCCGACTAAATCAATAATTAATCATTCCATTCATAAAGTCTCATAGTAGTTATTTTCCACTATAGGCAATTGAGCTGGCATGTTGGTACGGATATTGAATTGGTTTAAGAAACACGTATGGAGTGCGACGAATATTCCAGCGTTAATTGCACTCGTACTAACTGTGTGTTTTTGGCAATATTCTGAATACCAAAGTCGGTCCATTCACGAGCAGACCGTACGTGAAGAAGTAACAAGCCACGCAAACCTATTGCGGTCCCAGTTAGAGGGAAACATAAACTCAAATCTGCAGTTGGCCAAAGGGTTGGTGTCGGTATTGTCCGGGCAACCAGACATGACACCGGCAGAGTTTGAGAGATTAGCCAAGAACCTATTTGACGGGCATTCAGAGCTTACCGTCATCGCAGGTGCACCTGATCTTGTAATATCAATGATACACCCGCGAGAAGGCAACGAAAAAGCGATCGGGCTCGATTATAACCAAAATGTTGCGCAGCGTGCTGCCGCGCTAAGAGCGCGTGACAGCGGAAGTCTTATTTTGGCTGGCCCCGTAAATCTGGTTCAAGGCGGTCAGGGCTTCATTGGCCGTTTCCCCGTATTCACGGACAATCCGGACGGTACGCAACGCTTTTGGGGAATTGTTTCGGCTGTGATTGATGTTCAAAAGCTTTATGAAAACAGTGGCCTAACCAACAAAGACTTGCCGATTGACGTTTCACTTGTGGGAAAAGATGCGCTTGGAGCCCGAGGCGAGGTATTTTTTGGCCCTGACAAGCGAGATTTTAACAAGTCGGTACGCGTGAATGTGAGCTTACCAAATGGATCATGGCAAATGCTTGCCTGCCCAAAAGGGGGCTGGAAAGCACATGCTGCAGATTTGACGTCTTTGCGCATTGCAATGTTGTTCGCGGGCTTACTCGTTTTTGCACCAACGGCATATTCTGGCCACCTTATGCGTCAGCGTGAAAAGCAAAATGCAGAGCTCGCCATGCGTGAAGAGAGAATTGGCCTGATTTCCGAACGCCTAAATGTTGCTCTCTCATCTTCAGATATCGGTGTTTGGGAGGCAAATCTTGTCACAGGAGATCGATTCTGGGACCGGCGCACAAACTTGCTTTTCGGGCTGGACCCTCAAGATACAACCCGCTCGGGTGATGCGTTCATCAATAGCCTTCATCCTGACGATGCAGAACGGGTCTTGAGTGCATTCAATGAAGCAATTGAGAAAAAATCACAACTCAGTACACAGTTCCGCATCATAACGCCCCAAGGTATCACACGTCATCTCCAGTCACGATGCGCTTACTACCACCCAATTGATGGCTATCCAAAGATGGTTGGTGTGAATTGGGACATAACAGCCGAAGTCAATCTGCGTGATGATCTGCTCTCGGCAAAAAGACTGGCCGAAAGCAAAAATGTAGAGCTTGAAGGGATGCAAATCCGTATCAAACATCTTGCGCTGCACGATCCTCTCACAATGTTGCCCAACCGTCGCTTCTTGGATCAAACGATTGAAGAGTATGTACCAAACGACCGCAACGAAAACATGGTTGCAATGCTGGCGATCGACTTGGACCGATTCAAACAGATAAACGATTCTTTGGGCCACCTGGCTGGCGATGCAACCTTGCGACACGTGGCCAAAGTGTTGAGCAAATCTCTGGATGAACAAGATTTTGTCGCTCGAGTTGGTGGGGATGAATTTGTTATCATTTTGGAGCGCGAGTTGGACAAGGCAGAACTTGCGGCTCTAGCGCACTCGATCATTGAAAAACTCAAAGTACCTTTTATCTACGAAGGTCAACCATGCCGATTCGGTGCTAGCGTGGGGATCGCCTATGCCCGCAGTGGGGAAGCAGATCTAAATGATCTGATGACGAAGTCTGATATTGCCCTCTATCGTGCAAAAGAACTTGGGCGGAATTGCTATGAGTTCTTCTCAAATGATCAGCAAGAACGCATCGTCAAAGCACGTGAAGTATCTGAGGATATCCTTTGGGGGCTAGAGCTCAGTCAGTTTGTTCCATACTACCAACCTCAATTCGATGCCCATACAGGCGCAGTGATTGGAGTGGAGGCGCTCGCGCGTTGGGACCATCCAGATAAAGGCGTGTTAACCCCCTATGATTTCCTCAAGGTCGCTGAAGACATAAATGTAATCGACGAAATTGATCATGAAATCCTAACCAGCGTACTCAACGACATGAAATCGTGGGAAGAGCAGGGTGTGTCCATAGCACAAGCCTCGGTCAATATCTCTTCGCCACGTTTGCGCGACGAAAATCTGGTGCGTCGTTTGCAGGAACTGGAAATAGAGCCCGGAAAAATCACCTTTGAATTGCTCGAGTCCATTTTCTTGGATGATTGCGACACGGTTGTTGAGCGCAACCTCGCAAAGATCAAAGCAATGGGTATCGAAATCGACATTGATGATTTTGGTACAGGTCATGCCTCAATTGTTGGCCTGCTCAATCTACAACCAAGCCGCATCAAAATTGACCGGCAGTTTGTGGCTTCCATTGGTTCGTCCGACGATCAGCGTCGTCTGACGAAATCTATGATCGATATGGGCAAATCGCTAAATATTGAGGTCTTGGCTGAAGGCGTTGAAACCGAAGAACAAGCGGAAATCTTGCGCAGCTTGGGCGTAGACGCCCTGCAAGGCTACCTATACGCAAAGCCTATGTCCGCTGCGGATTTGCGTTCGTTTATGAAAGATCACCAACGCCAAGCATCCTGAAAACGCTAGCCGCGGTGTGGCAACCAGATACTAAAAGCGCGAGATCGTGGCGCGCAATTCCTCCATGCCAATTCCCTTTTCAGATGAAGTAATAATCATCTCTGGGTGGGCAGCGGGGTGCTTTGCAACAATCTTGCTGGTTAGTGCAATGACTTTTTCAAGTTCACCAGCTTTTGGTTTGTCCGCTTTCGTAAGAACGATCTGATAAGAAACAGCGGCTGTATCAAGTTCATTCATCACCGTTTCGTCCGCCGCCTTGGGGCCGTGACGCCCATCAATCAACACGAACACACGGCGCAGAGTTGCGCGGCCTTTAAGATAAGCGTGGATGAGGCGTGTCCATTTTTCAACGGTCTTTTTGGGCGCTTTCGCAAATCCATAGCCAGGCATATCAACTATGCGCAAAGGGGCATCATCGGCTTCAAATATGTTAAGCTCTTGCGTACGCCCTGGCGTGTTGGACGTGCGTGCAAGGTTTACCCGGTTTGTCAGAGCGTTGATCAAAGATGACTTGCCAACGTTTGAACGCCCCGCAAACGCAATCTCAAGCCGATCACCTGGCGGTAAATCGTCAATGCGCACGCATCCTTTGATAAACTGCCAAGGGCGTGCAAAAAGCAGGCGACCTGCTTCAATTTCTTTGGGGCTAAATTCACTCATTTGAGCGGTCTATACCGCATTGCGCATGCCGTCTAGGTCTGCTGTGGTGATGGCATCAAGATTTCGCGTAATTTTTTCAATTGGCCAGTTCCACCATTTGATGTTCAGCAAGGATTCAACGGTCTCATCATCAAACCTTTTGCGGATTTCGCGCGCGGGATTGCCAGCAACAATGGTGTAAGGAGGAACGTCTCGTCCAACGACTGCTTGTGCCCCAACAATGGCACCATCGCCAACTTTAACGCCAGGCATAATTGTTGCCCCGCGGCCTATCCAAACATCGTTGCCAACGATTGTGTCACCGCGGGCTTGGCTCTTGAGTTGCATCACATCACCATCGCCCCAGCCATTTTGGAAGATGGCGAATGGGAAAGTAGAGAAGGCTGTGAAGGTATGATTGGCGCCATTCATCATGAATGTGCAATCCTTTGCCAAAGAACAAAACTTGCCGATGATCAATTTGTCACCAACAAAGTCATAGTGGTAGAGCACGTTTTTCTTCTCAAAATCCGCAGCGTCTTCATCATCGTCGTAATAGGTGTAGTCACCGACTTGAATGTCTGGTCGGGTGATGAAGTTCTTTAGAAAGATAAGTTGATCAATGCCAGGCAGAGGCGTTGGGTTTTTAGGGTCCGGACCAAACATAATACACCACAAAAAAATCGCGCCGAGGGTTCGACGCGATCTTAAGCTTTTTTTGGAGGAGGTCTATGGGACCTACTCGAAATTATTTGGCATCGCCATCAGGCGCTTTCTTTTTGAAACTCGCCAAGATGTTGCCAATAATATCAACATCCGCGCCATGCCGTTTCATAATGAAATACTGCTGACAGATGGACAAGAAGTTGTTCCATGCCCAATAGATCACCAAGCCAGCTGGGAAGCCCGCCAACATGAACGTAAAGATCACAGGCATCCAAGCAAAGATGGCAGCTTGTGTTGCATCTGCTGGTGGAGGGTTAAGGCGCATTTGCACAAACATGGTCAGACCCATGATCAACGGCCAAGCGCCAAGCACAAGGAAGCCACCGATTAATGGCAATGCTGTCGGGTCGACAGGAATAAGGCCAAACAGGTTGAACAAGTTCGTGGGATCTGGAACAGCCAAATCTTGAATCCAACCAAAGAACGGCGCTTGACGCATTTCAATGGTGACGAACAACACTTTGTAGAGCGAAAAGAACACCGGGATCTGGATAAGCACCGGCCAGCAACCGCTCATTGGGTTGATCTTCTCGCGCTTGTAAAGCTCCATCATGGCCTGTTGTTGGGCCATACGGTCTTCTTTGTGACGCTCTTGGATTTCTTTCATTTCCGGCTGAACTTTTTTCATACCCGCCATTGAGGCGTATGATTTGTTCGCAAACCAGAAGAACAAAATCTTGATCAATACAGTCACAGCCAAAATGGCGAGGCCGAAGTTGCCCAAAATGTCATTCAAGAAACGGATGACGTAGAACAATGGTTTTGTGATGAAGTGGAACCAACCCCAGTCAATCAGCAATTCAAGTCGATCAAGACCCAGGCCCGTCTCGTATGAATCAATGATTCTTTCAACCTTGGCACCAGCGAACACATAGCTTTTGTGCTCAGCTGTTGTGCCCGCGGCTACAACAGTTGGCTCGGTGGTTACGTAGCTAGCTCGATAGGTATCACGGCCATCAGTTTTCTTGTAATCAAATTGGGCATTGATTGTCGCGCCGGCTTCTGGAAATACAGCCGCTGCCCAATATTTATCGGTAAAACCAAGCCAGCCAGATTTCGCGTCGAACTTCTTACGGCTGTCTTCAACCAAATCCTTGTAGCCAAGCTCAATAAGGTTCGCATCTCCCAACACACCAATCGGTCCTTCATGCAAAATGAAGTAGCCAGAAGTTTCCGGTGTTTCTTGACGCGTGACATATGAATAAGGGTAAAGCGCAATATCGCCTGCCGTGTTGTTCTCAACAGTTTGCTTCACGGTGAACAGGTAGTTCTCGTCGAGCTCGAAAGTGCGCTTGAATACAAGCCCTTGGCCATTATCAAATACCAAAGTAACAGGGGCATTTACACCGAGCGTCGAATTACCTTCTACACTCCAAATGGTTGATGGTTTTGGCAAAGCAATGGTTGAACCTGCCAATGCTGTCCAACCTTGCTCAGCAAAATAGGGTTTTGGCGTGCCTTGAGGCGAAAGCAGCGTGATGATTGGGCTGTCATCATCAATTGTCTCGCGGTAGTGAGAGAGGTGAAGATCGTCCAAGCGACCACCCACCAAGTTGATTGAACCTTCAAGAGCGCCCGTTGCGATCTTCACACGATCTGTGGCGGCAATCACATCTTCTCGCGTGCCCATGATCGTTGCAGGGCTTGCTCCAGTTTGCCCACTAGTGGCAACTGCGCCCGGCGTTGGCAGTCCCGCGTTCGGGTCTGCTTGTGCGGCTAGTTCCGCGGCAACTTCTGCTTGTTGCTGGGCTTTCTCCAATTGGGGACCTGCAACAAAATACTGCCACCCCACCAAGACCAAGATCGACAAGCCGATCGCTAAAATGTAATTGCGGCCTTCACCATTCATGACTTTGCTTTCCGCTCCCGTGCATCCACATTTGCTTTTCGTGGATTGTGTATTTTTTCGATCGCTTTGCCCAAGCCTTCTTCTAAAAGACTAAAGGGCTCATGTAACGCTTCTTTGCGCCCAATCAATACATAGTTGAAATTAGGCTGAAACTTTTGTGCGGTTTTTTCGCTTAGCGCGCGCAGGCGTCGCTTGATTCTGTTGCGTTGTGGCGAGTTGCCAACGCGTTTGGTAACGGTAAACCCAATGCCGGGTTCTGCCTCGTCACACCTAATTGCTTGCAGCACAAAGCCGCGGCGGACTGCTTTCAGTCCACGCGCGGCTTGCAAAAACTGCGCCCGATGCTTCAAACGGCGCATAAAACCACCTGCAAATGTTCGAACCCAACGCGATTCCATCGGGTCACAAGAACATGCTTACGCAGACAAACGCTTGCGACCGCGTGAGCGGCGCGCGTTCAAGATTTTACGGCCATTTTTTGTTGCCATACGTGCACGGAAACCGTGACGGCGTGATCGCACTAGATTGCTAGGCTGAAAGGTACGCTTCATTGCTCATCCACAATGCCGTTCGGGGCATTGTTCCTCTCGAAATAAAATTACAGTTTGCCGGAAATTTCTTGAGCGGTACGCCATGCAATATTGCAGTCGCACCACAAATTGCGGCCAAGTTGGGCGGTGTATAGGCAAATTGGGAGCTCAAGTCAATCTCAAAGCCAACAAAGAATCCGCTTGTTCCACCTCAATTTGCATTAATTCTTATCAACTAGAATTGAACCCGCGTTCACGGCTCGTCAAATTCAAGTGAACCTATGAGGACTTTTGAATAATTGGGGTTATGTTGCCACCAACAAGAATTATCATTGTGGAAGAAAATGCAACCTCAAAGTGAAAAGCCCCAGTTACACAAAAGTATTCGCCGCTGGGCACCCCTCGCCCTATTTGTGATTCTCATCGCCGTCATTGCGTCGACTGGTGCATACAAAGCGCTGTCCTTTGGGGCTTTGGTTGAGAATTTTGGCGTATTGAGGTCTTATATAGGCGACAATTTTTGGCCCGCCATTGCCTTATATGGCGCCCTATATGTGGTCGCTGTGGCTTTGTCCTTTCCCGCTGCGTGGGTGCTCACCATTGCAGGAGGAATATTCTTTGGGTGGTGGGTTGCCGGCCTGGTCACAATTTTCTCCGCCACCATGGGGGCGTCAATATTGTTCTGGATAACGAGCACTTCGTTAGGGGCACAAATGCGCGATAGCGCCGGACCGTTTGTACAAAAAATCCGAAAAGGCATGCAGGACGATGCAGTGAACTACATGTTGTTTTTGCGTCTCGTACCCGCTTTTCCATTCACTCTTGTCAATATTGTACCAGCGATTCTTGGGGTGCCCTTTAAGGTTTTCTTTTGGACGACCCTATTTGGCATTGCGCCGGGCACCTTTGCTTATGCGTATGCGGGTGAGGGGGTAACCTCAATTGTTGAAGCGCAAGCAACCGCCTTTGCCGCCTGCACATCTGCCAACACCGCCACTTGCGGAGTTTCTCTCGCACCAAGCGATTTATTGACCCCCCAGTTGCTTATCGCCTTCAGCGCACTCGGGCTTGTCTCTCTTATGCCTATTGTGATCAAACGCTTTCGCGCCAATAATGCCACCAGCTAAACCAGAAAGCGTCTAATAATGGCCGAATTTTTAAAACCTGACTTATGTGTAATCGGCGCTGGATCAGGCGGATTGACCGTTGCCGCAGCAGCAGCGCAATTGGGCGCAACGGTGATCTTGATAGAGCGCGACAAAATGGGCGGCGACTGCCTCAATACAGGTTGTGTCCCCTCAAAAGCGCTAATTGCAGCCGCGAAGCGGGCGCAACTTATGCGCACGGCTCCCGAATTTGGTATTCAAGCCGAAGAACCTAAACCCAATTTTGGCCGCATCAACGACCACATCAAGGAAGTGATCGCAGGCATCGCCCCAAACGATTCGATTGAGCGGTTTCGCGGCCTAGGTGTTAATGTGATCGAGGGCGAAGCCAGCTTTGTGGATAAGCGCACAGTTAAAGTAGGTAATGAGCAAATTCGCGCCAGACGTTTTGTAATAGCAACCGGGTCGCGCCCAATGGTGCCGCCAATTCCGGGGCTCGCCGAGACGCCTTTTCTCACCAATGAGAGTATTTTTGAGCAGCGCCGAAAACCGTCCGAGTTGATCATCATCGGTGGTGGCCCCATCGGCATGGAGCTAGCGCAAGCCCACCAACGCCTCGGATGTAACGTAACTGTTCTCGAAATGGCTGATCCATTGGCCAAAGATGATCGCGAACTCACCGATATTGCCTTGCGCCACATTCGGCGCGAGGGGGTGGACATCCGTTCAAATACCAAAGTGGTTGAAGTCAAGAAGAAAGCGCGGGCAATTGCTGTTGATGTAGAAGGTTTGGATGGTCAAATCGAGACGTTGGTGGGTACCCATCTTTTGGTTGCCGCAGGACGATCACCCAATGTGGAGCGCCTCAATCTTGACGCCGCAATGGTGGCGCACACCAATAAAGGCATCACGATTAATGATGGTCTGAAAACCTCTAACCGGCGCATCTATGCTATTGGCGATGTCGCCAGTGGATTGCAGTTTACCCATGTGGCCGGCTATCAAGCCGGACTGGTGGTCCGTAACGCTTTGTTCGGGGTGCCGGTAAAGCAGAACCGTCAAATCATTCCTTGGGCCACTTACACAGACCCCGCAATTTCCCAAGTGGGGATGAATGAAGAAGAAGCGCGCCAAAAATTTGGCGATAAGTTTCGGGTTTTACGCTGGAGCTTTGACGAAAATGATCGTGCTCGCGCAGAGCGACAGACCGACGGTTTGGTTAAAGTTCTAACAAATAACTCCGGCAAAATCCTGGGCGCCGGTGCGGTGGGCCTACATGCAGATGAGTTGATCAATATGTATGCATTTGCAATCGCCAACGGCATGAAAATCGGCGCATTCACAAAAATGGTTTCGCCATACCCAACCTTGTTTGAAGTCACAAAACGCATCAGCATCGAATTCTATAAGGACAAATTAGATAACCCCTTGCTTAAAGGCCTTATCGCATTAAACCGATTGTTTGGCTGAACAACATCAGCTTATAGTTCTTTATGTCCGTTCCTCAGAATCAGCCTTATCAGCGCGCCCGTTTCGGTTTGTCGATCAAACTCATCACCATGATTATCAGCATGATCATGATTGTCGAGGTGGTCATCTATCTGCCTTCGGTGGCCAATTTCCGCATCCGATGGCTTGATGATCGGGTGCAGGTTGCTGGGGTTGCGGCACGTGTCATCGAAACTGTGCCGGATGCAATGGATTTGACGCCGGACATGATCAACAATTTGCTCAAGGCCGCCCAAGCTGAAGCGCTGGTTGTGCGTATGCAAGATAAGTCTCAATTGATAGAACGCCTCGACATGCCCATGCCTGTTGCTGTTGTTGGCGCAGACACTCGAAACCGCGAGTCGCTGGAATTGATTGTTGGAGCGCTGGACGTAATCATAAATGGTAGTGACCGCACCATGCGCATCATCGGCTCGCCTACGGGGGCGCAAGATATTATTGTTGAAGTCTTGATGAGTGAAGCAAATCTGCGTCAAGAAATGCTGGCCTATTCGCGTAATATCTTTTGGCTTTCGCTCTTGGTTGCCATTGCGACGGCTGCGGCCATTTTCTTCTTCCTTAATCGTTTGCTCGTGCAGCCGATTGGGCGCATGACGCAAAATATGATCGCTTTTCGCAAAACACCCGAAGACGCAAATCGCATCATCGTACCATCAAATCGCAAAGACGAAGTGGGCATTGCAGAGCGCGAACTATCGATGATGGAACAAGACATTTTTACCATGCTGCGCCAAAAACAGCATTTGGCCGATCTTGGGCTGGCCGTTGCCAAAATCAACCATGACTTGCGCAATACCCTTAGTGCGGCACAAATGTTGTCGGATCAAGTGGCAACGCTTGAAGACCCGCAGGTGCAGCGTTTGGCCCCGCGTTTGGTGACGACACTGGATCGGGCGATTAATTTTGCCCAATCGGTTTTGGACTACGGTCGACAAAAAACAGTTCCACCAAAGTTTGAACATGTGGATTTGCGCGCGCTGATTGATGAATCAGCGATTGACGCTGGGGTGCGTTCGCATCCTTCGATTGAGTTCGCCAATGAAGTGCCAGATGATGTGGTGATTAATGTTGATCCCGATCAGATATCTCGGGTTTTCGTCAATATTCTGAAAAATGCGCGTGAAGCTTTGGAGGTATATAAAAAAGCGGAAGCGACAAAGCGCGTGTTCGTTCGATTAGAAGAACAAGCCAACTGTTATCAAATCAAGATCGGCGACAACGGCCCCGGGTTGCCACCAAGGGCGAAAGAGAATCTCTTTGTAGCGTTTGATGGGTCCGGCCGTGCCGGCGGCACGGGGCTTGGATTGGTGATTGCAAAAGAAATCACAGAATCACACGGTGGCCGGCTTTCATATTTGGACACACAAGAAGGAACGACCTTTTGTATCGAACTGCCAACAATCAAGGATTAGCCTGACCAGGCATGGCTATCTGACAGAAAAAACACCAAAAAACAAAAAAGATATAAATGAGGCACTTGCATTCCAAATCAGCCCGGTATATGCCTTTGCCACACTGATGAGGGTAGCCACTACCCACCGTCAAAAATGCACCGGTAGCTCAGCTGGATAGAGTACTTGACTACGAATCAAGGGGTCGGGAGTTCGAATCTTCCCCGGTGCACCATTCTTCCTTTTTTGAACGTCTCACGAACCTGACCAACGCCCAGTGTTGGAGCAGAAGCAGTCTTTATATTGTTCACTGGAATGTCAGCTGCGTGGACAAATTGGCCATCCCAAAGTCTATGCTCACGTCCGCAAAGGACGGAATGCAAAGATCTGCAAACTGTAAATCACAACGTTGCAATGCTCAGAAAAACTCACTGGGGTTCGTTTACGTCAAGTGAAGCATGCCAGTCTGACAAAAATTGATCTCGTTTGATTTCGTCTAAGTATGTCAAAAGGTTAGGCCCCAGTCGAATGGGAAGCAAAGCGCGGCTGGACTGCAAGAGTGACCTTACCTCCATCGAACGACTGCTCTCGTGGAGCGGAATTAATGACGAACTACCCGATATTGCTTGTTGCCCTTCCTCCGAAAGCAAATAGGAAACAAATGTCTTGGCCTGACTTAGGTTTGTGGAGCCTTTGGCAACAAATGCGGTTCTTGTCATAACCAATGCATAGTCTTCAAAGAGCTTTATCCCAATTTGAGCGTTTTGAGTTGCGGCATTGTGAGCGTAAGAGCCTAGGATATTGTAACCCAATACCAGTTCACCTGCTGCAATCTGTTCGATCATTTCCGATGTGCAGCAATAGACTTTTGCCCTGGCACGACCAAAGGTCTCAATTAATCGCGAATACAAGTAACCGCGCTGCGTGTCCTGCGTCGCAAGCAAATAGCCCACACCAGACTGGCCAATATCGTAGGTGCCAATTTTTCCCGCAAAGAAATTAGGGTTGTCGCGTATTAGACCCGCAAGCTCTGAACGGGTGTCTGGTAGCTTGAGTTCAGCAAACGCTTCGCGATTATAAACCATAGCCACAGGTTCAAAGGTAAACCCAAACAAGGAATCCAGCCAATAAGACCATTCCGGGGAGTCGGCCAGTTTTGCTGGTTGAAACTTGTGCGCCAATCCCTTGTTCACCAAATCGGTTTGCAAATCCATGGCTGAAGAAATGATAACGTCGCCCGCATGTTGACCAGACAATACGTGCTCATACAATTCTCGCGTGTTGTACTCTTGATAATCAATTTTGATATTCGGGAACTTGGCTTCAAATGAATGCAAGACATTGGCGAACGCAGTGGTGTCGGTGGCGCTAAGGACAACAAGTTGGTTGCGCTGTTGCGCATGCGCCGCAGTTGTTGCGCAAAGAAACGTTCCAAGGGCCAATATAATGGGGAAAAGTTTTGCCATATTAATGTTCCACCAATTTGGGAAATGTCAGCTTGATACAAACCCCGCCATGAGGTGAACCTGTGAGTTCAATACTCCCCGAGTGGCTTTTCATTGCAGCTGATACAATAGACAGGCCAACACCACTACCAGCGTAAGGCCCCGTCGCGAAAAACCTCTCCAGCACCGCTGACTGCTGCGCCAAATCCAAGCCAGGGCCATCGTCCTCGATTTGAATGCAAACTCCAGATGTAGCTGTTTCCTCAATTGATATCCAAATGCGGCACTGACCGCCCGAGTGTTGAACAGCGTTCACCAACACATTGTCGATCGCTTCTTTGATGGCGACAGCATCTCCTACAACAAATGCGCAACCTTTTAATTTGGGTGCAATATGCACTTCGATTTCAATGTTCTCATGGCGATCAATCGAGAGCGTTCGTTCTACCGCCGCCGTAATTATTTGCGCCAAATCGATTTCTTCAAACTCAATATGATCATGACGATGCATGATCATTGCGTGTGCGAGCAATTGATTGGTCAGATTTATTGTGCGCGCTAGTGCCGACAAGGCTTTTTCATTGCTCGCTTTATGAATTTTAGGATCCATTTGATTGTCGGCATTTTGCATGTGACCCATCACTGTGGTGAGAGAAGTGCGCATTTGATGGGCCACATCGGCAATAAATTGTTCTGCATTGTCTTTGGAGACAGCCAAGCGGTTCATAAACCCATTGATTGAATCAATTAGCCCAACAATTTCTCTTGGCGGTTGTGCGGCCAAAGGTGAAAGGTCAAACTGTGTTCTTTGGGAGATGTTTTTCTCAATTCCTAGAAGTGGGCGCATAGCAATTGTGATGGCCACGCGCGAAAATACCAGGGAAATAACAGCCAATATGGCTAAGCCAGAAAAGCCCTTAAGAAAAATATCGCGTTGTAGTTCATTTCGACTGTTTCGAGTTTGGCCAATCTGAACGCCAACAGTTTCGGTTGCTGTAGCTGAAACTAAGTGACGGTAGCGCACCGAGAAACGAACCAATTCACCAAGATAGAAAGCGTCGTAAAACTGATTGGTTTTATCTTCGGTCGGCGACCCAACACTTTGTAGGTCTTGGTTGCCTGTAATCGTTTTTCCGTTGGCATCCATCACCCTGTAAAACACACGATCAGCGCGGGAGAGCGCCAAAATCTGGTGTGCGGCAGGGGGTAAGTCTACGAGAACTTTGTTGTCGATAATCGATATGCGTTCTTCAATGGCAATCGATGCACCTTGCAACAACAAGTCGTAAGTTTGATTTGCTGCCGAACGGGCATAACTCCAAAGCCCAATCGAGATGATCACAAGGACAAGCATAAAGCCCGCAGCCATCGCAAATGTTAGCCGCCGTCGCAAAGAATAAGTTGCTCGTTTTCTATCTTTCATTTGCACTGGCCAGATAGCCCAACCCTCTAATCGTTCGAATTGCAAAATCCGAACCTTCGAGTTTTTTTCGCAGCCTTGTCACCGTTTGTTCAACCGCATTTAAACTGGGCGCTTGACTAAAGGTATAGATTTTGTCGGCTACGTCTTCTTTTGACATGACCCGCCCCAAATTGCTCAAGAACACTTCGAGCAGCTGTACCTCTCGGGCTTGCAGTTCAACCTCCACGCCATCGATTAAGACGCGCTTTGCACGTCGGTCATATTGGAACTTGCCAAAGATGACGAGATTGCTTGATTGGCCCGATCGGCGCCGCACCACAGCCCTGCATCGAGCAGCCAATTCGCCGAAGTCAAAAGGCTTGGTCAGATAGTCATCTGCTCCCACATCCAAAATGTTTATTCGATCGGCAATGTTGGAGCGGGCAGTAAGGACGATTATGGGAATATTGTCGTTTCTAGCGCGAACATCGTTGAGTACATCGACGCCAGACGCACCAGGCAAGTTGATATCTAGAATAACCAGATCAAATTGTTTGTGACGCAAAAGCTGCAGAGCCTCTTGTCCGTTAGATTCCCAGTCGAGGGCGCTACCCTCAGCATTGAACCTGAGCGCAATTAGTTCTGCCAACTCTCGATTATCTTCGACCAACAATATCCTCATGACGAGCAAAACATTAGGGCAATTGAGCCCCATAACCAATGCCCGATAGCCGAAATTTCTAACGGTCAGCTTCAGGTCAGTTTGGAGTCAATCCACCGTCAGTTGGGTCCCATATAAAGGCAACGCTCAGGCGGTTGTGGGGCCGCTTGGGCGCTTTCGTTTGCATCCCATGGGAGGAAATCATGAATTTCAAAAAATTTAGCACCATTTTGGCGGTATCGCTTACTCTCGCAGCTCCTGCTTTTGCCGGTCCAATCGATAGACCTGAATGCATTGCACCAGCAAAACCGGGCGGTGGTTTTGATTTGACGTGTCGTGTTGCGCAATCTGGTTTGAAAGCTCAAATGGAGAAGCCGATCCAGGTAACATTTATGCCAGGCGGCGTTGGCGCCGTTGCGATCAATTTGTTCAACACCACGCGAACAGATGATGACAACGCAATCGTGGCATTTTCATCGGGTTCTTTGCTCAACATGGCAACTGGAAAATATGGCGAATGGAAAGAATCCGACGTGCGTTTTCTCGCATCAGTCGGCGCCGACTTTGGTGCAATCGTTGTGCCTGAAGATTCCCGTTTCAAATCGCTAGACGATTTAATGGCCGCAGCTGAAAAGGACTTGAAATCAATTGTGGTTGGCGCAGGCGGCTCAATTGGTTCTCAGGATTGGATGAAGGCGGCGTTGTTGCTCGGTTCTCGTCAGTTGAGCCCACGCGATATGCGCTATGTGGCGTTTGATGGCGGCGGCGAGTCAATTGCTGCGCTATTAGGTGGGTCAATCGAAGTTTATATGGGTGACGTGGGTGAATTGGTTTCACACGTTGGAGAAGGCAAACTTCGCATTCTCGCTGTAATGTCGCCAGAACGTATTGGCGCGCCTTTCGCAGACATTCCAACTGCCATTGAACTTGGTTACGACGCTGAGTGGACCATTTTGCGTGGCTTCTACATGGGTAAGAACGTTTCAGATGAAGCATATAACGCATGGGTTGAAGCATTTGAAGCGGCCTATGAAACCGAAGAGTTCGCAACCATTCAAAAGGAAAAAGGACTTCTTCCTTTGAACATGGCAGGTGCCGAACTCAACGCGTCTATCCTCGAACGTGTCGCAAAGATGCGCGACATTGCGCGTGGTGCGGGTCTGATCGACTAACCAACTACAAACACACAGGAAGGAGCCATCATTGGCTCCTTTTTTGGGAGATACCTATGATAGATCGCATCTTTGCTGGGGCGGTTCTGCTTGTAGCGCTTGCCTATGTCGTTCTTGCATTCACCGTAATTGGGGCACCTTTTCAGTACGACCCTTTGGGGCCTGAAAGCTGGCCGCGGATCATTGGCAGCTTAGCCGTACTTTGCTGTGCCGCCCTAATTATTCGCCCGGAAATTGAAGATTTTTCTGCAAGCAAACAAACATTACTGCGTCTAGCAATTTTGGTTGGCATGCTTTGCGCTTACGCATTCCTCTTCAAACCGCTTGGTTTCATCATCTCAACAACAATGTTCAGCTTCGCATTGTCAAAATTTCTCGGTGCGCGCGTAAAGCCTGCGGGGCTCTTTGCGGTCTCAGCAGGCGTGGGGGGATATGTTTTGTGCAAGATGATCTTGGACCTCAACCTGCCATCCGGCATCTTGAAACAGTTTCTTTAGGATAGAAAATGGACACCATCATCAATGGCTTGGGCGCCGGTTTTGCAGTCGCCTTTGACCCTTTTAACCTTATGCTTGTGCTTGTTGGGTGCTTTGCTGGGACGTTGATTGGCGCTCTTCCTGGTCTGGGGCCCATCAACGGCGTTGCAATCCTGCTGCCGATTGCTTATGGCCTTGGCCTGCCAGCAGAGTCCGCGATTATTCTCCTCGCAGGTATCTACTACGGCGCAGAATACGGTGGACGAATTTCATCCATTCTGCTCAATGTCCCCGGTGATGCCGGGGCAGTGTTCACCACATTGGACGGCAACCCGATGGCAAAAAAAGGGGAGGCTGGTCGGGCATTATCTTTGTCTGCGCTCGCCTCGTTTTTCGGGGGTACTTTTGCCGTCATTCTAATGAGTTTGTTCGGACCATTGCTCGCCAGCTACGCGGTAACATTCTCGCCATCAGACTATGTCGCGTTAATGGTGTTCGCTTTTGCCAGCTTGGCTTCGCTTGTCGGCAGCAATGCGGTTAAAACCCTTCTAGCGGCTTTACTTGGTCTCATGCTCGCCTCGATTGGAATTGACGCAAACACTGGCGTTGCACGCTATACATTTGGCATTCCCGACATTCTAGCGGGCATCGATTTCTTGGTTGTTGTTATTGGCTTATTCGGCATGGCTGAGCTGATTCATCTTGTTGAACAACAAGTGTCTGGCAAGATGAAAGCCCTCAAAATCGATAAGAGTTTCGTGTCTTGGGCCGATATGGTGAATGTCAAATGGGCGATTGTACGTTCGTCGTTTATCGGGTTCTTTATTGGCATTTTGCCCGGCACTGGCGCGTCAGTTGCATCGGCCGTGGCTTATGGCACGGAAAAACGCATATCCGATAACAATGGCACATTCGGCAAAGGTGACCCAAGAGGGTTGGCGGCACCAGAGGCTGCCAACAATGCGGCCGCAGGTGGCGCAATGGTTCCAATGTTGACACTTGGCATTCCCGGATCTGGCACAACTGCAATTCTGCTGGGTGCATTTTTGTTGTTTAACATAACCCCGGGGCCCGCCATGTTCACGCAACATCCTGAGGTTGCCTGGGGGCTGATTGCATCAATGTATATTGGCAATGTGGCATTGCTGATAATCAACCTGCCGTTGGTCGGAATCTTTGCTCGAATGCTGACAATTCCACAGAAGTATTTGACACCTTTGATCGCTGTTTTGGCGTTTATTGGCGTCTATTCTGTGGTTTCAAACCCACATGATCTGTACATGATCATAGGGCTTGGCGTTATGGGGTGGCTCCTTCGAAAACTCGACTTTCCGTTGGCTCCTGTCATTCTTGGCTTTGTATTGGGTGGATTGTTTGAAGACAACTTGCGTCGCGCCCTGTCTATCTCGGCTGGAGATTGGTCAATCCTTGTTAATTCCCCAGATTCAATTGTGCTTTATGGGCTAGCAATAATCGTGGCATTGGTTCCCGTTTTTCTTCGCAAAAAAAGGGCAAAAGTATAAATCGACGATTTGCACTTGTGAAAGCGTCATTGCCGCGCTCTGTCGTTCAGAGCGCGGCCTTTATGCCTAAGGAATGTGCAAACATTGCCAACCACAAGCCGCCTGAGTATTCAAGAGAGCGCCATCACACGGGGTTTTGTGGCCAGCAAACTAGGTCCCCGATTTATGTTCGAGCCTTAGCTCGGCGTTGTTTTTAGCTGCAAATAGTGCCGAGTTGATCGCTGATCAATAAACCTTGCTATATTGCTTGCATTTCTCCAAGTCCGTCAATTCGCAAAGGTGCTCAATTTCAGCGCGTTTGTGCGCAACATAAACATCGCAAAACTGCTGACCAAACCAGGATTGTATGGTTTCGTTTTGTTCAAAGCGTTTGATTGCCTCGTTCAGCGACTGTGGCAAGCGCACGATCCCCTTTTCATGCAGGGCGCTTTCACTGAGCAACGATAGGTCTTCTTGCGTTGCGGCGGGCATAGGAAGAGCATCCTCAATACCCTGAGCGCCGGCATGCACCAGTGCTGCAAGCACCAAGTAAGGCGATGCGGCAGCATCGGTTGCGCGAAACTCGAAGTTATATTGCTTGGCGCGCTTTTCATTGTCGCTTGCGGTCACTGGGCAAATACGAACTGCGGCTTCACGATCATGATAGCCCAGATTATTGTATGCCGCGCTCCAGCGGTGAGGTGTTAGCCTTAGATAGGAAATGTCGCTCGGCGCCGTAATCGCCAAAATACCGTCAAGATATTTCAAAATCCCCGAGATGAAGGCACCGGCTACATCACTCATACCCAATTCATGGGCTGGGTCAAATGTTGCGGGTCGATCATTTTCGTCCAAAAAGCTCATGTGCACATGCACACCGTTACCAACACCTTCAGGGTCCGCAATTGGCGCAAAACTGGCGTGATTACCGTGGGCTAGGGCCGATCGTTTTGTAAGTTCTCTAAGCAATACTGCCCAGTCTGCAGACTGCAAATTCAGCGCTGGACCATTTGTGATTTCAAACTGGCGCGCACCATATTCCTTTAGAAAAGTGTCTGGTGTGATGCCTGCTTGTTCCAGTGCAGAAACAAGGGATTCACCAAAGGCGCGATGTTGGGCAAATGCGCCATAGCCGAAGGCCTCGCCTGGCTGGACTTCAAGGTTGGTGAGTTGGAATTCATGCTCAAATGCAGCGTTAAGCTTCAGCCCGCTGAGGCGTTTTAAGCGCTTCAGCGCATTGCGCAATATTGTGCGCGGGCATAATGCCCATTGGCTGCCATCCAATTCACAAATATCGCCCAAAACCAATCGCTCTGATGGTGAATCTTGGTCCAATTGAACATTGATTTCGGTGTTGGCATCGGGGATGATAACGAGGTCGCCGAGTGAACCAAACGGCGAGGGTGCTATCGTGTCAAAACAAGTGATTAAGCTGTTGGTTGGCACCCAACCAATGCCATTCTTCATGCGTTTTGTGTGCTCAGACAACGGAAATGCTTTGCCCCTAACTTGACCGGCCAGGTCGCAAGTCGCCGCAAATACCAAAGGGCTATTCGTCATTTTTTTGTGCCTCAAAATCTAATCGAGTTGAATCCCAAGCTTCTATGCGCTTGCGTGTTTGCTCCCAGTTGTTTTCAGTAACCCGCGCAACGATGGCCTCAACCAGCGTAAGCGCTGCAGCATAGCTGTCCCAAACTGTGCCACTATCAATGGGCACAGGCAGAACCTCAGTGGCGAGTTTTGAAATGGGAGACATCCATTTATCGGTGACCAGGACGACGCCTGCACCGCGTTTGTTCACCGCGAGCTGCGCCAGCTCTTGCAATGAATTCTGATAGCGACGAAAGTCGATGGTGACCAATATGTCTTTTGGGCGCATGCGCAAAAGATATTCGGGCCAAACTTCTGGGTCTGAGGGCAGATGAAAAACGTTCGCACGATATTGCCGCAAATGGCGCGAAAGATATTGCACAATCGGATCGCTCATCCGACCGCCGATTAGGTAGAGGCCGCGTTTGTCATCGGACAATAACGCGCATACGCGCTCAAATTGCCCCGCAGAAATCATTTCGCTGGTTTCACTCAAGAGTTTTTCGGCGCGTTGAAAAAAGCCAACGAGATAATCCCCCTCAACTTGACGGCGCGTTGAGTGCAAGTCCACGGGAGATTTTTGCCCCTCTTTCAACTCGGCAATTAATTGCTGTTGGAAATCTTGAAAACCGCCATAGCCAAGCTTTGAAACAAAACGCGAGATCGTCGGCGCCGAGACATTGGTCTTTTCGGCAAGAACCTGAATGGGTGCCAACCCAGCGAACGGATAGTCAGCCAAAATTGTTGCACTTAGCTTCCGCTCGTTGGCGGTAAACTCTCCCGCTCGCTCTGCAATTTGCACTCGCACTGTCATATAGCCCCTCCGATGACGATCACTATTTCACATGAAAATAATTCGTCAATATGTTTTTTTGTATTGACTTTGAAAAATATTTATCAAAGTCTAGCAGCAACCAACATGGTGGGGGAGAGTAAATGATCACAGCACCAATGCGCCACATCCTTTTTGCAACTGGCGCGATCATTTTGTTGATAGCAGCCATTGCTGCCATTGCGCTTGCAGGCGGCAGTGCGATCGAGCGCACGGTTATTGTGTTCTTGGTCTCATTGATTGCCGTGGCTGGCATGGGCGTTTACAGCGGCAATAGCGGCATCTTGAGTTTTGGCCACGTTGGTTTTATGGGCATTGGCGCTTATTGCGCCGCACTGCTCACCCTACCCGTACCCCTAAAAACAGCAACCCTGCCGAATTTGCCAGTCTGGCTGGCAAGTGTTCAGCTGGACTTTGTGTCAGCGACAATTGTTGCGCTCATCTTGGTGGGAATAGTTGCCGCAATCGTTGGTCTTGCTATTGGACGTCTAGAAGGCTCCGCCGCGACAATTTCCACTCTGGGACTGCTGATTATCATTCATGGAGTAACCATTGGCTGGCGCGACGTCACGCGGGGCGCTCAGACCTTTTTTGGCGTGCCAAGAGAAACAACGCTATTCGCCGCGGTCATTGCCTGCATTTTGGCACTCGTTGTTGCCAGAATTTACCGAGATTCAATATCGGGATTGCGCCTACGCGCAGGGCGAGACAATGCGATCGCTGCCAATGCAATAGGTATCGATATTCAAAAAGAGCGTCTCATTTCATTTGTTCTAAGCGCGATGATTATGGCGCTTGCAGGTTCTCTTCTTGCACATTTTTTGGGGGCATTTAGTCCCAAAAAGTTCTATTTCACCGATACCTTTTTTCTGCTTTCAATGTTGATTGTTGGCGGCATGTCAACCGTAACGGGTGCCTTAACCGGCGCATTTGTGATTACCTTCATCACCGAGGTTTTGCGTAGGCTTGAAGGCGGATTTTCGCTCTTTGGGCTTGAGATCCCGACCATTTTTGGCACCACCCAAATTGGCATTGGACTGATTATTCTGTTCGCGATGTTCAAAAAGGCCGATGGTCTGGCCGGGTTGAAAGAATGGGAAGAGCGCATATTTGCACGCGAAGTGAAGCCGCCAGAGGCTGCAAATCAATTGCCCGAGAAAGAGGCCGCGCCCGAGCTCGTTGCACAAGATCTTATTATGAAATTTGGCGGTTTGGTCGCGGTGAATAATGTTTCACTCGAGATCAAGTCCGGCGAGATCTTTGGCCTGATTGGCCCAAATGGCTCGGGCAAAACCACGGTGATGAACATATTGTCTTGCGTTCTTACGCCAACCTCTGGAAGCGTTTTGCTCGATGGAAATGACCTTGTTGGCCGTCAATCTAACGAGATGGCGGATTTGGGCATCGCTCGTACGTTTCAAAATATCCGACTGTTCCCCGAGCTGACCGTTTATCAGAATGTTTATGTTGCGGCCCTTTCGACCAAAGGTGGGCGCGACGCGAAGACACGCACATATAACGCGTTGGAGCGCTTGGGCATGTTGGGCCGTGCCAATGAAGATTCTGGTACCTTGTCATATGGCGATCAGCGCCGCGTCGAAATTGCACGTGCCCTTGCGTGCCAGCCCTCGCTTTTGTTCTTAGACGAACCTGCGGCGGGCATGAACCGCGAAGAAACCGACCAACTCATGGAAACGCTGCGCCAGCTTTGCGCAGATTTGGGGATCGGTATCTTGCTCGTCGATCACGACCTGAAACTCATTAACCAGCTTTGTGACCGTGTTGCGGTCTTAAACGAAGGCAAAAAGATTGCTGAGGGGACACCAGAAGAAGTCCGAAACAACCCAGCTGTCATTGACGCATATTTGGGGCGTTCAGCTTAGGCGCCCACTAAAAAAAGGAGAGGAAATATGAATAAGGTAATTGTGGCAGGTGCCGCTTTAGCCGTGGCCATGACGGGCACGACATTCGCTGATACCCTAAAAATCGGCGTCGCAACGTCTCAAACCGGTGGCCTTGCAACCTATGATGGTCCAGTGATTGAAGGGCTAAAACTGGGGGTCGACGAGATTAATGCCGCAGGAGGTATCGGTGGCACGTTAATAATCGAGTTGGTTCAAAAGGACGTGCGTTCTGATGCTGCGCAAACAGCAATTGCAGCGCAGGAATTGGTCGATGAAGGTGCGAAAGTGCTGATTTTGCCTTGCGATGCTGACCCCGCGTTGGCCGCAATATCTGTCGTTTCCAGTGCTGAAGTCCCGGCCATATCCACATGTGCTTCTTCGCCTACTCTTCCCATGATTGGCGGTGATTACATGTTCGCCAACTTCCCGGGCGACAATGTGCAAGCAACCGTTTCGGCGCAATGGGCGTATGATCAAGGATTGGAAACGGCATACATCGTCTACTCACCAGATTCACAATATACATCCATGCCACTCTACTTCGCGGATGTTATGCAGGCTCTTGGTGGTGAAGTAATCGGCAAGGATACTTACACACTTGGCCAACAGGATTTCTCTGCAATTGCGACCCGCATCGCCAATATGGACCCACAGCCAGACGTGGTGATGACATCAGCATATGAGCCAGATTTCCCATCGTTCATCAAGGCGCTGCGCGCAGCAGGCGTAACAAGCCAAGTCATCGGATCCGACGGTATCGACAGTCCAACAACCTTTGCAATTGGGGCCGCCGCTGATCAATTGGTATTTACCACAGCCGGACACCCAACTGAAAACAGCTCAATGGCTGCGTTTGATGCCAAATATGAGGCAACTTATGGCAAAGAATCCCAAACAGTGTTCAACGCGATTGGCTATGACCTTGCAAAAGTGATTGAAGCCGCGAGTTTGGCCGCAGGGCCTGATGCAGACTCAAAAGCACTGCGCGATGCGATTGCAAATCTTGAAAATGTACAAGGGGCGACCAGCCTGATCACCTACAAGGGCACCAACGGCATGCCAGTGCGTGAGGTGACATTGATTGGTGTGACGAATGGGGAGCGCAAGCTGATCGGTCAGCCTTCACCAAACCCTGCCATCATCCCTGCACCTCGAATGCAATAAGGCTAGGAGAAACCAAAATGGGTCAACCGCTTTTACAAGTCCGTTCGCTTGATGTGCGCTATGGTGCCGTGCAAGCGGTTGACGGGATCAACTTTGATGTTGAGCAGGGCGAAATCGTCGCCCTGCTTGGCGCCAACGGCGCAGGCAAATCTTCAACACTCAATGCTTTGGTTGGCCTGGTGCCAACATTCAGCGGTGAAGTGATTTTTGAAGACAACAATATAACAAACATCCGCCCCGAAATGCTGCCCGGACTTGGCATGACACTTTCGCCAGAAGGGCGGCGCGTTTTTGGCACGCTAAGTGTCGCTGAGAATTTGCAAATGGGAGCATTTGGACTACGGGATCCGAATGAAATTGCTGCGGCGTGGGACCGCGTTTTCGACCTGTTCCCGATTTTGGCTGAGCGACGAAACCAATTTGCGGGCACGCTTTCGGGCGGACAACAGCAAATGCTGGCCGTTGGGCGGGCGCTCATGAGTAATCCGAAAATGCTGTTGCTGGATGAGCCTTCCCTCGGCTTGGCACCAAAAATTATTGAACAAATATTTGAATTGATCAAAACGCTAAACGATCAGGGTGTGACAATTCTGGTGGTGGAACAAAATGTCTCCATGGCCTTGGACATTGCGCATCGTGCTTACGTTTTGGCCAATGGAACGGTTGCAACGTCGGGCGCAGCTGAGGAATTAGCCGAGAGCTCAAATCTACAGAATGCTTATTTAGGGGGCGCGTGAGATGGATCTATTTTTACAACAAACCGTCAATGCGTTTGCACTGGGCGGTACCTATGCGCTCTTGGCATTGGGGTTGGCGGTCGTGTTTTCAATCATGGGGCTAATCAATTTTGCCCATGGTGAGTTAATGACAATCGCTGGCTACACGCTAATGTATTGCGGCCTCGCGGGAATATCTTTTGTTTTTGCCGTACCACTTGCCTTATTGGCCTCCATGCTTGCTGCCGTGCTCATGGAGCGAATTGCATTTCGTCCAGTGCGCAATAGCTCGGGCGCCACCATGTTGGTCACCAGTTTTGCGGTGGCGATGATCTTACAGGTTCTTTTTCAGAACTTCATTTCCGTTCGATCGCAAGCCGTTAACATTCCCGACGTCATATCTGGCAGCATCCTAATTGGCGGCATGGTGATTGGCACCAACAAGCTTTTGGCAATTGTTTCGACTATCGTGATGCTGGTGCTTTTAGATCGGTTTCTATCCAAGCAAAAATACGGCATTGCCATGCGTGCTGCAGCTGAAGATTTTGCGGTTGCACGGCTCATGGGCATCAGGGCCAATACGGTGATCGCCGGCGCCTTTGCAATTTCAGGATTGCTCGCAGGTGTTGCTGCCATTTTATGGGTAAGCCAGCGTGCCTCTGTCGATCCATTGATGGGGTTCACCCCGGTTCTTAAAGCCTTCATCGCTGCCATTTTGGGTGGGCTGGGTAGTCTGCGCGGCGCGGTTGCCGGTGGGTTTTTGCTTGGCTTTATCGAGATTTATCTTGCAGCATTTTTGCCCGCAGAATTGCAGGAATTCCGAGATCCAATCGGTCTTGGCATTGTTGTGCTTGTTTTGGTGATGCGCCCAAATGGACTGTTGCCTGCAGCCTCGTTAAAAGCGGAAAAAGTGTAGGAGATTTCAATGCAGCAACAAAATGGCTTGCAGCGTCTCCTTGGCGGCGCTGATCCAGACCCAATTGACTTTTTTAACCCTCATGGCCAGGCGGACGTGTTGTTGGTTTGTGAACATGCAGGCCAATATATACCTCAAAGACTTGAAGGGCTGGGTTTAAAAAAGGCGGATTTGGACAAACATATCGGCTGGGATATCGGCGCTGCAGCGCTTACCAAAGCACTTGCAACACGCTTAAACGCGCCGGCAATCTTGCAGCGATACTCGCGCTTGGTGATTGATTGCAATCGCCCGCCAAATGCCCCGGACGCCATGCCCGAAATGGCTGACAACATATTGATACCGGGTAATAAAAACCTTTCTCCCATTGAAGAGAAATTGCGCGTCGAAGAGATCTTTTGGCCGTTTCATCATGAAGTTGATCAAGCAATTGGTTCGAAACAATTTCGACTTGTTCTTTCCATTCACAGTTTCAACCCAGTGCTGGGCGCTGTGCCGCGCCCTTGGCCGTTGGCCTTTTTGTTTCGGGGCGACGCACAGACACCAGAAAAATTGGCTGCAGCGATCAGCAAAGATCAACCCAACATTTCTATTGGGATGAACCAGCCCTATCAAATCGATGACGAAAGTGATTGGTTTGTTCCAAGGCACGGTGAATTGAACAATATTCCACATTCATTGATCGAAGTGCGAAATGACCAGATTAGTGACAAAATCGGACAGAATTTTTGGGCCGACCAGCTGGCCCACGCCGTCACACAACTAATGGAAGACTAAAAATGAAAACACTTTCTCGAATCATACCTTTGCAACCTGATCAGTCCGGCCTCTTGTTTGTCGATGTTCAGAACTTCGCTGCAAAACGTGATGGTGGCGAATTCAAGAAATTGAGCGATACAGAGTTTGAAAAAGACTATGGTTGGTTCTTTGGGCAAATGGATGAACATGTGATCCCCAATATGCAAAAGTTGCAGGCCGCGTTTCGCAAGAAACAAATGGAAGTTTTGTACACAACGATTGAAAGCTTGACACTTGATGGCCGTGATAGGTCGTTGGATTACAAGATAACCGGCTTCAATGTGCCAAAGGGATCTTGGGACGGTAAGGTTATCGACGAACTAATGCCTGACGAAAACGAGATTGTGTTGCCCAAGTCTTCCTCGTCGGTTTTTATCTCAACGCATATTGATTACGTTTTGCGAAACCTAGGCGTGAAACAACTGGTTATATCGGGCATCATCACCGATCAATGCGTTGAAAGCGCAATTCGTGACGCTTGTGATCTTGGCTATTTGGTGACCCAAGTTACAGATGCTTGCGCGACCTATACCCCTGAGCGACACACAAATTCAATAAACACGATCAAAGGATATTGTCGACAAGTCACAACTCAAGAATTGCTTAGCGAGCTTGGTTAAGTCAAACGGCTTAGAACTTTATCTCAATAACCAAAACAGTGAATTGTTGCTGCAACATGCTATCAATCGAACTTGGCTCGACCAGAAAAATGGTGCCCGACTTGTTGGTCAATTGGGTCAAAACGTGTGGCGTTCCGCATTGCTTATAGAGCGTCACACGAACCGGACCCAACCGGCATAGCGGATACTAAAACCAGCACCTCAAAGTTGCTTGCTAAGTATAGAGCTTGAACGCGTTGGTTCTGGTCGGTGATAAATCGCTTCCCTTCTTGCACGAGTAAATTGCTCACCAAGCTAGAATAACTCTCACAATCACTGC
Organism: Maritalea porphyrae; assembly: GCF_027213965.1. GTDB lineage: Bacteria > Pseudomonadota > Alphaproteobacteria > Rhizobiales > Devosiaceae > Maritalea > Maritalea porphyrae_A. Next base: position 10,638 of record NZ_JAPWGX010000002.1, on the reverse strand, counting down.
GGCACTAAAGTTTCAGACCATTAAGAATAAACGATTGCAGTGATCGGATTGAGGTTTCGTCAATTGTGCTCTGCTCCAGGTTACGAATGCCGCGCCCTTCTAGAGTATCCAACATCATGAAGGCGATCGTGGATAAATCATCATATGAAGCGAAAACTTTGAGTTTTATCCCTTTGTTGAGGCAACTGACGAGGGCGTCAACCAACCTGGTCCGGTTTTTCCCAAACACATCAGAGATCATCGGGTTGCGTATTGCTTCGGTCAAAATCTCAACCCCCAGCAGCGCATTTTCGGGATGCGAGATGTAGATCGCATATTCATAGATGAACTGTTCGAGTGCTGCCAAAGGGTCATCAGGCTCAACAAGCAATTCTATGAAATGGCCTGTTTCTTTAACTTCAATCTCGGCAATGAATGCCAAGACGTCTTCTTTTCCTTTGAAGTGATTGTAAAGATTGCCAAGACTGACGCCAGCCTGTTTGGCAATATCGCGCACGCCTGTCTGATGATATCCGCGCTCCAAAAAACAAGTGACTGCTGCATCAACAATTTCGATCTTGCGGGGATGAACTGGCTTTTCTTTTTCAGGCATATACTTGACATCTCGAGTTCTAAAAACTAAATAGTGAACGATCGTTCGTTCATATTTATGGGCGAGCTAAACTGAAAGAGGGAATTCAGGCTAGTGGCTCGTGGTGGGGGCAAATCAGCGCACCTTTGTTTCAATGGTTCTTCCCTGCGTCCTAGAACAATTCCGGCGATTATGAATCCTAACAATCAAATGCATACCACAGCAAGAAGTCAAACCGTTGTCGACAGTTAAGAGTTGTTTCTGCTTCCTCAAGTCCACTCAAGTTTCCAATCCCAATAGACCTGGCAAGACGGGAAACAGATGAGAAACGCATTCTTTTCAGCCGAAGGGACGTTTGGTTAAACCCGGGGATGCGGTTGCTGCCAGCAACACTGGCAAGACAAATAGAGCGTGAAAAAGGCAAACGTGATTTGCCAGCCCAACAAGGCGTGTATTCGAGAAAAAAGTTCTGCAAAAAAGGGAAGAATTCGGTGATTTCAATATTACAGAAACGGTGGGTTTTGATTGTTCTTTCCCTAACGGTCTTGATCATCGTAACGCTCTACGTTTTGTCGCTGGAGGATGAAGTGGAAGTCCTAAAAGTCGAGGGCGACATTTCGCTGCAAATTGTCTCTGTTGAACAGATACATCCGATTGATCAGGTTGCTCAGGTCCGCGTTTTCGCTGAAGTTAGCCCGCAATGGAATGCGCAAATTCGCAGCTCCGTTTCTGGTCGAATAATAAAGGTATACAATGCGGCGCTAGAAGGCTCGCGTGTCTCAAAAAATGAACCGCTTTTCGAAATTGAAAAAAACCAATATCAAGCAACGCTTGCAAGTGCGGAGCAAATCCTTGCCCAAGCAAAACTCGACTTATGGCGCGCCAAAAACGCAACACAATTAGCGCGAAACCAATTTGAACGCGACGGGAGCTCCCCACCCAATGATCTCGCATTAAAAATCCCAGAGTTAGATATTGCGGAGAAAACGGTTGTCGCGGCCAAGGCACAACTCAATGTCGCACGGATGCAACTCTCAGACACCACCATTTCAGCGCCGTTTTCGGGGTTTGTTGCGCAAAGGCAAGCCAGTTTAGGACAATCAGTATCCGTGGGCGAGACGCTTGTGCTTTTGCAGGACGACAGTCATTTCGAAATGGTGGTTGAATTGGATCGAAGAAATTGGGATCTGCTTGACCATCCCATAGAAGGACAGACCACGCATTTGTTGGATGATCAAGGAAACTTGGTTGGCAGCGCAACCATACGCCAGAGTGGTGGGTATCTTGACAAGAACACGAGACAGTACCGCGTGTTTTTGAGCGTTAATCCGCAAGGCGACACTTCGGTCCTTGCGGGAGAGTTTTTACAAGCATCGTTTGATGGTCGCTTGTTGAATGGCGTCTTGGACTTGTCCGCGGACTCAATGACAAGGGAAGGGTACGTCTGGCATGTCGATCAGGACGACCTGCTGCAACGCCTAACGCCAAAAATCCTTTTTCGAAAACACGATCGGATATTCATCCAAGCCCCAGACCAGGGTGATACTTGGCAAATTGTCAAAACACCACTGGCCAGCTTTTTGCCCGGACAGCCAGTGGTTGCGAATGGAAATTAGAATATGCATAGCTTGACATCGTGGTTTATCCGCAACCCGGTTGCTGCCAATTTACTCATGGCGTTGATCTTGTTCCTTGGTGGTATGACTTTGGTTTCAATGCGGATCGAAGGTTTTCCGCGGATACCCGCAGAGAGTGTTCAAATCTCAACAACCTATGCCAACGCGACCGCGCAGCAGGTGAGCGAACTTGTCACACACCGCATCGAGCAATCGCTAGAAGGTCTGGAGGGCGTCAAAGAGATTAGGTCACAATCCTCGCAAGGGTTTAGCTTTGTGTCCGTGAGGCGAGCCGGCGGTCAAGACTTGCAAAAACTCCTGGATAAGGTCCGCCTGCGGATCGACGCTATTTCGGATCTGCCAAGTGAGGCACGATCACCGGTGATTGAGGCATCCGGTTTCGACTTTCCCGCACTTTACGTCAATCTGTATGGCGACACGGACCCCGCAACATTGCAGACGCTGGCTCGTCGCCTCAAAGAGGAGTTATTGGCAAAACCAGAACTGTCTCGGTTGAAAATCTGGGGTATTGTTCCTCAAGAGCTGCGTATTGAAGTTGAACCAGAGAAACTGCGCCAGCTCAATGTTACCACGGCAAATATTGTCGATGCTATCCAATCAAACTCGCTGAACTTTCAAGCCGGCTCGCTTCGTACATCAGGTGGGAACATTTTGTTGCGCGCTGACGATCGAGCAAGATATGTCAGCGATTTTGAAAACATTCCTGTGATCGAGCGCGAAGGCGGCTCTCGTGTTTTGTTGGGTGATATTGCTCACATCAGCGACGCTTTTGTTGAAGGTGACTTCTTGTTTCGATTGAACGGCAAAAACACAGTCGGCATGGAAGTATTGATCGGCCAAAAAGAAAACTTACTTAAGGTCGCAGATGTGGTGTCGCGAACGGTGGCAGATTTTACACCTCAATTGCCTCCAAACGTTAACATCACCGTTTGGGGAAACAGCTCCAACTATATTTCTGATCGATTGGCATTGCTTCGATCCAACGGTGTTCAAGGTTTGGCCTTGGTGGCATTAATACTGTCGATTTTTCTAAACGTTCGTTTGGCGTTTTGGGTGGCTATGGGCATACCGATTTCTGTCCTGGGCGCAATAGCTGTGGCGGGCTCGAAATGGGTTGATTATTCGCTCAATGATGTCACTACCTTTGGTTTGATCATCGCCCTAGGAATTCTGGTGGATGATGCCGTTGTGGTGGGGGAAAGCGTTTTTGAGGAGCGGGGCAAAACCAAAGACCCGATAATGGGTACAGAAACGGGTGTGCAAAAAGTTGCTACGGCCACCGTTTTTGGTGTGTTGACCACCATCGCTGCGTTTTTCCCTATGTTGCTTATTGATAATCCACTGGGCAAAGTTTTGGCTGGATTTTCAGGGGTAGTAATTTTGGCACTTGTTTTTTCGCTTATTGAAAGCAAGTTCATTTTGCCCGCGCATTTGGCTCACATCAAAATTGGTGAGCCGGGCAAATCGTTGCCGGCTCGAATGTGGTCCAAAGTGCAATCCATCGCACAATTTGGATTGTTTTGGTTCCGGGACAAGATCTACGACCCCATGCTAGTGGCTGCGGTTCATCATCGTTATGCAGTGCTGGTGATGTTCATTTCGGCTGCTGTTTTGGGGCTTGGCCTCGTGGCAAATGGAAAAATCAAACTTGTTTTCTTTCCAGACGTGCCAGGGCAAGTGATCACTATAAACTTGAAAATGGACGCCCGAGCGCCCTTTACGCTGACTAGAGATAATGTGGCGCATATTGAGAAAATCGGCGATGAGCTTAATGACGAATACAAAGTACAGTACGAACTTGATGAGGTTCCGATCCGCACAACATTCGTATTGATTTCTAGCGCAAATGAGGCGCAAATCTTTGCAGAACTCAGTCCCGTTGCCGAACGTCCGGGGGTCAAAATTTTAGACATGTTGCGTGAATGGCGCAAACGGGTTGGCCAGGTTGAGGGCGTGGTGGAATTGCAGTTTTCTGGCGCCGAAGAACTGGGCGGCGGGTTTAGATTAGATCTTCGGTCAAAAGACGCGCAGCTTCTCGGCATTGCCAGCAAAGAACTACGCGAATACCTGGGCAGTATTGAAGGTGTGAGCAATGTGCGGGATTCGTTACAGGGTGGGCAGCCTGAGCTGCGATTAAGGGTTCGGCAGGAGGCGAGAAGTTTGGGTTTCACTGCGCAAACACTCGCGACCCAAATCGGCCAAAACTTTGGCGGTGCCCACGTTCAGCGCATTCTGCGCGAGGGAAATGAGGTCAAGGTGCTCGTGCAAAATGCCAAAACTGCTCGTGATACAATCGATGATCTTTTGAAATCGGAGTTGCGTTCGACAAATGGACAATGGGTGCCATTGACAACAGTCGCAACAATAGAAGGGTCTTACGTTTCTGGCTCGGTAAGCCGAACCAACGCCAAGCTCTCTAATACAGTTGCTGCCTCTATTGACCGATCCATTGTTTCGCCATCCGAAGTTGGTCAAGCGGTAAGCCGTGATATTATCAAGGTGTTTGCAAAAAAATATCCCTCCGTTACCGTGTCATCTGGTGGTGAACTAGAAGAAATGGGGGAAATACAAGACGGCTTGGTACGGGCCCTGCTTATCGCATCTGTTCTCATTTACGTGCTTCTTGCCGTTCCGCTAAAAAGCTATTGGCAGCCACTCGTCATTTTGGCCATTGTCCCGTTTGGATTTGTTGGCGCGGCAGTTGGCCACTTCATCGTTGGTATATCACTGTCGCTCTTTTCCTTCTTTGGAATGCTGGCGCTCACGGGTGTGGTGGTAAATGACAGTTTGGTCTTGATCACGCGGTATAATCAAGCGCGCGAAAGCGGAAAGGATGTAAGCCAGTCTCTCAAAGATGCGGGCATTGGACGTTTTCAGGCGATCTTCTTGACGACAGCAACAACTGTTGTTGGACTTTTACCACTACTTGCCGAAACATCTGAACAGGCTCAATATCTCATCCCCGCCGCGGTTTCGCTGGCTTATGGTGAGATATTTGGCACAGCGCTAATGTTGATTTTGGTGCCTGTGTTGCTCGCAATTTCTGAAGACTTCAAGCGAATAATATCGGGTTCAGGCAAGACGATCTAAGCCCGATTTGGTGACGGCTTGGCGGTCTGTTCGATTTGATAAAACGAAAAGGCTAATATGAGTGACAAGCCAATAAGGATGCGGGCGTTGTTCTGCACTTTTCCCGGTCGGATATCACTGACCTGGTTTTTGACTTTGTGTGAAGCAGCCTCAATGGCGCTCATTCCTCTCTTCATGAGCTTTGCCATAGATGGCCTTCTTGAAGACCGCACAGATGAATTATGGTTGCTTGGCGTCGTTTTGTTCGCGCTTGTCGCTCTGAGTGTTGGGCGCAGAGCCTATGACACACGCGTTTTTGGCGCAGTGCGTGTTCATGTGGGCCTCCTGCAGTCCCAAAACTCAAGAGCGACTTCAATTTCAGCCCTGAATGCCCGACTAAGTATGGGGCGAGAACTAGCTGATTTTCTGGAAAACGAAATTCCGGACGGGGCAATGGCTTTTGTTCAACTTGCCATTTCAATCATAGTGTTGTTTTCGTTTGACGCGTTTTTGGCAGCGGCCGCAGCAATTACCTTCGCACTTATCCTGCTCATATATGTGTTGTTTCACAAAAGATTTTACAACTTGAATGGCGAATTGAACCATCAAACAGAGATGCAAATTGATATCCTAACGCTGAGAAAGCGATTAGCGCTCAAATCTCACTTGCTCTACCTGCGTAGAACGGAAGTCAAAATTTCGGATGCGGAATCATTGCTTTATGGAGCGATATTCTTAGTGCTGTTTGGCATGATCATGTTCAATTTGTGGTACGCTACAACGACCCTTGCCGTTTCTGTCGGGGCGATTTTTGCAATTCTCAGTTATTCTTGGGAATTCGTTGAGTCTGCTCTTGCAGCCCCAATGACATTGCAAAGTTGGTCACGTCTTAAAGAAATAACGATACGGATAAACGAAAATTAACTGTGGCATAGCCTTTCGATAAATCTGTTCGCACATCAAGAGTTAGATTTTCGCTTTGGCACGTTTGAGAAACCGCGCGCGACAAAAACACATGCGATTGGAAACGCCAAAAATGTGAGGCATAGGGCCGATGCAGCTTGGGTTTGCTCTAGTGGGGAGATTGTATTGCTCAGTCCTGCAAGGTTTACGACCATGCCCGCCAGCGCAGCCCCAAAGGCCGTGGCAAACAATTGGACAGTGGTGATGCCCCCGGCGGCCAAGTCGTGCTCTTTTGCCGGTGCGCAATTGTAGATCTGTACAACGATGTGTGGCCATGACACGCCTATGCCAAATCCGATGCCAAGAAGGCCAAAGCAAATGGGCGCCAGGTTGATCCAATGTCCGTCTGAAAGTTGGGGTAAAAACAATCCTTGTAGCAGCAATCCTATGGCACAAATCAATGGACCGAGTTGGAAAAGAACGCGAACCTTTAGGCCTTGCCAATTTGCCGTCAGCATTGAGCCAGCTGTCCAGCCAAGCGCCATGAACGCACCAATAAACCCGGCCCAAATGGGCAACAACCCATGCAATCTAATCAAAAAGAACGGCACAAAAATCTCGACCTGCATCGCAAGAATAATCAGCGCCACATATAGATAGCGTGCCCCTAAACTCGATTTAAGCGAAAAGCTCCCTGCTGGTAAAAGTCTTGCGGTTAAAGTGCGGTCAAAAAACACCAAAGCTCCGCCGAAAAATACCACCATAGCCAACGCAAAAATGGCCTTAATCACTGTTGTGTTGATGCTTCCGATTGAAACGCTTAAGACAATTAGAAGTAGCAGCAAAAGTTGGGCGAATGGAATTACGTTGGTGCGGTCATGTGCCACCCGTTTTGAGGGCAGACTTATTAAGGCCAACCCACCAATTGCTGTAGCAAAGGGGATCAGGACCCAAAATGCCATGCGCCATGCCTGTATTTGGGCGAATACCCCGCCGATTGCTGGGCCAAGCAGAGTGGCAACACCCCACATGGCGGAAATCAAACCAATCGCAAGGGGCCACAGCGGTTTGGGATAGACCAAACGAATGACCGCATATGAAAGGGCGTAAAAAAAGCCACCACCGCCCCCCTGGATGGCACGACCAAGAATTAAGGTCCATATATCCGGAGCTGCGGCGCACAGCGTCGTGCCAAGAATAAAAATGCCGACAGCAGAAATATAAGCGCCTTTTATGCCCAACAACCCCAGTAGTTGGGATGTCAGTGCCGCGCTTAATATCGATGAAGCTATGAAAACGGTTGAGCTCCAGGCATATAATCCAAGTCCGCCAATATCACGAACCACCGTTGGCATGATCGTGATCGAGATGAAAACGTTCACAGCATGCAAAGCCACGCTGCCCGCAAACAAAACCGAATAGGCCAGGTGCCCTTTTTCGGCCAAGTCGCTCCAGCGGGATGGTTTGGGGGTGGAATGAGTTTCTGCCATGTGCTTTCCTTCACGCATAGGATGCCGACAATTGTGGCACTTTGTAACTTGACGATTGGAAAGTGCGGATTGTGACTTAGGCGCCAGATTCAGGAACAAAAGAGCAGATTTTCATGGTGCCAGAGCGTTGGAACTCTCGAAGTTTGTTTGGATGTCGCATTATGAAAACTTGGTTTGCAGAGCCGTTCAGATCATAGCCAAATGAAACAGTCGCATGTAGGGTGGGGCCATCATGAATTGTCAGCCCAAGGGCATCGTTGATGAAAACAACATCAATTTGCATATTGTTCCAAGCTTTTTGCAAGACGCTTTCAACGAAGGTACCGATTTCTTTCTGACCCTCAATCACTTGACGCACCGCATCGACTTCTCCACCACTGTCAGCGCGCAACTTACTGTCGTCCCGCAGCATTGAACTGAGTTGCGTCGTGTCACCAGTCGAGAGCGCTGTTTGGAATGCGGCCAAAAGCTCTTGTTGCCGCTTAACCGACGGCAAATGGCGCGTGTTACTTTCGCTGACAAACCGGCGTGCTCTAGACGCCATTTTTCGACATGCCGCCGGTTGCAGGTTCAAGATATCCGCGATTTCGTCAAAGGGCATTGCAAAGATGTCATGCAACAAATAGGACGCCCGCTCTTTAGGGGTGAGCCGTTCAAGTAAAAGCAAAAACGCTGTGCTCAGAGTGGATGCAAACTCAGATTGCTCATCAGCACTTTGTACAAATTCGGTTTGGATGTGGTCAGGTATCCAGGATCCGACATAATCCACCCGACTTCGATGGGCTGACTTCAATTGGTCAAGGCACGCATTTGTGCAAACACGATTGAGCCACGCCATAGGCGTGTCCAAATCCCCCTTGTGGGCCAACCATTTCACATAAGTATCTTGGACAATATCCTGGGCATCGCTGAATGATCCCAAAAGACGATATGCAAGACCCATGAGCTTGGGTCTTGCGTCTTCGAAAATATCAGTCTTCTGTGTCATGCCAGACCTAGTGTTTGGATATCTGAATGCGGTTCCACAGGTTGATCATACCAATATCAGTGGTGATGGCTGTAATGTTTTTGTCGGAGAAGTGGGCACGCAGATTGGCGCGTAAACTGGCGTAATTTGTACCATCGATGAGGTAAGTCAACGCTTCTGCCCAAGCCAATACAGCTTTTTCAGCCGGAGAAAAAACATCGAAATGCTGCCAAACCACAAGCTTGTCTAGCTTCTCTTGTTCAATGCCCGCTTTACGCGCCTCCACTATATGCAGGTTGACGCAATAGGCACATTGGTTGATCTGTGAAATTCTTAATTCAATTAGAGCCGATAACCCAGCACCCAACCCACGCTCGGCCATCATTGGATGCACTTGCCCTAAATGTCCTATGAGCTGCGGATCTACCTGTTCGTGCACAATCGGGGCGCTACCATCTTCAAACGTCGTCGTCATAATCACTCCATGTTCTGGTCTTGATACCTGTGATGATGACGATTGGCGGCGCCATGTTGTGACGTCTTTGCAGTTTGTTTTTTGCTTTTCTTATAATTGATATCACCATTTCATTAGCTTACTGCGCCCGAAAAACGCTGGAACGGATCGCAAAACGTTTCAAGCAAGCTGTTCTTAGAAATGGCATCTGCATGAAGAATGCGGTCGCATCCAACGAACTTTCCTTAGGTTGGGGCTTATTTGTATTAAATTGGTATGTAACCAATTAGAAACCATTGCAGACTATTCTTCGCTAGAATTTGGTGAGGAGGAAACCAGATGAATTTCCCACGTATACGGTTTTCAAGGCCAGACTTTTCTATGTTCAAATCGCTCAAGATCTCCACGCGCATTGCCATTGGCGCTGTTCTGAGCGCACTGCTCATTGTTGTGGTTGGTGGGTTGTTTTTGCTTTCCGAGCAGCAAAAATCAGTCGAAATAGCGAGCGAGCGTCACTTCGCTAAAGTGCAGCAGCTTGCCCAAGCGGTGGGGCGCTCAAATCTGGCTGTGCGTCAATTTGAGAAAGATTTCATCCTGCGAGACGACCTTGCCATTGCTGATATGCAACGCGCGGAAAGCACCAACACGGCTGCCCTGCTTGACGCGCTTTCAGAACAAGTTGGTCAAAGTGACATTTCTGAAAACATTGAGCGCCTCAAACTTCAGTTGGCTGAATATCGCGGGCTCTTTGATGCGCTGGTAGAAACAAGCATCGAGATATCACCCAAAGCAGAAAGCGGCTTCTACTTCGAATTTACCGAAGCAGACAAGGTGGTGGCGAGCAAAATCAAACCTTACAAATCGGACCTAATCAATCTTGAGTATACGCGCATGCGCTTGGCCGAACGTGAGTTTGTGGTTGGTGGTGGCGATCGCAACATTCTCAACGTCGACAAACAGATCAAGAAAGTGTTGCGGGCCGCGCAAAAGGAAAATGTCGACCCAATGGAACGCATTGAGTTGGCCGATCTGATCGAATTATACAATCTTGCGTTCGATGAATATGCTGGCGCAAAGTCGCGTCACATAGACTTTCAACAACAATTGGATCAACTTTACCAATCCATGGACAACGAGTTAGCTGTCGTTATTGCCAACGCTGACATCAACGGCCAATTGGCTCGCGAAAACCTTGAAACTGTGACAGAAAATGCCCGCATATTTATATTGGCGGTCATTGGTGCGGCTCTCGTTCTGACCATCTTGGCAGCTATTGCAATTGGATGGACGATTACGCAGCCTCTTAAACGCATCACGACCACCATGCGCGATTTGGCAAATGGTGATCTTGATCTGGACGTCCCATTTACAAAGCGAACCAACGAACTTGGCGAGATGGCGCGAGCGGTTGAGGTTTTCCGGGCCAATGGACTTCGGGTGAATGAAATGACCGAAGAAGAGAAGATGGCCTCCAAGCAGCGCATGGTGGAACGTGCGGATATGATGCAAGAACTGCAACGTGCCTTTGGCGAAGTTGTGGACGCAGC
>NZ_JAPWGX010000029.1 GCF_027213965.1 Maritalea porphyrae | reverse complement strand
GCAAAAACAGTCACCACAATGATTAATGCGGATTTTAGATCGTGTTCCATAAACACCTCCTTAATATGTAACAAATTAATAACACCGGTGTGAAATATGTTCAAGATTTGCTTAACTTAGTCGCGCAATTTTGACTAACCCATCACAATTAGCTTAGTCATAATAAGGAGATAGGGCATGAACCAAAAACTCAGCTGGCTAGTAGGAATCATGATGATGAGTACTGCTATCAATGCACAAGCGAATATCATCGTTACGCCATACATAGGCTATACAG
>NZ_JAPWGX010000028.1 GCF_027213965.1 Maritalea porphyrae | reverse complement strand
CGCCAATAGCTGACACCACCATGCACCGAGATCAAAATCACCTTGGCGTGCTGCAGCACCTGCTCGACATAGAAGTCCACCGAGGCGTGATTGCTCAGCTGCGCCGGGCTGGCCAGACGCAGACTGGGGTAATCCGCCGGCAACTGGCGCGCCGCTTCGGCCAGCAGCGACAGGTGCGAATCTCCGGTGCAGAGAATCACCAGCTCGGCCGGGGTCTGGCCGAGATCGGCAATGCTATCGACCGGCAGCTGGCTGCCGGGCTGGGTGCGCAATAGATG
>NZ_JAPWGX010000027.1 GCF_027213965.1 Maritalea porphyrae | reverse complement strand
GATAAACACGGCAACACATCAGCTGCGACGGTGCCAACAGCACTAGATGAAGCGGTACGTGATGGTCGTATTAAACGCGGTCAAACTCTGCTTCTAGAAGCGTTTGGCGGCGGATTCACTTGGGGCTCGGCCCTTGTGAAGTTCTAAGTTTCACAAGAATTCAAAATTTAAGGTGCACTTGGTGCATCTTATTTCTTTTTACTTTGCTTAAAGGAAAACAACATGAGCAAGTTTGCTATCGTATTTCCAGGTCAAGGTTCTCAAGCTGTAGGTATGCT
>NZ_JAPWGX010000026.1 GCF_027213965.1 Maritalea porphyrae | reverse complement strand
AAACTGGAGCAAGCACGAAAGCCGGAACCACAACTCCAGTCATCGAAAGTGTCATCAGGCCGTAATCTAGGCGGCTATTTCGGTTCAATGCCGCAATGGTGCCAAGCAACATGCCAAGTGGAACGGAAATACAAAAAGAGAGTACGCCTAATACTGCTGAAACAGGCCATGATTGTGCGACGAGCTGTGTAACACTGAAGTCTTGATAAACGAAGCTCGGACCGAGATCTCCTTGTATGAAATTACCAATGTAAATCCAAAACTGAGTAAGGAAGGGC
>NZ_JAPWGX010000025.1 GCF_027213965.1 Maritalea porphyrae | reverse complement strand
CACGTTGGTGGTGCGCGTACTGCACTTTACTCTTGGCTATACGCTAAAAACCAAGGTGGTGAATTCGTTCTACGTATCGAAGATACAGACCTTGAGCGTAACTCTCAGGAAGCGGTTGATGCAATTCTTGAAGGCATGGAATGGCTAGGCTTGGAGTGGGATGAAGGTCCTTACTACCAAACTCAACGTTTTGACCGTTACAACGAAATGGTTGATAAGCTTCTTGCTGAAGACAAAGCTTACAAATGTTACGCGTCTAAAGAGCTGCTAGATGAAATC
>NZ_JAPWGX010000024.1 GCF_027213965.1 Maritalea porphyrae | reverse complement strand
CCTGTACAATAAAACCAATTTTGTACATGACAAAAACAATTTTATTAAGCCCGCCTGTAGAAAAAATACCGATACAGCTCAATGAAATAGGCTAAATGACCTGAAACAGACCAGTACCCTCACGGGGCGCATGGTTGTACAAAGATTGTTGCTGGTATAACTTTACCCCTGGTTCAGTCGAGGTCACGCCCTACTGGTCAGGTAACCCGGCGCAGCGTCGCTAAACCCACCCTTTTCTTTCTGCCGAGTCGAGCATGAGCGCTAGCGCCGCCCCCATCC
>NZ_JAPWGX010000023.1 GCF_027213965.1 Maritalea porphyrae | reverse complement strand
GATAAATGGCCGCTTCGTGGTCTGCAATCAACTCGATAGCTTCTCGCTCAGCGATTGAATACTGTTGTGAAGCGTTCACTTCTTCATGCCACTCTCGATATTTGACCTCATAAGGTTCTACCCACTTCAGAAGAGTCGCCACCAACTCTTGCCATGGTAAACCAATCCACTTGGTTGCATCTGCCAAGCCTTTATCAAACATCTCTTGGTGTCGGCTTTCGATATCCATGCCATTTGTCAGCAGTACAGGTTTGAGCTTTTCTGCGGTGAGTTCTTCCAC
>NZ_JAPWGX010000022.1 GCF_027213965.1 Maritalea porphyrae | reverse complement strand
GAGTAACGATCAAGCATCAGGATCGATTGATCCTTGAGATTTTACTCACACTACGTATAATCGCCCGGCCGGAATTTCGTACTCATTGAGTCATTGACACATTATGTGAGTGTGATTACAATTCCGCCTCTTTGTTGAGAGGCGTCGGTTGTCCTTCTCTATATAAATAGCTTCTTTATATAAGAAAGCAAATACCCACGCCGGGTTTAACAAGAACCTAAAACTACTGATCAGTAAAGGTAATTATCATGAAACGCACTTTTCAACCTACAGTTCTAAAG
>NZ_JAPWGX010000021.1 GCF_027213965.1 Maritalea porphyrae | reverse complement strand
CGCAACGCATAGTGAAAATGCCACGCGTTTCGAATCACTCTTAAACAGTTTGTTAGGAAGCTTGCCCTTTAATCCAATGAATAAACCAATATGACGTTTCATTTGGTCGCAGCAATTGAAGAGCTCTTGCGTCCGCTCTACCGATACCTTCGTCATATAGTAAACCTTTAGAAACTAAATCTGCTAGATACATTTTAATCGCTGACACTTCAATATCAGGGAGTTTACTTAACGTCTGCGATGAGGTGGCATCAATAAAACTTACTCGTTTAGTCGTCCCCACTTCATGAG
>NZ_JAPWGX010000020.1 GCF_027213965.1 Maritalea porphyrae | reverse complement strand
TACAAATTCAACGAATACATTTCTCTAGAAGCAGCCATTGGTGGCTACGATGCTTTAGACGGCAAAGTTGTTACTGTTGGTGACATGAAGTATCTATCGATTCAGCCAAAAGCGACTCTACCGATTGGCGATCGTTTCAACCTTTTTGCTAAAGCTGGTCTTTCTTACTTCAATGCTGAATTCAAAATTAGCAACTCTGTGATTGACGGTAGCGCAGGCCATACCACCATTTCTGACAGCACTGTAACAGGCATGTACGGTTTAGGCGCAGAGTTCGCTATTACTGAAAACTTTGCTCTACAAGTTGAATGGGAA
>NZ_JAPWGX010000001.1 GCF_027213965.1 Maritalea porphyrae | reverse complement strand
CAAGATGCACGCGGGTTGCAACAACAGGCCGCCAAAGCCTATCTCAGCCACGGCAATGCAGCCGTGAAAGAACCTGATGACGAGTGGCAGGGTTTCTAGTGTTCTGCCAACAGTAGTCGACAAAAAGCCCACCTTGAAAACAAGGTGGGCATTAGCTGTGCAATCAAAAATATCTGGGGCCTAGCGGCTCAAAGCTGCGGCCGAAGTGCTGACCATGAACACGCGCTTGAATTTGAAACGCGGTGCGGGCTTTGTTTCTCCTCGAACAACGCCTGCTGACGCCGCAACCTTGCACTTGCTCGCAACACATTCCGTGCCGCCCCAATCGCCTTCACACCAACCATCTTCTCCATAGGTGCCCGTTTTGCCTTTGTTTGGGCCTGAAGTGACCGTGCACTTTTCGCCAGCAGTGAGCGATGTTTGCGGTGCTGCGGTGCTCACAGTTGCGCTTGCGGCAACCAGCATCATGGTTGCGGTTAGGATGGATGTGGCTTGAATGATTTTACGTGAAACTGACATTTGGTATCTCCCTTTTCAAAATGTTGCCCCGTTTTACAAGTCAGCATCTGTTTCTGGCGTGAACTGGCCATTCATCCACTGTTCACCCCATTTGGGATAGCCGCGCGTTCCTCTTTCTACCTGCCTTTCAACTACATGAACGCAATATGAATTCCCCGTTCAAAGCAGCCTCATGCGCGCCGCTCTACAAAGGGATCAACAAACGGGAACAGTAATTCATTGGGAGAAGAAAAATGTACTGGAATTCAATCAAACGCGCATCAGCTGCCGTCGCTATCATCACAGCTTCAGTTTTTGGGGGCAGCTCATTCGCTTCTCCATTGGCAGTTACCCCCCTTAGCGGTGACTTCACCATCCAACAAAAAAGCAATGGTCGCTTTATGGATGCACATGAGGGCTCCAACGACAATTCAATCGTGACCCGCGCTAAACAAGCGAACACAACACAGGTGTGGACCTTCAAGCCACTTGGCAACAATATCTATACGATCCAGCAAAAGAGCAATGGTCGTTTCATGGACGCACACGAAGGGTCTGCCGATAGCTCAGCGGTCACTCGTAATCGCCAAAACAACCGCACCCAGCAATGGCGTTTGGTTCTGGAAGGGCATCAAACATATACATTGCAGCAAATGAGCACTGGTCGCTATCTTGATGCCCACGAAGGCTCAAACGACAATTCAGTTGTCACTCGCCCGCCGCAAAATAACTCAACGCAGCGTTGGATGATCAAAAAAGCTGTTGCACCAGCACCACAGCCTTCCGGCAGCATTGTTGGCGAGTTCACCATTCAACAAAAGAGCACTGGCCGTTATTTGGATGCCCACGAGGGATCAAACGACAATTCAGCGGTTACTCGTCCACCACAACTCAACCGAACACAAGTGTGGGTACTGCGTTTGCTAGGCAACAATACTTATACGATCCAGCAAAAAAGCTCCGGTTTATATCTAGATGCCCACCAAGGCCCAACAAGCTACGATATCGTAACGCGTCCAAAACAAAACAACATGACACAGAAATGGGTGATGACTTCACTGGGCAACAAAACCTACACAATCAAACAACGCAGCACTGGCCGGTTTGTTGATGCTCATGAAGGTTCAAACGACAACTCAGCTGTGACCCGTCGCGCGCAGAATGACAATACTCAACGTTGGATCATCACAAGCGCGGACTAAGAGCGAACAGCCTAACTCAGAATAAAATCAGCGGCGGCTCCTGCGTGCAGGGCCGTCGTGTCGTATGTGGGGATAGGGCTATCGTCATCACTGATCAGCATCGTAATTTCTGTGCAACCCAAAATCACCGCCTCAGCACCGCGCGCCTTCAGTTTGTTGATGGTGTCGATATAAACCAAACGAGACTGATCACGGATGATGCCTTTGCACAATTCGTTGTAGATAATGCCAGAAAGGTTGGTGCGGTCCACTTCAGGCACCAATACACCCAAACCTTTGGCTTTTAAACGATCAACGTAGAACGGCATTTCCATGGTGAAGGCAGTCCCAAGCAGAGCAACACGCTCAATACCGTCGGCCAACAAAGCGTCGGCAGTTGGTTCAGCAATATGAACGAATGGTAGATCAACACTATCTTCAATGCGGTGTGCCACATTGTGCATCGTATTGGTGGCCAGAAATATTGCTTGTGCGCCTGCTCGATCTAAGCGTTGTGCGCTATCAACCATAGCGGCGCCCAATCCATCCCAATCGTGTGCGGCTTGCATTTTTGCAATTGGGTCAAAGTCAACGGAATGCATCAAAATCGGCGCCGAATGCAGGCCACCCTTACGTTTTGTGATTTCTTTGTTGATGGCGGCGTAATAGAGCGCAGTTGACTCCCAGCTCATGCCACCAATAAGGCCAATGGTTTTCACTTATGCGACTTTCTTGGGGCCAATATGAGAGAACATTGCCAAAATGTCATCGTACACTTTGCGTTTAAACGGCACGATCAAATCCGGCATTTCGTCCAATTGCTTCCAAGCCCAAGCGCTAAATTCGGCTGGGTGTGCGCCATTGGCTGGCCGTTTTACGTTGATTTCATCTTCCTCACCCGTAAAACGCATCGCAAACCAATCCTGCACTTGGCCGCGATATTTGCCCTTTAAGCCAATGCCAAGCAATTCATCTGGTAGATCATAAAACAGGGGATTTTTGGATTTTTCAATAATTTCGACGGACTTGACGTTGGTTTCTTCGTAAAGCTCGCGCAAAGCTGCTTCTGCAGCCACTTCGCCTTTATCAATCCCACCTTGAGGCAATTGCCAAATATATTTGGCAAATTCTTTGTCTTGTGGTTTGCGTTTCCCAGCGAAGACTTTGCCTTCGTTATTGAACAAAACAATGCCCACACATGGGCGGTAAGGCAATTGCTCTCGCAGTGCAAAATTAGTCATATTATGATCCATCATGGTGAGTATAAAGCGCACTTACAGGCACAAGTATAATGCCCTTGTCTTCCAGTGTTTGGGCCCATTCAGTCAGGGTGCGCACCGAAATTGGTAGCACCGTGGCTAGCCCAATAGCATGGCCCTTTTCTCGGGCGCGAATTTCCAACCGGCTAAGTTGCTCCAAAATTCTGGCTTGGGATGGGGTATCATCCAATGTGATATCTGCCACTGCAAAATCTGCGCCAGAGCGTTGCGCCAACTGCGGCGCGACAGATCTGTTCGAAGTGCCATCATCCACATAGGCCAGGCCCCTCAACGCAATCTCTTCCATGATGGGCTCAAAGTCGCCAGATGAAGATGTGAATTTTGCACCCATATGGTTGATGATTCCGGTGTAACCTTGGATCTGCGACATCAACCAATAAAGCCGATCAAGATTTGAGCGCACGGATTGGCCAACCAGTAGGGTTTGCGGGCCAGGGTCATTTTGCGGATAGTCGAAAGGCTCTAGCGGCACCTGCAACATGACCTCGTGGCCACCCTCTCGGGCCTTGCCTGCAATCTCAGCAACCGATTTGCCATAAGGAGCAAACGCTAACGTAAAGTCGTCCGGCAGTCGATCAATGGCACTATTGCTGCCGTCTTTTGATAGGCCAAGGCCTGTCACAACAATAGCGATTAGCGGTTTGCCATCGGCCGTACTGGCGCTAATCGATGGTCGGGCATAAACATCGACGGGCCGGTCGCCATTGCTTGCAACTTGGGGAATGTAGCCATGTTGGCTCAATTCCAACATGTCTTTACGCACAAGCCCGCCAACCGCAGCATTATCTGAATCGGGCAAATCGTCTGTGTTGACGATGAGCTGCTCACTATTCCCAGCTTCAACCACTCCGGTGTCCGGTTCTTCAGCTTGGCTTTGTTCCTCAACAGTTAGGTTTCTAGCCAGCTCATTGCTGTCCACAACAGAGTTGACCTCCACATTGGCGACAGGACGGCCACCTTCTGGGTTGTCGACAAAGAATATCCAAGCCAAAGGCGCACCAATCACCAAAGCCATAATGCCAATGGCTATTGGCACTATAGGCAGGCGGGGCAAATTGGTTTTGGACTCGGGTGGCTTGGCCTTGCCGCGTCTGCGACCCAAGGGCTTATCCAGCTTGTCGATCATGTGCCGCAGTTTATCCTATCACGTCGATGAAGGGCCTATCGGGCCCTGTTCTCCTATATTCTAATTATCTGCTTTGGGTGGAAAGGCCTCATTAGTTTCCACACCATTGATCAAATCCACAGCATACTTGAGCTGATTGTCTTTATCTGGATCTGCAGGCACAAAAACAGAAGAACCGGTAGTCGCTTCTTTTTCCGTACCGCCATCAATATGCCCATCAAGTGCCGCTTCGCCAATTAGCAAATCTCGGCCCTGCAACTCTTCGGGCACGTCTTGGAAAATCTCAATGTCTGGCGTAATGCCAGCGGCCTGAATGGACCGCCCACTTGGCGTGTAGTAGCGCGAAGTGGTTAAACGCATTGCGCCATTTTCCCCAAGGGGAATAATGGATTGCACCGAGCCTTTGCCAAATGACCGTGTGCCCAACAATGTGGCCCGTTGTTGGTCCTGCAACGCCCCGGCAACAATTTCAGACGCAGAAGCGGAACCCCCATTGATCAAAACGATCAAAGGAATATCAGCAATCAATTTGTCCAAATCATCAGGGTTTGCGTCATAGCGCGTGTTTTCATCATCGGTGCGACCGCGGGTCGACAAAATATTGCCGCGCGCCAAAAACGCATCTGCAATATAGACCGCTTGGTCCACCAAACCGCCCGGGTTGTTGCGCAAATCCAAAACCAACCCTTTCATGTCATCACCCATTTCACTCCGCAATTCGCGGATACCGTCTTCAATGCCGGCATAGGCTTGTCCGGTGAACCGTGCGAGGCGAATTACCCCCACATTGTCACGAACTGACGTACGCACCACACGGAAGGTGATGATGTCGCGCGTAATGGTGATGTTCAGGGGGTCGTCTCGGCCTTCACGTACGATGGTCAATTCAATGTCAGTACCGATTTCACCACGCATTTTGTCCACGGCTTGATCAAGCGAAAGACCACGGACTTCAACACCATCCAATTCAACGATTAAGTCACCCGCCAAAACGCCTGCACGTGCAGCGGGTGTTTCATCAATTGGTGAAACCACTCGGATCACTTCATTTTCCATGATCACTTCAATACCCAAACCGCCAAATGTGCCCTGCGTATCTTCGCGCACATCTTCAAAGTCATTGGGATCCAGATAACCTGAATGTGGATCGAGCGACGTCAACATGCCTTGAATGGCTGCACGAACCAATTCGCGCTCATTTGGCGCGTCCACATATTCATCGCGAATGCGGTCGAATATCTCGCCAAACAGGTTGAGCTCTTGATAGACCTCATCATCGCTCATTGGCCCCGTTGATTGGTCTTGCGCCAATGCACCATGTGCACCAGCAATGATCATAATGAAGGACAGCCACAGGGCCCGAACAATACTAGATTTCATTTTTTATCCGTTTTGCGTTGCGGTTTTTGTGGTCGCCCACCAATCAGAAGGGTCAATTGGCTCCCCTTCCTTACGAAGTTCAATATATAGCGTTGGACGCGAGTTACCAGCACTGGTCGCGATTGTTTGAGAAATCGTGCGCTTGCCCATAATTCCAACCGGCTCTCCCATCAGCACAAATTGTCCCAACGCCACATTTGTGCTGGCAAGGCCTGCCAGCAAAATATTGTAGTCTTGTCCTACGTTTAAGATGACAATTTGGCCGTAATTAAGGTACGGGCCCTGATAAATGACCCAGCCATCAGCGGGTGAAACAACTTGTGCCTCTGCACGTGTGACAATAAATGTACCTTTTGCCTCGCCACCAAACCCATCATTGTTTCCAAATTCAATTACACTTACCCCATTTGTGGGAAGGGCCAAGTGCCCTTTACCCATCGGAAATGGAAAGGCGGGCGTATCACGGCTGGTATCGGCCAGGGCAAGCTGAATGGCTTCTTCTTCCAACTGCTCGCCAACATTAAAGCGCGCGTTTTCATCTGATTGGCGTGCAGCGTCATTGGCTTGACTGACTGAGGCAACTTCGTCTTCAAGCACTTTGAGCAATTGGCTGAGTGATTTGGCGCGGCTGGCCAGCAGTTCTGCCTCACGTTGCTCAGAGCTTAATGCCTGGCTTGCGCGTTCAACCCCGGTACGTCGTGCTTCAAGTAAAACCGCAATGCGTAATTTTTCTTCGCGCAAAACATTCAGCTGTTCGCGTAGCTGCGTTTCTTCGCCCGCCACTTGTTGTTTGATGTCCAACAGCGCATCCAACTCAACGCGTATCGCATCTGCACGATTGCTCAATTGCGGTAGAATTGAAGCCAACAGCAGCGCGGAACGCGCCGACTTAGTGGCGTTATTTGGTTCAACAATCAATGCAGGGGGCGGGTTTCGTCCAATAATCTGCAAGGCGGTGAGCAATGTAGCAATTTCGCCATTCTCAACATCTAACGTTTCTTGAATACTTGCTTCTTCAGCCCGAAGTTCCGCCATACGTTCAGAAGCGGCATTTGCTTCTATTTCTGCCAATTTTACCCGCTGCGCCGATGCAATCAGGGCCGCCGTTTGCTGACTGCGGTCGCCTTCCATATCTGCAATTTCTTTGCGCAAGGCATCGATCCGCTCTGTGCTGATTTCGATTGTTTTTTCGATTTTTTGAAGTTCAGCGCGTGCGTCTTCTGTTGTTTGCGGGTCAATAAACTGACCAAGGGCAGGCACGCTCAAACAGGCTGCGCAAATGCAGCAGGCTAACGCGCTGCGCATAATGAATGTGGAAAACAAATCACGAGCCAAACTCACATGACCTCAATAGCGCAAATAAAGGACCGAATCAGTCCATGTAATCTAGCAAATCAAAAAGTGTTTTTGTGATTTAGTTCGCCAAAGCGCGTTCACTATTCGCGATGGTATGGATGCCCGCTCATAATGGTGATGGAGCGATAGATTTGTTCACACAAAAGGGCCCGAACGATTTGGTGGGGCCAGGTGAGGGGAGAGAAGCTTAGAACAAGGTCAGCCCGCTTGCGCACACTGGCGTCAAGTCCATCAGGCCCGCCAATAACAAATGTGCACTGGCGCGCACCGTCATCGCGAAACTGACCAAGCTTTTGCGCAAAATCTGGGCTGGTCATTGTCCGTCCACGTTCATCAAGTGCAATCAGCTTTGCACCCTCGGGGCAGCACCCAAGCAGTTGGTTTGCTTCTTGGGCCTTGCGCTGCGCGCTATTGTCGTGGCGCGCTTCGCCAAATTCTTGGATGTCAAAACCGGATAAACCCATTTGCTTGCCCGCGCCGTTCGCACGTTCAAGATATCGGTCCACCAATTGCCGCTCGGGGCCAGATTTCAGCCGGCCAATAGCGGCAATCGAAATACGCATAAGTTAAGCGGTTTCACCG
The DNA here is from genome assembly GCF_027213965.1 of Maritalea porphyrae. GTDB lineage: Bacteria > Pseudomonadota > Alphaproteobacteria > Rhizobiales > Devosiaceae > Maritalea > Maritalea porphyrae_A. The sequence continues at coordinate 936,322 of NZ_JAPWGX010000001.1, read as the reverse complement.
GGAAAATCTGCGGACCACATTTTTTCAATATTGTAGAACTCGCGCACTTCAGGGCGGAAGATGTGCACAATAATGTCGCCACCATCCACAAGCACCCAATCACACTGGGGCAATCCCTCAGTTTTTGGGCGGCCATAGCCAGCTTCACGCATAGCGCGCTGTAATTGGTCAGCAATCGCACCAACATGTCGGTTTGATCGGCCAGAAGTGACAATCATATAATCGGCAAGACTAGATTTCTGCCGAATATCGATCACAATCGTATCTTCGGCTTTGGCGTCTTCCAAAACAGTAGAAACGAGATCGAAAAGTTTGATGTCAGGTTGATTTTTAGGGGCTTTAGCGCCCTGTTGGTTGGTTGTTGGCGTCATCCGCGTGCAACCGTGTGAGGCAATAATGAAACCATGTCGGTTCGTTTGGTCCTTATGAAAAACAACGCAGCCCTCAGGCCGCTCATTGGGTGGATTATGCGCTTTTTGGCGCATTTTTTCAAGCCTCATCCGGCAGAGGAAACACTCTTCTTGCCGTTGCGGATTTGGGTGGAGGAAAGTTCGCTCATTATGCCATGCATATACATCCAGGCAGGAGCCTGCATATTGGCCAGTTTGCGCGCGTCCGTTTCATCAACACGATACGCACTTAAAGCCGTTGCCGCACGTGAAAAAGGTGCGCGCCTAGCCGTTCCAGGACGCACATAAATGGCGATGGGCATCATGCGTGCGATATCGCGCCAGCGCTCCCATTTGTGAAACCCAACCAGATTGTCAGCGCCCATAATCCAAACAAATTTGCGATCGGGCAAGCTTTTGGTCAAATACTCGAGCGTGTCATACGTGTAGCGAAAGCCGTGCTCCGCCTCAAAGCCTGTAATGCGAACCGCCGGGTGATCGACAAGTTTGCACGCAGCATCGATACGCTCCTGAAGGGGGGCCAATTCGCTGTGGTCTTTTAACGGGTTTCCCGGCGAAACCAACCACCACACCGCATCCAGCCCTAAGCGTTTCATGGCTTGGCGAGAAACCAGCCGATGCCCATCGTGAGGGGGATTAAAACTGCCACCAAATAGGCCAATTCGCATTCCAGGCGCGGAATGTGGCAAACGGTCTGTGCGGGCATTGTCTAAAAATACTGTGCTCACGGACGGGTCTGGCCTGTACCATGAACAAGATACTTAAAGCTTGTTAGTTGTTCCACGCCAACCGGGCCACGCGCATGCATTTTGCCCGTGGCAATGCCAATTTCTGCGCCCATACCAAATTCGCCTCCATCAGCAAATTGGGTTGAAGCATTGTGCATCACAATTGCTGAATCAACTTGGGCAAAAAACTGCTCCACAACGCTCGCATCTTCTGCAATCACCGCTTCGGTGTGGCCAGACGAATAGGTTTGAATATGCTCAATTGCAGCATCTGTGTCATCGACAATTCTTACTGAAATAATTGCGTCCAAATATTCAGTTGACCAATCTTCATCAGTTGCAGGCGTCGCTTTGTCAAAGAGCGATTGTACGAAGGCATCACCGCGAATGTCGCACCCTTGTGCCGCCAATGTTTCACACAATACCGGCACAGTTTTTGCGGCAATATCGCGATGGACCAGCAATGTCTCAGCAGCCCCGCAAATGCCAGTGCGGCGCATTTTTGCATTCAATACAATTTCGGTCGCCATGGCTAGATTCGCGCTTTTGTCCACATAGATATGGCAAATACCTTCAAGGTGAGAAAACACCGGCACCCGCGCTTCTTGGTTCACCCGAGCCACCAAGCTTTTTCCACCACGCGGCACAATCACATCAATATTGCCATCAACGCCTTTGAGCATTTCACCAACCGCAGCGCGATCTGTCGTTGGCACCAGTTGAATTGCCGCTTTTGGCAAACCTGCTTTTTCCAAACCGGCCTCAAGCGCTGTGTGAATTGCGCGTGAAGAATGATAACTATCCGATCCACCACGCAAAATCACCGCATTGCCAGATTTAAGGCACAATGCACCAGCGTCTGCTGTCACATTTGGGCGGCTTTCAAAAATCACCCCGATCACGCCAAGCGGTGTGCGAACCCGGTCAATCTTCAAACCGTTTGGCCGCTCAATCGTTGCGATTTTTGTTCCAACCGGATCAGCCAATTCTGCAATGGCGAGCAACCCATCAGCAATGGCACCAATGCGAGCAGTATCCAACGTCAGCCGATCGATAAACGCAGGCGTCATGCCTTTGGCGTGCCCAGCTTCAACATCCTTGGCGTTGGCGGCCAAAATCTCATTTGTTGTTGCTTTCAAATGCTCAGCGGCGCTCGTAAGGGCCAAATTCTTTTGCGCTGAGGATGCAGTGGCCAAAACCCGTGCAGCGGCTTTTGCAGCCGCCCCAAGATCTTGCATGATAGACACAACATCACCGTGTGATTGTGAAGCCAATGCGCTCATTGCGTTTGTCCTTCTAACTCAATTCCCGTCAGCACCAAATTGTCGCGATGCACCAATTCGGTGCGGCTGACGGGGCCAAGAATTTCTAAAACGTCTTGCGATCGTCGCCCAACAATTCTTTGTGCATCAACCCCGTCAAAGCTGGCAAGCCCGCGCGCCACTTCGGCGTTCGCCGGATCAAAAATGGCAACCGCATCACCGCGCTGAAAATTGCCGTCCACCTTGGTCACCCCAATGGGCAATAGGCTGCGCCCAGATCGAAGGGCCTTTAACGCGCCTTGATCAATGAACACACGGCCCGTGGGCAGTGATGCCATTATCCAGTTTTTGCGGGCCGCGCGTGGCGTATCGCTGGGCACAAAATAGCTGTGCTTGCCGCCCTCAAACAAGGCTTTGAGCGGATGCAACGCATGGCCCTTGCAAATCACCATGGCGGTCCCGGCATTGACGGCCATTTTCGCCGCCTCGACCTTGGTCACCATGCCACCGCGCGAAAGATGGCTGGCGGCCCCTCCCGCCATTGCCTCAATCGCTGGTGTGATTTTGTCGATCAAGGGCAAATGTTTTGCCGTGGGATCAAGATGCGGCGGGGCGGTATAAAGACCATCAATGTCCGAAAATAGGATCAGCCCATCCGCTTCAATCATCGTCGCTACGCGCGCGCTCAAACGGTCATTGTCGCCATAGCGGATTTCGCTGGTGGCAACACTGTCGTTTTCGTTGATGATCGGCACCGCGCCCATGTCCAGCAATGTATTGATGGTGGTGCGCGCGTTCAAAAAATGACGGCGTTGTTCAGTGATATTGGGGGTCACCAATATCTGCCCGGTGACCACATCGTGGGCACCAAGCGCATCACGATAGGCTTGTGAAAGTGCGATTTGACCAACCGACGCCGCCGCTTGGCTTTGATCAAGCGAAAGGCTTTCCGCCGTAAGGCCCAAAATGCGTCGCCCGAGCGAAATTGCACCCGAAGACACAATAAGCACTTCAATGCCGTTGGCTTTTAACGCCGCAATATCCGCCGCTAAGCTTTCAAGCCAAACCTTGCGCAACTGCCCCGTTTCACCATCCACAAGCAAGGCAGACCCGATTTTGATCGTCAGGCGCTTAAAGCTTGTGGCGGTGAGGGGGGAAAGCTGCGCGCTCATTTTTTAAGGCGTCCAGTCTTCTTCCAAAGCCGCTTTGGCTTGATCTTCAAGTTGCTGCTTTGCCGCATCGATTGTGCCGATCACCTGATAAAGCACTTGGTCGGTATTGTGATGTGTCACCGCAGAAATTGACAATACTTCGCCGCCAGATACCTCGCGAAGTGCTGCGAGCTTTTCTTCGCGGTCCTCGTCGGTCAACGCATCAACTTTATTGAGCGCCAAAATCTGATGCTTTTCATCCAACCCATGGCCATATGCGGCCAACTCGCCGCGAATGGTGTTGTATGCACCAACCACATCTTCTTGGGTGCCATCGATCAAATGGATGATAGAGCGGGTACGTTCAATATGCCCCAAAAACCGGTCGCCAATGCCTGCCCCTTCATGGGCACCTTCAATCAGACCAGGAATATCGGCCAACACAAAATCGCGCTCGCCAATTTTCACCACGCCCAAATTTGGGTGCAGGGTGGTAAAGGGATAATCAGCAATTTTTGGTTTTGCCGCAGAAACAGCAGAAAGGAATGTGGATTTACCAGCATTGGGCAGGCCAACAAGACCTGCATCCGCAATCAGTTTTAAGCGCAGCCAAATCCATTTGTCTTCCGCTTCAATACCCGGATTGGCATGGCGCGGCGACTGGTTGGTGGCTGTCTTAAAATGCATATTGCCAAAGCCACCGTTGCCACCAGCCAGCAAAACAATTTCCTGCCCGATCTCGGTCATATCCGCGATCAGCGTTTCATTGTCTTCTTCAAAAACTTGCGTGCCCACAGGAACTTTGAGCACCACATCTGTGCCCTCAGCACCGCTGCGTTGTCGGCCCATACCGTGCACGCCCGTGCCCGCTTTGAAATGCTGCTTATACCGATAATCGATGAGCGTGTTCAAACCATCAACACACTTGATAATGACATCACCACCGCGGCCACCATTGCCGCCATCTGGGCCACCAAATTCGATATACTTTTCGCGCCGGAACGAAACAGCGCCCGCGCCGCCTGCACCGGATCGAATGTAAACTCTGGCCTGATCGAGAAACTTCATTTTACTCTAAAGCGTGGTCGCAAACGCACTATTGCGTTGTAGCGAAAAACGCTTCCCTTTTTAGTTGCGTATCGATATGCGGCAAATCGGCGGATTGTGCAAGGCAATGTAGGGTTGAGCGGCCCACTTCTTCAAATCCAAACTTGTTTTGAATGGCCCAAGAAGCTGGGTTGTGCTCAAAAACGCCCGAACGAATATGCATAGGGTCCGCCACCTCAAACATCCAACCGATCACCGCTTTGCACGCTTCACTCATATAGCCCTTGCCCCAGTGCAAGGGGTCAAGATAATAGCCCAATTGCGGCAACTCGCTTTGCCGCCCAAAACCCGTCATGCCACAAAACTGACCGTCCTTGTCGATGATCGAGAATTTCGTATCAAACGGATCGCTCACATCAGCTATGCGGCCCAAATATTCATGCGCACCGCCTTCTGGATAAGGATGGGGCACACGTGATAGATTTTTGGCGACCTCAAAGTCCGCCAAAATCCGCTGCATACGCGGCGCATCGCTTGTGTTTGGTGCGCGCAAATATAGGCGCTCTGTATATAGTTTTGCCATCGTATTCTCTAGTGTAACTTTTTGAAACTCTTGCGATGTAGAATGGTTGTGATCATTGGCAAAGCCCGCGCTTGGGCATTGCACATTCTCTCTTCTGTGCCTGTTTCTTGAAAACCAAGTTTTGCTTGTACCGCCAATGAAGCTGGATTGAAGCTATAGGCACCCGAGGTGATGGCAGTTACATTTGCGTTTGCAAACAGCCATTCAATTGCTGCGCTGGCTGCTTCACTAACGTAGCCATTTCCCCATTTGGGTTCAGCGATGTAAAAGCCCAGTTCCGGATGCTCCGCCGAACCGTCAAATCCAACACCACCACAATACTCGCCGTTCAAAAGCGTTACGGCAAAATTTGTGTTTTCGGGGACGGAGGCACCTTCATTTAGCCCAATCCATTCCTTCGCATCTGCAATTGAATACGGATAGGGAGGTGAGGATAAGTATTTCGCCACCTCAAAATTGTTTAAAGCAGTTGTAACATCTATAGCGTTCTTCATGGCGATTGGCCGCAACATCAACCGCTTTGTCTTTATCTCAATCATAGTCTTTGTCTTTTACAATGGTGTAAAGTCTTGGCGGTTTAACTGCGTAACAATGTGCGCAAACTGTTGGCCTTGCGCCAGACACAATCGTTTGTCGGCACTCACGTCCTTGAACCCCAGCTTATATTGGATAGCCAAAGAAGCAGGGTTAAACGTGAATGCACCAGACCCAACAGTTTGAACATCAGAGTTGGCAAACAACCATTCAAGCGCGGCGCTTACCGCTTCGCTCATATATCCTTTTCCCCAGTGGGCTTGGTTTAAGTAGTATCCAAGAATCGGCTTGGCATCGTCTAGATCGAACCCCAAAACGCCAACGAAATTGTCTTCGGCGTTGAGGATTGCGAACTTTGTGTCTTCGACAGCTGTGATGTCGTCGAGCGACTGTATCCACTCGTTAGCGTCAGCTTCCGAATATGGATAGGGCACAACCGCAAGGTTCTTTGTCACTTCAAAGTTGTTTAAAGTCGCTGCAACGTCAGCGGCATGTTCCATCGCCAATCGTCGCAGCACCAGCCGTTTCGTTTTGATCTCAATCATTATTCCGCTGCTTCTTGCTCGTAGATGTCGTCGCGGGCAGGACGGGTGAACGTCCAGACAGTTTCGCCAGGCTTGTCGTTGCTTGCGCCTTCGCCGGTCACTTCAAAACCAACTTTTTCAAGCAAGGCTTTTGACGCAAGGTTGGATTTCAAGCAGCGGGCATAGAGTTCAAGGTCTGGGACCGCGATATCAAATTCGTCCATCAGCGCGCCAATTGCTTGGCTGCCAATGCCTTGGCCCCAATGCTCAGCGCCCAACCAATAGCCGATTTCAGGATTGCCATCGCGCAGGTGGATACCAACGACGCCCATCATGGGCCCGTTGCGTTGGCAAATCGCCCACACGCGCTCGTCGGTGCCGTTCGCAATATCATTGATGAAATAAAGGCCATCCTCAGATGTATAAGGATGTGGCATGCGCGCCAGCACGTCATGCAATTGTTTATTGTTGGCCAATTGAACAAGGTCTGCCAAATCGGCAAGTTCAATCGGCCGTAGTTCCAGCGTGTCCGTCAAGAACCGTAAAGGCATTGCCCTGTAGATTGTGTTGAAAGTCATTTTATTGCTCCAAAAGTAAAAAGGGGAGCCGGTTTCCCATCTCCCCTTTTCAAAACTCTTTTGAAGTCTTTTTGCGAAAACTTTATCCGCCGGGGTTCTTTGAGAAACCGGCGGGTAAGGTCTTAATCATCCGCCGTTATTCTGCTGCCTCTTGAGGCATCACAGATACAAATGTCTTATTGTTGCGACGGGTCGAGAAGGTGACTTTACCTTCTACGAGCGCAAAAATAGTGTGATCTTTGCCAAGACCTACATTTTCACCTGGGTGCCACTTTGTGCCGCGCTGACGCACGAGAATGTTGCCTGGAACGACGCTTTCGCCGCCAAACTTCTTCACGCCGAGACGACGACCAGCGGAATCACGACCGTTACGGGACGAACCACCTGCTTTTTTATGTGCCATTTGTCAGTCTCCTAGTTCTTATTCGCCAGCCAAAAGCGTTTTTGCTTGGCTAATCCAGTCTTCACGTTCAATGCGGCCTTTAAAGTTTAGCTCTGCATCCACGCGTTCGATTTCTTTAGCGTCAAACTCTGCAACTTGTTTCAAAGATGTCACGCCCAATGCATGAAGTTTCTTTTCCAAGGCTGGTCCAACGCCAGAGATCAATTTCAAATCGTCTTTTGCGCCGGCAGCTGCTGCTGGAGCTTCAGACTTTGCAGCCGCTGGCTTTTTAGCCGCTTTTGCTTTTGGCTTCGCGCCGCCTGTCAAAATGTCAGTGATACGCACAACTGACAAGTTTTGGCGGTGACCAGCTTTACGGCGATAGTTTTGACGACGCTTCTTTTTGAAGACGACGATTTTCTTCGCACGCTTTTGTTCAACCAACTCAGCTGCAACAGTTGCGCCATCCACAAGGGGGGCACCAATTGTTACATCGCCGTCAGCGCCAACCATCAATACTTCTTCAAATACAATGGCGTCGCCTGCAACGGCTTCGAGCTTTTCAATTTCTAAGATGTCATCAGCAGCAACTTTGTACTGCTTGCCACCTGTCTTAATAACAGCAAACATTTCATTTCCTTTGAGCATTATTGCTCTGTTGTGTCGCGCTGTGCGGCGCCGAACCTTGGTTCGATCTTGTGATTCCCCTAAGAAGGACAATCGGCCTTAAGCTGCGCATTTCATAAACGAATTTAAGCGCACTGGTGACAGTACGCGAGAAATTCAAGCTGGGTTATGATGGAAACTGGCTACTGAGTCAAGCTTTTGGGCCAAATTTGAGCCAACTTCGCACCTTGTACATTCCATTGTCGCTCACCATTTGAGCTTCAGGATGATTTGCAGTTTGCGTGGTAGAAAGTGAAGTGAATGAACGGCAAAAACGATGGGCGCTTCAATCGCCAATATGAAAAGCTTGAAAGAGCGACGCCGCCACCACTGGCAAGACTGTTGCAATGGCTCCGTCATCCCTATGCGCGGGTGATCCGTATTCCACTGGGTTTGCTGCTCGTATTGGGCGGTATACTCAGTATTCTCCCGTTGCTCGGCATTTGGATGCTGCCACTTGGTTTACTGCTGCTGGCAGTGGATGTGCCATTGTTGCGCGGGCCCGTCGCTTCAACAATCATTCGCGTGCGCCGGTGGTGGGAAAATCGACGTCGAAAATAGATTTGCCAAAAGCATTCTATGCATCAGTTTGCACAAGCCGCCGTTCAAACCCCTCGCTCAACTCTCCAGCATCCCAAAATATTCCTGCCATCATCTCAAGGCCCTCTTTGACCAATGGCATCAACAAATGCTCGTCCGGCGCATGTTGGCCACAAGAATTGTAAGAATGGGGCACCCAAATGGTGGGCATGCCCAATAGGTCGCAAAAGATATCATTGGGCAGGGAACCTGCACCATTTGGCAAGACCTGCGGGGCGCGCCCCAGAGTAGTTTTAACCGAGTGAGCTGCCCATTGGACCCACGGCAAATTGGGGTTGTGCCGAGACGCTTGATAGGCAGGGTTATGGTCTGGCACTTCGATATGGATCATGCCAAACCCCTGTTCATCCAAATGTTTTCTTAGGGCCGGGACCACATTGTCAGTATCGGTGCCCACAACAAACCGCAACGCGCAATGCATCACCGCGCGTTTGGGGATAGCATTTACCGGGTTCTTGGCATCGCCCACATCCATGGCCAAAACGTCAAAACTGTTCCAGGCGCATAATTTTTCAGCGGTGGTAAAACCTGGTTCACCCCAATAGTCGTCTGGCGTGTCAGCGCTTTCGCCCGGATCAAATGGGCAGCCCTCAAGCGAGGCGCGCACATAGTCGGGCAGATTTTTGGGCAACCAATCATCGATCAGTATTTTGCCATTGCGGTCCATAATCGTGGTGAGGGCATGCGCCAAAATGACGGTTGGATCCGCAAGAATACCGCCCCAGTTTCCCGAGTGATGGTCTTCTTGGCGCAAATCCGCAACCAGGGAAAACTCCATTGCGCCGCGCACCCCAAGAACCATCGTTGGGGTATCCACTGCCACGCGCGGCCCGTCAGAAGCAATCAGAACGTCCGATGCCAACATGTCTTTGTTTGCTGCGCAAAACTCACGCAGTCCCAAGGATCCCGTTTCTTCTGCCATCTCAACAAGGAAAGTCAGGTTGAACCCCAGCTTCCCGCGCGCGGCGATCACCGCTTCAAGCGCTAACATATTGATGGTGTGCTGGCCTTTATTGTCCGCGGTGCCGCGACCAAAAATCTTGTCGCCCAACACAGTGGTACTCCAAGGGTCCAAATTGTCTTTCCATGCGCCTTCCATCCCCGGCACCACGTCGCCATGCCCATAACAAAAAATGGAGGGGAGGGCCGGGCCTTCAACCCGTTTTGCCACTAAAAACGGTCCGCCGCCTTCAATCGGGTTGGGATGAATGGTGACATTGCAGCCCAAATTTTCAAAATCTGGCGCGATCACATGCTCAAGATAATACCACAAGTCTTTATGACTGGATTCAATGGAGCTTTGAGTGGGAACACCAACTCGCTTCCCCAACTCTGCTAGAAACCGCCCATCGGCTGCAAACCCTTTTGCTCTTCTAATGGTGTCTTCACGGCTCATCGGTCTTGCCTTCATTTGGGGAAACAAAAAGGGCGACCCAATCGAGCCGCCCCAAACACTTTTATGTTGTTCGATCAGCGACCACGAATGCGCGGATCAAGTGCATCGCGAATGCCATCACCGATGTAGTTCACGCTGAGCACTGTTAGCGAGATCGCTAGCCCCGGCCAAATCACCCGTGCAGGGTTAAGGGTCATAAAATTGGCCCCATCAAACAGCAGACGTCCCCAAGTTGGAAAGTCAGAAGGGAAACCAAGGCCCAAGAAGCTCAGCGAGCTTTCAGTAATAATCGCGTTGGCGATCCCAAGCGTTGCTGAAACCATCACCGGGCTCAACACGTTTGGAAAAATGTGTCTTGCCACAATCTTCCAAGAATGGGTGCCCACTGAACGGGCGGCCAAAACGAATTCGCGTTCTTTAATCGCCAGCACTTCCCCGCGCACAATCCTTGCGGTGTTCATCCAGCTTGTAATGCCGATCACAAACACAATCAGAAAGAAGATCCCCATTTCGGGCCCAAATACCGAGCGCAAACTATCGCGGAACAACATGATGATGACCAACAATAGGGGCAAAATTGGCAAGGCCAAAAATAGATCGGTGGTGCGCATTAGCGGACCATCAAGTTTTTGGAAAAACCCAGCAATAATCCCAATCAGCGTGCCCACCAGCAAGGACAACGCCATCGCAGCAATCCCCACGGCCAGTGATACACGGCCGCCGCTGAGCACTTGGGCCAGCATGTCGCGACCAAGGTTGTCGGTGCCCATTGGATGGCCCCATGTAGGCCCTAGGTTCTTGTTTCGAATATCCAAGAATTGGGGGTCAATCGTATGGATAAAGGGTCCAAACAACACCGCACCAAGAATGAACAAAAAGATGATTGAACCTGCAACGCCACCTTTGTGCTGCAAGAATTGCCGCAGCACATCACCCCAAAGGGTACGTTGTGCTTTTGTTACTACTTCTCCAGCTGTTTGATCAGTCATAGCGAATCCTTGGATCAAGCATGCCGTAGACGATGTCGGCAATCAGGTTAAACAACACAATCAGGATTGCGAATAGGAATGTCAGTGTTTGAACCAACGGGAAATCGCTGCCCTGAATGCCGATGATCAGAAGTTGGCCAAGTCCATTCACCCGAAAGATTTGCTCTGTGATGATGGCGCCGCCAAAGATCGTTGGAATACCAAGCGCGATCACCGTTACAACCGGGATCAAGCTATTGCGCAGTACATGGGTCAAAACGACCACTTTTTCGCTCATGCCTTTTGCCCGCGCGGTGCGCACATAATCCTGTGTCAAATTATCCAGCATTGATGCGCGCATAAAGCGACTGATTTGCGCTGCGTTAAACAGCGCTAGCACGGTCACGGGCATGATCATTTGCTTCACCTGCAACCAGAATGTCCCAAGACTATTGACCTCTAGCGTGGTGTCATAAACGGATGGGAACCAACCCAATTGCACGGAAAATATCACGATCATCAAAAGACCAGTGAAGAATGTGGGTACCGAAAAACCGACCATTGAGATGAATGTGCCAAACTGATCGAACCATGAATACTGTTTGTATGCAGAGATCACACCGATCGGAATGGCGATAAGAATGCCCACAACATAGGACAAGCCAACAACCCAAAGCGTTTGTGGAATGCGCTCCATCAGCAGATCAACAACCGGGCCGCGTGTCGCAAAAGAAATGATGCGTGGACGCGAGGATGGATCGCCGATGACTAGGCCCATTTGATCAAGCCAATGCAATGGCTCATAGATAAAGAAACCACGAAGCCACTTAACATAAGCGATGTGAATGGGTTCGCCGACACCCAAGGCTTCTCTGATTTTCGCGCGGACTTCAGCAGGGATCGTCAACGGCAAGCTGCCAGTTGGATCGCCAGGTGCGAGGTCCAGAATTAGGAAAATGATGAAGCTGATCACCAATAGCGTAGGGATTGCAAAAAGCAGCCGCCTGAGGGTGTAGTTCAGCATGAAAGGTCCCCGAAATTCAAAAATCTTGTCCCAAAAGGAATGAGAAACGGCGCGGGTGATATCACCCGCGCCGCTTAGTTAAGTCGACTAGTTACGTGTCCACTCTTCAGCAAACGCGAGTTCTGAATCCCATGGGTTCAAAACAACGTTGCCAAGTGCGTTTGACGCTGCAGAAACACGACCGCGGTGAATAAGTGGAATCATCACATATTCTTGCATAAGCATGTCGTTCATTTTCTTAGCCATCTCAGCACGCTTCTCAATAGAAGCTGTTTTGCCCATTTCTGCGCTTAGAGCGTTATACTCTTCTGAACAGTAGCGTGGCATGTTGTTGCCGATCCACTGGTTTGCTGGTGATGGGATTTCTGAACATACCCAGTTGCCCATATAGGCTTCAGGATCTGTGCCATCGAAGTTGTTAGTGTACATTTCGATATCAGCAAAGAACTTCTGGAATGTGTCAGGAGATGATTGGTCACCACCAAAGAACACGCCAGCGTCAATGTTACGCAATTCAGTTTCAACACCGATAGCTTGCCACATCTGTTTGATCAAAGCTTGTGTGCCTTGACGAACAGAGTTGGTTGATGTTTGGAACAGAATTGACAAACGAACGCCATCTTTTTCACGAACGCCATCGCTTCCGCGAACCCAACCAGCTTCGTCAAGAAGCGCATTTGCTGCATCAACGTCTTGTGTTTTACAAGCGTCGTTTGCAGTAGATGCATAAATGGCAGGTGCTGGAAGCACGTTACATGTGACTTGACCGTTCGGGCCATAACCAACTTCAACCAAAATGTCGCGATCAATAGCCAAAGACAAAGCTTTACGCACATTGATGTCGCTGTTGAATGGGTGAGGTCCACCTTCTACAGTGCCACGAAGGTCACCAAGTTCAGGACGAACGTCAGTCAATTGAACCATCAAACGCTCAACTGATGTACCAAAGGCTGCAATGATCTTGCCTTTGCCAGCGGCCATCATTTGATCAAGAACTTCAGGCTCAACCTGTACGTTCCAAGCATAATCAAATTCGCCAGTTTCAAGAACAGAACGTGTTGTTGCTGCACTATCGCCGCCACCTTTAAGCACAGCTGTCGCAAATGCTGGCTGGTTAGGATCGCGGTAGTTTTGATTGGCTTTAAAGGTCACAACGTCGTTCGCGCGGAATTCGTCAACAACAAATGGGCCTGTACCGATTGGACCAAAGTTAGCTTCAGTACATTCTGGAGCTTTTGCGCCCATGCAGTCTTTAAACTGAGCTTCTTGGATCACAGGTGAAGTTGCACCAACGAACGGGCCATATGGGAAAGGTTTGGCGACTGAGAAGTTTACACGAACTGTGTAATCGTCCAACGCTTCAACGCTTTCAACATCTGCAAAGTTTGAAGCCGCGTTACAACCACCTTCTGGGTGCATACAGTAGTTTGCGGAAAATACCACATCACTTGCTTTAAGTGGTGTGCCGTCTGACCAAACGATACCTTGCTTTAGCTTCCAAGTAATTGAACGAAGATCTGCAGCAACGCCGCCGTTTTCAATTGTTGGAATTTCAGCGGCTAGAGCAGGGTCCATAGAGCCATCTGGGCGGTAGTTTGCCAGTGGGTCAAGCACCAAAGACGAAGCTTCAACGTCCTTAGTACCGCCAGACAGGAATGGGTTCAAAATAGAAACGGCTTGCCAATAAGCAATGTTCACGTTGCCATCTGAACCACGTTCTGCTTGTGCAGCCGTCGCAGCAAAGCAAGATGCTGCGGCAGTTGCCAGAACGAGGGTTTTAAGTTTACGCATTTATTTCCTCCTAATTACTTACTAAAACCTTGTTATTGTTTTCGTTTGAGCCAGGTTGTTCCCAGCTTCACGGCGCAAAGTCGTAAGTTGAACTTTGCGTCGTATTCTATTCAGCATAGTGACAGGCAACATATCCGCCGTCACCAATTTTGCGCCATTCAGGATCATCAACAAAGCAGTTCTTCTGAGCAACAGGACAACGCGTTGAAAAACGACAACCGCTTGGCGGGTTCGCCGGACTAGGCACATCGCCTTTCAGGACAATATGTTCTCGGGTCTTTTCGACCTCTGGGTCCGGCACCGGCACCGCCGACAAAAGTGCTTTTGTGTAGGGGTGCTTCGGATTGCTATAAAGCTCTTCTTTGGGCGCCAATTCAACAATGCGCCCCAAATACATAACCGCCACACGGTCAGCGATGTGCCGCACCATGCTCAAGTCATGCGAAATAAACAAATAAGTCAGGCCCATCCGATCTTGGATGTCTTGCAATAAGTTCACTACCTGCGCTTGAATTGACACATCTAGCGCTGCAATGGGCTCGTCACATACAATAAAATCAGGCTCAAGGGCCAAGGCACGTGCAATGCCGATCCGCTGGCGCTGACCGCCAGAAAACTCGTGTGGATAGCGGTTCACATAATCTGGGTTCATGCCCACAGATTCAAGCAGGCTTTTCACCTTGTCGCGTTTTTCCTTAGACGACATTTTGGTGTGTTCGTCCAACGGCTCTGCGATAATATCGCCCACCGTCATGCGCGGATTAAGGCATGCCTGCGGATCTTGAAAAATCATCTGCATCCGTGGGCGCATTTCACGCAAGTCGTTCTTGCTCAACCCAGCGATATCAACGCCTTCAAAATCGATTTGCCCATCAGTCAGTTCGTAAAGGCGCAACATGGCACGTCCGGCTGTGGACTTGCCGCAACCACTTTCACCAACCAACCCCAGCGTTTCACCACGTTTAATATCAAAATTCAGGCCATCAACAGCCTTCACAGCGCCCACTTGACGTCGGAATATGCCTGCATGGATCGGGAAGTGGACCTTTAGATTTTTGGCCCGCACGAGAGTTTCAGCATCAGCCGTCATGACGTGGCGCCTCCTTTTCAACATCCCACCAACATGCAACATCGTGCACGCCCTCAATGCGTTCGAGCAGCGGATTTTCTTTGTGGCAGCGCTCAAATGCATAATCGCAACGGGGCGCAAAGGGGCAAGACTTTGGTTCTGCACCAATATTGGGTGGCGAACCTTTAATCGAACGCAGGCGGGTTTCACCGCTTCCTTCTGCAGGCAGAGTATTTAGCAAAGCCCGTGTGTAGGGGTGTAAGGGGCGCTTATAAAGGTCGCCAACTTTAGCGTGCTCCACCACAAACCCACCATACATCACCAGCAGCCGATCAGAAATGCCCGCGGCAACGCCCAAGTCATGGGTGATCCAAACAATCGCCATGCCCAGCTTTTTGCGCAGCTCTTTGATGAGCTCAATAATCTGCGCCTGAATGGTTACATCCAAGGCCGTTGTTGGTTCATCCGCAATCAATATCTTTGGGTCACACGCTAGGGCGATGGCAATCATCACCCTTTGGCGCATGCCACCAGAGAACTGGTGCGGAAAATCATTCAAACGGTCTGAAGCGCCTGGAATACCCACCAATTCAAGCAACTCAACAGCGCGGGCACGGGCTTGCTTTTTGTCTAGCCCCATATGCTCAATCAGGGGCTCCATAATCTGAAATCCAACGTTGAACACGGGGTTCAAGCTGGTCATCGGGTCCTGAAAAATAAACCCAATTTGACCGCCGCGAATTTTGCGCAGTTCTTCAAGATCCATCTGCAAAAGGTCTTTGCCGTCAAACATGACTTTGCCCGACGCGATTTCGGCAGGTGGAATAGGCAACAGTTTCAAAAGCGACATCATTGTCACGCTTTTGCCTGAGCCACTTTCACCAACTACGCTTAAAAGCTCACCCTCTTCAAGATGAAAGCTAATGCCGTTTACAGCATGCACAACGCCATCTTGAGTGTGGAATACGGTCTTTAGGTCCGTAACGTCCAATACTGGCTTGATAGCCTTTCCTCCCCAGGAATATTTATTTTTTTCAAAACACTATCGTAGGATCAAAAAAATTCAAGAACAAAAATGTCTTACAATCCAGCAAAATGATGCTTGCCAATTCAATCTAAAGGTGCATTCATGGATTGGTTGAACCACTTTTCCGCTGTAACGGCGAATAGTGTTCGGCGCGAAACATGTTCTTTGTTTCGCCAAAGCTTTGATTGTTTTTGCAAAAAATGACAGGCTGCGACTCTATACTTCAGTTGCTTTGGCTTTGTTATTTTGGGAGGAAGTTTCGTGGGCGTGAACAGTTTTGATCAAAACGCGCAAGCAAATGGTCCGTTTGGAGCCAACGATCTGGTGAGCTCCGGGCTAAATTGGCGTTGTATTGGCCCCCCACGCGGTGGACGCGTTGTGGCTGTTGCGGGTGATCCCAATGATCCCATGACCTTCTACTTTGGTGCCTGCGCTGGAGGGGTTTGGAAAACCACCGATGGCGGTGCCTATTGGGAAAACATCTCAGACGGTTATTTCAAAAGCGCAACGGTTGGCGCGCTAACAGTTGCTCAAAGTGATCCCAATGTCATTTATGCGGGCATGGGCGAAACCACCATCCGTATTGATGTTTCCTATGGTGACGGTGTTTACAAATCCACCGACGCGGGCAACAGCTGGACGCACATGGGCCTTGAAGAAACGCGCCATATCTCCGAAATTCGTGTGCATCCCAATGATCCAAACATCGTTTATGTTGCATCCTTCGGCCATGCGTTTGGCACCAACAAAGAGCGCGGCGTTTATCGTTCGCTGGACGGAGGTGAGACTTGGGATCTCATCCTTCACGAAAGTGAGGGGGCGGGGGCGATTGACCTTGCAATGGATCCAAACAATCCACGCCATTTAATCGCAACCACATGGGAAGCGCACCGCCATTTCTGGACCCTTTCAAGCGGCGGACCAGGCAGTAAAATCTTCCGCTCAAAGGATGGCGGCGACACGTGGGAAGACATCACACATAGACCCGGATTTGCAAAGGGCATGTTGGGCAAAATGGGTGTTGCCATTTCTCCGGCCAAATCTGGTCGCGTATGGGCCTTGGTGGAAGCAAAGGGCGTTGAAGGTGCACTTTATCGGTCTGAGAACTTTGGCGACAGTTGGGAGCGCGTTAGCCCCAATCGCGATCTTTTGCATCGGCCTTGGTATTATATGCACGTGTTTGCCGACACCACGGACCCAGATACGGTTTATGTGACCAATTATCAAATGTGGAAGTCCACTGACGGGGGCAAAAACTTTGATGAAATCACAACCCCGCATGGGGACAACCATGACTTGTGGATCGATCCGGTCAATAACCAGCGTATGGTGCAGGGCAATGACGGTGGCGGCAATGTTTCGTTCAACGGCGGGTTGAGCTGGACGTCGATCTATAATCAGCCAACAGCGCAATTTTACCGTATGGATATCGACAATCAATATCCATATCGGCTCTATGCAACCCAGCAAGATAACACCTCAATTTCGGTGCCTTCATCAACGGAATGGGGCGCAATTACCCTTGGCGATTGTACCTATCCGGGCACGGGTGAAAGCGGGTTCATTGCTGTACATCCAGAAGATCCGAACATTGTCTATGTTGGCGCCGTGGGGTCGTCTCCGGGCGGCAGCGGTGCGTTACAGCGATACGACCACCGCACAAGGCAAAGTCAGTTAATTAGCGTTTGGCCGGAAGAAAACACAGGCTATCGCCCGCGCGACTTGAAATATCGATTTGCTTGGACATTCCCCATTCATTTCTCTCCACATGATAGCAATGTGATTTATGCGGGGGGGAATCACGTCTTCAAGACGACAAATGAGGGAAAAAGCTGGGATGTGATCAGCCCCGATCTCAGTCTAAACGATCCAGATAAACTTGACTATTCAGGCGGTCCTTTGACCGGCGATAGTGCAGGGGCAGAGACCTACGCGACACTGTCAACGTTCATTGAATCTGTGCATCGGCAAGGTGAGCTGTGGGCTGGCACTGACGATGGCTTGGTGCATGTCAGCCGAGATGGTGGCAAAAACTGGCAAAATGTAACCCCAAAAGCCTTGCCCGAATTGGCCTATATTGGTTCCATTGAAATCTGTGCTCACAACCCGGACAAAATCTACGTGGCCGCCACGCGGTTCAAGCTGGATGACTATCAACCCTATCTTTTTGTTTCCAATGACAGCGGCAAAAGCTGGACGTCAATCAATGGCGATTTCCCGACCAACGAGATAACCCGCGTTTTGCGCTCAGACCCAATTTCTGATGATTTGCTGTTTGTGGGCACGGAAACTGGCATTTTCTATTCGCTTGACGACGGTGCCCATTGGGTGTGCATGCAGGGTGGTTTCCCCGTCGTGCCCGTCTATGACATTAAGATCAAAAACGAGGATTTGGCGGTGGCGACCCATGGCCGCTCGTTCTGGATTGCTGACGATATTTCGCCATTGCGCGACATGGCGAAAAAACACGATGTTACCCACGGTGAAATGCTGTTTAAGCCCCGTGATACCATTCGGCAAAAACTACATTGGGCAACAGGTGTTTTTGACGGTGATGGGAAAAACTATAGTCCTGCCTTTGGCGTTGGCGGCACCACCTATCACAAACCACAAAGCGATGGCACCACACGCAATGTGCACTTGGATGTGGGTGAAAATGCCCCAAATGGCGCTATTGTATACTATTGGTTTGACGAAGAACCAGAAGGCGATGTGGCACTTTTGTTTCGCGATCACCAAGGCGAAGTGATTGCCAAATTCACCAATAATGATGATGAAAAACCCAAGCGAAAAATCAAAACACAAAAGGGCTTAAATCGTTTTGTGTGGGATTTGCACCATGACGCACCAACGCCTTTTGACCCGGCTTTGATCCACAAACCATATGAACCATTGGCCAAATCGGGCGACGGACGCGGTCCACAGGTTTCCCCTGGTGATTATTTTGTAGAATTAGATGCGGAAGGCGCAAAGCTCGAGCAGCCGTTCAAAATTGTTAAAGACCCTCGCCTGCAAAACACCCAGGACGATTTTGATGCGCAATATGCTGAGTTGTTGGGTTTGCATGAAACTCAAGATCGGTTGCGCAAAGGGGTGAATCAGCTGCGCGCGTTGCGTCAACAACTCGAACAGTTGGACAAGAAACTCAAGCCAAAACATGGGCACATTCAAGCCGAGGCCAAAAGCGCAATCGACCAGCTAACCGCAATCGAAGAGGTGTTGGTGAACCGGTTCAAGGAGACGCCGCGCGACGTGCTGCGCCATGCTGCTGGCTTGGACGATACGCTGGGAGAACTGGCGTGGGTTATGTCAATTGCTGATGCGGCGCCAACCAGCCAAGCCATTGCGGTCAGCCAAGACGTGCGGGCCAAAGTCGGCGTGCAGTTGGAAAAACTCACCGCGCTGACAAAAGGTAGCATCACAAAGCTCAACACTGACATTGAAGAGGCGGGAATTAAAGCCATTTCCATATGAAACAAAACGCGCAGGTGAACCAAAACCTATGGCGAGTGGCTTCAGCTGACTTTCTGGTTCGCACGGCCTACCAGATGGGAAAGTCGCCCCTATTGCCCCTTTTTGCGGCCAGCTTGGGCGCTGGGTCTGTTTTTTTGGGACTAATTGTTTCGGTTTCCACAATGACAGGTCTCTTTCTCAAGCCAATTTTCGGCTATTTGTCGGACAGGTCTGGGCGTCGTTTGTGGATGTTGATTGGTGTTGGCGTATTTGCGGTCACGCCATTTCTTTATTGGTTTGTCAAAACCCCCGAGCAATTGTTTGCCTTGCGCTTGATACATGGTTTGGCCACCGCGATTTTTGGCCCCGTCACGCTTGCCTATGTTGCTTCGCTCGCGCTGGAAAAGCGAGCAACGCGTCAAGGTTGGTTTGGTCTAGCAAGATCGGGTAGTTATCTGATTGCGCCAACAGCCGCCGCATGGGCACTCACCTGGATGGACCCTGCCGCTGTGTTCACCGTAATTGGATGCATCAGTTTGTTGGCCTTTTTGCCAGTTCTCGCGTTGCAAGAAATCCAACCTAAGGCGCAAGGCTTGCTGCGAACTCAAAACCCAATCGGAGCGTTTTTATACACCGTAAAACGTGCCGCTTCAGTCCCCGTTTTATGGTTTGCTGGCTCCATGGAAATGACCATTTACATTTCAACCTATGCCCTAAAAGCCTTCTTACCCATTTATGCGCACCTAGAGTTAGGTGTCGATCTTTTGACCGTCGGCCTGTTCTTCTCGATCCAAGAGGGCGCAAACCTTCTAGCACGTCCTTTCGGAGGGAAGCTTGCTGACCGGTTTGGTTTACGGCCAGTTTTGTCAGCAGCCCTATGCTTCTTGGGCGGAACCATTTTGATTTTGCCATTTGCAACTACAGGCCCGCAGTTTTTAGTCATCGCTATGCTGATGGGGGGCTCCCTTGGTGTCGTGCTGCCCACAATCATTACGCTTTACAGCCTGCAATTGCCCGACAAAGACCTAGGTTTGGGCATGGGACTTCTTGGCACGATCCGAAATTTGGGCAAAGTCGCGGGACCAATTGTCGGTGGCCTTATTCTGACATTTGCCACTTACACCACATTGTTTGTTTCAAGTGCGTTGCTTATTCTATTGCTCTCGGCCACAATTGCCATCAACAAACCCTTGCAGGAAAACACTGATTTTGTTTGATTTTTCTGCTTCTTCTTGTCCACCTTGTTGAAACCGCGTATGAAGATATGGCAAAAGATTCGGGGAGGAATTCGTTGCGGGTTTCACGACCAAGGTTTGTTGATGATGCGCTCTTTTATCATGATGAGTGGCGCACGGGCAGATATGGTCAATTCCAACTAAACTCCGCCTTCCAGCCCATTTATTGTGTCAGCGATCTCAATGGCCCGCCTTGTGGCCATGAAGGTCTGGTCCGCATATTCACCCAAGGTGATTTATTCTCCCCTTTGGACTTCTTTGCAATTGTGCCACCTGAAGATAGATTCTTCATTGAATGGATGTGTCGCGCCATCCATATTTCCAATTTTCATTTGGTGAAGCAGCCCGGCCAACTGCTATTTGTCAATCTTGACCCTGCGACCTATGTGGACGTGAAACAAGCAGAATATGAAGTAGGGTTTATGGTCGAGCGCATGCGTGAACTCGGGGTTAACCCAGCAGAATTTGTGTGCGAAGTGATCGAGGAGCAAACCCAAGATGATCAGGTGTTCGCAGATGTCATCGATTGCTTCAAGTCCTATGGCATAAAGGTTGCAGTTGATGATTTCGGCGTGCGCTTTTCGGACCAAAAACGCGTAGCGCGTTTGCGGCCTGATGTGGTGAAAATAGATGGAGCGTGGTTCAGAGAGCTGCTTGGAACCGCCAAGGGAAAACAGCAACTTATTTCAACAATACATGGGTTCGGTGACAACGATATTCGCGTGATTGTTGAAGGGGTGGAAACGCAAGCTCAACTCGATTTCGTTTCAGAAGTAGGCGATTGTGGCGTGCAGGGGTTCCTGTTGGGCCGACCAGAAGGGGCCATCTGCTACTAGTCCAGTGGCCATCACCACATGGATTTGCTTGCGCGTTGGGGCCATTCATCATCATAGGTTTTGCCGCCAACCTCCCCATTTGTCAGTTCTGATAGCATTTTACCCGGCGAGGGTACGCTGCCGGGATCAATTTGGGCATCCGCTTGCCAAAGGCCCGCGCGCATGATCGCCCTTGCGCATTGAAAATAGACCTTCTCCACTTGCAGAACGATGGCTGAACGAGGTCGTTTCCCCTCCATCTCAAAGGAAGCCAATAGGTCAGGCTCAATGCAAACACGTGCATTGCCGTTCGCCCGAAGAACGGTGCTGCTGCCCGGTATTAAAAACATGAATGCAGTGCGCGGGTCGCGTACAATATTGCGCAGGCTGTCGCAGCGGTTGTTGCCGCGGCGGTCCGGCATGATGAGGGTACGTCGATCTGCGATCCGCACAAAACCAGGTTCATCTCCCCTAGGGGAACAATCAATCCCTTCTTGTGCAACTGTCGCCAAACTCACAAACGGCGAGAGCTCGATGAATTGGGCATAGACATCAGCGATATAATCAATCTCTTTGACCAGCGAAGGGGCGCTGGGTTGTCCGTAAATATTGCCAAGTTCTTCAACGCTAGAAATATATCGCATCGTTTCTCCAGAACAGTTCCACACATCCACGCTTTGGTCGATGACATTGATTCGCTGTGTCCTTTTAAAGATAGGTTTGTGATTTGCTTGAAGCAATAGTGGGGTGAACAAGGTCAAAATCTGCAAGAAACGTAAGGTTAATACGCCTTCTTCCAATATGGTTAGGAATTCTTAAACAGTTCCCGGTGAAACTGCGCTGGAATGAATCGTGTATTTCAGGGGATGCCAAGTATGGCTGACACACCGACCAAGCAAATCAATCTACCAGCCATCGCAGACATCGGGGCTGTTGATGAGATGCGTGAAGAAATGCTCGAGGCGCTCAATGCTGGCAACCTCGAAATCAATCTAGCAAATGTTGAACGCGTTTCAACAAACGCTCTCTTTATGTTGTTGAGCGCCGCTCAAACGGCAACCAACCATAATTATCAGCTGCTGCTGAGCGCGCCCAGCGAACATTTTTCCAATGCCCTTGAGACCTTGGGCTTGGAGAGCGCTTTTGCACCGTTAATGAAAGGATAGTCAGTTTATGCGTGTACTCACTGTCGATGACTCTCGCACAATCCTCGCCATGCTTCAGCATACGCTGGCTGGCGCAGGTTATGAAGTTCTACAGGCCGAAAATGGCCAAGAAGGACTTGATGTTTTGGGCGCTGAGAATGTCGATGTCGTTATTACCGACATCAACATGCCGATAATGGACGGAATTGAATTCATCAAAAACGTGCGAGCCTCTGGCCAGTACCAGAGTTTGCCAATTCTAATTCTGACAACCGAAACCAGCCAAGACAAGCGTGACCAGGGTCGTGCTGCAGGTGGAACAGGTTGGATTGTGAAGCCCTTTGATCCGGACAAACTGTTGAGCGTGATCAAAAAGGTCTCACACTAAAATATAAACCCGTGTTGCGTTGGATGTGCCATGAGCGAACTTGACGAATTTAAGGCTACCTACTTCGACGAATGTTCCGAGCTGCTTGCCGAATTGGAAGAGCAATTTCTGGCAATCGAAGCGGGCGACAAAGATCCTGAGCGACTTCATGCCGTTTTTCGGGCGATCCACTCGATAAAGGGTGGTGCTGGCGCATTCGGGTTCACAGGCTTGGTGAAATTCGCGCACAGCTTTGAAACGCTTTTGGATTTCGTGCGCGATGGCCGCATCGAACTGGATCCAAAAGTTCTAACGCTTTGCATTCGTTCGAGTGATTTGGTTGCGGACTTTGTGTCAGCAGCGCAAGATGGTCGCGAGCTTGAAGATGGCTATGGCGGCGAGCAAAAAGCCGAATTTGAAGCGCTTTGCAATCCAGATGGTGCGGAAGAAGAAGACCCAGAAGATTTCGACATTGAGTTTACACCTGTCATGGTTGGCGGTGCAGATTTGGCCGAAGATGAGGATGTTTTTGAAAATCCTCCCCTAAATCTGATTGCTGACGGGGATTTGGATGCGGCGCTGGGTGATGCAGAAGATGATTTGGCAAACGCTGACGTGGTTTTTGCCGGTGACGGTACCGATGGCGCGCCAGAATTTGGCGCCGCTGCAGACGCATGGACTTTAACGTTTACCCCGCTTCCTGCCCTGTTTGAACGTGCAAATGATCCGCTTCTTTTGTTCCGCGAATTGTCGATTGTTGGCGATTCACAGGTGAACGCGGATATTCGTGAAATTCCAGAGCTCAATGACTTTGAGCCCTTCCAGCCTTATTGCCAATGGGTCATAACCCTTAAAGGTGATGATGTTACCGAAGAGCGTATTCGTGAAGTATTTGAGTTTGTTGAAGGCGATTGTGAAATTGAAGTCACGCCTCCAGGTGTGTTGAGCGAAAGACAAACTTCAATCTTGGTTGGGGAAATTGGCCCGGCAGATGGCGCACCTGCGCCCAAAAGCCCACCGGCACCAAAACAAGAGCTTGATGATGTTGTAGACACGGCTGCCCCTGAAGCGAGTGACGACGCTCCAAGTTTTGCTGACTTGGCCGGTGCACTTGGTGTTGATATGGCCGCCGAGCCAGTGCCTGAAGTTGAACCTTCAGCTGAAGAGGTCGCTGCTGCCAAAGCTGCAGCTGCGCCAAAAGAAGAGCCCGTCGTAGCCGCTGCACCAGTTCCAGAAAAAATTGAAACACCCGGACCTGAGGCATCAAAAGGTCCAGCTTTTGGCAGTGCGACAGCAAAGCCAAAAGCGACAGACAGCAAGCCACCAGTTCAGTCAATTCGCGTAGACTTGGACAAAGTCGACCGTGTTGTAAATATGGTCGGGGAACTTGTTATCACCCAGTCAATGCTCACCCAACAGATGGATGAGACCCTGCGCGACAAGTACCAAGAACTTGTGCGCGGCATTGAGGTTTTGGCGCAAACAACGCGCGGATTGCAAGACAGCGTCATGGCGATCCGAGCACAACCCGTGAAGTCAGTCTTCTCACGTATGCCACGTTTGGTGCGTGAATTGGCAAGTAAAACGGGTAAGAAAATCAAACTTGAAATGGTGGGTGAAAACACCGAGATCGACAAAACTGTTATTGAGCAATTGTCTGATCCATTGACCCACATGATCCGCAATTCAGCAGACCACGGTATTGAAGACGCTGAAAAACGCGCCAGTCGTCGCAAGCCTGAAACCGGAACTATTACGCTGTCTGCTGAGCAAGCGGGCGGAAATATCTTGATCATTGTTGAAGATGACGGTGGCGGCATTAACCGTGAACGGGTGCTTGCCCTCGCTAAAGAAAAAGGCGTGGTTGCACCAGATCAAACACCAACCGATGAACAGATCGACAACCTGATTTTTGCGCCAGGTTTCTCCACTGTAACAGAGGTCTCTGACCTTTCGGGCCGTGGCGTTGGCATGGACGTGGTTCTTTCGAACATCAAAAAAATTGGTGGTTCTGTTCACGTGCGTTCCAATCCTGGGCGCGGCACGCGCATGACCCTAAGACTGCCGCTCACGTTGGCGGTGCTGGATGTCATGCTTGTTTCAGTGGCCGGTTGCCCCTATGTGGTACCGCTGTCCTCAATCGTTGAAACCATTCAGGCTGGCCGGGCAGAATTTGGCAAAGTGCCAAGCGGTTCGCGTTTGCTCCAAATCCGGGGCGAATATGTGCCCGTTGTTGATCTGGCCACACGCTTTGCCATGCACACAGATGCTGAGGAAAAAGACCGCTTTGTGGTGCTGTGTGAAGCTGAAGGTACTAACAAACTTGCGATCATTGTCGACGAAATCATTGGTCAGCAGCAAGTGGTTATTAAGAGTTCAGAGGAAAACTACGAGCGTATCGACGGCATTGCCGGGGGTACAATCTTAGGAGACGGGCAAGTTGCGTTGATCGTAGATGTCCAAGGTTTGAAAACCAGTCGCGTAAATCACCGCAGCAGCGCTGCGGCTTAAGCGAAAGCAGATTGAGAGGAAGTCATGGAAGCCATTGAACTCAATGAAAACGATCTTGAAGTTGGCGGAGCGAACTCCATTCAACTGATTGCGTTTTCAATTGGCGAGCAAGCTTACGGCGTTGAAATTACCACTGTTCGGGAAATCCGCGCATGGAATGGTGCAACACCTTTGCCTAATACAAGAGAATTTGTTCGCGGTGTTGTGAACCTGCGCGGCACGATTGTCCCCATTTTCGATCTTCGTGCCCGGTTTGGTGCCGGTGTAACCGAAGCAACAAAAACACATGTTGTTGTGGTACTTGCGGTCGGCGAAAAATGGATCGGCATTTTGGTTGACGCTGTGTCTGATATTTTGACTGTGCAGAAAAGTGATATCCATGCGGTGCCAGAGGGCGAGAATATGGATTCAGAATTGCTCAACGGCATCGTTACACATGACAGTCGCATGGTTGGCTTGATTGATCTTGAAGCCGTTGTCGGTCAAACAGGCGAAGATAGCTAACAAGCGCCGCTTAAACCCGAAAATTCAAACAATAAAAAAGCCCGGCTAGACCGGGCTTTTGTCTGCGGTAAAAACATTCACCGCAGTCAAAACAATTCAATGTCGTCATGTTTCGCGCGTCCAGCGATGCCGGATAGATTTGGCTTGCGCAACTCGTCAAGCGTAAGCTCAGACCATATGTCTTTGTGCTCGATATTCTCAGAAATGTCGTCGATGACTTTTGCCATCAATCGAGCCGCTTTTGCAATATTGTCAGAACGTTGTTGGATTCTGTCCTGAGCCTGCAAGGCAATTAGCATTTGCTGAATAGCAGTCTTGCGTGCTTCTTCACAACCGCGATTGCCATCCATCAAAACGCCGAGGCTATCATTGATTTTATCAATCATTTCAGCTGTTTGGCGTGCTGTTTCTTCTAGTTCGACAGCTAATTTGTCCAAAGACATAAGCTTATTCCCCCTTTACAAGTCCGTCCAATCTACATCTCATTTCCTAACTGGTGCTTTCACTTTTGTTGTATTAAAGCGAATGTTCACGTTGTGGTTAGCAGTTCACTAACAATTTTGTTGCTACGTTAGGTGTAAATAAGAACAGGAAGAATCAGTGTCAGCATCGATCAGATCCCCTCGCGACATTCCACGGCAGTCCACTGTGCAAGTGCACCAAGGTGATTGTCACGTGTCCGGTGAGCCAGATACGGCTTTTTCGACGGTGTTAGGATCGTGTATTGCTGCCTGTGTTCGCGATAAAATCACTGGCGTTGGTGGTATGAACCACTTCTTGCTGGGGGTTCAATCAGACAGTTCAAAAGACAAATATGGTGAAAGCGCCCGATATGGTGCCTACGCAATGGAAGAATTGATCAACAAAGTCCTCACCCAAGGATCAGGTCAACGCTCGGAATTGGAAATTAAAGTATTTGGTGGCGGCAACATCAACCAGAAAATGGATGATGTAGGGGCCAAGAACGCCGCTTTCGTACGCGGTTTCTTGGCGGCTGAGGGGTATAAGGCAGAGGCAGAAGACCTTGGCGGCATGGTTGCGCGGCGCGTCGTATTCCAACCTGTTCCGGGACGAGTTTTTGTCAAACATCTCGATAGCTCTGTCAATGATGGTCTGATTAAGGACGAGATTTCCAAGGCAAACAAGCCAGTTGCAGTGCACGACGATATCGAATTGTTCTAAGTCGGAAATTTCTTATCATTTGGTTTACGCCGTCGGCTTGCAGCAACCATCTATTAACCATTGCAAACTAATCTCTTGCAACAGGTGGTGGCTCCATTTTGGAGTTGCGTTGCTTGGGTTTGTACCGCTCGTGCTGCCCGCACACCCTATTAAATTGCACCAGTTGCGTTTCATTTACCAAAAATAAGGGGAGTGAGACGACAATAGGGGATTATCAGTACAGGTTGACACCCGCGGATGTTGACCAGCGGCTGATATTAGGAGTTGCAGACACTATGGTTGAAGACCAACCCTATTGTCTATTTGTAGTCGAGCGTGTCACAGGGGCCAGCAGCAAGATGGATAATGGTGAAATTTCTTTGTCAGATCGCGAATTTGAAGCGGTAAGAAACAAAGTATACGATTTGGCGGGCATCTCAATGAGTGACGCCAAGCGTACGCTCGTGGTTTCGCGACTTTCAAAAATCATCCGTCGTCTCAACCTGGACACCTTCACCGCATACTTGGAGCATTTGGAACGTGGCGCGTCGGCAGACGATATCCAAGAGTTCATAAATGCCCTAACGACGAACCTCACTCGCTTTTTCCGCGAAGATCATCACTTTGATCATTTGAACGATTATATCGGCAAAATCGTCAATGACCCCGCCAATCCAAATAAGTCACGATTGCGTTTGTGGTCCGCTGGTTGCTCTACCGGGCAAGAGCCATATACGATTGCGCTGAGCCTTCTGGCCGCGCACCCGAAACTGAAAAGCTGGGATTTTAAAATCCTTGCAACCGATATTGACACAGACGTTGTTGAAAAGGCCAAAGCTGGGATCTACAAAGCTGGCGACCTTTCAGGCCTTTCTCCAGAGCGCGTGAGATTATTTGATCGCGACGGTGCTGGCAATGTGCGCATTCCCGATCATGCCAGATCTGTGGTGACCTTTAAGTCACTCAATCTGATGGAACCATGGCCCATGCGCGGCCCATTCGATGCGATCTTTTGCCGAAATGTTGCAATCTATTTCAATAAACCGACACAAGAAAAGATGTTCACCCGTATGGGCGAATTGCTCGCAGCAGGTGCATTTCTTTACATCGGACATTCGGAAAACCTTAATTCGGTCGCTGACAAATTTAAGCTTGTTGGCAAGACCGTTTATCAGAACAAACTTGGCGCAAGTGCACGGAGTGCCGCATGATTAAAGTTCTTGTTGTTGACGATTCTGCCCTCATTCGTGAAGTGTTATCGTCACTGCTTTCCGCTGGCGATGATATTCATGTGGTTGGTACCGCATGTGATCCAATCGATGCTCGTGGCAAAATCAAAACACTGAACCCAGATGTTGTAACGCTGGACATTGAAATGCCGAACATGAACGGTTTGGCCTTCTTGGAAAAAATCATGCGCTTGCGACCAACGCCAGTTGTCATGATTTCGACCCTTACACAAAAAGGCGCACAAGAAACGCTTTTGGCTCTGGAACTTGGCGCCGTCGACTTTGTTGCTAAACCTGGCCATGATTTGGCTGGCGGATTGGAGCAATTTGGACGCGAGGTGCGTGACAAGGTTATTGCCGCAGCACAATCAGATGTGCGCGGACGTGCTATGGCGCGTCAACCAAGTACAACGCGTGAAACCGCACCCACCAAACCAATCGCGACTGGCGCCAAAGTTTCGTCCAACGCGCTCATCGCAATTGGCGCTTCAACAGGTGGTGTGGAGGCTGTAAAGACAGTTCTGTCGGGCCTTCCAAAAGATTCGCCGCCGATTGTTATTGCGCAACATATGCCCGCCGGGTTTACCGCGCGTTTCGCTCAACGGCTCAATGAGACCTGCGAGCTTACAGTTGTTGAAGCAAAAGAACGTGAAGTGTTGAAGCCAGGGCACGCCTATATTGCTCCGGGCGATTCCCATCTGCGGGTGGAGAAATCATCTGGGCAGCTAAAGTGTCGGCTTGGCGATGATGGTGTTGTTTCTGGTCATCGTCCATCGGTTGATGTTTTGTTTGAATCTGTTGCCAAACAAGTTGGCGCGGACGCTGTTGCTGCAATTTTGACCGGTATGGGCAAAGACGGCGCAAATGGCATGAAGTTGTTGCACGATGCGGGTGCACGCACGTTCGGCCAAAGTAAATCATCAGCGCTAATTTATGGCATGCCGCGTGCTGCGATGGAATTGGGCGCAATTGATGAAGAACTATCAGTTGAAAAAATCGCTGCAAAGCTCATCAGCGCTTTGGAACGTCGTAAAGCTGCTGCGTAGATCATTGAAGGATTGGTAACTGTTAATGGATAAGATTGCGTCTAAAGTGAATCATATGAATCCTCAAACCAGAGGCATCAGCTAATGCCCAAAGCAAGTTCGATGTGCGTTTTGATTGTTGACGATCAACAATCCATGCGCGGTATTTGTAAGTTTATCTTGAATCAACTTGGGTTCAAGAACGTTGTCGAGGCCAAGTCAGGGCGCGATGCGCTAATGAAGCTCGAATCTGCCAATGTCGACCTGATCATTTCAGACTGGAATATGGACGACGTTGATGGACTGACACTTTTGAAAGTGATCAGAAAACATCCGCGTACGTCTTCCATGCCATTTATCATGGCCACGGGCCGTGGTGATAAAGAGCAAGTAAAAGAAGCGATCAGTTGTGGCGTGAACAATTATGTGATCAAGCCCTTCGATGCTGGCACGATGAAAAAGAAGATTGAAGCAGTAATTGGCGCTCTGAGCTAAGTTATAGTCCAATTAAGTACCAATTTTGAGCCCCTTTGCCTCGGCAAAGGGGCTTTTCTATTTAGAATTGATTCAGATGTTTCGTTGTAGACTTGGTAACCAAAAGAATAGTTCGAGCGCTCGGGGGTAATGCGTTTGAACGAATTGGCGTGAACGACGCTAAAAGTCACAAATGCAAGTTCGAGGGCGGAGATAAGCTCAATGTTTAAATTCTTAAAGCTACCGACGATCAAGATTTCGCAAAAGCTACCAATGATGTTGGTGGGAGCGGCTTTGTTTGTTGGGTTAGGTGTTGGTCTTGTCAGTTACAGCGTAAGCGAAGATACCGTGAACAAAATGGCAGAGCAACGTCTGTCTACCATCGCTTCTATTCGGGCGCAGTCTATGACTGAGTTGCTGGAAAACATGAAGGCTGACTTGCTGAAAACCGCTGGCGACACCGCTCTTGGCGGAACGCTTGGCGAATTGCGCAGCACCTGGGAACAGGCAGACAAAGAACCCACTGCGTTTTTGCAAGAAGGGTTTATAACGAACAACCCCCACGCCGAAAACGAGCGCCATTTGGCAAATACCGCCAAACAGTTCACCAATTATGATTTCGCACATTCTCGCATTCATCCAAGCCTAGCGACACAGGCTGTTAACGCCGGTTACAAAGACATTCTGCTGATCAGTGCCGATGGTGTCATCGCATACTCAGTATTCAAAAAGAACGATTTTGCTACCAGAATCGAAGCGAATAGCCCTCTGGATTCATTATACAAAAAGGCGTTGGAGCTGCCGGATGGCGAAGTCGCCTTTAGTGACTTTGCGCCCTATGCTGCATATAGCGACGAAGCGGCTAGCTTTATTGGCGCCAAGGTTGTTGATGCCAAAGGCAACATAGCAGGTGTGCTTGCGTTTGGTGTGCCAATTGACACGATCGCGAACTTTGTTGGGTTCAAAAAAGGGCTCGGCGAGACAGGTGAAACCTTGTTGGTCGGCGCAGACGGCATGTTGCGCGTCGATTCCAGCTTCACCGAAGAGCCAGATCAGTTCGTGACGAGTTTTGAGGCAGATGCGATTAAAACGGCAATTGAAGGTGAACCGGCTCAAGGGATCTCCAGTGTTTATCGCGATCAGAAAATGCACATTGAAGCTGTGCCTGTCCAATTTGCAGATGTGAAATGGGCAATGGTTGCAGTGGAAAGCTTTGCAGCGCTTCACAAACCAGTGGATGATATGCGCAACATGATGCTGATGGTTGGTGGCGGCACTATGCTGTTGGCTATGTTGGTTGGTCTGTTCTTCTCTCGCTCCATCACGGGCAATATCTCCAATCTAACCAACACCATGCGCGACTTGGCGGACGGTGATTTGGATGTTGAAGTGCGTGGCTCTGACCGTGGCGATGAGCTTGGTGAAATGGCACGTGCGGTAGAAATTTTCCGTGAAAATGGCATCAAAGTTCTTCAAATGACCGAAGAAGAAAAAGAAGCCACACAACGTCGGGGTGTCGAGCGCCGCAATATGATGGAAGAGCTGCAAAATGCCTTTGGCGCAGTTGTCGATGCAGCAGTGGACGGCGATTTCTCTCAACGTGTGCAAGCAGAATTTCCGGATGAAGAACTTAATCGCCTAGCAAGCGGCGTCAACAATTTGGTTGAAACTGTTGATCGTGGTGTTAGTGAAACTGGCCAAGTTTTGGCAGCTCTTGCAAACACGGATCTGACAAAGCGGATGGAAGGCAATTACAAAGGTGCCTTCAAAAAGCTACAAGACGATACAAACCGAGTTGGTGAGCAACTTACGGATGTGGTTGGCAAGTTGCGCACCACATCGCGTGGCCTAAAAACGGCAACAGGAGAAATCCTCTCAGGCGCAAACGATTTGTCTGAGCGCACAACGCGTCAGGCCGCGTCGATTGAAGAGACTTCAGCCTCGACCGAACAGCTTGCAGAAACAGTTCGCGACAATACAGAACGGGCGCAAAAAGCGCAGGTTTCAGCCAATGAAGCGCGCACGGTAGCCGAGCGTGGTGGCCAAGTGATGAGCGAAGCAAACGAAGCCATGCAACGTATCACAGCCTCTTCGGCTAAGATTTCAGACATCATTGGTATGATCGACGACATCGCATTCCAAACCAATTTGTTGGCACTTAACGCTTCTGTTGAAGCGGCACGCGCCGGCGAAGCGGGTAAAGGCTTTGCGGTTGTGGCGGTTGAAGTGCGACGGTTGGCACAATCTGCTGCAGAAGCATCTTCTGAAGTTAAAGTGTTGATCGAGCAATCAGGATCAGAAGTTGATAGTGGCACAAAATTGGTTGCCCAAGCTTCGCAAAACCTTGATGGCATTGTGGATTCGGTTCGCGGCGTTACCGCATTGATGGATGAGATCGCGCGTGAGAGCAAAGAACAATCGAGTTCAATCAATGACATTTCCATGTCGATTGCCGAAATGGACGAGATGACACAACGCAACGCGGCTCTGGTGGAAGAAACAAACGCCGCCATTGAACAGACTGAAATCCAGGCCAACGAACTCGATCGCATTGTTGATGTTTTTGTTACTGACAATGCAGCAAGACGTTCTGCACCGCCAGCGCAAAGCGCGCCGGTGGAGCAGCCCGCGCGCGGTATCAAAGCATTGCAAGACAAAGTGGCATCTGTGGCAAGGTCTTATATTTCAAATGGCAATGCCGCTGTGGATACTGATGCAGAGTGGAAAGAATTCTAGGCTCGCAATCTGTAACCTGTTTAGTAAAAAAGGCGGCCTTTAAGCCGCCTTTTTTGTTTATAGCCAAATGCTATTCCATCCATCCCTGTGTAACAGCCATTGAGATGTCTTGGTTCGGCACAAAATCTTTTGCTTCAAATTGAAAAAGGGTCGGCGCAATCTTTTTCAGATCGCCGTCCCAACATAAGGTGACGATGTTGCGTGGATCAGACTTGTCGATGGTCAGCCGAAAATGTGCGATAGGTCCAGCCCAATTGTTTCCGGTTTTTAAAATGTAGCCCACTTCACTAATCAGCGGCGTTTGAGTTTGCGCGGCAATTCTCTCAAGAGCTCCCCATTCGCCTTCGCTTGCGCAATATTCCTTCTGAAAGCTTTCTTTAAAACTCCAACCGTCATAGGTCACGTCACCCAAAAAGAACTGGCCACCAGCGATGGGCGTATATTTGTGATCCACCAAGACCTGTTTGCCCGGTTCAAACTGATGCTGCCAAACATAATAGATTTGTGTCGTCCACGCGCGCCGATCATATCCCTTTTCATCTTTGATCAATAAGCCTTCGGCGCGCATATCCTCAGTCAGAGTGATGATTTTTACGTCGTCGAAATTATTGTCAAATTCAAAACTCCAAAAATCGTCAAACGGGGCAAGCGGCAAGCCTTTTGTGCGGAAGAAATCCGTTACGTTGCGGCCATCGTTTGATTTGATCACAACGATTTCGCGCGGTTCTATCAGTTTGCCATCTACCTTTGTCTCAAAGTCGATGAATTTTGTTCGGTCGGAAAACTCGGGATAGGTGTCATAAACGTCCTCGGCCCTTATTGGCGGCAAGGGGAAGGCAACCGTTAGGTCTTGCGTGTCGTTTGTAATGTTCTCATAGACATAGTGCACCTTCACCAAGTCCTTGCTTATGTAAAGGTCTTCACTGTTCATGCGCACACTGTCAGTCTTTTCCAACACAATGCCGCCAGCGGAAATCTTGGCAGAGCTATCGTTTGCAACTGCAACAGGCGCTGCCGTGACGCAGAATAGAGCAGCCCAAAATGCGAAATATCGTCTCATTGCTTCCTCCATTGTTGCCGTACCGTGTCAGAAAAAGGGGAGGCGCGGAATGATGGAGGTCAAAAAGAGGGGCGTCCGGCCTATTGGCCGGACGCATTCTCAAGCCCACGAAAGGAAAGGGGGAGTGGGCCCGATCTCAGATGTCATTAAGGCAGGTGACATCGTGCTATTAACATGATTTTTATAATCATATTAAAATTGATTTGCAAGAGGCAATTGAAATTTGTGTGCAAATGCCCCATTTGTGCCCCCCGAACTGAAAGTTGGTGCGATGAAATCTTTGAAAAGAACCCTGTGGCTAGCTGTTGGATTGCTCAGTACGGTCCTGGGTTTTATCGGCGCCTTCTTGCCCCTTTTACCCACAACTCCATTTATGTTGCTGGCCGTGTTTTGCTTTGCACGCAGTTCTGAACGCCTGCATGATTGGTTGGTCAATCATCCCCAATTTGGTGGTCCCATTCGAGATTGGAACCAACGCGGCGTCATTGCGCCCCGGGTGAAATGGATCGCCGTTGGGTCAATGTTAGCCGTATTGGGCATTAGCTTTGCATTTGGTGTGCCAACACACGTCATCATCATCCAGGTGGTAACCCTTGGCGCGGTGGCGACATTCCTTTTGACCAGACCATCGCACTAATTCCATATTATGGAATGGCATTCCATTTTCTTGACAAGGCAAGATTTTTCGCTATTCTCCTGACCAAGCAAATAGGAGAATACCGATGGCCGAAACCTACACCCCGTTCTCAGATATAAGAGTTGCAAAGCCCCTTGTGGATTTGGTCGAAAACCAAATGCTAGATGGTTTGCCACTTACGTCAGAACAAGTTTGGGCCTCATTCTCAAAAATCTTAAACACCCTAGCACCGCGCAACAAAGCGCTATTGGCATTCCGCGAGGAACTGCAGAAAAAAATAGATGCGTGGCACAAAGAAAGTGCAGGCAAACCCATCGACCAGAACGAATATCAGGCTTTTCTGAAAGATATTGGCTATCTGGTGCCGGAGGGGGATGACTTTAAAATCAACACCCAAAATGTTGATTCAGAAATCGCTACGGTGGCTGGCCCCCAATTGGTGGTGCCGGTTATGAACGCGCGATTTGCGCTGAACGCGGCCAACGCACGCTGGGGCAGCCTTTACGACGCCTATTATGGCACAAATGCGATCGCTCAAGAAGGCGACCTCGCGCCGGGAAAATCTTACAATGCCAAACGCGGAGATGCGGTAATTGCCGCAGCCGCTGCCTTTTTGGACCAAGCCGCACCGCTTGCTGGGGCAAACCATGCCGACGTCGTGAAGTATGAAGTTGTAGACAATCAACTCGCCGCCAAAACAACATCCGATCAAACGGTGGGTCTAAAAGATCCGCACCAATTCATCGGCACACGTACCAACAATAATGCACTTGGCATTTTGCTGAAAAACAACGGCCTTCACCTTGAAATCATCATTGATCCCGCTGATCCAATCGGTAGCCAAAGCCGTGCTGGTGTAAAAGATGTGAACGTTGAATCCGCGCTGACCGCTATTCAAGATTGCGAAGATTCAGTCGCTGCTGTGGATGCAGAAGATAAAGCCGAGGTTTATGCAAACTGGCTTGGGCTGATGAAAGGCGATCTTACCGCCAAATTCAGCAAGGGCGGCAAAACCATGACCCGGGCGCTAAACCCCGACCTTATGTTTACCGCCACCGCTGGCGACAATATCACTTTGCCCGGTCGCAGCCTTTTGTTGGTGCGTAATGTTGGTCATCTGATGACAATTGATGCGGTTTTGGACAAAGATGGCAATGAAGTGCCTGAAGGTATGCTCGACGCTTTGATGACGGTTTTGTGTGCCATGCACGACCTCAAAAAGACACAGGGCCAACGCAATTCACGCAGCGGATCGATATATATCGTAAAGCCGAAAATGCACGGTCCTGAAGAAGTGCAATTGGCCAATGACCTATTCAATATGGTCGAAGACGAATTGGGGCTGGCCCGCAACACCGTCAAAATTGGCGTGATGGATGAAGAACGTCGCACAACGGTCAATCTGAAAGAATGTATTCGTGCCGTCAAAGACCGGATCGTTTTCATCAACACGGGGTTTTTAGACCGCACAGGCGATGAAATTCACACCTCCATGCAAGCCGGACCCGTTTTGCCAAAAGCAACCATCAAAGCGCAGCCATGGCTAAGCGCCTATGAAAATTGGAACGTGGATAATGGTCTAGAAACTGGTTTTTCCGGCAAAGCCCAAATCGGTAAAGGCATGTGGGCCATGCCAGATGAAATGGCAAAAATGATTGAGACCAAGATCGAACACCTTGAGGCCGGAGCAAATTGCGCATGGGTACCTTCACCTACGGCGGCGACCTTGCACGCCATGCATTATCATCAGTTCAATGTCTTTGATCGCCAAACCGAATTATCGGCACGTCCCAAGGCGGATTTGACCGACATTTTGACACCGCCGCTCTTGGCCGGCAAAAACCTGTCAACCGACGAGGTAACGGCAGAAGTCGAAAACAATGCCCAGGGCATTCTTGGCTACGTAGTGCGCTGGATCGATAGCGGAGTGGGTTGTTCAAAAGTGCCCGATATCCATGATGTTGGCCTTATGGAAGATCGCGCCACCTTGCGGATATCTTCACAACATATTGCCAATTGGCTTGAACATGGCTTGGTTTCTAAAGACCAAGTAATGGCTGCGATGAAAAAGATGGCCGCCATTGTCGACCAGCAAAACGCGGGCGATCCAGGCTATCGACCCATGGCAGATGACTTTGACGGCTCGATTGCCTTCGCTGCCGCTTGTGATTTGGTGTTTGAAGGTGTTAATCAGCCCAGCGGTTACACGGAGCCGATTTTGCATCAGCGTCGTAAACAAGCAAAAGCCGCCGCCTAAACAATGGCTGAGCCCACAAAAACCGACCAAGCCAAAGGCAGTGTGCAGTCTCTAAACCGCGCGCTGGGCTTGTTGCAGATTTTGGCTGAACATCCAGATGGCCTGTCGCTGGCGGAGATTGCACCGCTGGCGCAGCTTGCACCTTCAACCGCGCACCGTTTGCTATCGAGCCTCCAAGCGCTTGATTTCGTCAACTTTGAACAAGATAATAGCCGCTGGTTTGTAGGATTGGCGGCCTTCCGGGCAGGGGCTGGCTATTTGCGCCGCCGCGACCATATTGCGACCGCCCGCCAAATCATGCGCCAATTGGTTGAACAAACCGGTGAAACGTCAAACCTTGCTGTCCTAAAAAACAGCACGCTGACGTTTGTGGCACAAATTGAATGCAATGAAGCCATGCGTATGGCGGTGCCGTTGGGCGCGCGTGGGCCATTGCACGCCAGCGCAGTCGGCAAAGCCATTCTCGCCTATACCAACACCCAAGAACGCGAACTCGCCCTTAAGGCATTGACGTTTGAACCCCTCACGCAGAAAACCCATGCCACCAAAGCAGCGCTGGTCGCCGATTTAGAAATGGTTCGCTCCCGCGGTTATGCCATTGATGATGAAGAGCAATCCGTGGGCTTACGCTGCATCGGCGCGCCCATATTCGATGAATTTGGGGAACCCATTTTTGCGGTATCGATTTCTGGCCCAGCAGTGCGCGTCACCGGTGCTAGGGTTGAAGAGCTGGCAGCCTTTGTTGTTCAAGCGGCTAGTGTGATAACGGATCAAATCGGCGGTATTCAACCCAAAAGCTGACGGGGAGTGCCAAATAGGTTTCACGAAAAATTGTTGAACTGCACGCTTAAAAATGAGCACTGTTGCCAAAACGCTGTATGAAATGCGCCGATTTTGAGTTATGGGATGAACAACTTGATTAATCGACTTGGGAGCACCTGTTTCCGGTCCAAAAGATTTTGTGTGCTATGATTAAACCATTCAATCGCCGACAATTCTTAATGCTGGGTGCCAGCGCTGCCGCTGCCCCATTGCTTGCCGCATGTGGCACAGCTGGGACCGCGCAACTGCGCGCGGCCAGTTTCCGTGAACAAGCAAGAGCCGATTTGATGCGCTATGCCGCTATCGAAGACGGAGAGTTTACAATCCCCGCAATTCCGGGAAACCGCATTGACCGCCAGTTTTGGCGTCAGGTTGTAGACGACCCATTTGGCGAGCTGCCTGGCACATTGGTGGTGGATACACCAAATCGATTTTTGTACCTCACATTGCAGGACAAGCAGGCATTGCGTGTTGGCATTGGTGTGGGCAAACAAGGTTTCACATGGTCAGGCCGTGCCACCATTCAGATGAAGCGTCGTTGGCCAACCTGGACACCGCCACGCGAGATGATTGAGCGTGTACCCGAACTTGAAAAATGGGCAAAGGGTCAACCACCAGGGCTGGAAAATCCACTAGGCGCTCGTGCATTGTATATCTACCAAGGCGGCCGCGACACACTTTACCGTGTCCACGGCTCACCAGAATGGTGGACAATTGGCACCGCTGCCTCTTCAGGTTGTATCCGGTTGACCAACCACGATATCGTTGACTTGTTTGAACGGGTGCCAAATGGCTCTCCGATCTTGGTCATTCCAGATAACCGCTTTTCACTAGATACGCTCGCCTAGGCAAGCGCCTATTCGTCGGTGCGGTGATGTTTTAAAAATGTTGCCGCACTTTGTACGATATCGGGGTCGATATCGAACACCAGCTTATCGTTGCGACCCTTATATTCGATTGTTGAGAGCACCTTTTGAATAATCGCAATGCGCGCGCGCCGTTTGTCATTTGCGCGTATGATTGTCCATGGGGCGTGATTGCTGTCGGTTCGATCAAGCATACGGTCCC
The DNA here is from genome assembly GCF_027213965.1 of Maritalea porphyrae. Taxonomy (GTDB): domain Bacteria; phylum Pseudomonadota; class Alphaproteobacteria; order Rhizobiales; family Devosiaceae; genus Maritalea; species Maritalea porphyrae_A. The sequence continues at coordinate 898,083 of NZ_JAPWGX010000001.1, read as the reverse complement.
GCGCTTCGCTATATTCTCCCCACATTCCCAAAGCTTTGCGATCTATCGGGCTTAGTTTCCATTGCTTAAGCGGGTCATGCCGCCGCGCGTGGAAACGTTTCCATTGCATTTTTTGGCCAATGTTCAGCCAAAACTTGAAGAAATAAATGCCCTCATCAACAATCATGCGCTCAAACTGCGGTGTTTCGGTTAGAAACTTTTCGGTTTGTTCTGGCGTGCAAAAGCCCATAACCGGCTCAACAACAGCGCGATTGTACCATGATCTATCAAATAGGACTTGTTCGCCGCTGGTGGGCAAATGTTTGGCGTATCTTTGAAAATACCACTGGCCCTGTTCTCTTTCGGTGGGCTTAGACAAGGCGATGGTGCGGTTTTGCCGCGGGTTGAGATAGTTCAAATATCGACGGATTGAGCCGCCTTTTCCGGCCGCATCGCGCCCCTCAAACAGTGCCGCCACACGACCACCATGCGCGCTCAAGTGGCTTTGAAGCTTCACCAGCTCGATCTGCAACGCTAAGAGCGTTTCTTCATATTCTTTGGTCTTGAGCTTTTTCTTGTAAGGATAATTGCCGCTTTCAAACGCGCCAGCTTCAATTTCTGCTGAGAGTTGGGGATTATCCAGATCAAATGGGATAGAACTGTCGGCCATAAATTTAGCGCTTTCATTTCGGATTGCTAGATCAAGAAAGTGAATAGTGCTATAGCTTTGAAAACAAAGTCAAACACCTGTCGCATCAATTTCATACAGTTCCGTTATCGATTGTTGTTTCAGGTGCAATATATCTGTTCATTCACAATGTTATGGATTGCGGATTTAAAGGTCATGAGGTCAACGACTATCGAAAACCCTAGCGAAATTCAGCGGTGGCGAGATCGGTTTTATGCTGCGCGCTGGGTGCTGATCACCTGCGTATTGGTATTTGGAAGCCTCTATTTAACCGGCAAGCTTGCATTTGCCGATGCATTGCTGGCTTTTCTCCTGATTTTTCTCGCAGCGATTGTAGTGCCCCGCCGTGCACGCCTTATGCGCGCAGATTTGCCAAGCAAAGACAAATCAACTGTTTGGCCTGACACCTCCTTAAAGCGTTTTGCCCAAGCTTTGCCAGATCCATGCTTGATTGTGGATCGTCGGGCGATCCTTCGTTATCGAAATAGTGCTGCCACAAGCGAGTTTCCTGCCTCATCGGTGGGGGATCCGCTGGCCTTTTCTCTGCGCAACCCGATTTTGCTCAATACAATTGATCAGGCAATAAAGACCGATAGTCGGGTCACGGGGGAGTTCCACGAAACAGTGCCTTCCGCAAACTGGTATCAAGTGTCGGTGACGCCGTTAGAGCCGAAAAATGCAAAGGTTGGCCCCACCAAGCGTTCCGAATTGTTGGTTGTAACCATTGTCAGCCAAACCGCTCAACGTAAGCATGATCAAATGCGCGCAGATTTTGTCGCCAACGCCAGTCATGAATTGCGTACCCCGTTGACCTCATTGATTGGTTTTTTGGACACTTTGCGCGGCCCAGCAGCCAATGATGCCGCAGCGCGCGAAAAGTTCATGTCCATTATGCATGCTCAGGCAGAGCGCATGTCACGATTGATCGACGATCTATTATCGCTCTCTCGCATTGAGCTGCGCCAACATATGCGGCCAACAACTAAGGCTGATATGGGCGCGATCGCAAAAGAAGCAATTGAACATCTGCACCCTCAAGCCGGTGAAGAAAAAGTGGAAATCAACTTCATCAATGAACTTGATGACGCAACAATTACGGGTGACCGCAACGAGTTAATGCAAGTCATGACCAATCTGATCGAGAATGCGATCAAATATGGTGCGGCAGGCAAAAAAGTGGATGTTAAGCTGCGTAGCTGTTCGCAGCACACAAACCATAAAATCGTTGTCGATGTTATAGATTATGGGCAAGGCATACCCGCCGAACACGTGCCCCGTTTAACAGAGCGCTTTTATCGCGTGGACGCAGAATCTTCCCGCCGTAAAAAAGGGACGGGCCTTGGCTTGGCGATCGTCAAACATATCATCACCCGCCATCGTGGAGACCTGCATATCTTCTCAGAAGTCGGCAAAGGAACCAAGGTGAGTCTGCATCTTTCGTGACACAATCGAGATATATTGTGCATCCAATCTAACAAATAGCTAAAATTTGCCTTTTAAATCAACACGTTGAACTGTCATCTAATTGTCATTTAAGTGACATAAAACAATTGGGTCGCAGCCATATTGTGCGCCCAGTCCGGACAGCTAGTTAGGCAAACACGAAGCCTGATGAGCAACAAAGTACCGGCTAACAATTGACGTTTCGAATGTGAGCTTTGAAAGGCAGACATCATGAAATTCGCCCATTTTGCAAGCGCAGCAGCAATCCTTGTTGCTAGCTCATTGGCAGCTACCGGCGCACAAGCGCGCGACCAAATCTCAATCGTTGGTTCTTCAACCGTATTCCCATTCGCAACAGCGGTTGCTGAGCGTTTTGGTCAAACAACAGACTTCCCAACACCAGTTGTTGAATCAACCGGTTCAGGCGGTGGCTTGAAACTTTTCTGTGAAGGTGTTGGTGAAGGCACTCCAGATATAACAAACGCATCACGTCGCATCAAAAACAAAGAAATCGACAAATGTAACGACAATGGCGTAACGCCGGTTGAAGTTAAGGTTGGTTTTGATGGCATCGTGCTTTCAAATGCAAAATCTGGCCCTTCAATGACCATTTCCCGTGAACAGATCTTCATGGCTTTGGCCAAAAATGTTGTGGTTGATGGCGCAGTTGTTGCCAATCCTTACACGTCATGGTCAGAAATTGATCCTTCTCTACCAGCTGAGCCGATCGAAGTGCTTGGCCCACCACCAACATCAGGCACACGCGACGCGTTTGTTGAGCTGGTGATGGAAGAAGCTTGTCAAGAAGGCATCGAAGAAGACGCTTGTTCTGAAATTCGCGAAGACGGTGCATTCATCGATGCGGGCGAAAACGACAATCTGATCGTGCAAAAGCTTGAAGCAAACCCAGCTGCATTTGGCATCTTTGGTTTCTCATTCCTTGATCAGAACGCTGACAAAATCAAAGGCGCAAATGTTGATGGCGTTGAGCCGACATTTGACGCAATTGCAGATGGCGACTACCCAGTGTCACGCTCTTTGTACTTCTACATCAAAAAAGAGCACGTTGGTGTTGTTCCAGGCATCATGGAATATGCTGCAGAATTCACAAATGAAAACACATGGGGTGACGAAGGTTACCTGACAGAAAAAGGCCTGATCCCGCTTCCAGAAGCTGATCGTGCTAAATTTAAAGCAGACGTCGAAGGTCTCGTCGCTGCACAAAAGATGTAAATATCTTTGAAATTGACACCGCCCCACCTTCGTGCGGGGCGGTGTCTTAAGCTCTAACCGAGCAAGAGTTTTGGGGGCACGCTGTGCAAATTTGGCTCACCTTATTGGCCGTAATTGTCGCCGTTGGCGGATTGTACTACGCAGGTCGCAGCCGCGCATTTGCTGTAACAAATGGGGATGCAACAATTTTGCACTCCAACCCCGCCTTCCATGGCGGCATGGTTGTCATCAGCGGCATGTTGCCAGCGGTTTTCGTTTTACTTGGTTGGACAATCTTTTCGCGGTATTTTGCTGACGCTTCGGTTTCAGCGCTGCTCGGTGAAGAATTCAATGCTTTAAGCGAATTGGAACAAGGCGCGTTTTTGCGCTCGGCATTTGGTCTTTCGCAAAGCCAGCAAATCGGCGATGTCTCATCACTGCAAAACAAAGCAATTGAAGGCTACAGCGCCTTTTTTGCGTCGACCACGTTGATCCTGCAGCTTGTCTTGGCGGCTTTGATTGTTGGCGGCGGCTATTTGGCTTGGCGTCAAATTCGCACCGACTTGCGTGCGCGCCAATTCGTCGAAAGAGCGGTCTCATTTGCTTTGATCGCGGCCTCAGGCGTCGCTATCCTTACGACCCTAGGCATTGTGCTTTCGCTGATTTTCGAAAGTATCAATTTTTTCCAGAAAGTGCCGTTCTTTGAGTTTTTGTTCGGCACCCATTGGAGCCCGCAAAGCGCCTTCGAAGGTGTTGGTTCGGACACCGCACACCGTAATTCAGAGGTTTTTGGTGCCATCCCAATTTTTGCCGGTACCTTGCTCATCACCACAATTGCAATTTTGGTCGCGGCACCAGTTGGGCTGATGTCTGCAATTTATTTGTCGGACTATGCCACGCCAAACGTGCGCGCCATTGCAAAGCCAATGCTTGAAATTTTGGCGGGTATTCCAACCGTTGTTTACGGGTTTTTTGCCGCCCTTACCGTCGCTCCATTCCTGCGCAACTCAGGCGAGTCTATTGGGTTGTCAGTTTCTTCAGAAAGCGCTTTGGCCGCCGGTTTGGTCATGGGGATCATGATTATTCCGTTCGTTTCTTCCTTGTCCGACGACGTGATTAATTCTGTGCCTCAAAGCTTGCGTGATGGCTCTGCAGGTCTTGGCGCCACAAAATCTGAAACCATCCGTCGGGTGATTTTGCCCGCCGCGTTGCCCGGTATTGTGTCCGCGCTGATGTTGGCCATTTCGCGCGCCATTGGCGAAACCATGATTGTGGTTATGGCAGCAGGCCTTTCAGCCAATCTTACTGCAAATCCATTGGAAGCTGTGACCACAGTAACCGTGCAAATTGTAACGCTTTTGGTCGGTGACCAAGAATTTGATAGCGCAAAAACACTGGCGGCATTTGCATTGGGGTTGGTGTTGTTCTGCGTAACATTGATGCTAAATATTGTCGCCTTGCGCGTCATCCAGAAATATCGAGAGCAATATGACTGATTTGACAGGCGGCGATTTGCAGCAAATTTCATCTGTTCACACATCCGATGAAGCTCGCGAGCGGCTAGCAAAACGCTATCGCGCAGAGGGCAACTTCAAATGGATCGGTCGCGCGGCGATTGGTGTGTCGGTTGCTTTTTTGGTTCTGCTGCTTTCATCGGTGGTTAGCCAAGGGCTGCCAGCGTTTACATTCAATTTTGTCAGCTTGCCTTTTGAGGTCACGGCGGCAAAATTGGGCACTGACGGCAGCGACGAAGATGGGCTGAAGAAAGCCAATTACGATGGCATTATCCGCGATGCCATTCGCGCGCAGTTCCCCGATGTAACCTCGCGCGGCGGCAAACGCGCGCTTGGCAGCATTTTGTCTTCAGGGGCGCCTGTCTATCTGCGCCAGCAAATTTTGGATGATCCATCTGTTATAACCTCGGGCAAAGCGCTTGAGGTGCCGATCTCGGATTTTGCAGACCTTTATCTTAAGGGCCAGATCACATCTGGAGCAATTGTGGATGGTGCCGCAAACCTAAAGATTGAGCTGCTGGATGATGAATATCGTTTGATCGCTGATGAACCGGTTTTTGCGAAAGCCTTGGCCAAAGCAAAAGACCGTTTAGCCGTTCGAGTAGCAGCAATGCGCAATGAGCAGGCAGGTGTTTTGCGCTCGAAAGCGAAGCTCGAAGGCGAAATAACTGTTTTGGAAGAACGTATTCCAAGTGAAACCGACACGGTTGTCAAAGAGCGGCTGGAAGCCACTTTGGCGAAAACCCAAAACGACCTCGCATTGCTGCTTAAGCGTCTTACTACTTTGGAAGAAGACGCCACTGAGCTAGAAGAGCGGGTTGCCAACAAAGGTCTTGGCGAAACCCTAACCGGCGAAATGCCATCAAGCCTTTTGTATGTTGCAGGCGGGGTTTTAAAACTCACCTCAATCACGCCAAAGACGGCCATGGCAACACCATACTTTGCGTTGCAAGAAGAGATTTCGGAAGCGCCAACAGGTACCTGGAAATTGCGCACATTGCAGGTGGTAGAAGCCAACCGCAAGTTTTCTGACCAAGAGATCGTTTGGACCGACAAGCTTGTAGAACGCGGCTATGTGCGCTCGGGCCTTAACACGATCTTCTTCACCCGTGGTGCCAGCCGCGAGCCTGAGATGGCGGGTGTATTGGGGGCTGCTGTTGGGTCGGCACTGACGCTGATTGTTACTTTGGCTCTTTCGTTTCCATTGGGCGTGGCCGCCGCAATCTATTTGGAAGAATTCGCGCCAAGAAACCGTTGGACAACCATTATTGAGGTGAACATCAATAACCTTGCCGCCGTACCTTCGATTGTGTTTGGTTTGCTGGGTTTGGCTGTGTTCCTCAATTTCTTCCAACTCGACCGATCAGCGCCCTATGTTGGTGGTATGGTGTTGGCGTTGATGACCTTGCCAACAATCATTATCGCCTCACGTGCAGCCTTGCGGGCGGTGCCCCCATCTATTCGCGAAGCTGCGCTTGGTATTGGTGCATCGCGCTTGCAAACGGTAACGCACCACGTATTGCCCTTGGCCATGCCGGGCATTCTGACGGGTACGATCATTGGAATGGCGCAAGCTTTGGGCGAAACAGCGCCGCTCTTGATGATCGGCATGGTGGCCTTTGTGGTTGATGTGCCCGGTGGCTTTAGCGACCCATCAACCGTGTTGCCCGTTCAAATTTTCATGTGGGCAGATTTCCCTGAACCCGCTTTTCAGCAACGCACATCAGCCGCTATTATTGTGCTGCTTGCGTTCTTGATTGCGATGAATGCCATTGCAGTTGTGCTGCGTAAACGATTTGAGCGCCGCTGGTAGTCCCAGCTGTGCCACCAAATTCTGATAGGACCTCAAATGAGTGTAGCGACTGATATTCTGCACACCAACGTGCAAACTGGCAAAGAAACCATCAAAATGTCCGGCCAAAAGGTCTGTGTGCATTATGGTGAAAAACAGGCTTTGTTCGATGTAGATTTGGACATTGTGGCCAACCAAGTGATTTCGCTAATCGGCCCTTCGGGCTGCGGCAAATCCACATTTTTGCGCTGCCTAAATCGGATGAATGACACCATCGATATTTGCAATGTGTCCGGCGAGATCACGCTTGATGGCCAGGACATTTACGACAAAGCGATCGACGTGGTTGAATTGCGTGCCCGTGTCGGGATGGTGTTTCAAAAGCCAAACCCTTTCCCCAAGTCGATTTATGAAAACGTGGCTTACGGCCCACGCATTCACGGCATGACCCGGTCAAAAGACGAGTTGGATGAGCTGGTTACCTCTTCATTGCGTCGTGCGGGTTTGTGGCAAGAAGTTAAAGACCGTCTTGATCAACCCGGCACCAGCCTTTCAGGTGGACAGCAACAGCGATTGTGCATTGCGCGCGCCATTGCGACTAAGCCCGAAGTTTTGTTGATGGACGAGCCTTGTTCAGCGCTTGATCCGATCGCGACGGCGATCATTGAAGAATTGATTGACGAACTGCGCGAAAACTTCACAATTGTTATTGTGACGCACTCCATGCAGCAAGCAGCGCGCGTCAGTCAAAAAACAGCATTTTTCCACCTCGGTAAATTGATCGAGGAAGGTCCGACAGAGCAGATTTTTACAAATCCGCATCACAAGAAAACTCAAGATTATATTACCGGTCGGATCGGGTAATTTAGCGGCGAAAGGGCGATTTCATGGCCAACGCATCGAACGAACATATTGTATCCTCATATGAGGACGAACTAACAGCACTTACCCGCGCCATTTCTGAAATGGGTGGCATGGTGGAAGTAGCAATTACCAATGCCACACAGGCGCTAATCCGGGTCGATCATGACTTGGCCAAGCAAACGGCAAAAGCCGATAAAGCGGTTGATGATATGCAGCGCTATATCGATGAAAAAGCGGTATCAATGATCGCCCGTCGTCAGCCAATGGCCGGAGATTTGCGCCACATTGTTTCGGCCATTCACGTGGCCAACGATTTGGAACGTATCGGCGATATTGCTAAAAACTTGGCCCGCCGTGTGAAGCATATCGACAGCCAGCGTGTTTCCAAGCAGCTCTATAATGGCATCCGCCATATGTCAGATTTGGCGTTGGCGCAAATCAAGCGCTCGCTCGATAGCTTTACGCTGCGCGACGCAAACATCGCGCTAGACGTTTGCCGCCGCGATGATGAGGTGGATGCGCTTTACATTTCACTGTTCCGCGAATTCCTGACCTACATGATGGAAGACCCACGTAACATCACCGATTGCACCCATCTTTTGTTCTGTGCCAAAAACTTGGAACGGGCAGGGGACCACGCGACCAACATCGCTGAAGCGGCCTATTATCTAAAGACCGGTGAGAACCTTTATTACGATATTGAATCTGGCAAAGTTCAGCTGAACTAACCTTTCAATTAGACGGAATATACGCCAATGGCTCCCTTCATCCTGATCGTTGAAGACGAAGCAGACCTTGCAATTATGCTGCGTTATAATCTTGAAGCTGAGGGCTATCGCGTCGCCACAGTTGAAAGTGGTGACGAAGCCAGTTTGCAAATGCGCGAAGAAATGCCCGATTTGATCCTGCTGGATTGGATGCTGCCGGGTCTTTCAGGTATTGAACTGTGCCGCCGCTGGCGCACCAAAGATGAAACATCGCGGGTGCCCATCATCATGATGACAGCACGCGGCGAAGAGGAAGAGCGTATACGTGGTTTGGCGACCGGCGCTGACGATTATGTGGTTAAACCATTCTCAGTGCCCGAGCTTTTGGCCCGGGTAAAAGCCCATTTGCGCCGCGCCAACCCAAGTCTTTTGTCCAACGCCCTTAAATCTGGCGATATCGAATTGGATCGCCAGACCCACAGGGTGTCCCGTTCAGGCAAAGAAGTGCACTTGGGCCCAACCGAATATCGCTTGCTCGAATATCTTATGCAAAGCCCGGGGCGTGTTTATAGCCGCGAGCAATTGTTGGATGGTGTTTGGGGGCACGATGTTTATGTGGACGAACGAACCGTTGACGTGCACGTAGGTCGTTTACGCAAAGCCATCAACCGTGGCCGGGTCAAAGACCCCATCCGCACCGTGCGCGGCGCGGGCTATGCCTTTGACGAAAAATTTGCGGTGGCGAGTTAAACGGCTTCCAACATGTCCAAACGATACCGAGCAATTTCGTCCAAAGGCCACATCGGGCGAAACTTGGACGGTACCTATTTGACCATCTCAATCAGCTGAATAAGGTTGCCACATGTGTCGTCAAACGTTGCCATTTTGTATTCGCCAGCATCTGTAACAGGTTGGGTGAAGACGACGCCCAGACCATCAAGACGTTTGTGCTCAGCCACCAAGTCGTCAACTTGAAATGACGCCAAGGGTATGCCGTCCGCAATAAGTGCAGACCGATATGGCGCAACTGCATGGTGAACGCTTGGTTCGAGCAACAATTCAACTTCATCATCTGCGCCAGTTTGAGAAACTGTTAGCCAACGGTATTCACCTAAAGGGATGTCATGTTTGATTTTGAACCCAAGAATATCGCAGTAAAACCTTGCCGCCTTTTCCTGGTCGTCAACAAATACGCTCGTGATATAGATTTTCATTGCTCAGTCCCCCAATTGGCTCAACCCATTGTGCAGGACCGTGATTTCAAGTCAATCAACCACTTCGACGTCAGCACATGAAAATTCTTGGTTAGATGACATTGACTGATGGTAAATTGGGGAGGTGCCGCGCAACCTTTCGTTGACCAGGTTGCGCGGACTTTAGGTCATGCCGCCAGATGTTGCGCAGTAAGTGTCGCCACCAATGCATCGGCGGAACCATTTGCCTTTTCAATGGCGTCAGAGACCATGAAATGCTGCTCGGCGACAACAAACTCGACGTCACTGATGCCGATAAACCCCAGAATATGCCGCATATAGTCGCTGGCAAAATCAATGTCCGAGCCAAACGGCGTGCCGCCTGACGAGAAAGTGACGATAGCCTTTTTGCCCGTCATCAGACCTTGAGGCCCGTTTTCACCATAAGCAAAGGTTTTGCGAACTCTACAGACCAGATCAATCCAAGCTTTCAAACTTGCGGGTACCGCAAAATTATACAGTGAGACACCGATAACCAGCAGGTCAGCGGCCCCAATTTCATCAACCAGCACGTCCGAAAGTAAGAGCGCATCTTTTTGAGTGGCTGTCCGTTCTTCTTCTGGCGTGTTGTTCGCCATGACCCAGTTTTGATCAAGGTGCGGCAGGCTATCGTTTAGGTCGCGGGTCTCAACACTGGCGACCATTTGATTAGCGCTCAGGGTTTCAATTATGCGCGTCGTTAGCTGCGACGACTGCCCCTTATGGCCCATTGCGCTGCTGTCAATGCGAAGGATATTTAGTTTCTTAATCATACGTCGTTCCTTTTGTCATGTCCGGCCCGCAAAGGCTTCATGAAGTGAGAAACAAGGGATATCAGCTTTACATTGAAGCAATAATAGTAGAATTTCTGAATATATTATTGCGATTACGAGAAGAATATGAGCCATCTTGATGAAATGAATGCGCTGGTTGCCATTGCTGATGCAGAAAGCTTAACAGGCGCTGCGCGGTCGATGAATATCGCTTTGTCAGCAGTCAGTCGACGACTGAAGGATCTTGAACGGCGTCTTGGCACAACATTGGTCCTGCGCACCACGCGAAGCATCAGTTTCACGGCGGCTGGTGAGGATTATTTGATGCGCTCTCGTCAGATTATTGCAGATATTCGTGAAGCAGATTTGTCGGTTCTTGAGGGTTCTTCTGTCTTGTCCGGGCGCATTCGTTTGGCCGCACCTGTTACGTTCTCGACGTTGCACCTTGGCCGCATATTGTTTGATTTTATGGCCCTGCACCCCGAGCTGAATATTGAGCTGGATCTAAACGATAGGCAGGTTGATCTTGTTGGCGAGGGATATGATCTGGCCATTCGTATTGGCCAATTGGCAGACAGTAGTTTGAAGGCGAAACGCCTCACACCCATTCGGCACTTTCCCTGCGCCGCCCCATCGCTTTTAGACAAATATGGATGGCCAAATATACCCGAAGATATGGCAAAAATGCCCGCGCTTACCTATCGCTCAACCCGCAGCAAAACCGCATGGCCATTTGTCCGACCCGATGGCAGCAAAGGGGCGGTGAAAGCAAACGGGCGAATGGCGGTCAACAACGGTGAGATGGTGCTCATGGCGGCAGAAGTTGGGCTAGGGGTAATTTTGGAACCCACATTTATTGCTTATCGTTCTATTGCTGCTGGCGCGCTGGTGCCACTGTTTCAAGATCACACATGGTCAAATAATGCCGCTTACGCCGTCTATGCGCCAAATCGCACTTTGCCAAAAAGAGTAAGGGCTCTGATCGACTATATTGCTAAAACGTTGACAACAGAACCCAGCTGGGATCGCTCAATTGCGGCGATGAGCAAGACCTAGGCAAATCCCGCTTTTAAGAGACACGCAACCAGACAAGCCCAAACATGGGCCGGCATTTCACCGGCCCATGAACGTGTTATTTTGACTTTTTTCCCGCGTTGATGTTTAGCGGTTTGCCGGCATTAGAATTGGCTGTAGCTAAAACTCTTGGCTTCTCTTTTTTTGGCTTTTTGGCTTCTTTATTGCCGCGGCTCTTGTCGCCTTTAGACATTGAATTTCTCTTTTGGCAGTGCAACGGGCCTCTTTAGAGTATGAAAGATTTCTCGTTGCGGGTTACCCATTCAAACGCTGAATTGCGTTTGTTATGGCTGTGTTCGGCCAATGTTGGTTTTCCAACACTTGTCGTTAGTTTGGGTATGCTGTTGAGTTTTGGCTCAAGTCAAATCAGACTTGAGCGCGCCATTGCGCTCACTCACCAATATCCAATGAACTTTTTTTGGATTTTGTAAATACAAATGTTGCACAGGCGGCAAAAATCTTAAGCCAAACTCTGTTTTCTTGCCTTCGCACCGACGGGCGAGAACCTGAAGGCTCTATCTGGCGCTTCTCACTCTGGGGTGGTCTTTCCAAGCGGGCATTGTTGCCATGTGTTCAAGTGTCTCTTGCTCAGCTTGTTCCTTGGGCGAGCCCTTGTTCATCTGCCAGTGCACCATGCGAGCAAAGCGCGTGTCAAAATCCTGTAATTGGCCATTTTCATCCACGCAATGCGCGCAATATGTGCCCGTTTCAATCGGCATGCCGCAACTTTGGCATTTGTGTTCACTCATCTTTAGTCCTCCTCATTTGGTTTATTTGACAATTCGTTTCGAAATACGTTCAAAAGCTTGAGTAGTGTTTCTTGATCTTGCGGCTCAAGCCGGGCGCTCGCCAGTGCCAATTGATCGATATCTAAAACAGTTTGCGCCTCGCGCAGTGCTGTTTGACCAGTTTGCGTTAGCCAGATCATCGACCGACGGCCATCACTTGGGTCTTTTTGCTTTTCAACCAAACCCTTGGCTTCCATGTGGCTAACCATCTCGCTAAGCGTGGATGGCGCACGATCAAAATGAACTGTAAGTTCGGCCAATGTCATCGGCCCAGTAATGGCAAGATGATTTAAAAACCCGACGCTAGACGGCGACAATCTTTGTCGCTTGTCGCGCACGCGGCGCATGGCGAGCGCGTAGAAATCTCTGTAAAGCAATTCGAATGCTTGGGCGAAAGCTATATTTGGTTTTTCATCCATGCGCCGACGCTAATCAGCGCAAGTTCGTTCGTAAATCCCGAAGGAAGTTATTTTCTTAAAAGGAGAACGCAGCGGGAGATTGAGATTTTCCATAAGAAACGCGACAAAACAAAAAACCGCCCCAAAAGGACGGCTCTTTAAAATCTCAAACGCTTACGCTTGCAGGCTTAACTGCGCTTGCGGCGATCCAGCGTGTGGTAAGCGCGCTTGGAGTGAAACTCGCAATAGGGTTTGCCTTCATCAGAATTGCGACCACAAAAGTGGAAGTCGTCATTCAAAGGGTCGCCAATAGGCCATTTGCAGGTTGTTTCATTCAACTGCATTAGGCTCACGCGCTCTTCTTCGGGGATAAAGATCTCTGCTTCTTGCGCCGTGGCAAGCGCCACATTTGCATCAACTTCGGTGTTCATCTGCAAAGCGTTTGCGCCAGAAACGGGCGCATGAACCGCTGAGCGACGACGGGGCGCACTTGTTGTGCTGCCACTCACCGAACCGCCAGTTGAAGCGGGCCTTCTTGGTGCTGAAGGTGCCGCAGAGGTTGCTCTTGGCTTGCGCGCACGAGGTGCTGACGCAGCGGGCTTCGCCCGACCAGACAATTTCAAACGGTGCACTTTGCCGATAACCGCATTTCGGGTCACGCCTTCGCCCAACTCACCTGCAATTTGGCTAGCGCTAAGACCTTCCATCCATAGTTTTTTCAAAGTAGCTACGCGTTCATCAGTCCACGCCATGAAGATCCTCCGCAAATAGGGCCAAGATGCAAACCGATACCCTGCCAAAAAAGAGAATTTGGCAACAATACCATCCATCGTATATTTTGTAGGTCCGCCACACGACATGTCGTGCCCCTACTTTCGCCACTTTACCGGATCGGCTGAATCAAAGACAAGGGGCAGACAAACTTATCCTCTTAAAAAATTGATAATTTTTTGCCGATTGGTCACCAAGACGTGACCAATGGCTTGTCAGATTGACAAATCGCCCCAACAAAAGGCATAAACAACACCAATAAGGCGTGCATCGTGATCAACGGGCACGTCTTCTTGTTTCACAATATGTATAACTCGTGGCGCACCAAAAAGGGTGCACGGTCCAATAGGAAAGAAAAATGTCGGCTTTATATAGGAATTATGCCCGATCTGAAATCGCCTTTGAAAGGGGCGAGGGCGTCCGACTATTCTCAACAACTGGCGACGAGTATTTCGATTTTGCGGGCGGCATCGCCGTTAATGTAGTGGGGCACGCAGACCCGCACGTGGTCAATGCCATCAAAAATCAGGCCGAAAAGCTATGGCATGTGGGCAATGTTTTCACCATTCCAGAACAAGAAAAACTGGCGCAACGCCTCGTAGATATCAGCTTTGCCGATATGGTGTTTTTCACCAATTCAGGCGCTGAAGCTGTTGAATGCGCCATGAAAACGGCGCGTCGTTATTTTTATGACAAAGGCGAGCCGGACCGGTTTGAGATCATCACCATGGAAGGTGCATTTCACGGCCGGACATTGGGCACCATCGCCGCTGGGGGTAACCCTACCTACCTTGAAGGCTTTGGCCCTAAAGCGGGTGGCTTTGTGCAAGTGCCACGCGGCGATTTGGAAGCGCTCAAAAAGGCAATCACCCCAAATAGTGCTGCCATCTTGTTTGAGCCAATCCAAGGCGAAAGCGGTATCAATATTCTGGACGCAGATTTTTTGCGTGAAGTGCGTGCGCTTTGTGATGAGCACGGTCTTTTGCTGATTTTGGACGAAATCCAGTGCGGTTATGGCCGCACGGGCAAAATGTTTGCCTATGAATGGGCAGATATTGAGCCAGACATTATGGCTTTGGCCAAAGGCATCGGCGGTGGTTTTCCACTTGGCGCATGTTTGGCCACCGAAAAGGTGGGCAATGCAATGGTGCCGGGCACCCATGGCTCTACCTATGGCGGCAACCCACTGGCATGTACAGTCGGCAATGCTGTTTTGGATCGAGTGTCCGAAGAAGGCTTTCTGGATCATGTGCAAGAAATGGGCAAATATCTGGCCTGGAATTTGCAGCAACTGGCGCAAAAGTACCCAGATTTGATCGTCGAAATTCGCGCAAAGGGTCTCATGGTTGGCATCAAGGTTGCGCCGCCTGTTGGCGACGTTGTAGCTGCATTGCGTAACGCCAAGCTATTGAGTGTTGGGGCAGGCGACAATGTTGTGCGCATGTTGCCACCGCTCATCGTCACCAAAGACGAAATTGACGAGGCGGTCCGACGATTGGACGCTGGTCTTAAATCTTTGGCCAGCGTTTCCGCATAAGTACCCCAAAATTCAGTTTCAAGTTTCAGTTCATTGAAGAGGACGGTCGTTATGACAACGACAGCAGTAAGACATTTTCTAGATATCAAAGACTTCTCAAAAGAAGAACTTCGTAAAATCCTAGATCTCGCCACCGCGATTAAAACTAAGCTCAAAGCAGGCGAAGAAACCCCTTTGCTTAAGGGCAAAATCCTGGCGATGATTTTTGATCGCGAGAGCACCCGCACCCGCGTTTCTTTTGATGTGGGCATGCGCCAATTGGGTGGTCAGACCTTGATGCTGACCGGCCAAGAAATGCAATTGTCGCGCGACGAAACCATCGCCGACACCGCTCGCGTCATGTCGCGCTATGTGGATGCAATTATGATCCGCTTGCTCAACCATGATGATTTGTTAGAGCTTGCTAGTGCAGGTTCTATTCCCGTCATCAATGGTCTCACACGCATGTCGCATCCGTGCCAAATCATGGCGGACATTATGACGTATGAAGAGCACCGTGGCCCCGTTGACGGCATCAAAATCGCATGGCTTGGCGACAGCAACAATGTGCTCGCTTCTTGGGTGCATGCGGCGGATATTTTGGGCTGCACCTTGAATATTGCATGTCCCGAACAATATAGCCCTGATCAAGGCATGCAGGCAGACATCGCCAATGCAAATGGTCGCATCAAAGTATTGCGTGATCCAGCAGAAGCGATCAAAGACGTTGATTTGGTCATTACAGATACTTGGGTATCGATGGGCGATTTGGATGCAAATATTCGCCGCGAAAACCTTGCGGACTATCGGGTAACCGAAGAACTTATGGCAAAAGCAAAGCCAGATGCTTTGTTTATGCATTGTTTGCCCGCCCACCGTGGTGACGAAGTCACCTCAGGGGTAATGGATGGCCCTCAGTCAGTTGTTTTTGACGAAGCAGAAAACCGTCTGCATGCGCAAAAAGCAGTATTGGCTTGGGTATTTGGAATTGAGGAGCTCTAATGAGCGAAGAATTTATGAAGGCAGTCGGCCTTGATCGCCCAGAAAGTGGCGATGATACGGTGCTGCCATTTGCTGTTGAGGCATTGGACATTCGCGGGCGTTCTGTGCGTCTTGGCGAAGCGATCGATCAGATATTGCGCCGCCACAATTACCCAACACCCGTTGCGCGCGTGTTGGGTGAAGCGGTTGTTCTGGCTTCATTGATTGGCTCTTCTCTGAAGTTTGAAGGTCGCTTTATCCTGCAGACCCAAACCGATGGTCCGGTCAATCTGATCGTTGTGGACCTACAAACCCCAAATGGCATTCGCGGCTATGCGCGTTTTGACGAGCAAGCTTTGTCTGAAGCCGCCAAACAGGGCAAACTTGCCCCCGCCGAATTGTTGGGCAAGGGCACATTGGCCATGACCATCGATCAGGGTGAACATACGTCGCGCTACCAAGGCATTGTGGCCTTGGATGGTGCGGGCCTTGAAGCGGTGGCGCACAACTACTTCCAGCAATCAGAGCAAATTCCAACGCGGGTGCGTTTGGCCGTTGCGCAAATGCAAAACAAAGGCGACCTGCAACCTCAGTGGCGGGCTGGCGGCGTTTTGGTGCAACATTTGCCCGAACATGGTGGCCGCACTATGCCGGACTTGCCCGGCGATGGCGATCACGAAAATCCTCAAACATCTGACGATAGCTTTGAAGACGAAAACAGTTGGGTTGAAGCGCGTGCTTTGGTTGAAACCATTGACGATCTTGAACTGGTGGAGCCTGATCTATCTTCAGAACGCTTGTTGTTCCGCCTGTTCCACGAACAAGGCGTACGCGTTTTTGAGCCAATGGACATGGTGGAAAAATGCGGCTGTGATGCAGACAAAATCGAATTGATGTTGTCCCAATTCTCTAAAGACGACATTGTTTCCATGATTAAAGACGATGAGATCGAAGTCACCTGTGAGTTCTGCTCAACACAATATTTCTTTAATCCGAACATGTTCGGCATAAACGAAGACTGATCCAAGCAACCGGCTCGACCGTAACCTTTCCAAAGTTTCATTTGTTGTAATCACCATCGGCGATTACCATCTGCAAATATTGGAATTGGGAAATTGGACGGGCCGGTACACATGCTGCATAAAACAAGTGAAGACAAGGCAACAGACCAAGTTGCACCACCCCCAAAGCGCCGCCGTGTCTCAATCTTTGGCGTCCTATTTCGCATCATTCTCGCAATTGCAATTCTCGGCGGGGCGGGATTTTATGCCCAAATGATGATTGCGGACCGCCCTGAGCCGCCAAAACGAGAGCCACGCGAGCGCACATTCACCGTGCAATCACAGCCCGCTCAATATGCAAATTACCAACCCAATCTAACCTACTTTGGTGAAGTGCTCGCAGCGAGCAGCTTAGACATTCGATCCCCAGTTGCAGGCAAAGTCTTACAAGTTGAACCCGGCCTTGCTGTGGGCGGCGAAGTGGCCAAGGGTACATTGCTCGCCACGATCGATGATTTTACCTATCGCGGTGCGCTAACAGAAGCGGAGGCCAGTCTCGCCGAAGCAAAATTTGCCATCGCCGAAGCCAAAGAACGCTTGGCGCTTGAAGGGGCGAACTTGGATTTTGTGCGCAGCCAATACGATTTGTCGATTAGAGACTTAGAACGCGCTAAGTCGCTTTTTGCGGCGGGCTCAATTACCGAAAAAACATTGGATGACCGCGAGTTGCTTGTGTCCCAACGCCAGCAGGCCGTTATTCAACGCGAAAGCAACATCGTTGTTCAACAGGCCCAACTGGACCGACAAACGGCCTCGCTGGAACGTATTGAATGGCAAGTAGAGCGCGCGCAGCGCAATCTAGAAGACACAAAGATTTACGCGCCGTTCAACGGCATAATCACCGCAAAGAATGTTGATGAAGGCCGCGTTGTATCCAACAATGAAGTGCTGATTTCTCTCTATGAGGCGTCTGCCCTAGAAGTCGGTTTCACCATGTCAGATCAGCAATATGGCCAATTGGTAACCGATGGACTGATTGGCCGCACGATCTCTGTGGAGTGGGAAGTTGAACCCGAACCCATCCTGACCCAAGCCACAATTACCCGCGTTGGCGCTCAAGTAGATGCCACCAAAGGCGGCGTTGAAGTTTTTGCTCAAATTGAAGGTGATAACAACAGAACATTGCGGCCAGGCACATTCGTTAAAATCCTTGTGCCCGGCTTGTCTTATGATCGCGTCTTGCGCATCCCAGAGGCCGCAATTTATGACAATTCATATGTCTATGTCGCCATAGATGACCGTATGTCTCGGCGGGACGTTGAAATCGTGGCCCGCGATGGGGCGCATCTGCTGGTTGCCGGGCGCATTCGCCCCGATACGCCAATCATTACCACCCGCATTGCCCAAGCGGGGGAAGGGGTTGCCATTGTCAACGAGGGTGAACCCGCTCCAAGTCCGTTCACGCGGCCAAATGCTGGGCAGCGCCAACAAGGCGATAATGGACAGGGTCAGAACGCTGAAGGGCGCCCAGAAGGTGCGCAGCCCGGCCAAGGCCAGCGTCCACAAGGGCAAGGCAATCCAAATCGTCCCAACCGCCGCCAAGGAAATGGTGAAGCGGGTGGCATAACCACAGATTCGAGCAACTAAGATGCAAAACCCACGCGCCAAAAGCCTGCTTGAGATCTTCGTTCGCCACAAAAATGCCGCCAATCTTTTGATGGTATTGCTAATTTTGTTTGGCGTGTGGGGCATGTCCAAGCTTAACCGTCAATTTTTTCCCTCGCTTGAAGTTGGCGTAATCAATATCTCCATGACGTGGTCAGGTGCGAGTGCTGACGATATTCGCAAAAACCTGTTGCAAGTGGTGGAACCCACCGTCCGCTTTTTGGATGGGGTGAAATCCATGTCATCCACCGCCCGTGAGGGCCGTGGCTCGATTACTCTAGAGTATGAACGCAACACAGATATGCGCTCTGCCGAAGCGCAGGCCGAAGAAGCAGTTGCAGCGATCACAAACCTACCAGAAGATGCGGATAAGCCAGAAATTGACCGTCCAAAGTTCTTCGATCCCATTGCGGACATTGGTATTTCCGGCCCGTTTCCAGAATCGACCTTGCGCCAATATGCTCGCGATATCCGCGATGGCTTGCTGGACGCGGGCGTTGATCGTGTAACTTTCACCGGTTACCGCGCCCGCGAAATTCGTGTGCTCGTCGACGACGCAAAATTGCGCCAGTTAGGGCTCACCACCGCAGATCTGTCGCGCATTATTTCGTCAAACACAGCCGATAAACCTTCGGGTTCTCTGGACGGGGATCTAGAAGCGCAAATTCGTGCGATCGCCAAAGACGTCAATGCAACCGAATTGGCGAGCATGGAAATCCGCACCTCAGCAAATGGTGAAAAACTATTGCTTGGCGACGTGGCCCTAATTGAAGATGGGTACGACCAAGATCAATCGGTTGGCTATATGCGCGGTCAACAAGCCATTCAATTGTCCGTTTCTCGATCCGCCACTGCCGATACGATCGAGAGCTTTGAAAAGATGAACAATTACCTCGAAAAGATCAAAGAGGAATTGCCACAATCATTGCAAATCGAGGTGTTCAATGCCGCTGCCGAATTGGTCGAAGACCGGCTGAGCCTATTGGTCAACAACGGCCTATATGGTTTGATTTTGGTGCTTGGCATTCTCTTTATTTTTCTTGATTGGCGCATCGCATTCTGGGTGGCAGTTGGCATTCCCGTGTCCATTCTTGCAACGCTTGGAGTCATGTATTTCACCGGCCAAACGATCAATATGATCTCGATGTTTGCACTGTTGCTGACCCTGGGGATTATTGTGGATGATGCGATTGTGGTGGGCGAACATACCGCCACCCGCTACGCCATGGGCGATAGTCGCCAGGATGCCGCCATCGCTGGGGCTGGGCGCATGGCCGCGCCCGTCATCGCCGCGTCATTGACCACAATGGCCGCTTTTGGGCCAATCCTTTTGTTGGGCGACGTCATCGGACAAATATTGTCCGCACTGCCCATGGTGGTAATCGCTGTTTTGATTGCCTCACTCATTGAGTGTTTTTTGGTTCTGCCCGGTCACTTGTCTCACGCCTTGCCGCGTGAGCGTAAACCACCCGGTTGGTTCCGCGCCAATTTTGATGCCGGGTTTGAGCTTTTCAAAGACAAAATATTCGGTTTCCTTGCCGACCTTACTTATCGCTGGCGATATGCCACAGTAGCCGCCGCTTTTGCACTCGCCATCGTGGGTGGGGCGCTTATCCCTGCTGGCAAACTGGGTTTTGAGTTTTTTCCATCGGTAGAGGGTGAAACAGTTAATGTAACCGCGATTTTCCAACCCGGTGTGCCGCAAGAGGAAATGTACGGCCTCATCGACAAATTGAACGCTGCGGTTCAAACGGTAGAAGCGGATCTGACACCAGAAGGTGAAAAGCTGATTGTCACCACCTTTGCCTCTCTTGATATGGAGAACGGGCGTGCCAACCTTTCGATTTTCCTGACCCCAGCCGAAGTGCGCTCAATTCGCACCAATCAAATCGGCCGCGCTATTCGCGAAAATGTGCCCACCATTGCCGGGGTTGATCGATTGTCCGTGCGTGAACCGCGTGGTGGCCCTCCGGGCCGTGCGATCGACGTTCAGTTTTTTGGCGCGGAAACAACGGCGCTAAAAGCCGCCTCAGAGGAACTTCAAGCCATCTTAGAAGGCTTTGAAGGGGTGCAAGCCATCACAGACACGCTGAGTTACGGCAAGCCAGAATTGGTGCTTGAACTCACCCCGCGCGGTCGCGCCCTCGGATTCTCGCTGGACAGTCTGGGCTCGCAAATTCGCGATACATTTGAAGGCAATTTGGCCCGACGTGTCGCAGAAGAAGAGGAAGAAATATCCATCCGCGTTGAACAAGTATCCGATGCTGTTGGTTCTGCGGCGCTGCGTGACCTATGGGTTAAATCGGGTGCAGGCAATTTTGTGCCCCTTGCAGAAGTCGTTAGCTTTAGCGATCGCCAGGGCTTTAACCGCATCAACCGCGAAGAAGGCAAAACAACCGTCAGCGTTCGCGCGGATACCGACACTTCAATTGTTCAAGGCGCAGAGATTTTGGAACGTCTCGAGGCCGATCACATGGCAACAATCGCCGCCAAACATGGTGTGCAATATAGCTTTGGCGGTACCCAAGCCGAGCAAGGCGCAGCCTTTGGCGATTTGCAGCTGGGCGGGTTTATCGCCTTGGGCATAATGTATGTGATAATTTCTTGGATATTTGCATCTTATTTCGCCCCATTGGCTGTCATGCTCATCATCCCGTTCGGCATAGTTGGTGCGATCTGGGGCCACTATATTATGGGCTATAATCTCACCATTATTTCCATGATGGGCCTATTGGGATTGGCCGGTATTTTGGTGAACGACTCCATTGTTTTTGTTTCGCGCTTGCAGGAACGCGTGCAAGAAGGCGACAGTTTAGAAAAAGCCGCAACCGGTGCAGCGCGAGATCGATTGCGCGCCGTGCTATTGACCTCACTCACCACCATTGGCGGCCTTACCCCACTGTTGTTCGAAACCAGCCTGCAAGCCCAGTTCTTGATCCCAATGGCGATCACCATTGTGTTTGGCTTGGGTTTGGCCACAACCTTAGTCTTGTTCCTTGTGCCCGCCTTTATTGGCATAGGGGCAGATATTGGCGCTTTCTTTGGCTGGCTTTTCCTCCGCAAAGGCGCCCCAAGTTTCCGCGGTCTTCTGCGCGGCGATCATCACACGGTTCCACGTGGACCGGATTTAGAGGGGTAGGGCATTTTGGAAATCGCTAAAGCCGTTAAACCGTTGGCATCTGATCACTTACCAGTCTAATTCCGCCAGAAGCGGGGCAGGAACAAGACGATCACGGTAAAGATTTCAAGGCGTCCGATAATCATGCCCGCTGCAAGTAGCCATTTAGAGATGTCTGGCAATGGAGCGAAGTTTCCAGAAGGGCCTATAATTTCGCCCAATCCCGGCCCAACATTGGAGATGGCTGTTGCTGCGCCTGAAAAGGCGGTAAGCGCATCCAAACCGGTTAGGCTTAGCAGCAGGGCCAACACCATGAATGATGCAATATATAGAAACACAAAGCTCATCACTGAGGCGGACACATCGTCGGTTAAAATGGCGCCATTATAGCGCTTCACAAACACGCCCGAGGGATACAGAATTTCGCGAATATGTTGCTTCAAGTCTAAAAACAGCACTTGGAACCGGAAGACTTTGATGCCGCAGGATGTGGAACCAGCACATCCTCCAATGAAGGTCAAAATAAAGAACAGGGTTGCCGCTTCATGGCCCCAGCTGCCGTAATCGGCCGTAGCATATCCGGTCCCTGTCATCACAGAGGTCACCGAAAAAAGCGCATGGCGAAATGCTTCTTCGCCGCGCCCGATATCCTCAACATATTGAATGATCACCGCAGCAAACGCGAAAACACCAAGCGTTGCCAAAAACGCGCGCACCTGTGAATCGCCAAATAGGCTTTTGCGATCCCCTTGCAAAAACCGCACATAAAGCAAAAAAGGTAGCGCCCCCAATATCATGAAGGTGATCGCAATATAGTCGATCGCAACGCTCTCGTAGGAACTGATTGAACCATCTCTGGTCGACAAGCCACCTGTTGCAACCGTTGTCATTGAATGCACAAGCGCATCAAATAGCGGCATGCCCGCAGCCCAATAGCTAATGGCACATATTAAAGTCAAAAGCATATAGACCGTGGTCATGCTACCCGCGATTTGGGCGGCACGCGGTAATATTTTGTCAGACGCATCAAATGCTTCAACGCGAAACATCTGCATGCCACCAATTTGCAGCATGGGCAGCACAGCGATTGCCATCACAATAATCCCAAGGCCGCCGAACCACTGTAACAGACCGCGCCACAACAAAATGCCGGGCGGCATATTATCAAGGCCGGTTATAACGGTCGAACCGGTCGTGGTTAGGCCAGATAGGGCCTCAAAGAATGAGTCGGTATAGCTAAGCCCTTGATCCGCCATGAAAAAGGGGAGAGCCCCAAAAAAAGCAAGCACCACCCACACCAAGGCCGTCATCAAAAAGGCCTGCCGAATATTTAGGGTTTGATCTTTTCCAACTGTTGCCGCCCACGTGCCCGCGCCCAAAAGGGTTGTCATAAGCCCGGTGGTCACAAAAACGATCCAATCCGGATTGCCCACCAGTGCGTCGGCGATCGCGGGCAAGAACATCGTGCAACCCAATGTGGCTGTAAGCGCACCGATGATCATCAATACAGGGCGAAAATCCATAAATGTCGCGATGCGTCCCTAGTTACCTGCCGCTTTGAATGTAAAGCCCTAGCACACTCTTTGATAACAAGAAAATGACCAATTCTCCTTGCCGGGATGTGGTAACCTGCCCAAACTTAAATGCAAGGGGATATTATTGTGCTCGACGGCTATATGCGTAAACTTATCGATGGACCACTGGATTTGGTGGGCCGGCAATTGGCCAAAACGGGTGTAAGTGCCAACGCGGTCACGCTTGCAGGGTTGGTTTTGGGGCTTTTCGCTGCACTTTTTATCGCTATTGGCAACCTGCAGGCCGGTCTGTGGCTGCTGCTTATTTCCCGTGTGGCTGATGGGCTGGATGGGGCCGTCGCCCGCGCAACGCACAAAACTGACTTTGGCGGTTTTTGGGATATTGTTGCGGACTTCTTTTTCTACGGCGCAATTCCGGTGGCATTCGTGGTTTTGGACCCGGCAAACAATGCGATAGCAGGCGCGCTTTTGCTCATGTCGTTCTATTTCAATGGCGGCACCTTTTTGGGCTATGCCATTCTGGCAGAAAAACACAAACTCTCCACAGCACAGCGCGGTGCAAAATCGCTCTATTTTTCCACCGGGTTGCTTGAAGGCACAGAAACCATTGCGTTCTTTGTGGCGCTTTGCATCTGGCCGCAGCATTTCGCCATTATGGCATACCTGTTCGCTGCCGCCTGTTTTTACACGGCAACGTCACGTATTTGGTTGGCCTATCAAGAGTTTGCCAAGCGCTAGATTTGGTCCAAAGCAAAGGCAAAATCTTTGATCAGGTCTTGCCCATCTTCCAAACCAACTGACAAGCGCAACAATTTGCGGTTTATGCCCGCTTCCAATTGCTCTTCTTCAGAAAAACGCTGGTGGGTGGTGGTCGCCGGGTGAGTGATGATCGACTTCGCATCGCCCAAATTGTTCGAGATTTTCACAATGCCCAAACTGTCTGCCAGTTTAAAGGCATTCTCTTGATTGCTACCAGACCCGTCACCCGCATTGCTTTTCACCTCCATCGCCAACATGGTTGACCCACCACTCATTTGCTTCATTCCAAGCTCATATTGCGGGTGCGATTTGTGGTGCGGGTAAAACACTTTGTCGATCTTTGGGTGATCGGCTAAAAAGTCAGCCAATGCGCTCGCAGATTGGGTCATCCGCTCGACCCGTATTGCCAATGTTTCCAAGCCCTTAAGCATCACCCAAGCATTGAACGGGCTAATGGTTGGGCCGGTTTGGCGAATTATGGTGTGGATATCGGCTTCGATCAACTCTTTTGATCCAAGGATAATGCCACCCATGCAGCGGCCTTGCCCATCGATATGTTTGGTGGCCGAATAGGTCACCAAATCAGCGCCCAATGCCAATGGTTTTTGAAATATCGGCGTGGCAAAAACATTGTCCACAATCAACACAGCGCCGTTGGCATGAGCAATTTCAGCCACTGCGGCAATATCCACCAACTCAAGCGTTGGATTGGTGGGTGTTTCAATAAAGATCGCTTTGGTGTTTGGCTTCATCGCGCGCGCAAAATTTTCAGGGTCGCGACCATCCACCAAGGTAGATTCAACGCCCCAACGCGGTAAGTAATCCTCGACCACAAACCGACAACCGCCAAACAATGCGCGCGCTGCAACCACATGGTCACCCGCCCGCACTTGGCTCATAACCGCCGTTGTTACCGCTGCCATGCCCGTTGCCGTTGCCCGCGCCGCTTGTGCGCCTTCAATCAAGCACATCCGGTCTTGAAACATGTCATACGATGGGTTGGAGAACCGCGAATAAATATGCCCGTCATCATCACCCATAAACCGCGCTTCCGCCGCGGCTGATGATTCATAAACAAACCCTGAGTTTAAATACAAAGCTTCAGACGTTTCGCCGTGCGGCGAACGGTACGTTCCCCCGTGCACGGACTGGGTGGCTGCGCTTTGGTTTTTTGGGTCCGCTAACGGGTTTTTCGCGTTGGCCATTTTAAGCACTCCAAACAAAAATGCCGACCCAATTTGGCCGGCAATACGGTCGACTTTAGCAATTTGTTTAAGGTGGCTGCAATCAGACCGGCCAAATCACCACCAATTGCCGATGTAACGCCAATTGCACCTCGGCGTCAATATTGCTAGAGAATAGCCAACAAAAACACTCGGGCGGATTTCAATACACAAATGGCAGTTGTAACAGGCATCTTTTCTGCACGCATGATTGCGGATCTCAACGCATCAGGCTCCATCCTCACATCAAAACCATTTGACGATGATCAGGTACAGCCTGCAAGCCTTGATTTGCGGCTTGGCGATATTGCCTATCGTGTGCGCGCCAGCTTTCTGCCCGGGCCCGGCAAAGCCGTTAAAGATCGGATCAACGATCTAAAACTGCATCAAATTGACTTGTCTGTTGGCGCCGTGCTTGAGCGCGGTTGCGTATACATTGTACCGCTGATGGAAAGCCTCAACTTGCCAAAAGGCGTTTCCGCCACCACCAATCCAAAAAGCTCCACCGGTCGTTTGGACATTTTTACCCGCGTCATCACTGATCAGGGGCGCGCGTTCGATACAGTGCCAGCGGGCTATCAGGGCCAGCTATATTTAGAAGTCAGCCCACGCACGTTCCCAGTGCTGGTGCGCCAAGGCTCTCGCCTTAGCCAAATCCGCTTCCGCGAAGGCGACACCCGCCTTAATGTGGCCGAGCACCAAGCTCTTCACAAAGAACAAACGCTGGTGTTTGACGAAAACGCCCCCGTCGATAATGGCGTTGCCCTTTCGATTGATCTTAAAGGCGGTGATCGGGGTGGTCTGATAGGCTATCGCTCAAAACGCCACACAGCGGTGGTCGACGTGGATAAAAAGGCCGCGCTGGATATTCTTGATTTTTGGGAACCCATTTATGATCGTGGTGCAGCCGAACTGATCCTTGATCCAGATGAATTTTACATCCTTGTGTCACGCGAGGCCGTGCATGTGCCGCCCGACTATGCGGCGGAAATGGTGCCGTTTGATCATCTCATGGGCGAGTTCCGCGTGCATTACGCGGGTTTCTTTGACCCCGGATTTGGCCATGCCAACGCAGCAGGCGCAGGCAGCCGCGCTGTCTTGGAAGTGAGGTCACGCGAAGTGCCATTTTTGGTGGAACACGGCCAAACCATTGGTCGCCTGATTTATGAGCGCATGGCCGAACGCCCAACTAACCTTTATGGGGCAGACCTTAATTCAAACTACCAAGGCCAGCACCTTAAACTGTCCAAGCATTTCAAGGCGAATTGAGCTACGACCTTTTGCCCGGCTTAAAGTCAATGGGCGTGCCGTCGATGCGTGTAAACCAACGCTTGCTCTCGTCCCGATTGTAAACGATATTGTGATCGGGATAGGTCACGCAGTCGTGAGGTTTGTTGGCACCTACTATTAGATAAGTCGCATCTTGGTCGCTCTTATTCTTGAGGCAATGCGCGACAGGAGATCCTGCGCGCCAAGCAGCGCAATCTCCTGGTTTCAGAAGAGTTTCGTCGTCTTCGATCAATACCAACTCGCCCGATATCATCATCAAAAACTCATCTTCCGTTTCGTGCCAATGGCGGTGTGAAGATGCGGAACCGGGTGGTAATTTCTCCATCCGGACGCCAAGATTGCTCAGGCCAGCTAGTTCGCCCAGAACCCTTTCTTCATAGGGTCCGTCATTCTGTCCACTAATTGGGTGCGCTTTCCCCGCGCTTTTCTGCCAGTTTGGCATGTCGATTTTTGGCATGTTACTTCCTCAGCTTCACCGCCGTGCCATAAGCCAATATTTCAGCAGCACCTTGGGTGATCATGGATGTGGTGAAATTGACGCCGATAATTGCGTCTGCGTCCATACTGCGGGCATGGGCGATCATCCGATCATAAGCTTGCTCGCGCGCCTCTGCCATCAGTTTTGTATATTCACTTACTTCGCCGCCAACCAGGTTTCGCAGTCCAGCGATGATGTCAGTGCCTACATGTTTGGCCCTTATCGTATTGCCACGTACAAGGCCCAACGTTTGAATAATCTCGCCTTCGGCTACATCAATTCCTGTGGTTACAATCATTGCCGCTACTCCTTGATGTTCTTCTCGTAATAATTGTCTTCTTCATTGGTCGTGCGCTGGTAAATCACGCGGCCCAGCAGGGCCAACCCAACAATGGCCAAAATGAAGAAGGGCCATATCGGCACACCCGACGAGACAATTCCAAAAACCATCACGCCAAAATTTCCAATTGTTGCAATGATCACCAGAATAAGTGCGATCTGTTCAAGTTTCATGCCGCCCTCCAAAAGGTTTCCTTTATGAAGTTAGGGCGCAACCGGTTGAACCGCAAGGGGAATGAAACGATCGAATTGCAAACATGAGGCGACCACCAGACAACTAACGAACAAAACTGAAGTGCTCACGCTTAGTTTTGAAGATGAATACGGCGACATCGTTTTGGCCGCAGTTGATCAGCCGGTGCCTAACGGTAAGCGTTTGACTTAAAGCGCTTGTCCTTGTTGATAAATTGACACCTAATTGACTCCCTCAACCACGCAGTGTGCCCGTGAAACCATGAATGTGGTACGCGGCAGCTCATCCTTCGACAGGCTCAGGATGAAGAGGTGGGCGTGGGGTGAGGCGGCGTGGGCGAACGGTGAAAGAGCACTCATTTCGATCAGCGCTACAGGCACGGCGCTCGCGCTAGTATTATCCGTCATCCCTGCGCAGGCAGGGAACCAGGCCGGAGTAAACCACGAACGCATTTGTTGGCGGTTGTTCTCGCCTGGATCCCGGACTAAATCCGGGATGACGTGCGGGGTGAGGTGAGGCGTTTGGGGGTAGTTTTTGACAAAATCTATCCCCGCACCCAAAAGCTCATGCCACAATGATCGGACCTTTTCTTGAAACCGTCGCAGGGCATTGACGAATGTTGGGCGGTGAGGGTTGTGATTGCGCTGCCCTTGTTTCCCTCCCCCTTGTGGGGAGGGATTAATGGTGGGGGGCTCTTTAAAGAGGTCCCGCATCAAGTGCGGGACGGTGCGAGAGGAACAATTGATTTCCACCCGTACCGCCCCGGACAACCAAGTGGCGCTTGCGCCGCGCGGGTTGATCCGGGGTCTATCTGACCTCCGCAACGCGTTGGTGTTTTGCACCAATCGGCGGGGGTGCCGGGGAAGCAGACGAAGTCTGCGACGGCGGCGCGTAAAAAGAGCCGGGGGTGCCGGGGAAGCAGACGAAGTCTGCGACGGCGGCGCGTAACTCTTAGAGAAAAGGGGATGGCCGGGCAACAAGACGTTTGTTGTTCGCGTTGAATTGAAATGTCCAGCCTGACACCGAAGGCAGCTTGTAAGACGTTTGGTGGGTATTGTTTTCCACCTGTGTTGCAAAACACTCATCAAATGATCAAGGCGATCAAAACAGTTTTGATGGAATGCAGAGCAAGGGGATAGAAGGGTTTAGCACCTCGGGGTATTTCAGTTTTAAGGCAAAAGCCATTTCACGCGAGGCGTTTAACGTCTCATTTTTACTACCAAATAACACGAGACCTTAAATGCCTCGCGTGTCTGCAAGCGTTGCCAGAAAAAGCGGGAACCAGTTTTTCGGTTCGGCATCGTAAGCACAAGAAGTTGCACTTCTTCTTTCAACTTGGCCGACAGTTGCGGTGCAAGTGCTTTCCTATGCGCCCGCATCAACCCGCGCGAACAAGTCGGGCATGCGGATCTTCAATAGGGCCAAAAACACCAAGCTTCGTCCAATGAAGAAACTATGCAGCGCCCACCAAAGACCTGCGATGCCCAAAATAGGGGTCAGCACTGCCCAAACCAGTGCAAAAATAATGGTCGAAACAATCATGCCATTGCGCATGTCTGATCCCATGGTTGCACCAGCAAAAACCCCATCAAGCACAAAGGCCAATACCCCAAATACGGGGGCAATCGCGGCGATTAATAAGTAGTCGCGAGCGGTCTGGCGCACCACTTCTGATGTGGTCATAAAGTCAATAATGGTCGGTCCAGTGATCAGGAAAATGACAGATAGGCCGCCTGAAAGAATGAACCCCCACAGCGAAGAAAGCTTGATCGCATCCACAAATGCAGGCCGCCAGCGCGCGCCAATCGCCTTGCCGCAAAGTTGTTCGGACGCTGCGGCCAACCCGTCCAAAAAGAAGGCGGCGACCATGAGGAAGTGCAACAAAATGCCGTTGGCGGCCAGAATGTCATCACCGGCGCGCGCCCCTTGTGAGGCAAAAAATGAAAATACTGCGCTAAGCAAAACGGAGCGGATCAAGATATCCCCGCTCAGGCCCAAAAGCCGTTTGATCTGCACCACATTGAGCAGGTCAGCTTCGCCCAACTTGCGCAACAGGCGCGAGTGCCCACCAAGTTGCACAACGGCCCAGAGCAAACCAACGATCAGCATGATAATCTGCGCTGCAACGGTGCCCCATGCCACCCCGGCAATGCCCATGTCCAGCCCAAATGTGAACCAAATTGAAAGCCCGATGTTTGATAAATTGAGGATCAATTGCAGGATCAACGCAACAAAGCTCTGCCCCCGCCCAAGGAACCAACCCACAAGGGCAAAGTTCATCAGGACGAATGGCGCGGCCAATACCCGGATATAGAAATAGCTCTTGAACGCTTCAACTACTTCAGGGCTGGCCCCATAAGCAACGCTGGCAAATTCAGCAATCGGCACCATCAATGCCAAAACAATAAGCCCAGCGATAAAACCAACCGTCACCGCCCGCACCAAATGCGCAGCTTGTGATGCATCATCGCGCGCACCAAAGGCTTGCGCGGTTAGACCGGTGGTCGACAAACGGAGGAAATAGAAAATGGCGGCGATGAAATCAAACACCAGCCCACCGATCAGCAACCCACCGAGCAAATCAACTTCGCCCAAACGCCCAACAATAGTGGTGTCTGCAATGCCCACCAAGGGTTCGGTTACAAACGCCACCGCGGTCGGCAGCGCTATTAGCCAAACATCCTTGTGGCCCACGTTAAAGGGATAGCTCTTGGCGCTCATTGTCATTCACCCAATAGAAAAGGCAACAGCCGCGGAACACGTGTTGCCAAAAGATTCTCAAGGGATGAAGTTTACCCCCAACTTGCAATTAGGCAAGCAGGGGGTGATGAATTTAATTGATGGACCTATGAAAGCCAGCGCCGCCAAAGCCGAATGAAAATGTAAAGCGGGAAAACAATCGCCGCACCAAAGCCAAACCAAACGCCCAAGTCGCCCATAAAGCTGCCAAGGTCTGCAAAGGTTCGACCAACGTAGCTGCCCAATGTCCCAAATATGGTGCCCGGCGTTATGTCCATCATCCGCATCACAAATCCAACGATCAGCGAAAGGATCACCAATTTGAAAAAGACCTTGCGTGGGCTACCGCCAAAAATGTCACGTTTCGTGGCGCGTAATTCTTGGTCGTCTTCATGTCTATCTGAATTGCTCATAATTGTTCCCCAAATAATTCTATTAGCTGAATTCACGAAAACACTGGTGATCAGCATATTGTGCGTTAAATATAGGTGCAATGCGCAAATCAACAAGCACTCGCCAAACAATTCCTCCAAATGATGCTGACCTATTCGCACACGCATGGGGTCTGCCAGATGTGGTGCGCGACTGGTTTGTGGCCAAAAATTGGGCGCCACGGCAACATCAATTGGACATGCTGGAGGCAGATCGATCCGGCAAATCGGCCCTGCTGATCGCGCCAACAGGCGCTGGTAAAACACTGGCTGGCTTCTTGCCTTCAATCGCCGATCTGGCCGTTGACCAGTTTGACGGCATGCACACGCTCTATATTTCGCCGCTCAAAGCACTGGCGGTTGATGTGGCCCGCAACTTGATGGACCCAATTGCGGATATGGGATTGGACATTCGTGTGGAAACCCGCACGGGCGACACGCCGTCCTCTAGGCGACAACGCCAGCGGTTCGACCCACCAAATATTCTAATGACCACGCCCGAACAATTGGCGCTGATGCTATCGCACAAAGAAGCGCCAAAACTGTTTGGGTCTCTCAAGCGGGTGGTGCTTGATGAATTGCACGCGCTTGCCCTCTCGAAACGCGGCGATCTCTTGGCGCTGGGGTTGGCGCGGTTGGGCACGCTGTGCCCTGATCTAAGAATCTCAGCCCTTTCGGCCACAGTCGCCAAACCAGAAATGCTGCGCGAATGGATCGGCACACCAAAGCCAGAACGCGAAGTGGCGTTTGTGACCAACACGGGTGGGGCAGACCCAGAAGTTGAAATTCTCGCCAGCGACGATCGTGTGCCTTGGGCTGGGCACTCCGCCCAATATGCAGTGCCTGAACTGCTTGAGATCATCAAACAGAACGGCACCACATTGCTGTTCGTCAACACCCGATCACAAGCCGAATTGCTGTTCCAATCCTTGTGGGAACTCAACGAAGATGGGCTAGCCATCGCTTTGCACCATGGCTCACTCGACGTAGAGCAGCGCCGCAAAGTTGAAGCGGCGATGGTGGCGGGAAAGTTGCAAGCAGTTGTTTGTACCTCAACCCTTGATCTGGGCATTGATTGGGGTGACGTTGATTTGGTGGTGCAAATCGGTGCGCCAAAAGGTTCGTCGCGATTGTTGCAACGCATTGGCCGCTCTAACCACAGATTGGATGAACCCTCACGCGCCCTACTGGTGCCCGCAAACCGCTTTGAGGTGCTGGAGTGCGAAGCGGCAAAAGAAGCGGTGAAAGAACGCGCACAGGACAGCGAAGACCCTCAGCCCGGGGGCTTAGATGTGCTTGCTCAACATATATTGGGCATGGCCTGTTCTGCACCCTTCAACGCGGTGCAATTATACGACGAAATCATCTGTGCTTGGCCCTATCGCGACCTTGAGTGGGAGCAATTTGAACGGGTCGTTGATTTCGTTGCAACCGGGGGGTATGCCCTTTGCGCTTATGAGCGGTTCGCGCGATTGCGCAAAACGGAAGACGACACCTGGCGCATTGCTCACCCAAAGATCGCGCAGCAATACCGCATGAATGTGGGCACCATTGTTGAAGAGCCAATGCTCAAAGTGCGGTTAGTGCGGTCGCGCGGCCAAAAACGTGGCGCAACCACCGGGCCAATTGGCCGGGGCGGTCGGGTGCTGGGGGAGATTGAGGAATATTTCATCTCCCAACTCTCACCTGGCGATACATTCATCTTCGGTGGAGAAATCGTTGCCTTTGAGGCGATTAAAGATACGGAAGCTTATGTGTCCCGCGCGGTGGCGAAAAACCCCAAAATTCCCTCCTACATGGGGGGCAAATTTCCCCTATCGACCTACCTTGCCGAACGGGTGCGCAAAACGCTGGCCACGCCCAAACTCTGGCAAGCAATGCCGGACCAAGTCAGCGATTGGTTGCGGTTGCAACGCGACGTTTCCACCCTTCCGGGTGAAGAAAGCTTGCTTGTGGAAACCTTCCCCAAAGCGGACAAATATTTCATGGTCTGCTACCCGTTCGAGGGGCGGTTGGCCCACCAAACATTGGGCATGTTGCTGACTAAACGCCTCGAGCGTGACCGGGCAAAACCGTTGGGGTTCGTCGCCTCAGAATATGCATTAGCCATATGGTGCGCAACGGATATTGGCGCGCAATTCAAACGGGGCCGCTTGTCGCTTGATGAATTGTTCGACGAAGACATGTTGGGGGACGATCTGGAAACAT
Organism: Maritalea porphyrae; assembly: GCF_027213965.1. Lineage (GTDB taxonomy): Bacteria > Pseudomonadota > Alphaproteobacteria > Rhizobiales > Devosiaceae > Maritalea > Maritalea porphyrae_A. The sequence goes on along the minus strand of NZ_JAPWGX010000001.1, from coordinate 865,372 downwards.
GGCTGGATGAATCAAGCCTAATGCAACGCACGTTCCGCAATTGCGCGATCATCTCTGGACTGATTGAGAGGCGCTATCCGGGGCAAGAGAAATCGGGCCGCCAAATCACCATGTCGTCGGATCTGATCTACAATGTGCTCTATGAGCATGAGCCCGATCATATCCTGATGCAGGCCACCCGTCGCGATGCATCGCGTGGATTGTTGGATATTGAACGACTTGGCACCTGTTTAAAACGCATTCGCCGTCATATAATCCATAAGGATTTAGAGCGAATCTCTCCGCTTGCGGTGCCGGTTATGCTGGAAATTGGTAAGGAGCCGATCTTTGGCGAAGGGCGCGAAAGCGTGTTGGCAGAAGCAGCAGAAGATTTGCTCCGTGAGGCGTCTGGAAAGAAATAATGCAATTTGAAGTCCGCAAAATGAAGCCAGAAGAATGGCACGATTGGGCGAAACTGCGCCAGATCCTATGGCGCGGCTTCACCGATGAAGACGCGGAAAAGGAAGCAAAACGCTTCTTAAACGGCACAGACCCAAACCTGCAAATCGTGTTCCTTGCTTTCGTTGAGGGCAAGGCCATCGGCTTTGCCGAAATCGCCCGTCGCTCTTATGCGGACGGATGCTATGATGGTCCTGTGGCCTATTTGGAAGGCTGGTTCGTCAAACAAGAATACCGCAAGGCCGGCATCGCTAGCGCCCTTATAGACGCCGCCGCCGATTGGGCCCGTGCGCAGGGTTACCCGCATATGGCATCGGATTCAGAGCTTAAAAATGTCGATGGTCAAAAAGCACATGAAGCGTGCGGCTTCGCAGAAATCGGCCGCGTCGTGCAATTCCGAAAGAACTTATAGTGACCGGAGCGGTGCGGAAAAAATCATCGGTTTCATACGCTGGGTTCGACCTAAAATTCGCTGGTGCACAATTTGTTGGCTTGCTATCGGGTGCGCTTTATTGGCCTGAACATGAAACACTGCTGGTGGCAGATTTGCATTTGGAAAAAATGTCATCTTTCGCCAAGTCACGCCAATTCTTGCCACCCTACGACACGGGGGCCACGATCAAGTTGCTGGCCGATGATATTGCGGCAACAGGTGCGCGCCGGGTGATTTCACTGGGCGATAGCTTCCACCGCGATGAAGGCACAACAACACTGTCGGTGCAGGATGCGGATGCCTTGGCGCAGCTGACCCAAACAACTGAATGGATTTGGATTGCGGGCAATCATGATCCCGCAGCGCATGAATTGGGGGGCAATTGCTGTGAAAGTGTTGCGCTTGATGGCATAGTGCTTTCACATGAACCAGACGCCAAAGTGACCAATCAAATCGCCGGGCATTTGCACCCTGCCGCACATGTGCGCATGAATGGTCGCTCGATCAGGCGAGCCTGTTTTGTCTCGGATGAAACCCGGCTGATTATGCCCGCATTTGGCGTTTCTACGGGCAGCCTGAATATCCTGAACTCAGCCTTTGACGGTGTTCTGGACCGCAACAATTTGATGATCGCTGTGATTGGGCGAGAACAGATCTACCCAATCGCCAAGCGGCATTTGATTGGGCGCTAATATCTGATCTGGAAGCCGGTCTTATTCTGCTTAAACCCTGCCGCTTCATAGAATGCGCGCACTTCTGCCCGCTTGCTGCCGGTCATGAGCATGAGCTTGTAGCAACCGAAGCGCTTTGCCCTTTCGCTGGCTTCCGCCAAAACCTGACGGCCAAAGCCCAAGCGCCGATGATCACGATGAGTGACTACATTTTCAATCAGCCCAAACGGGCGACAGCCACGCGTCAGATTAGGCAAAATGTAAACTGTGCAAACCGCAACAATTGGCCCGTCGAGTTCGCCCACAATTACGTGTTGCATCGGATCGTCAATGGCCAGCGCCAGGGCGTTGCGAAAAGCGGGTTCTGAGACTTCAGGGTCCTTGGGGTGCATGTGCGCATAGATATCTTGCAGCGCAAGGCTGTCTCTAATGGTGATATCTCTAATCGTACATTTCAGCATTAGCCTACAAACAGTCTAGCAACAAAGGTGAGCAATAGGGTTAGGCACACAAGCCAAGTCAGAACAGCGCGCAAGCGGGCGTAAGCTTGCGGCACGCGCCCACTCATGCCCGCAGCAACATCCCATGCCCCATGAATGGCAAAGCCAATGGTGAGGATAATCAGCCCCAAATTGATCGGCAGCAACAAGGTGATAAAGCTGGCAATCGAGCCAAAGGTGCCAACGATATATGTCAAATCGGTGCCTGCACCGCCTTGCAAGCGGATGCCCCAGCGTACACCGCCCAAAAACGAAAGGATCAGCGCGCCATAGCCCACCAGTGCGCGTTCAAAAACTACCGGATCAAATGGGGAAAGAGCAGGAAAAAGCGTTAGAAGCAGGCCAAGCAAAAACGGAATCCAGCCCGCAAGACCGGCAAAGGCAACGGTTCTGGACCAAAACAAAGGAAGGCTATTCATTCCGTTACCTCCTAAAAGCGACTCCGCTCAACCACCCTGTAAATATCGCAAGTAAAACGCACACAAGTCCATAAAGAAATGAATAGTCTTTGGCGCTGGAGGACAAAAACCGCTCGAACCCAACCGTGCGCACAGAAAATCTTTGCGCTTTCTTGGCCATGAGTTGCCCGTCTTGAAACAAATGGGTGATCGCAATGTAGTTGCCGTTAGGCACATGTGCTGGTAATTGGATGCGCGCCGAATAAAATGTGTCCGAGTGGAAGGTCACGCCGTGCTCGATTTTCTTGTAGAGGTCTTGCTCCTTCATCAGCCGGATCAGCTCTTGGCTGAATTCTCCGGCTTTGGCAATATTACCAACGGGCTGCAAAAACGGTGCGCTATCAAACGCTAGTCCATTAACCGCCAGTGCTTGCTGATCTGCAACTTGCTCCAATGGCAGGTTTGAAATGATATGAAAGAACGAGGGGAAGCTCTTAAAAGCAACTTCTTCTCCGTTCAACCACACCCCAAACTGATTTGTTTTGCGGCGCGCAACCCGGGTAGACGAGGGACCACGCACAGCAATCACAATATGGTAATTGTTGGTAATTGCGCTTGGGCTTTGGTCAAACGCCTTCTCGATATTGCCAAAAAAGGTAATTTCTTCACCAGAAAATGTTGATGTGATCGAGATGTGTGGATCAGAACTTGACGCAACAAGTCGTTGTGCAGAGGCGTCAACAATCCCGACAAAAAAGATGACCAGCAAAGAGGCAACGCGAACCATCATGTGACGCCTCCGGGCAAGATGGTCATCGAAAATGGATCTGCAGGGGTAAGCAATAGCGACAAAGCAAAGCGGATCGCCACGGCCAGAACAATAATCGCCAAAAGAGCCCGCAACTGTTCACCGCGCAAATGCTGCCCGGCCGATGCGCCAAACTGGGCGCCAATTACAGAACCTACCATTAGTGAGAAGGCCAGCAATATATCAACGGTCTGACTGTTCACTGCGTGCAGAATGGTGGTGGCCGCCATAATGGCAAGCACCTGCAACAAAGATGTGCCAATCACAACAGAGCCGGGCACCCGCAAAATGTAAATCAGCGCGGGCACCAGAATAAAACCACCACCAATGCCCAGCAATGATCCCAAAAACCCAATGCTTCCGCCAATCAGCACAACAGGCAAAATGCTCACATAAAGGTTGGAGCGTTTAAAGCGCACACGAAAGGGTAAACCATGCACCCAGCTATGTTGGCCAGGTAATTTGTGCGGAATAGTCTTGCCCGCTTTATGTTTGATCATCGAGCCTACAGCTTCAAACAGCATCAAGCTGCCGATAGAGCCCAAAAAGATCAAATAGCCCAACGAAATCACAAGGTCGAGCTGACCCGCCGCCCGCAACACGCCAAAGGTCCAGACGCCACCAAAAGCCCCGAAAATGCCCGATATGATCAGGAACGAGGCCAGTTTGACGTCTATCCCGCCGCGTCGCCAATATGAGAGTGCGCCAGATGTTGAAGCGGCAACAACTTGGCCCGTAACAGAAGCAACGGCCACCGGTGCCGGAATGCCAGAAAAAATCAACATTGGCGTCAGCAAAAAGCCGCCACCAACGCCAAATAGACCTGAAAGAAAACCAACCGCGCCGCCAAGCCCAATCAACATGAAAATGTTGAGTGAGATTTCAGCGATAGGCAAATAGAGTTGCACGGCGGTGCATCCTGCTTCTAAAGGGCTCGGTTACTATCCGGTTTAGGCGCGCACCAATACCCTGTCAATCGCCGATACACGGCGTTTCGCCTTGAAACAGACTATTTACACAGCACCTGCATGTGTTTAGACGGGTTGACCATTCAACACAGTCAACAAACGTGGATTAATAGTGCCGCTTTGGCTCATGCCAAGGGTGCGCTCAAATTGTGAAATCGCGTCGCGGGTTTTGGGTCCCATCACGCCGTCTGGTGTGCCCAATTGGAAACCAAGTTTGGATAGAGCAATCTGAACACCAAGCACCACTTCGCGTTGGTTGATTTCAACACCAGGATTGAAGTTCTTATCCCACGTACCAATTGGAGCGAAGTTGCTGATGAGATCAATCTGCTTTGGGCGCCATTCAGCCAACTCACGCTTGATTTCACTCATTTGCGCCGCGTCCAAAGAACGAGCAACATCGTCGCGCGCCTTCTGCGCATCTTTGTCGCCATTGGCTGCAGCAATTGAAAACCATTTGAACGACGTTGTGAAATCTTGGCTCACGCCCAATCCACGCGCATAAAGCATGCCCAGATTAAACTGACTGTCCAACACGCCGCGCATTGCTGCTTCTTCAAACCAGCGTGCGGCTATGCTGAAATCTCTTTCGCCATCTGGCCCGCTGGCGTGCAGGGCCGCAAGGTTGTGCATACCCATCCGGTTGCCAGCTTCAGCTGAACGCAAGTACCAAAGTTTGGCTTGGTCCAAGTCTTTGTTCACACCCAAGCCATGTTCAAAGGCGGTGCCAAGTCGATATTGTGCTGCAGCAAACCCGGTGGCAGCAGAGCGTTCAAACCATTTGACCGCCTCTTGGGAATCCTTGGGTACAGCTTTGCCTTCGGCAAAAATCATCCCAACTTCATACTGCGCGCGCGGATCGCCATTTGCAGCGGCTTCACGCAGGGCGGTAGGCCCAAGTTCTGTTGGTGGCAGTTCAACTTCCACTGGAGAATTTGGAATACTTGCGGTGACAATTTCATTGTCGACCAGCTGCGGCGTTGGCGCAACCAACCCAACACTCTGATCAGTAATGGCCATTGAACTGGTCAAAGACACAGTTTCAGCAGGCATTGCTTGCGCGTTTGAAAGGGCAGTTTCAACCTCGGTCAGGCTGATTTGGCGCGGTGCCTCACTCACGTCTGCTTCTTGCACACTGCTTGGAATGGTTGAGCTATCTGTGGTTTGCCCTTTGTCCAAAACCAAATTTGCCGTCATGGCAATAATGGCCACCACCGAAGCGGCCAGCAAAATCGGCTGCCGGTTGCGGGTTAAGAAGCTTTCCCCTTCGTGGGTGTCCTCTTGATCAGCGTCATCACTCTTGGATGCCAATTCGGCTTCGTCCAGAGCGCTTTTGGGTTTGGGCGTATCGGCAAGCGATTGCGGACGCGCAGGCTCTGGGCCAACAGACAAAGTGCGCACATCTTCGCGTGTCTGCGAACGCTCTAGTTTGGTCTCAGCTTCAACGATCGGCGAAGGTTCTTGCGCAACCTGTTGTTCGGGCTGCTGGTCCGCACCCTCATTCTCGGCGTTGCCTTGTTTGATGGATTTGATGCGGTCAAGTGCGCGCCCCAATAACCCGCCGTTCCCAGACACAGCGGCACTTGGTTCTGTGCGCTCAACAGTTGCACGTCGTGCCGCTGCAATAAAGCTTTCGCGGGACTGTTTAGTTGTTGAGCTGCTTTCGCGCTGTTCTGTCGTTGAAACTGCAGGCGAAGGCGCGGGCGAAGACGTAGTCGAAGTCATGGGCGCAGAGCGCTGCGGCCGTTGTTCGGCGGGCTTTTCGTTAAAACCAAACGAAGATTTAGGCGTCGGCGGGGTTTCCGCATCCTGCGTTTTTGGCGCAGTTACCGCTGATGAAACAGTAGGCTCGCTCTGCTTAAGAGCAGCCAATGGCGTTGCAACATTGCTGCGAACGGGTGGGGATTTGATTGTGATCCCAGATTCGGTTTTGCGTTGCGGCTGTTGTACCGATGGCTCTTGCGGAGCGGCAGAAGCTGACGCTGTGGACACTGGTGCGGGAGCCGCTGAGGGCGTTTGTGCAGGGCGCGGCGCTGATGAAAGCGCTTCAAGCCGTTGCAGACTATGTGTGAGTTTGTTTTCAATCGCGCGCAGACCGTCATATTGATCGTCGTTTGGCGTCTTCGCGATGCTTGGCAGCCGAGAAATGGCTTCACCAATGCGTTTTTCCATCGCATGAAGGGAATCCAGTGAAACGGTTGAGCCGTTGTTGGCTTGTGAGCCAGCATCACGAATTTCAACCAACGCGTCGGACAAACGTGTTTCCATCGCCTTGAGCAAAGCAACAGTTTGTGGTGAGCCTGATTGACCAGCCTCGCCAACTTGCGCATTGGATATGCCCTCAATTGCGTGGGTGATGCGGTCTTCCATCTCTTCGATGCGCGCGGTGACATTTTGGTAGTCAGCAGCAGCGCCGGGCACTTGTCCACTGGTCGCAAAATCATCCAAACGCGTCTCAAGAGCGGTAAAGCGGGGTTCAAGCGCACTCACCAATTGGCCGCGCAATCCCTGCATCTCGCGCTTCACATCTTGTGTGAGTGCATTGGGTTGGCCATTGTCCATGGCCGACAAGCGTTGAGATAGATTCTCAATCTGGGCCAAAATATTGTGGCTTTGGTCGTTCTGGCTGCGTTTTTGCATATCGCCGACAGCCCTTGCGATACTGCCAATGCCTTTGGCTATCGTTTCGATGCTACTGTTTGGGCGTTCAATGCTTTGTTCTAGCGTATCAAATTTTTCGTAGATCGAGCGGATGCTCTCTTCAATCCGTTGCTGCCGTTCAGCACCATGATCGTTTTCTTCATGGGTTTTGATTTGCTCGATATGCCCAATTTGGCGCACTTGCAGTTCTGCCAACCGTTCAAGCGCATATTGCAGGCCGTCCAACTGGTCGCTAATGGCATTCGCTTGCGGAGATTTATGATCGTCGATCTCCGCGCTCAATTGCGCGATTTGGCTTTCTACACGCGCAAAACTGTCTCTGCCTGGCACCGCGCCAGCCAAATCCCGAATGCTGCGATGTAGCCCTTCAATCTGTCCTGTAAGCCGTTCAAAACTCTGGTTTTGTGCCGCGCTTTGAGCTTGTGCGTATTCTTGCGCGCGTCCAAAATCTTGTTGCTGGGTTTGATAGCTTGAATTGGCGTTGTCGTGATGCTCTTTAACTGAGCGCGGTGGGGTGTCATTGTCCAATCGACCCGTGGAGGCGCGAATTTGGGCAATCGCTGCCTCTAAATCATTGCCAGCGTGCTTCTTTTTCTTCTTCTTGGATTTTTTCTTTGGTCGTTCTTGCTTCGCCCCAAGGCGATCTACGGCCGTGCGCACATTCATTAGGGCCTCTTGGCGCCGCATTTCCAAATCGCTGGCGCCACTCATTGGTCGACCGACTTGTGAATGCAATTGTGGCTCATGGACATCATCACCTTCAAACTCTGAAATTTGGTCTTGCACTTGCCCCAGCAAATCCTCAAGTTCACTCTTAAGCGCGTCCCAAGGCTGTGGGGCGGAACCATACCGACTTGCTGATGGCGCTTGGGCCAGATGAGAGCGACTTTTTGGCATTTTCTATCCATAAAAGGGGTGGCAAAAAACGAACCACCCGAATATCTTGTTCTCGAACAGTCCTACCATTCAGCGAACATGGTAAAGAAGCTGTTAACTCTTGGTGCAAATTGACTAAAATCAGCCCCGATTCGCGGTGCAATTATCGGAATATGCGGTTGATGCGCCTACACATTCTGCCAATGCAGGGTAATATCACCTGAAAACGCGACAATTCAGCGAGAATGAAATATGCCAACAAATGCAGCCGGCGGACATGTTTACACGATTGGTGATTTGGCAGATTTTTTCGGCATAACCCATCGCGCTCTGCGCTTTTATGAAGACAAAGGCATGCTTAAGCCGCGCAGAATTGGGCAAAAACGGCTTTACTCCAACAAGGACCGCACAAAGCTACGCCTGATATTAAACGGCAAACAAATCGGCATGACCATTCGTGAAATCCAAGATTTCCTAGAAAGCTACGAATTGCGCGATGGAAATGATGGTCAAATGCGCAAAGCACTTGCCAAAATTCGCTCACAACGCCTGCTGCTCAAGCAGCGTCGGGAAAGTATTGAAATCAGCCTGCAAGAACTCGAACGCGTGGAGAAAATCATTGCGGGCATGGTTGAAGCAGGTGCAACGCTGGACGAGTAGCGCGAAATGCAAAACCGAAACTGCTTTGCGCGACTTGTTATCATCCAAATGTTGCGCTACACCAGAAATATAAGGGCAGCACAGGAAGCTAAATGTCTGTAAATCGCATCATTATTGCCGACGATCATCCTTTGTTTCGTGCGGCATTGCGGCAAACCATTGAAGCTGAAAATGGTGCAGGATGCACAATTGACGAAGCTGGTGATTTAGAAACCCTCACATCCTTGCTAGAGCAAAACCGCGATTGCGATTTGGTCTTGCTTGATTTGGCGATGCCCGGCGTTCGTGGATTTTCAGGCTTGTTGCTTGTTCGCGCGCAATTCCCAGAAGTGCCTGTGATGATTTGTTCGGCAAGCGATGATGGCGCCACAGTGCGCCGTTCGATCGACCTTGGCGCATCGGGCTTTTTGCCCAAATCGGTGGGGCCGGATACAATCCATTCGTCCATCAAAACGGTACTTGAAGGCGGCATTTGGGTGCCTGATGGGTTTACCTTTGATGATGAAAGCAGCGAGATTGCTGAATATACCAAACGTTTGGCCACACTGACCCCACAACAAGTGCGGGTGCTGATGATGCTTTCTGATGGGTTGATGAATAAGCAAATCGCTTATGAACTGTCGGTTTCTGAAGCGACGGTTAAAGCCCATGTTTCTGCCATTTTGCAAAAGCTTAACGTAGATAGCCGCACCCAAGCGGTGATTGCGGCGTCTAAGTTGGAGCAGGGGCAAATCGATGCGGTTGCGCGCAACTAGTTTTGTTTTGCGAGTAGGGCAGTAAACTGCCTCTCACCTTCTCTTGAAAATTGAATGATCCGCGAATTGACTTCGCGTTTGGCCCAATTACGTTCAAGCATCTGGTCCAATATCGCTTTGCCCAAAGTCCCGGCCAAATGGTTGCGCCGTTCGCTCCAGTCAAGGCATTGGCGACAAAGTGGGCGGCGATTTGATTGAATTTCTTCAAGCGAAATGCCAAATTCTTCTACAAAACTCTCACCAGAGCGCGTTAGCGAAAGCTCGTCGCCGGTCTCTTGCAAATGACCTTGCTGGATAAGCGCATCATAAAGCGCAATGCCTTTGTCGCCCGCCAAGTGATCATAGCAGATCCGCGCATGGCGAAGGGCTGGATCGCGCGGGCCAGTGCGGGTGCGCAAATGCCCCTTCATGGCAGCCAAATGCATCAGGTTTTCCAAAACCCCAGCCACTTCATCGTCTGTTAGCGCATAATAGCGATGCCGGCCCTGCTTGCGCATCCGAATGAGCCCGCCGTCGGCCAATTTAGCCAAATGGCCGCTTGTTGTTTGCAGCGTCACGCCAGCTTCTTGCGCTAATTCAGTCGCGGTCAAAGCCTTGCCGCTCATCAAGGCTGACAGAATATTGGCGCGTGCCGGATCGCCAATCAATTGGCCGATGCGAGATATGTCTGGTCCGTCTTTCATAGTTCGACCATAGCCGAAGCATAGATGGTGATCAATATGGCAAAGCTGTTTCCAACCAACAGGAGAAATCGATATGATCACATGTTTCATCCAATACCAGATCGACCCCACCAAGAAAGCGCTGTTTGAACAATATGCGCGCAATTGGGGCGAGGCAATTCCGCGTTGTGGTGCGGACTTAATCGGCTATTTCGCGCCGCACGAAGGCTCGTCAACTTTGGCCTATGGCGTTTATTCGATTGAGAGTTTGGCCGCATATGAGCAATATCGCGCTCGGCTTTCTGCCGACCCTTTGGGGCAAGAAAACTACCAGTTCGCGCAAAAAGAAAAGTTTCTCCTCAAGGAAGAGCGCACATTCCTCACGCTCGCTTCCGCACCGCATGGGGCAGCAAAGCCATGATTGCGGTGATCTTTGAAGTCACGCCTCACCCAGAACACAAATCGGCCTACCTAGACATTGCCGCACAACTCAAATCGGAATTGGAGCAGGTGGATGGGTTCATCTCCGTTGAACGCTTTCAAAGCCTGACGAATGAAAACAAAGTGCTTTCTCTGTCGTTCTTTGAAAACGAAGAGGCGGTCAAAGCCTGGCGCAATCTGCCCAGCCACCGTGCCGCGCAAAAAGCAGGACGCAACAAACTATTTGCCAACTACCGTTTGCGCATTGCTTGTGTGATCAGGGACTATGGCAAAAATGTACGCGAAGAGGCTCCTAATGATAGCCGCGAGGTTTTGCGCTGAATTACGTCAATCGCCCAATTAGCGCACGCAATGCGGCTGGCTTTACAGGCTTTGGCAAAACCGTAATATTTCTTGCTGCAGCTAAGTCACGTACTTGGGGGGTGCGGTCCGCGGTAATCAATACGGCGGGCAAGTGCCCACCCACATTTTGCCGCAGCCACTCAATCGCGTCCAACCCTGATGTTTGATCCAGATGATAGTCCATCAACACCAATTCAGGAATCCACCCCTCAAGAGTTGAAGATTGCGAAATCGCCTTAAGCGATTTCGCAATGCGCACATCGCATCCCCAACCCGAAAGAAGCGACTGCATGGCGTCCAATATATCGTCTTCATTGTCGACACATAGGATTTGTTTGCCCAAGAATTGGCTTGCATTAACAGCCACGTGCGCCGGTTCGGGTTCAGCAATCGGCGCTTCGCCTTTTTGCGCTTCGGGGACATATATGGAAAACCGAGAGCCCTTGCCAACTTGGCTCTCAACTTCAAGCTGCAGGTTTAACGTTGAACAGATCCGCTGCACAATCGACAATCCAAGTCCCAATCCTGAAGCAATGCGGGCGCCCGGTTCAAGGCGTGAGAATTCACCAAAGATAAGCGATTGCTGGCCTTTGTCGATGCCAATGCCATTGTCTATAATGTCAAGCCGTACCTTGCCACCACGTTTTCGGCAGCCAACGAGCACCGACCCGCCTTCTGGCGTATATTTGATAGCGTTGGAGACCAAGTTTTGCACTACTCGCGCCACCAAACGTCGGTCTGTGCGCACCACACTATCTGCACCCACAAGTCGCAATTTGATGTTTTTCTCAGCGGCAGCAGGTTCGAATTCCACACGCACTTTGCGCAATAATTCGCGGATGGAAAACACAGAGTTTGCAGGCTTCAGCGCGCCGCTGTCGATGCGCGAAATATCCAGCAATGCAGACATAATATCTTCCACAGCGCCCAAAGAGGCATCGATGTTTTGGGCCAGCCGAGCAAGGTCAGTGCCATGCGCACGTTCGATCATTGTGGATGTATAAAGCCGCGCAGCATTAAGGGGTTGCAATAAATCGTGGCTTGCGGCCGCGAGAAAACGGGTTTTGCCCAAATTGGCCGCATCGGCCTTGGCGCGCGCGCGCTCCAATTCTGAATTCAATAGGGTCAACGCTTGAGTGCGGTCTTGCACGCGTGCTTCAAGGTTTTGGTTCACTCTGGCAAGCTCGTGTTCGGCTTCGATGCGGCTGGAAATATCGGCGTAACTGATCACCAAACCGCCATCAGGCAAATGGTCTGTGCGCACCTCCAGATGTTGACCCTGATGTCCTGGACGTTCGGTTAGCCCAACGTGTTTGTCTTGGATTTGCGCCATGCGCACTTGGGCAAGCTCTTTAAGATCGCCTTTGCCAAAATCGCCGCGTGCCGTCAAAAAATCAATGATGTGTGAGAGCTTTGTGCCCGCTTCAACCAATTGTTCGGGCAAGCCAAGTAGGTCTTTAAATAGCTGGTTTGAAAGCACCAATGCATGGGACGCATCAAACATGGCAATGCCCTGACCCAAATGGTCCACAACAATGCGAAACGCGGGGCCGTCGTCATTTGAACTCAAAAACGTTCTCCTTTTCGCAATTGAGCAAAAGTCGCAAAGCGCAGTTTATCCTTCGCTAGCATTTTCAATAAGGCAAGCGCAATCAACCGATACGAATCAGAGGTGGATTTTTGACCTTGCCCGGACGAGTTACAAGAATATTGTCCTTTTGTTGCACGAGCAATTTGACACGAAACGTGCAAAATCATCAAATTTTTCACATAATTAGAGCAATTTCGCGAAATATACAATTTTTAGTTGTGTTTTCTAAAGGAATATATACCTATAGTAGGCATGATTGCCTATGTAAGTGGTTTTACGAATAGTAGTAGGTGTTGATACGGGCGCATTTGGCCCAATTACCAGAACTGCACATAGGGATCATACTACCTAGGTGCTTTCCGCATCGTATTTTAGCGGAAAGGGAGATTTTTTGAGCAATAATTGTGAGCAACGCCATGCCAAAGGTTACAGCACTCCAGCAAGATTTTTTCATAGTCCGTCAAACAAGATTTGGGGGCACAAATGACTGCTGATATTTACTATCACAACGCATTCAACAAAGACCGACTTATACACGTTATCGACGCAGATCACGGCACCTGCGAGGCGCTCGGAGTCTTGTTTCGCCTTGAAGGGTTTCAAACAGATACGTCCCAATCCATCACCCATTTTTTGGCAAAGCTCGATCGTAAATTGCCCGATGTCATCGTAATCAATATGCAAGTTGATGGCGAAGATACTTTGCCCACCGTACTTCGTTTTAAATCCATGCGCACCGGTTCGCCGGTGTTTATGCTATCCGATAGCCAGAATGTTGGCGGCGCCGTTGAGGCGATGAAGGCAGGGGCCGCAGACGTTATCTCAAAACCGATCGACACGGAAAAACTGGTGCGCGCAGTGCGTGACGCATTGCGGCGCGATGTGCATATTGGTGCAGTGCAAACCGGCTATCATCGACCAGTTGAGGTGCGGGGCTTTAATCAACTCACCCCAAGAGAGCGCGAAGTGCTGCAATTGATCACAAACGGTCAATCCAACAAAGAAGCTGGCCGCGAATTGGGCATTAGCCCGCGCACTGTGGAAGTGCACCGCTCTCGGGTAATGGAAAAATTGGGGGCCCGCAACACTGCGGATTTGGTTCGTATCGTTTTAACCAGCTAGCCAACCCCTCCCTTGGCGAACACAGATACGTACCTTTTGGGTGGCCATTGGTCACCCAATTTTGCGCTTGAAAACACCATAATATCGTTGCAACGTAAGCATTGTCAGGACGACCTGATCGCTTGCAACATGTTCCGGGACGACCCGCAAAACGAAGGGAACTCCTGATGACCAGCTCAATTGCCAAAACAGACATCACAGATTTGCTCAAACACATGGACCCACAACTTGACGCGCAGCGCTACGCGTTCGCAACCGTTGGTCCTTATGTCGCGGCGGGTCTAGACGTTGTGCCCACTATGTCATTTATTGAGAATGAAGGTGTGACGCTCATCTTATGTGAAGAAGATGCAATCAAAGCCAACATTGCGCATGAGTTTATCTGTCAAAAGATCACGCTGCAGGTGCACTCAGCGCTCGAAGCTGTGGGCTTTATGGCGGCAATATCGAACAAGCTTTTGGATGTGGGAGTGCCATGCAACGTGGTTGCAGGATTTTACCACGATCACTTGTTTATCCCGGTCGATAAAGTTGAAACGGCAATGGCAGCGCTCAAAGAACTGGCAGGTTAACCGCCAGTTGTTGGCAACACCAAATCACCCGAGTTCAATGCCTGTGCGGTGAGTTGAGACGTGTCGATGTTCATCGGCAAATCCAAAGCTTTCCAAACGCTCACCAATGCATCGCGCAATTCAAACAACATTTCATCTGTGTGCAATGGTGTTGGGGTAATGCGCAACCGCTCCGTGTCTTTTGGCACTGTGGGGTAATTGATCGGCTGAATGTAAATGTTGTGTTTGTCCATCAACATGTCGCTCGCCGCCTTGCAGCGGCGCGCGTCGCCAACAATCACAGGTACAATGTGTGTTTCTGTTGGCATCACTGGCAAACCAGCTTCGGCCAGGATTTCTTTCGCCCGTTGGGCTTGGCGCTGTTGGCCTTGGCGTTCTGTGCTGGAAACCTTCAAATGTTCAATCGATGCATGTGCCGCCGCGCAAAGCGCTGGGGGTAGGGCGGTCGTGAAGATGAATTCAGACGCGTAAGAGCGCACAGCATCAACAATTGGCTGACTGGCGGTAATGTACCCGCCCATTACGCCATAGGCTTTGGCCATAGTGCCTTCAATAACGTCGATACGTTGCATCAACCCGTCGCGCTCGCAAATCCCTGCGCCGCGTGCCCCATACATGCCCACCGCATGTACTTCGTCGATATAGGTGAGCGCGTTAAACTCTTGCGCTAAATCTGCAATTTGCTCAATTGGGGCAACGTCGCCATCCATCGAATAAACGGATTCAAACACGATCATTTTGGGGCGGTCTTTGCCCGCCGCTTCCAAGATCTCTCGCAAATGTTTCATGTCATTGTGGCGGAAAATCTTCCTTTCCATGCCAGACTGTTTAACGCCCGCAATCATCGAGGCGTGATTAAGCTGATCAGAAATCACCAAGCAATTCGGAATCAACCGCGCGATTGTGGAAATCGACGCTTCGTTGGACACAAAGCCAGAGGTAAACACAAGCGCTGCTTCTTTGCGGTGCAAATCAGCAAGCGAACGCTCTAACTGAACCAAAGGTCGATTGGTTCCCGCAATATTGCGTGTGCCGCCAGCGCCAGTACCTAACTTGCCAGCAGTTTCCTGCATGGCAGAAATCACTTTTTGATGTTGGCCCATGCCCAAATAGTCGTTTGAACACCAGATGGTGATTTCGCGTTCGTTGTCAGCAGTGTCGCGAAAGATCGCTTTGGGGAAATGCCCCGCGATACGCTCCAAATCAGCAAATACTCGATAGCGCTTTTCACGGCGCAAAGTATCGATGGCGTCCTCAAACAGTCCGCGATAATCCATCGATTGATACCCCTATCTCACATGGTCAGAGCAGATATTGTTGCTCTTTGTAACCAATCTATATCGATCCGCCGATCTGGCAACATGACGCAGGTCAATTGCTACGACTAAGATACGCTCGTCAAATTACATAGCAAAATTCAAATGTATGCAACCCCATCAAGTTACATTTAATTGAATGGCAACAAACTTCAACCAGTAATGGGCAGTTTGTTGATCACAATTAAGAATGCACAAGACAATTGTCTTTGTTATTCTTCTGGGTCAAACTCCAATAAGTCGCCGGGCTGGCAGTCTAAAACGGCGCATATCTTAGCCAAAGTCTCAAAGCGCATACCTTTAACTTTGCCGGTTTTGATCATGGATAGATTTTGCTCGGTCAGCTCAACAGCCTTTGCAAGCTCCTTGAGGCGCATTTTCCGGCGCGCCAGCATAACATCCAAATTGACAATGATTTTCATGACCTGCCCACCTAGATGAAGCTCCTATTTTCTTCGTACGCTGCTTGCCCAACGGTGAAAATGTGTGCAGCAATCAGGATCACCAGTCCGGTGAATAATGCGGAAACCAACTCAGCCGTCATCCCGAATTGCACAGAAAATGAGCTGTCGCCGTTTTGTAGATCAATTAAAGCGAAGGCTAAGGCGCCAAAAAAGATCTCGTACAACGCAATAGCTAAGTTTGCTATAGCGAAACGCCGAAATCCCCTGACGCTCTCAAAGGAAAGCCAACGTTGATGTTCGGCTTCAATGAGGGTTTGGCGGATGGAAAGCAGACCGGCAACAAGCAACGCAAAGTACCCTGCTGAGAAAACAAATAGGATGACCCGCACGAGCGGTGTGATTTGATCACCAGACAAACTGATTTCATTTGCCCCGTGTATTTCAAGGTGAATACTGCTTAAAAACAAGACAAGAGACAAAACAGCCAACGGCAGAACGATGGCTGCAAAAAGCACCAGTTTGGCCAAAATACCAGCAATCCTGCTGATCATATTGGGTGAAAGCATGAAAATTCCTCAAACAAAAAACAAAGGCTTGCTTTAATTATACGTTGCTAAACGAGAAAACAAGCCTTGCATTGCGTCAGCCCATGGCCTGTTCCGCAAGCAATTCATCACCCAATCGCAAGACTTCGTCCACCAACCCATCGTCTTGTCCCGGCACACTGCGAGCGCCGACAAAACAAGGCCGCAATGCCAACACGTCGCCAACTTTTGTGGTACTAGGAATATATACATTGCCCCTTACCAAACGACGGTGAATGCGCTGGTTGAACGTGTTCAAATCCTCAATGCCCGGCGCCACATAGCGGAAACAGCAAATCGAAAGGCTGGGTTCCAAAACCAATTCAAGCCGCTTGTCCGCACGCACACGTTCTGCCACCCGTTGCGCCATATCATTGTGCCGTTTAATGCGTTGACGCATCCCATCAACTCCGATTTCTTTGAGCATAGCCCAAACGGCAACGCCACGCGGCGGCGCGCTTAGCTCGACGCCAAAATCAAAGTAGGGAATGCCAAAATCATCCATTGAGTGAGAAGGGGCGTTCGCGCCATCTTGGTAATCAACAGAACCCTCTAAGTAATCGGCGGGTTCTTGGGTAAAGGCGCGGTGCAAAATTTCCCTGTCTCGAATAAAGGTGGCTGCAATGCCAACGCATGCCCCCAGCCATTTGTGCGGGTCGACAATCACGCTGTCAGCCAATTCAAGGCCCTCATAAAGATGGGCAATTCGCTCATCTAAAATGCCAGGCAATCCATAAGCGCCATCCACATGGAACCAAATCTTGTTGGCGCGGGCGATTTCGCCAATTTCTTTTATGGGATCAATCGCGCCTGTGTTTGTGCTGCCCGTATTGGCCACAATAGCGATGGGTAAAACATTTGCTGCCAAATCTTCTTTGATGGCCGCAGCCAATGCTTCGGGCAGCATCCGCTTTTGTGCATCGCATTGGATCAAACGCACGGATCTGCGCCCTAGTCCTAAGACGCCGGCGGATCGTTGGATGGTGTGGTGACATTCTGCACTGGCGTATATCCGTGTAGGGCGGTCAATGCCCAATGCGGACACATCATGGCCCACTTGTTCAAATGCCCATTGGCGCGCCCCACCAAGCGCGATCAGATTGGCCACCGATCCGCCGGTTGAATAGATGCCTTTCATATCTGGCACACCGCACATTTGTGCCAACCACTCAAGCGACAATTCTTCCAAAAAGTTGAAGGCGTTTAACGTATAGCGTTGGGGGGAACCAATTGACCCAGCAACGGATGCAATGGCCGAAGCGGTTGTGCCACCTGTTGTAATGAACGAAGTGAAACCGGGTCGAATAATAGCTGAGCCATTTGCAATGACATCGTGCACCAACAGTTCGCTCACAGCTTCCAGTCCAACGCCTTGTTGAGGCAAGGGTTCACTCAGTTTTTCTCGCCACACTTTACCAGGTGCCAAAGCGTCTTCATGTTCAAATTTCACAAACTCATCAAGACCTGCGCCGATCTTTGAAAGGTAGGATTGGAAGTCGCCAGTTTCTGCAAAGTCTTTGGACATCAATTAAGCCGCTCATCATTGGTGAGGATTCGGTGGGTGTTTGAGTTGAACGACTTCGGTCGGCAATTTCAACTCTAAAATTTGTATCAGTCACGCGCCGGGGCCTTTTGTTGCAAAGTGGGTCCCAGAGCTTGGCAAATATGTAAAGCTTTAACTATCGCAAGAATTAGCACAATCACGTCAAATCGCTTTTCGTGAAAATTAACGACACCCGCCTTACCCTGACCCTAACGTATGAAGGCCATCGGGGAAATTCATGGGCAAGGGCATAGGGCCAAGTCGAAACAGTGCGAGAAATGAAATATTTGTCATTGCCGCTATTGTGGTTGCGGCATGGTACTGTTTTGCTCAACTAGATGTGTTTGAATATGTCATTGAGTTCATCCATGAGATGGAAACCTATGAATTAGATGAAGTGGTTTTAGGCATATTGCTCGCCGGAATTGGTGGCACTGTTTACGCATTTCGCAAGCACCGTCAACTTAAGCGAGAATCTGCAAAACTTGAACAAGCGGAAGAAGAAGTTGTTTGGATGGCGCAGCACGACCATTTAACTGGTCTGCCGAACAGAAAGTTCTTGCACCAACTTTGTGAACATCCCGACTTCAAGAGCTGCGCTGAAACTGGCCAATCTCATGCTGTTTTGGTTTTGGACCTTGATGGGTTTAAATCGATTAACGATCTATTTGGCCACGCTGGCGGCGACGATTTGTTGATACAGGTTGGTGATCGATTGAATTGGCTGATGGCAGAACAAACTGTCCTAAGAGTTGGTGGCGACGAGTTTGTGATTGTATTGCGAAATGTTGACACTGCTCAGGCGAAGTCCGCCGCAAGAGAAGTTGTGAAGGCGCTGAACGAACCATTTCAGATCAACGGAAATCAAACAGAAGCGAGTGCGTCCGTCGGCATTGCTATGATGCCGGATCATGCACCAACGCTTGAAATTGCAAGGGTGAATGCTGACGTTGCGCTTTATGAAGCTAAGCATCGCAGCAAGGGCTCATTCAAGATGTTTACCAAACAGCTTGGAACGGCCATGTCAGAGCGTTCGCGAATAGAACAGCAATTGCGCGGTGCCATTCGCGATGGCCAATTGTCGGTGCACTACCAACCCTACATTGACCTGCAAACCAAAGAGATTATTGGATTTGAAGCGCTTGCGCGCTGGGAACAAAGCGATGGCACATTCATCCCGCCTTCCACCTTTATCGATATTGCAGAAAAGTCGGGCCAAATACTGGAACTATCTGAACTCCTTTTCCGCAAGGCCTGCAAGGATGCCTACAATTGGCCGGGCAACAGAACCCTGTCGTTTAATCTGTCCGCCTCCCAATTGCGGGATCGGCTCATGGCAAAGCGTGTCTTTAGGCAACTTGAGCAATCAGGTTTGTCGCCCGAACGTTTAGAGCTAGAAGTGACAGAGAGCTGTTTTGTGCATGACCATGAAGCGGTCATAGCGACGCTGATCGACCTCAAAAACGCAGGCGTGCGTATTGCATTGGATGATTTTGGCACCGGATATTCAAGCTTCTCTCGGTTAACAAAAGTCGAGTTCGACAAGATCAAGATAGATCAACTGTTCGTGCAGGAGTGCAATGATAGCGCGAGAATGAAAAAGATCGTGGGCGCCATTTTCGCCTTAAGCAAAAGTCTTGACACCACCATCGTCGCTGAAGGAATTGAGACACACGAGCAGTTGCAAACGATGCAACAGTTTGGTTGTGATATTGGGCAAGGCTATTTGTTTGGTCGCCCCGTGCCCGCTGAAAAAGCGTTGGAATTGCTTGCCGCTGACCAGATCGTGATCAGCGACAGCGCTGGTTGAAACCCATATTGGCGATTAGCCGTTCAACATCCAAAACGATGCATTCAATATGCTCGCAAAGCTGATCCACGCCAAATAGGGAATGGCCAAATAAGCGCTAATTCGGTCTTTATTCCAAATCAGTGCAATAAACGCCAAAACCACCACATCAAGCGCCACAATGTAAATGAGTGCCGCGCCCAAGTTGTAGGCACCAAAAAAGACCGGGGTCCAAATTGTATTTAGGCAGAATTGCAAGGTCCAAAGCGCAATAAGTAACGGCTTCCAAGCATCCTTTGCCATGTAAACCAGGCGAAATCCAATGGTTGCAACGAATACATATAGGATTGTCCAAACGGGCCCAAACAACCAATTTGGCGGCGCAAATGAAGGCGATGTCAGTTCAGCATAATAGCCCTTGATGTCCCAAAGGCCCGCGCTACTCGCCGCAACAATGGTTGCGGTGTAAAAGGTTGCCCATGTGGCAATCTTAAAAAGTCGTTCTTTATTTTGGTTTTCCATGACTTGCTCCCAATTGCCCATGTTCTCATTGTCTACGGTGCCCATAGTGTACCGGATCATGTTGGGGTCAAGTTGATTTCGTCTGGTTCAATATTATACCCAACAGACCGGCTCATGAATGTTTGTGAATGTGTCATTCAAAATGATCATGAAAATTTTGATCAAATTCTTGCGAATGGGCGTGACAGGCGTCAAATCACTCGCTAGGCTCACAGCTCTTCTTCAGTTTTTCCATCAACAATGATCATGCGCAAATCGGGATGGCGCGATTGTTGAGAAAGGTATGTCATGTTGGATATAGTGTCGAAATTCAAAAAGTCTGAGGCCTATATTGATGGTCAATGGGTGGGCGGCAGTTCAGGCAAAAGCTTTGCTGTAACCAATCCAGCCAACGCTGAGCACTTGGCAGACGTTGCTGATACCACCGGCGATGATGCACGTGCAGCTATTGCAGCTGCCAAAGCGGCATTTAAACCTTGGGCCGCAAAAACCGCCAAGCAACGATGCGATATATTGCGCAAGTGGAACGATTTGATTTTGGCCAATGTGGACCAATTGGGCGCTCTATTATCTACCGAACAGGGTAAACCATTAGCGGAAGCAAAAGGCGAAATTGTTTATGGCGCGAGCTATATTGAGTGGTTTGCTGAAGAAGCGCGACGGGCTTATGGAGATATTATCCCAGAAGCACGCCCCAACACTAAGATCGTTGTATTGAAACAACCGGTGGGTGTTGTCGCAGCGATTACACCGTGGAACTTCCCCAATGCCATGATTGCCCGCAAAGTGGCACCGGCCTTGGCCGCAGGGTGCACAATCGTTATCAAGCCAGCCCCAGAGACACCGCTTTCTGCGCTGGCGTTGGCCGTGTTGGCACAAGAGGCAGGTATTCCCAACGGCGTCCTAAATATTTTGCCAACCACACACACCGTTGAAGTCGGAGATGTACTGACCAAACACCCAGATGTTGCCAAAGTGTCTTTTACGGGCTCGACAAATGTGGGGCGTCTAATCATGAGCAACGGTTCACAAACCGTCAAAAAGCTATCGCTCGAATTGGGCGGAAATGCCCCGTTCATCGTTTTTGACGATGCAGACTTAGATGCGGCGGTGGAAGGGGCGTTGAACTCCAAATTTCGCAATTCTGGCCAAACATGTGTTTGTGCGAACCGTCTTTATGTGCAGGCGGGCATTTATGATGCATTCGCCACCGCGTTCGCAAAACGTGTGGAAAGCCTAAAAGTTGGTGACGCCTTTGAAGAGGGGGTGACGCAAGGCCCCTTGATCAATACCAACGCGCTCAAGAAGGTTGAGGAATTGGTGGCAGACGCGCGCGATAAGGGCGCAATTGCTGCAACTGGGGGGAAGCCGCACGAACTTGGTGGTCTTTATTATCAACCAACAGTGTTGCGCGACGTGCCCTTGAACGCACGGGTTCTCAAAGAAGAGATTTTCGGACCGGTCGCACCGTTGATCAAATTTGAAACAGAAGAAGAAGTTATCAACCTCGCCAATGATTCAGAATTTGGCCTTGCGGGTTATTTCTTCGCGCGGGACATCGGGCGGGTGTGGCGCGTTGCCGAAGCGCTTGAATGTGGCATTGTTGGTGTAAACGAAGGCATCACATCAGCGGTTGAAGCGCCGTTCGGCGGCGTCAAACAGTCAGGTCTTGGCCGGGAAGGCTCCCATTACGGTTTAGACGACTATATGGAAGTGAAATACGTGCTTATGGGTGGTTTGGGCAAATAACCGGCTAGACCAACCCAATCTTTTTGAAAAGCCAAAATTGAAATCCCCCAACTGCCAGCAACAATGCGCAGACAATGGAAAAAGCATAAGGGTTGTCGACCCCCGGCATGCCGCCAACATTTATGCCCAACAGACCTGTTAGAAGCCCCAAAGGCAAAAACAGTGCAGCGACAATGGACAAAACCAGCATTTGCTTGTTCATTGTCTCTGCACGTTTATCCATCAACTGATCGTGCACCACTTGGGAGCGGTCGCGAATGGCATCCAAGTCTTCGCCCAAGCGGGTAACCCGCTCGCTGGCTTCGCGCAAACGACTGCGATCACGTTCTTTCAGCCACGCCAGATCTTCAATCAACAATGTGGTCAACGCATCGCGCTGCGGCAGCATGTAGCGCCTCAAAACAATGGATGTCCGACGTATGTCGGCAAGCGAACCGCGTGATGTCTCGGCGACTGCATCCAGCACTTTTTCCTCTAGATCATCAATTTGGCTGTTGATATCAGCCACCAGCGGTTCAACCTCATCAACCAAACGAAGCGCGAGTTTTGCCACCAAATCACCTGGCGATTTGGGCGCTTGATCGCGGGCCATCGCGCTAATCAGATCGTTAAGAGCTTTCAGAGGACGCTGGCCGACACTCAGAACGCGACCTTCAGTGATCCACAAGCGTATTGAAACCATGTCCTCTGGTTGGGCGCCATGTTCGATGTTGATGCCGCGCAGGATCAACAATGCGCCATCGCCATGGACGGTGCAACGGGGACGCGTTTCTGCCGCGGTAAGGGCATCAACAACAAATTGATCGCCGGCAAGGGTCAGAAGTTCTGGCCGTGTGCGCTCATCATTGCGCAAGAAATGCTGCCATTGAAAAGCGCCGCGAACAGGCTTGCTCTTGCTCTCTTTGAGTTGATTTTGCGGGTCATCGGCCAACGCGTGGCCACGTCCATCAAGCATGTAAGAAAATGCGGTGGGTGTTGGTAGCTTGGGTTCATTTTGGGCTTGTTGTTCGGTCATACTGGGAAAATTGCACTTTGCTGGAGTTTTGTCATTCCTTTTTGATACTTGCCGCAATTTTGACGTGATAAAAACCATATTTCGTATTTCAAATAAACCCGATATGGTGCCCATATGAATGAGTTGAATCCACTATTAGAAGAAATCGTGAGGGCGCTGAACGGATTTTTAAAAATCTTCGGCTTGTCTTTGACCCAAGGCCACCTGTTCTGGGGGGCTGTTCAGCTGGCTGCGGCCATTGTCTGCTACCTTTTGGCCAAGTTCTTGGCTTCAAA
The DNA here is from genome assembly GCF_027213965.1 of Maritalea porphyrae. Lineage (GTDB taxonomy): Bacteria > Pseudomonadota > Alphaproteobacteria > Rhizobiales > Devosiaceae > Maritalea > Maritalea porphyrae_A. The sequence continues at coordinate 842,277 of NZ_JAPWGX010000001.1, read as the reverse complement.
AATCGAACCGCGCTTAGAAACCCGCTTGCGGGCCATGTCCATAAAAGGTGGTCGATTGCGCATGGCCGCTGTTGCGCTGCGCCGCACCCGCTGGGTCATTTTTGTGTTTCTTGCTTGGATTGCTGTGTGGATATTGAAGGTCGGCACGTGGGACAGTCGGTCATTTCTGCTAACAGCGATTGCTAGCCTTGCAACGTCTTGGCTCATCATTTCCTTTGCATCGCGTTTGATCAGAAATAAAACGCTTTCAAGGCTTGTAGCCTTGGCTGGCTGGGCAGTTGTTGCTCTCTACACGCTTGGTATTTTGCAACAAACCGTTGCCCTGTTCGACGAACTTGCGATTGAAATGAGTGGTTTCCGCTTGTCGTTACTTATGGTCATTCAAGGCATCGTGCTATTGTCCATATTGTTTTGGGCGGCGATGGCCCTGAGCCGATTGCTTGAAAAGCAATTCCATACGTTCGACGACGTGTCCCCGGCCATGCGGGTTTTGGTGGGCAAGATATCAAGGTTCATTTTGCTCACAATGGCGGGCGTGATCGGTCTGTCCATGATCGGTATCGACTTCTCTGCGCTTACACTGGTCTCTGGTGCCATTGGTTTGGGCATCGGCTTTGGTCTGCAAAAGGTCGTTTCAAACTTGATTTCGGGGGTAATCTTGCTTCTTGATCGCTCGATCAAGCCTGGCGATGTCATATCCGTTGGCAACACATTTGGTTGGATTACCTCACTCAACGCTCGCTATGTTTCCGTGACCGCGCGTGATGGGCGCGAATACCTTATTCCAAACGAAGATTTGATTACACAAAGGGTGGAAAACTGGTCATTTAACGATCCTTATATCCGTATCGAAATCCAATTTGGCGTGAGCTATAACGCGGACCCACACCTTGTACGCAAAATCGTTGTTGAGGCTGCACTGGCGCACCCGCGCACCATACGGGCGACGGGCGAATATCAGACTGTCTGCCACGTAATTGGCTTTGGTGAGAGCTCTATTGATTTCACGCTCCGCTTCTGGATTTCCGATCCGACAAACGGAATTACAAATATTCGAGGCGACGTTTTCTTGGCTGTTTGGGATGCGTTCAAGGAGCACAATATCGAAATTCCATATCCGCACCGCCATTTGATAATGGACCCATCGCTCAAAGCCGATTTGCAAAAAGCTGGGTCGACTGCACTGTGAAACAAAGGATCCTAGTAACAGGCTTTGAACCCTTCGGCGGGGAGGAAAGTAACCCCTCAATGCTGATCGCAAACGCCTTGGATGGTGAATGCCACGAGGATTTTATTATTCGCTCTGCCATTTTGCCTGTTGAGCGATTTCGAGCCGTGGAAACGGCGGTGCAGCTTATCAATTCGCATCGCCCACGTGTTGTTATTGCGCTGGGCGTGGCTGTTGGGCGCACCGATATTACGCCGGAAAAAGTGGCCATCAATTTTGATGACTATCGCATTGCAGACAATGGCGGAAACCAGCCCATTGGTGAGCCGATTGTAACTAAAGGGCCAGCTGCGTATTTTTCTACATTGCCCATCAATCGCATGTGCCAGGCAATGCAGGACACGGGGATGCCCAGTTCCGTTTCCTTTTCCGCAGGCACCTTTGTGTGCAACCATTTGATGTATGGTATTTTGAACCATATTGCACGCAACCAGCACGATATTCGCGCGGGGTTTATTCATGTGCCCCAAGCAAAGGAGTTTGCAAGCAACGACACGCCTTCAGCGCCTTTGGAGCAAATGATCAAAGCCGTTCGCAGTGCGATACTGGTTTCAAGATCCAGCGCGACGGATGTGCGCAAAATTTCGGGTCAAAGTCACTAGTCAGCTAGTGCAAAAATCCTGAGGGAGAAGGTTCGCTCAACCAAGGCGCTTAACTAAAACCTGCACAAAACTATGTAGCCTAGCCTCGATTTTGGTTTTTGGGAGCAGACTGGTGAGTGATGCGCAAGGTCAATTTGAAGCCCATGCGGCGAGCCGAGTTGGCAGCACATTCGTGGTGTTTGCGCTAACAATTTTGCCAATTCTGGTCGGGCCTCGGTTCATGGCTGACGTAGATTGGTTCCGATCAATTGATTGGCCCCTGTTTACACCACTTAGCAAATTCTGGGCCATCGGGTTTTTGCTTTCCCACATTTTGGTCGCTTATGGTGTCGCGACAGAATGGTTGGAACACCAAAATAGGTTCACGGTACTCCTATGGGGCGCGCAACTCGTTTTGACGTGGGTTTTTGTGCTCGTGTTCTTCGTTGGCCAAAACTTAATGCTTGCAAGCATCAGTGAGTTTTTGCTGGCAATGGGTTTTTTGGTCGCCATTTTTATTGCACGGACCAAATGGTATTTAGCCGCCGTGACATATCTACCGGCCGCTGCTTATTGCGGATTTGCCGCCTACATCCTCATCAATACAATTTGACAAATGGGTTGGCCCGCCTTCAGCTTATTCTTTTAGCGACTTTATGATCTGAGACACCATTTCTTGCGGGCGATAACCTAGACCAGATGGGGTTAAACCCATACGCACCACCACCAAACCTTCAGATGGAATAATGGCAATGGACTGACCATCATGCCCCAACATCCATCGGATATCGCTGGGTAGGTCAAATCCCGCATCGGGGTCTTCCCCTTCTGGAACGCCCGCATCTGGCCCGTGCAACCAAATCTGCCCGTTGCCATATTCAGGACGCCCCCAACTGGCTGTTGACGATTGTGCTGCTCCGGTCATCCAATTGATGTAGTCGGTGTCGATCAGCTGTTGAGCGTTCCATTGACCACCATCAAGAATGAGTTGTCCAAGACGCGCCCAATCCAGTGCGGATGCGTAAAGATAAGATGAGCCCGCAAAGGTCCCCACCGCATCCGTTTCAAGCGTGGCGCTGCGCATACCCAATGGGCCAAATAGCTTCTCATGGGGGAAAGAAAGAGCTTTATCACCGATCAAATTTTGCCAAATACGAGAGAGCAAGACAGTTGTTCCAGATGAATAGTGGAAAGGTTCAGTTTCACCTTCCTTGGCAAGTGGCAATGATGCACCAAATGCGGCCATATCGGGTTCCAAATAGAGCATGCGCGTCACATCAGAAACGCTGCCGTAGCCCTCGTTCCATTGCAGACCCGAACTCATGCTCATCAAATCCTGAATGCGGATTGCGCGTCGTTCATCATCTTGCCATTGTGGAAACAGGTTAGCAGATTCAACATTGAAATCTTCGCCCAAAACCGCTCCCATGATGAGGGCCGTCACCGTTTTGGTCATCGACCAGCCCAAAAGCGGCGTCTCAATATCAAAACCAGGCCCATAGGTTTCAGCAATAAGCTCTGCGTCCTTAATGACCACAACGGCACGCATTCCAGGACCAATTAGCTCTTCGTTGGCGAGAATATTGTCCATCTTCAGGTTATGAGCACCCATTGGCCATTTTGAGGTGCGGGTGAACTGCTCAATGTTTTGGTTGGCTAGTGAGATGGATTTGAGCCTTGCAATATCGCCATCTGGCGCGCTGGCGCAGCCTAACCCCTCTCGATATACCGCTGTGCCAGTTGCAAAAAGACCCAGCAGTCGTGCAACAACAACGCCTGAGGGTTCATCTATATCAATTGAAATATAGCCAAGGATAGGGTGCCCACCTGCCTGCACATCTATGTCTTGAACTTCAACGGGATCGCGCCCAGCCAAGAACACGTTGGAACAGACCATTTTTGCAGAATAATTGGTGGCCACACGCAGCAAGTCAGGTGGCGCCACAAACAAATAAATGCATGTCGCCAATACCAACAACGCAAAAAAGCCCGCGAGAGCTTTAGTGCAAAGAACAATCCACCGCATTTGCTCCGCCTCCCAGAGTAGAACAATTGGGGCGCATCAAACCACATTTGACGCAAGGTGCAAGCACTTTATCTATTGGTAAATCTGGGAAGGGGAATGGGTTTAAAGCTTCTTAGTTGATTTCCAGGACCAAAAACAGGCCGCTGGCCCAAACAATCAGTGCACCAACAATTACGCAAGTCATGCCAACTCGATATTTGCGCCCTTTTGAATCAATAAACAAGCTTACGAAATCTCTCATTGCAAACGACCACTCAGTTTCTCTTTAAAAAAACCATGATGCAATTTGAGGGCCAAAAAAACAATAAACAATAGGTTTAGTACTTAACAGGCGTCCTTAACTACAATTATCGTTCATCCCACGCGTCTTGTAGTTGCATGCCCCAATAGGCCATTTGTGCAGCCACTTGGCCAAACGGGCCCCCGTTCCATTGTGCTTTGAAAGGCGCGAAAAGCTTGTACCGATCCGATTTTTGAGCAATTGCCTCTGCCACCACAATGCCAATTGCCGCTGTTGTGTTCAATCCATGCCCCCCGGTGGCGGTCGCCGCCCAAATACCGGGCTCCAATTCGGCCAAAATAGGCATCTTGTGTGCACAATAGCCCATAAGACCAGACCATGCTTTGTCAATTTCGAGCCCTGATAATTGAGGGTAGATTGCCTCGATGTCCCGCCTGAGAAGATTGGACAAAGCCTTTGGCTCCGACTTCTGCGTTGTAATGCGGCCGCCCCAAAGCAAGCGATCACCACCTTCAATAAGGCGATAATAATCCCCCGCGCGCCGATTGTCAGAAATGCATCCCTTATAGGAAATCGCTTCTCTTAGTTTGTCTGGCATCACTTTTGTGGTGACCACATAAGTAGCAACGGGCAAAACGGCGGCTTCGAATTTTGGAAATAGGTCGTGCATATATGCGCTGCCACATAAGACCACTTGCCCCGCTTTTACTGAGCCATGCGCTGTTTCAATCATGAAATGGCTGTGGTGCTTATGCAGTGCGCGCGCTTGTGTTTCTTCAAATATCACGCCGCCACCGGCTTGGATGTCTTTTGCCAGTGCCACGCAATAGTTGAGTGGGTGGATGTGAAATGCGGAACGGTCTTCCAACGCCTGAAAATAGCGGTTGGACTTTAGGTGCTGGCGAACCTGATCCGTTGACCAATAGGCATAGTCTGCACCATAGACGGTCGTTAGTTTTTCGACCGACTTTTCAAGCTTGTCGCCAACATCGTGGCGCACCACGCCGAGCCAGTGATACTGTGGGTCTTGCCCGTCTGCGGCAAAGCCCTCAATGTTTTGCCGCACATATTTCGTACCCTCACGGCTGATGTTAAACAGAGCTTTTGCGTGTTCAACCCCAAGCTTCTTTTCAAGGTTCAGCACGTCTTCAGCGTAGCCGTCTGAAACAAAGCCACCATTGCGACCCGATGCGCCAAACCCCACTTTGTTGCCTTCCAGCAAAACAACAGATTTTCCAAGCCTTAATAGCTCGCGGGCTGTTGTCAAACCCGCCAATCCACCACCGACAACACAAACGTCTGCTTCAATGTGGGTTGTAAGCGGTTCAAAGTCGCAAGATACGGCTTGCGTGGCGGCATAGTAACTGTCGATGTGCGGCATGGAGTTGGTCTCAACGTGTGACGATTGAGCGACATTTGCACATCAACTAAGTGCTGGAAAGTCCAATCTATCAACCAAGAGGTGTCCATTGTGCATTGGCGTTAGATGATCTAATCGCCGCATCGATGAACCGCATCCCCAAAATTCCCTCTTCAATCGTGGGGCTTAGGTCGCTTGGCTTGCGCCCACTTCGAATAATGTTGGCCGCTTCAGTATAGATTGTCGCAAAGCCTTCTAAGTAACCTTCAGGATGCCCGGCGGGCACGCGCGTAACACTCTTCGCCAAATCGCCTGTGCGGTGACCGCCGCGGGTCAGCAGTTGTTTGGGCTCCCCAAGCATGCTCACCCATAATTGGTTTGGGTTTTCCTGGTGCCATTCCAAGCCGCCGTTTTCGCCAAATATGCGAATGCGCAACCCGTTTTCGTTACCCGGGCAAACTTGGCTGGCCCAAAGATACCCTTTGGCCCCGTTTTGATAACGCAACATCATATGCGCGTCGTCGTCCACCAATCTTCCAGCAACAAAACTGGTCAAGTCTGCAGCCAACTCCTTTAGCGGTTCACCGCAAATAAAATCCGTTAGTTGAAACGCGTGGGTGCCAATGTCTGCGATCGCTCCGCCCAGTCCGGAACGTTTTGGGTCAGCCCGCCAATCGGCTTGTTTGTTTTCGCCTGCGCTAATCGATGCACTCAACCAGTCTTGCACATACTCGACATGCACTTTGCGCAGGTTGCCGATTTTGCCAGAGCGCACCATCTCGCGCGCTTGGCGCACCATGGGGTAACCTGAATAGTTGTGGGTGAGTATAAACTCAGCGCTGGAGTCTTTGGCAATTTCGCCAAGCGCAATCGCATCCTCCAACGTTGAGGTGAGGGGTTTATCGCAAATCACGTGAATACCCGCCTCCAAAAAGGCTTTGGCAACTGGATAATGCATATGGTTGGGTGTCACCACAGAAACCGCTTGAATGCCATCTTTGCGTGCGGCTTCAGCCTTTGCCATCTCTTCGAAAGACGCATAGGAACGTACCGGATCTATGCCAAGTTCCGCACCAGACGCTGCTGCACGTTCAGCGTTTGAAGAAAGGGCACCTGCCACCAACTCAAACTGATCATCAAGCCGCGCCGCCATGCGGTGCACGGCACCGATAAAAGCGCCTTGTCCGCCGCCAACCATGCCCAGTTTTATGCGTTTATGCATATCGTATCCTACTCTATGCCCATCATTTTGCGCAAAGCCGCGCGATCAACTCCGCTATCCGCAAAATCGTCAAAAGCGCGTTCTGTGCGCCGGATCATATGGTGTTCGATAAAAGGAGCGCCTTCGCGCGCGCCGTCCTCCGGGTGCTTTAAACAGCATTCCCATTCCAGCACAGCCCAACCTTCATATCCATAAGTGGCAAGTTTTGAGAATATGGCGGAAAAATCAACCTGCCCATCGCCAAGGGAGCGAAAACGTCCCGCTCGGTTGAGCCAGGGCTGATACCCAGAATAAACCCCTTGGCGTCCGTCAGGGTTGAACTCTGCGTCTTTTACATGAAAGGCGGATATGCGTTCATGATAGATGTCGATAAAGGCAAGATAGTCCATTTGCTGCAACAAAAAGTGCGACGGATCATAATTGATCATGCACCGTTTGTGACCATTCACCGCGTCCAAAAACATCTCAAAAGTAGCGCCATCAAAAACGTCTTCACCCGGGTGGATTTCATAGGCAATGTCGACGCCATTTTCTTCATAAACGTCTAAAATCGGCGTCCACCGTCGCGCCAATTCAGCAAATGCTTCTTCCACCAAACCGTCCGGGCGCTGGGGCCAAGGGTAAATATAGGGGAAGGCAAGGGACCCGGTAAAAGACACTGAAACATCAAGGCCAAAATTGCGTGAAGCCTTTGCGGCTTTTACCATTTCGCCTGTTGCCCATTCTTGGCGCGCCTTGGAGTTGCCGCGCACCGCGTCAGGAACAAACCCGTCAAACTGCGCATCATATGCGGGGTGCACAGCCACCATTTGTCCAAGCATATGAGTGGACAATTCAGTTATTTCCACCCCGTTTTCACTACAAATACCTGCAATTTCATCGCAATAGGTTTTAGATGTCGCCGCCTTGTCAAGATCGAATAGCCGGTCATCTCCCGCGGGCATTTGCACACCCTTATAGCCCAATTCACCTGCCCACTTCGTGATTGTGGAAAGGGAATTAAAAGGGGCTTCATCGCTCATGAATTGCGCAAGAAAAATGCCCGGACCCTTCATATTATTCGCCATCATTTTTCTCCAATTGTTATTGCCGCACATAGCGGGTCATAGATAAAACTCTTAAAATCGGCCGTTGCGGCGCGACCGGATGTGTCAAATGCGGCCATGCCCACAAAATTGCCGGTAAACGAAGCATGTTCACCGCGTCCGCCTTCATCCGAAAGCTCGGAAGCGTCTAGTTCTGGCCCAACCATCGTCCAATTGTTGGCTTTGCTTCGCCAGAAAAACTGCAGCTTGTCGAAATTAATGGAAAGGCCAAGTTCAATCTCTTTGTCGTCGCCCAATGAAATGATTTCCTTCAGGGGAAAGCTTAGTCGACATTCTGGCCAGTCGCCATCGCAGCTCAAAATGGTGAGAATGCGCCCAACATCAGCGTCGTAGCTGATGCATAAATAGTGAAACTTGTGCCGATTGTAGTAGGCAACAAGGCCTGCGCTTTGTTGGTAGTCCTTGGCATCAAAACTGACAATCGTTGTGGCGTGCAACGCAAAATGTTCTTGCCGTCGTGCCACCAACGATTGTTCAAACCAACTGCCGATGCTTTCGCGACCGATGAGGCGCAATGCGTCTCCGGTTAGGGTGAAGATGCGGTCGGGTTCTGGCGTTCGAAGCCATTGGAAATCGAGCGGCAACTCATCTGTAAATGTGTAAGTGATGGCTTTGTTTTTGTCAGCGCCTTGCACATAAAAAGGTGCCTGTTCATCTACTTCAGGCAACATTGTTCCATTCGCCAAATACAACCAACCATCGTCACGCCACTCACATTTGGCTATACCGGTTTCTCGCCCCAATGGACATCTGTTCTGAGGTGCCGGGCCGTTTAACGCCAACGGGCGGCCACACAAAAAAGTGTGATATGTTTCCCCGGTTGGTGTGTCGATAATTTGCCCGTGCCCAACGCGCTGAAGCGCCGACGAAGGACTGCTCGCCGCTGTCATTAGATGCTTTTTGGGGTGCAACTCGTATGGTCCGTTGATCGATTTCGAACGCGCCATCGTCACCGCATGTTGATAGCCGGTGCCACCTTCTGCAACGGTTAGATAATAGTAGTCGTTTCGTTTAAAAAGATGCGGAGCTTCGGTCAATCCAAGATCGCTCCCCGAAAAGATACTTTTGATGTCGCCAACCAACTTGCCGGCGCGCTCATCAAACTCTTGGCACACGATACCATCAAATGCTGGGTTGGCTTTATGTGCCCATGGCGCTTCTGATCGGTGGTTCCACTTCATGTTGACGAACCACTTTTTCCCATCATCATCATGAAAAAGGGAAGGGTCAAATCCAGATGAATTGGCATAGACGGGGTCGGACCATGGACCCTCAATTGCCGGCGCGGTTACGATATAATTATGTGCATCTTTAAAATCGCCATCATAGCGTTTCACATCGGTGTAAACGAGCCAGAACTTGCCATCAGCATAGGAAAGGCAGGGCGCCCAAACACCGCAACTATCAGGGTTGCCGCGCATATCGAGTTGGCTAGCGCGGTCCAAGGGGCGTTTTACAAGCGCCCAATTGACAAGGTCTTTGGAGTGAAAAATCTGCACGCCTGGATACCATTCAAAAGTAGACGTCGCGATGTAATAATTCTCACCAACCCGACAAATGGAGGGATCAGGATTAAATCCTTTTAGGATTGGATTTTTGATCATTTGCATCGCGACGACCTAACTCTACACTTGCAGTGCTTTTGCCGCATCCGGGCCAAGTGGCGCCGGGCGTTCGCAACTGGTGGTCATTTCTACGAACTGTCCTTTTTCGCCGGAAATCAACACACTGGTCATCACCTCAACAACATGCAATGCAAGCTCTTGTGAGCAGCGATGTGGCCGGTTCTGCGCAATTGCAACAGCCATATCAGAAAGGCCCGCACAACGATAATTGGCGTTTCCATCATCATTGACCACAGCAAATGGGTGATCCCAATTGCCTGGCAGGTCTGCGGCCTCTTCTCGTTTGGTGATGCGGATTTCGCCGCCAAAGAAGTTTGGATCAGGTACATGGACGGTGCCCTGTGTGCCATATAATTCCATGTTCGTATGGCCATGTTCCCAAACGTCCCAACTTGTGACCATCGTCACCACCGCGCCGCTTTGAAATTCCAGCAGCGAATGAATGGTGGTGGGCGTATCAACAGGGATCTTTTCGCCGTTACGCGGTTCAGAAGTGATCAGACGTTCTTTGGACGGCGTCGATGTCAAAGCGCCAACCCGTTTTACCGGGCCCAGCAATTGCACCAAATTGGTCACATAATAGGGTCCAATGTCCAACATTGGACCGGCGCCAGGCTGATAGAAGAAATCAGGGTTTGGGTGCCAATGCTCCATGCCATGTCCCATCACAAAGGCCGTGCCGGACGTTATGGTGCCCAAATCACCTTGGTCGATCATGTGCCGGACATGCTGGTGCGCACCACCCATGAAGGTGTCAGGGGCTGAGCCAATGCGCAGGTTTTTCGCTGCAGCGATATCTGCGAGCGCCGACCCTTCCTCCAAAGTCAAAACATATGGCTTTTCGGAATAGACGTGCTTGCCCGCTTCCAAAATGCGCTTTGATACGTCAAAGTGGGCGGCCGGTATGGTGAGGTTGATGATGATTGAAACATCATCGCTTGCCAACAACCCTTCAACGGTTTCCGCGCGCACACCAAATTCTTCGGCACGGGCCTTGGCCGCATCCATGTTGATATCAGCAACAGCACGCACTTCAATGCCCACAAAATTTGGTGACAAGCGCAGGTAAGTTGCGGAAATATTGCCGGCGCCAATAATGCCGACTCCAAGTTTTTCAGTCATAATGTCTACTCAACTAAAGTGTTTTTGCGTAGGCGATTGAGTTCGCCCCAAAGGCGATCGCATCGGCAGGATTATCATGCTCCATGACAAAGATTTTTGCAGGTGTGTTGGATTTTATCGCGCTCATCAAAACAGCCCAATCAATGGTGCCACTGCCAACATCGGTCCAGCCATCTTGGTCCAAATTTTCACCGTCAGGCGCCTTATCTTTCATATGTACAGCCGTGATGCGGTTGCCATATCTCTTTATCCATTCGATCGGATCTTGGCCGCCAACAATGACCCAAGCAATGTCAGCTTCCCATGAGATATTTTGCGCATTGTCCAAAAGGATCGCCATCGGTATTTGGCCATCGGGCAAAGCGACGAACTCAAAGTCATGATTGTGCCAACCAAAGGTAACGCCATAGCCTGCTAACTTGTCGCTGACTTTGCTCAAACGCTGTGCAAAAACTTGCCATCCTGCCGCGTCAGTTGGGCGTTCTTCTTCCACCAAATAGGGGGCATAAACCTGTCGGACAGCCAGCGTGTTGATGATTTCAAGCGCCGCGTCAAAATCATCTTCCAAAAGCTCAAGCGCCAAATGAGTGCTTGGCATCTTCAAGCCCACATTATCAAGGTCGGCGGCCAATTCCGCCACATTGTCGAACATTCCGCCAAAGCCTTCAACCTGTGTGTAGCCTTGATCTGCAAGCGCAGAAAAAACCTTGGACCAAGGTGTTGCATTTCGTGCGCTATAAAGTTGATAACTCAAATCCATGAGCATGTTCCTTAGTAATCTTGGGGTCTAAACCCGCAATTCAGTTTCTTTGTCAAAAATTGAAGCCCGCGCAGGATCAAAACCCAACGTGAAAGCGTCGCCAGTAGAAATTTTTGCTTGCCCGTCCATCCGTACACGGAAAGCCTGATCTTCGATCTTGGTCCACACAAGCGTGTCAGAACCCATTGGCTCGACAATCTCTGCGACCACCTGGAATGTTGCAGGTTGATGCTCCGCACCTTCGCCGGCAACCGCATGCTCGGGCCGAAAGCCGAACCAAACAGGGCTGGCAACGGGACCATCCACATAGTCGTAACCCTTAAGATCAATCACAGTACCACCAACCTTGAATTGGCCCTGACTGCTCAATTCACCTTCCAAGAAGTTCATGGAAGGGGACCCAATAAAATCGGCCACATATTTATTGACCGGGCGATTGTAGATCTCAGCTGGGCTATCCAATTGCTGAATTAGTCCGGCTTTCATAATCGCTATACGATCCGCCAATGTCATCGCTTCCACTTGATCGTGGGTTACATAGATCATCGTGTTGTTCAGCTTTTGGTGCAACCGTTTGATTTCAACCCGAAGGTCAGCCCTAAGCTTCGCGTCAAGGTTGGATAGTGGCTCATCAAATAAGAAGACATCAACATCGCGCACCAAAGCGCGACCAATCGCAACCCGCTGGCGTTGACCGCCAGAAAGCGCTGCGGGCTTTCTTTTTAGCAAGGGTTCAATTTGCAAAACCTCAGCCGCACGTGCCACGCGTTTGTTGATTTCGTCTTTTGGAACTTTTGCGTTCTTGAGACCAAACGACAAATTGCCCTCGACGGTCATTTGTGGGTAAAGCGCATAGGACTGGAAAACCATTCCAATGCCGCGATTGCTCGGCTCTTCCCAAGTGACATTGTTTTCGTTGATGAAAATCTGTCCATCACTCACATCTAGCAGGCCAGCAATACAATTGAGCAATGTTGACTTGCCGCACCCTGACGCGCCTAGAAGAACCAAAAACTCTCCGTGGTCGATCTCAAGGTTGAGTTGCTTGAGAACTTTTACCGACCCAAATTGTAGATCGAGATTGCGAATAGAAACACTGGTCATGATCAGCCTTTCACCGCGCCAGCGGCGATGCCGCGGACAAACAGTTTGCCAGAAACAAAATAAATGATGAGGGGAACAACACCGGTCAAAAGAGTGGCTGCCATATTGACGTTATACTCTTTGACCCCCTGAACGGAGTTCACAATATTGTTCAATTGCACCGTCATTGGATAGGTGTCCGGTTTGGTATAAATAACCCCAAACAAGAAGTCGTTCCAAATGCCGGTGACCTGCAAGATCATTGCCACCACAAAGATGGGCAATGACATGGGCAGCATTATGCGGAAATAGATGCCCCAAAACCCTGCGCCATCAACGCGCGCCGCTTTGAAAAGTTCTTCAGGGAGCGAGGTGAAATAGTTTCGGAACAACAGCGTCAGTATGGGCATACCAAAAACGGTATGCACGAGCACAAGGCCACCTAGGCTGCCAAAAAGTTTCAGTTCACGCAATATGATTACGATTGGGTAGATCATAACCTGATAGGGGATGAATGCGCCAAAGATCAGAATGGTGAAGAAGACATTTGCACCTTTGAATTTCCAATTGGCAAGCGCGTACCCATTTACCGATGCGATGGCGATTGAAAGGGCAACAGATGGCAAAAGAATACGAACAGAATTCCAAAAACCGCGGCTCAAGCCTTCACAGTTTAGCCCTGTGCACGCTTCGGACCATGCTCTAGTCCAGGGGGCAGTTGTAATCTCAACTGGTGGTGAGAAAATGTTGCCCAGCCGAATTTCTGGCATGCCTTTAAGCGAGGTCACCACCATCACATACAAAGGCAACAAGTAATAAAGTGCGACAACAATCAAGGTGCCGTAAAGCATGATGTTGCGAGGTGAAAGCAGCTTGGTTGGCTTTGGACCACGAGGGCCTGCCATTAGCGTTGAAGTCGTCTCAGTGTTATTTGTCATTTTTACGACCCCCAAATTCTAGATATGCCCATGGGATCAGGATCACCAACACGCTCACAAGCATCATGGTTGAAGCGGCAAAGCCTTGGCCCAGGTTTTGGTTTCTGAACATGGTGTCCATTACATATTTGGCTGGAACCTCAGACGCGATGCCCGGACCACCATTCGTTTGGGCGATCACAAGGTCGTAGACCTTAACAATGCCCGCAGAGATCAGCACCAGTGCTGTAATGAATACGGGGCGCATCATCGGGATAACGACGAATAGGTAGGTCTTCCATTTTGGAATACCGTCCACGCGAGATGCTTTCCAAATGTCCACATCGATGCCACGCAAACCGGCAAGCATAATGACCATAATGAAGCCCGTGCCTTGCCAAAGCCCAGCAATCAAAATGCCAAAAATTACGATCTTAGCATCGTACAGCGGATCAAAGGTGAAATTAGAAAAACCGATGCTGCGAATAACATTTTGGACGCCAAACTCTGGGTTCAAAATCCACTGCCATACAAGGCCCGTCACCACAAAGCTCAATGCAAATGGGTACAGGATGATGGTCCGAAACGTGTTCTCAAACCGGATTTTTTGATCCATAAGCGCTGCCAGCAAAAAGCCGACTGCAAATGAAAAGATCAATGAACAAATGCCGTAAATCGCTAGGTTCTCAATAGAGATCAACCAACGCCGAGTGGCCCAAAGGCGCTCATATTGTGCAAACCCTACAAAGTCGAGTTTTGGCAAAAGTTTGGAGTTCGTAAAAGAATGCACAACAGTCCAAATCGTACAGCCAACGAAAACCACCATTGCTGTCAGGACCATCGGGATCGCTGCGATTTTGGCGTTGACGTTTCTAAAGATTTGGTTTGGCCTCACGGATCTAGCCATGACTAACCACCTTTCAACTCAGATGAATTGTTCGTGCCGGGGCAACTAGACCCGACACGATGCTACGCTTCAATGAACGCTTGCCCCAAATCATTTTTGGGACAAGCGGTTCACGCGGGAGGATTATTCCGCTTCTGAGATAATTTGAGCGTATTGTGCTTGGGCGTCAGCTGGTGTCATGCTGGTGTCGTTCCAGAACTCAACGAGCAAGTCTTCAACACGTGATGTTGTATCAGGTGTGAGTACTTGAGCACCGTCTGGCATAATGTTGCCAGCAGCCAAGATTGATAGGCCTTTTTGCATGCAATCGTTGGCTGTGCTCATGTCGATATCACCACGAACAGGCAGCGAACCTTTTTTCAAGTTGAACGCAACTTGTACTGGTTGTGAAATCATCAGCGCGGCAAGTTCTTTTTGTGCGGCTGTAATCGCTGGATCGTCATTCTTAGGGAAGTAGAATGCATCACCACCAGTTGAGATGATTTCGTTCACACCCAAACCTGGAAGACAGCTGTAGTCCACTCCAGCAGTTTGACCTGCAACTTGGAATTCGCCTTGTGCCCAGTCACCCATGATTTGACCGCCAGCTTGACCGGTGATCACCATGTTTGTGGCTTGGTTCCAGTCTTGAACATTTGAACCGGCAGAAAGTGAACGTGCTGCACCAAAAGCTTCAAACACCTCTGCCATTTCTGGGCTTGCTGCTGCCTCGGCGTCTTTATTCACATTGATTTTGGTCCAAAGATCCAAGCCACCAATGGCAACGTTGATCACGCCAAACGCGCCTGAAGTTTGCCAAGACTGCTGACCCATAGCAAGCGGGGTGATGCCTTTTGCTTCAAGTGCGGGAGCGGCTGCAACAAACTCGTTCCAGTTTGCAGGAACATCAACACCTGCGTCTGCATATGCTTTGTGGCTCAACCAAATCCACTGCCAAGAGTGAATGTTCACAGGCACACAATAGATTTTGCCGTCAACAGTGCAGCTATCAAGCAAGCCAGTTGGGTTTACAACGTCGCGCCAGCCACCTGCGTCTGCAATATCGGTCAGATCGAGCATCAAACCAGCTTCAATAAGCTCTTCTGCTTGACGGCCGTGGTTCAACTGAGTGGCACCCATCGGGTCGCCGCCCAAAATACGGCTAACGATAATTGGGCGCGCCGTGCCGCCAGAACCAGCGATCGCACCATCAACCCAATTGTTGCCGGTGGCATTAAATGCCTTTGCAAACTCAGCAACCGCTGCGGCTTCGCCGCCTGATGTCCACCAATGAGTTACTTCCAAATCAGTAGCGTAAGCGCCAAATGTCGTACCGCAGATTGCCGTGCTGGCAACCAGTAGTTTTTTTAAAGACTTCATTTCTTCCTCCCTGGGGTGAGGCATGTGCCTCGATATAAACAAGATGCCAAAATCAAATTTCTCAACATCTCACTCAAATTCTGCAATCGATTACATTGAGCGCTGCAACACTCATTTGTAATCGATTACATAATATTTCACTACAGATTTGCATATGTCAAGAAAATGTTTACAACTGTTTATAAAGCGAAGGTTGGAATTTCCGATATGAATGCAAAAGGCCCAAGAATTCAAGAAGTTGCAGTGGAGGCAGGTGTGTCCACAGCAACGGTTAGTCGTACGCTTTCAAATCCAGATTTGGTGTCGGAAAAAACAAGGGAAGCAGTTTTAGCTGCGGTTGAAAAGACCGGTTATCGCATAAACAGGGCTGCGCAAAACCTGCGGAAGCGTCAAGCTGGTGCGATTCTGGTGCTGCTGCCAAACCTTGGAAACCCGTTCTTCTCTCAAATTCTTTCAGGCATAGAAAGTGTTTTTGCAACTTCAGATTTAAGTGTGTTGATCGCGGATACAAATGGGATCAAACAAGATCAACTCACGGGGTACTTTCGCGATACGCGTGCCGATGGCGTTATTCTGCTCGATGGTGGCATTCCGCGCGCGGTATTGAATGAATTGGCACAAACAACCCCTGATAATCGCATCGTATTTGCTTGCGAATGGAAGCCTGGAACAGACTTGCCTTCCGTTCGCAGCGACAATCGGGGCGGTGCGCAGCAGGCCATTGCGCATTTGGTGCAGCTCGGACACAGCAAAATTGGCCATATTGCGGGCCCCCGAAACAACGTTTTGACAAAAGAACGTCTAGCCGGTTTTGAAGCCGCGATGCGCAACCAAGGCTTAGAGATTGTGCCACGCTGGGTGGTTGATGGTGGCGACTTTTCGCTGGACGCGGGTGCGCAAGCAGCACGTCAATTCATCGAAATGGACGAACGGCCAACCGCTGTATTTTGTGGGTCCGATTTGATTGCCATGGGCTTCATTTCCGAAATGCACAAACGAGGCATATCCGTGCCCAACGATTTTTCCGTTGTTGGGTTTGATGACATTGAAATCGCCGACCGGTTTATCCCTTCGCTCACCACCATCAGGCAAAACCGCACCCAACTCGGCGTGTTGGCCGCAACCACTTTATTGGGGCAATTGTCTGGCCGGGCTGTTGCCGCACAGGACAATGTGCAATTGGTTGATGTGTTGCTGATCAAGCGGGGCAGCACCGCTGCGATTTAATTAGTCGTTCTTGATTTGGCAATTGTTGGCAATCGGCGTGATTTTGCCAACGTATTGGGGAAGAATTGTGGTTTCATCAAAACACGCCAAGGCAAGCTGAGTGCTTGTCAAACCAAGCGCCTTACTTAGATCAGTAAACCGAATATCCGCGTGGGCAAGGTTTGCTTTGTCCATAATTGTGTTCTCAAATGATGCAAAATGCATTGTCGTGAACTTGAGATCTGCGCCGGAGAAGTTAACCGCCTCCAAGTCTGATCGGATCAGGCTTGCGCCTTCAAGATCTGCTCGAACAAAGCGCACCCGGTCGAATTCTAGTCCATCAAGATTGAAGCCTTTTAGCTCTGCATTGGTGAGGTCAATTCCTTCCAAATCGGGAATGAAGTCTTTTAATCGACCGAGCTGATCAAGAAACGACAAAACGCGCCCGGCACGTTCTTGGCGAACTATTTGCAAGATGGCAGCGGTGTGCGCCTGCGCAACCGCATTTGTAACAGTTGCGTTGTGATCAAGAGGAGAAAGCACTAGGTTTGAAATTCGATCAATATATTGCTGGAATGCGCTCTCTTGTATGGTGGATTGGTTGGACTGCGCCTGGACATGGTTGACCACCAAAGTGGCCGTGGCAATGATCGAGGGGACCAGCAATAGCGACATCCAATCCCACAGTGTTTTGCCTTTGAAGCCTAACCAATGCGGCCGTAAAAAATGCAGAACAAGCAATGCCATGCCAGCAACGATCAACACTAATATCATGTCGAACCCGTCAGGTATAACAGATCCGATCGACAAATCGCTGTCTATGTCAAACAAAGCTTGGTCCCTAATTGTACGGGTGTAAACATTGGTTTACAAATTGCATGTGGGCTTACTTTTGTCCACACATACTGCCCGAAGTGATCCCGCTACTCCGCAGCCCCCTTCATGGCACTGGCCTCCGCACGGCTCAACAACTCACCCTGTTTGCGTTTTAGAACCTCTTCTCGCGCTTTGGCGTAAAGGTCGTCTTGCCAGAACATCATGCATCCGTTGCACCCTTTACCGCAGCACCCGTCTGTGCCCACGCGGTTAGTCTTGAAGCGGGTTGCATTGCCGCCTTCTTGAATGCTGGCCACCAAGGCATCGCGTCGCTTTTGATAAGCCGCGTCATTCGGCTGGCCTTTGATTTCGGCTTCTTGGGTAAGTTTGTCGAACTTGATCCGTTTCCATTGTTCGTCTGTCAATGCGCGCTCTTTGCGCATCACGGAATATTCGGGAAACCAAGCTTTCAAGTCACTGGTGTCTTCATGGTCAAACAGCGAGAAGGGCAAGCGGACGACGGTTTTGGTGCCCCCATGCACAGCATCCACTTTTTCGCCCGTTTCCGCACGTTCAAAATCATAAACCCGCAGTAAGATCGTGTGCCGCGCAATTGGGGAGATGAATTCGAGCACATCACCAGCCTCGAGCTTGTTTTTCACTTCAACCAAAAATGCTTGGTCTTCGACCTTGGTCACCACACCTGCATATTCCCACTGCGCGATTGAGGCGGTGTGTTCGTAATCATGCGCGTAATTGGTCAAACGACCTTCGTGAAAGGCGAGGGTGTAGCCCCGGTTGCCGACGGCATCCAACTCGGCCATATAGGGCTTTGGATTCCAGCCTTCTGGGTCGGCATAATAATCGTCAATTGCCATACGATAGGCGCGGGCCACAACGGCGCAATAATACTCAGACTTGCCGCGCCCTTCGACCTTTAGACTGTCCACACCGATTTTGAGGTAGTCATCCAGCTTGGGCATAATGCTCAAATCACGCGAATTCATGATGTAAGAGCCGCGTCCATCTTCTTCAATCGGCAAAAACTCTCCCGGTCGACAGCCTTCTTCCAGCAAGAACTCAAACATGTCCTTGTTGTCTTGGTTGATTTCAAGCTCTTCCACCGTGCCGTCTTTTAAGCGCATTTTCAGCTTGTAGTTCCAGCGGCAAGAATTGGCACAATTGCCTTGGTTCGCTCCGCGCTCCGCCATGAAGTTCGACAGTAAACAGCGCCCCGAGTAAGTCATGCACATGGCCCCATGCACAAAGGCCTCTAGCTTGATGTCGGGACACTTTTCCCGGATTTCCACCAACTCGGCGTAAGAAACTTCCCGGGCTAAAACACATAAGGACGCACCTTGATCTTGCCAAAATTGAACGGACAACCAAGAGCAAATGTTCGCCTGCGTGGAAATATGCAATTCCAACTCTGGGGCACGATTTTTGACATATTGAAAAACCCCCGGATCAGCGATGATCAACCCATCAGGTTTTACCCGCCGCACCGTTTGCACATATTCATCCAGCTTTGCGATGTCTTTATTGTGCGAAAACAGATTGAGCGTTAAATAGGCGCGTTTGCCGTGTGCATGACAAAACGCAACGCCTTCAATCACTTCTTCCAAGCTGAATTGGGATTTGGTGCGCAAGCTCATATCAGGCGTGCCCAAATAAACCGCGTCCGCGCCATATAGAATGGCCATCTTCAGTTTGCGCAAGTTGCCCGCTGGCATCAGTAGTTCAGAACGGTGATCTTTTTTCATGTCGCTTCGCCTCGCTGAAAGCGAGGCTTTTGCGCTCAAAACCGTTGAATTGCGTTGATTTGGGTCAATTGGAGCAAGGTGTTCTAAACCGCCAAAACATCAGGTAAATGGTGGATGGCATAACGTTCGCCACCTTTGCTCATCAAATCCGTCAACACATCCGCAGAACTTGGCACACCATAATAAAAGCCTTGAATTTCGTCACAGGCACATTCTTCTAAGAACTCACGTTGCTGGTCAGTTTCAACGCCTTCCGCAATGGTCGAGATATTCAAGCTTTGCGCCAATGAGATAATGCCGCGCACGATGCGTTGATCGCTGGCGCTCCAGTTCACATCTTTGATGAACGAGCGATCAAGCTTGATCCGGTCAATTTCAAACCGGCGTAGATAGCCAAGTGAAGAATAGCCTGTTCCAAAATCATCCAATGCAACACGGGCGCCAAGCTCTCTAATCGCATCCAGCGTCGCCTTTGTTTGGTCGGAATTATTCAAAAACAAGTTCTCTGTCACCTCAAGTTCCAGCATGTCGGGAGAAATACTATGCGTGCGACAGGCATTCGCTATGTAATCGACCAGCTTGTGGTCGTCGAATTGTCGAGACGACAAATTGACCGAAATGCGGAACGACTTATCAAATGAGCGGTTTAGTTTGGCTGTCTCAAGGCAAGCACGGTCCAAGACCTGTTTGCCCAGCTCATTTATCAGGCCCGTTTGTTCCGCGATTTGGATAAAGAGGTCGGGGCGAATGGCACCAAATTCGGGGTGTTGCCAGCGCGCGAGTGCTTCAAAGCCAACAAGCTGCTCGCCCTGAACAACAACTTGGGGTTGAAACGCAACGCCAAGTGATCCTTCGTTAACAGCCTTGCGCAAATCTTGTTCCAACTTGTGTCGATAAGCGGCTTCCTCGGCCATTTTATCTTCGAACTGCATGATGGTCTGGGTGGTTGATTTTTTGGCCCGATAGAGCGCAATATCGGCAGACTTATAGGCTTCAGCAATCGGTGTGGTGCTGTTTTCAATCATGAATATGCCAAAAGAGCAGCCAACAAAGACCTCACAGGATCCCAGTTTGATTTTTGCCGCAAGCGTACGTTCTATGTCTTCACAAATCTGCTTTGCGCCCGCCGCATCAATTTCTGTCGATATGATGCAAATGCCAAATTCATCCCCCCCAAGTCGGGAAACCAAAGTCCTGCCATCCATACGTTGCTTCAACCGTTCTGCAACAATTTGCAAAAGCAAATCACCCGCCGCATGCCCGTAGCAATCGTTAACGTTCTTAAACCCATCTAAATCCAAAACGATAAAGGCCGCTTTCAGATCTCCGCTTTCAGCAAGTCTGACTTCTATTTGTTTTACAAAAGCAGTGCGATTAAGGGTTCCGGTTAAAACATCATGGTTTGCCATATGCTGAAGATCCGCGGTGCGTTCTTCAACCCGCAGTTCAAGTTCGTCACGGGCGCGCAGAAGTTCAATTTCGGTGGTTTTTTTGTCGGTAATGTCCTGCAATGTGCCTGCATATTCAACAGGTGTGCCATCATTTCCCATCAAAGGTTCCGCAATTTCGCGCACATGTCGTTCAACCCCATCGCTCAACAAAATGCGATATTCAATGTCGTAACCGCCAAAGCCGATTTCGCCTTTTCGATTGTCAACTTCGCGAACCAGTTGGCGATCATCGGGGTGAATGATCTTATCGGCGCGGTTCTGC
Source organism: Maritalea porphyrae (assembly GCF_027213965.1). Lineage (GTDB taxonomy): Bacteria > Pseudomonadota > Alphaproteobacteria > Rhizobiales > Devosiaceae > Maritalea > Maritalea porphyrae_A. Next base: position 821,242 of record NZ_JAPWGX010000001.1, on the reverse strand, counting down.
ATGGTTGAAAATGCTTGGGTAAATGAAACACCCAAGATATTCGCAAATTGCTCAGAACATGAAATCAAACATTTATCGCGCACAGACCAACGCCAATTGCCTAGCTGTGCCATTTGTTGGGCTTGTGCCAAAGCTTCTTCAGCCATCGACTTCTCGGTGGTTTCAAAGGCTAAGCAGCCAAGACCGACCGGGTTGCCCTGTTCATCATTAACCACAAAACGGTTCTCTTCGTGCACCTCAAGTGCGCCAGATTCGTCACACGGCACAACCCGTTGCAACAATCCGTCGTTCATTACTTTGCGGTCCATAATCCGAACACGTTCTGCGCGGTCAGCACCAAAAACATCCTCAGGCGTGCGCTCAACAAGCTCAGCCTTGGTGCGCCCCATAGTGTTGGCGAAGTGCTTGTTTACATATCGGTATTGACTGTCTTTGTCCTTGAACCAAAGATCGAATTTGCCGTGCTCATCCAATGCGCGCAGCCATGACTCATACATGGCACATTTTTCGCGCAACGCCTGCAAATCTTCTTTTTTGCCTATTTTCATTTTGTTCCCCGTAATGGAGGAATAAAAGCAAATCCAAATGAGCGCTTTGTTAAATGGCGCCGTTAGATTGAAGGGATGGTTAAAAGAGTGAAAACCAAACCATCATGAGCATGACAGACCGTTGAAAGCAGCAGCCATTTTGAAATGCTCCTCCACAGCGCGCGCAATAGTTGCGACAATGGCGGGTTGATAAGTGAACAGCGAGTTGAATTGCTGCAAAAAGCTGGAACCAATTGGCCGTTCTAGCCAAGCGTATCATTTCTAAAGCTGCCCAGAAGGCGCACAAATTGGGTTCGTGTAGAGCATTGGGTTTTGCTCAAAATCGTCTTTGTGTGGAACTTAATCGTTTCGCTTGAGCGGTCGATCTTCTCCGCTATCTCGGCGTTCGTCAGGCCCTGACTTAGCAACCTAGCAACTTTGGTTTCAGCGGGGGAAAGGCGAAAGCAGGTCGCAACAGTATTGAAGTCAAAATCGAGTGGCTTGCTCGTGTCTTGACTGAAGACTATTGCGCCCGCATGCGATATTGTGCCCAGTTCATCAATTTGGTGTGTCGGAGAAACCTCAATGCACAAATATCCACCCGTTTGGGTTGCCACAGCCTCTTTTCGGGGCCTTGCGCCAAATTTGCCATTATTCAAAGCATCTGCTCTTAGTTGGTCAAATTTTAGCTGATCGGCCGATGTTTTAAAGTAGAGCTTTCCATCGTTGCCAATGGCAAAAACGCCATATTGATCAGCTTGGCGCACAAATTCGACATTCTGAGCAACGGCGCTTCCAAACTCATCTAAAACGCAAACCCCAATTGTAAGCTGGTCCATGGCCAACAAAATGCCATGATGCGCTTCAGAAATCTTTTTGATCGGTCGCCCGAGGTCCAACGCTTTTGCGATATGAGGCAATAAGGTCGCCAGCTGTTCTGCTTCGTCAGGCCGAATGGGGCCCCTATGATCACCGAATTGGAGCGTGAATTGTGTCCTGTTCAAATTGTCCTTGTTGAGGAACGAAATCGCCCTGTGTCTTAGCCCGAGCTCTCGAAGGTATTTCACATTATCACGGTCCAAAAACTCAGCGTAATCTGAGTAGGTGACTTCATCGCTGAGCACTTCAACACCGTCGGAACGTGAAAGGGCCAGCTTTGCTTGTCCCCTATCATTCAATTCTTGCTCTAGGAAACTATCCACATAAGCGTCCATTCCAAATTGTGAATATGTATTTGAACTGTGTGAGAGCGTGAAAATCTCTGATGTTGGCGCCCCAACTTGATCGAAAACTGCACTGCTTTGTGCCCCAACCGCGTGCGCGCACTTGTCCAAAACATCAGGCCACAAAGATTGATCTGCAACCGTGTCATATATTTGTAAAATGAGCTCGTTTAGCGTTTTCGTTGGAATGGTTTTTCTTTCGTCTATGCACTGTTTCAAAGAGATGACGTTGCGTTTCGATTTTGGCTCAAAAAACCAGCATCTCCAAGAGAAAATGCACTTTTGCCGACCAAAGAGACTGGGCATAGCCACCCATTTGGGGGTGGTGCACACAACTGTCTAGCGCTTAGCATTCAACAGTAAATGGCAGAATGCAGCAGCCAACAGTTGTACAGATAGACATTGGGATAGTTTGGATCATGGCAATGACTTCCGTTCAGGGTCTATTGCCAGGCGAAAATGTAGATGCCGAGACGCCTATTGTCGAAGTCGATAGAAGGGACAAAAATTGCAACGCTATTTCAGCGTTAATGGTGCTGCCGGAGAGACTCGAACTCTCGACCTCCTCATTACCAATGAGGTGCTCTACCGCTGAGCTACGGCAGCACAAGCCCTGTGAGGTTTCTCAACAAAGCGCCGTGGTAGTGCCACAAGCTTTTCAGCAAAGCAAGAGGGTTCTGGACCTGAACCCCAAAAATGTGCAAAAAAGCAGTTCCGCTGATCGGCGATCGTTTCAGCATTGATCTGCACAACACAGCAACTTATAGCCATATCCATGAATGAAAAACGTGAAAACACCGTCGAGACAAAACGCAAAGCCCGTGAAGAGCGGCTGACCCAGCAGTTGCGCGCCAATTTGCGCCGCCGAAAACAGCAAGTTAAAGCGCGCACTGACGCGGACAAGAATGCGCCCAAGCAGGATTGACCGCTGGACGGCGGACTTCAAATCACCTCTATATAGACCCAATTGGGCCCTCAATTGACCAAATTCTCAATCAAACATTCATCGCACTGGTAATTTGTGAGAGATCGCTATAATTAACGGCGAGCGACACGCGCCTTTTAAAGGAAAAAACATGGATCGAATTCGTATTGTTGGTGGTAATGAGCTTCGTGGAGAATTGCCAATATCGGGCGCAAAAAATGCCGCACTTCCGCTGATGATTGCGAGTTTGCTGACCAAAGAGCCGTTGACATTGAACAATGTGCCGCGTTTGGCTGACGTTAAACAGCTCGAGCGTATTCTGGAAAATCATGGTGTTGATTTGGCGGTACAAGGTCGCCGCCGTGGTGAAGATGAAATGCGCGGGCAACGGATCACGTTTTCAGCAGCAGACATTGTTGACACTTGCGCCCCGTACGAATTGGTTGCCACCATGCGCGCCAGTTTTTGGGTAATTGGCGCCTTGTTGGCCCGCGAAGGGGTGGCCCGCGTGTCCATGCCTGGCGGTTGCGCCATTGGCACACGTCCTGTGGATTTTTACATCGATGGGCTGCAGCAATTGGGTGCCGAGATTGAAATTGACGGCGGCTATGTTAATGCCAAAGCCCCCGGCGGTCGCCTAAAGGGCGGGTTGGTGAAACTGCCACGCATTTCAGTGGGTACAACCCATGTGATTATGATGGCGGCAACTCTAGCCGAAGGCACAACAACCATTGAAAACGCAGCGATGGAGCCCGAAGTGGTCAACCTCGCTGAATGTTTGGTGGCAATGGGCGCAAAAATTTCTGGCATTGGCACACGTACGCTAACGGTAGAAGGCGTTGAGCAACTGCACGGCGCAACCGTAGATGTGATCCCTGATCGCATTGAAACCGGCACATATGCGATGGCTGTTGCCATGACGGGTGGCGATGTTTTGCTCAAAGGCGCAAATGCTGACCATTTGGACGCAGCGCTTAAAGTGCTCGAGCAAACCGGCACCACGGTGACACGCGAAAAAGATGGCCTGCGCATCACTAAAAACGGCACGGCCATTCACGCCATCGACGCTGAGATTTCTGAATATCCGGGTTTCCCAACAGACTTGCAGGCGCAATATATGGCGCTGATGACCCGTGCCGACGGTACCGCCACAGTGCGCGAAACCATTTTCGAAAACCGCTTTATGCATGTGGCCGAATTGATGCGCTTTGGCGCAGATATTAGTGTTGACGGACAAAAAGCCCATGTGAAGGGCGTGCGAGAACTCAAAGGCGCTCAAGTCATGGCAACAGATTTGCGGGCTTCAGTTTCCTTAGTAATCGCAGGACTTGCGGCAAAGGGCGAAACAATTGTTAACCGCATTTACCATCTGGACCGTGGATTTGAGCGTTTGGAAGACAAATTGAGCCGCTGTGGCGCGCAAATCGAGCGGATTAGCGGTTAGCATAGTCAAAAAGCGCAGGCCTTTTTCATCCCGCTACACTTGTGAACTGCGCAGACGCGCATTAGGTAGTCAGGTGAACAGAATGGCCCACGCCCTGAATAGGAAGTTGTTGATCTATGACCGATCTCAAATTGCTCGCCTTAGATAGTGAAGATTTGGAAGTAATCTCTGCGCATACCCAAGACGCGGTTATCCGCGTGGGTGAAATGGGTTATGTGGCGGATGATCAACGCTTTGCCTTTTTGATGAACCGGTTTGCTTGGGAAGCAGATAGCAAGCGCGGCAAAGGCCAGCGCAAACGCGCTGCGATCCATTTTGATCGAGTGACCCAAGTCAAAGTGTCTGGGATTGATCTGGACGCAAAAGATGGCGTGTTGGAACTGCTTACGATGACCTTTGAGATTGCTGACGAGCCTTCGGGCGTTGTGCTTTTAGCCTTTGCTGGTGGTGGTTCAATCAAACTCAGCGTTGAGTGCCTTGAAGCGCGCATGCAAGATTTGGGTGCCGCTTGGGGGGCAAAAGGCACCCCGCAACACGATCTAACAAACTAAAAGAGTAGCGCAAATATGCCGGTAAGACTGGAACAGGCCGCAGCTGATTTTGAACAACAGTTTGCTGTGCTTTTGGGCGCAAAACGCGAAACCTCGATTGAGGTGGGTGACGCGGTTGAGAAAATCATCAATGACGTGCGTATGCGCAAAGATGCAGCCCTTGTCGATCTAACCCAAAAATTTGATCAACTAAATCTAAAAGAAACTGGCATTGCTTTTACCCAAGATGAAATTGACGCCGCCTACAATGAGACCTCAAGTGCTCTCATTGGCGCGCTCAACCATGCCTACAAACGCATAACCGCCTATCACGCGCGCCAGTTGCCAAAGGACGAATTGTACACCGATGAAGCCGGTGTAACTCTGGGTTCAAAATGGAACGCGGTCGATGCTGTTGGCATTTACGTGCCGGGCGGCTTGGCCAGCTATCCCTCATCCGTTTTGATGAACACGGCGCCTGCACGGGTAGCAGGGGTAGAGCGTATCGCCATGGTGGTGCCAACGCCGAACGGTGTGGTCAATCCAACTGTTCTGGCCGCTGCAAAGATTGCCGGCGTAACAGAAATATACCGGGTAGGGGGCGCACAAGCCATTGCAGCGCTTGCATTTGGCACGGAGACCATCAAGCCGGTCAATAAAATTGTTGGCCCGGGCAATGCCTATGTAGCGGCAGCAAAACGCCAGGTCTTTGGCACAGTGGGCATCGATATGATCGCGGGTCCATCTGAAGTTTTGGTGATCGCGGATAGTTCCGCAAACCCTGCATGGATTGCCGCTGATTTGTTGGCGCAAGCCGAACATGACAAGTCGGCACAATCAATTCTGATCACGCCTGATGCGGCACTGGCCGACGCGGTAGAAAAAGAAGTTGAGCGCCAACTAGCCATATTGCCCAAGAAGCATCTGGCTGGCCCATCATGGGAAGATTTTGGCGCGGTGATTGTGGTCAAAGACATTGATGCAGCACTTGATTTGTCCAACCGCATGGCGCCCGAGCATTTAGAACTAGCGGTTGATGACCCCCAATCATTGGTCGCAAAAGTGCGCCACGCTGGGGCAATTTTCCTTGGCCATCACACACCAGAAGCCATCGGCGATTATATCGGAGGCACAAATCACGTGCTGCCCACCGCCCGCTCTGCGCGCTATGCTTCAGGGCTGAATGTGCTTGATTTTATCAAGCGGATATCGATCCTTGGGTGTACGCCATCTTCACTTAGTGCGTTGGCACCAGATGCGGTTGCATTGGCAGAGGCCGAGGATTTGCAAGCCCATGGCCGTTCAGTTTCTATTAGGCTTAATCGCTAATTCGATCGACCTGTTTATTCTTGCAATAACCCAACTCTGTTATGCTGCTTAGTGAGTGGATAACAAAGGTGGTTTTTCAATAATGGCAGATGCAACCCGCGGCGCAGAAGACTATTTAGCAGAAGTTCAACAGCTGGAAGACTTGCTTTCACGTCAACTAAGCGAGGTTGAAGGTGAGGGGGTTTTGGCTGAGCTAAAGCGCAACGATTTCCGCGCAGCACATGAAGTCTTGGTTGAAGACGGGCCGGTGCGCACACTTGATGACAATGACACTGAAGCAACAGGTGTGTTACAAGGATTTACCACACGCGCCCGAAAATTTGCCCAGCAAGCCGTGTTCAATCAGCAGGCGCTGGCCCAATTTATGGTTGAAGAACAAAAGGCCACGAAAAGCTATCGGGCGTTTGTATTGGCACTTTTGGGATTGATTGTCGTCTTGCTTTGCGCTTTGCTGCTTAGATAAAGTCGGCACATCTCGATTCACTTTTTTGAGGCCTAATGGATATCGCACATCCTGACACGGATAAGCTGGTCACGGTCACACTCGATCCAGAAACAATCATTTCGATTGATCCGGACGAAGTGCATGAGCGCCGCATTGCCGTTTTTGATCTGGTTGAAGAGAACCAGTTTGCCCCCATTACCTCCATTTCAGAAGCGCATGGACCTTACGCTTTACACGTGTCGATCCGCGGAAACCATTTGGGCTTGGATGTGCGTAACCCCACGACCAACGAACCCATCGCTGCCCATTTTTTGTCTTTAACCCCGTTCCGTCATCTCATTCGCGACTATTTTCGTATTCGAGAAAGCTATTACGATGCGATCAAAAGCGCGCAGCCCTATCAAATAGAAACCGTGGATATGGCCCGTAGGGGGCTGCACAATCAGGCTGCAGAATTGTTGCGCCACCGTTTAGATGGCAAGTTGGAAATGGATGAGAACACAGCGCGACGCTTGTTCACCCTCATTTGTGCGGTGCAGCCCTACGCCGATCAGCGCGCTGACACCAAATCGGATATGCCAACGGTTTTGTTTGTGTGCTCGATGAATTCAGTGCGCTCGCCAATGGCCGCGGCATTGGCCCGTCGGGCCTTTCCAACGCGCATAATTGCCCGCTCGGCGGGAGTGCGTTCTGGCAAAGTTGATAATTTTGTCCATGAGGTCATGGAAGAAATTGGCGTTGATATGTCGGTGCACACCCCACATACGATGGACGAGTTGGTGGCCAATTCGTTTGATTTGATTGTCACCTTGTCCGACGAGGCACCAGAAGCTGTTGACGCACGCAATTATGAAGTTGGCAAGCGCTTGCATTGGCAGGTTGATGATCCAACTTTGATCGATGGAAATCGAGCCCAAAAACTAGATGCATATCGTGCCTTGCGCGAAGACCTAAACAACCGTATTAACACCGAGCTGCAATCGCTGGTGACAAATGGTTCACAAATCGTTTGAATTTGTATAGGTTGCCGCCAATTCAAGCGCTGTTGCGCTTGAAGGTGCTTATCAGGAGATAGAATGGCCAAAGAAGAAATGCTCGAATTTCCGGGCGTCGTACAGGAATTGTTGCCAAACGCGACATTCCGCGTGAAGCTCGAAAATGAACACGAAATCATCGCCCACACTGCGGGCCGCATGCGCAAAAACCGTATCCGTGTTTTGGCAGGCGATAAGGTGCTTGTTGAAATGACACCTTACGATCTTACCAAAGGCCGGATCACCTACCGCTTCAAGTAAGCGGTGCGTGCCCGAACATGAGCGATAAAACATAATGGTCGCAGCTCGTCCCGAACTCATTCTCGCCTCTGCATCACCGCGCCGCTTGGCGCTGTTGAACCAGATTGGTGTTGAGCCGGATCATCTGATCCCCGCGGACGTGGACGAAACTCCCTTAAAAAACGAGATACCGCGCAAGCTTGCCGCGCGCTTGGCGCACACCAAGGCGCTGGCAGCGCAGCACAAGGCGCGCCAAACCGGTATTGGCGACAATGCGCTGGTTTTGGGTGGTGACACCGTTGTGGCGGTGGGTCGGCGCATTTTGCCAAAGGCAGAAATGCTAGACGATGCAGCCGCTTCGTTGCGCCTGCTGAGTGGTCGTTCGCACCGCGTTTTCACCTCGATTTGCTTGCTCAACCCAGCAGGCGGCGCCAAACGCCGCGTGGTGGAAACCCGCATTCGGTTCAAGCGCCTTTCCAATGCTGAAATTGACGCTTATCTGGCCAGCGGCGAATGGGAAGATAAAGCTGGCGCTTACGCCATTCAAGGCATAGCGGGTGCATTTGTCATCAAGTTGCAAGGCTCGTTCCACGCGGTTATGGGCTTGCCCCTATATGAGACGGTGCAGCTTTTGCGCAGCGAAAACTATCCCATCGAGTTCAACTGGCTCAATTCCACATCAGGAATTTAAGATGAGCGACACCTCTAACCGTTCCAATATTACCGGCTTGCGCCCATCAAAACCCTGTGTGATGTGCGAAAAGCCAAGTGTACGTGCGTTCCATCCATTTTGCTCGAAACGCTGTGCGGATCTTGATCTGGGCAAGTGGCTGAACGGTTCCTACGCCATTCCCGTGGTCGAAGAAGATGGTGCTCAGCTTGACAATTATGACGACGAATTCGACGATTGAGTGATCGAAAACTGTCGCTAACACGCTGAAAATCGGTGCGTTTTTCTATTAGAGCGGGAAACTTTCAATATAAGTGATATTTTTTGTCTTTGACCGCTAGACAATATCAATTTCTCACCCTATAAACCCGCCACAGCATGTATGAATTGGTTGAACAAACGTTCCTGATTCACTACAGGATGCCCGGGTAGCTCAGGGGTAGAGCAGCGGATTGAAAATCCGCGTGTCGGTGGTTCAAATCCGCCCCCGGGCACCATCTTTTCAAAAACACAGTTCATTGGTATTCCGTCTTCTGGCTGCGCCAATATTGTGCTGCGCGCATGGTTGCGAAATCTCCGACGCTTAGCCGTGATTTAAATTGTCGCATGGTTTGAAGACCGATTTTTCACATTTCGATTTGCTCTTGCATGTCATCCACGCCAAACTGGTTTGAACAATTGGTCAAATCGGGAGTGGTTATATGACGTTCAATGCAATGGTGGTTCGTAAGGACGATGAGGGAAAAACATCGGCCAAGATCGAACAGCTCGAAATTGATCAGCTACCCGAAGGTGATGTGACCGTTGCTGTTGAGTATTCAACACTGAATTACAAAGATGGATTGTGCTTGGGCCCAGGCGGAGGTTTGGTCCGCAATTATCCTCATGTGCCCGGTATTGATTTTGCGGGCACCGTCGAAACATCCAGCGACGATCGTTATAAACCGGGTGACAAAGTTGTTTTGACCGGATGGAACGTAGGTGAGAACTGGTGGGGCGGCTACGCACAAAAGGCGCGGGTAAAAGCGGATTGGTTGGTGCCGCTGCCTAAAGGATTGAGCACCAAAGATGCCATGGCCGTGGGCACCGCCGGCTTTACCGCTATGTTGGCGACAATTGCGTTGGAAGATCATGGGTTGTCACCGGACAAAGGTCCCGTTCTGGTTACCGGCGCTGCCGGCGGTGTTGGTTCGGTCGCCACGGCGATTCTTTCTAACCTTGGCTACGAAGTGGCTGCGGTTACAGGCCGGCCAGAGACGGCTGACTATTTGAAATCGCTCGGGGCGACAACCATCGTGCCCCGCGATGAGCTGAACGAAACAACCAAGCGTCCGCTGGAAAAGGAAACTTGGGCCGGGTGCATTGACGCAGTCGGTGGCTCGATGCTGGCGCGTTTGCTCGGACAAATGCAATATGGCGCATCAGTTGCCGCCGTTGGTCTTGCAGGCGGTGCACAACTGCCCGCAACCGTGATACCGTTCCTTTTGCGGGGGGTGAACTTGCTGGGCATTGACTCAGTGCGCCGCCCTTATGAGGATCGTGTGCGCGCATGGCAACGTGTGGCCAACGATTTACCGATGGAAAAATTGAATGCCATGGTGGAGCCTGCTGCACTTGCCGATTTGCCCGACTTAGGCAAAGCGATCCTTGCTGGGGAAGTGCGTGGCCGCGTCGTTGTGGATGTAAACGCCTAATGCGCAATTTGACCAGATCTATGCGCTTGCCAGAATTTTAAGCGCTAGTATAGCGGTATATAAGCGACGTCTTGCGCCCACGGCGTTAAAAAGCTACCAACGGCCTCAGCATATTTCCGTTGGACCGATATAAAACCAAATGATGACAATTACGCCCATAGTTTTGCTGTCCCTGTGCAGTTTTATTGCGGCGTTTGGTTTGACGTATCTATTGTTCCGGTTGGCGCCAAAATTGCAATTGTTGCAGCATGCGAACGCCCGGTCGTCCCATAGCAAACCAACCGCCACCGGAGGCGGCGTTTCATTTGCCTTCATCGGGTTGATGGTCGGGTTTGCGTTTTGCTTCATGCAGCCAAAAATGCTGCCCTATATGTTGTTTGCTGCGCTGCTGACAATTGTGGGGTTGCTAGATGACTTGTTTGAGGTGCGTGCACTTTGGCGCTTCGCAATCCAGTTCTTGTCAACAATTGTACTGTTTTGGTCAGTCGGGACCATTGATTTTACCGTCAGTTTGCTCGGCCCCGGCCTTTTCTTTTTTGCACTGCTCGGTTGCCTCTTAGCTGCGATTTGGTGGCTAAATCTGGTCAATTTTATGGATGGAATTGATGGTTTGGTTGCGACACAATCTGCCGCAATCATGTTTTGCGCGGTGTTGCTTGGCTCTATAGCTGTTGGCACACCAATGGGCATTTTCGAGCTTTGGGGCGTCATTGTAGCCAGTGCCATCTTAGGTTTCTTAATGCTCAATTTCCCACCTGCTCGGATATTTATGGGTGATGCGGGCAGCTATTTTATTGCGGCTGCCATGTTGGCCATGTTTCTTTTTTCAAGTTTTCAAACACCGCATGTGATTGTGGCGTGGTTACTTCTCGCTGCCCCTCTGGTTTGTGACGCAACTGGAACCCTTGTTGTTCGCTTCTTGCAGCGCGAGAAATGGTATGCGCCGCATCGCCAGCATCTCTATCAAAAACTGAGCAGGCGTTGGTCTAGCCATCGTTTGGCCACGCTAACCTATTTAGCCGCAACGCTCTTCATCATGCTACCTTTGGCCGTGCTGAGCATCCTTTTGCCAGAGGTTGCGGTAATATTGCTGCTTGTGACTTATAGTGTTGGGATGGCATTTGTTATTATTCTGGGGGCAGGTCGCCCCGAACACGCGTAACTATGGTCCATTTTGCCAGCGTGCTCTAAAGTGCGCAACAAAACAAATGGGCGCAAAACAAAGAGTTTTGGGGAAAATCAGTTAATGAGACAATGGCTGCGTAAATTTGCGATGGCGATGCCAAGGGCGCAAAAAAGGCTCATCTTCTTGTGTTTTGATTTCATAACGCTGTTGGGCATTGTTTGGCTTAGCTATTCCTTGCGCCTTGGGCAATTGTTTGAGCCAAGTCTCAAGCAGCTCATGGTGATGGTTGCCGCCCCTATTGTTGCAATACCGATCTTCATTCGACTTGGCATCTATCGAGCGGTTATTCGCTATCTTCCAGACCGTGCAATTTGGACGATTCTTTTTGCAGTTGGCATTGCCACAGTGGCTTGGGTTTTCATCGCATTCGCCACTGAAATGACAGGTGGCGATGGTGTGCCCCGTTCTGTGCCAATTCTTTATTTCGCTTTTTCAGTTTTGGTGATTGGCGGCAGCAGGTTTTTGGCCAAAGCAATTGTAGTTGGGTCCAGTGGTTCCAGCTTGAGCAAAGACGCCGTGTTGATCTATGGGGCTGGGGACGCCGGTTCGCAATTGTGCTCAGCAATGATTGCTCAAGGCCACAGATATGTGGCGGGATTTGTTGACGATGACAAAACGATTTGGGGAACCGAGGTTGTGGGGGTGCGTGTGCATAGCCCCGAGCGCATCGATAGTTTGATTTCCGACTACGGTGTTAAGGAAATCATTCTATCCATTCCAACCCTTTCGGCAAACAAACGTCGTGAGATTGTTGACGGGCTTTCAAAACACAATGTCAAAATCCGAACGCTGCCCTTGCTGTCGGACTTGGTCGAAGGCAAATATCTGATCAATCAGATCCGGGTTATTGACATTGATGAACTGCTTGGACGCTCTTCCGTTCCCGCTCAGCCTGACCTCTTAGAGAGCGCGCTGCAAGACAAAACGGTGCTGATAACGGGTGCCGGCGGATCAATTGGTGCGGAGTTATGTAAACTTGCCATCAAATGGAAACCCAAAAAGATCGTGCTTTTTGAAGCAAACGAATTTGCATTGTACACCATCCAACAAACCCTGTTGGAGCGTGGCTATAAAGATATCGTTTCGGTGCTTTCCTCGATTGAAAATCGCTCCACCTTGCGCGAAGTAATTGAAAAAAATGACGTTGAAGTAGTGTTTCATGCCGCCGCGCATAAGCATGTGCCACTACTAGAAGAAAATGTGATCGAAGGCGTGCGCAATAATGTGATGGGCACACGCGCCGTGGCAGAAGTTGCGGCAGAAGAGGGGGTTGAGCGGGTCATCTTGATTTCTTCTGACAAGGCGGTCCGGCCAACGAATGTCATGGGGGCGACCAAACGTTGGGCAGAGGAAATCATCCGCCATCAGTCCAACCTGGCCGAAGAGCGAGGAACAGGACAGGTTTTTGCCTCAGTTCGGTTTGGCAACGTTTTGGGTTCAAACGGCTCCGTTGTTCCAAAGTTCAAGGCTCAAATTGAGCGGGGCGGCCCCATCACGCTTACCGACCCGGCAATGACCCGATATTTTATGTCTATTCATGAAGCGGCAGAATTGATTGTGCAGGCAAGTTCATTGGCCACAGGTGGCGACATATTCGTGCTTGAGATGGGCAAACCAGTGCCCATAACGGAACTGGCGCGCAACATGGTTCAACTGGCAGGGCTCAGCGTGCGCGATGGAGCAAACCCAAATGGCGATATTGAAATTGTCCAAACGGGCATTCGTCCCGGAGAGAAGCTTTTTGAAGAGCTTTTTTATGACGAAGGCTCAGTGAGTGTGACATCTCATTCCAAAATCATGCGTGCGAAAACCAAAAGCCAAAACTCGAGCAATAAATTGCCCGCAGAACTGGAAAAGCTGGAGGCGGTGCTGGCGAAAAAAGATGAGGACGCCGTGCGCAAAATCTTATTTGGATTCGTTGAAAATCGTACAGACTAAAAGCGCTTTAGGGCGCGGGTGCGATTTTGTTGAGCAAAACAGCTGATTTGCAGGAAAAATTGAACGGTTGGTCGATAATCCTTTGACAAGTTGGCCTGAAACAATAGCCTTGCCTTCGAGTCGAAGTTTCGGGGAACAAAATGGCGACACCACCACTGTTGGTTCTAGGAAATGTAAACCTAGAACTGATCTTAGGCACATTGTCAGAATGGCCTGAGTTTGAGAGCGAAACAATCATGTCGACCTCGAACTTTCGAGCAGGTGGCGCTGCGGGCAATACAGCACTTGCGCTTGCGGGATTGAGCGTAGAACATCGATTGATCGCAGCCATTGGAAATGACGAACTTGCCACATGGCTAAAAGGTGAATTCCAGCCCAGCACAACCTCGTGGACTGCAGTGCAAGCAAACACGTCTGTGTCGGTGAGCATTTTGCACGAACAGGGTAGGGTCTTTCTAACTTCGCAAGGTCATTTGAACGCGGCAACCGTTGATACGATGATCGACGCGATACCGCCGGCCACTTCAAGGTCTTCATTTGCTCTGCTTACCGGCATAAACTTAATGCCAGGTGTGACCGCTGGCATGTCCCAATTGCTGACAATGCTCTCCACCATGGGGTGGACTACTGTTCTAGACTATGGTCGCCCCCCGGAAGGGTGGAACGAAGATACGATATCAGTTTATCGCAATTGGGCACGCGCTTCAGACGTGGTTATCATGCTTGAAGATGACCTGCGCACAATCATGCATTCTGACGATACCGATACAGCAATGAATGAGTTGGCTGCTACACTTGCAACACATCAGATATTGGTGGTGTTGAGAGGATTGACCCGAGTTGATGCGGTTAACCAAGGAAAAATCGCAACTACAACTTGTGACAAATTTGCTGCCACAGATACGGTTGGTTTTGGGGATATTTTTAACGCAGGGTTCCTCAATTCACTCATGTCAGGTGAAGGTGTGCAAATGGCAATTGAATCTGGCCTAACGGTGGCCAAAATCGCCGTCACCACCTCGCCCAGGCTTTACGGTGTATTTGTCGATTGATCGGCAAATTGCGCCCGATTTCATCTCCCACAAACGAAATCGCTCAAGTATAGGCTGGGTTTTGCCCATCTTATGCAATTTTTTATATGCGACGCCGATCGTATAAATTCCACATGTTTTCAATATGTTAGATTGCTTGCTCTGCATGGACAATGCATTGCGTTGTGTTCATTGGTAATTTTTTGGTTGCATAATGGTATCTTATTGGTTTTATTTAGAGCCAAGGGAGGCCTTTCGGATGCAAAACAGCGCGATTGGCGGTGAGACAAGTTTTGATCGTTTGAACGATCTTATTTCCGCAATTCAGCCACGAGCTGAAATTGGAAATCAACTTTCACCGCAGAACAAAAAACTGCAGTTTGCCGTACGCCACGCGATTGATAGTGGCGTGTTGGGGCACGGTGACAGATTGCCGCCTGAAAACGAATTGTCTCGTGCATTTGGAATGCCTGTGAAATCCGTCAAACGGGCACTCGACAAAATGGTGGGTGAGGGCGTCTTGCGCCAAAGTGCCACCAGTGAAAAATTCGTTGCTCACCGCTATGCTACAACGCTTTCAACCTCCAATGGGTTTAGTTCGGATGCGGCGGTAAAGGGCCATGCCACGCGATTTGAAATGTTGAGCAAAGAAGTTGGGCAGCCCACAGAGCTTGAATTGGACATGCTGGAACTATCGCCAGGCGATTTGGTAACACGCATTCATCGAGTGCGTTTGGCCGATGAGAAACCGGTATGCGTTGAATTAGCGTGCCTTCCCTCCCGCATTTTGCCGGTTGAAAGCGATATCTCCCAATCTCTCTATGCGTTTCTCGCAGAACGAAACCTGCGCCCAGTTCGTGGCGTGCAAAGAGTTCGTGCTCAGGTGATGCAAGAGCGTGAAGCCAAGCTTTTACAAGTCGCACCGGGTTCACCTTGTTTGTTTGCAGAGCAACAGAGTTTCTTGAAATCTGGCGAGCCAATTGAATATGTGTGCACCCATTTTCGGGGTGACGCCTATGATTTTATCATTGAAATGAAAGTGGGCGGCTAATGGTGTTTAATAGTAGCCCAACCTCATCCAAAACCGTTGCTTCAAGCGTTGCAACGCTTCTGCGTAACGGACGGATATTTGACGGCACTGAATTTGTTGAGGGCAAGGCAGTGCTTGTCGAAGATGGTAAAATTTCTGCGATTATTGATGATGGTGCTAGCACCCAAGATTGCCAAATTGAAGATTTAGGCGGCAAGTTGCTTGTGCCCGGCTTTGTTGATGTGCAAGTCAATGGCGGTGGCGGCATGATGTTCAACGATGAGCAATCAGTCGATGCTCTTGAGACTATCGCCAACGGCCATCGCAAGTTTGGTACCACCACACTTTTGCCCACCTTCATCACCGATAGCTTCTCCCAGATGCAAGCGGCCAGCACGGCCATGCGCCACGCCATTGGCCAAGGTCTGCCTGGTGTCCGTGGTGTTCATTTTGAAGGTCCTTACTTCTCCATGGAGCGCAGAGGCGTCCACGCAGAACAATTTGTTCGCTCGGTAGATGAAGGCGCTTTTGACCTGTTCACTCAAACTGGCATGGGCGTGGTGCTTGTCACACTTGCGCCAGAAGTCGTGCCGGTAGATTTTGTTACAAGACTAAGCAGCGCTGGCATTCGTGTTTGCGCCGGGCACACCAATGCGACCTACGATCAAGCAACAGCTGGGTTCGCCGCTGGTATTTCAGGTGTCACGCACCTCTACAATGCCATGCCACCGATTATGAACCGCGAGCCGGGCATAATCGGTGCCGCTTATGACAATAAGGACATTTATTGCGGGCTCATTGTGGATGGGCATCATTTGCACCACGCAACCGCGCGAACTGTCATCGCCTGCAAGGGCACGAGCCGCATCATGTTGGTGACTGATGCAATGGCCACCGTGGGATCGAACAAGTCCAGCTTTAACCTATATGGTACCGAAATCTTTGCCAAAAATGGGCGCCTTGCGACCAAAGAAGGCAAGCTGGCTGGTTCAGATCTAAACATGATGGATGCCGTTCGATTGACCCGTGACGAGTTGGGGGTCGACTTTGGTGAGGCTTTGCGCATGGCTTCACTTTATCCCGCGACGTACCTAGGTCTAAACGACCAGATTGGCAAAATCGCAGCCGGCTATGATGCTGATTTTGCCCTAATCGATGAGGCGACCGACCAGGTTGTGCGTACGTGGATCAAAGGTGTGGGGGGCAATAGCTGATGCCTTATTGCTTTGACATTGGTGGCACGAACATTCGGTTTGGTATGCCAGAAGCAAACGGCAATGTGCCCGTTATTGCTTCTGTTGCAACACCAACAAAAAGTCTTGCGCACTTTGTTGAAGCAATTGAAAACCTGATCCAAACACATGGAAAAACGCGACACAATTCGATTGCTATTTCGCTGACAGGTGTTGTGCATCCAAAAACGCAAAAAGTGCGCGTGGCGAATATTCCTGCCATTGATGGTGTGAATATCTCACATGAAATAACCAAGCGATTGGGGCTACCGACAGTTGTTGCCAATGATGCGGACTGTTTGGCGCTAGCAGAGGCGCGCGTGGGCGTTGCCAAAGGGGCGAAAAATGTTTTCGCCATCGTTTTAGGCAC
This sequence comes from Maritalea porphyrae, assembly GCF_027213965.1. Classification (GTDB taxonomy): domain Bacteria; phylum Pseudomonadota; class Alphaproteobacteria; order Rhizobiales; family Devosiaceae; genus Maritalea; species Maritalea porphyrae_A. Next base: position 804,394 of record NZ_JAPWGX010000001.1, on the reverse strand, counting down.
AGGCGTTGGTGGTGGCGTTGTTGCAGATGGCCACATTGTTGCTGGCAGCAATGGCGCTGCAGGCGAATGGGGGCACGGACCTGTTGTTGACCCAACTGCGGGCGGCAAAATACCATCAGTTGGATACTTTGAGTGTGGCTGCGGCCAAGTGGGTTGCCTTGATACAGTTGGTGGCGCGCGCGGTATGGAAAAACTGCACAAAGCGCTTTGCGGCAAAACTCTTAAGAGCGAAGAGATTTCCGCCGCATGGATTATGGGTGAACCAGATGCATGCACAACGATTGATATTTGGTCCCAAATTCTTTCTGGCCCCCTTGCCATGATCGTCAACCTATTGGGTCCTGAAATTGTGCCTGTCGGTGGCGGTTTGGCAAACGCCGTTGAACTGATCTCTCTACTCGATGCCAAAGTGCGCGAGCGTGTGCTTTTCCCAACTGACCAAGCGCTTGTTGTACCCGCCACATTTGCAAAGAGTGCGGGCCTTGTTGGCGCGGCCCAACTTGATGTTGCTTCATTCAAAGGGGTTGCATAATGGCTGGTGTCATTCTTGAAATCTGTGTGGATAGCTTAGCTTCTCTAGAAGCAGCCGTTGCAGGTGGCGCAAATCGAATTGAACTTTGTGCTGCTCTTAGCGAGGGGGGATTAACCCCGAGTTATGGCTTCATGCGCGCCGCCCAGCGTTTTGATGTTTGCGTTCATGCGATGATCCGACCGCGCGGCGGCGACTTCTGCTATTCGATGTCCGAAATCGATATTATGTGTGCCGATATCGTGCAGGCGAAAAGCTTGGGTCTTGCCGGTGTTGTGTTGGGTGTTGCCAAGTCTGACAATAGGCTTGATCTAGATGCATTGGCAAAATTGCGAAGCGCAGCAAGCGGCATGGAATGTACCCTGCATCGTGCAATTGATTTAACGCCGGACCCCGTTGCAGCCGTTCAACAAGCACAAAGCGTCGGCATTGATCGCATTCTGACATCAGGTGGCGCAAAAACTGCCATTGAAGGCAAAGACACAATTGCTCAAATGGTTGAAGCTGCAAAAGAGCAACTTGAAATTATGCCCGGTTCGGGCGTTGATCTTTCCAACGTTGAAACGCTTTTAGGTATTGCTGGCATCAACAACATCCACGCATCATGCTCGGCGTGGCAAAAGTCATCATCAGGCAAAGTGGAGGCCATGTCTTTCACTCCCGCTCAAGGCGTGCGTCAAACGATAACGAAAAACGTTAGCAACCTGCGTCAGCTCATCGATTCTGTGCGTTTGGAGGTGGCCAATGTTTAGCGTCGCCATGTCAAAATCCGAACGGATTTTTGGATATCCGTCATATTCAATAGATGGAAATGTAAATAAATTTCACAATACACCCAATGTACGTGCCATTTTCGTTGACCTAATGAAAATATTCACCCAATATGAGAAAATAAATTACATAGGGTGCGATGGGAGGTCGACGCTGTGACAAAGATTGGAATAGTTGGTCTTGGTTATCGATTGGGCTATCTGGCGCAAGTAATCGGTCAAACCCAAACGGACGTAGAATTTGTCGGCTATGTCGATCCGTCGCCTGCTGGTTTGCCACTTGTAAAAGGTGAAGGTGTTGAGGGATTGAACATTGATCCTTCTACCCTGCGCGTGTTCAATCCTGGTCGTCAATTTGACAGCCTAGAGCAGATGATAGAAGAGGGCGACCTTGATCTATTGATGATCGGTTCCCCCAACCACATGCACCTTGATCACATTCGCACAGCGCTCGAAGCGGGTGTGAAAACTTTTACCGAAAAGCCGGTGGTAACCACCGAAGAGCAAACGTTTGAATTGCTTGATTTGTTGGCCAAAAATGGCGGGAACACCGATCAATTGATGATCGGCTTGGTGTTGCGTTATGCGCCGCTCTATCGCGACCTCATCAAGGCGCGCGACCAGGGCGTGTTGGGCGATATCGCTTCAATTGAAGCCTCTGAGCATATTGCACCCTATCACGGTGGATTCTTCATGCGTGACTGGCGCCGCTACTCGAAATTTTCGGGTGGTTTCATGCTTGAAAAGTGCTGCCACGACATCGATCTGTACAACGGTCTTGTGGGCACACGTCCCATGCGTGTAGCCAGCTTTGGTGGCCGCAAAAGTTTTGTGCCTGCGCGTGAAACTGAAAACGACATTGAAGTTTACCAGTCTAAACCTTCTGGCTGGATGGGGTCAGATAAAGTCTTTGGTGGCGACGGCGACATCATCGATTATCAAACCGCAATTATTGAATATGAGGGTGGTGCCAATCTGTGCTTCCACACCAATATGAATGTGCCCGACGAGTTTCGCCGCTTTGCCGTAATTGGTTCAAAGGGCATGGCGGAAGGCGATTTCATTCGCAACTACTTCAAGCTCACCGATGCCAAGTCTTGCGAAACACTAGAAGACAAAAGCTATCAAAGTTCGGAGCTTTCCGTTCATTATGGAGCTGATGAACAAATGATTGCAGACATCTTTGCGCATATGCGCGAAGGCACGCCCCTTCCAGTTTCCATCTTGGATGGGCTGGCAGCGGGTTTAACTGCAATCAAATTAGACGAAGCCTGTCAATCGCGCCAGGTCGTGGACCTCACAGCAATGTGGGCGCGGTTCGACAATTTTAACCTGCGTAATGGGGAGGTTGCATAAATGCAATCACTTGGGGGACGCCCAAACATTTTTCCATATCTGCTTCTGGTGCCAGCGCTGCTTATCACGCTGCTCATCGTTGCATGGCCACTTACTCAAACGTTCTGGCTGTCCTTTACCGATTCCTCACTGAAGCCGGTCACCAATTTTGTCGGGCTTGATAACTACGAGAAAATCTTTGCGAAGAAATTTCCAGAGGTTGTAGCCAGAACATTCTATTGGATGACGCTGTCTGTGGTCTTTAAAATGGTTGTGGGTATTGCCGGTGCGATGTTGTTAAACTCAGCCGTCGCGGGCCGTGGCTTCTTCCGTTTGTTGGTGATGCCGCCATGGATTGTGCCAATTGCGATTGGCGTATTTATGTGGCGCTGGATGTACAACGGCCAGTTTGGCATGATTTCAGGCGTGGCGCAGAATTTGGGCATCCTTTCAGGTCCATTTGAATTCCTTGCAACAAGAGATTCAGCCTTCTATTCGACAATCGTTACCGACGTTTGGGTTGGAACGCCGATGGTCACGATTTACCTTCTCGCTGCAATGCAGTCGATTTCGACCGACCTGCACGAAGCCGCTTGGGTTGATGGTGCAAGCCGATGGTATCGTTTCCGTCGCATTACTTTGCCACTGATCATGCCAGCGGTTGCCACAATGGGCTTGCTGTCAGCGATCTGGACCTTCAACTCTTTTGACATCATCTGGATTTTGACTGAAGGCGGTCCACGCGACGCCACAACAACGATGATTATTGATACTTATAAAACCGCGATTTCGCGCTTCAAATACGGTGAGGGCTCAGCCCGAGCGGTGATGATCGTGATCTTCTTATCCTCATTTGCCGGATTCTACTTCTACATGATTTCGCGCTTTGCAAAACGGAGCTTGGGCAAATGATCAACAAGTACAAATGGTGGGAAAAAGTCGGCATTTACGCAGGCATTGCGGTCTTCCTAAGCTTTACGCTAGCGCCGTTCTTTGAAGCATTTTTGGTGTCGCTGCGTCCGCTGAACAAAATCAATTCAGTGCCGTACAAAATCATCACCGAAAATATGAGCTTTGATGCCTATTTCACAATGTGGAAAAGCGTGCCCAAACTGCACGTCTACATTCTCAACAGCTTCTTCATTGCCACAGCGGTTACTGTGATTGCATTGATTGCGGTTATTCCGGCGGCCTGGGCGTTTGCCCGCTTCCAGTTTAGAGGTCGCGATGCATTGCTTGGCACATTCCTTGCCATCAACATGGTTGGCGGTGCTGTGCTGATTATTCCATTGTTTAAGCTGATGAGCGCTTTTGGTTGGTTGAACACCTATTGGGCCATGATTGTCCCAGGGGCAGCGTTCTTGATCCCAACAGGCATTTGGCTGTTGCGCTCATACTTGATGAAGATACCACGTGAGCTTGAAGAAGCCGCATGGGTTGATGGCGCATCACGACTATACATTTTGCGTCGTGTCATCATTCCAATTGCGATGCCCGGCATCGTGGTGGTGGCTATCGCCACTTTCATTGGGGCGTACGCACAACAGTTCTTGTTCGCATTGACGTTCAACTCGTCAACAGACCTACACCCACTACCCGTAGGGATCTACCAGTTCTTTGGTCGTCAGACCGTTCTTTGGAACGAATTGATGGCTGCGAGTTTGGTTGGCATCTTGCCAGTGCTAATCATCTACATCTTCCTTCAGCGATACATCATCGCAGGCTTAACCGCTGGTGCGGTGAAAGAGTAAGGACCGATGTTACAATCTTGGCAACAAAAAGGGAGTTCACAAATGAAACTAGCAAAAATTTTGCTCGGCACCGCGCTCGTTATGGGCGCAGCCACTGGAGCATCAGTCGCTGAAGACAAAGTCCTGCACATGATCCAGTGTGGCGACAATACTTGGGGTGGAGATTTCGCTGAAGCTCACATGGCTGAGTGGGAAGCTGCTAACCCAGGTTACAAAATCAACCTTGAGTATGTAGCTTGGGGCCAGTGTCAGGATAAAGCCACAACCTTGGCTGCGGCCGGCAACCCACCTGCGCTTGCATACATGGGGTCACGCACACTGAAGCAACTTTCAGCCAATGGGTTGATCGTTCCGCTTGAGTACACTGACGAAGAAAAAGCAACCTATGCTGCACCAGTTCTTGGAACTGTCACAGCAAATGGTCAGATTTGGGGTGCACCACGTGCGTTCTCAACCAAAGCGCTCTACTGGAACAAAGATTTGTTCGCAGCAGCTGGCCTAGATCCAGAAGCTGGTCCAAAGACTTGGGACGAAATGTATAACGCAGCGGCTGCCATTAAAGAAAAAACTGACGCCGATGGCTTTGGTTTGGCTGCTGCTTCTTTCGATAACACTATGCACCAGTTCATGAACTACGTTTACACAAACGGTGGTGAAGTGATCAACGCAGACGGTGATATCGTATTCAACTCACCAAACAACGTTGAAGCGCTAGAATTCTATGGCGTCAAAATGGCTTCAGTTGCTCAGCCTGGCCCTATTGCTTATGACCGCGCAAAACTGACACCATTGATGGTTGAAGGCCGTATCGGTATGTATATCGATGGTCCTTGGGCACGTGCTCGTCTTGCTGACATCAACTTCGGTGTTACTGGCGTTCCAGCTGGTCCACAAGGTGGTCCTGGTACACTGTTGATCACTGACTCATTGGCAGTGTTTGCAAATTCAGGCGTTGAAGAACAAGCTGTTGATTTGGCTAAATTCCTAACCAACCCAGAAAACCAGTTTGCCTTCGAAAAAGCTGCTGGCCTTACACCACTTCGTAACGTTGCCGGTGTTGCTGACTTGGTTGCAGAAGATCCAACTTGGTCTGCGTTCCTTGACACAATCCCAACAGGTGGTCCTGAGCCTTTCGTAACTGATTATGTTGGTCTTCAAGACGTAATCAACGAAGCAATTCAGTCTGTTATTTTGGGTGAAGCTACTGCTGCGGATGCTGTTGCAAACGCTGCAGAAGAACTCGAAGAATACAAATAAGCAAATAGTGAGATCCGGCGAAATTGGCCGGGTCTCACCCTTCAAGAATTCTAGTAATTGGGAGAATGGCCGTGGGTCAACTCAAGCTCGATAATGTAAAAAAGCGGTTCGGTACAGCTGAAGTCATCAAGGGTGTTTCACTAGACGTGAAGCACGGTGAATTCATCGTATTCGTTGGGCCATCTGGCTGCGGCAAATCAACCTTGTTGCGCATGATCGCCGGGCTTGAAGAAATCTCCGAAGGCGACGTGCATATTGACGACCTGATCGTAAATGCACTGGCGCCAGCAAAACGCGGAATTGCCATGGTGTTTCAATCCTATGCGCTTTACCCGCACATGACAGTTTATGAGAACATTGCGTTCCCGCTTCGCGTCGACAAACTATCGAACGAAGAAGTCGAAAAGAAAGTGATGATTGCATCAGGCATTCTAAAGCTTGATGATCGTTTGCAGCACAAGCCAGGCGAATTGTCCGGCGGTCAGCGCCAGCGTGTGGCCATTGGTCGAGCCATTGTGCGCGAACCAAGCGTTTTCTTGTTCGACGAGCCTTTGTCAAATCTAGATGCGGCGCTGCGGGCGACCATGCGCGTAGAATTGACAAAACTGCATCACGACCTAGATGCCACCATGATCTATGTGACCCACGATCAAGTGGAAGCCATGACCATGGCCGACCGCATTGTGGTTTTGGATGGCGGCATGATCGCACAAGTTGGTACGCCGCTTGAGTTGTATCACAAGCCTGACAATCTTTTCGTCGCCGGGTTTATCGGCAACCCAAAGATGAATTTCATTCAGGTTGAATGTACCGGCGCCACCAAAACCGGTGTAAAAGTCAAAGTTGCCGGTGCGGGTGAAGTAACCATTCCCGTCGCCCCACGTGACGGCCTTGAAGGCAAAACACTCACCCTTGGCATTCGTCCAGAGCACACGCGTTTGGAAAAATCAGACCTAACGTTGAGCCTGCACGCGAATGTAGTTGAACGCCTTGGTATTCACACGGTGACCTATGCCAATTTGCCAGGTGATGAGGAAGTGTTCTGTACTGTTCAAGAAGGTACGGCCCCCATCAGAGCCAATGCGGATTTCACTATCGGCGTTAACGCAGCAGATTGTCACTTGTTTGATGAAGATGGCAGTGCTTTTGAGCGCAATGTTGATCTATCGACTTTGGGTGTTCCCGAAATCGCCTAAGGGCGGTTCGGACAACCCCTAACGTTCCTCCCCACGACCCTAAAAAGCCCCGTTTTTGACGGGGCTTTTCTTTTGACTATTCGTTGTACTCTATCTCTGTTTTCCCTTCCAAACGCCAAACTTTGGAAACGATCTGCCATCCGTTTTCACCCAAGACCAAAGCCAGATGGTCAGCAAAAACATTGTCATGTGCGTGCAGCCGTAACTTCACCGTTGCGCTTATTGGCGACAACCAATCAATGGTGATGATTTCATCTTTGCGTTTTTGGTTGATGCTGGCAGGTGAGGGCCGGGACGCGACATCCGCACGAAAGCTTGCAATCGGGTCTACAAATATTTTGCCCTCGTCAGCATCAAAAAGGCTAGAGGCGGGGTGGAACACCTTGTCCAGTTTCTCCACGTCGCAGTAATAAATAGCGTCGAGATAGATAGACACAGCGTCCAATAGGTCTTGGTGTTGGTTCATAAGTCAGCTCCTTTGTTGGAGCCAATTTCCGCTAAAATGATCGATGTTGCTAGTGGCTTAAACGACAATGATCGTCAATATTACGCCAAAACGGACGGAGTTTACACCGCCAGCATAGTTGTTCTAAACTCGATGTAATTGAACAATCGTTCATAAAAGGTGGCAAATGATACCCGCGGTTGAGAAATTTGAAGAACGTGTTCGCAAGAGTTTTGCGCTGCAAGCGGCCTGCAAGTCGATTGGATTGACGATGCGAAGTGTTGAGCCGGGCAAAGTTGTTCTGGATCTGCCCTTCAATTCCAAATTCACGCAGCAACACGGGTTTATGCATGCGGGCATAATCACCACTGCCCTAGATACCGCGTGTGGATATGCGGCTTTTTCGCTGATGCCAGAGGATGCGGCTGTCTTGAGTGTTGAATTCAAGACTAGCCTTTTGCGGCCAGCGAGTGGCGAAACATTTACGATTGTTGGCCGGGTTATCAAACCGGGTAAAAACATTAGCTTTTGTGAAGCCGAAGTAATCGCGTTTGACCGCGACACAAAGTCAAAAACAGTCGCCACTATGACCGCCACAATGATGGCGGTCTTTAATCCAACTATTCGTGACTAGTCCTCACCAAACTTTGCCGCGCGCAGCCACGTCCAATTTGCGATCAAATACACCACTCTTGTGCACATATATGTGGCTCATCAAGTTTGAAACCACGCATGTATGGTTTGGAATGATGCGAATCTTCTCGCCAATTTTGGGTTTTTTCGAACAAGCTGAAAGATCAACAACCGCATGTTCCTCTGACAGGCCGGTAATCACGGCTTCGGGATAATCAACCACATAACCAAAATCGGCGAAGCCCAACAGGTCTGAGGTAAGGGCCTTAGAGCCAGCATCCAAAACAGCGCGGTCCTGCGTTGGACGCGACACAACGGTAGTCAGGATATGCATGGCGCAATCATCAAAACCGCAATGGCCAGCACGCACGAGTGATCGATCGTTGTAGATATAGGTGCCTGCGCGATATTCATTGGCAATGGTTGCGCGCTCAGCACTAAACAGGCTTGGCGATCCCCCGGTTGAGAAAACCTCGCACTCAAGCCCAGCTTCTTTTAACAGTCCAGCAGTCTGTTCGAAGAACGCTTCTACATCGTCTTCAGCGTTTGGCATTGGGTATGTCATCAACCCAATGAATGTAAGGCTTGGTTTGTCGGCTATATATTGCGCGAGATCACGTGCTTCGCGCGGCGTTTGCACGCCACAACGTTGACCGCCTGTGTCGCATTCCACCATCACCCGCAAGGGGTGTTTTTCGTCCATCGTGGCGGCTAAGCCATCAACAGTTTCACGGCTATCGGCGACAACCGATAGCGTGATTTGTTCATGCAAAGCTTTGAGGGAATCAAGCTTTTCAGCTCCCATAATGTTGAACGTCAACAAAATGTCAGTGATCCCAGCATCTGCAAAAATCTGCGCCTCAGAGATCTTTTGGCACGTAATGCCAATAGCGCCCGCGGCCAATTGCTTTTTTGCGAACTCAGGAATTTTGTGGGTTTTGATGTGCGGCCGCGCCTTCAAGCCTGCTTGGTCCATGTAGTTTTGCACCCGCATAATGTTCTTATCGACAATGGTTTCGTCGATCAAAACAGCTGGTGTGGAGAGGGAATAAATTGAACCTTGTTGTGCCATGGGTGCATACCGCTTCTTGCAAATATCAGTGACCTAGTGTCAAACAAATTAAACCGCGCTTGAAAGTCCATGTGGATCTTCAATCATAGGCCAAATGTCTTTTGGCGCTTTAATGTAAGCGTTGGTCGCTGGGTTGTTTGGATAGGGTCGTCCTGCGGAGCAATATAATATCTTTGCAGCGATTGGTGCAAATGAATCATAGAAATGATTGGTTGATTTTATCAACAAAATGTCTTTTGCCGCATAATCAATGCCCGCAACAGTGAAAAGGCTCTTATCAAAACTCTGCGCCCGCGTGGAATTCAGCACCACTTGAATGCCATCAAACTCGATGGTGGCGATATCGCCCATGGGCACAAAACTATCACCGAATCTCTGCTCGGCACCGGCGACCAGTTTCTTAATCGTCACACTCTTATCGATTGGCGAACCGGTATGCGGGGCTGATTTGGCGCCAAACCGCAAGGGAACGGTTGCGCCTTCGCCAGCAGCGAAACAAATCTGCACCGCAATCGGGTCCCAAATGGTGCCAACAGCGACATTTTTGGCCCCCTTCGCGATGAGTTCTGCAAGTAGTACGGTGGCGTCGCCCGCCGTGCCACCACCCGGATTGTCCCACACATCGGTGATCACAACCGGCTTATCGCTGGAGGTTTGCATGGCCTCCTTAACGGCCTGCACTTCATCCATCTGCTCGGGCATAACTTTGCCGCGCATGTCAAATAAACGCATGCCCAAATCGTGGGCCAACTTGTCGCCTTTTGCTTTATTGTTGTTGGTCACCACAACCAACTTGCTGCCCATTTCAGGCACATCGGACGCCATGAAGCCGTGGATGATGGAAACAGACAGCACTTCAGTGTCGGCATCTTCTAGCTTGATGATGTCATCAACAAATGAACGCATTGGCTCAAATGATGTCGGGAATACATCTATCATTTTGCAGTCAAATACCGACACTGAAGGCGTAACGTTGCCCGCAAGAGTCTCATCAAGTATGCGCAGCAAATCTTGCGCCCGTTCGACAAAATCAATATGCGGGAATTCTTTGAACGCGAGGAAGAAATCAAGCGCATCCACGCGCTGCTTTGTCAGTTGGCTGTGTGGATCAAACGTGGCACACACAATGACATCTGGTCCAACAATCCCACGAATGCGCGACAACAAATCACCTTCTGGATCGTCATACCCGTTCGCCACCATCGCGCCGTGTAAACCCAGCACAACCCCGTCCACCGGCATGGCTTTTTGAAGTTGCTCTAATATCTCATCTCGCAGCCCTTCATAGGCCTGTCGATTGATCAATCCAGCTGGATCTGCCCATGCGGCCGTGCCTTCGATCCACTCATAACCGCGTTCGGCTGCCCATTTTCGCCCTTCGGTCAAAGGTGCAGAACAAAGCGTTGGTGTTTCTGGGTGCTCGCCAGGGCGGGCATAAAGCGATGCTTCAAACCCACGCCGATCAATGGCGATAGGCGAAAACGTATTGGATTCGGTGGCAAGAACAGCGGTAAAAAAGCGTTTGGTCATAATAGGTGGGCCTAACCCATTGGGTTTGGCAAATAGCCATTAAAGCCAGCAATCTTCCAAGTGCCGCCAATTCGGTGACAATAATAGACTGTTTGCCAGTTCAAAATGTCTTTGCTGCCATCAGTTTTGGTGATGTGGCCGCCAAACTTCTTGTGCACAATCGCGCGGTCGCCATTGATTTCAATGTCGCGCAAAACAGTGGCAGAAAAAATTGCTGTCCGCGGGTCGTCTTGGTAGCTCTCTTTTTGGAACTCCTGCGCTTGACGCAGCCACTCGTCACGATATTCGTCAAGGGAAGGGAATGCCAAACGCCAGTGATCTGGGTTGGCATTATTATGACCATGTACGCCCATGAACCGATCTGGCGCGAAGTCATTTTCGACCGTTGACCAATCTGCCGCCAAAAAGGCAGTGATATCGCGCTCAACAAGCATCTCCCAAATCGCAGAACGATCTGGATCGGAATTTGGAAACGGATTTGTAAATTGTGATGACATGACAAATTATTTTCATTTTTTGTGTTTTTTCTATGGAAAAACTCGCCTAATTCTGTTGATATGTCAATCAACAAGAAAATAATTTACATAAATTCGTTGGAGAACTGAAATGTCAATCATCCGTTATGGTGCCGAAAAAAGCGGCGCAGGTGGCCAAAATCTCCCCTTTGCGCGGGCCGTGGAAGCCGATGGTTGGCTGCACGTTTCTGGTCAGGTTGCCATGGTAGACGGTGAAGTCGTTGGTGGCAATATTGTTGAGCAGACACATGTAGCAATCAAAAACTTGTTGGCAATATTGGATGAGGCTGGCTACGGCACAGAACATATCGTGCGCATTGGCGTTTGGCTTGATGATCCGCGTGATTTCTGGTCGTTCAATGGCGTATATAAGAGCTATTTTGGCGAACATCCGCCCGCGCGCGCCTGTGTGCAATCCGCGCTAATGGTTGACTGCAAGGTAGAAGTGGATTGTGTTGCTTTCGATCCCAATCGAAAGTCACGAGGCTAAATAGCAATATGGTCGATATTCTAGGTACATTAAGCCAAGAAATGGATGGGCTATCACGCTCAGAACAGCGCATAGCGGGCATCATATTTGATGATCGCCCCTTCGCGGTGAACGCGTCCATTATTGAGTTGGCAGCTCGTGCTGAAGTATCGCCACCAACGGTTACACGTTTTTGTCGCCGGCTTGGGTGTCAGAGTTTTTCTGAGTTCAAGGTCCGTTTGGCGCAGAGCGCCTTTATCGGTCAGCGATATGAAGAACCCCAATCTAACGCCACCAACGTGCAAGAAGTTGTCGAAACCATCTTAACCCGCGCCCAGTCGGTGCTACACTCTTTGCACGATCATCTAGATATGGACGCGATAGACGCAGCTGCGACAGCTATTGCCAAGGCTGATATGGTCTATGCTTTTGGTTCAGGCGGTAACTCGTCTTTGTTCGCTGGTGAGTTGCAAAACCGCTTATTTCGATTGGGTTTGCGCACATCCTCTTCAAATGACCACTCGATGCAACTGATGACCGCATCGACCGTGTCCGCAAATGACGTGGTCATTGGTCTATCCATTTCTGGACGCAATCGAGAATTGGTGCGGGCATTGGACGTTGCATCTGGCTATGGTGCGAAGGTGATCACGATCAGCAAACCAAATAGTTTGGTGGCGGAGACCGCAGCAACAAATATCGGCATCGATTTGGCTGAGGGCGTCGACGTATTGCGACCTTCTTCTGCACGTTTCGCCTTTTTGGCTGCCATCGACATTGTTGCCCATTTGGTTGCGATCAAGCGCAAAGACTTGGCGATCGAGCCACTGCGGCGGATCAAGAGCCAACTGGTCACTCATCGCGATGGTGATGATTCTCAACCTTTGGGCGACTAGCGCCATGACTAAATAGGGATACGATTTGTGAGCAAACAAGTTGCAATTATCACAGGGGCTGGCGGCGATATTGGCCGAGCAATTGCTATTCAGCTTGCAAATGATGGGTTTGCCGTTCTGTGCTTGGATATTCTTGAGGATCTCAACAAAGAAACTATCGATCTTTTTACCAAAAATGGCGGTACGGCCCGTGCACTTACATGCGATATTCTGAACGAGCAAGATCAGCAATCCATGTTGGCTGTGGCACAAGAACTGGGTACGCCAAAAGCGTTGGTCAATAATGTCGGTGCAATTACAGGCGCTTCCATTCAAGAAAGCACAATTGACAATTGGCAGCGTGATTTTGACATCAATCTAAAAGGCGCGGTTGCCTGCTTTAAAACACTGGAGAGTGCATTCAAAGCAAACCAAGGCATTGTTACCAACATTGCTTCGGTCAATGGCTTCGGTGTTTACGGGCACCCCGGCTATAGCGCCATGAAGGCGGCACTGGTGCACTTCACCCGGTTCGCATCGGTTGAATACGGCAAGTTCGGCATGCGCATTAATGCAGTTGCTCCGGGCACGGTGCGCACCCAAGCATGGAACGACCGGGCTAAACAAAACCCGCAAGTCTTTGAAGAAGCAAAGCGTTGGTATCCCTTGCAGCGCGTCGCGGACCCACAAGACATCGCTGATGCAGTGAGTTTTCTCACCAGCAATAAAGCAAATGCAATTACCGGGATTTGTCTGCCCGTTGATTGCGGTTTGACGGCAGGTCAAGCTGAATTGGCAGGCACATTTTCACAATCATCTGACTTCTAAGATCAGAGATAAACAAACGTTCACAACCATAAAACGCCCGTAAGAGGAGTTTATATCATGACATCACAGTTCCGTCTTAACGCCATTTGGCGAGAAACAGATCCAAAGAACGGGTCGATGATCCTTACCCTGACCAATCTGTCAGAGAAGCCCGTAAGTGGTTTTCGATTGGCTTACACCTCGCTGTTGCGCGTGTCCAAGGACGTGATCACTCACAACGCCACATTCATCCGTCGGTTTGCCAACTTCCACGAATTCGACCCCATCGATGGTTTGGTGCTTGCGCCGGGCGAAAGCTGGACATTTGAACTTGAAAAACTCACCCATATTCCAAAGCACCGCAACGACGGGCCAAAATCCGCCTATCTAACACTTGCTGACGGAACGCACGTCACTGTTGCCACGGGCGACATGGCGCTTGAAGGGCGACCAAGCAAAACAGCGGGTGTTTTGGTGCCAGAAGGTAAGTTGGAGTTGCCGATTTCGCTGTCGCCTTGGCCAAACAAAATCTCTGTTTCACAGTTCGCCGACGCACCTGTTGCACTGACCGTAGCGCGCGCCACAAGAGCAGAAAAAGCCGCCGCCGCAGATGTGAATGGCCTGAGCGATCGTTTGTTCACGGACATTCCAAACCCGTTCTCATTGATTGACGTACCGGCAGGTCTGCCGCTTAACCTTGAACAAAATGAAAAACTTGCTGAAGAAGCCTATGCAATCAAATTCGCTTCAGATGTTGTTTTAATGCAGTATGGTTCAGCCAAAGCGCTGATCAATGGCTTGATTTCCCTTGCACAGATCATCAATGGTCCAAAAGAAGACCCGAGCAAATTCCAATTCCCATCCGCTGGCTCCATTGAAGATGCGCCCCGCTTTTCGTGGCGCGGTTCTCACTTAGATGTTTCTCGCCAATTCTACCCCTTTGAAAGTGTAAAACGCTTTGTCGATATTTTGGCGTGGAACAAAATGAATGTGCTGCATTGGCACCTGAGCGACGACGAAGGTTGGCGCGTGGAGATTAAGGGTTATCCTGAACTCACTAACGCTGGCGCAAAGCGCGGCGCAAACGAAGCCATGCCCGCCCAATTGGGGTCGGGTTTTGAAACCTATGGTGGGTTTTATACGCAAGAGCAGATCAAACAGTTGATCGCCCACGGCCAGAGCTTGAATGTTGAGATTGTGCCCGAGCTGGATATTCCGGGACACTGTACGGCTGTTTTGGCGGCCTATCCCGAACTTCGCGACCCAGATGAGCCACAAGAAAGCTATCGCTCTATCCAAGGTTATCCAAACAACGCTATCAACCCCGGTCTACCGCAGACATATAAATTCATTGAAACGGTAGTTGAAGAGATCTCAGAACTCTTTCCTTCTAAATTCATCCATGTGGGTGGCGATGAAGTGGACGAAAACTCTTGGATGGAATCTCCAGCGGTTGAAGCCTTGATGAACGAAGAACGTTTGAACGGTACGATGCAGGTGCAAGCTCACTTCTTGGGCAAAGTGCAAAAGATGATCAAGAAGAAGGGCAAAATCGTTGCCGGTTGGGACGAAGTCTCACACGGCGGCGGCATCGACAAAGAAGGCGGTACGCTCATGTTCGCTTGGCAAAAGCCTGAAATTGGCATTGCCTTGGCCGAGGAAGGTTATGATGTGGTGATGACACCGGGCCAAGCCTATTACCTTGATATGGCACAGTCCGAAGAATGGCAGGAACCCGGCGCAAGCTGGGCCGGCACCGCTTCACCGCAAACCACATATGAGTATGAAGCCGCAGGAGATTTCCCTGACGAGCATCTTGAGCGCCTTAAAGGCGTGCAAGCGTGCATTTGGTCTGAACATTTGATCACACGCGAGCTGTTCAACCACATGGTGTTCCCGCGTCTTAGCGCCATAGCAGAAGCAGGGTGGACACAGCCGGAGAACAAAAACTGGCTGCGCTTTGCGGCGCAATCACGTTACTTGCCGCGCCTTTAGGGGAGCCAAGTTTATGCGCATTGCCGTAGGCGGTTTGCACACAGAATGCAGCACATACACAGATGTGCTGCAAAAAACAGATGACTTCAAAGTGTTGCGTGGCGACGATTTGATGATCTCTGATTTTTTCAGCTTTTTGCCCCGATCAAAGGCAGAAATTGTGCCGCTTATGCATGCGCGATCAACCCCGGGTGGTGCGGTCAGCCGCTCCACCTACGATCTGTTCAAACAAGAGTTCCTATCAAGGCTCGAACTCGCCTTAACCGATGCGCCTATCGATGGCCTCTATTTGGCCATGCACGGCGCAGTGCATGTTGATGGTTTGGAGGATGCGGAAGGCGATTGGATAGAAGCCGCCAGAAAACGTGTGGGGCCAAGTTGTCCAATTTCCGTTTCATTCGATTTGCATGGCAACTTGTCGCAAAAGATCATCGACCAAATCGATCTGTTTACAGCCTTCCGGCACGCCCCGCATATTGATACGCTTGAAACAATGGAGCGGGCGCTCAACAATCTGATTAATGTTGTTGAAACTGGCGAACGACCATTTGTTGGGTGGGTACCCATTCCGGTGCTATTGCCTGGCGAACGCACCAGCACTGTAGATGAACCTGCAAAATCGCTATATGCACAACTCCCCGGTTTCGACAAGATCGATGGTATCACCGATGCATCTTTGATGGTGGGCTACGTGTGGGCAGATGTGGAACGCGCAAACGCCGCAGCGGTAATTACAGGCACGAACGAAGTTACTGTCAGGCAATCCGCCGAGCAATTGGCACAAAGCTATTTCGACGTGCGAGCTGAGTTTAAGTTTGGGCCCGTCACGGGTTCATTGTCCGATATGCTGGCCAAAGCAATCAAAAGCCCAACGCACCCAGTGGTGCTAACAGATTCGGGTGACAATCCGGGCGGTGGTGGCGTGGGTGATCGCGTGTGCGTGTTGCGATATTGCGTGCAAAACAATGTTCGTGGAGCGCTCATCATCGGCATTGCTGACGCACCGGCGGTGCAACAATGCTTCAAATTGGGGGAAGGGGTGTTCACCGATATCTGGCTGGGTGCCACACTGGACCCAGCCCGTTCAACGCCATGGCAAGGTCATGTGCGCATTGAGAAAATTGCCAAAGACAATAAGCGCGGCAACAGGATTGCATTGCTCAACTGTAACGGCATCAGGATTGTCATCTCAGACAGGCGGTACACATTTCACGAACCTGAAAATGTCGAACCGCTTGGCCTTGACTTAACCAAAGAGCGGATCGTCGTTATCAAGTGTGGCTATATTTCCCCCGCCATGGCTCAAATCGCCAATCCCAACCTCATGGCGCTAACCGATGGAGCGGTGAACCAAGATATAGCCTCGCTGCAAAACTTGCATCGGCCAAAACCAACCTATCCGTTTGAGAGTGACTTTGCGTTTAGACCAAAGTGCAAAACTTCCGCGCGTGTGACATCAAAATAGGTTTGACCAATTGACGATCTGAAATTGCCCGATTAAGCTTTGCTGGCTTCTTTCCCCATTTGGTTGGGTTGGTCCAATTGGACACTCTGCCAGAAAGCCTGCCAGCTTTATGTATTTCGTCATAGATGTTATCGCCCCCGTTTTTGTGATCGTTCTGATCGGCTATGTGGCGGTAAAGCTCAAGATCTTCCCCGGCAGTGGCATCAGCGCGCTGATTGCATTCACGAATAATTTTGCAGCGCCAATGCTGTTGTTCCGCGCCATGCTGACGCTCGATTTTGCGACAGCGCTAGACCCAAAAATCATTGCGCCATTCTATGTTGCGGGTTTGGCGGGCTTCGTGTTGGGCATTGTGCTGGCGCGCAAAACCTTTGCCTATCGTCCCGGTGAGGCGGTGTCTGTTGGATTTTCTGGCTGGTTCACCAATACAGTATTGCTCGGCATTCCAATTGTGCAGCGCGCTTATGGTGTTGAAGCATTGCCGATCATTTTTCTTATTATTGGTTTTCATGCACCCAGCTTGATGACCATCGGCATGATGACCATGGAGCTTTCACGGCGCGACGGCCGCCCACTTGGTGTCGCCATAATTGATGCGCTTAAGCGCATCGCAACCAATCCTTTATTGATCGGCATCGCCTGCGGCGTCACCCTGAACCTGAGCGGCCTGTCGCTGCCAAAGGTTTTGGATGACGCCACTATCATGATGGTCGCAGCAGTGCTGCCAACAGCTTTATTCGGTCTTGGTGCAGCGCTCACGCAATACTCAATCAAAAAGGCCGTGTGGCCCGCAGCAATGATGTCGCTGATTAAAACGCTGCTACATCCGTTTTTGGCGTGGGTAATCCTGGTGCCCATTTTAGGGGTGCCGCATGAGGTGTCGCGTGCGGTTGTATTGTTGGCCGCTATGCCGTCGGGCATAAATGCCTATATTTTTGCCACCTACTATAACCGTGCGCTTGACGTGGCCACCAGCACTGTGCTGCTTTCCACATTGATCAGCGTATTCTCAATCTCATTCTGGCTGTGGTTTCTATCATGAGAAAAATCCTGCTGGCGGGGCCTCTCCCGGCCGATTGTATTCAAATGTTGGACGCGCAATTTGAACTGTTCA
This sequence comes from Maritalea porphyrae, assembly GCF_027213965.1. Taxonomy (GTDB): domain Bacteria; phylum Pseudomonadota; class Alphaproteobacteria; order Rhizobiales; family Devosiaceae; genus Maritalea; species Maritalea porphyrae_A. Next base: position 786,636 of record NZ_JAPWGX010000001.1, on the reverse strand, counting down.
AATTGTATGAAGCGGACAATCGAAGCGCATATTTGTTGGAACACGGCTATAAGATTGAAGGATTGAGTGGCGGCAAGGTGAGTGCTGAGCTAATTGCTCAACTCCCCAACCTTGAAATCATCGCAAACTATGGCGTTGGTTACGACAATATCGATATTGACGCCGCAAGAGCGCGGGGCGTCCGCGTTACCAATACCCCAAATCGTTTAAACGCTGCTGTAGCGGAATTGACTGTTGGTCTAATGGTATCGCTCGCCCGTCAGATCCCACAAAGTCATGATTATGTACGCACTGGCCGTTGGTCAACTGATGGGCAATGGCCCCTTACCGGTCAGCTTGCCGGTGCAAAGGCAGGAATTTTGGGGCTAGGGCGGATCGGCAAAGCGATCGCTACGCGGTTGACGGCATTTGATATGGAAGTCGCCTATCATGGGCGTACGCACCAAGAGGACCAACCTTACCATTATTTCGATAGTTTGCTCGACATGGCCAGCAATGTTGATTGGTTGGTGGTGATCGCGCCGGGCGGCGAGGGGACAAACAGAATAATCTCCCGTAAAGTTCTGGAGGCGTTGGGTTCAAACGGTTCGTTTGTCAATATCGCGCGCGGCAATATGGTGGATCAAGGCGCGTTGATTGACCTGCTGACAAATGGTGGTTTGCGCGGTGCAGCGTTGGATGTGTTTGATGGCGAGCCTGAGGTGCCACAAACTTTGCGAGAACTCAACAATGTCATCCTGTCGCCGCACAACGGCAGTGCCACCCGGCAAACCCGTGCACAAATGAGCAGTCAGGTCGTTGAAAACCTGATCGCCTATTTTGAAAATGGCGAACTGCTCGACAAAGTGGTCTGAGCAAAAAAATGCCCCGCACAATGGCGGGGCGAGTGGCCTCTTCGGTCAGGAAGCTGCTAATTTGCGGGCATGGCCGTTTCAACCAATTGCGCCCAATACGATGATCCGTAGGGGATCACTTCATCGTTGAAGTCGTATGTGTCTTGGTGAAGGCCAGCGGTGTCGCCATTGCCGATCATGATAAAGGCGCCAGGGCGCGCATTGGCCATGAAGGAAAAGTCTTCGCCACCCATGGTCGGCTCAACGTTCGTATCCACACGCTCTTCGCCCACCAATTTTTGCGCAATTGATGCGGCAAACGCGGTTTGCGCTGGTGCATTCATGGTCACTGGGTAGCCATCTTTATAGTCAACGTCAGCTTTGCCGCCAAAGCTTGCTGCAATTGCTTGTGCGGTCGAGATCAGCCGTGCTTTCACGTTTTCACGCACTTCAGGGTCGAGCGCCCGCACCGTGCCACAAATCTCCACGTTCATTGGAATAATGTTGAACGCCGAGCCACCATTGATTTTGGTGGTTGAAAGAACCGCCGACTGAATTGGGTCCACATTGCGTGACACAATCGTTTGTAATGCTGTGATGATATGCGCAGAAATCACAACCGGATCAACAGACAGGTGGGGCATAGCCGCATGGCTATCAACACCAGTGACTTTTATTGTCCACTGGTCCGCCGCCGCCATGATGCCGCCCTCGCGAATAGCAAATTGACCAACGGGAATGCCGGGGAAATTGTGCATGCCAAACACTTCTTCAATGCCAAAGCGCTCCATCATGCCATCGTCAACCATGGCTTTGCCGCCCGCGCCACCTTCTTCAGCTGGCTGGAAAATCACAGCAACCGTTCCGTCAAAATTGCGGGTTTCCGCCAGATATTTAGCAGCGCCCAAAAGCATTGCAGTGTGCCCATCATGCCCACAAGCATGCATGGCACCATCGGTTTTAGAGGCGTGCTCTAATCCCGTTTTTTCAAAGATCGGTAGCGCATCCATATCGGCGCGCAATCCAATGACACGGCCAGAGCCGGTTTTATTGCCTTTGATTATGCCAACGACGCCGGTTTGGCCAATGCCCGGCACAACTTCGTCACAGCCAAAGCTTTTGAGCAATTCCTCAACCTTGCCGGCGGTGCGGTGCACCTCATACAAGATTTCTGGGTTTTCATGCAGGTCGCGTCGCCATGCAGTAATCTCGTCATGAAACTCGGCGATACGATTGATAATAGGCACTGTAATCTCCCCGTAAGTCTTTTGTTATTCGCATGCATGCTCTTTTAAAGAGTTAGCCTTTGCGCAGTGGTTGGACCATTATTGTGCACCAACCTTTTCGCATTGAAAAGGGAAATGTCAGACAATAATCAACTTAATGCAAGCCTATCTCATGCTGTGCACCATTTTCTAGCGTCACAACGACAATATATCGCTCGTTCTCCAATCTAAGCACAAAATCGCCGTCGATAGGGGCGTTCAGCGGCCATTGCGCAATCACGTTTGGCGTAGGCAGCAATGACACGGCGTAAAGCACATTCCGGTTTGGACCGGGCAGTACCAAATCGGATACGCCGTCTTTGTTCACATCCACGACGGCGCTCATCTGCTGATGGCGCGACCCATTGCGATGGTTAGAATATCCATCCAATTCGGCAACCCGCTGCAATTTCCCATTTTCCAATCGCCAGAATTCTAGTCGCTTTGTCAAATGCGGCTTTTGCACCAAGGCGATTTCAAGAAACCCGTCGCCGTCAAAATCGGCGATGCCTGCTGGGTTTAGCCAACGAAACGGCAACCCAATATGCGGCGTTTGAGCCAGCAATTTTATGTCGTCTTTGATGGCAAAAACCGCCAGCGATGCCCCTTGCACTGCCGAACTCATCACAACGATCAATTCGTCATTCCCATCATTGTTTAAGTCAGCTAACCGAACATGACGATCCTCGAACACCAAATGTTGGGGCAAATCATATTGCAAAATGTCGCCATTCCGCATTTCAGCAACAAGGCTCGCGGCTTCATATCTGTCACCCAAAACAAAGTGCTGATAGCTTGTGGTTGGGTTCGCAAGCCACGCACGTGCCACCTGGTTTTCGCCAATTGAAACAAAGCTGTTTGGCAGTGGCGTTGGAGCTTGGGCCATCGCTGGCAAGCATGCCGACAATAGAAAAAGTAAAATGCCAGGCAGGGAAAAGAAGCGCATAGACGTGAAATCCTGATCAACTGGTCCAGAATTCTTAGTCTGAATAGAACGAATGGACGAAGCAAATCACTTGCTTGTTACGTCTGCGCTGGTTAACACAAATACCGTGCCAAAAACGGTACAAACATCCAAACCGGAACAAGGTCATGTTTGAAAATCTATCACCCGCACCACAAGACAAAATCATTGCGCTCATCGCTGAATTTGCTGCAGACGAGCGTGACAATAAGATCGATCTAGGCGTCGGCGTCTATAAAGACGCGACGGGCAATACGCCCATTATGACGGCTGTGCAAAAGGCGGAAGCCAAACGGGTGAAAGACCAAACCACCAAGACCTACGTAGGTATGGCGGGCAATATTGGCTTTAACAATTCAATGGTCGACCTAATTTTGGGCGACAGCGTTTCGCGCGATCGTGTGCGGGCAGCCCAAGCTCCCGGCGGCACTGGCGCTTTGCGCTTGATCGCAGATTTGCTCAATATCGCAAAGCCTGGCGCAACCGTTTATATTTCTGACCCAACCTGGCCAAACCACATTCCGTTGATGGAAGCTGCGGGTCTTAAAACAGCAACATACCCCTATTTTGACGCAGAAAAGCGTAACGTGCGTTTTGACGATCTTTGCGCCGCTGTCACCAAAATGACCAGCGACGATATCTTGTTGCTACACGGTTGCTGCCATAACCCAACTGGCGCAAACCTGACCAACGATCAGTGGGACAAGTTAACTGACATCATTGAAGATGCTGGTGTGTTTGTGCTGGTTGATATCGCATACCTTGGTTTTGGCGATGGCTTGGAAGAAGATGCGTACGGCTTGCGTAAACTTGCTTCAACCTTGTCTGAGATGGCAGTGGCGGCATCATGTTCCAAAAACTTTGGCCTTTACCGCGAACGTGTCGGCTGTGCCATGATCATCGGAACAGATGAGAATTCAGCCAACACAACCTTCTCGCAATTGCTTGGTGCGGCACGTGCCAACTATTCAATGCCACCCGATCACGGTGCGGAAATCGTCAACATTATCTTGAACGACAAAGACCTGCGCGCCGAATGGGAAGCCGAATTGACTGACGTGCGCAACCATATGGTCACGATCCGTGAAAACCTGGCAGAAGCCATGCGTAAACGCTCCAACAGCGCGGATTATGATTTCATTGCTCAGCACCGTGGCATGTTCTCTTTGATCGGCATTTCGCCAGAAGACGTGGCCAAACTGAAAAAAGACTATGGCGTCTATATGGTGGGTAACTCACGCATGAATATCGCTGGTCTTGGTGTTGATAAGATCGACATTTTCGCCGATGCATTGGCCGATTTGGCCCGCAAGTAGGCACCAAAGCCTAAATGAATTACGGGGCCTTCGGGCCCCGTTTTTGGCTGTCACCCTCTCTGCTTCCCTTTTTGAGGTGCGTCAATTATGAAAAGCATGCGGTGTGCTAACTTCTTTTAAAAATGGAGGTTAATCACAATGCCAAAACCCACTGACAGCGTCGACGCGTATATTGCGGACAAGAGTGAAGTTGTGCAGACGCTGCTGGTCAGTCTGCGCGAACTCGTAAATACGCACTTGCCGGATTCAAAAGAGGGCATGAAGTGGGGCGCACCTGTTTACAAGAATAAACACGACACACCTGTCGTCTATCTTTATGGGGGCAAAGACCACGCCAACTTGGGGTTTGTGCATGGCGCAAAACTAGATGATCCAGAAAACCTTTTAGAAGGAAAAGGCAAAGACGGGCGGCACATAAAGATCTATGCACAAAGCGACATCATAGTTCCCCACCTGATCCCACTATTGCACCAGTGTGCTGATATTACTTAGCGAATTTTGGGAGGGCAAGATTAGGTGAGTTTTTTCAACATTGTTGCTAATTGTACCATTTCATTTTCGCTGAGTTTTTCGCCCAACGCTTTTTGCATCGCCGGGCCGTAAACGGCCCACATTTTAAGCCGCGTTTTTCGTCCTTGGTCGGTGATGGACAAGGCAACCCCACGGCCGTCTTCTGGGCAGTCGTGTTTGGCAATCAGCCCCTGTGCTTCCATCCGATTAATCAACCGCGACATGCCATATTGCGGCAACAATAATTTTGGTTGCAGCTCAAATGCGCGCAGGCCGCATTCAGAGGTTTGTTCAAGTTCCCACAACACATCATACCACGACAAGTTGGGAAGTCCGGCCTTCTTTAGTTCAGCTTCAATTGCCTCATGCGCCAGTGTGTGCGCCCGAAACAGTGCCGCCCATGCTTTTTGCGTATGCTCACTTGGTATCACCATAATGTGAAGGTAGATGCAGTTGCATCTAAATGCAAGTCCATATAGGTAGATGCAGTTGCATGTTTATGGAGATGAAAATGCCTAACTACAAATTGATAAGCTTCCCACTTTGCCCCTATGTTCAGCGCGCTCTAATCGTATTGGCGGAAAAAGACGTACCCTTCGAGCGGATTGATATCGACCTTGCCAACAAACCGGATTGGTTCTTGAAGCTCTCACCCTTGGGCAAAGTGCCGGTGCTGCAAGCTGATGACAACGTTCTGTTTGAAAGCCAGGTGATCGCAGAGTATCTTGATGAAGTTACCCCGGGTTCGCTGCACCCAACAGACCCGCTGCAAAAAGCCAAGCACCGCGCCTGGATCGAATTTGCATCCCAAACATTGGCAACCCTATGGGGGTTATATACCGCAGAAACACAGGAAGTGTTTGAAACAAAACGCAAAGAGCTCTTAGAAAAATTCGCGCGAGTCGACGAACAGATCGAAGGCCGGTTTTTTGCCGGTGACAATTTCCACCTGGTGGACGGCGTTTGGGGAACCGTTTTCCGCTACATCCAAACATTTGAAACGCTTGGCGACTTTGATTTTTACCAAGGGTCTGAAAAATTGCGCGCGTGGCACAATGCCGTTTTGGCCCGCCAGAGCGTAATCGATGCGGCGCCATCAAACTATAACGACCAGCTATTGGCCTTTGTTAAAAAGCGAGATGGCTATTTGGCAACTTTGGTCAAAACGGAAATCGCGGCCTAACTTGGCGGCAGTTTTACGCTTTCGTTGTTGAGGCGAGGCGTCAAATGAATACCCGCAATCATGCAACGCACAGAGCCGCCGGCCATTTCAATGGTCGGCACGTTCAAAGGAAGTAGCTTTGCGCTTTTGCTAATGATGCGTTTTTGATCCACGCTAAGTGCGTCAATTGCAGTCTGAGATAGCGCCAATAGGCGACCATCGGTGCCCGATAATTCGATCGCATTTCCCGCGAACGACGCGATCTGATCTGCGCTTAAATTAATAACAGTGCGGCCCGACTGCTCAAAGCGTTCAATAATTTCGGCGCGGCGCACTGGGTTGACAATCATATCGGTTGAAATCAGCACAAAGTCAGTGGCGATGCACATCAAAACATTCGTGTGGTAAACATCGGCGCCACTTTCATCTTGTGCCTCAAACACCATTGGCTCGTAACCAAAATGCGTGCAGAACCGTTCGAGCGCGATCGGATCGAGGCGGTTGGATTTGACCGCATAGGCGACCCGTTCAACATGGTCCAAAACCATTGCTCCGGTGCCTTCAAGAAAAATATGATCTGGCTCTAGGCCAGAATAATCCACGACTTCTTGAACGCGATAACAGCGCTTCAGTTCTTCGATAACGTCGGCCCGGCGTTCCTTGCGGCGGCTTGGCGCATACATTGGATAGATAGCAATGTGCCCGCCCGGATGGGTGGAAAACCAATTGTTTGGAAAAACGCTGTCCGGCGTTTCAGTGCCTTCATCATCAAATAAATGCACCCGTACGCCATATGTTTCAAGCTTGGCGACGGCCTGGGTCACTTCGTCAAACGCACGTTTGGCAATCTCATTTGCGCTCACGTCTGTCGGGTGCTTTTGAAATTTATTGTCGCCTGCGGTTTCCGTATTTGGGTGGAAATGGTGCGGGCGCACCATCACCACCGCGCTCGGAGCTTGAACGCTTCGCCGTTTCTGCAACATTGGTTTTAGCTCGCTGCCTGCTCTGGCGTTTTGGCGCGCTGCACCATGCCGAAAAGATCACGTGGATCGTCCGGGTCGGCAATCATGTCCAAATCTTCATAAAAGCCAGTGGCTTTATAGTGATCACGCAAATAGCGTAACGCAGAGAAATCCTCTACTGCAAAGCCAACACCATCAAACAGTGTGATTTGCCCATCATCTTTACGGCCCTGTGCTTTGCCCGTAATCACTTCCCACAATTCAGTCACCGGATAATCATCGTCCAATTGCTGAATTTCGCCTTCAATGCGGGTTTGCGGTGTATATTCCACAAAAATGCCAGAGCGCAGCAAAATGTCTTTGTGCAACTCAGTCTTGCCCGGGCAGTCGCCGCCAATGGCGTTAATATGCAAGCCGGCGCCAACCATATTGTCGGTCAGGATCGTCGCATATTGTTTGTCGGCCGTGCAGGTGGTCACAATGTGAGCGCCTTCAAGCGCTTCTTGGGAAGAAGTGCAGCTCACCACTTTCAGCCCACGACCGGCCAAATTGCGCGCGCACTTTTCAGTGGCAGCGGGATCGATGTCAAACAATCGGACCTCTTCAATGCCCAATATGGTTTTGAACGCCAACGCTTGGAATTCTGATTGCGCACCATTGCCGATCATCGCCATTGTTTTGGCACCCTTGGCCGCCAAATGCTTTGCAGCAACCGCTGAAGTGGCTGCAGTACGTAGAGCGGTCAAAATCGTCATTTCAGACAATAGAACCGGATAACCGGTTTCAACGTCCGCCAACATGCCAAATGCTGTTACGGTCTGCAGACCTTCTTTAGTATTGGCAGGGTGCCCGTTTACATACTTAAAGCCATAAACTTCACCATCGCTGGTGGGCATCAATTCAATGACACCTTTTTCGGAGTGGGAAGGAACTCGAGGCGTTTTGTCAAAAAGCTCCCACCGCTTAAAATCGTCCTCAACATAACCGGCGATGCCCTTGAGCATATTCTCTACGCCGATCTGCAACACGATTTTCATCATGTGATCCACACTTACGAACGGCACAATATTTAGCGAATTGGGGTCAAACTTCATTGATTTATGGCCCTGATGTTGCAACCCATAGGTTGTCAGAATTGGTAAAGACCAATTCTAGCGTGTGAAAATTTCAAAGAAAATGGCAAAAGCTTGCAAAATTTCGCATAAAACTATAAAAAACGTCAGACCAATATGTAAAAATGGCAGGTGTTTGTGCAAAGCGACAAATTCATCCTTGATTCACTGGACCATGAACTGGTTTCCCTTTTGCGATCCGATGGGCGCGCGTCCTTGGCCAAACTGGCGGAAGTGCTCAAAGTTTCGCGGGGCACCGTGCAAAACCGTCTTGACCGTCTGATGGCGTCCGGCACCTTGCTCGGCTTCACCGTGCGGGTACGCGAAGACTATGACAACGATCAGGTGCGTGCGGTTATGATGATCGAAATTGCTGGCAAATCCACAGCTGAAATCGTGCGCAAACTGCGGGGTCTGCCTCAAGTGAGTTCGATTCACTCCACCAATGGCAATTGGGACCTCATCGCCGACATTCGCGCCGGATCATTGTCCGAATTCGACAGCGTCTTGCGCAAAGTACGCATGATTGATGGGATCTTAAATTCGGAAACAAATTTATTGTTGGCTGCGGTCTAAGCTTGGGCGTTCTTTAAAAGGCGCACAGATCTTGGCATTGAATAAGCATCAAATGGTTCACCGCCCGGTGCGCCGCTGATCAAACCATCATGTGCCATGGATATTGAAGGCTTATCTTGCAAAGGGGACATCGGCCGTCATTACATTGCCAGAATCGTTGAACTCGACTTCAAAATAGACGATGATCGTTCCACCCTCGAGCACAAGCCTTGCGCCAATTCGCACATCGCTTCCGCTGCGGTCCTTCTTTTTCTCTTTCAAGTTGAAGCTGATGGTATCGCCCCGTTGGATACCAACGGCCAAACCTGTAAATCCAACATTTGTACTCATGGCACCTTCATAGCGACGGTTCTCTTCGACATATGCAATGGTGCCGTTGACGGAAAGAGTTGTCGTGATCAAGGTGCAACGACCTGAATAGTTGATTTTTGCGTCTTTGCCTTCTGTCACGGAAAGCCGACAGCGGAACGGATCGGGTTTGTCGCTTCCCACCAATATGCTTTCGCCGCGCCAGTTGCCGACATAGGAATTGAGCAAAGTTTGTTCTCTACTGCCTGACTGCGCAGCGGTTGCCCCAACAACAGTCAAACAAAAGGTCAATACAACTAAAAAGGACTTGGATATTTTCATCACGATTCGTTGGTCCATACATTCACAAGAGACAGACGTTGCACATATTTGCGTATATTAAACAGCAAAGCCGACTGCCTTTGAATAAAAAACACGAATTCTACAACTTCGTGAAGATTAAATACGAAAAACTTTGAAGAATGATGGACAACAGCGGCGAAAGACGCATTAATTTGCATTAAACGTATGTCCAAATTTATTTTCGCTTCCCAAAAACATCGGGTAGCATCGAAGGGGTTTAAGTGAATCGTGTTTTATGGAGCCGGATCAAGTGATTAGTTCAGGCGCCCCAATTATCAATGTCGCAGATGTGAATTACAGTTTGGAGATAGCCTCCGGCAAATTGCAAATCCTGCGGAATGTGTCCTTACAAGTCGAACCTGCCGAGGTTGTGGCCATTGTTGGCCCATCGGGAAGTGGCAAGACTTCTCTTTTGATGTTGCTGGCCGGGCTAGAGCAAGCAACTTCAGGGCAAGTGATTGTAAATGGCGAAGATCTTACGGGGATGAGCGAAGATGAACTCGCCCGCTTTCGGCGCAATACGCTTGGCATTGTTTTCCAGAGCTTTCATCTCATACCTTCATTGTCGACCCTTGATAATGTCGGACTGGCGCTCGAAATTGCCTCGCCTGAACTCTCATTGTCCGAAGTTCATAAATTGGCAACTCAGGCCCTTGCTTCTGTTGGGCTAGAATCTCGACTTGACCATCGTCCAACGGCTCTATCGGGGGGCGAACAACAACGTGTCGGGTTGGCGCGAGCAATGGTGGCCAATCCGCCATTGTTGCTGGCGGACGAGCCGACCGGAAACCTTGATCAGAAAACCGGCGAATTGGTCATTGAGTTACTATTCGACCTTGCGCGAAAACGCGGCACATCGGTTGTTTTGGTCACGCACGACCCGGCCTTAGCGGCGCGCGCGGATAGGGTCGTCACAATGACCGCAGGCGAATTGTCCGAAACCTTGGATGCACACTAATGACCGCTATTCGGGCTGCCATTCGAACTGGTCTGTTGGATATGCGCGGCGACTTGCGCCGATTTATACTGCTCGTGGTTTGCCTTGCCGTCGGGACGGCACTGATTGCCGGTGTCAGTTTTGTGGGGGCCAGCATCACCCGAGCGGTCGATTTGGATGCCGCCAAGCTGATGGGCGGAGATCTTGAACTCTCGCGCGCTGACCGGTGGGCAACCAACGAAGAACTGCAAATATTGAGCGGCTATGGGGCCATTTCGACCGTAATGGACACAAATGTGCGCGCCCAAGCAGGGGCGCGTGATGCATTTGTGGATTTGATGGCCGTTGGTGAAACATATCCGCTGCTTGGACAGGTTGTTGGTCAGCCATTGCCAAGCAAAGCATCTGTTTTTGAGTTTTTGTCAGAACGAGACGGCGTTTTTGGTGCGTTGGTCGACCCCCTTATGCTGGACCAGCTTGATTTAAAAGTGGGCGACACTTTCAGGCTTGGTGGCACTGATTTTCAGGCGCGCGGACAGCTGCTGCAACTGCCTGATGGGCCGGTGCGAGGCTATAGACTGGGCCTAACCACACTTATTAGCACCGCAGGGCTGAAAACCATATCTGATCGCTCATCTCCATTGCCGGGGTTGGGCAATTGGCTTCGCTATAAATTGCTCCTAGTTGATCATGACCGTAACGACGCAAAAGCTAACCTTGATCGCATCTTCGCCAGCTCAGGTTGGACCGTGCGCACTGCGCGCGACGGTTTGGGCGCGATGGTGAGATATTACGATCAATTCATGCGGTTTCTAGTGATCGTCGGGCTCGGGTCCTTGTTGATCGGTGGCGTCAGTGTTTGGACCAGCATGCAAGCCTACATTGCTGAACGTTCAAGCATGATTGCTGTTATGCGCAGTATGGGCGCTAAGCGATCGCGCATATTTGTCCATTTTTTTTCGCAAGTAACCATGTTGGCAAGCGTTGGTGTTGCCATAGGTTTGGCCGTTGGGTTGGGCTCTGCAGTTGTGCTTCTGCCGTTCGTCGGCGAAGCCATTGGTGTAAAACTTGTCCCTACCACTCAAGTGCAGCCAGCATTGGTGGCCGCCGGAAGTGGTTTCCTCACAGCCTTCGCATTCTCCTACATTCCATTGCAACAAGCGCAAGCCGTGCGTCCGGTGCTTTTGTTCCGCGCAAAAGGGTTGTCAGCCCTTCCTGTCAATTGGGGTGCGCTTGCAAGCCCTTGGCAGATATTGCTGATTGTGATCTCCATTGTCGCATTCGTCGGTCTGGCCTTCGCCATGACGGGTGATTTGGTTTTGGTCGCAGCATTTGGAGCTGCAAGCGTCTTGTCCGCAATTGCGCTGCAACTCTTTGTATGGCTTGTTCGTTTTATTCTGTTGAAACTGCCCGAGCCGCCAACAAAAATCCTGCGTCAAGCATTAAGGGCCATACTTGGGGCCGGGTCTAATGCCTCCGCCGTTGTGGTTTCAGTCGGCATGGCAATGGCAATGCTAATTCTTGTGATGGTATTGCAAGGCAACTTGAGGCAAGAGTTTTTGGGAGCCTCCGCATTTGACGTGCCAACATTGGTTGCGGCTGATCTATTTCCGGATGAAGTCGAAATCCTCGAAGAAATGGTTGGGCCAGCCAGTGGCATTACGTTGCTCAGCTCCACGCCAATGTTGCGCAGTGCGCTTGTTGAAATCAACGGCGCTGCTGCAACAGATGTGCGCACGCGCGGCCCAGAGGCTGGATTTCTGCTTTCAGGTGAAGTGCCCGTAACCGCTCGCCCCCAACTGCCCGCATCATCAAAGGTGGTTGCAGGTGAGTGGTGGCCACAAGATTACCAAGGGCCCGGACTTGTTTCCCTGCACCAAAACCTGCGTTCAGGGTTGGGCGTCGACATTGGTGACACCCTAACATTTTCATTTTTTGGCGAGCTGCTAACCGTCAAAGTCGCCAGTTTTCGCGATTACTCTTGGCAAGGCGGTATCGACTTTCTTGTAACGTTTTCTCCCGGCGTCGTTGAACAATATCCATCAACCCTGTTCGCAGCGGTCACAGCAGCGCCAGGTCAGGAAAATGCTGTTGAGCGCGCACTCGCTGCAGCTTTGCGCGACGTCCGCTTCATCGCCATTGGTGACACACTTGAGCAGATAACAGGCGCATTGAGCCAAATCTCAATTGCTGCATCGCTTGTTGGGGGGCTGGCTGTTGGCAATGGCTTGCTTGTCTTGATAGGCAGCTTGGCCACAGGCCGACGACAGCGCGAAACAGACACTTTGATCACCAGGGTGCTTGGCGCCACGCGGGGCACGCTTATCATCACTGCCCTCGTGCAATATTTGATACTTGCCGCCATTGCCGCGCTGCCAGCAACTGGAATTGGTGTGGGGCTAGGTTGGATCGTTAGTCTTTTGATGCTGGACGTCGATTTCACTTTGGACTTTTACGTTCTCGCAATTGTATTGCTTTTGGCGATCGTCACAACTGCGTTGCTCGGAGGCACGACAATCCTTCGTGCCGCGTCAGCGCGTCCCGCTAGATTCCTGCGAGATCTTTAATTTGCATTGCAGAAACGCTTATTTTCTCAAAGTGTTCTGCCCAAACCATGCTTGCATTCTGTCGGCAAAATCATGTCTCCAGCTTAAGGCTGGTTTTTCAACAAAGTAGTATGATGCGGCGGCAAGTGCGATTGTTATTGGAGTGGCAATTAGAAACAGCGAAGGCGCGCTAAGCCAAGGCAACACAGAAATCGCCATCTGTTTTACAGTAAATCCATAGATGTAAATGCCATAAGAAAAATCACCCCAATTATTGAACATTCGAATGGTTCCAGAAGGGACATATGCGGCCCAGATTGTGCCGTATCCAAGAGATACAATAAGCGCGAACTGATACGCGTCGGTTTTACTTAAGGCAAATGTTACAAGGCACAGCGCAAAGACCACCGGCAGATTCAAAGGCAACTTGTCTCGGTAGATATACCCAGTTGCGCCAACCAAATAGCACAAACCAAAACGCAGCATGTGATCAAAGGGTGCGAAATTGTCTCGCAAATCAGTGGCAACCGAAATCAGAATATATGCAATAGAGAAAGCGCCCAGAACGGCTGCAAATTTCTTCTTATCTGCCAATATGCCGAAAAGGCCCAGAAAGGCCACGCCAATGTACGCTGCGGCCTCCCATCTTAGTGTCCAAAGTGGGGTATTGATCTCACCTGCGGCAGGCAAGTTGTCAAATACGCCCGGCAAGAGCTGATTATCATCAACTAGGGAACCCGTAATTGGCACATACAGCCAAGTTTGCAGCTTTGCGAAATACTCCAAAAAACTCAACTGGGTGAAAACTGGGCCAAACACAAAAGCAGAAAGCAGCGCGGCAACAAATAGCCCTGGCAACAGGCGCAATATTCTTGCTGCAGCATACTTCCAAATGCTATTCGATCGCACATAGCTTTGAGCCATAAGGAAGCCGCTTATGACAAAGAAAACATTCACCGCCAAACTGCCCAACGTATATCCAAGTTCCACAGAAAGCGGTTCAATAGCGTCATTGCCGCCAACAACAATCGCAGCGTGGCTCCACACGACGCTGAGCGCCGCCAAAAACCGCAACAGATTGTAGTTATTATTGCGCCCGTCCATATAGTATTCGATAGTTTTAGCCATAATATCGATCCGTATCTGTTCCGCTGAATAAAGTGCAAAACGACGAGTTTCCTTGGTGCTGTTACTTGGTTGCGCTTTTGAACTCGCTCATTGGCGTCGCTGCCTTTCGATATCGACCAACTTTTGCATCTCGACCAATGGTATCGCGCCTGGCGCGATTTGATCGCCAAAGACAAATGATGGTGTGCCAGAAAAACCGATTGCATTTGCCAACTGCATCGAAAGGGAAATGTGTTGGTCTATTGCTTCACTTTTCATGTCTTGCTGCAGTTTTTTTAGGTCTAGATCTAAGTCTGCAGCGGCCGCTAATACTGTTTGCGGATTTGCTTGGCGCAGGCTCATCAACGCCCAGTGCATGGCTTCATACTTGCCTTGTTCCCTTGCTGCCAATGCAGCTCGTGCCGCAAATACTGAGTTTTCGCCCAAGACCGGCCACTCGCGGTACACTAACTTGATGTCGGCGTCGTGATTGATTAGCTCAAGGACATCTGGCGCGACTTGTTTGCAGTAGGGGCAATTGTAGTCAAAGAACTCCACCACGACGATGCTCCCATCTGGATTACCCAACACAGGCGCATTTGGATCGTTTTCAAGTTCCTTGCGGAAATGATCGAGCTTTGACTTAACGTTTTCCATTTGGCGTTGCTCATCTTGGGCACGCAAAAGGGTAATTGCTTGGGCTATTATTTCTGGATTTTCAAGTATGGCTTCCAAAGCCAACTGTTTGATACGAGCATCATCGTTTTGGTCGGCGATCGCGAATGACGAGAACGCTGCAAACAAGGCAGCAAAGAGGAAGGATAAGCTGGTCTTAAACATGGGTCGTTTCCTATTTCGATGGCTCATTCATTGCGTCATGTCGCAATTGAATTTCGGCGGGCCATTTTGATTTGATGTAAGCGAGTGCAGCCAGGATCTCTTGATCTTCCAGGACCCCATCATAAATGGGCATATCGGTTTGATAGTCAGGATTGTTGGTGAGTTTGGCAAGACCAAACTTGGTTATGGCGATGAGTAATTCGTCACGGTGATGCCAAGTGTGCCCGGTTTCATCGTGCGGAGGCGCTGGCAGTCGTCCCGTGTCCTTGCGCGTTTGCCAATTTGGCTCACCTTGCAACTCGTCGCCGTGACACGACGCGCAATTCTCGTTGTAAACGGCCTCGCCCAATCTCACACTGCTTTCGTCCGCATAGGGTATCACGGATGCTAAAGGGGAAGCGTTTTGGGAAACGCCAATGCTCGCCCACAAAATGGCTGTTAGCCCAACCGCACTAACGCCGCCAATGACCATTGATTTCATCTTCATATTGTCCTCACACCACAATGATTGGAGTTTTATTTGGAACCCGCTGATACAGGTCGATAATGTCATGATTGAATAGGCGCACACATCCGCTTGAGACGGCTTTGCCGATGCTCCAATATTCGGGCGTGCCGTGTAGTCGGTAGAGCGTGTCTTTCCCACCCTGAAAAATGTACAACGCACGTGCGCCCAATGGGTTTTCCAAACCAGGCGGCATGCCGCCATTCTCGTAGCTGTATTTTTCAAGCTCTGGCTGCCGGGCAATCATTTCTGTCGGGGGTGTCCAGGTTGGCCACTTTCGTTTCCATTGGATTACAGCGCGACCGGACCATGCAAAACCAGCGCGGCCTAACCCAACCCCATATCGAATTGCCCGCCCTTTGGGCTGGACCAAATAGAGGTAGAAGGCTGAAGTATCAACAACAACTGTGCCGGGTTGTTCGCTGGTGCGATATAGCACTTCTTGGCGATAGAAGCGGGCTTCGATTTTATCGGCGTCTATTGCGGGAATTGCAAATTGCTCACTTGGCAAAGGCCCATACATTGCATTTGCCGCATCGGATAACGGCGTTGGGTTTGTTTGTATGCCTTTGCTTGAAGCGCAAGCGCCAACTAGTCCAGTAATCGCCAAAGCGGAACCAGTTTGAATAAACCTTCGACGTGAAGGGGTACGCGTTTCATTCGTCATAAATATTGCCACATAGCTTTGCGGTCGCGTCCAAAAGACACGCAACCATTTGATTGAGAGTTTTGAGTGTTTGCTATGGAGCGATCGTGATCGGAGGTGGGGCGTTCAGAGCTAAAACGATGGCACGAAGTAACTTGCCGGTTTGGCGCTCTAACTCTGGCTTGTGCTGTCCAGACATTGCAGTGCCCAGACCAAACATGGCAATTGAACAATCGCTGGCGCAACGTGATTTGCTGTGATCCATTTTCTCGGTTTCACAGCAGTCTGTGTCATCCATTTGCATAATTGTTGCGATGACGAGGTCATGTTCGGCAGAAGCAGCGCGCGCACTTGCCATTGCCGCCACCAATTGGGTGGACAACAATATACAAGCAACAATGATAGTGATCAAAACGCGCATATTTCCCTTTTACTATGTCTCTAACTTCATTTCTACTGAGTTGAGGAAAACGTGATTACAAGTTTAACTTAATACCTTGAACCACGACGTCATGCCAGCTGCGGCATGTTCCAGCATGTGGCAATGAAATAACCATTTCCCAGGATTGTCGGCTACAAACGCAATTTTGGTGCTTTGCCGAGGGCTAATCAAAAACGTGTCCCGCCAATGATCCGGTTGTTCCACGCCATCACCGTCGCGATCTTCAATCAAGAAGTGATGCCCGTGCACATGCATGGCATGCATAAACGCTGTATTGTTGATGACTTCCAATTCGACGGTTTCAAACCGCCTTGCAATGAGCATCGGCTGTTCAGCCAGGTTTGCCGTTCCGTTGAATGCCCAAAGCTGCTTGGTACGTTGAAAATCTTCGCCTTCAAGTTTTTTACCTTGATAGGTGATGTCGCCCATCATGCCCATTGCGCCGCCGGTCATGTTGATTTGGAACTTCAAACGGTCCTTGGGGTGGGGAAGTGGGATTTTGTTTGGCTTGGGATGCACATAGGGCGCCGCTGGTAAGCCGCCGGTTCCAACTTCGAAAAAGCAGAACGGAAACGGTTCTCCAGAAACCTCTTCAAGCGCGAACTGTTCACGAGGTTGCACCAGAAGATCGACACGCTGCGCAGGGCCCAACAATAATGGCTTATATGCCAGTTGTTTGGGCTCGCCTTTAACGGGTTGCCCATCATACCCAACAATCTTTGCGCCAAAACGGATTGGATCAATTTCTAATATCCGTGCGTTGCAGGCATTGACCAGTCTTAGCAGCGTTGGCGCGCCCTGTTGAAGCTTGATTTTGGGCAGGCTCTGGCCATTAACAGTCAACCAATTGCCCATGCGCCCGCCGTGGCTCCAATCCATCAACGCGCCCAGGCTCTGCTCATCAAATCGCCCATTTGCATCAAGCCGCCAATCGTCCAACATAAGAACAATATCTTGCTCTGCAGGCAGCGGTGTGTGCTCAACAGGATCCACAATCAATGGTCCATAAAGTCCTCGGGCAACCTGCGACCAGCTGTTGTTGTGCGCGTGATACCAATAGGTGCCAGCGTCGGGCAATTCGAACTCATACTCAAAGGTTTCGCCCGGTTGAACCGGCGCTTGTGTTAAGCCAGACACGCCATCCATTGCGTTGACAATTCGGATGCCATGCCAGTGAACAGAAGTCGGTTCCACAAGATTGTTCGTGAAGCGGATGCGGGCGGTTTCACCTTGTTTGTATCTTAACGTTGGGCCACAGATTTGCCCATTGTACCCCCATAAATCGGAGGGTAGTGCTTGATCCGAATTGTGCAACTTGTGTTTGGTCGCACGAGCATCCAATTCGAGCCAGTTCCCATTTGGGGTGGCAAACAATTGCGATGGTGATGTTGCAACTGCAGCCGCGGCGCCGATAAGCTTCAATGCACTTCTACGGTCAATTTGTGACATTGGCTTCTCCAAGCAAATATGTTGCAATTGCTTCTCGATCGTTTGCCGACAGAAACGACGTGCCGTCACGAACGACTTCCACCATTGAGCCACCAAACACATCCCCGTCGTTTTTTACGCCAGTTTTTAAGGCATAGGCGAGGGAGTTTATTGACCAGCCTTTTTCCCTTAAAGCCGCAGAATTAATCGCTGGTGATTTTCCACCGTCGGGCAATTTGTCGGCACCGTGCAATTTTTGTTCGACCTGTCGCGCGCCGGCAAAGTTGCGCGGTGTGTGGCATGCACCACAGTGCGCTGGACCTTCCACAATATATTTGCCCCGGTTCCACGCTTCGGATTTGTTGGGATCCTTTTCAAATTCAGAAAAGTCCAAATAGGCTTGTCGCCAGAGTTTTAGCCCGGGCCGAAAACTAAATGGAAACGGCATGCCATGTGCTTTTGAGGGCTCTTCAACTGCGGGCACAGTTTTGAAAGCTGCCCACAAATCTGCCATATCTTGGTCAGTTAGCTTTGCATAAAACGGGTAAGGAAAAGCCGGGTAATATGGCTCACCTTGCGGCGAAACGCCTTGGCGCACGGCCTTCGCAAACATCTCTATTGACCAACTCCCCATACCAAATTCAACAGAGGTTGTAAGGTTGGGCGAATAAAATGTGCCAAAATCTGTTTTGAGTTCTAGCCCGCCAGCCAGCGGCGCACCGCCTTTCTCCGTATTTGTGTGACAGGCGATGCAGCCGGACATGCGGGCAAGATAGGCGCCCCGGCCCGCATCGCCCTGCAAAGTGGACATTTCAACTGGATTGCCGATGGGCCTGAGCGCAAGGGCGATTGCAGACGCAACGGCCATCGCCGCTGCGCCCAATAAAAGCATGAACCACTTTTTCATTACTTTTTCTCGATCCGGAATTTTGCATGGCAACTTGCGCAGGTTTGGGCGAGCATGTTGAAAACACCGTCAGCAGGCATGTCCGCAAGGGCGTCCAAATCCATGTTCGGTGCACTGCCCATCATCATCGCGCTATTGTTGCCCATCATCCCAGAACTGGTGGTGCCCATCATATCGACTGTTGAGGGCTGTTGCATCATCAAGCCGTTTGGCGCGGCCTGCTCAAGCGCTTTGGCATAGAGTTGCAGCTGGTTTGATATTTCTTCAAATTCAGCCCAATCGCTCCACACCGTTGGTTTTGCTTCAGATGGAGCACCGCCACTTCCGGTGGGAAACAGGCTTGTAAGCGTTTCGCCGGCATGAGTTTCAATAACCGCAGCTTCGCGTTTAACTTGCTCGGGGTCATATTCAACCTCACCGCGCATCATCATTGATAGGGTTTTGACAGCCTTGCCCATTGCGGACATGCCATCCATCCGTTCCTTAACGATGCCCGTTGCACCACCGTGTGCCAATGCAACGCCGCTCGCTGCAAGCGCCATGGTTAGTGCCAATGCCAGTTCAAATTTTTTCATGATTTTCTCTCTTGTTGAAATGCTGTTGAATGCTGCAATTCAACTCAGAGGCGAGGGGGTGGCAGTTCCTGGGCAATATCGATTGAAAGCAACCAGAGCAAACCAATTGGGGCGAACAGCGGTCGCAGCTTGAAAACTGCAGGCGAAACGCCATCTGCAGCCGCCATAATGTTCGAGCCGCAATGCAGCCCCGAACCATCATCACAAGAACTTTCGTACCCAACTGAGGCGTCGTGTGCGTGCGTTTCTGCATAGGCTGTTTCATGCCCATGGTTTGCTGTTTTGAGCAAACCATCAAACGAGGGGGCCGAAATCACAAACGCAAGCAGCAATGACAACCAAATGAATGCCAAGCTTTTTTGACGCTGCGTTTTGTGGGAAGTGTTAATCAATGCCGCTCGCTACCTTTGGTTTTCGACTGCAGGATACTATGGCGTTCATTTCTATTTCGTCAACGCCCTCAATGTGTGGCATGTCGGCTTACCGCCGGCGACGTTGCCGCCAACACTGAAGTGTTTGTAATGTGCGCTCAATCAGATTACCAATAATGACATAACCAACAAACCGCCTTCCTTAGAGTGTTCATTTGCAACTTTTTAATTCCAAAACCCTTGCCCGCCACATTAAGCCCGACTTTGCCATTCCCGCCGCCCATCGCGACGCGATTGAGAAATGGGTGGACTTGATTAAGTCAAATCGCATTAATTCCCTCAAGGAAGTGGCGCTGCACGGCGATTTTAAATCCATAATTGTCGAAGGCATTTTGGGCTACACAACTGCCGCCGCAGGCGAGCAATTCACCGTTGCAACCGAACAGAACATTCTCAAAGGATCTGTCGATTTGGCGCTCGGCAATTTCGGCGGCGAACGTGACGAAATAATTGCGCCGTTTGAACTCAAGGGCGCAAAAACCAAAGACCTTGATGCCATTATGCCGGGCAGGGCAAAAAGCCCCGTTATGCAGGCGTGGGAATATGCCACAAACGCGCCGGGCGTTAAATGGGTGATCGTTTGCAACTATCTCGAACTGCGCCTTTATGGCTTTGGCGAAGGCACGCAGGCCTACGAGCGGTTCGATCTTGTTAAGCTGGCTGATCCAAAACACTATCAACGCTTTATGCTGCTGCTCAGCGCAGAAAACTTGCTATCTGGCCGCTCCCTAGAAATTCTGGAGCAAAGCCGCAAAGAAGATAAAGACATCACCAACGCACTTTATGCTGACTATAAAGTGCTGCGCGATAGCCTGATTGATGCCGTGCAACAAGCCGCACCCCAAATTGAACCGCTGGCCGCCATTTCCGCCGCGCAAACTATTTTGGACCGTGTGCTATTTACCGCCTTTGCCGAAGATACAGGGCTGCTGCCAAATCGTATTTTGGAGCAAGCATACGAACATGCAGACCCGTTTAATCCACGCCCGATTTGGCAAAACTTTAAGGGCCTGTTTCGCTCTATCGACAGC
Organism: Maritalea porphyrae; assembly: GCF_027213965.1. Classification (GTDB taxonomy): domain Bacteria; phylum Pseudomonadota; class Alphaproteobacteria; order Rhizobiales; family Devosiaceae; genus Maritalea; species Maritalea porphyrae_A. The sequence goes on along the minus strand of NZ_JAPWGX010000001.1, from coordinate 765,890 downwards.
GGCAACAAACAACTCAACGTCCCGCCCTATAATGGCGGGCTGTTTGCGCCGGACCCAACCATTGACGCACTCGAATTGCCAGATTTGGTGTGCGAAGGCTTTAAGCGCATTGGCGAATATGATTTTGCATCCGAAGTTTCGGTTACCGTTTTGGGGCACATCTTCGAACAATCCATTGCCGATGTGGAAAGGTTGCAAGCCATTGCACGCGGTGAAATTGCCGAAGACACCAAAAAGTCTGGCACCAGCGGCAAACGCAAGCGCGATGGGGTAGTTTACACCCCCGACTATATTGCCCGATTTATTGTCGAGCAAACCCTTGGCACTCATCTGCTGGAATTGTTTGAAACATCTTTTGTGCCCTTCATCAGCTAAACCAGTTCGGTTGATGATTACGAAAACATAAAATGGAAAAACAAAACCGCCGAAGCCAAAGCCTGGGCAGCATATCGTGATGCCATCAAAGCATTGCGCATTGTTGATCCAGCATGTGGGTCGGGCGTTTTTCTGGTCACCGCATTTGATTTTCTTAAAGCCGAACTTGCCCGCGTAAACGACAAAATCGCTGCGCTCTCGGGCGACCATTTGGGCGATTTGCTGGACCCAGATAGCGAGATTTTGACCCACAACCTTTATGGTGTGGATGTGAACGCAGAAAGCGTTGAAATCGCCAAATTGTCGCTCTGGATCAAAACCGCCAAAAAGGGTAAAGCGCTCGATAGTTTAGATAAGAACCTGTTGGTCGGTGACAGCCTGATTGAAGACAGCAATTTCGCCCATCTCAGCCACGGCTTTAGCTGGCAAACAGCATTCCCCGAAATCTTCGCCGCTGGCGGTTTTGATGTGGTGTTGGGCAACCCGCCCTATGTGCGCCAAGAACTGCTTTCGCCGCTAAAACCATATTTAGAAAATCGCTTTGAAGTCTATCACGGCGTTGCCGACCTTTATTGTTATTTCTTTGAGCGCGGGCTGCGGTTGCTCAAACCCGGTGGGCGCATTGGCTATATTTCGTCGTCGACATTTTTCAAAACCAATTCGGGCAAACCTTTGCGCGAATATCTGGCCAAAAATGCCACACTGGAACATGTGGTGGATTTCGGCGACCATCAAATTTTTGAAGGGGTCACCACCTATCCGGCCATTCTGACCATGGTCAACCACACGCCGAAAAAGGATCATCAGATCAGTTTTTGGACCATTGACGACATGCCAAAAACAAACTTTCGCGCAACTTACAAAACAAAAGCCCAAACCTATCCGCAACATCATTTAGATGGACAAAGCTGGGAACTAGAAGACCCACGCCTAAAAGCCCTGCGCGACAAAATCCGCAAGGACAAACCAACCCTTAAAGAGGTCTATGGATCGCCCCTATACGGCATCAAAACTGGCCGAAATGAAGCTTTCGTCATTGACCGCACCACACGTGATCGGTTGGTGGCCGAAGACCCAAATTCGGCCGAGATTTTGAAGCCGTGGTTGGAAGGAAAGGATTTAAAGCGTTGGCGTGCAGAAAGTCGTGACCGGTTTCTAATCCTTTTTCCGAAGAGCTGGACAAAAACACAGTTTGGTGAGCTACCGGAAGGGGAGGCCTGGTTGCGCCTCTCAAAATTGCATCCAGCTATATCCAGACAACTCGCGCCGTTCGCCGAGGTCTGCCGAAAGCGCACTGATAAAGGTGACTATTGGTGGGAACTGCGCGCCTGCGATTATTATGACTCATTTGATAGGCCAAAGGTTCTTTATCGCGACATTGCCGACAGTCCGCCGTTCCAATTGGATAAAAGCGCGTCGCTGACAGCGAACACTTGCTACTTCATGCCAACAAATGAGCACCATTTGGTCGCTTTTCTGAATTCGATGCCGCTTTGGTTCGTATATATTCATATGAGTTCGCAAATCAGGGGAGGGTTTGTAAGGTTCTTTAGCCAGTTCGTGGAAAAACTCCCAATCCCACCCACAAACGACGCCCAAAAGCAGCAACTCGCCATCCTTGCCGAACAATGCCAAGCCGCGGCTGAACAGCGCTATCAATTGCAGCAGGGGGTGCGCCGCCGCATTCCGGACCTGTGTCCGCCAGAACGTGAAGCAAAACTAAACAATAAGCTGAAAAGCTGGTGGGAATTCCCCAATTTCGCTGCCTTCCGCACCGAAATCAAAAAAACCTTCAAAGCCGATATTCCCCTTGCCGACCGATCGGATTGGGAAGACTGGCTGAACAAAGACAAAGCCGATATTGCCCGCCTTAGCGGTGAGATTAAACAGCACGAAACTGCGATCAACAAACTCGTTTACGACCTGTTTGACCTGACCCCGGACGAAATCGAGCTTTTAGAGGCCAATATATGACTTTCCCAACAGATAAATAAACGCCAAGGTCTGTATCCCCGCGCAGTCGGGGATCCAGGTCGGACTGTTTACAAACCCAAGGGTTATTGATCTGCTTCACATTCAGCACTGGATCCTCGGGTCAAGCCCGAGGGTGACGGGGGCGGGTTGCATCTGGTACGTACAGATTTCACTTTTGGGCATTGTTGGTTGCGGCGCGATAACTCCGGCGTGCGCGCCGTTTACCGCAAAACACATCGGTTGCCCTAAGTTCTATTGATCCCGCATCTGCCCGCGTGGCGCGAACGCCACTTGGTTGTGCGGGACGGTGCAATTTGTCACCCTGACCGTTCCCCCTCGCACCGCCCCGGACTTGATCCGGGGCCAGGTTTCCCTCCCCTTGATGGGGAGGGATTAAGGGTGGGGTGCACGGTTTGCGTGCGGCGGCGGTTTTCCCTTGTGCCCTTTCTTCGCAGCGATGAGCTTTTGGGCATTGTTGGTTGCGGCAGGATAGTTTTGGCGTGCGCGCCGTTTACCGCAAAACACTTCGGTTGCCCTTAGTTCCATTGGTCCCGCATCAGCCCGCGTGGCGCGAACGCCACTTGGTTGTGCGGGACGGTGCAGTTGCCACCCCGACCGTTCCCCCTCGCACCGCCCCGGACTTGATCCGGGGCCAAGTTTCCCTCCCCTTGATGGGGAGGGATTAAGGGTTGGGTGCACGGTTTGTGTGCTGCTGTGGTCTTTCCTTGTGACCTTTCTTCGCACCGATGAGCTTTTGACGTTCATTGTGATTTACGCCAAAAATATTTATCCCCGCCCCAAAACACCATGCCATACTGCCACCGTCTTTCGTTTAGCCACGCAGCTTGCTGACGAGCAGGGGGTGGCCGGGTGGTCCTTTAGTGGTTTTTACTGGGGTGATCCTGTCGGAAGATGGTGGTGGGTCGTGGCGACGGTTGCGGTACACGCGTTTTTGAAGCATCTGTCCAGTCAGACACCAATGGCACCTGTAGGCCGCTTGGCGGGTATTGTTTAACCGCCTTTTTGGGGCGTAAACCCCAAAATCATCCATTGGGCCAAGGCCCAAAGCAATATGGGTGGAGCGCAGGCAAAGGGGATAGAAGGGTAAGCACCCCGGGGTAGTTTGCCTCAAGCAACGCACATCACCACATGCGAGGTCCTTATGGTCTCTTCATTCTATTTCTAGCGCAAAACGAGACGATAAAGACCTCGCATGCTGCAAGAAAAATTCAACCGCGGTGCTCAATTGAGCATGGCGGCACTTCGCGTGGGTTTAAAAATGCCCCCCGGATCAAGTCCGGGGAACGGCGCAAAATTTGCCAGGTGGCGTAAACGAAAGTGGGGCCGTCCCGGAAATGATCCCGGGACCAGCCATTTATTCAAACTTAGGGAATTGCGCCAATAGGTCCACAATGGGGCCATCGTGGGTGGGCACAAATTGAATTTCGGGATTGTCCTTATAGACCTCGTGCAACAGCGCCAAAGTCAATTCAGTTTGTGCTTTATCGTGGTCCACTAGGCCCTGCACCAGCGGAATTTTGGGGTTGGCATTTTTAACCGCATCCAGCGACCAGCTGGCATCGCCGATAAAGAAATAGCGCTGGCCCTGATCTGTGGTGACGAAAACACCGATGCTGCCATTGGTGTGGCCGCCAAGGGGCACCGCCACAATGCTTCCATCCAAAAACATGTCAAAGCTTTGCTTGAATGGGCCATAGGGCACATCGCTAAGATCAAATGGCTGCCAATTGGTGTTTTTACGGTTCAAATGCTCTTCAAAAATCGAAAAATTGGTGGGGGCTTCAGCGCGGGCAAAGGCCAATTCTGCATTGGTGGTCATAATCGGTACGCCATCAAAATCTGGAATAACCGCCCCATGGTCCCAATGCAAATGGGTCAACAAAACCCTGTCGATTTTGCTTGGATCATAGTTTGCCCCAATCATCCGCTCTCTTGCAGTTTGCGTTTTGGTATAGGCAAACAATTGGCGCTCAAACGCATTGAAATTGGCCGCATGTTCTGCCCCAATATTTTCACCCACGCCACCTTCAAGCAAAATCGTTGCTTTTGGATGCTCGATGATGAAACCCGAATAAACGCTCTTATGGGTCTCAAAAACACTGCCGCCGCTGTAAATTACCGCTTCTGGGCTTTCATTATAGCCAGTGGAAAAGGCAGAAATTCTAACCCCGGTTGAGGTTGTGGGTGCGGGAATTTTTGCGTTTATATCTGCCAATGTTTCCACCGTGCGTGGCCAAAACTGATAGGTGAAAAACGCCAATAAGCTGATCAGTAGGACCGCCAAAACTGAGCCGGTAATTTTTAGAATGCGCATGTGATACTCCTTTTACGCAAATAGGGAATTGAGTTGGGTTGCAGCCCTCTCAATCGGCAAAGTGCTTTTTTGCGCCCGCGCCAAAACCATCGCGCCCTCAATGGTTGCGAACATAAATTCAGCTTTAGGGTAGGGGGATGCCATGCCCTCTTGCTCAAGGCGGTTGGCGCAAATGCTGATCCAATGTTCAAACGCTTGCGCACACGCCAAGCGGATCGGCTCTGATTCAGAGGCCATTTCCAAATTGATTGTGGTTATCGGGCACCCTTTGGTGAAATTTGAATTGGTGAGATTGTGACCGAACCCCGCAGCGACCAGTTGCATGAATTCGCCAATAGACTTTGCAGCGTCCGCCGCCGCTTCGAGTTGAACAGCAATCTCGCGCTGTGCCGCTTCAATCACGGCAACGGCAATCTCTTCTTTGCCCTTGGGGAAGTGATAATAGACCGACCCCTTGGGCAGTTCGCCCGCCGCACATATCTCGTTTAGCCCAATGGCATGGAATCCGCGCACCTGAAACAGATCCGCCGCCACCGCCACCAACTTCTCCCGCGTCACTTCGCCTTTGGTTTTCTTTTGTTTCGGCATCTAGTTTCCGTTTCGCTCTCATCAATCAACCAGTGCTTCATAACGGATAAAAATAGACCAGTCTATATAAAAATGACAATTATTAGGCTTGCGCAGTTGATCTGTTGTGGTTTGGAGGAACAATTGTGGTTTTCGGTATCCGTACGTGCGTTCAACATCTGCACGGCGATTGCATTTTGAGCGTCAAACAAACTGCAAAGCAGTTTTCAATCTGGAGTAGGCTTTCCCCTAAACCCGATCCCTTAACCCCGCGAAGAACGCACGAATTTCCTCAAACGTGCCGCAGGTTTGAAATGCGATTAGCGTGGCGCTGGTCCAAGGGGAGGTGGGGTTGAGTTCCGTTTCAAACGCTTCGATTTGGCTGATTTGAACTGCGTCGAGTTTTAACTTGCGCGCAGCTTGCAGCATGGCCAAAAACTCGTGCACATTGTGCATCACGCGGTAGGCATCGAACATGTCTTGTGCTTCGCTCGGATGGTCGCGCCATGAGCGTCCCTCAAATATTTCGCGGAACACCCGCTGCCCCGCGCCAAAGCAATTGTAGCGGATGCAGCCTTTAAAGCCTTGAGTGTCCAAATCATCGTGGATGGTGCAGCTGTGCGCTTTGTCTAAATGTTTGCAGGGTTCTGCCGCCTGCTTGTCATAGGCGAACATATTGGAGCGATCAAACGCCAGCGCCACGCAGCAATAAGCGGCGCAATTGGTGCAATCTGGTTCAAGTTTGATATTTGGCAAATTGGCAGGCATGGGCCAGTGCTATCCGACATGAAGAGAGATCGCAACATAGTTAAAATTTGACCATTTGATAAATAAATCAACTTCAATTATGGTCGCCGCCAGTCTTAGGGCAATTTCCGTATCAGTAAATGCGGATTTGCGCCTTGCGACAGGGGGGTAATTTGTGAGACAACGGCCCCACATTTTGACGCCAAACCCAAATTAGGTGAGCCATGAAATTTTTCGTCGACACTGCAGAAGTTGCAGACATTAAAGAACTCAATGAAACCGGTCTTTTGGACGGTGTAACCACCAACCCAAGCTTGATCGCAAAGTCTGGCCGCGACTTCTTAGAAGTGGTCAAAGAGATTTGCGATATCGTTGAAGGTCCCGTTTCTGCCGAAGTTGCCGCAACTGATTATGCTGGCATGGTCGCAGAGGGCGAGCACCTCGCCAAGATCGCTAAAAACGTTGTCATAAAATTGCCATTGACCATGGACGGCCTGAAAGCTTGTAAGTATTTCTCAGGCAAGGGCATCAAAACCAACGTCACATTGTGCTTTTCTGCTAACCAAGCATTGTTGGCCGCCAAAGCAGGCGCCACTTACATTTCACCCTTCATTGGCCGTTTGGACGACATCAACCTTGATGGCATGCAGTTGATCGAAGATATCCGCACCATTTATGACAATTACGGCTACGAAACTGAAATCCTTGCAGCGTCAATTCGCTCTGCAAATCACGTTTCGGATGCTGCCTTGTCTGGTGCTGATGTGGCCACCATTCCACCAAGCGTTATCCGCCAATTGGTTCAGCACCCATTGACCGCAAAAGGCCTAGACGCCTTTGTGAAAGATTGGGCGTCAACTGGTCAAAAAATCCTTTAACTGACCGGAGCCTAGGCTCCAACTTAGAGCGAACGGAATAAAAGATGAGCGATAAAGCTTTGGAAGATGAAGTGCGCGCAGCGCTAGCCACTGTGCAATTGCCCGGCGGTGCCCCATTGGCAGGCTATGCAGGCATGAGCGATATCATCATCACCAAAGGCGCCATCGCGTTCGCCATCACTATCGCACCGGGACTAGAGGCATCTTTTGCCCCGGTGCGCGACCAAGCTCAAGCAGCGGTCAGCAAAATCGCTGGTGAGCGCAAGGTGATGATTTCGATCACCTCAGATCGACAACAAGCGCAAAAAGCTACCGCGGCCCCACGCCAACCCGGCCCGCCGCCAAAAGAGCCGGTAAAAGGCATCAAATCCATCATCGCCATTGCTTCAGGCAAAGGCGGTGTGGGTAAATCTACAACGGCAGTAAACTTCGCGCTGGCCCTACAAGCCAAGGGCCAAAAGGTCGGCATTTTAGATGCGGATATTTACGGCCCGTCTATGCCCAAATTGTTGGGCCTAGAAGGCAAACCCGCCATGCGCGACGATGGCATTTTTACGCCGCACGAAGCCTATGGCCTCAAGGTTATGTCCATCGGCTCCATGCTCGAAGGCGACCAAGCCGTCGTGTGGCGCGGCCCCATGGCAACCTCCGCCCTGCGCCAATTGCTGCGCGAAACAGATTGGGGCGATATTGATACCCTCGTGGTTGATCTGCCCCCCGGCACAGGCGACGTACATATTTCGCTCGTCCAATCCGTGCCCCTTACTGGCGCAATCATCGTATCCACCCCGCAAGACTTGGCCCTCATCGACGCCAAAAAAGCCATCGACATGTTCGCCCGCACCAAAGTCACCATTTTGGGCATCGTCGAAAACATGAGCTATTTCCTCTGCCCATCCTGCGGCACCCGCTCCGACATTTTTGGCTCTGGCGGGGCACAAGAAACCGCGAAAAAACTAGGCGTCCCCTTCCTCGGCGCAATCCCCTTGCACATGGACATCCGCGAACGCTCAGACGCTGGTACGCCGATTGTGGCGACCGCTCCGGACAGTGCAGAAGCGAAAGCGTTTATGGATATTGCTGAGGTGGTTGGGTGATTGGTTATTGCTGAGGCGGTTGGTTAGCGAGTTGCCTATTTAGTTAGTGTGTCAGCCTTGATCCCGCATCAAGTGCGGGAATGCCCCATAGGGAAGCGCTGCATAACCTCTTGGCATCCCCGGACTTGATCCGGGGTCAGTTATTCTTTGCCGTGCCACTGGCACATATATTCCCGAACGCTCAAACGCATAAACACCTATTGTAGCGAGAAAATCGGAAAACGCAGTGGCGAACCCTATCTTTTGACGTCGCGAAGTTGGTTTGTGCTTGATTGACACATAACGCATTGAATTGGGCCGGCCATTTGGGCACTTTGCGGATATTATCAATATTGTAATGCTTGCGCGGCGATAGTTTGTGATTACAATATCCAAGTATGGATGAAGTAGATTTTTTTAACTTACGACGAGCCGCGAAGACTTATATCTCCAAGGTATTTAAGTTCAACGAGCAGAATGCCGAGCGCGTTCGGCAAGTGCGGATGGTACTCGAGGGGTCTGATAGGCTGCATTTGGGCGAGATCGAAGGGGCGTTGTGTCTGCGTCTAACCGGAGAGAAACGTAAAACCCAAGTCACTGCTTTGGTAACGCAGGATGACCGACAGGTCCGCCGTATATCACTGCAAACATATCAGTCCCGAAAAAACGATTGGTTTCAGGGCTACGACAAAGACGAGTTTACTTTCCGCAGCGACGAGTTCGCACGGTTATTGGCCTTTCTGCGACAAATTGAGTTTGTGGATTTGTCTAATGAGGAGACTTTCCAAATTGAGGACATATCGCAGAAGGCTGGACCAAAGGCAATTATAGATGCTTCTGATCGCGGTATCATTGAGCAGATGCGCAGAATGGACGTAAGCCAGCGCGAAGCCACGCTCGAGGCACTTAGCGCTTCTTTGACCTCAGAAGAAGTCAACGTACTCCTTGGACGCAGGCAGGGACTGAATGAATTCAAAGAGAAAATGGACGTCGGCGGATGGAAGGAAGCGGATTGGCAGGACTTCTTCGAGCGTGAGCAATGGGTTTTTGGGTATGGCCTCGACTATCGGATTATGCGGCAGTTTGGTCGTGAGATGGTCGTTGGTGTGGGCGGTGGTACAGACAACAGGGAAAAGCCGGTTGTTGACTTTCTTGGGTCGCTTACCGATTACACGATCCTTGTAGAAATAAAACGGCCTGACACCAGAATTTTCAAGCAGACTAAAGGAGGCCGTGCAGGGACCTGGGAGTTCAGCACAGAGTTTACTAGTGCCGTTTCTCAAATCATTCAACAAAAGGCAGAGTGGTTAGCATTTGCTCAGGGCAAAGATCACTGGAACAAGGATGGAAAGAAGCTAACTGCCCGAACCCGTAATACGAAATCGGTTTTAATCATCGGCTCGCGGAGTGAGTTTTCCAATAATGAACGTGACGCGCAGATTATGTATGACACGTTCGAGCTGTTCAGGCAGGAGACACGGACGGTCGACATTTTGACATTTGACGAGTTGCTGGAACGAGCCGAGTTTATTACGCGGAACCAGTGAACGAGTCGAGCGTTAGTAACACCTTTAAATCGGCATCGCGAAGACACTCTCTCACCCTCACCACCTACCGCACCACCGTAATCTTCTCCGCCGCCCGGGTTACCGCCGTATACAAATGCCTTGCGCGGTCTTCGCGGAAGGCCCAGCTTTCGTCGAACAGGTACACATTGTCCCATTGGCTGCCTTGGGATTTGTGTACGGTTAGGGCATAGCCGAAATAGAATTCATCGTACTTTTTGCGTTCGCCCCAGCCCAATTCAGCTTCTTTGCCGTGGAAGAATTTTTCGTGGGTGGTGACGTTGGCGCGGTTTAGCCTGTCGCCTGCATCGTCTGGGTTGAGCACCATGTCTAAGACGCCAAGGCCTTTATATTCAACGTCTTCGGCGATCCACAATTGGCCGTTTAACAATTGCTTTTGGTGGTTGTTGCGCAAGCAGATCAGGCGATCGCCGACAACTGGTGTTTGCGGGGGCAGGTTTTTGAGCGCACGCACGCGATCATTATAGGAGAGGCGGGTGGCGTTGGTGCCGCACAATATTTGCTCGGCCTCCAACACCTCTTCGCGCGCCACCTGATTTTTGCGCACCACTTTGCTCTCGCCGTAAGTGCCGTAATCCAAGCGACCATTTTCGCGGATTTCTAGTGACAATCGCACAATCGGATTGTCTTCGGCTTGCCGATGGATTTCGGTCAGCATAAAATCGGGTTCTGCTTCGGTGAAATAGCCTGTGTCATGGATCGGGGGCAGTTGAAACGGGTCACCCAACACCAAGATTTTGGTGCCAAACGACAATAGGTCTTCGGCCAATTGCTGGCCCACCATCGACACTTCGTCGATCACAATCAATTCGGCGTCGCAAATGTCGCTATCATCGTTCAGCTTGAACTGCGGCGTGCCTTCTTTGTCGTTCACAAACTTATAGATCAGGCTGTGGATGGTGGATGCACCCTCGCATCCGCGGCGCCGCATCACCAAGGCCGCTTTGCCCGTAAAGGCAGCAAACACAACGCTGCCCACCCCTTGCGCCAAATGCACCGCAAGGGTGGATTTGCCCGTGCCCGCCCAGCCAAACAGGCGAAACACTTGCGGCCCGTTTTTGTCTTTCAACCAGGCGTCAACTGCCTTTAAGGCTTCATCTTGTTGGGGCGACCATTGCATGTATGTTGGCTCGAATTGGTTTTGTGAACTTGCACCTTAAAGGTGCAAAAGATTCGAGCCAACATGCAGATTGCCTATTTAATCTCGCCCGGCAGGCTCAGATCACCAGATGCCACGTCAAATACATCTGTGACACACAATAGCGGTGCATGAAGATTGGCGTTCACCCGCAAAGCAGAAGTCACGCCATCGTATTTTGTGCCTGCCAATTGAACGCCTGCGCCAAATGGCACGGTGACTTTTACTTCTTCCCCGTCAAAAACTGGGGTGTAGCCCGGGCTATCAATAAACAGTGGCAAACCCGGCCAGGTGAGGGGCAGTTTGGGCGATGTGCCTTCTTTAATGTCACGCACAGCCAATGCGCCTGGGCCACAGGCTTGAGTTGGGGTCAGTACAACCCAGTGCGAGTGCCACAAATCGCCATCATTGGCCAGATCACCATCTTGGTTTTCGTCATAAAGAGGCGTGTCATCAAAATCGGGGTGGCTTGTTGCTGCAAGTGCCAAAATGCCGCTTTCATCCTCAAAACCGACAACGAGAGGGTCAAGTGAGGTTGGCCACACATAAGCATAAACCGGTGCGCCCGCCAGATCGCCTACGCTGCTGGGTCTTTCGCTGCCAGCTTGGCCCGCCGTGCTCATGTGGAACGTGACCAAATTCCCTTTTTGGTGCGCGTGGGCGGCCAAAATATCAAACGCAGCGTGCACTGCACCATTATGCTCAGATTTTACCGCATCATCCATGGCCGTGGCGTGTGTACCATCCGCAAAACTTGGGGCGCTGAACGTGGCAATCAATCCTGCCACCAAAACGAAGTTTTTCATTTCAATCTCCTTTGTTGAAGATGCGTTTATAGTAGCGAGTCGAAATTATTGCAATAGTAATTTCGATTCGCTACTATAAGGGATGAGAAAAAATGTATATCGAATCAGTGAGCTCCTTGATCGGTTGGCGCGGCTCAACCAATCAGAGTTGTGGACAAATGACCTGAATCCCGCACAAGTCGCGGCTCTAAAATATCTGATGGCCGCAAACCGGTTTTCCCGGGCACCATCTCATGTCGCAGACTATTTGGGCGCAACACGCGGCACCGTGTCCCAATCTTTGAAAACATTGGCGAAAAAGGGACTTATCGAGCAAATTCGGTCAGCAGAAGACAAAAGATCGGTCCGCTATGACGTAACAAAAACCGGCCACTCAGTGGTGGCAATTCGTACCAATTTGGATGAGGCGCTTGCACAATTAGATCAAAATGAAAGCGCAAATATTGCATTATTGTTAAGTAATGTGTTGCATAGCACATTGGCTGCTCGGGGCGGGCGAAGTTTTGGAATTTGTAAAAGCTGCAAACATCATGACAAATCAGCAAATCGGCCATACTGTCGTTTGTTGAATGTCGAATTGGCAGAAGAGGAAACAAGCCTCATTTGCCATGAACATGATAGTGCAGCCTGATATTTGAGAGCGCATTATGAAGTTTAATACAGCAATACTGGGTTTATATGTCGGCAAAGCCAAACAACGCTGGCAAGGCAAGCCGCCAAGCGCAATTGCAAAATTTGACGCGAACGGTGCGCAACAGCTTATAGAAACAGGTTTTATTTCTGACGCTCAGGCAGATTTGCGCCTACATGGGGGCCCCGACAAAGCTGTTCACCACTATCCTGCAGATCATTATTCAACTTGGCAGGCGCAAAAATTTGAAACCTCTTTTGCGTTTCGACCGGGCAGTTTTGGTGAAAATCTGTCCACGGCAGGCGTTGTTGAAAGCGATGTCTGTTTAGGGGACATTTTCGAGCTTGGCACGGCCCGCGTTCAAATCTCCCAAGGGCGTCAACCTTGCTGGAAGTTGAACCTACATTCTCGGGTTCCAGAGATGGCAAAACTGTTGCAGCAATCGGGCAAAACGGGTTGGTACTATCGTGTGTTGCAGCAAGGGGAAGTCAAAGTTGGTGACAAATTGAAGTTGATTGAAAGGCCACTTGAGAGCTGGCCACTTGATCGGCTTATTGCCGCGCGCTTTGACAAAGAACTACATCGCGCAATCGCAAAAGAGTTGTGTGAATTGCCTGAGTTGGCCAAAAATTGGCGACAATATTTTTACAAGCGCGCGTTTTCCGAATTTGTTGAAGATCATCAGCCCAGACTAGTCGGCTAGCGCCAGTTGTTCTCCGTTTTTTGAAACAGGACGGGTCGATATATCCATCTAATCATATGAATTATAAGCACTAAATCATATTTCATCGACCACCTAATTTTTGCTTGGCAATTTCTAAAAGATGTGTCAGCCTAAAGGGGAACCACCATTTGCGTGTGTTTGGGTCGAGTTTCCAAAACGTTTTGGTAGAATGAATTTCTGGCAAAATTGGCGCTCTAAATATCCAGACAAAATGCAAGGGAATGGTCGTGCAACTATCTATTGAGTTATGCTCGGCATGCGACGGGAGGAAAGCATGAAAATGAAATTTATCACTGGTGTTTCGGCAGCGGCTCTATTGTTGGCAGGTGGCGCAGCAGCGTACGCTGACAGCCATATGGACCTAAAAGGCGAAACCATTAAAGTTTTTGGACCTTGGCTTGGTGCCGATAAGGAACATATTGAAGCGGTGCTCGCGCCCTTTGAAGCCGCAACAGGTGCCAATGTAGAATATGCGGGCTCAGACAGCTTCGAACAGCAAATCGTCATCGACTCGCAAGCGGGATCTGCGCCAAACGTGGCCATTTTCCCTCAACCCGGTCTAGCCGCTGATTTGGCGTCCAAAGGCTATTTGACGCCTTTGAGTGGCGAAACTGCTGATTGGGTGAAAGAGAACTACGCCGCAGGTCAATCTTGGGTTGATCTAGGCACCTATGCTGATGAAAACGGCAACCCAGAGCACTATGGTTTCTTCTATAAAGTCGATGTGAAAAGCCTTGTTTGGTATTCACCAGAAAACTTTGAAGATGCGGGTTACGACGTGCCAGAATCCATGGAAGACCTTTTGGCCCTTAGTGACCAAATTGTTGCCGATGGCGGCACCCCATGGTGCATCGGTCTAGGTTCGGGCGGCGCAACCGGTTGGCCTGCTACAGACTGGGTAGAAGATATGATGCTTCGCACCCAGCCACCAGAAGTTTACGACCAATGGGTGAAAAACGAAATTCCATTCAACGATCCGCGTGTTGTTGCTGCAATAGAGCAATTCGGAAAATTCGCTCTAAACGACGAGTGGGTTGATGGTGGTTCAGCTGCAGTTTCTGCAACTGATTTCCGCGATAGCCCGAAAGGTCTATTCTCTGTGCCGCCTAAGTGCTACATGCACCGCCAGGCTTCCTTTATTCCTTCCTTCTTCCCTGAGGGTACTGAATTGGGCACAGACGCGGACTTCTTCTACTTCCCAGCCTATGATGGCCTAGCGCTTGGCTCGCCAGTTCTTGGTGCGGGCACATTGTTTGCCATCACCAATGAATCAAAAGGGGCACATGCCCTAATCGATTACCTCAAAACCCCTGAGGCACATGAAATCTGGATGGCACGTGCTGGCTTCTTGACCCCACACAAAGGTGTAGATTTGGACAAATATGCCAATGACACATTGCGTGGCCAAGGCCGTATATTGCTCAATGCAACTACATTCCGCTTTGATGGTTCCGACCTAATGCCAGGTGCAGTGGGTGCAGGTTCATTCTGGACCGGCATGGTGGACTACGCTGGTGGCAAACCAGCAGCAGAAGTTGCCAAAGAGATCCAGGATAGCTGGGACTCGATCAAGTAGATCGATCAACAAAAATAAGCTTGGTGGGCGCCAAATGGTGCCCACCTCGCCACAAGCCACCAATCGGTGCATGATGTTGGCAGTCAATTGCCAGTGTTTTGGGGGGAGACCAAATGTTTGATCAAGTGCTAAGCGCACTCACCACAGTTGTCATCGGCGTTGGCGTCTGTGTTTTGTATTTTTGGGGCGCAAATTGGGTCCTAGACCGCCTCTTGGGTGGCGACAATGAAACCTCAAAGAACGATGGTTTGCGCACCTCAATCCGCCCTTGGATCTTTCTGTTCCCCGCATTGTTTTTCCTCTCGCTCTATTTGATTTACCCCGTGTTTGCCACAGTCTGGCTCTCCTTGTTTGATTCAAGCGGCAGAAAGTTCATTGGGCTTGGCAACTTCATATGGGCCATCCAAGACGGCAATTTTTTGCAGTCGGTTTATAACAATCTGCTATGGCTAATTATTGTGCCCATCGGCGCAACCATATTTGGTCTCATTGTTGCGGTGATGGCCGATCGGCTTTGGTGGGGCAACTTTGCAAAATCCATGATCTTTATGCCGATGGCGATTTCGTTTGTTGGTGCATCGGTGATTTGGAAATTTGTCTATGACTATCGAAGCGGCGACAGCGAGCAAATCGGCATCTTAAATGCAATCGTCAACGGGCTGGGGATGGAGCCCCAAGTTTGGCTGCAAATTCCATTTTGGAATAGCTTCTTTTTGATGTTGATTTTAATCTGGATTCAAACTGGCTTTGCCATGGTGATCTTGTCCGCTGCGTTGCGAGGTATCCCCGAAGAAACGTTAGAAGCCGCCCGCATTGATGGGGCAAATGACTTGCAGATATTCTTCTCCATCATGATCCCGCAAATCTTTGGCACCATTATCGTCGTGTGGACCACCATCACGATTGTAGTGCTCAAAGTGTTCGACATCGTTTTGGCCATGACCAATGGGCAATGGGACACGCAAGTGCTCGCGAACCTAATGTTTGATTGGTTGACACGCGGCGTGGATTTTGGTCGCTCTTCAACCATCGCTCTGGTGATTATGATTGCGGTGTTGCCCATCATGATTTGGAACATCCGTGAAGTGAATAAAGAAGAGGGGACACGATAATGGCTAATGTCGCTGTTGCGGATTTGCCCGCAAGCAAACCTTCATTCACGCTCAATATCGATTGGTCCAAGCTCGCCACCCACATCGTTTTGTTGGCATTGGTGATCATTTGGACCTTGCCCACCGTTGGGCTGCTTGTGTCTTCCGTTCGGGATAAAGATCAACTAACCGTTTCTGGATGGTGGTCAGCCCTTACAACCACACAACGCACAGGTGGCGGACGCACATTGGCGGCCGACGCGCAGGTGCTGGAAAACGGTGTGTATGTAATTTCCGGCAATCTTTTATCTGAAGACGAGCAGGGGCGAACCCTTTCTGCCTATGGTCTGACCAACAACACATTTGGTGACAATCCAGTTGGCACAAGTGTGGCGCCCAAAGAAGGCGGGGAACTGACGGTGAATGCGGATGGTTCATACACCTGGGTGTCAGAGACTGAGTTCGACTTTAAGCGCGGACAGCGTGTGCTCTACACAGCGCAAATACCACCGCGATTCACATTAGACAACTACCGTGAAGTGCTGACATCTGAAGGTATTGACCGCTCGTTCATCAACTCTTTCACCGTCACTATTCCCGCAACCATCATTCCTATTCTAATTGCGGCATTTGCGGCCTACGCATTGGCATGGATGCAATTTCCAGGGCGTGGGTATTTGGTGGCCATTGTGGTTGGACTTTTGGTGGTGCCCCTGCAAATGTCGCTCATTCCGATCTTGCAGCTCTATAACGGTGTTGCGCCAATGCTGGGGGTCGAGGCTAAATCCTATCTCGGTATTTGGCTGGCCCACACCGGGTTCGGTCTGCCGTTGGCGATCTATTTGCTGCGCAACTATATGGCCGGCTTGCCAAAGGAAATCATGGAATCCGCCCGCATGGATGGCGCATCTCATTTTAAGATCTTCACCACAATGGTCTTGCCGCTTTCCTTCCCCGCGCTGGCAAGTTTTGCCATCTTCCAATTCTTGTGGGTGTGGAATGATTTGCTGGTCGCCACGGTGTTCTTAGGTGTTGGCGACAATGAGTTGGTGCTTACCGGTCGCCTGCGGGAGCTAATTGGTTCACGCGGTGACAATTGGGAAATCCTTACGTCAGGCGCGTTCATTTCCATCATTGTGCCGCTGATCGTTTTCTTCTCACTTCAACGTTATTTCGTGCGTGGACTGCTGGCCGGTTCGGTGAAATAACATAGTTCAAATGAAGTTAGGGAAAGGCCCGGGTGCAACCCGGGCCTTTTTTCTTTGCTCGCTCAACTCAGTTTGCCCAAGTTGTATATCCAAGTTTCATGGTGGTCCCAGAATATCCATTCAAACGGAATTGAGAGATACGACCTTGGCTGGTCTTGACGCAGACATAAGAGCCTACAGGCAGGGTCCAAATAGAGACCTGAGCAGAAGAGTAGCTCGCAACTTTACAGCCTGAATATCCGCGATTTGATTTGTTGCCTACAGCCAGTTTTGCGCCGTTGATGGGCTTGATGTATTTTTGCACTGCCGTCACAGCCCGGTACCAAATATCAGCTCCACCGCCGCCAATCGCACCATTGTCCAAATTCGCGGTATAAGTTTGCTGCAGGTTGATCGGACCGGTCGAATGGGTGACAGGGGTCACCGGTGGCAACGGAATGACGCCGGTGAAGATGCGAACAGATGACGCTTTGTTGCGAATTGTAATGGGCAAAACAGATTTTGATGTCGTGTATGTTTTGCAGGTGCCCGTCAAGTTTGCATTGCGGCAGAGTTTGGCCTTGGCGCTACCGTATAGTTTTACAGACGCAATATTGTCGTTAAACGTTGCATCCAATGTGTTCAGCGTTGCTGGCCCATGGCAGAATTCGGACCCCGTGTAGTTTGTGCCAGTGTAAAAACAAGCAACGTTGCCAGCCGGAGGCGTTGGTGTGGGCGTTGGCGTGTCCCCGCAAGAGATCGAAAGGCTTGGACCGCTTGGTGTTATGGTGAAACTAAACCCGCAATCCGGTTCTGCGGAACCGCCGCTAACTGGAGAGAGGTAGTTTGAACTGACCCAGCCGTCTGGACCTGTATGCTCAATATAGCACCAGCCGTTCGTTGCGCACTCGTTGACTTCGACGCGTTCGCCGGGCGTTAACGTATCAACAACGCCATATGACGTTCCAGGACCCGAGCGCACGTTGAGGGCGGTGGTTGCTTGCGCATCGGTCGCAAACGAAGCGCCGGTAGTAATGATAATGCTTGTGGCCGCAAAGGCGGCGGAAACTATTGCCTTGATAGGTGTCATGTTTCTCACTCCCAATCAGTTGTCATGCCCGGTATTGGGCTGGCCCCGCTGGAGATATGAAAACAAAAACGGCCTGAACCCTAAATGAACGCGGCTTTCACAGATCCTCATCTGAAAAAAATCCAAGCTCCAAACCGCCACGACGTTCCGCGCGGGCGAGTGCTCTATTAACGTGTGCAAACCCACTGAGACTGCTTGCACGCCGTCAATGGTCGCGCGCCAAAACAAACTGCGCATTGCGTCAGATCAATTTCTGGATTTTGCCTATGCTATCTTGCGCAACTCATGCTGCGTTCTTCTTGCCATCAACCGGTCCATTTTGGTGAATTTCATCAAGCGGGCACGCTAGTAAGGCAACAAACGCGTCGGTCAGGCGTCCTCAACCTCAAAGTGAGGCGGAATTTGTACGCGAGGTAAGTTTGGCCGCAGGCTGAACCGAGCTGGAATAAGTTCGCCTTCGGGCGGGCCCTTCTTTTGGATTTGCTTCATCAACTGCCGCACAAGAGCGTGCCCACTTTCGTTCAACGGTGAACGCACGAAACTAATTTGCCCTTCAAGCGAGGTCAGGTCCACATGGCGCAATTCATCATCCATTGTGGCAATCTCCAGGTCCTTGCCGATTTCGCGCCCGGAACTTGCTATTGCAGCTTGCCCCTCAACAGCCATAACTGCGGATGAATACAAAATGGCAGTGACCTTGGGGTCCTCAAGCGCTTTGGTGGTCAGTTGATAACCCGCATGCACCATCGGGTGAACGGCGTTGTATACTTTCAGCGCGTCACGTGTTGCGCCCATCGCTTCCAACCCTCGTTCAGCGCCCAAGCGCCGCTCGACGGCAAACGAATAGTTCTCATCGCCATTTATGAAGGCGATCTTTTTGTGCCCGGCATCCAGCATCACTTTGGTCAGCGTTTCAAACATCCCAAAGTTGTCGATATCAACCCATGCATATTGGTCTGAACGCTCTTCGCGCCCGTGCACCACAAAGGGCATGCCGGATTCAAGCAAATAGGTGATGCGCTTGTCATTTGGGCGCGGCAACTCCAAAATAAATCCATCAACGCTTTGGTCGCGCACATAACGATCAAACAACGAAACCAAATCTTCTTCGGCACCTGATGCAAATACCACATCATAGTCATAGTGTTTTACTTCGCGCAGAACCCCAGCGAACACTTCCACGAAGTGCGGATCAACAAAATGCTGCGACCCATCGCCTTTGATCCATCCAATTGAATGGGAGCGCTGGGTCACCAATCGTTGTGCATTCCGGTTCGGCGTATATCCCATCTCTTGTGCTGCTTTTTGCACGCGGTCACGCGTTTTTGCCCCAACATCGCTATAGCCGTTGAGAGCACGCGAAATGGTGGTGATCGACAAGTCAAGCTTGCGCGCGAGGTCTTTAATGGTGACCTGATTTTGCTCTTTGTTGCCGATTGGGTGATTATGTTGGGGCATAAGCTCCTGCGATTTTTTCAGCATTTTGTAGGGTATTGCGTGCGTAAGTGCAAAATCTCACCATCAACTTTCAACAATTGGTTGACGAGAGCAATCCATCTTGGGTAGAAATAGTTTACCAAAACGTTTTGGAAGCCCGATAACCAACGATACTCAACTTGGTGGAAACTGGCAACCTTTGCCCGGACCGCCCCAAGAAGTGGCAAGAAAGACCATTGATGAATCATATGACACAGCCTGATTCCCATTCCGCTGTCAGACTGACGAAGCAAAAAGACTGGTGGCGCGGCGCGGTCATCTATCAAATCTATCCACGTTCGTTTCAAGACAGCAATGGCGACGGCATTGGTGATTTGAATGGTATAACTGACCGCTTGGATTATGTGGCGGGTTTGGGCGTTGATGCGATATGGCTTTCGCCTTTTTTCACCTCCCCGATGAAAGACTTTGGGTATGATGTGGCCAACTATCGCGGCGTTGACCCGATTTTTGGCACATTGGAGGATTTTGACAAGCTTTTGGCCAAGGCGCATCGGTTGGACCTGAAAGTAATGATCGATCAGGTGATTTCGCATACCTCGGACGAACATGAATGGTTTAAACAAAGTCGCATCTCACCTGACAATCCAAAATCGGATTGGTATGTGTGGGCAGATGCGAAGCCCGATGGCACGCCGCCCAACAATTGGCTTTCGATTTTCGGCGGGTCCGCTTGGACATGGGACCCGCGTCGCTGCCAATATTATTTGCACAATTTTCTGACTTCTCAGCCTGATTTGAATTTTCACAATGCTAATGTGACAGCCGCATTGCTGGAAGAGGTTCGCTTTTGGCTTGATCGCGGTGTTGATGGCTTTAGGCTCGATACGGTGAACTTTTACGTTCACAATCAAAGCTTGGCAGACAACCCAGCACTGCCCAAAGATCAGATCAATGCAACCATCGCGCCGGCGGTAAACCCTTACAACTGGCAAGATCATATCAATGATAAAAGCCGACCTGAGAATATTGATTTTCTAAAGCGTCTCCGCGCGTTGCTTGATGAATATGACCATATCACCACCGTTGGTGAAATCGGCGACGCGCAGCGCCAGCTCGACATTATGGCCGCATATACTTCGGGCGGGGATAAGTTACATATGGCTTATACCTTTGATTTCCTGGGCGGTGACTTCAACGCCAAATATTTTGCGCTAAAGATCAGCGAACTTGAAGCCATCTTGACCGATGGCTGGCCGTGCTGGGCGTTCTCCAACCACGATGTGCAACGTCATATCTCGCGTTGGGGCATTGCCCCGGATCGGCAAAGTGACTTCGCCAAACTGTCCGCCGAAGTGCTTTTGTCGCTGCGTGGCTCTGTCTGTCTTTATCAAGGTGAGGAATTGGCCTTGCCAGAAGCCGAAGTGGCTTTTGAAGATCTTGTGGATCCTTACGGTATTGAGTTCTGGCCAAACTACAAGGGCCGCGATGGATGTCGAACGCCAATGGTTTGGGAAGTGGACGGCGGGCAGGCCGGGTTTACCACCGCCAACCGCACGTGGCTGCCCATTCCGGTTGAACACCAAAGCCATGCGGTTGATGCCCAGGGCGACGGTTCTGTGCTCAAGCACTATCAAGAGTTTCTTACCTTTCGCCGTGCAACATCTGCGCTGCGTGAGGGTGACATCAAAATCATCGACGCCACCGAACAAGTTTTGGCGTTTGAGCGGCAACTGGGCGAAGAACGCATATTGTGTGTATTCAATATGAGCGATCAACCCGCAACCATTGAGCTGGCGGCGTTTGAGGACTTTGACCACGCTGCCCGGCACTCAAATGCAACGCTTGAAGGCACCCGGCTTTCTTTGCCCAGCTTTTCATCATATTTTGGCGTGAACGCCAGCTAATCCATTGTTTCAGGGGAGGGAACATGGCTGACATTAAAATAACCAATCTCGATAAGTCATACGGCAATGTCCGTGTGCTTAAAGACATTAATCTCGACATTAAGTCGGGCGAATTCATTGTATTTGTGGGCCCGTCGGGTTGCGGAAAATCCACATTGTTGCGCACCATTTCAGGGCTCGAGAGCATTTCTGGTGGCACCTTGGAAATCGACGGGCGGGTGGTCAATGATGTGGCCCCCTCCAAACGCGGCATCGCAATGGTGTTCCAGTCTTATGCGCTTTATCCGCATATGACTGTGTTTGATAATATGGCCTATGCACTCAAAATCCAAAAGTTCTCTAAAGAAGAGATCAAGCAAAAGGTGGAAGCCGCAGCCGACAAATTGCAGCTGACCGATTACCTTAAACGCCTCCCCAAAGCTCTGTCTGGTGGGCAACGTCAGCGGGTTGCCATTGGCCGCGCAATTGTGCGCGACCCAAAAGTCTTTTTGTTCGACGAGCCATTGAGTAACCTTGATGCGGCGCTACGCGTAAAGATGCGCATGGAAATTGCGGGCCTCAAAGAGCAGTTGCCCGGCACCACCATGATCTATGTGACCCATGACCAAGTGGAAGCCATGACCATGGCCGACCGTATTGTAGTCCTCAAAGATGGTGTGGTCCAACAAGTGGGCACCCCGATGGAACTTTATGAGGCGCCTCAAAGCCTGTTTGTTGCTGGCTTTATCGGGTCCCCCAAAATGAATCTTTTGACCGGCGCCCACGCGGCTAAGTTTGACTGTACCACCGTTGGCATCCGCTCCGAACATCTCGATATTGTTGAAACGGGCGGCGACTGGGAAGGTGAGGTGGTCCACACTGAAATCCTTGGCTCGGACACTTACATTTACCTCAATATTGGCGATGAGGAATTGTTCGTTGTGCGCCAAGAAGGCAATGCGCCAATTAAGGTCCACACCAAAATCGCCATTAAAGCCAAAGAAGGTCGCCTGCACCGTTTCAATGCAGACGGAGCACCTATCTAAACCTTTCTTCCCCACATCGGCTCTTTTCCCCAATTGGCGGGGGTGCCGGGGTCGGGAGCGAAGCGGCCAACGGCGGCGCGAAAAAATGCGGGTGCCGGGGTCGGGAGCGAAGCGACCAACGGCGGCGCGAAAAAATGCGGGTGCCGGGGCAGGTCCAAGGGGCCGACGGCGGCGCTAAAAACTAGCTCACGGTTTTGGCGGCCGCTTCAAACAGCGTCTGCCAACCCACCCCCGCGGTAAAAATGGCGGCCAATTGCACCAAAATCGGTTTGTCCGGCGCGAAGCTGTTTTTGTAAACGCCGGGCAAAATCATGATGCCCATGACAATTGAAAAGGCCAACAATGGCCCAAGTGCGCCAAGGTCCATGCCAAAGCTTTTGGTGGCGATATAGTTTTTGATAAAAGGGTCCGCCACAATGCCCAACACCAACGCAATATACTGAGGCCAAACGGGCGCGAACTGCGGCGCCGTTGTCGCTTCTGGTGCACCTGGCGACTTGGTGTCCACCATGGTTTGCAAACCCAAATCCCGCGCCGTTTTCTGCTTTTTGCGCTCCTCAGATTGTAAATCGAAATAATCAAAAATGCTGCTCACAATGCCCTCCCAATGCTCAAATTATACCTAAACTATAAGGGGCGGGGACAATTGCGCAAATGACTTGCCTCAAATGCCCACGTCGTACAGGCCGAGCGCTGGCCCCACGCTGTCTTCTTCATAGCCGAAGTGGGAGAGCAACAAGGTCGCCAACCGTTCGTGAGCCAGAACAGTGGCATCGAACTGGCTTTCGCTCGGGTCTTTGATCAGCTTTTCGGCTTCCCCCGCCAGTTTAATCAGCAGCGCATGCACAACCTCATGCTCTTCGCGCAACCGTTGCACAATTTTGTCGAGTGCAGCGTTCTTTCCCTCAAGCGCTGGGAACATATGCGCGTCTTCAATCGAATGGTGTCCATTGACCAATTGGCAGTGCTGCCCGCACAGATTGCCGAACACCCGGTAATTTTCAACAATCGGGTTATCTTTGATATGGGCATGCAATTCGCTGGCGCTGGTATCGCCTTTGCGTACGCCTTCTAACATGCCTGCCATCATGCGCATATTGCGCCGATGATGCTCGTGTATCGCCCGCAAATGCCGCATGGGCTGGCGTTGTTGTTCGGTGAGTTCGGTTTGCGGGATTTCAGGCCGGGTACTGTCGTCGGGTATAATGATATCGTGCATATGGTCTATTTCGGTGTGAGAATGAAGCATTCAACTGAAGATGATTATCGAAACTAAGAAGGCGAAGTTGTGGCGGCAAGCGATCAAGCCGCATAGCAAACATATGTGCCGCGGCCCTGCGCTTTAGCGTCATACAATGCCTTGTCGGCGCGTTCCTGCAAATCGTCCAACTCGCCGCTCGTTGAAACCGCTATGCCGATGCTTATGCCATAACTTAGCAAATTATCGTCAAATCGCACTTCTCTCTTGCAATCATCGAGCAGCCGTTTGGCGATTTTTTCAGCAGCTCTTTGGGCATTCTTGGATAGTAAAACGACCACAAATTCATCCCCGCCAACCCGCGCAATAAAATCTTCAGATCGAGTAGATTTTCGCAGAGCGTCTGCGACCTTGCACAGCACCAAATCGCCCGCAGCATGCCCATACTCATCGTTGACCTCTTTGAAATGGTCTAGGTCGAAATGGATGAAGGCAACTTCAAAATCGGTCTTACCCGGCTTTGCAACCTGTTCAAGAAACCTTGTTAATCCACGACGGTTCCCAACGCGTGTGAGAGGGTCAGTCAGACTCGCTATTTCCGCTTCTTTTCGCGCTTTTTCCAGCGATATGGTCAGCTTCTCAAGCTCTTTCTTCTTTTGCTGGAGTTCTGTGACGTCCGTCCGCAAGCCGACAATATCGCCGTTCTCTGTTTCAATATCGTGGATCAGAATATGACGGTCGCCAGGCAACTCACGCTCCAAAGGTTTCGTCGAGCTCCGTCTGCGATCAAGGTGCCATTGAAACCAATCTTGCAACCATTCTTCTTCTCTGCCTTTTGCCTCAGGATATTGGCCATTTTCAACGCCGTAGCGCATAATATCCACGAACGAAGCACCCGGGTAAATCGCTGGCGCGGATGCCGCATAAAACTCCTTATATTTGTTGTTGCACACCACCAATCGGTCGTTGATGTCATACATAACAAAAGCATCGGGGAGCGCTTCAATAGCATCCCAAAGCCGCCGCTTATATAGTTTGAGTTCTTGGCGCGCTGTTTTGAGATCATTGCGCATGCTGTCGTTTTCTGTGTCGTCCCGCTGCAGCCCGATCCAGTATCTATTGGGGAACTTTTTGTCTTCAACTGGCCGAAGCGACAGGCAGACTTGGTAGCCCGTACCGTCTTTTGCGACGTTCTCAAAACGTTTTTGTATTGGCGTGGGTTGTTGCATTCGATCTGCTATCTCCACGAAAACTTTAGCGTCCTTTTGCCCGCCGATAATTCTGTAGAGTGGCTTCCCGCGCAGCTCTGAACTCTTGTAGCCAGATTGTTTACAGGCAGAACTGTTGCACCAAAGAATAGTGGGGAAAGACGAGCCGTCATTCACTAGTTCCGCCACGAAAATTCCGTCGCTTGCGAACTCGGCAATTTGGCCAACTAGTCTATCGATATCAATGGCGCTCATCCACTGTTTAAAACACGATCATTGGGTGTAAGCCTAGCTAACATTGCGTTAAGTGCAAGCCGAAAAAGTAACTATTATTTGAGTGCCATGTATTCGCGGTTACGCCGGGGCGATGACACTGGGCATAATACGTTTTAAATTGGACAATAATGCTCATCTTCTTCAAGAGAATAGCAAATCGTTTGTTCCCCCAAAAATGCACTCTTATGGTCCTTCGCAAACGACAGCCATCGCCGGTTTGCCAGCGATATGTAAAATACCCACCTGCAATGTTTCGCCATCGTCGCTGATGTGCCGCAATACGCGCAATGTCGCAAAGTGATTTTCTGCCTGGTAATCCATCAGTTGCAACACAAGAGACTCATCATCACCTGAAAACTGCAAAATATAGGCTTGTTGTGCCTTGTCATCGGCCATGCGGGGATTATAGCCATTCATTGCCGCGCTATTGCGCTTCACTTCTCGCGATATACTCGATGGCGCGCGATCCATAATTGTTGCACTTCGTTTGAAACTTCGGGGGATCCAGGTCTGACTACCGGCAAATTGATGCGCTGCGGTCATCAAAACGAAGACCAGCCCTCAAACACCCAAAACAAAATACCGAGCGATCCCATAAATGTAGAGTGCTGAGAATATGATGTTTATGTATTTTAGTTGTCGTTCGGTACGCAGCCAGCCGCAATATATCCAGATCAGACAGAAGGGCAGGCCAAACAGCATTGCAGCCAACTGCCAGCCTTGCACGATGGAAATTGTGCTGCAAAGACCCAAGCCGAGGGCGAGCCACTTCAGCATTTGTTCGACGTCAACTGGTGTCGAAAGTTTCATTTTTTTGGAATTTCCCGAAAATCAGCGCCGTGAACCCGGCGATCTGATTTGTCCTTCTACCAAAGCGCGGCCCGCAACGCAATTTAAGTTGTTGCGGGTTGAAGCCAACAAATTGGCTTGCGCTTTGTGGCCGGTGAAAAGGGAGTGCTGTTCACTCAGCTTTCAGCAAAGCGTAGATTTCATCTTTTAACACCATGCGTTGCTTGCGCATTTCTTCTAGGTTGGTGTCATCAGTGGGTTCAACATCTGTTTCAGCCCGGTGGACCGAGCGGTTTACGTCATGATAGGCGTCAAACAGTTTGCCGAAATGCGCGTCGCCTGTTTTTAGCTCGTGAATACGTGCCGAAAACTCGGGGAATTCTTCGTGTAACTCGTGTGGGGTGTGAGACATAAGCCTATCCTTTAGCCTGCGATCAAGAACGAAGCATTTCGCTTCGTTTAGGTGGCGCGAAAAACTGCTTCCCGAACCGTCAAACAAAGGCTACACCCGCTTGCAATGGCTGGTTTTGATGTGGGTCAAATGGTGCGGGTCGTTCTTTCTGACGCCGCCGGTTGGAGGTGCCCATTGTAGCGTCACAGCAATTGTTGCTGCTAAACCCCCAACCGTGCCCCCAACAGTTGTTGGGTAATCCTCGCCTTTGGCGCATCAAATACCGTGTCCACGTCGCCCTGCTCAACAATCTCACCTTTGTCCATCACCAACACCCGATCAGCCACAGCGCGGACCACGTCTAGGTCGTGGCTGACGAACAGATAGGCGATGCCAAAATTCTCACGTAAGTCCGCAAGCAACTCCAGCACATCGCCGCGAATGGAGACATCGAGGGCGGAAACGGGTTCGTCGAGCACCACCAGTTTGGGGCGCAGCACGAGGGCGCGGGCGATAGCGAGGCGTTGGCGTTGGCCGCCCGAAAAGGCATGCGGATGACGGCCCAACATGTCCGGCGTTAGGCCAACCCGTTCAAGCGCCATATGCACCCGCTCTTGGCGCTCAGCGTGGCCCAATTCAGGCATCAAATACAGCGGTTCGTAAAGTGATTGCGCCATGTTCAAGCGGGGGTCAAAACTGCCAAATGGGTCTTGAAACACCATCGAGAGTTCGCGCCGCGCCGCGTGGGGCATTTCCCCCAATTTGCGCCCATAGGTGTGTTGATCAAACGCAATGGTGCCGCGCTGGGCGGTTTGCAGCCCGGCAATAATCCGCGACAAGGTGGTTTTGCCACAGCCCGATGGACCAACCAAACCCACGCATTCGGATTCTCGAATGGTCAGCGAAATATCATTGAGCGCCTGTACATAAGCCTTTTGTGCCCAAAAGGGGCCGGGCAGTTTAAAGCGTTTTGAGATGCCATCAAGTTCGAGCAGTGGTGCCCCAATTTCCCGAGTTTTCAGCCGGCGGCGGGTAGGACGCGCCGCAGCGATTAGACGTTGCGTATAGGCTTCTTGTGGGGCTTTGAGCACCGTTTCAATTGACCCGCTTTCTACGCATTTGCCTTTTTCCAGCACATGCACATGTTCGCAAAGCGCGGCGACGGCCCCAAGGTCATGCGAGATGAACAAAAGCGCCATATTGTGCGTGTCGCACACCCGTTTGATCAGCGCGACAATCTGCGCTTGGGTGATCATATCAAGGGCCGATGTTGGCTCGTCCGCGATCAGCAGTTCAGGCTCTCCCGCCAATGCAATCGCCAAACCGATGCGCTGGCGTTGCCCACCCGATAGTTCGTGCGGATAGCGTTTGGCCACGCTGGCGGGCAGATCAACTTCGGCAATCAGTTCGCTAACCCGCGCGGTAAAATCAATGTCGGGCAGGTGCAATTCAAGCGCTTCGCGGATCTGATCGCCCACCCGCATTAAAGGGTTCAGCGCCGTCATCGGCTCCTGAAAAACCATGCCAATATGTTTGCCGCGTAAGCTTTCACCCGCAGGCACGTTGCGGATGATTTCGCCGGTTGTGTTGGCGCTTTCGGGCAGCAGGTCAATAATCGACAAAGCGGTAAGGCTTTTGCCCGATCCGCTTTCCCCCACAACGCCGACCCGTTGGCCGGGGGTAATGGACAATGACATTTGGTGCACCACCGTGTGGTCGCCAAAACCTATGGATAAGTCTTTCACCTCAACCAGCGACATCAACGCCTCCGGCTTTGGTGAGTTTGGGATCAAGCGTATCGCGTAAGCCATCGCCCAGTAGGTTGAAGCTGATCACAAACAGCACAATTGCCATGCCGGGGATAATCGCCTGCATGGGGAAGCCGAAGAAGAAACTCTGCGCCTCTTTTAACATCAATCCCAAACTGGTGTCCGGCGGTTGTGTCCCCAACCCAATGTAGGAAAGGCCAGCTTCGGCCAAAACCCCAAGCGAGAGTTGAATGGTGGCCTGTACAATCAGCAAACTCGCCACATTGGGCATGATATGGCGCAAACTGATCTGCGCGTTTGAAAGTCCTGAGAGTTTCGCTGCGTCCACATATTCAAGCGTCCACAGGCTCAGCGCGCCGCCGCGTGCAACCCGGGCGAAAACAGGGATGTTAAAAATCCCAATCGCCACCATCGCATTAATCGCGGAAGGGCCAAAAAGTGTGGTGATGATGATCGCCGAAATGATGGCAGGGAAAGCGAAAATGAAATCATTGAACCGAAGAATGACAGCTTCCAGCCAACCGCGCTGCGCCGCTGCCATCAGCCCCAAAGGCACGCCGATCAAGGCGCCAATCGCCACGGCCAAAAGCGCGACTTTTAAACTCGACGCGATGCCAACCATCAATAAACTCAATTGATCGCGACCTAGATAATCCGTGCCCAGCCAATTGTTGGCGTTGACGTTTGCGAACCGATTTGGAATGTCGACAATATCAGTTGGGTGGGGCGTCCAGACCAGCGAGATCAGCGCCAGCAAAACAAATAAAGCACTGCCTAAGAGACCTAGTCGAAAACTGGGGTGGTGCAGCGCGCGGACGAACGTGGATTGCTCAGCCATCGTCTTGCCCTCCACCAGTGCGGATGCGCGGGTCAACCAACGCATAAGCCAAATCAACGATGAACATCACCAAAATCACCATAGCCACCAATACCAATATGGCGCTGCGCACCACAATTAGGTCGCGGGCGGAAATGGCGCTGAAAATCAATCGGCCCAATCCGGGCAGGTAGAACACGTTTTCAACAATGATGGTGCCGGCGATCAAAAACGCGAATTGCAATCCCATGATCGTCAGCACCGGAAGTAGCGCATTGCGCACCCCATGCCGCCAAATGGCTTGACTTTGCGAGAGGCCCTTGGCGCGCGCCGAGCGGATGAAATCGGCCTGCATCACATCCACCAATGATGTGCGCATCACCCGTGCCAAAATAGCGGCTTGCGGCAACGCCAATGCAATCGTGGGCAACACCAAAGAGCGCAGCGCCAGCAATGGGTTCTCACCCCACGGCACAAAACCGCCGGGCGGGAGTATGCGCCATGTGACAGCAAAGGCGAGCACTAAAAGCATGGCGAACCAAAAGTTGGGGATGGCAATGCCGATCTGCGCCAAAACCATCGCCAATGTGTCGCCCAATTTGCCACGATGTTGCGCGGCGAAAATGCCGATGGGCAATCCAATGAGGGTGGAAAGGGCAAGCGCCCCAAGTGCCAGCGGCAAGCTGACTTGCAACCGTTCGGCCATCAATTGAGTGACGGGCATCCGTTGTGAAAAGCTGATGCCAAGGTCGCCTTGAAACAAGCCCAAGAGCCAAATGAAGAACCGATTGAAAGCGGGTTGATCTAAGCCCAACTCGGTACGCAATGCAGCCACCGCGTCCTCGGTAGCGTTGATCCCCAGCATAAACCGCGCCGGGTCGCCGGGCAAAATATCCAGCAGAAAAAACAGGATCGCCGCGGCCACCAAAAGGGTAACCGCGACGCCAAATAACCGTTTTGCTGCAAAGCCAATCATAGGGGGCAATCGGCCCTGCTAGCGCTGTAAAGTCAAGCTCAATTTGTCCAGCGAACAGCGGTCAAATCATTGCCTTCGACCGGGGAGTTTGGCCACATGCCTTCAAGGTTTGTGTTCCAAACGCCGGTCTTTGCCAGTTGGAACAAATAGCCGTTCACCGCATCTTCAGTCAAAATGCGTTGGGCAGCACGGGCCAACTGTTCGCGCTTGGCTTCATTAGCGGTCACATTGAGTTTTTCAATGATCGCTTGAAACACCACATTGTCATATTGGAAATAGTAATCCGGGTTCGCATAAATGCCGATATCAAACGGTTCCACATGGCTGACAATCGAAAGATCATAGTTTTTGGTTTTGAACACATCTTCAAGCCACTGGCCCCACTCGACGTTGATCAACTCCAACTCAATGCCAATCTCGCGCAATTGGGCGGCGATAATCTGCCCACCACGACGCGCATAAGTTGGCGGTGGTAATTTGAAGGTGGCTTCAAACCCTTCTGGGTAACCCGCTTCTGCCAGCAAAGCTTTGGCCCGTTCAATGTCACGCGGATAAGTGTCTAACAGATCTTCGTAATAGGGGTGATGCGGTGCAAAATGTGTGCCGATTGGTGTGCCATAACCAAACATCGCCCCATCGATAATAGCTTGCCGATCAAGCGCATGAGCAATGGCTTGGCGCACGCGTTTGTCGTTGAACGGCGCTTTGGCGTTATTGGTGGACAAAATGGTTTCGCCCTCTGTAGAGCCGCGCACCACTTGGTAACGTGGGTCTGCTTCAAAAATCGCCAGACTTTCAGGCGCAGGGAAGTTGGCAAACCCGTCCACATCACCAGCAAGCATGGCGTTTTGCGCCGCGTTCGGATCAGAAATAAACACGAACCTCGCCTTGTTCATAAACGCTGGTGTGCCGGTGTAATTAGGGTTTTTCTCCAAAATGACGCGGCTGCCTTGATCCCATTGCACGAACTTAAAGGGGCCAGTGCCAACGGGGTTGGATTGGTTGGTTTCAGCACTCTCAGGCGCAACAATAACCGCGTCGCCCCGGCCAATATTGAACAAAAAATCGCCCTGCGGCTGCGCAATTTTGATCTCGATGGTGGAAGGATCAACGGCCGTCACAGAGGTGATCGGGGCAAAAATGCCTTTTTGCGCGTTGGTACTATCTTCAGCGCGCGCACGGTCATAGGTGAACACCACATCGTCAGCATCAAAACCGGTGCCGTCATGGAAGGTGACGCCCTCTTTCAACGTGAATGTATAGGTCATACCATCGTCCGAAATGGTCCAAGACGTGGCAAGCGAAGGCTGCACCCCGCCATTTTGGTCGATCCGGGTCAAACCCTCGAACACATTGGCATAAACAACTTCATCAATCGCAGCGGCTGCGCCAGCGGTCGGATCAAGGTGAGGCGGCTCCAGCACCATGCCGACACGAATGTCGCTGGCAAAAGCACCAAATGTGGAAAGGCCAACAATCGACGCTGCTAGGAGCGTTTTTTTGACCGTCTTTTCAATAATTTGCACTGTTTCTCATCCCTGATTTGTGTGGGTCAAACCTGAACCTAGTTCTAGCGGAATTAGCGCAATTTGCAAAAGCCAACTTTGGTTGGTGGGGATGAAAGCTTCGTGATGCAGTATTTTTGCTTAAGAGGTGCGGTTGAGTTTTGGAGGTTTGAAATTCTGTATCGTGGGGGCTAATCGTTCGATTGGTCTGATGGCAAGTTGTTTCAAAGTCGGTTTTGCGGACGGAGCTGCCGCTGCCCAAATGGCCGGTTTAGGGGAGTAGCAGCCTCAGTTAACCCAGCCCGTCGCCAGTCTACTTTCCCAATTGGGATGATTGGCAGTCTTCGCTAACTCAATCATCCTGTTCGGATCGTAGGGTACGTGTCGGAAAGTCGTCGTCCATCCGACTTTCGCCCTCTCGACCAGCGCATAGCACGCCGCACTAGTACCCGTCTGCACCACATGGTGCACTGGGGTGTCGTCAATATAGCCAGGACACCCAACACTGCCGGGGTTCAGGATGATACGGCCATCGGGTAGGTCCATCCGGCGGGGAAGATGCGTGTGACCACATAACATAAGACTTGCCTTGATCCCAGATGCCTCGGATGAGACTGCATCCCGTGACCTGGTAACAACCTCGCCCTCCGGCGAAACCTCCTCCATCCAATAAGCTGTGTCGCTACTCGGAGTTCCGTGACAGGCGAATATATCGTCAGACAGCCAGAGCGTCGGCTGCAAATCCCGAAGCCAGGCCAAGTGGCGGGCGTCAAGTTGGTCGAAAGCGGCCCCATCAATCGAGATCATGTCCTCGCGCTTGTTCTCAACAAGCCAGCGGTCATGATTGCCTCGGATCGACGGCATTTCATGATCCAAAAGTAGTTCTGCGGTTTCACGAGCAGCCATTGGGCCACTCAGATGATCCCCAAGATTGACGACGCTTCTGATACCTTGTGCCGAGATGTCCTGCAGGACAGCCTTCAAAGCGTCAGAGTTACTGTGAATGTCAGCAATCACGGCGAAACGATTGAGATCAAAATCTTTCATTTGGGCAATCTAGTAACGCCTAAGCTGGTTGGCAATAGGCTTCCTGATTACTCCGCATCTCTTTCGGCTCCTGCCAAAAAGTGACGGTTTGCGCAGTCGAGCAGCAGCCCAGACGTTTTGACCGTTGGAAAAGCCATCATTCGCCGCACCCTGATGAATGCGCAATCTGTGCTCAAACCAGACCTGACAAAACAACTGGCGGAACAAAAGCCCAACGCTAGCCTAACCTTACCGCTCACCACTCTGCATTTTGCCGCCCAAAATGGCGGGTACCAAGCCGATGGTGATGATCAATAAGGCGGGCACGGCAGCGCTTTCAAAGTTCTCAAGGCTCGCTTCGGCGTAAACATAGGTCGAAAGGGTTTCTAGCCCCAAGGGACGCAACAATAGGGTGGCGGGTAGCTCTTTGATGCATTCGACAAATACGAGTGTCAGCGCTGCCACAAGCGCGGGGCGCAGGGTGGGCAGGTCAACCTCAATTAGGGAGCGCCAGCGGTTCGCGCCCAACACATGGGCTGCTTCGAGCAAATTGACGCCACGCTTTTTCATGGCCGCCTCGAGTGAGTTGTGGCTGACGGTGAGAAATCGGACAGAATAGGCGTAAAGGATGGCAATGGGTGAACCCGAAAGGATCAAACCAACGGTAACATTAAACCAAGCGCGGGTCGCGTCGTTGATCACACCGTCTAGGAACCCAAGCGGTACCAAAACGCCGATCGCCAGCACAGTGCCGGGCACCGCATAGCCAAAAGTGGCAAGATAGGAAAGGTTGCGGCTGCCATCTGCATTGACCATGCGTCGGGCCGTAAAATAGCCGATTGCCACACAAATGGCCGCGCCCACAAGGGCCAGCCAGACGGTGGTCCAAAGCGCTTCAAATATCTCAGCGCCGATCACGCCGCGCATGACCCTAACCATTGCGGTGGACATCAGTTCGGAAACGGGGACCAAAAAACCAAGGCCTACAATGCTCATGCAGAATACCAAGGCGCCAGCGGCAACGATGGGCGGCAGTTTGGAGCGGGAAGGTGGCACACGGCTATCGCGCTTGGTGAGATAGTCGAGTTTGCGCCGTTCATGCTGCTCAAGCCAGATCAATCCAGCGATAATGATGACGGTGGTGACCGCCAATTGCGCTGCGCCGGGCAGGTTGGATTGGTTCAGCCATGTGGCATAAACAATGGCGGTGAGCGTGTTGACGCCGAAAAACTCAACGGCCCCCACATCATTGATCACTTCCATCAAGGCAAGTGACACCCCAACGATCAGGGCAGGGCGCGCCAGTGGTAATATCACATCGCGGAACGTGCGCCATGGCCCCGCACCTAGGGTGCGGCTGGCGGCAACCAAAACGCCAGATTGCATCAAAAAGAACGCACGGCAGCTCAGATAAACATAGGGGTATAAAACAAGGCTCATCACAAAGGCCGCGCCGCCGATCGTGCGAAAATCAGGGAACCAATAATCGCGCATTGAGGTGGCGCCGGTCAGCATGCGGATGGCGGTTTGCAACGGGCCGGTGAAATCCATCACTTCAACCCAAGCATATGCAGAAATGTAGGTGGGAATGGCGATGGGCAAAATCAGCGCCCATTCAAACAATTTTCGTCCCGGAAACTCAAAACTAGAAACAAGCCACGCGCTGAATAGGCCAATGAACCCGGTGAACAAGCCAACGAGAAGAAGAAGGAGTCCCGTCTCTCTTAAGGCAACAGGCAACATGCGCGAGAACAAGCCGCCCTCAGTGCCAAAGGCGCCAACCGCAAGCCACCCGAGCGCCAAAGTTGGCAGGGCCATAGAAAAAATGACAATGAGCTCAACAAAAGACAGGCGCGAAATCGCGCCTGCAATAAAGTTGTGAGCTTTGCCGCTTTGACCAGCGATCATTCTTCTCCAATCAAATCCGCTATCCCTGTCTTGGTATAGCGGATTTGGAATTTGTGCAAAGCCTAGTTTTGTGGGCCTTCGTCAAACTTAACTTCGTCCACCAATTTGCTGGCTTCGTCGCGTTTGTCAGCAATTGATGCAAGCGGCAATGTGTCGGCGTGCAATTCACCCCAGCTTGCAACCAAGTCAGAAGAGGCAACACCTGGCACCACTGGGAACTCAAAGTTGGTTTCCGCATAGATGGCTTGTGCATCATTTGACAAAAGGAACTGGATGAATTTCTTCGCGTTTTCAAGGTTCGGTGCATTTTTCGCAATGCCAACACCTGAAATGTTCACGTGGGTTTTGCTTTGCTCAGCACCCGGGTAGATCAAGCGAACAGAAGCGGCCCAGTCTTTTTGCTCTGGCTCTTTGTCGTTGGTGACCATTTTGCCCATATAGTAAGTGTTGCCAATTGCAATGTCGCACTCACCAGAATAAATCGCTTTAACTTGTGCACGGTCGTTGCCTGTTGGTTTGCGGGCGAGGTTGTCCCGAACGCCTTCAAGCCACGTTTTTGTCGCTTCTACGCCATTATTGGCAATTTGTGCTGCAACCAGACCAATGGTGTAAGAATGTTGGCCAGAGCGGGTACAAACGCGACCTTTCCATTTCGGATCTGCCAAGTCTTCATAAGACATTGCTGTTTCTTCAACGCGGTCCTTTGAGACATAGAAGATGCGGGCGCGTAGCGACAATGCTGCCCATGCGCCGTCTGGATCAACAAATTCTGCTGGCAAGTTTGCCGTTACATCCGCAGGGATGGCTTGCCAGATGTCGGCTTTTTTCATGGCATCCAAACGACCAACATCAACGGTCAGCAAAACATCGGCTGGCGAGTTTTGCCCTTCTGAACTTAAACGGTCCACAAGACCATTTTTTGCAAACAACACATTTGTTTTGATGCCTGTTTCAGCTTCAAATGCATCGGTGAGTGGTTTCAAAAGTTCTGGCTGACGATAGCTGTAAACATTGATTTCGTCGGCGACGGCAACGGTGCCGAAGAATGATGTGCCTGCAATCAAAGTCGCTGCAAGTGATTTGGACAAATTCATTTACTCACTCCATGTGTTGGCTTGAAAGTCCTTGTGTTGCAGGGGTTTTGTTCGCTTTTCCTTCGCGCGTCAATGCGTCAGATCAAGCAATTATGGCCTATTTGAGCGGGCTTTTTGGAACCATTCTAAACTGGAGTACAAAACTCTATATATCTTGGTGTTTACGCACAATGAGAATTGGCTAGTTGGTGCGACAGAATGTCGCAACTAGTTTAACGTGCCCGTCACCCGATCCGCGGGAATGGCCAACTCCATAAGCATTCCTGAGCGCCCAATTTGGTCCAGCGACAGGGAGAATGCATTGGCCTTGGCCAGCGCTTGCGTTAGCGAAAGGCCAACCCCGGAGCGCACAAAATCTGCTGGTTTCTCTTGATCGCCAACAGGCTCATGGTAGACAATAAATTGTTCGTGCCGGTTTTGCCCGTGCTCACCCATGTCGCGCACGTGGATCATCAGATCACCTTTGTCGTCACGCACAGCGCTTAGCACCACGTTGCCCCCAGCGGGCGTAAGGGTGACCGCGCTGGCCAAAAGGTTCATGATGGTTTGGGTCAGCAGTTTTTCGTCCGCTTCAACAAAATAGCTGGTTTCTGGTATCGCGCTACGTACAAAAACCTGTTGCGCATTGGCTTGGCCACGAATGCGCACGATGCACCGATTGAGCATCAACCCCAAATCGATATGATTGTTCGTCAGTTCAATTTCACCAATATTGAGGCGACTTAGGTCATCAATTTCACCAATCACCTGCTCGATTTGACGGGTCGCAGCGTGAATGTCGGCTATATATTCTTTATAGCGATCGTTCTCAATCGCACCATAGGCTTCGTCTTTCATCAGACTGTTGAAACCGGCAATGGAGGCCAATGGGCGGCGGATTTCGCGGCTCAAAATGGGTAGAATGCTGTTGAGTTCGTCCTTTTGGTGGTCAATTTGTTCCTGATCCGCATGCACTTTCGTCACTAGCCCAAAAATCGAACTAGATTGATCTTCGATGTCTTGCAAAAACAGCTTGATCTCGCAATGTTCAGCCCCTGCAAATACCTTGATGGTACCCGTTTCCGCGTCGCCCGAAAGCACGCTCAGGTAAGCGCTTCGTGTGTCGGTAGACACATATTCAAGAATGGGGCGATTGCGCAGCAAGTCGATTGATGGCCCGAATAGTTGGCTGCCGCGCGCATCCAAATCCAAAACATAGCCAGCGCGATTGAGCTGAATGCACCCTTGACCAAGGGCAGCTGATATCTTGCCAAAATCGATTTGTGCGCCGTCACGCCCTTGGGAAATAATGCCATTGCTCGGCCGCGTGGAAGGCTCTTCCCGCGCCGTCAACATATAGGCGTTTTGGCCATGCCAAATCGTTGTTTGCAAACGCGCCACAACATCAACGCTTTCACCGTCTTGGCGCAAGATCTTAGCCACAGGGCCAAACTCGTTGCCCGCATCATCCGCTCGGGGCAGGATTTCGTCCAATCCCGCATCACGCAGATCATTTGTAGTGTTGTAGCCCGCCAAATCCGCCATTGACCGATTGGCAAACAGCACCGTTTGGTCTTTAAAAATCAAAATGCCCAATGGCAATTTGTTCAAAACCAAGGCTTCGTCGCTCAACGCCACCAAAGATGATTTGCCGTTCGGCGAAACGGGTGGCTTTGGCGTCATAGATATGACTTTGCCTGCTTCGCGCTCAGACGCTGCTTTTGTCTCGTCTTTTTGCTTTTTTGGTGATTTTGTTGATTTGCGCGTTTCTTCTGTGTTTACGCGTTCGCGCAGAATGCGTGACAATTCATCAAAATTGTATTTTGACGTTTTATCCTCATCTTGATTGATCGCAGACGATGTTGTTGTTTCAACATCGCGTGTGACTTCACTGGCTGAAATGCTCCACAGGCTCGTTTCTTCCTGCTCAGCCTCGCCATCATCAAGTGCTGCCATCTCGTCGCGCACCTCTTCAAGCGGGGTGCTGAGCCGATCTATTTCTGCTTCGGGCAAAGTTTCAATGTCTGCCAATGCGTCATCGGCAAAGTCGACCTCAGCATCAATGCGGTTTTGCGCCAGCAGGTCTGCATCATCCAACTCCGAGGTGGTGATATTGCCGCCAGATTTATAAAGGTGATCGATCAAATCGGTGAGGGCAGAAGGAGCGCTCAAACCATCATCTGTTTCAGCCTGTTCCTCTGAAGCATTGTCTTCGCTTTGAGCCCGCGTTTCTTCGGTTTGATCAGTTAGAGCGTCCATCGTGTCCAGATGCGCCATATCATAGGCGTCATCTTCCACTTCACTTTGTTCCTCGGCGGTTGGCTCTAATAGCGCTTGCTCTTCATCGGCTTGTGCACCATCAAATTCGTTGCCTTCAAGCAGAGGGGGCTCTTTTACAGTTGGTTCTGCGCTTGTTTGTTCGTCGGCATCGATTTCTGTTGGAACAGCAGAATCTGTTGCATTCACGTCATCTGCTAGGATGGGTTGGGAGAGCACAGGTTCGTCAGTCGGCGCCAATTGACCCAAGTCCAACATCAACAACGACGCACCCGCTTTTAAGCTGACGTCAAGTCGAGAAGCCGCGCTTAGCGCTTCAAACGGCAGAGCCAGCACATTTTGAAGTTCATCAGCGTCGCCAGAAGATGTGGCGCCTGCAACGATTTCGCGTTCTGCGTTAATGATTACATAGTCTTGTGCGGGGGAAAACAATTGCTCATCCGCAACCAAGGCAAATGCGTCGCCATCAAACAAACCAAAGTCAACACTATCTGTTGAGATGACCAAAAGACCTTTTGATCCATCTTCGGTTTTAAGAGGCACACATGAACAGGTGGCAGAAACTGGCTTTTTGCCCATCTGAAACCGCATCCGTGAAACCGACGCGCGACCATCGTTGCCCAAGCGAATTAAGCGCGTCACTTGGCCCTTTAGCGGCACCGGGTCGGGCAAAAACTTTAAGCCCTTCTTTTTGAATTTGGAGCGGAAAAGCTTGGCAGCAAGGTTGCGCCAAATGAGTTCGCTTCCATCCCCATTCCAGAACCAAACAGGACGCGGATCAAGTGCGTAACCCAAT
This sequence comes from Maritalea porphyrae, assembly GCF_027213965.1. Taxonomy (GTDB): domain Bacteria; phylum Pseudomonadota; class Alphaproteobacteria; order Rhizobiales; family Devosiaceae; genus Maritalea; species Maritalea porphyrae_A. The sequence goes on along the minus strand of NZ_JAPWGX010000001.1, from coordinate 727,731 downwards.
ACGCGCTTTCCCACTTCGGTATAAATCCAGTCCTGCTGCATAACTACTCTTACTTCCCTGTGCCAAACTGAAACAATCTTGGCGCATTAGTTTACTCTTATTTAAATATCGCGCATCAAGGGATTGGTCCATAAAAACCGTGTTCTGTGCCCAAACAGTCCGGTTTCATGGTTAAGATGGTCAGGGTGTGGAAAAAAAGTGTAATTTGGCCTAAAAGCACTCTTGCAAAGATATGATGTGGGCCTTATGTATCGGCGCACAAAATGGATAAGCCGCCTTAGCTCAGTTGGTTAGAGCACTAGTTTGTGGAACTAGGGGTCCCCCGTTCGAGCCGGGGAGGCGGTACCACCTCCCCAAGCCATTCTCTCTTATTTCGAAAGACGCAAGTCTGACAGCTGGTTTGCGATCGTTTCAAACGTGGAAACCAAATCCGACGGCGTTGACGGGAAATAGGCATGCCCAGCATCCGATGCACAGGCAGATAGCATTTTCCCGTTGGACGAGCTTTTCGAAATGCCCAAGCCAATCGTGTAAATTTCTATTTCGGATGGTTTTGCCTTCGCGTTTTCACACGCTTCTTTGGTGCGTTTATCCATTTCAGCAATAATGGACGAGTTCGACCACCCTACGTCACCAAGGCGTTTGTTGTAGGGCCAAGAATAGGCCGGGTAATAATATGCCCCGTTAAAGCTTCCCCATTGTGACGAATAGTTCTGGCCATCCGTCATGATGATCATAACCTTGCTTGCACCATCATTGTAAGCCACACCCTCATCGTATGGAGCGGTGGGCGACAATACACGCCAGCCCCAAATGGTGCCCATGTGTATGTTCGTGCCCCCACCTGCCACCATGGCGGTGATATTAGTCTTCAGGGTCGATTTTTTGTTGGTCAGCGGCAAAATCTCGCGACTGATACAAGTCCCGTTGGGAGAGTGATCCCCTGAACTTGGCGAAGCCGAAGCGCCATTATATTTACATAGCCGTTCTTGGTATTCACGGGGTGACAAAGATGATGAGCCAGATGTGTCACATGTGACCTGTGTGATCATTCCCTTTTTCTTATCATTCCAAGTAGTCGTAGATGTGATCGTTTGCCCGTCGCAGCTACAAGCATCGGTGCCTGATGTTGAACTCCCTTTGTCAGGATTCCACCAACTATACTGCCCAGGCGCTCTGCTGCCCTTTTTCTTCTTTGTTCCAGGCCAGCTCCGAAATGTGCATTCGCCCGGCTCTGTTGGCGCAACGCATGTGCCGCCATCATCGTCCAAATAATCAGCGGTCGTTGATGCGCCGCTGTCTGGTCCATCTGGATTAAACATGGGTACAAAGTAGGTGTCGCCGTTAGACGCGTTGGGTGTGGCATCATTGGTATCAAGCGGATAGGGTCGCGCTTCCACACATCCCTTCCAGCTTACGTTCTTGAGCTGATCATAAAGCGCAAATCGTGAAAACCTATCGTTCACGTCGGTGACGTCGTGTCCGGTGTCTTCATTGTCATCATTATCAAAATTGTCCCAGTTTGCTGACGATTGGCCCAGTGTGTCCATCCACGTCGCTGTCTTTTTGTCCGCGCCAACATTTACGTTCATGGTAAAGGGGACCAAGCCGATAAACACTTTTTCGGGCTCATCTTCCGCACCCATCAAAATGTCGACAGCCAACTTGGCAGCCGTTTTGAGATTGGAGATACGAGAGCCAGACATAGATCCCGAATTATCCAACACCATTGCCACTTCAAGACGGTTTTTCGCCCGTGTGGCCTCAGAAATCAGCCGGGCACTCATATCATTTATGCCAATGAGTCGAACAAATAAGGTGGGTTGAGAAATATCTGCAGCGATGTAAAGACGTCCAGCTTCCTTATCAATTTCCACGCTGCTGATGGACATTGCAACGCCAGTGCCCAACAGACCTTCTTCAATGAGGTCGTTGGCCCTATTGGTGATCCAGCCTTTGCTTTTTTTGTAGATTTCTGGCTGAAGGGCCAGAACCGTTGCGTCTAGGCTGATTTGCGTCGTCTTGCGGCTTTGCTGGATGTTCACAAAGTCAACGGCAGCGCCGCCCGTGGCGAGCAGTACAATGGCGATGACGCCGAAAATAACAGCAAAAGCGCCACTTTCGTCGCGCCCAAATTGCCTAATTCTTGAAAGAATGAAGTCCATTTATCGTCGGCCAAATTTGTTGAATATTCGGCCGTAATGTTGCGCGTTAAAGGTAAATTAAATAACAACCACGCGCGTGCCAATTGAAACTCTTGTATATAAATCCTTAATATCTTCGTTCGTAAGCCGAATGCAGCCCGAAGAAACCTTTTTGCCGATGGATCGTGGCTGGGTGGTGCCGTGCAATCGATAAAGTGTGCTGCCAATATATAGGGCGCGGGCACCAAGAGGGTTATTGATCCCCCCTGGCATATAAGCGGGCAAATGCGGTTCACGCGCGCGCATTTCGGCGGGCGGTGTCCAGCCGGGCCATTCGCGTTTCGCGGTGATTTTGTGGGTGCCTGACCATTCAAACCCAGATCGCGCCACGCCAATGCCGTATCGCATAGCGCGCCCATTGCTCAACACGAGATACAAAAACCGCGCATTGGTATCCACAACAACGGTGCCTTTGGAATATTCGCTATTGTAAGCAACAACTTGGCGCAAAAACTCTGGGTGCTGACCGTAAGGGTTTTTTACCTCGAGCTTATGTTTTGGGGTGCCCTTGGTCACGCTCATGCCTTCGGGCGGCAGCACGTAAATAGTCTGCCCAAAGCTATTTTTTGTTTTGATCAAGCCACCATCGGCAAACCCGGCGCCCACAAGCGACAAAACAAAAGCGCCAACCAAGGCTGGAAATACCACCAAAAACTTACGCATTACTCAAACTCACGCTCAGCCCGCATCAAATACGTGCAGTTACAATTTGAGATAAACCTTAGTTGATCACCCGCAATAAACGGTGAAAGAGCGTGGTAAGTAAGGACTTAGCAAGAATGGTTTACAGAAGATGAAGGTGCAGATCAAAGCATGACCATGCCATCATCCTCCTCTTCGTCTTCTTCCATCACTTCGTCATTGGCCGGAATGCTCTGGTTTTTTTCTTTTTTGGTGATCGCCTTGGCAATCGCTTTGCCCAAGTCGGTGCCATTGACCGGCTTTATCACCACTTCATCGGCACCAAGTGCCAAAGCACGTTCAATATTGTCACTGCTGGCGTAGGCCGTCATAACCACAACAGCAATATTGCTATTATCGCCAAATCGGGGGTCACGTATAACGCCCAACAGCCCCGCGCCGGACACATCTGGCATGTACCAATCGCTCAATAAAACATCAAAGTCCTTATGCATCAGCTGCAACAAGGCTTCGGCGCCCGAGGCCACGCTTTTGGTTTCACCAATGCCTAGTTTTTTCAGTTGTGCAGCAGCCAGCGCACATGCATATTGATTGTCATCGACAATCAAAACTTTCATTTGATCTGGCGATTTTGTGACTTGATTTCGCACGACGGACCCTGAATTAACGCAAGTGTTAATGAACTGTCGAAGGAATTTAGTGAAAATCGACAAGATTGCAACCGTTAAATATTACAATGAACGAATATGTTGGCCGTTGTTTCTGGGGAAGCAACGATGAAATGTACATACGCTACCATGATACAGAGTGGGGTTATCCCGTAGATAACGACATTCGGCTGTTCGAAAAAGTGTGTCTTGAAGGCTTTCAGTCTGGCCTTTCCTGGTTGACCATCTTGCGCAAGCGCGACAATTTTCGCGCCGCATTTGATGGGTTTGATTTCCATAAAGTCGCTCAATATGGACCTGACTATGTAGATCGGTTGCTCAACGATGCTGGCATTGTTCGGCATCGCGGCAAAATTGAAGCAACCATCAATAATGCCGCGCGTGCGATTGAACTTGAAAAAGAGTTTGGCACCTTGGCCGCCTATTTTTGGCAGTTTGAGCCAAGTCCTAAGGACCGGCCCCAACATGTAACAGAAGCCGAGGTGCGCAAATTGGCGCAAACGGACATGTCAAAAGCCTTTGCAAAAGACCTGAAAAAGCGCGGCTGGAAATTCTTTGGACCAACAACCGCCTATGCCTTTATGCAGGCAATGGGGTTGGTCAATGATCATACAGAAGACTGTTTTTGCCGTCAAAAGGCGCTGGATGCGCGGGCCAAGTTCACCCCGCCAAAACCCAAACATGGCTAGGCAATAAGCCTAAGCATAATCCCCATTTCTCACCAATACTTGTGTCCTATGGCGTGATCGGCTAACAACCCACTCGAAGCGCCAAATGGGCGCGTACTTTTCTTTTCATTTCAGAGGCACCTATGGCCAAGAAAACCAAACGTTTAGCACCAACTTTGCCCCGAGGCTTTGTCGATCGTGATGCGGTCGAAATCACAGCTTTGGAGCAAATGTTCCATCGCATTCGTTCGGTTTATGAGCGCTATGGTTTTGACCCCGTTGAAACGCCGCTGTTTGAATATACCGAAAGCCTTGGCAAATTTTTGCCCGATACGGACCGCCCAAACGCGGGCGTGTTTTCGCTGCAAGACGACGATGAAAAATGGATGAGCCTGCGTTACGATTTGACCGCGCCGCTCGCTCGCTACTTTGCACAAAACTATGACGCCCTGCCAAAGCCCTATCGCTCATACCGACAGGGCTATGTGTTCCGCAACGAAAAACCAGGACCGGGCCGTTTCCGCCAGTTCATGCAATTTGATGCAGATAGTGTTGGCGCACCTGATCCAGCAGCGGACGCTGAAATGTGCATGATGATGGCTGATGTGATGGACGAATTGGGCCTTGGCGGCAAATTCATCATCAGGGTCAATAACCGCAAAGTTTTGGATGGTGTACTAGCTGCAGCCGGTTTGGCTGAAGAGCCGGAAAAAGCACTCACCGTTTTGCGTGCCATCGATAAAATGGATCGCCTCGGCGAAGAGGGCGTGAAATTGTTGCTCGGCGCTGGCCGAAAAGACGAAAGTGGCGATTTCACAGAAGGCGCTGGTCTTGATAATGCGCAAATTGATCGCATTCTTGCCTATGTGATGGCAGATGCGGACGCCGACAAAATGTTTGAAGTTCTCGCCGCACAAGTTGAGGGCAGCGAAACAGGGGCCGCCGGCGTCGCAGAACTAAAAGAAATGCAAGCTTTGTTTGATGCCGCAGGTTACCCACGCGACAAAGTCAAAATCGACCCATCCGTGGTGCGCGGCCTTGAGTATTACACGGGTCCAGTATTTGAAGCCGAATTGACCTTCCCTGTAACCAACGAAAAAGGCCAAACCGTTGTGTTTGGTTCTGTTGGTGGTGGTGGCCGTTATGACGGTCTGGTGTCGCGGTTCCGCCCAGAACCAGTGCCTGCAACTGGCTTTTCCATTGGTGTGAGCCGTTTGGCCCACGCGTTGCAATTGGTTGGCGAGTTAGACGTTACTGAAAAGCAAGGCCCGGTTGTGGTGCTGATCATGGATAAAGATCAAATCGCTTCTTATCAGGCAATGGTCGCCGACTTGCGCAAAGCGGGCATTCGCGCTGAGCTCTATTTGGGCGCGTCCAAAAACATGGCCAAGCAAATGAAATATGCCGATAAGCGCAATGCGCCTGCGGTGATCATCGAAGGTAGCCAAGAGCGCGAAGCAGGCGAAGTGCAAGTCAAAGACTTGGTTGCTGGTAAATTGGCGTCGCTTGAAATTACTGACAACGCAGAATGGCGCGCAGCGCGACCCGCGCAAGCGAGCGTCAAGCGGGCAGACCTTGTTGCGCATATCCATGCCTTGCTTGAACCAGACAGCGCAGACGGGGAATAGCCCCATGAGCGATTTTTCAGATCAACGCGCCGAGCTGGCCAACCGTATTGGCACCTTAGCTGAATTGGTTTCGCCAGATATCTTGCAGCCAGCCGATCTATTTTTTGATCTCGCGGGTGAGGACATTGGTCGGCGTTTAATGTTGACCAATGGCCCAGATGGCACGACCTATTGCCTGCGACCAGATTTTACGCTGCCCATCGCGGCGCAATATTTAGCTGGCGATGCCGTCGGACTGTCAAAAAACTTTGGTTATCTTGGCCCAGTCTTCCGTCAACGTGACTATGGACCATTTGAATTTGACCAAGCTGGCTTGGAGTTTTTGGCTCCAAAAGACAGCGATAAGACATTTTCAGAGGTGATGCATTTCGCCATTGAAGCAAGTGCACTCTATGGTGAGACAGCGCCGCGCCTGCACCTTGGCGCAGTAGATTTGTTTGAAACACTATTGGCCAAAATTGATTTGCCCGATGTGTGGCGTCCGCGGGTGCGCGACCGGTTTGGCCATGATGCGGCCATGGGCCGCTTGTTGGATCGTTTGGCTGTGCCTGAGCAATTTGATGGTGCAAATGATTTGCCAAGCGATGATGCCGAGCTAACCCAAAAAGTCGCCGCCGAAATGGACGCTGCGGGTCTATCGCCCTATTCAGGTCGACAAGCGGAAGAAATTGTGGCGCGTTATCGCGAAAAGCAAATGCTGGCCCAAGCCGCTGTGTCCCCGAAAACTGTGCGTATTTTGCGCGAGTTTTTGTCGATTGCTGGCCCTGCATCCGAACAGGCGTTTCGCGTGGCTGGATTGGCAAAAAAGGTTGGTATTGACCTTGACGAACCGCTTGAAAAACTGATGACCCGTTTAACCGAACTAAAAGCCACCGCACCTCAGATCGCGGTGGAGTTTGATGCCGGGTTTAGCCCAAGACTCGACTATTATACCGGTCATGTGTTTGAGCTAACCGCAAACAAAACCGGCGAAGTTTTAGCATCTGGCGGGCAATATGACCGCTTGCTCGAGCGCATGGGCGCATCGGGTCGCATCTCAGCAGTTGGCTGTGCAATTTGGTTGGATCGGTTGGAGTTGGGGGCAAAACGATGAGCTCATTATTGTTGGCCGTACCGTCCAAAGGTCGTCTTGAGCAAGACACAAGAGACGCATTTGAAAAAGCGGGTCTAAAAATTGATCGTCCCGGTGGTGCCCGCTCGTACCTTGGCACCATTGATGCCATGCCAGAAGTGACAGTGCGGTTCTTATCCGCCAGCGAAATTGCGCGCGAATTAATAAGCGGCAAAATCGATTTGGGAGTAACCGGTGAAGACCTGATACATGAGGCTGCCGAAACGGGCATAAATCAAGTGGTGATCGCAAAGCCGCTCAATTTTGGGCAGGCCGATGTTGTGGTGGCGCTGCCAAAATCTTGGATCGATGTGACAGCCATGCGCGACTTGGCAGATGTAGCATCAGACTTTCGCCACCGTCACGGCCAATGGCTGCGGGTTGCCACCAAATATGTAAACCTGACGCGGCGTTATTTCTCAGCACACGGCATTGCCGAATATCGCATTGTTGAAAGTCTTGGTGCCACCGAAGCTGCGCCTGCCTCAGGCGCTGCAGAGCTGATTGTTGATATAACGTCGTCGGGTTCAACCCTTGAAGCCAATCAGCTCAAAGTGCCAACTGACGGGCTGATTTTGAAATCTGAAGCAAACCTTGTCGCCTCAAAGACTGCGGATTGGTCGGCGGAAAAAAAATCTCAGCTTGTTGCGCTTCTGGATCAATTTAAACCCGGCCTGGGTGAGCAAGCCTTGCACACTTTGACGTCTTAGAAAAAGAACGCCGCGCCATTTGAGTGGGCGCGGCGTGTTAGAGAGTTGATTGACTATTTTTTGTCAACTGCCATGCCGCCTGGGCCATGTACCCAAAGCAGCAAGAAGCCACCGGCCAGACCCAAGTTTTTCATAAACATGATCATTTGTGTTTGATCAGCAAAATTGGTGTGGGCCAATACGGCGCTGGCAATGCTAAACACAGCAAATGCCAAGGCCACGTTCCGTGTCTGATAACCTGCCACGATCGCGATCCCGCCAACCAGCTCAAACAAGCCAACAAGATAAACAGAGACACCCGGAAGTGGGATGCCAAGAGCGCCAAAATAACCCGCCGTGGCTTCGGCACCAGTAAGTTTGCCGATACCGGCCATTATAAACAATATTGCCAAGAATATGCGCGCAATAAGCGGCGCAACCTTTTGTAGTCCATCCATCTATCTGTTCCCCATTGTTCGATAGAACGAAGCGGACACTGCACCAAATGCCCCAGTGTTTAAATATCGTGAATAATAACAGCATGTTTACCAATTCAACACCAATCAGATATCGACATGGATTTTGCGCGAAATCTCCGCCATTGACGGATCGCAATGCTGGGGCTAGCTTCCCACCATCCTGCCTCTTTTAAAAAGCTATACGACATTGGAACTTGATCTTTTTGCTTTGCTATTTCTAGCCGGTGCTGGTTTTCTAGCTGCGTTTTTGGACGCGATTGCTGGAGGCGGCGGCTTAATCAGTCTGCCAGCCCTTCTGTCTGTTGGGGTGCCGCCACTTTCGGCGCTTGCCACCAATAAATTGCAGTCGGTAGTCGGAACAACGGTTGCGGCAATTACCTATTGGCGGCGCGGTTTTATTCAACTCAAAACGCTGATAATGCCGGTTATACTGACGTTTTTGGGGTCAATGATCGGGGCGGCAACCGCCAAATCGATGGACACCGATATTCTGACGCTGTTGGTCCCCGTTTTGCTCATTTTTGTTTCGCTATACTTCATGTTTTCGCCCAAAATGACAGATGAGGCCAGAACGGAGCGACTGGCGTTTGCTATTTTCGCCCCGATCATGGGCTTTGCAATTGGCTTTTATGACGGCGTGTTCGGGCCGGGCACTGGCTCATTCTTCATTGCTGGTTTTGTTACACTATTTGGTCTTGGGTTGACCCGAGCGGTGGGCAATACCAAGGTTCTCAATGCCGTTTCCAATTTCGCTGCCCTGATGTTTTTCATTCTGGGTGGGGATGTTGTTTGGCTTGCCGGTGGTGCCATGATCGTTGGGCAAATCGCTGGTGGATACTTGGGCGCACGCACGGGGATGAAGTTTGGTGCAAGTTTAATCAAGCCGCTCATTGTTGTGATTTCCATGACCATGGCCATACGCCTGCTTTGGCCGATTATTTTTGGTGCCTAGACAAGTTTTTATTAGCAACGCGCGCATGGTTAATGCTGTCTTAAACATGTTCTTAAATACTCGCCCGTGAATAGTATTTGCTGATTCTGGTTTGAAACAATCAGCAATCGCCGTCGGGAGTAGGGCATGAACAACGAACAGGATCAAAAGTCCGTCAACGAACGCCGTGATATTATGGAATTGGACGACGCCAGTTGCGCGCGTATAAGGTCCGTCAAATCTTCTGTTATGTCGCATATGCCCGATGCGCTTGATCGGTTTTACGAGAAACTGAGCGGAATTGATCACCTCAATAAGATGTTTAGTTCCGACGCTAGTCGCAACAACGCTAAGGCAAAACAACTCGCCCATTGGGAGCGGATTGCTGATGGTGACATCGGTCAGGACTTTCTGCGCGCGAGCCGCCGAGTTGGCGACGTACATGCAAAAATTGGCCTTGAACCTAAACATTATATTTCAGGATATGCACTATTGGTGGAAACGCTGATTGAAGGCGTGATCACAGATCAGTTGGCCGCTGCTGGAGGCAAAAAAAGCTTGTTTGGCCGTGGCGGCTCCAATGTGGACGCCAAGGAATTAGGCAAAACTGTTTCAGCCCTTATGAAGGCCCTTTTGATGGACGTGGAGTTTTCCATCAGCTCATACATTCATCAACGCCGCCTTGAAACTGAAAATGTAAACGCAGAAATTCAACGGGTGGTGAAAGCTGCTCAAGAAGGCGATTTCACTCAGCGTGCACAAGCTGACGTGGAGAACGAATATCTGGCCTCCCTTGTGGACAGCACCAACAACCTCATGCACTCGGTTGATGATGGTCTTTCCCGCGCGGACGAGGTTTTGAGCGCGCTGGCGGAAGCTGACCTGACTAAACGTATGGATGGCAACTTCAAAGGCTCATTCGGTCAACTCCAGTCAAACATCAATACGGTTGCCGATCAATTGTCAAAACTGATCTCGCAAATTCAAGAAACCTCGGGTTCACTAAAAACGGCCACCAGCGAGATCTTGTCTGGGGCCAACGATTTGAGCGAGCGCAGCACGCGACAAGCCTCGGCAATTGGTGAAACTTCTGCGACCATCAAGAACCTTTCTGAAACGGTGGGTGAAAACACCAAAGAAGCCAACAAAGCCATGCAACACGCTGACGATGTGCGCCAAACAGCGGAACAGGGCGGCGAGGTGATGACCAACGCCAGCTCCGCCATGGAGCGCATTACGTCTTCGTCTGAAAAAATCTCCAACATTATCGGCATGATCGATTCTATCGCGTTCCAAACCAACTTGCTGGCGCTTAACGCCTCGGTGGAAGCGGCACGGGCCGGTGAAGCGGGCAAAGGCTTTGCGGTTGTGGCGGTTGAAGTGCGCCGCCTCGCGCAGTCCGCTGCCCAAGCCTCTTCAGAGGTGAAAGCGCTGATCGAACAGTCTGCAACTGAGGTGGGTGAGGGCACCCGCCTTGTGAGCGAAGCCACCGAAAAGCTGCAAAAAATGGTTGAAGCAGCCCGCAAAAACAACGAGTTAATGGCCTCCATCGCCAAAAACTCGAGCGCGCAAACCAACGCCATTGACGAGATCAAAGCCGCCGTTGCGCAAATCGATGAGATGACTCAGCACAATGTGGCGCTGGTGGAAGAAACCAACGCCGCAATTGAACAAACCGAACAGCGCTCGACCGAATTGGACGAGATTGTTGAAGTGTTCAAAATTGATGGCAACCGCGTTAGCTACGCCGCGCCTGCAAAGGTGAAGGCCCAACCAAGAGCAACCGCCCCGCAAAATCTAAAAGCCGCCTATGGCGTTAGCGGTAGTGCAGCGATAAAGGAAGAATGGTCTGAGTTTTAAACGGGCCATACTCTTAAATCTTTCAAAGGCGGTCTTTTGGCCGCCTTTTCTTTTGGTGTTGAAAATCTGAGTGCGGCCCCCATATCCCAAAAACATATTTTCGTGCATTTTGCCCTATCTGTTCATCACGATCTGTAGGGCGAACCAACAGGAGCCGCCAATATGAAAGGCAGATTTATGATGGTCAGGCGGGCTCTGATCACCGCCATTGCAGGCTTTTTGATCTTGCTGCATGTGGTCGGGCTTTACGACACACATATACGCGGCGCGCTTTTTGACCATCCCGCCTTGACCAATGTCCAGTCGTTGCTATCTCTTCTCATCATCATCAGCCTAACCCTTGTGATAATGGCCAAACGCATGGGCCTTGTTGCCATGTGGATCAGCATCACGGCGCTTATTCTCACCCAATATTGGGCGCATTTTGGTTTTGTTGACGCGGACTTCACCGCGGGCCGTTCCCTCTTGTCCTATCTGCGCGGCTTCATAATCCCCACGCTCATTACGGTTTTATTTTTGTTCCCGTTCAAGGTGAAACGATAAAGGCTCGCTCTGCCTCACGGTGCGCAACACAGTTTTCATGACGGCCTGAAACCGGCCTATGAAAACTGTTGGACCTCCGGCGGGGCGGCCAAAAAGTTGGCCGGGGTCCTCAACAACGAGTTGTTTCGTCCGTCTTTTCCCACACTTGCTCAGCATCGGTGTTGGGCACCAATCGGCGGGGGTGCCGGGGTCGGGAGCGGAGCGACCAACGGCGGCGCGAAAAAAGAGCCGGGGGTGCCGGGGTAGGCCCGACGGCGCGAAGGAATGGCTAAGGCACCTAACCATTTCTGGGGCGGCTCAGCCCGAAACCTTTAGGTTTCGCGCCCGAGCAGGTGCAGCCAATCGCATAGCGCGGTTTTAGCGCGTCATGCGGTTTGCGGTACGCACCGCGAGCGAAAACTATTGCAGCATGCGAGGTCTTTATGGGCTCGGTTATGCGCTAGAAATTGTTCAAATGAGACCATAACGACCTCGCATGAAATGATGTGAACCTTTAACCCAATTGCCCCCGGGTGCTAAACCCTTTTATCCCTTTACCTGCATCGCGATCTGCTGTTGCGAGCGCATAAACTAAACGCTCCAAATCACACCCGTTTTAGGGCAAATGGGAACAGACCCATTGATGGCTTATGGCTGCCTTCGGTGTCTGGCAGGACAATCGATGTTAAAGGCTCCAAGCCACAAACGTCTTGCGACCCATCACCATCTTCCAACAGGTTGGTCTGACTAAGCCAGAATGCCAACCCGACCACATCCCACCCGTCGGCAAGCTGCGTGGTTAAATGAAAGACACGGGGATGATGGCATGGGTTTGTGGGGGCGGGGATAATATTTTTTGGGGGGCTGCGTTAGCAAGTGCTTGCGGTTTGCGTTACGTTGAATGATGATGGACTATACTTTTCATCAGCGACATACTGCCCGACATAATAACCAGGAAGTGAGATTAGATCGTGGATGTATCAGCAGTAATAAGCGGAATCTCGACATCTCTAACCATAGTTAAAACCATTAAAGATATCGACAAGAATTTTGATGCAGCGCAGTACAAGCTGCAAATTGCTGAGTTGATTGGCAATCTGGCCGAAACGAAGATTGCAATGGTTGAATTGGCTGACACTCTTGCAGCTCAAGAGGTTGAAATAGATAGATTGAAACAATTCGCCGTGGACATCGACAAACTGCGAAAATATGGCGACAATTTTTATCCAAACCCAAATGAACAGGGTCTGCGTCAGTTTCCATATTGTCCACATTGCATTGATAAAAAGAGCGGGTTCTTTCAACTTCATCGTGATGATGGCCCAAGGGGGAACTGCAGCTGCCGCAATTGCAAAAGTAAATTTATAGCGATGAACATGATCTGATCTGGGATTAGCGATTAATCTTACAAGCGCGTATGCGAACTTATAAAATCGAGAAGAAAATTGGCAAAACAAACTGATAAATCTGACAGCATAGACGTCAAGGATACACCAGAGTGCTTTGTAATGATGCCAATTAGCGACTGCGATGGGTATGATCAGGGCCATTTTAATCACGTTTACAAGGATCTGATTGAACCTTCTTGCAAGGACGCTGGCTTTCGGCCAACCCTAGCGAGTGAGGTTAACAAATCAAACCTCATTCAACTAGATATCATTCAACGGATTGTTGAAGCTCCCATGGCCGTTTGTGACCTTACGACCAAGAACCCCAACGTTATGTTTGAGCTCGGCATACGGCAAGCCTTTGACAAACCGGTAACGCTGATAAAAGAACGAGGCCAGTCAACAATTTTCGATATAGCACCTCTGCGGTATGTCGAGTATTCTCGCAACCTGAAATACCATGAGGTGTTGAACGAACAAGGGAAACTGGTAAAAAGCCTGAGAGAAACCTTCGATGCGGTTGGTGACAATCGTAATGTAAACTCAATTGTTAAGCTACTTGCAATCAACGGCGGAGCTGCAACTGTGCCAAATATCGAAGGCGGAGCAAAGGAAGACGCTCAGCTGCGCTTTATTATGGATGAGTTGCGGCAGATTCGAAGGCTCTTCAACCGAAATTCACCAGACAAAGTACAACAGAAATTCTCGGTTGAGCCATATCTAGATATGCAACGTCTCAGCAAGCTCATGGATCAACTAGTTGGTACAAAATTGAGAGTGCTAAAAAAGGGAGACGTATTCGCAGCGCAAAACCTCATAAAAGCTGTGCTTAAAAATGATACTTTGTCATCTGAAGATGAGTTTCGTTTGTTAGGTCATTTAGAGACCACGGACGACTTGTTGCGAGTTTTAGCCGAACAAGATTTTGATGAGTAAATCACATTTCGTCGCCTCATCATGGACCCTCGTGTCGAGCACGAGGGTGACGCAAGGGGCGATTTCCGGAGCTCGGCAAACATCTGCAATGGCAGTAGTTGGCGGGGATAAGGAATGCAGCGTCTGTGGGCAACGGGACTCACTATTCTACACCCGAAATATTCGAGCTTGACCCGAGCATCCATTATGCATTTCCGATTTGTTTGAGCGGTTCGGTTTTGTCGTTTCGCCTCCTCATCATGGACCCTCGTGTCGAGCACGAGGGTGACGAAGAGAAGGTGCGACAGTGACAAGGTGGGGGCATAGGAGGCCACTCGAGATAAGTTGGCGTTGGGCGCAAGTCGGCTTGGTCACGAAAACCTTAGCCTACGGTTCGCTGCGTGTCATTTCCCCACCCGTCATGCTCGGGCTTGACCCGAGTATCCATGATGCATTTCGCCTATAGTAAGCAGTTCGGCTTTGCCGTTCCGCTGCCTCACGATGGACACTCGTGTCGAGCACGAGTGTGACGAATGAGAGTACGTGGGTGACGAAAAGGGGCGTGAGTGCGGCTGTGGAGTTGGCGCTACAGTGACGAAGGGGGTGGGTGATCACGCGAGTTGGTCAAATAAATCATCCCACTTGGGATTACGTCCCTCAATCAGATCGATTTTCCACTTGCGGAGCCAGTGCTTGATGTTTTTCTCGCGCTGGATGGCGAGGGGCATTGTGGCGTGTTCTTCCATATAAACGAGCATTTTTAGACTGTGGCTTTTGGTGAAGCCATCGACCACGCCTTCGCGATGTTCCCAAACGCGACGCGGCAAGTTGTTTGTCACGCCGACATACAGCGTGCCGCGAGGTTTGTTTGTCATGATGTAAACCCAACCACTCATGTGCAAATTGTGATGCCACATGGACCCTCGGGTCAAGCCCGAGGGTGACGAGGAAGAGAGCGTGATGAAGAGGGATAGGGGGACGAAGTGGGTGAGGAAGGGGGGGATGTCAATGAGCCGAGAGTATTGTGAAAAGTTGTGGGCATGGATGATTACTCGGACAGCACTTGTTTTAGGCACTAGTCGGCGGGAGCCACGAACACTAGGACCTCGGATTGCGGCGCTTTATACCCCCCCGTCATGCTCGGGCTTGACCCGAGTATCCATGATGCATTTCTCTTAATTTAATCAGTTCAGCTTAGCCACTGTGTCGCCTCACCATGGCCCCTCGTGTCTAGCACGAGGGTGACGAAGGGGAGTGGGAGAGGATTTGCACCCAAATATGGCTTGGGCGGCGCAGCCCGAAACCTCCAGGTTTCGCGCCCGTGATGCTGTCCCTCACTTGCTCAGAATTGGTGACACGCACCAATTGGCGGGGGTGCCGGGGTCGGGAGCGTAGCGACCAACGGCGGCGCGTAAAATACTCGGGATGTAGAAACAACCAACGAAATATATGTTCTTCAACCACAAAAAAAAGGGCGGTCTTGCGACCGCCCTAATCTCACAAAACGTTTGAGTGCAGAGCTTAGAAGCCCATGCCACCCATGCCGCCCATGCCACCCATATCAGGTGCGCCGCCACCGGCTGCTTTTTCTTGTGGAATTTCAGCAACCATAGCTTCGGTTGTGATCAACAAAGAAGAAACAGACGCAGCGTCTTGAAGTGCTGTGCGCACAACTTTAACAGGATCGATGATGCCCATTTGGATCATGTCGCCATATTCAGATGTTTGTGCGTTGTAGCCGTAAGTTTCTGAAGCGTTTTCAAGAACTTTGCCAACAACAACAGAAGCTTCGTCACCAGAGTTTGTAGCGATCTGACGGATCGGAGCTTGAAGCGCGCGCTGAACGATCTTGATGCCAGCATCTTGATCAGCATTTGCGCCTTTAACAGTTAGAGCAGATGAAGCGCGAAGTAGAGCAACGCCGCCACCAGCAACAATGCCTTCTTCAACCGCAGCGCGTGTTGCGTTCAATGCATCGTCAACGCGGTCTTTGCGTTCTTTAACTTCAACTTCAGTTGCACCACCAACTTTGATAACAGCAACGCCGCCAGCAAGTTTAGCCAAACGCTCTTGAAGTTTCTCGCGGTCATAGTCAGAAGAAGTGTCTTCGATCTGAGCTTTGATTTGACCAACGCGACCTTCGATGTCGTCTTTAGTGCCCGCACCATCAATGATGGTTGTTGTTTCTTTAGTGATGTCAACGCGCTTTGCAGTGCCCAACATGTCCAAAGTAACTGTTTCAAGCTTGATGCCAAGATCTTCTGAGATCACTTGACCACCAGTAAGGATCGCGATGTCTTCAAGCATTGCTTTACGACGATCACCAAAACCTGGAGCTTTAACAGCTGCAACTTTGAGGCCGCCACGCAAACGGTTCACAACCAAAGTTGCAAGCGCTTCGCCTTCAACATCTTCAGCAATGATAAGAAGTGGACGTGAAGACTGAACAACAGCTTCAAGGATCGGCAACATAGCTTGTAGGTTTGAGAGTTTTTTCTCGAACAACAAGATGTATGGATCTTCAAGTTCTGCAGTCATTTTTTCTGTATTTGTAGCAAAATACGGAGAAAGGTAACCGCGGTCGAACTGCATGCCTTCAACAACATCAACAGTTGTTTCAGAAGTTTTAGCTTCTTCAACAGTGATAACGCCTTCGTTGCCGACTTTTTCCATTGCGCGTGCAATTTCTTCGCCGATAAACGCTTCGCCGTTAGCAGAGATTGTGCCCACTTGAGCAACTTCTTCGCTTGTTGAAATGTTTTTCTTTGCTTTTGCAAGATTGGCAATAACTTCAGTTACAGCCAAATCGATGCCGCGCTTAAGGTCCATTGGGTTCATGCCAGCGGCAACCAATTTCACGCCTTCAACAACAATTGATTGCGCCAAAACTGTCGCAGTTGTTGTGCCGTCACCAGCAACATCGTTGGTTTTTGAAGCCACAGAACGCACCATTTGCGCGCCCATGTTTTCAAACTTGTCTTCAAGATCGATTTCTTTAGCAACAGAAACACCATCTTTGGTGATGCGTGGTGCGCCAAAAGACTTGTCGATAACAACATTACGGCCTTTAGGACCCAATGTAACTTTTACAGCGTTTGCAAGGATGTTGACGCCTTTAAGCATCTTATCGCGGGCATCGGTGCCGAATTTTACTTCTTTAGCAGACATTCAGTTTGCTCCTTAGAGATGTAGAAAAATGGGGGATTAGAAAAGGCTCGGATTAGCCTTCAATCACGCCCATGATGTCGCTTTCTTTCATGATCAACAGGTCTTCACCGTCGATCTTAACTTCTGTGCCAGACCATTTGCCGAAAAGCACACGGTCGTTGGCTTTAACGTCTGGCGTGATGTGCTTGCCATCTTCGTCGCGGGCGCCTGGGCCAACAGAAACGATAACGCCTTCAGAAGGTTTTTCTTTAGCTGTGTCTGGAATAATGATGCCGCCTGAAGTTTTTTCTTCAGAATCGACACGACGTACGACTACTCGGTCGTGAAGTGGACGGAAGCTCATGCTCGTTCCTTCAAATTGTTATCTGTTAAGTCAAAATCAAAGGTCGTTAGCACTCTTGGTTGGTGAGTGCTAACAACCAGCGTCACACAAATAGTAAGCCCCCCGCACAGAGTCAAGGATAAGCAAACAAACTTTTTAGTCGGATTTTTAAAGAACCCTTGCAAAACCCGCGCTCAGCAGTGCCAAGAAAGCACTTTGCCCGAGGATATCTTTCGTGCAAGCGTGGTTTAGTTTGCTCAGCAATTGCCTTTTTGAGCGCACCCGGTTAAGCCTTTGCGCGATAAATGGGGACTGTTTCCCCAAAACCGCCGTATATTGACCAAGAGTGACCTGATGGATCGCACCAGCGAAACGCAAAGCCAATCCGCAAACACAAAAATTGAGCCACAGCTTTCGCTTGTGGTCCCAACCTTTAATGAAGCGGGAAATGTCGCTTTGTTGGTGGAAAAGCTCGAGGGTGTTTTGGCCGATATCCAATGGGAGATCACCTTTGTTGATGACAATAGCCCAGACGGCACCGCGGATGTCGTAAAAGAATTGGGTAAGTCCAAATCCTATGTGCATTGCATCAAGCGGATCGGGCGGCGCGGCCTATCTTCAGCCTGCGTTGAAGGCATGGCTTCAAGCAATGCGCCTATAGTTGCGGTGATGGACGCAGATTTGCAGCACGACGAAACGGTGCTGCCTCAAATGTTTGAAATGGTTACTGGCGGCAAAGACCTGGTGTTGGCCTCTCGCTTCTATGGTGGGCAAACCGCTGAAGAGGGTTTGACCAAATTCCGCGAAGTGGGATCAAACGTGGCCAATTGGATCGCCAATTTGGTAACGGGCACAAAAATCACCGACCCAATGACCGGGTTTTTCATGCTGAAGCGTGAACGGTTCGAGCATGTGGCACCAAAACTCTCGAGCGAAGGCTTTAAGATCCTCCTCGATATTATCGCCACCGCCCGCAATATGGGATCGCCATTAGATATTGGTGAAGTCGGCTTTAAGTTCCGCGCGCGACATGACGGTGAAAGCAAAATGAGCCCGCTTGTTGCGGTCCAGTTTTTTGGTCTTGCCTTATCAAAAATGACCGGCGGGCTATTGCCGGTGAGCTTTTTGCTCTTCGCGCTAGTTGGTGCATTTGGCGTGGTGGTACATTTGGTGGCACTAACGCTCGCCAGCAGCCTGTTTGGGTTCAACTTTACCAACGCTCAATTGTTTGCCACCTTGGTGGCGATGACATCCAATTTCCACCTCAACAATATACTCACCTACGCAAATCAGCAGCTACGCGGCCCAAAATATTGGCGCGGGCTTTTAAGCTTTTATGCCGTGTGCGCAATCCCCGCGATTGCCAACGTATCGGTTGCCGCTTTTATCTTTGAAAAGAACTCGCTCTTTTACGTGGCCGCAATTGCCGGCATCTTGATCAGCATGGTGTTCAATTACGCCATGACCCGCATATTCACGTGGCGCATCAAGTAATATGCAAACGGGCGCACAAGAATTACGGCACCGCATAAGAGCCCCCCAAGGGCAAATTAGAAATGCTGTCATTTGGTTGATTGTCGCCACCACGATTTACCGGCTGTGGGGGGCATGGGCCATCGATCTGGTGATCGGCGAAGCTTATTATCTCAGCTCCGCCCGGCAACTGCACCTGAGCTACTTTGATCAACCCCCGGTCTTTTTGTGGGTGATTTGGCTCACCAAAACACTGACCGGTTCCGAAGCGCCAATAATTTTGCGTCTGCCCTTTGTTTTGATGTTCTCAGGCGCCACCTGGATGTTCTATCGCATCGGGGCGCGCTTTCATTCCGAACGCGCAGGCCTATTCACCGCAATCATTGCCAACATCCCCATATTGTTCACGCTCTCCATCGGATCTTGGATGCAGCCCGAAGCGCCGTTGACCCTCCTATGGTTGGTCGCTGTGTGGTTGCTCATGGACATCTTCTTTGGCCCTTATAAGCGCAGTCCCATCAAAAGCTGGTTGCTTGTTGGCCTTGTGCTTGGTTTGACCTTTATGACCAAATATCACGCGGTTTTTTTGGTCTATGGGGCAGGGCTGTTTGCGCTGTTCAACAAAGATGCGCGAAAGTGGATCTTGCATCCTGGACCATATTTGGCTTTTGTAGTTGCAGCCATCATTTCGCTCCCGGTTTTGATCTGGAACCTGCAAAACGATATGGCCTCATTCGCCTTTCAAGGTGGTCGTGCGCTCGGTGACCAGTTCCGCCCAGAATGGTTGTTGCGCATGATCGGCGGGCAATTGATTTATATGACGCCCTGGATTGCGCTGCCGGCGCTTTGGGTTGGGGCCAAATCCCTATTCAAGGGACCCACGGCCGTTTATCCTTTAGAGACCCAAAGCGGCATGAGCTTTTTCTTTGTGATGTTGGCGCATGGGCCAATTTTGTTTTTTACCGCAGTTGCGGCGTGGTCTGACACCCAGTTTCATTTTCACTGGCAAGCGCCGGGCTACATGATGTTGTTCCCGATCTTGGGTGCTAGTTCAGCAATCTTGTGGGACAAACATCGCAAGCTGGTTCTGGGTTGGTTGGTCGTTGGGGCGGTGCTAAGCTTTGTTGTGATGACAGCGCTCATTTCGCACACTGTCACCGGATGGGCGCGGGATTATTTCCCCCCGGGCGAAGACCCCACCAACGGCGCGTTGCGCTGGCAGGAGCTTGAGGACTTCTTTGATGCCGAGGGTGTTTTTGAAAAAGAGAACACGTTCACTGCCGGGTATTTTTGGACCGAATGTGGCATGATCGACAATGTGGTGCGTGGCAAACTGCCTCTTGCCTGTTTAAGCGATGATCCGCGAAATATTGCATTCAACATATATTTGACAGAACATCAAGGCGATGACGCTTATGTGGCGGCAGTATTGCACGATGATGCAACTGTTATGGATGACCTGTCAAAAGTCTTTGAATCGGTGGAGCGGGTTGGCGAGGTTGTGCTGATGCGCAATGGCGCGCCAGCCATGAACCCGATCCGCATATATAAAGGACGCAGCCTACGCGTTGATCGGGAATTCAAAAAGCTAGAAGCTGACAATGTTGAATTTGCAATGCTGCCCCGTACTCAGATTGTGGAGTTGAAAGGCAACTTGTCGCGCACGGCAAACGATGGCTCCGAAACGGTTAACCTGCTGCTCGATGGCAAGAATATTGGCCAGGTTGAAATGAACGGGCCGGAGGCAGAATTTGTGATCTACCCGCCACACAATTGGCAGATTGGAATGCGTGATGTCTTGTTAGAGTTCAAGGCCGAAAGTGGCGCGCCGATTAAGATTGATTATCTGACTGTGGACGTGGCAAACCTGCATTTGTAGGGCGCATCATTATAGTTTCAACTTCGTCGCTGTTGGCAACCGTAAAGCCAAATTTGGCATAAAATGCTTGTGCCGGGCTTTGGTTTAGAACAATCAGAACAATGTCCTTTTGCGCTTTGTCAGCAACATCTATTGCGCGTTCAAGCAAAAGCTTGCCAATGCCTTGACCTTGATAATCAGGCAGCAAATAGAAATGACCCAAATATAGTTGATCTTGTTTTGGGATAATGGCGTAACAGCCGATCAGCTTGTCTTCATCAAACACAAGCGTTGTGCACTCAGGCTGAAATTCCCCTGCGAACCGTTTGCGAGCCCGAACGGGGTCAAACCGCCCAAGCGCCTCTAGGCTCGGGCGCATTGTGATCAAACGAATGTCAACAAGCCGCTCATAATCATCGCCGGTGGCTGGGGCAAATCTTAGATTAGGTGGGATTGGCATAAGCCCCTACGCGGCGCTACGTTCCTGTGCTTCCAACTTTTCCCAAGATAGCTTTTTGCGATAAATCGTTGAAGGGCTGATCTCAAGCGCAGCAGCGGCCTGTGAAATATTGCCACCAAATGCAGCCAATGCATCTTCAATAATCTTTTGCTCTTGCTTCCATAAGGGCAGCATTTGTTCGCCAACAGATTGGGCGTGACGGTTTGGAATGTGTGTGTTTGGCACGGGCGCAACAGCCATGGCCGCATTGGCTTCTACATCGGCCAATCGCACCATGCGTGAGGTCACCAATTCCCCATCGTGCATCACAACGATACGGCGAATAAGGTTTTGAATTTGGCGCACATTGCCTGGCCATTCTCGATCCATGAACTGATCAGCGGTTTCCCGGTCAAAGCCAATGAATTGCTTGCCTTCTTCTTGCGCATATTGCGTCAAGAATTTCTCAGCGATGGGCATAATATCTGCAGGGCGCTGGCGCAATGGCGGCAAATGGATGGGTAAAACATGTAAACGATAAAACAAATCTTCGCGGAACTGCTTTTCCGCAATCATTTGCATGGGGTTGCGGTTGGTGGCGCAAATAATGCGCACATCCAGTTCACGCGGCAAAGCCTCGCCCACGCGGTTGATCGAGCGGGTTTGCAAAAAGCGTAACAGCTTGGCCTGCAGGCTCAAATCGAGTTCACCGATTTCATCAAGGAACAAAGTGCCGCCGTTGGCGATTTCTGCTGCGCCTTCGCGATCTTCCATCGCTCCAGTAAAGGCACCTTTTGCCACACCAAACAGTTCGGTTTCCATCAAGTCGCGTGGGATCGCCCCACAGTTGATGGCAATAAAGCGCCCTTCTTTGCGCGGTGAGCGCGCATGTAGAGCTTCGGCACATACTTCCTTGCCAGTTCCGCTTTCACCCGTGATGAAAACTGGAGCTGCGGAGGGAGCAATGCGGCCAATTTGCTCATAGATGACCTGCATTTCAGCAGAAGTGCCGACGAATCCTTCAAAATCCACATTTTCGCCATTTGACTTTGGCGGTGTGAATTGGCGGCGTTTGCCGTGACGTACAGATAATTCATCCAAACGCTCAAACATGGTGGCCGCCGAGACAGGTTTTGCAAAATAGTCATGGGCACCTGAACGCATGGCCGCAACGGCCATAGAAACAGAACCACCATCAGACAATGCCAAAACAAGTGCGCCCGGTGCTTGGCTGGTGATGCGCAATAGCGCAGCTTCAGCGTTTGGATCAAGGTCGCAAAGCGTGTCTAAGTCACAGATAACAACGTCAAATTCGTTGGCTTTGAGGGCGCAAAGGGCGGCCCGTCCACTGGTCACATGTGCACAAGGTACATCATCCCCCCAATCCTTGGAAAGATGTGCAAAACACTCGTTTTGGACCAAATTGTCACGATCAATGACGAGAACTTGGGTAGGACATGATAAGCCATTTGCGACAGGCATTATGGCATTACTCCCGATTCTGGGTCTTCTTTTCGCATTCTTGCTTGCCCCAATTCTTTAGGAATAGGGTAAACAAAGTGTTTGCAACTGCCGCATAATTGAAAAATAGTTTGTGAATGTGCCAAACTTAGCCCGAAATGCCCCTCTTTGAAGGTGGGCTTTGAAATGCTATGACAAGTGAATGACGGATTCTCGTTAATAAGGGAACGAATAGTCTTGCGTGCGATCGTTTTGTTTTTTTTGGCTGTGGCCTGCCTGAGCATAGGGATAACGACCTATTTTGCGCTCGGCTTTACGGTGATCGAGTCGTTCCTTGTAACCATCGTGGCGTTGCTTGCCAGCTTTGTGTTTATTGAAGCTTTGTTTCGGCGCCGTACCGAAACCTATTTGGTCAATCAAACCGAATCCATTGCCCGGCAACTTTCAAACGTTGCTAAAACCTCTGAAATGCTAAGCGATCAAGTCAGCTTCTTGTCCGGTTTGAATATGAAAGACCGAACGGATAATCTTGAAGCCGATGTATCTGTTTTGGGCACAGTGGTGCGCCAACTCGCAGAAGCGGTAGCGGAAATGGAAGAAGCCCAAGCCGCTGGCGTGACCGGGTCAAACAAAAACTCGGCTGACGACAGATACAAGGGCGACGAGGACAGCGGACGCGGCGGCGGATTTGAATTTGTTGATAATGGCCCTGTTGTGCCCATCGAAGCGGTTCAGCACGCCTTGGCAAATAATGAGATCGAGCAATTCTTGCAACCGATCGTATCGCTGCCACAGCGGCGTACGCTGGGCTATGAATTGATGCCAAAACTACGCACTGATGATGGTGTGTTGCATGAAGCAGAAGACTTTTTGCATTATGAAGACAACACCGGCACAATTGCCGAACTCGAGCAATTGTTGATCCGCCAAGCGGCCAATATTGTGCATCGTGCCAACATTACTGGCGATCCAACAAATCTATTTGTGCCTATTTCTCTTGCCCTGTTACGGGATAAAGAAAACTGTAGCACCATGGCGGGCCTATTGGCCTCAAATCGTGCTGTTTCAGCCAGTCTGATGCTGACCTTATCTGAAGCGACATTTGACTCTTTGAACGCCTCTGACAAAAAATCTTTGGCTGAGCTGGTACGAGCCGGGGCTGGGATCTGCCTGGACAATGTGCGCTCTTTGCGGCTTACGTTCCAAGCCATGTCGGAGCGGGGCGTCAAATTTGTGAAAGCTGATGCGCAAGCATTCATCAACAATCCGCTCGATTTTACCGATTTTCATCGGGCTGACCTTGCCGACTATGTGGAACGATTTGGCATTGGCCTTATCATGGACAATGTCACAAGCGAGGACCATGTCTTAGAATTACTCGACGACAAAATTCCTTATGCGCAAGGCAAACATATCGCTCAGCCTTCCCCCGTGCGGCCAGATTTAGCATCGGAAAAATCGTCAAAACGCAGCGCCACGCGCTAATTCACAAAAAGGTATTGCTCAAAAATGACAACGTCTATTCGCCGGCGTGGCCTTGATGCCGTTCATACCGATTTCAACGTGATTTTTTGTGACGTTTGGGGCGTGCTGCACAATGGCGAGCGCGTGCACCCCAAAGCGGTTGTGGCTTTACAAAACTTTCGCAAAACCGGCGGAGCTGTGATTTTGGTCACCAACGCGCCACGGCCATCAGCCGAAATTGAAAGTGAATTGCTGGCAATGGGCGTGCCTCAAGACGCGTTCGACGGATTGGTGAGTTCTGGCGAAGTCACCCGCGATCTGATCGCAGATTATCACGGTAAAACCATCTATCGATTAGGGCCGCAGAGCGACGATGGGCTTTTTGACGGCATTGAAGTGCATTTCGGCTCGCTCGACGAGGCCGAAGCCATCATTTGTTCTGATCTGGAATATGGCCGTACGCCGCATGATTATGATCAAGAAGTCCTCGATTGGAAGGCGAGGGGCCTGCCCTTCATTTGCGCCAACCCGGACAAATTTGTCGAAATTGGCGATCAATTGATCTATTGCGGTGGTGCATTGGCCGATGTTTATCAAGAAGCAGGCGGCGAAGTGATCATGGCGGGCAAGCCGTTCATCCCGATTTACGAAAAAGCCAGCCAATTGGCACTTGCGAGCCGCAATATTGCACTCAAGGATCAAAAGGTCCTCGCCATTGGAGATAGCGCCAGAACCGACGCCACGGGCGCGGCGCTTATTGGGGCGGGCTTTCTTTTCGTGTCCGGATCAATCCACGCGCAAGATTTGGGTGATCTATACGCGCCTGATGAGATGCAGATCCAAAAACTATTGGCGCCAACGGGCGCCAAAGTGGTGGGCTATTGCCCTTTTCTGGAATGGTAACAAACAGAGCCTAGAACATGGCGTCCACAGCGTCTTGATCAATGCCTTCGCCCTTATTGGCTGGCCCCTTGACCAATCGCGCGCGGTTTCGCTTTTCAGTTTCGCTTATTTTTGGCGCGTTGGGGGTGATCTGATTGTTCTCAATCATGCGGCACAAAACGCCAATGCGTTCTTCAATCACCTCGACGGTTTGAATGACGCGCGTCACCCGCTGCCCCGTGAGGTCTTGAAACGTACAAGCTTCAAAAATGGCCAACATATGTTGCTCAACAAATTTGGCGTAAGCCTCTGGATCAGATTTATCCGCGTCCATCACCTGCTCAGCGATGTTCATAATCGAATTTGTGGCCACTTCGGTGGCGGAAACAATAGCGCTTAGTTCGCGACCCATTTCCGGGATGCGACGAGAAAAAATATCGTCCGGGTCAACTTTCGAAAGGTCACCGCGCAGCTCCTCAATGCAATTTAGCATGTCCCTTAGCTCGCGATACATGGATTTGTCCAAGCTGCGTACCAAGGGCTTAAGCGCTGAGGTGACTTTTTCTGCCATTGCAATGACCTCCCGCAAGGGGATCGCATTATCTTCGCGAGACGCAAGCTCTTCGCTATGGTCTGGCACGGGGTCGTCCAATTTTTCAGCCGTGTTCATATTATGCCACCTGCTGTTCAAACACAGTTTCAATTTTGCCTTGCAAAATCTCAGATGTGAATGGTTTGATAATATAATTGTTTACGCCCGCTCGCTTGGCCGCAATCACATTTTCTGTGGCGCTTTCCGCGGTGATCATGATGAATTTTGTGGCATCGGTTTCAGGGTTTGCCCGCACAGCGCGCAACAGATCGAACCCGGTCATCGGCTCCATGTTCCAGTCCGATATCACCAAGTCATATTTGTTGGTTTCAAACTGTTTTAGGGCCGCTTGCCCGTCAGAGGCTTCGTGTACATTTTCAAAACCCAATTGCTTTAAAAGATTGCGCAAAATACGCAGCATGGTGGCGTAGTCATCAACAATTAGTATACGCATATTTCTATTCAATTGCATGGTTGGTCCCCAGCACATTTCCAACATGAATGAGGGGCCACAATAGCGCCTTGTGCTGAAACCCACGTAAACCAAGCCTTGCGGGAAACTACATAGACCAATAAGCATCGAATTCGGTGAATCTGTCGCTTGCAAATCCGCAACGAAAAGGGCAGTTTGCACCCCAACATTCTAGTCTGTGCCAGAAATGGCGAAAAGGAACTGCGAAAACTATGGCGTTTTCCCTTATTGAGGATATTTCTCAATTCCCACCTGCTTTGCGTGGTGCCACCATTGCCATTGGCAACTTTGATGGCTGCCACCTTGGGCACCAAGCAGTGTTTGATGCTGCAAAGGAAAAAGCCAAGCGAGAAGGTAAACCCGCGCTGGTATTGACGTTTGAGCCACATCCTCGTGATGTTTTTGCGCCCCAGCCTTTCATGTTTCGCCTGACCGAGCGCGACCAAAAAGCACGGCTTGTTGAAGCTTTGGGCTTTGATGGCATCATCGTTATGCCGTTCAATAAAGACCTGGCGGGCAAAACTGCAGAGGAGTTTGTGTCCGATTTCCTTGTCGATTCGATTGATGTAAGTGCTGTTGCGGTTGGCGCCGATTTCCACTTCGGCAAAGCACGCGCGGGCACGCCTGACTTTTTGGCGAAATCTGGCGAATTGCACGGCTTTGATGTTAAGATTTGCGGCATGTTGGATGATGGCAGTGAACCTGTTTCATCCTCACGCGTGCGCGAAGCATTGCGCGAAGGCGATGTGCCAGCCGCCAATGCGCTGCTCGGCTATCACTTCTTTATTGCCGGTAATGTGAGCCACGGCGACAAACGGGGTCGCGAATTGGGCTATCCAACCGCCAATATCGCTTTGTCGCCATTTGAAGGGCTACAACACGGCATTTATGCGGTGCGCGTGCTGCATAAAGGCAAGGCCTATGACGGTGTTGCCAGCTATGGCCGCCGCCCTATGTTTGACAACGGCAAGGCCCTGTTTGAAACCCACATTTTTGATTTCAAAGGTGAGATTTACGGCGACAAGCTAGAAGTCGCTATCACCAAATACTTGCGCGGCGAAAAGAAATTTGACGGTGTTGATGATCTAATTGCGGCAATGGACCAAGACAGCATTGAAGCGAAAGAAAATTTGGCCCAAGAAAAAGCCATTACCGCTTTGGATGAAAAACTGGGGTTTTTCAGCCTCTAGTTCTGCCATCAAAGCCAAGCATTGGTTGACTTCTTTGCCGTTTGTGCATTATTCGATCAGGGACCAAAACCAAAGTTTTTGAGCAAATGAACCGTACGATTGTATTGAACAAAATTCATCTGGCCGCGCGCACGGGAGCGTGCGCTGTGATTTTTGGTGCATTTGACCCCATACCACGAATTACCAGCCGGCCTTCGTGAGCTGACGCTAACTGCGCAGCACGAAGTGTCGGATGACCTCATAAATCGCCAATAAATGCTTCATGTATGTGGGGTGGCCAAAGGCCGCTCAACCAAAGCAACGGGCGAGACCACGAAAATTCCAAAATATGGATTTGATCCAAGATGACCGATAATCAAACAACCTCAAACGAGGCGCAACAAGCTGACAAAAAAGACTATTCAGCGACGCTGAACTTGCCAAAAACCGATTTCCCCATGCGGGCCGGATTGCCAAAGCGCGAGCCAGCTTGGCTTAAACGCTGGGAAGATATGGACCTTTATGGGCAATTGCGCGAAACTTCAAAAGACAAACAGAAGTTCACGCTGCACGATGGCCCTCCATATGCGAACGGCAATATCCATATCGGCCACGCGCTTAACAAAATCCTCAAAGACATCATCGTGCGCTCCATGCAGATGCAAGGTTTCAACGCAGCTTACGTGCCGGGTTGGGATTGTCACGGTCTGCCGATTGAATGGAAGATCGAAGAAAAATACCGCGCCAAAGGCAAAAACAAAGACGAAGTGCCAATCAACGAATTCCGAAAGGAATGTCGTGAGTTTGCTGGCCACTGGGTTGATGTGCAACGCGAAGAGTTTAAGCGCTTGGGCGTAAACGGTGAGTGGGACAATCCCTACATCACCATGAGCTTTGACGCAGAAGCACAAATCGCCCGCGAACTAATGAAGTTTGCAACATCTGGTCAGCTATATCGCGGTTCAAAGCCCGTTATGTGGTCAGTTGTTGAACGCACTGCCTTGGCTGAAGCCGAAATCGAATATCACGACTATGAAAGTGATGCGATCTGGGTGAAGTTTCCGGTGAAAGGCGCTGGTGGAAATCAGAGCCAAGAAGGTTTGCTAGAACATTTGCTCGATGCGGCAGTTGTGATCTGGACCACCACCCCATGGACCATCCCATGTAACCGCGCAATCTCTTATTCAAATGCCATTTCATATGGCCTTTATGAAGTAACAGAGGCACCCGAAGACAATTGGGTCAATGTCGGCGAAAAGCTGATTTTGGCTGACAATTTGGCCGCGGACGTGTTCGCCAAAGGTCGCGTTGACGCGTTCAACCGCCTTGCAGATGTGCCGGCAGACGTTCTGGCAACAATTGAATGCGAGCACCCGCTTGCAGGTCATGTTGATGCCTACAACCACACAACGCCTTTGCTCGACGGTGACCATGTTACTGACGACGCCGGTACGGGTTTCGTGCATACAGCACCGGGCCATGGCCGAGACGATTTTGAGATTTGGATGAACAATGCGCGCGATCTTGAAGCACGTGGCATTGATCCAAATATCCCATTCTGTGTGGATGATGGCGGCTATTACACCAAAGATGCGCCGGGCTTTGAAGGCGCACGCATCATCGACGACAAGGGCAAAAAGGGCGATGCGAACCAAAAGGTAATCACCGAATTGGCCGCCCGGGGCAACATGGTTGCCCGTGGCCGCGTGAAGCACCAATATCCGCATTCTTGGCGCTCTAAAAAGCCGATCATTTTCCGCAATACGCCACAGTGGTTTGTTTATATGGATCGCGACATTGGCGGTGAGGGTGACACATTGCGTTCACGCGCATTGAACGCCATCGATCAAACGCGTTTCGAACCCAAAGCGGGCCAAAACCGATTGCGCAAAATGGTTGAAGGTCGTCCAGACTGGGTGCTTTCGCGTCAACGTACATGGGGCGTGCCAATTTGTGTGTTCGCCAAAGATGACGGCACTGTACTTAAAGACGAAGCAGTCAACCAACGCATTGCTGACGCATTTGAAGCTGAAGGCGCTGATGCATGGTTTGTTGAGGGCGCGGCAGAACGCTTCCTTGGCAGCGAATATGATGCAAGCGAATGGCACAAAGTAACAGACATCTTGGACGTCTGGTTTGACAGTGGTTCAACCCATGCCTTTGTTTTGGAAAAACGGGATGACCACGCTTGGCCCGCCGATGTTTATCTAGAAGGGTCAGATCAACACCGGGGTTGGTTCCAATCTTCCTTGCTTGAAGCTTGTGGCACACGTGGCGTTGCGCCGTTCAAAACCGTGATCACCAATGGCTTCACGATGGATAAAGACGGACGCAAGATGTCGAAGTCTTTGGGCAATATCGTCGCTCCTCAAGACATCATCAAGCAATATGGTGCGGATATCCTGCGTCTTTGGGCCTCGTCAATCGACTTTACCGAAGATAGCCGTGTGGGCGATGAAGCCATCAAGACAACCGTCGATGCATACCGTAAAATGCGCAATACGTTGCGTTTTCTGTTGGGCAGTTTGGCCCACTTTGATGAGAGCGAAAAAATCGACGCAGCTGATATGCCAGAGCTTGAGCGATATATGTTGCATCGCATTGCCCAAATGGACAAAGAAGTGCGTGACGCTTACGCCAATTATGACTTTAAACGCGTATTTTCAACGCTGTTTAATTTCATGACGGCAGACCTTTCAGCGCTATATTTTGATATTCGTAAAGACGCGCTTTATTGCGATCCAAAATCGAGCAACACGCGCAAATCTTCAATGACCGTTCTGAACACGCTTTATGAATGCCTTACCGCTTGGCTTGCGCCAATCATGGCCTTCACCATGGAAGAAGTGTGGCTAGAGCGGAACCCAGAAGAAAGATCGTCCGTTCATAAACGCCAGTTCCCAACAATTCCAAGCGATTGGCTCAACGACGATCTTGCAGCTAAATGGGCAAAAATCCGCAAGGTTCGCCGTGTGGTAACGGGTGCGCTTGAAATTGAGCGTCGTGAAAAACGCATCGGCTCGTCGCTTGAATCAGCGCCTGACATTTATGTGGCAGACGCTGACTTGTATGTGGCATTGCATGGCCAAGACGCGGCAGAAATAGCCATCACCAGCCAAGCCAATGTGTTGCAAAATGAAGGCCCGGCTGAAGCTTTCCGCCTCGACGAAGTTCCCGGTGTTTCTGTGGTGCCTAAAAAGGCAGAAGGCAACAAGTGTCTGCGTTCTTGGAAAGTCTTGCCTGAAGTGGGCACCGACGCTGAGTACCCGGATGTAACCTTGCGCGACGCGCAAGCCTTGCGCGAATTGGCAGGAGCATAATTCAGATGAAGGCAAATTTCGCCCATAAATCGATCTTTGCCTTCATTTTGGCCGCGCTGATTGATCAGCTGCATAAGTTTTACATGATCAAAATTGTCGGGTGGCAAGGTGGTGAACTGATCACTGTTACGCCATTTTTTGACTATGTTTTGGTGTGGAACCCTGGCATTTCCTATGGTCTGTTTGCGGCCATTCCGGCCTGGGGCCTGATTGCCATTATGCTAGTGGCCTGTGCAGGCCTTACCTATTGGTGGGCCACATCCCCTTCCAATCTGGTGCGCTGGGGCTTGGCGGTTACCTTAGGTGGAGCGGTTGGAAATGTCATTGATCGCATGGTCTATGGAGCGGTCGCAGACTTCTTTTCGTTTCATGCCTATGGCTATAATTGGTATATTTTTAACCTCGCTGATGTTGCAATTGCCCTTGGCCTTATCGCGTTAGTGTGGGATATGTTCACATCAAAAGGCGAAAAGGCCTAAAATCGCCTGATTTCAGCATTAGCGAGATCAACGCAAATATTTGAAGGCCGCATTTCGGTGAGTTGGAGTTAAGGACGCAACCTATGAGTTTTTCATCTTTCAAACGATCGGCTTTGCGCGCCATCCAATTCGCAACGCTTGGTGCAGCTGTTTTTGCGGTTGCAGCTTGTACCACGGTTGAAGGCACCAACGCCTTCAAAGACGGCGAAACCTTTGAGCGCGAAGTGTTGACCGCAACGGCTCAAGGCATTGGGTTGATTGAAAAGGAAAAGAAAGAGGACGTTAAGTCTGAGCGTGCACCTTTGGTTTTGCCCAAAGATGCAGCTGTTCTGCCCATTCCAACAAAAAGCACCCAAACCGCATCCCTGCCTGAAGACAGCGACAAAGTCTTGTTGGACAAATCCAAACTGACTGAAAACGAAATTCGTCTACTGCGCGGCGCGCGTGTTGTGGATCTTGGTGCCGTTAAGGGACGTCCGTTCACACCAGAGGAAATGGCCGAAGTTGCACGCCGGTTCCGCGAGCAGCGTGAGGCATATGCAAAAGCTTTGCAGTCGGGCACAAATCGCCCCCTCTATTTGCCGCCAGAACGCTATTTCACTAAAGTTGGTGGGCAAGACCTGATTTGTTTGGCTGATAATGGCGATTTGGTGCCTTTGGACAGCCCATTATGTCCTGAGGACATAAGAGCGGCATTGCAAGGCAACTAACAAACCGCTACACCGCGCCAACACTTTTATTCAATCGGAGCCAAAAAATGGCGACTGACAAAAAAGGCGCGCCTCAAAAAACGCGCGAAGGCGAACGTATCGCCAAAGTAATTGCTCGTTCGGGACATTGTTCGCGCCGCATGGCCGAAACATGGATCGAAGAGGGCCGTATTGCGATCAATGGCAAGGTAATTTCTACCCCTGCCTATAATGTGACCGACAAAGACAAAATCACAGTCGATGGCAATCGCTTGGCCCAAAAAGAAGCCACACGCATGTGGCTCTATTACAAGCCAGCAGGCCTAGTGGTCAGCGAAAGCGACCCTGATGGTCGCCCCACAGTGTTTGATGATTTCGAAAAAGCAGGCCTGCCGCGCGTTTTGACCGTGGGCCGCCTAGACATCAATACTGAAGGTTTGTTGATGCTGACCAATGAAGGCGGCCTCAAGCGCGTGCTTGAACTGCCCTCAACAGGCTGGACCCGTCGGTATCGGGTGCGGGCGCATGGTCGCATCACCCAAGAAAAGCTGGATGAGCTCAAAGACGGTATTACAGTCGATAAGGTTCACTATGGTCCCATCGAAGCTTCACTTGAGCGCCAACAGGGCGCAAATGCGTGGATCGTGATCTCTTTGAAAGAGGGCAAAAACCGCGAAGTGAAGAACGTGTTGGCTGCGCTTGGGTTAGACGTAAACCGTTTGATCCGTATCTCCTATGGCCCCTTCCAGCTGAACGAAATGAAGGTTGGTGAAATCTTGGCGGTTAAGTCCCGCGTGCTCAAAGACCAGTTGAGCGCCAAATTGGCCCAAGAAGCTGGTGTTGATTTTGATGGACCGATTGTGCCGGTTGAGATCAAAAAACCAACCCGTAACCAGTTTCAGTCTCGCGGCAAACCACAAGAGCCAGTCAAACCGGCAGGCAAACCCGTTGGGCGAGTTGATCGCCCGGTGCGCCCGGTCCGCAAGAAATTCGAAGAACGCCCAACCGAAGATTTTACACCCAAGTCCAAAGTGTTCTTTGATGATGGTCGAACTGAAATAATCGACACACCTGAAAAACGCAGCAAAGACGATGATGACCGCAAGGGCGGCAAGCGCCGGGACGACGATCGCCGTGGCGGCGATCGCAAAGGCTTTGGCGACAAAAGGCCCTATGGCGACAAGCGCGCGGGAAGTGGCGGCCCAGGCCGTCGTGAGCCAAGTCGTGGACAATCTGATGCGCGCAATAAACCTGCTGACAGGGATCGGAAGCCTTCGGGTGACAAAAAGCCTTATGGTGATAAGAAATCATTTGGTGATCGCGATCGCAGGCCATCGGGCGAAAATAAGTCGTTTGAAGAACGCGGTGGCCGTCCTCAATCGGCAAAAACGCGCGGTCCACGTCGTGACGACCGAACCGCAAATGATCGCCGTGGCGCATTTGTGCAACGTGACGAGCGCCCATCAGGTGATGGAGATCGCGGTCGCAACTCAGCACGCCCAGAAAGCCGCGGCCGGGGTGGCAAAAACAAGACCTTTGTTTCCGCCAAGCCAGACGATAGCCGAGGCTATGGCAAGCCGCGCAGCGGTGGCCGTCCAACTGGGGGCAAACCTGGTGGTAAGTCGGGTGGTAAACCCACTGGTCGTCCAGCAGGCAAACCAGCAGGCTCACGTTCGAGTAACCCAAATGCCAATCCAAACAGGCGTGCTTCGCCACCAAAGTCGCGCAAGTAGCGGCAGGCAAAAGGGCCAATTATGCGCATTGTAGCGGGTAAATTTCGCGGCAAGAAATTGCACACCCCAGAAACGGACGAAATCCGTCCCACATCTGATAGGGTGCGCGAAAGCCTGTTTAATATCCTTGCCAATCATTTCGGCCCCGCATTTCATCAGGTGCGGGTGCTCGATCTTTTTGCGGGCACTGGCGCTTTGGGTCTTGAGGCTTTGTCGCGTGGGGCAGAGCATGCAACCTTTGTGGACACTGGCGTTGAAGCCCGGGCATTAATGCGTGAAAATATCCAAGATTTTGGCGTGGCGGGGCAGGCGCGCATGTTGCGTCGAGACGCGACCGATTTGGGCCAAGTTCAGCGCATTCCGCCCTGCAATTTGGTGTTTCTTGACCCACCCTACAATAAGGGTCTGGGTGAAAAAGCACTGAGCGTTGCATTAGACGGTGGCTGGATTGCGGATGACGCAATCATAGTTTGGGAAGAGGCAAAATCTGCTGACCTGACAATTCCTAATGGTCTGACCGAACTTGATCGCCGCAATTATGGTGATACGCAAATCGCAATTTTACAGCGCGGATAAGAACGATTTCACTTCAATGTGAGGATCGGTGAGGCCTTTGCCCTCTTGCGGCCACGTTTGACATATGTAACATCACTCAACGATTTTATTTGAGGAGTTTGGTGTCGTGAAAATTAGCCGCAGAACAGCCCTGTTAACAGGTGCAAGCTTTGGTGCATTGTTTCTTGCCGGTTGTGACAACACAGCCACGAGTGATGAAACGGCGAACCAAACCAAAATAACTGCTGACAATACAGCATCTGGCGGCGAGGAAATTACACGCACAGGCGATTTGATGAAACCCTTGGGTTTTGAAGATAACTGGTTGGGCGATGAAAACGCCAAAGTGACCATAATCGAATATGCGTCACCAACTTGCCCTCACTGCGCAACCTTCCACAATCAAGTGTTCCCTGAGTTCAAGAAAGAATTCATAGACACCGGCAAAGTCCGCTTTGTAATGCGCCCGTTCAGCCGTTCGATTTTGGATGCTGTTGTGTTCATGGTGGCCGCATGTGACGAACCAGCAGCCGACTATTACAAACTCACGAGTGCCTATTTTGAAACCATGCGTTCTTGGGCAGTAAGTGACAATCCGAAGGCCCAAATGGCCCAAGTGGCAATAAATAACGGATTTACACAGGAAACATTCGAAGCTTGCTTGACAAACCAAGAGCTTTTCAAAGGATTAGAGAAGACTCGTAATCAAGCTTTGGAAGAATTTGGCTTGGAAGCGACACCAACGTTTTATGTGAACGGCAAGAAGCTGGCTGGAGTTATATCGGTTGAAGAATTCGCCAAAGAGATCGAACCGCTGCTATAGCGTTCATCGCTGCCCGAAACGGGGGGCGCGATGAAATTTTCGCGCCTGCGGCTCACTGGCTTCAAATCATTCACCGATTCCACTGATTTATATCTAGAACCGGGTCTCACTGGAATTGTGGGACCAAATGGGTGTGGAAAATCCAACCTTGTTGAAGCCATGCGCTGGGTGATGGGGGAAAGCTCCTATAAAAACATGCGCGCGTCTGGCATGGACGATGTAATTTTTTCCGGCAACACCAATCGCCCTGCGCGCAACAGCGCCGAAGTCACCCTTTTCCTCGACAATAAAGACCGCACGGCCCCTGCGGCGCTAAACCACGAAGATGAACTTGAAGTCACCCGCCGCATTGAGCGCGAACATGGCTCCGTTTATCGCGTCAATGGCAAAGAAGTGCGCGCCCGAGATGTGCAGCTTTTGTTTGCCGATGCCTCCACCGGTGCCCGATCTCCTGCAATGGTGCGCCAGGGCCAAATCGGCGAATTAATATCTGCCAAACCCAAGCAACGTAGATTGATCCTGGAAGAGGCGGCAGGCATTTCAGGACTTCATTCCCGCCGCCACGAAGCTGAATTGCGCCTAAGGGCCGCTGAAACGAATCTTGAACGTGTTGACGACATCATTGCCGCGGTTGATGGTCAACTTGAAAATTTAAAGCGTCAGGCCCGCCAAGCCACCCGTTATCGCAATATTTCAGGCGATATCCGCAAAGCCGAAGCGACCTTGCTGCATTTGCGTTGGGTTGCCGTGAAGGTGAAAGAAAAAGAAACGCAAGCCGAACATGCGCGTTTGGTCAATTTGTTGGCTGATGCAACCCATTTGGATCTTGCGGCCAAAAAACGGCTTGAGGCATCTGATGAGCAATTACAGCCCTTGCGCTTGGCAGAAGCGGAAGCTGGCGCGGTATTGCAACGCTTCAAGATTGCACTGACCCAACTCGAAGAAGACGCCAAACGCGCCAATCAACGCAAAACCGAATTAGAAGGTCGCTTGGTGCAGGTCAAAGTTGACGCGGCGCGGGATACGGACTTGATCAGCGAAAGTCGCGAATTGGTGGCGAATTTGGCTGACGAAGAAAAACAGTTGAACAGCGATGCGGCCAATGCTGCGGCAGACAATGTGCAAGCCCTCCAAGATGCAGAACGCACCAAACAAACTGTGTCTGAAGCCGAAATTGCATTGCGGGCCAAAGCCGACAAGTTGAGCGAACTGCGCGCCCACAAATCCTCAACCCAACGCACATTGGACGACGCAAAAGCGCGCCTAGATAAGCTTAATCAGCAGCTCGCAGATGTAGCGGATGAAGCGCAAAAGATCATCAAAGCCCTGTCTGAAGATAAGACATTGCAGGCGCGCCAAGACGCACTAGCAAATGCGCGCACAGAGGCTGAGCGCGCTGAAGCAGATGCCGACAAAGCCGAAGCGGCGACGCGGCAAGCCGAGCAAGACTTGCACGAAGCGCGACCAACACTAACCGCAATTGAATCTGAAATCACCAAACTTGATGCAGAAGCCCAAGCGATCTCCAAGATGCTGGAGCTGCATGACCAGTCTTTGTGGCCATCAATTGTTGATGCGTTGGAAGTTGAAGCCGGGTTTGAAACCGCCCTTGGCGCTGCAATAGGGGATGATCTAGACGCCTCTTCAGATGAAGCGGCCCCCTTGTTCTGGTCCCAGCCCGGAGATGACAGCGCCGATGCTGCCCTGCCAGCCGGCGCAGACCCATTGAGCCAATTTGTGCGCGGCCCGGCTTTATTGACCCGTCGCTTGAACCAAATCGGCGTTATCGAAAAGTCTGACGGCGAGCTTCTGATGAAAGCGCTCAAGCCCGGTCAAACATTGGTCACGCGTGAAGGTGACCTTTGGCGTTGGGATGGGTTTGTGGCGCGTGGTGACGCGCCTACAGCCGCCGCACAGCGGCTCGCACAGCGCAACCGTTTGGCGGAGATTGATGCAGAACGTCAATCCTTTGGGAAAAAGCTTTCAACGGCGCGCACCAACGTACAGGCAAAATCCGAGCAATTGGCGGCCAGCCGCGAGCAGGAGCGCCAGCGACGCGATATCTACAAAGATGCCCAACGCGCCATCAGCGCCGCTCAGGCCGCTGTAGAAGCCGCACAAAAGGGCCTTGTGGACCTCACGTCCCGCCGCAGTGCGCTGGAAGAAGCAAATGTGCGCCTCAAATCAAGCCGTGATGAAATGGTGGCGGTGGTCAAAGACGCTGAAAACGCCCTGAGTGTTATCGAGGATGATCAGGATTTGGCCCGGGCAATTGAAGCCGAGAATATGAACCTTTCTCGACTGCGCGAACAAGCAGATCAGGCAAGACTGCGCCTTGCAGGGTTTGAAAATGCGGCGCGGATGCGCGAGCAGCGTTTGGCGCGTATCGAAACCGAGCGGGGATCGTGGCAAAAACGGCTCACTGATGCACAAAGCCATTTGGCTTCGCTTGTTTCTCGCCAGCAAGAAATTGAAACTCAACTCGAGGAGTTGAACAGCGCACCGGACGAATTCGCCAATCAGCGTCGCACGTTAGAAGATAAAATTGAAGATGCCGAGCAGGACCGCAAACGGGCAGCAGACGCGGTGGCCAAGGCCGAGCAAATGCACCGCGAACAGGACCGCGACGCACGGGACGCCATTGCCGCCTTATCCAAAGTGCGCGAAGAAATCGCTCGCATCGAAGAGCGCTTGAAATCGCTTGGGCAACAACGTTTGCAGGTTGAGCAAAATGTGGTTGAATCTCTTAACGTTAGCGCAAATCGCACAGCTGAAATCGCAGGCATCAAGCCAGAACATCAGTTGCCAACGGAAAGCGCAACTGAAGCCAAGTTGGATCGCTTGAAGCGTGAGCGTGAACGGTTGGGCGGCGTCAACCTTCGCGCAGAGCGAGAAGCGACGGAAACCCAAGAAAAACTCGACACGATGGTGGCCGACCGGGAAGACCTTATCGCCGCAATCGCCAAGCTACGCACCGGTATTTCCAACCTCAATCGCGAAGGCCGTGCACGACTAACCGAAGCCTTCCATAAAGTGAACGCGCATTTCACCGAACTATTTACCCAATTGTTCGGCGGTGGCACGGCAGAGCTGACTTTCGTTGAAAGCGATGATCCGCTTGAAGCCGGTCTTGAAATTATCGCCCGCCCACCGGGCAAGAAACCACAGACGATGACCTTGCTTTCAGGCGGTGAACAAGCCCTTACAGCCATGTCGCTAATCTTTGCGGTGTTCCTCACCAACCCGGCCCCCATCTGTGTGCTCGACGAAGTCGACGCGCCATTGGACGATGCGAACGTTGAGCGTTTCTGCAACTTGCTCGATTCAATGCGCGAAAAAACCGAAACCCGCTTCGTGGTCATCACCCACAACCCCATCACCATGGCCCGCATGGACCGCCTATTCGGCGTCACCATGGCTGAGCGCGGTATTTCCAATTTGGTGTCGGTTGATTTGACGACGGCTGAGACGTTTTTGGAAGCGGTTTAGAACCAACACGTTAAAAGCCCTCATGGTGAGCTCGTCGAACCAGAAGGTTCTAATTTCCGCGCCCTTCGACAAGCTCAGGGTGAGGTTGAAGGTTTGCGGCTTGCCGATCCCGGCTCAAGGCCGGGAATGTCCCGTGGGGATATGCGGGCTATCCTTCTGGCATCC
This sequence comes from Maritalea porphyrae, assembly GCF_027213965.1. GTDB lineage: Bacteria > Pseudomonadota > Alphaproteobacteria > Rhizobiales > Devosiaceae > Maritalea > Maritalea porphyrae_A. The sequence continues at coordinate 689,473 of NZ_JAPWGX010000001.1, read as the reverse complement.
CCGGACTTGATCCGGGGTCACGTTACTGCAGCAAATGACGCTCAATCAGCATCTCAGCACCCACTTTGCACAAATGTTTTTTCATTGTTTCAACCCTGAGCAGCTTCGCGTTGAACTTTTCGCCGTTCAATGCTCTCCGGCCGCCACGTAGTATTCACATCATAGTATGTTTCAACCGAAGGGGTGTCGGGGGGTAAGATCACCCAAGGATGCTTGGTTTTTGTATAGATGTGGACATCGGGCGGGAAATTCGCAGAATCGTCCAACGTGCCAACCCTGACGAAGCGAACAAGGTCGCCAATCACAAGATAGTTGCTCCAGAGCGCGACTTGGCATCTGGGACATCGGGCAATGCGTTGCCCACTACCGCCTGGTGATTGGACCAAGATTTCGTTGACCTCGCCTTTTGTCACCACCACGCGATCTTCTTCAATCAAGGCATTCACCGCGAAGCTCGCGCCCGTTTGTCGTTGGCACCAGGTGCAGTGGCATCCGTGTACGATCAATGGTTCAGAATGCATTTCGTAGCGCACATGGCCGCACGTACAACCACCTTCAAAACTTTTCTTTTCTTCTGACATCGTGTGCTCCTCCCAGGCTCTTCAATATAAGTGGGCACGACCTACCATTGTCAATGTGAACTGTAAGCTTGTTCGGGTAATGGATTTTGTATGCGGTTGATCGGGAATGCCCCTGTGGTGAAGGAACGCACATCATCTCTCGGCGTCCCCGGACTTGATCCGGGGGCACATTGCCGCCGCAATGAGCCTCAGCAATGACTACCGCCGCCCAAACAGTTTCTCAATATCTACCTTACTCAACTGCACATAGGTGGGACGTCCGTGGATACATTGGCCCGAGTGCGGTGTCGCTTCCATTTCGCGCAAAAGCTTGTTCATTTCTTCGGCTCGCAAACGGCGGCCAGAGCGGACGGAGCCGTGGCAGGCCATGCGGGCGGCGATTTCTTCTAAGCGCTCCATGACAATGGAAATATTGTCCCATTCAGCCAGCTGATCAGCGACGTCATTGATCAGCTTATGCACGTCAGAATTGCCTAAAAGGGCAGGGGTTTCATAAACCGCAACAGCGGCAGGGCCAAATCGTTCAAGACCCAATCCGACGTGTAACAGCGCTTCGGATGCATCCTCTAGACGCGCGCAATCTTCTTCAGGCAAATCTATCACCACCGGGATGAGGTGCTTTTGCGCGGGCACGGGACCATCGTTCAATTCTGCCTTAAACCGTTCATAGACAAGTCGTTCGTGCGCCGCGTGCTGATCCACAACAATCAAATTGTCTCTGGATTGCGCGACGATGTAGTTCTCAAACAATTGCGCGCGGGCAACGCCCAAGGGGTGCTCGTCGCTCATCATGTCCTGGGCAGCAGCTGTGTCCGCGCTGTCCAAATCTTCCATCCGTGCACTTGGGGTATTCAACCCATCCATGCGCGGCATGTTGGGCGAAAGGACCGAGGGGCGATAGCCATAATCACCCTGATATTGCATGGTGCGATTGACTTCCGGATCAATCGAAGGCTGCCCCGTTTCGCTCATCCCATATGAAGAGGGAGGTGGAAAACCAGAAGAAGTGGGTTGCCCGGTAACACCGGGTTGAAACGCTGCAAGAGTTGCATCTGAAACGGTTTTTGAGGCACGAAAGCCCGCTTCGTCTAAGGCGTTCATCAAGCCACGGATCACCGCCGCGCGAATGAAACCAGGGTCGCGAAACCGCACCTCAGACTTTGCCGGGTGCACATTCACGTCCAAATCAGCCGAAGGCATATTGATAAATAGCGCCACCACCGGAAAACGATCCCGGTGCAAAAAGTCAGCGTAAGCACCGCGCACACCGCCAATCAAAACTTTGTCGCGCACGGGACGGCCATTGATGAAATAGAATTGCGCTAGCGAATTGGCCTTTGTGTAAGTTGGCAGCGCCGCCATGCCAGTTACGTGCACTGGGCCTCGGTGATAATCAATCGGCACGGCATTGGTGGCAAAATCATTGCCCATGATTTGCCCGAGGCGGTTCTTGGCGGCATTTTCGCCCGTCTGCGCAGGCCAATTGGTGGTTTGCCGATCAGACCCCTGCAACACAAATTGCACATGCGGTTCCGACATTGCTAAGCGCCGCATCACATCGGTGATCGCGTTGGCTTCGGCGCGGTCAGATTTGAGGAATTTCAAGCGCGCCGGCACATTCTTAAAAAGGCTGTGCACTTCCACCACCGTGCCATGCGGCATCGGGTTTGGAGAGATTACAATGCGCGGGCCCTCAAAGCTCAATTTCAGGCCAAGTTCTTCGTTCGTGGCGCGGGTCGCGATGGTCAGTTCAGCAACCGCACTGATTGACGCCAAAGCTTCGCCACGAAAGCCAAGTGTTTGAATGTCATCTAGCTCATCGTCTTTCAACTTAGACGTTGCATGGCGCGAGACGCTGAGGCGCAAATCATCTTCGCCCATGCCAAAGCCATTGTCTTCGATGCGGATCAAGCTTTTACCGCCCGCGCTGGTGGTCACCACAATGCGGGTCGCTCCTGCGTCCAACGCGTTTTCCACCAATTCTTTGACGATGCTTGCCGGGCGTTCAATAACCTCGCCAGCGGCGATTTTGTTCACCAGATCGTCGGGCAGTTGCCGAATACGCATGAATGTGATTCTCCTATTGCCGATAGCCTAGCGCCAACGAACAGGCTTTGCATCTTTGGCGTGCTTATGGCAAAGCTTCATCAACAAGCAAAGTGATGTGATGACGACCAACAACAATCTCACCCCCATGCAACAAGCGCTGCAATTGGCGCAAATAGCGGCCAACAATGGCGAAGTGCCCGTGGGGGCCGTTGTGGTGCATGATGGGGAAGTGATTGTAAAAGTCGCCAACCAAATGAAAGCCTTGAACGACCCAACAGCCCACGCTGAAATGCTGGCGATCAAACAAGCATTGGCGCTTGTGGGTACCGGCAGGCTCGCCCAATGCGATTTATACGTAACGCTGGAGCCTTGCACCATGTGCGCTGGTGCTATTGCACACGCCAAATTGCGCCGTGTCTATTATGGGGCGGATGATCCAAAGGGTGGGGCGGTGGACAATGGGGTTCGGTTTTTCAACCAACCCACATGCCACCATCAACCTGAAGTAATTGCAGGGCTAAATGAACGTGAAAGCGCTAAACTGCTTCAGCAGTTTTTCCTTGATCGACGATAAACCGATCCATCTTTTCGGCCAATTTATATTTGAATTGGTCTTTCACCGCATCGCCAGCTTCTAAGATTTCGCGCACGCGCCAAAATTCATAGGCGCCAAAATCGCGCACATTTGGCTTCACATAGATGTCTGGCGGATAGGCGCCCAAAATTTGGGCGGTGAGGGCATGCATCATGATTTGAGCAGCGCCCATGCCAATATCAATGGTTGCAGGTGTAAAGCTGGGGTCGGTTAAAACCGGATCACCGTTCACATCCACCCCAATAACAATGTCCATGCCTTGGCTCGCGTGATCCAACGGCAGCGGGTTCACAACACCACCATCCACCAACAAACGGTCTTCGTGAATGACCGGCTTGAAAAGGCTTGGAATGGCAATGGAACCGGCAAGCGCCCAATCCAGGCGACCTTTGTGAAAAACAGCTGGGTGCCACGACCGATAGTCAGTGGCGATCACCCTTAAAGGAATTTGCAATTGCCGAAAACGGCGCGGAAAAGGCTGCGGCGAAAAGGCCCCAAGAACGCGCAATGCGTCAAACTGCATCGAAATGCCGTCCTGAAACATTTCGCGAATGTCATAGACTTGTGTGCGCCAAAGCCGAGAACTCAGGGCGCGCATACTGCCCAAAACGTCCAAAGCATGTTCACGGATCTCGCGTCCCTGCATGCCAGACGCCCAACCAGCGCCGATGTAAGCGCCTATAGAAGTACCTGCAATAAGGCTTGGCTTGAGCCCCATTTCGTCCATCGCTTCGATAATGGAAATATGGGCTAAACCGCGTGCTGCGCCACCACCAAGGGCGACGCCAATTCGAGGACCGTACAAGGTCGTCATATTCGCCACCTAACTCTACTTTACTGCTTAAAAGCCTATCACACTGAGGTTAACAATTTTACGAAGTGCAGCAATTTTGCAACCACCATTGGACGTATCTTGGTTACAAACAATGTTTTATTCAACGCAACAATTGGTGAAAAGAGTTGAGTTTAAGCATTGCTTTTGGCGCTACATTTGATGAGGTGGGGATCAAAAATGCCGTTGCAAGTATGTGGCCAAAATATTCTTCATTACAGCTGAAACAAATCGCTTCGGGTGGCACAGACAATTCAATGTATCGACTTGGCAAAAGTCATGTGGTGCGGGTGCCATTGCACGAATATGCGGCGAAGGCCTTGCAAAGGGAAGTCTCAGTTTTAAGGCAACGTAAGTTCCGTACGTTGGAAGTGCCAACGGTTTGTGAGTATGCAAAAGTGACAGACCGTGGTGTTCCTATCGCGCTGTATTCCTGGATGGATGGTGAGGACTATTTCACCGTGCCGCCGCACTCGCCGGATGAAGCCGCTGAGCGGCTGTCCCGTTTTCTTCTCGAGTTACGTGCCAACAAGGCCAGTGACGAATACTTGAGCGAGAAATCTGACAATAGACGCGGCGTACCGTTGGAAGACAGGGACCCGGCCACGCAAAAATCTATTCTTGAGATTGCCGATGAGTTCGACGCCAAGCGGCTCCTCAACGTCTGGAAAGATGCACTTGCCGCCAAGCCGCACAATGGTCCTCCGGTCTGGTTGCATGGGGATTTGCACGCGGGAAATTTGATCACTCAAAATGGTGTGTTGGCAGGCGTCATAGATTTTGGACTGTGTGCCGTGGGAGATCCCGCCGCCGATATACCCCCGGCATGGTGGCTTTTTGACGGCGAAGCGCGTCAAGTGTTCAGACGTACCCTGAAAATCGACGAAAATGAATGGCGACGCGGGCGCGGTTGGGCGCTACATAATGCCGTCATTGCCTATTCCTATTATCGCGATAAGGATAAGTTGCAACTCATCCGAATGTCACGGGACGCAATTGTACGGTTGCTTGATGAGGCAAGTTAGTCTTGGGGAATAGCAATTAATTTAAATGAAGATTTAGAAAAAAAGCAGCGGTCGCACCATGGAAAATACGAGCTTTGAGAAAGAGATCTACGCTGCAGCGGTCAGTCTCATTGAACGTCGCTATCCTAAAGGCTGGGGCGGTGCAGCGGCGGTACGCTTGGAAACCGGGGAAATTATAACAAGTGTTTCTCCAGATACTGAGTTGGATGTACTGTCTGTTTGCATGGAACTTGGCGGGTTCCTTGAAGCGCACAAGCAAGATGTGCCCGTAACACACAGCCTATGTGTGTTCAGAGAAAGCGAAGACGCTCCATTTACAATATTGTCACCCTGTGGCGTATGCCAAGAACGGCTGCGGTTTTGGGGCGTAAATGTTCTTGTGGCGGTCACGAATTCCAGCAATGAATTGCTGTTTCGACCGCTTTCTGATTTGCAACATCACCATTGGTCGGCTGCCTTTAATAAGGACTGAAGCCGCGCAAAAGATTTGCTATCGACCACCCCAAACTGGCGCGCGCTTTTCGACGAAAGCTGCGGGACCTTCCTGTGCGTCACGGGTGGTGCTGATCATCTCCATTTGCCTGTCGTTTTCTTCCCAAAGCGCGGGTTCAATTTGACTGCTTGCCAGATCAGTTAGCGCTAAGCTTGCCCTAAGCGACAAGGGGGCGTTGTTGGCGATTTGCTCGGCCATTTCCATCGCAGCAGCCAAGGCATTGCCATCCGGCACAACTTGATTGACCAAACCCCACTGCAAAGCCTCATCCGCGCCAAACATGCGGCCGGTGAGCAAAATCTCGTTGGCGATTACTTTTGGCACACGTTGACCTAATCGGATCGCGCCGCCACCAGCAGCGACCAAGCCCAATTTGCTTTCGGGTAGGCCAAATTTGGCACTTTTGCCGGCAATTACCATGTCGCAGGCCAGCATCAATTCAAAACCACCAGCCAGCGCTGCCCCGTCCACAGCAGCGATCACGGGTTTGGTGCGCTTGCGTTTAACAAAACCGGCAAAACCATATTCACCAAACAGGATACGATCTGCATCCCCAGCTAGAAAAGCCTTCAAGTCCATTCCAGCACAAAATGCAGGGCCGTTGGCTTGCAACACTGTACACAAAACAGAAGGATCTGCTTCGATTTGGTCAATGGTTTGGCGCATCTGCGCGCACATAGGCGCATCAAACGCATTGCGTTGCTCAGGGCGGTTAAGCGTGACAATTGCCACTGCGCCAAGTTGTTCCAACAAAATGCTCGTTTCGCTAGGCATTGGCGGTTTCCTTCTCAATACGGTCTCGCAGCTCAGCGCGGATGATTTTGCCAGAGGTGGTCATCGGCATGTCGTTGATAAAGCGGATAACACGCGGATACTCATAGGCCGCCAGGCGGTTTTTTACGTGGGTCGCAATTTCATCGGCAAGCGCGTCGTGTGCTTCATATCCATCCGCCAATTCAATAAAGGCGGCCACAATTGAGCCACGCACCTCGTCGGGCTTGCCCACAACGCCTGCCATTTTGACAGCCGGATGGGTGAGCAAACAGTCTTCGATTTCCGCCGGGCCAATGCGATAACCCGAAGAGCTGATCACATCATCATCGCGCCCCACAAATCGAATGCGCCCGCTTTTCGTTTTTTGGCCTTTGTCGCCCGTTATCAGCCATTTTGTGCCATCAATTTCGACGAATTTTTTTGCCGTGGCGGCTGGGTTGTTCAAATACTCCAAAAGCATAACTGGATCAGGTGCTTTGGCTGCAATGCTGCCTTCTTCCCCAAGGCCTGAAAAGGTCAGTGTCTCTTCATCTATGACTTCAACCGTATGACCGGGGACTGCAAAGCCCATAACACCCGGTTCCGCAGGTGCGAGCGCCGCACATGAAGATACGATCATGTTGCATTCGGTTTGGCCATAAAACTCATTGATCGTGGTGCCAAATACCTTCTCACCCCATTCAATCAGTTCCTTGCCCAAGGTTTCGCCGCCACTGGCCACCGAGCGAAGCTTGAGGTTCCAGCTTTCAGCGTTTGGGTCTTGCCGCATCATCTTAAGCGCGGTGGGCGGCAAAAATGCATTGCGCACATTGAATTCTTGCATCAATTCAAACGCCGCGCTGGCTCTAAATTTTTCAAATCGCCGCGCAATCACGGGAATGCCGTGGTGTAAGGCAGGCATCAAAACATCAAGCAAACCACCAATCCAAGCCCAATCGGCGGGGGTCCAAATCAGGTCGTCTGGTTGGGGTAAAAAATTGTGGCTCATTTCAACACCCGGTAAATGGCCAAGCAGCACCCGATGTGCATGCAGTGCCCCTTTGGGGTTGCCTGTGGTGCCAGAAGTGTAGATCAGAATTGCGGGGTCTTCTGCTTTGGTATTGATCGGAGTGAAATGGGTTGATTGTTCAGCGCACACGGCATGTAGATCAATTGCGTCTTCAATTGGCCCATCGACGCAAAACACCTGTTCAAGTGCTGGAAGCTCTTGCCGGATTTGCGCAATCATTGCCACGCCAGCGGCATTTGTAATGATGACCTTAGCACCAGAATCGCTCATTCTGTGCAACAGCGCTTCAGGCCCAAACAAAGTGAACAGTGGCAGTGAAACCGCGCCAATTTTTGTAATGGCAATATGGGCTGCAGCGGTTTCAAAACTCTGCGGCAGCGAAACCGCAATGCGGTCACCCAATTGCACGTTGCGATCCAACACATGTGCGAGCTGATTGGAAAAATCGCGTAATTGACCAAAAGTGTGGTTCTGAACGCTTTTGTCTTGTGCAATGTCGATGATGGCCAAGTTGTCGGGGTTTTGGGCCGCGAGCCGATCACAAATATCAACGCCAATATTATAATGCTCAGGGATTTCCCACTTAAACCCATCACGCGTTGAGCGCACGTCACCCCGGTTTTTCAGCATTGTCAATTTCCTCCCCAAGCAAATGAACAGACGTTCATTTAATGCAACCTAACGAGTAAACCTCAATCGGTGGAGAATTGAAAGTGCTCCCTCATACAAAAGGCCCGCCGGGTGTGGGCGGGCCAAATGGAAGTCAGAAAACTAAAAGGTGATTTACCCGCGTTCAATGGCGCGCCACGCAATGTCTGTGCGGCAAAAGCCTTCAGGCCAATCGATCTGATCAATTGCCGCATAAGCGCGGTCACGGGCTTCTTGCACGGTTCTACCTTTGGCGGTGACGTTCAATACACGTCCGCCGTTTGAAAGCAATTTGTCGCCGTCGCGTTTGGTGCCCGCATGGAAGATTTTGACATTATCGCCATCAATGGCATCGAGCCCTTTGATTTGTGTGCCCTTTTTATATGAGCCGGGATAGCCGTTCGCCGCCATCACAACCGTCAGGGCAACCGCGTCGTCAAACTCAGGTGTTTCTTCACCAAGCGTACCATCGGCACAGGCTGTCAAAAGCTCAACAATGTCAGATTTTAGGCGCATCATAAGCACTTGGCATTCAGGGTCACCAAAACGCACATTATATTCGATCAGCTTTGGCCCCTTGGCTGTAATCATCAACCCGATGAATAAAACGCCAGTAAAAGGCGTGCCACGCGCGGCCATGCCCTTAATGCTGGGCTCAATAATTTCTTTGCGCGCACGCTCGAGCATTTCAGCGGTCATAACAGGGGCGGGGGAATAGGCGCCCATGCCGCCTGTGTTCGGTCCCTTATCGCCATCAAACGCGCGTTTATGGTCCTGAGCGGAAGGCAACAAAACAATGTCTTTTCCATCGCTGAGCGCAAACAAGGAAGCTTCCTCGCCGACCATGCATTCTTCAATGACAACTGACGCGCCAGCATCTCCAAAAGAACCATCAAAACAATCGCGCAGCGCTGCTTCCGCTTGTTCAAGGGTTTCGGCAACTGTAACGCCTTTACCCGCGGCCAAACCATCGGCCTTGATCACAATTGGCGCACCTTGGTCTGCCAAATAGGCAAGTGCAGGCTCTAGCGCATCAAACTGTTTATATTTGGCGGCTGGCACATTCATTTCATCGCACAATTGATGGGTGAAATGCTTTGACCCTTCAAGCTGGGCAGCAACTTGGGACGGGCCGAACACTTTCAACCCGCATTCGCGCAACACATCCGCCATGCCATCAACAAGGGGTTGTTCTGGACCAATCACCACAAATTGTACGTTTTCGTCGGCGCAAAACTCGGCAACAGCTGCGTGGTCATCCACGTCCAAATCAACAATCTTGCCACATTCTTCCATGCCCGCATTCCCCGGCGCAATGAATAGTGTGTCTGTGTGTTTCGACTTAGCAATCGCCCATGCCAAAGCGTGTTCGCGACCGCCAGAACCAATCAGCAAAATGTTCATAATATGTGTCCAGATATCTGTGAATGTTGCCCGTTGGCGCTCCCATATCATGTTGATGGCAGCGCGTCACCCTTGACGGAACCAAATATCCAAGGCACCAGTTCAATTATGGAAGAATTGAAATCAAACGCCCACGAATTCACAGTCACCGAAATCTCTCAATCGATCAAAAAGACGGTTGAGGACAAATTTGGCCATGTGCGGGTGCGCGGCGAAATCACCGGCTATCGCGGTCCTCACTCGTCGGGCCATGCCTATTTTGCGCTTAAAGACGAAAAAGCCCGCATGGATGCCGTGATCTGGCGCGGCGTTTTTTCAAAACTAGCGGTCAAACCCGAAGAGGGGATGGAGGTTATTGCCACCGGCAAATTGACCACTTTCCCAGGGTCTTCCAAATATCAAATCGTCATCGAGCATATCGAACCAGCAGGCGCTGGGGCGCTAATGGCGCTGTTGGATAAGCGCCGTAAGCAACTGATGGCCGAGGGTTTGTTTGACGCTGACCGGAAACAAGAGTTACCCTACTTACCTCAAACCATTGGTGTGATCACGTCGCCAACCGGCGCGGTAATCCGCGATATTTTACACCGTTTGGATGATCGATTTCCAACACATGTGATCGTGTGGCCCGTGCGTGTGCAGGGCGATACCTGCGGGGCTGAAGTTTCGCGTGCCATCGATGGATTTAACGCCATTCAACCCGGCGGCCCGATCAAGCGGCCAGATCTGTTGATTGTCGCGCGCGGAGGCGGGTCAATTGAAGACCTATGGGGCTTCAACGACGAAGTCGTTGTGCGTGCGGCCGCAGCTTCGCAAATCCCTTTGATTTCAGCGGTGGGCCACGAAACCGATATCACCCTGATCGATTACGCATCCGATAAAAGAGCGCCAACCCCGACTGGGGCTGCAGAAATGGCCGTGCCGGTAAAAGCAGAATTGGTCGCCTATGTTGAGGACCTTGGGTCGCGAACCCGCAACGCCCAATTGCGCACGCTTTCAAACTTCAAGGACCGGATGCGCGCGATCACCGCATCTATGCCAAAGCCGCAAGACCTCACAGCAACCGCCCGGCAACGACAAGATTTGGCGACGTTGCGTTTGGGCAATGCACTCACCCAGTTCATTCAGCAAAAGCGCGCAAAACTGGGCACAATAGCGCCGCGCGTTTCAGCCAATGCGCTCGAGCAGAAAAACCAAAACCTGCGCGAACGTTTGACCACTTTGGGTGGGCGCTTGGATCAGGGGCTGAAACAACCAACCAGCCGTGCCCGTTTAAAGTTGGAGCCATTGAGCAAATCGATGGATCCTGCATTTCAACGTTTGCTTGATAAACGCAAAGCAGTGCTGGACACACAATCCAAGTTGCTGAATTCCTTCAGCTACAAAGGTGTATTGAGCCGCGGCTACGCATTGGTTTTGGATGCAAGCGGGCAAGTGGCGCGTTCAGCAGGGGCGTTGAAAAAGGGTGAAGGCGTAACATTGCGTATGCACGATGGTGACCTTGGGGCGGTGATCGCGGATGCGCCGACGCCAAAACCAAAGAAGGTGCCAAAGCCTGAAGCGAAAAAAACAAACGACGGACAAGAAAGCTTGTTTTGATTTTTTGTTCGCACTCTCTTATATGTGGGCGCAGCTAAGAGGATAAGATGAATATATTTGAACCCAGTTTTGGCCAACGCGAAGCGAAACTGCGCTATTTAGACGCCGACATTGCCGTCGTTGAGCCCGGTCACTATGTAACCTGTGCGGTGACGGGCCAAAAAATTCCGCTTGAAGAACTCACCTATTGGAGTGTCGACAAGCAAGAGCCCTATATCGACGCCATGGCTTCGATGAAAGCCATCACCAAGTAGTCGGGTCGCAAACATGCGTGTATTGGTTATCTCAAACGGTTATGGCGAAGACGCAATGGCCGCCATGTTTGCACGTGAACTTTCAAAACATGTTGATCTTGTTGAAGCGCTGCCAACTGTAGGCGCTGGCAAGTCATATGAAGGCGTTTGCGAAACTGTTGGTCCGCGCGGAAGCTTGGCCAGTGAAGGCCATCGCAAGGTGGGATCACTTCTTAAAGACTTTCAAAACGGTCTTGCCTTCACTGCGATGAAACACATCAATTTCTTGCGTAACAATCGTGGCCGTTGGGACAAAGTGGTCACCGTTGGTGATATTGTTGGACCGCTGCTCAGCGTGGCGGGCGGTCAGCAGGTCGACCTCCATATCGATGTCTATAATTCGGGTTATGCACGTCAATATTCAGCGGCAGAGAAGCAAGCCCTAAAGCGTTGTACGCGTAAAGTGCTGTGCCGGGATGATATATTGGCTGGCTCGTTGCGCGCGATGAATATCGACGCGGGATTTGCCGGAAATTTGATGATGGACACCGTGCCTGAACTGGACTTTGACATTGCGCCGCTGATTGGCGAAAAAATAGCCGTGACACTTTTGCCCGGCAGTCGCGAACAAGCCGTTGAGGTTTTTGCCATAGAAATGGATGCGATCAATCGGCTATCCCAGCGTTACCCGATGGTGGTTCTGGTGCCGGTGGCGCAAAACGTTGATATAGCAACACTCATTCAAAAGGCGGGTTTGCGCAATCTTATCGAGCAAAACTTGATTGGTGGCCAACATCTGGCCATCTCAGCCTCATTTGACCAAACCGAAATTCATTTTTTCGACAAAGGCATTGGAACACTTGCCAAGCATTCACGCGCAATTGTTGGGCAGGCAGGCACGGCTGTTTTTCAAAGCGCGGGACTTGGTGTGCCGGTTGTTGCATTGGTGCATGATGATGCCCGCCCACAACGTGTGCGCCGCAACGAAAGACTAATGGGGGAGTGTCGCGTTTCGTCGCCATTGGACGCCAGTCAAATCGCCAACAAACTCGAGCCATTGCTTAAAGACGCAAAAGAAGCGGAACGGCGCGGCAAAATCGGTATCGATCGGATTGGACCACCCGGCGCGCTAGACGCTGCTGTGCGCATTATCTCTGGAGCTGGCGCTTAGGACTTTTGGTCCGCCAACTCAAAAGCCCGCGCCGTGGTGCGATCAAGCTTCATCGCCAACTCTTTTGAATAGGGTTCTAGGTCTTTTGCCGTCTTGGGTACCCAAATTGGTTCGTCAATGCAGGCCGATATCCGCGAAAATGGATGATTGATTTGCATTTTGTCCCAAACATTTTCCAAAACAGAGCGCCGCGAACTGGAAACCGCATAGGGAATAATCGGGCGACCAGAAAAACGCGCCAACAGTGCTATACCATCGCTCACATTGCGGCCCGGAATTGGGGGGATATCTGCGGTGACGCCGATCGATTGACCGCGCTTCATCTCACGCAACATTTCGCGCATTGCAGCCATGCCGCCTGTTCCCTCATCCTGCTTAAAGCTAGCGCCAGACCCATTGACGGTGGAGCAACCAAAGCTTTCAGCCGCAGCAGCAACAATTTGCCCATCTGGATGTCGTGATGTGAGGATAGAAAGCTGCTTGGCAACAGGCACCAATTTCATGCCCAGCATGCCTTGCCCGTGCCAGCAACAAAAAATCGCTGGCATCAAATCAGCAGAAATGTCGTGCGCATTTGGCGGATCATAGATAAATTTTGACGAGGCGGAGGTGAACCGCAGATAACCGCCAAGAACGTGCCAACCCAAAAAGCGTCGGAACCCAGCGCTTTGTAAAAAGCCCGATTTTTCAGGTTGGCTCAATTCAGTGTTCATCGATCTATTTTTTGCCCGGATCAAGCAGACGGTGCATATGCACAACAAAATAGCGCATATGTGCATTGTCGACGGTCATTTGGGCTTTTTGTTTCCAAGCGGCAGCAGCCGTTTCATAGTTTGGATAAATCCCAACAATATCGACTTCATCAAGATTACGGAATGTAATATCATCAAGGTCTTCAAGCTCGCCACCGATGACCAGATGTAGAAGCTGTTTTTTGTCTTCGCTCATAAAGTTCCCACTTCACTTAAAAGCTAGTTGTCTATTGGACATCCATAAATGTTTCGCAGCACCTCATGGATGTCGTCTTTTAGACTGTCCTCAAGCATTGCCGCAATAGCACCATGGCGAATTTCTTCCTTATTAAAGGTCGGAGGGCCGCAACACACATCTTCAAGGCTTATGCCGCACTCCTGTAGGATCAAGCTGGCAGAAGCAATGTCCCAATCTTGCGCCCCACGCCGCGACACAGCAATATCTAAAACACCCGTTGCAACCTGCACCAACCGAAGCGCCAGAGAGCGGATTGCTGGACCACGCACAAAAGAAATGCCCCGCGCTTCCAATTCGCGATGCACAGCGCCGGGCGCGGGCATAATGGGGCCAGCGTTGCCCAACCGCGCGCGTCGGCGAATGGGTTCACCATTCAAATAGGCACCGCCATTTGCAATGGCTTCATAAAGTTCATCGCGGATGGGGGCATAAACAACACCGGCAACTGGCTTGCCTTTTTCAACGACTGTAATGCATACCGTCCAACTGTCATCGCCCTGCAAATAGCCGCGCGTGCCATCAATTGGATCAACGACAAATATTCGATCTTTATTCATTCGATCCAAATCGTCGGCTGTTTCTTCGCTCAGCCACCCATAGTCGGGGCGTTCAGCACACAAGGTTGCTTTAAGATAACGGTCAACCGCCAAGTCGGCTTCAGAGACCGGGGACGCATTTTCTTTTGTCCAAGTTTTTACATCTTGACGAAAAAAACCTGTCGCGATGATCCCAGCGCTCACAGCTGCAGAACGGATCAATTCCAAATCATCTTCAAATTCGAGCGCGCTCTCTTGCGACATCCATGGCTCCTTAGCGGGCACAACGCCCGGTGAGACTGATATTTGACCTTGTTATAAGACGCAAGCATACCGTTTCGGTTAATCAGCCGTTATACCCGGTCATAACCTGCTAACCCTCTTTGAAACAACGAAAATTTAACCGCATTTTTTAAGCGGATTGAGAAAACTCTTCGGTAGTTTGGGTCTCAACAACGAGAAGCGAAAAATTTAAAAACAGCTCTCGAGTTAACAGGAAGGCACAAGAACATGCTGCAAGGCACAACAGTTAAAGGGTCCAAAGTGATCCTAAACGGAAAGAACGGGCAAAACCTGCCTGCACTCCGACCGGCAAATGACAACGCACCTAAAGATGATGTGAAAACCGTAACGGTTCGCAAAACATTGACCCAAAGCGGCGTCCCCATCAAAATCAAAGTCCCGGTGACCGAGTATGTGGGTGTTGCCGTTGCAACCACCATTTCAGATGAAGGTGTGCTCACCAGTGCGATTGAGCTTATTCACACGGACAGTGGTTTAAATTATCGCGTGTTTGAAGAAGAAGGTAACCACGCCGTGGTTGCTGAGTGGCAAAACTGGGGCAAAAAACTCTGTTTGCCTTTGTTCATCCGCGCCGGAAACGGTGATTTGGTGCCCTATACGCAACATGTTGGTGGCGTGCTTGTGGGCAATCAAACAAACCGTCGTCAGTTCGCACCGCAAGCGAACCGTCGTCCTCGCTTTCTAAATAAACGCAAGCTCGGGTTGGTCTCTGGCTAAACTAACTACAGCACTTTGGGTCGAGGTTTTGTATCTCCAAATTCAAAACCTATATTCGATGAATAAACTAAGTGCCAGTGCCAGCCCGACCCAATGATTTGCTTTAAACCGGACGAGGCAGTTCAAGCCTTGATCCGGTTTTAGCGTTGCGATTTGCCACGCCAAAAGCAATGGCACAGTCCACGCGGCATAAAGAAATAGTCTGCCCACCCCAGCGCCATCCGCAGCAAACCACCACAATATCAATGCGCCCACATAGAAGGCTGCGGTGATTTCTCGCGCATAATTACCAAACAACCGCGCTGTGGATTTTACCCCAATCATCGCATCGTCCTCGCGATCTTGCAGCGCATAAATTGTATCATACCCTATGGTCCACAAAATCGATCCCGCATAAAGCCAGAGCGCTGGATAGTGCAGGGTGCCAAACATAGCAGCCCATCCCATCAACGCACCCCAATTAAACGCAAGGCCCAAAAACAACTGCGGCCAATAGGTGATGCGCTTCATAAACGGATAGATGACCACCAGGATCAGCGATGAAATGCCCAAAAGTTTGGTGAAATCATTGAATTGCAGCAGAACGAGCAGACCGATCAAACATTGAATGACCAGAAAAACCACCGCTTGCTTAACGCTCACTTGCCCAGATGGGATAGGGCGGGAGCGGGTGCGTTCAACTTTATCGTCAATATTGCGGTCAATAATGTCATTTAAGGTGCATCCTGCGCCACGCATGGCCACCGCGCCGACAAAGAATAGCGCTAAATAATAGAATGAAAACCCGGTTTGTGGACGAGCAACGGCGGCAAGCCCAAGAGAAAACGCGCAAGGCCAAAACAGCAACCAATAACCAATCGGACGATCCAAACGCGCCATGCGCAAATAGGGGCGGATTGGGGCTGGAGCAAATAAGTCCACCCAGTTTTTTACGTCAGCGTCAGCAACGCGGTCAGATTTTTGTTCACTCATAATCACATTTTCTATATCAGCAATTAGGAACGCTAATAGGCGTTGGTCTTTTGTTAAGCAAGCGTGAACCCTATGCCTCGTCATCACAAGAACTTAAATCGTCTTTTTATTGATGCAGACCTGCGAGTTGGGAAATCCTTTAAACTCGACATGGCCCAAAACAACTATTTGCTCAACGTTATGCGCAAAAAAGAGGGTGACCAAATCATACTCTTCAACGGCCGGGATGGTGCATTTCTAGCTGAAATCGCTGAGGCGCATCGCAAAGGGTCAACCATTGCGGTGATCCAAGCGCACGCAAAGCAAACGCCGACATCCGACCTTTGGTATATGTTCGCACCGCTAAAATCTGGTCGCCTCGATTATATGGTGCAAAAAGCAACTGAAATGGGCGTTGGACACCTGCAACCGGTGATTACCCAGCACACGCAATTGGTGGGATCGTTGAAAATTGATAAAATACGCGCAAACGTCATTGAAGCCGCCGAGCAGTGCGAAATCCTCAGCGTGCCAAAAGTTCACGACCAAGTCTCGTTGGTGAAACTGATCGAGCAATGGCCAACAGAACATGCGGGCCGCAAATTGGTGTTCGCTGACGAAGGTGCGCCAGTTGATGGGGCTGCACCCAGCTTGATGGAAATCAAAGATCAGCCCATCGCTTTGCTGGTAGGACCCGAAGGTGGCTTTTCTGCGGATGAGCGCAAACTATTGTTGGATCAAGAGTTTTGCGTGCCCATTAGTCTTGGGCCGCGTATTTTGCGCGCCGACACCGCAGCCGTTGCCGCTCTTGCGATCATCCAATCAAATATCGGTGATTTACGATAAAAGGATTGAAACTATAAATTTGCCCGCTATGGTCGGGGACACTTTTGGTCAAATTCGGGTTGACGCTCGAACTAACGTACGGACTTTTTCATGTCAGCTTCACCTGTCGCCAGCCCACTGATCGAATCCAAAGCAGATTTGATTGAAGCCTTGTCAAAAGGCTCCAAGCCAAAAGCTGATTGGCGCATTGGCACAGAGCACGAAAAGTTTGTGTTCGGTCGCAAAAGGCATTTGCCCGTACCATATGAAGGTGATCGCGGCATCAAAGCGATTCTTGAGACCGTTCAAGAACAAACAAAATGGACGCCCCTGCTGGACAAGGGAAATATTATTGGCCTGAAAGATCCTATTGGCGGCGGATCAATTTCGCTTGAACCGGGCGGTCAGCTTGAGCTTTCTGGCGCACCGCTAGAAACGATCCATGAGACGTGCCAGGAAACCGGCAACCACCTCAAAATGTTGCGCTCCATAACTGACGATATGGGTCTTGAGTTTTTAGGGCTTGGCGTTGCGCCCACTTGGTCGCTCGACGAAATGCCCACCATGCCCAAATCGCGCTATGGCATTATGAAGCCCTACATGAAAAAAGTGGGCACTCTGGGCACTTCAATGATGTTTCGGTCTTGCACGGTGCAAGTCAATTTGGACTTTGCCTCCGAGCAAGACATGGTGAAGAAGCTTCGTACCAGTTTGGCGCTGCAACCGATCACAACCGCGATTTTTGCCAATTCGCCGTTTATTGACGGCAAGCCGTCGGGCTTTTTGTCCTACCGCAGCCATATCTGGCAAAACACAGATCGTGACCGCACTGGCATGCTGCCTTTTGCCTTTGAAGACGGCATGGGTTTTGAGCGCTATGTCGATTATGCGCTTGATGTGCCTATGTATTTTGTTATCCGTGATGGCGAATACGTCAATTGCGCCGGTGAAAGCTTCCGTGCCTTCCTTGATGGAAAACTGCCACAGCGTCCGGGCGAATTGCCAACAAAGGCGGATTGGGAAGATCACCTTTCAACCATTTTCCCGGAAGTCCGATTGAAGTGCTTCTTGGAAATGCGGGGCGCTGATTCAGGCCCATGGGAAGGTATTTGCGCTATGCCCGCACTTTGGGTTGGTGTGCTTTACGATCAGTCTTCGTTAGATGCTGCATGGGACTTGGTAAAAGACTGGACCGCAGAACAGCGTGACCAGCTGCGGGTGGATGTTGCAAAAACGGCATTCCAAGCCGAAATTGCCGGCCGAAAAGTAGGTGAAATCGCGCGCGACATGCTTGAGATTTCGCGCAATGGTCTTGCTGCACGGGCAAAAACCAACTGGGAAGGGTTTGACGAAAGTGTTTTCTTGCACCCGGTGGAACGTGCACTGAAACTGGAAAAAAGCCCTGCCGAAGTCATGCTAGATGCCTACCGCTCCACTTGGGGCGGCGACATCGACAAAGTATTCACCGAGAGCCTGTTCTAGGCCGCGTTTTCAATGACCGTTTCTAAGCTTTCTTTGATGTGTTCGGCCAGCGCGTTGTAAATGCCGCCATAGGCATTGCTGGCCCGCAACATGGCGATATCCGCATCGGGCAGCGGTGGCATGCCGTCCGCGGCACCAAGCACGCGCATGTCCTTTGTAATTGAGCTCTCACACAATACACCCACAGCAAGCCCTGCATTAACCGCGCTGGTGATCGCAGTGGCGTTTGAAGATGTGTAGGCGACCCTGTAATCTATGCCCGCATCATTTAGCGCATCTTCTGCAGACAAGCGCCAACAGCAATCTTTACTGCCTGCGGCAATAGGTAAGGGGGTCTGTTTGTGGACTTCAGACCCGTTCCCCACCATCCAATGCATTGGTTCAGAACGCAGCAATTCACCAAACTTTTGGCTGGTGCCTTGTGTAAATATGATCATGTCATATTTACCCGAGCGCACGCCCACCAACAATTCCTCTGATGGTTGGCATTTCACATCGATCTGAATTTTAGGATGAGATTGTTGGAACGAGCACAGCAACAATGGCAGTACCCGCACCGCATAATCATCGGGAATACCAATGTGAATGGTCCCCGACAGGTCTTCTTTTGAAAAAAGGTCCACAATGTCGGCATTGATTTGCAACATCCGTCGCGCGCGGTGGTAAAGGGTTTCCCCTGCATGGGTCACCGTTACGCGTCGGCCTTCACGGATCAAAAGGCTGGTGCCCAATCGTTCCTCGAGCCGCTTAATTTGCATAGAGACGGCGCTCTGTGTCTTGAACACCCGCTTTGCCGCTTCAGTGAAACTGCCGCAATCTGCAATTACTGCAAATGTCTGTAGTTGATCTAAGTCTAAAGGCGTTGCCATCACTATCACCAAAATTGATCGTACTTATGATTTCTATTTGTTAGACGAATGATGAGTTTGTCAATATGTTGATGAGTGTAAATGATCTTTGCCTGTTTTTAAGGCGCCCCAAAACATCTATGGAGATTTGATATGGCGTTTGTCTCAACAAGCCGTCGTTCAGGCTTCAGCTTCGGCACGACACAGCTGATGACCCTGGCAACAAACCTGTCGCTATTCGCAGAGCGCATTGCGCTTTCGTATCGTCAGCACAAGACATTTAGTCAATTGAGCGCTTTGGACGCGCATCAGCTGGCTGATGTGGGTCTCAATAAAGCTGATCTGCATGAAATGATTGAAGTGGGTCACGATCAAGCCATTTGGCGTTTGTCACTTGCTCGTAAGCGCGCAAGCCAACGCTAGCCATCCGTTTTCTAACCCCCAAAACTTATAGCCGAACCCACATGTCAAAAACATGTGCGTTCGGCTTTTTTTTAGGTGGCGACCGGTGTCGCGTCCAAAGCTTCTTCTTTTTCTATGGTCAGTTTTTTGATCAGGGCAAAAGCCGAGATCACCGGCAACACCCCAAAGACAACAGCGCCAGCGGCGATGCCCCAATAGATGCCCGGCAAACCAGCCCATTGTGCGCCGAAATAAACAAATGGCACCACGCCAAGTGTTTGGCGCGCCCAATTGAACATTGTTGCATAAAGCGGTTTGCCTAAATTGTTGAATGCTGCATTTGAAACAAACAAAAAGCCGTTGAACAAGAATGAGCCGGCCATAATTGTACAGAACAAGCGGATCACCAATTCCATATCGCCAGAGGCATTGTAGGTTTTGACCACATAATCTTGTGCCAAGAACAATGCCGACCATGCGATCAAGACATAAACCAGATTAAAGATCACCCCATCTGTAAGCGCTTGGCGCACGCGATCCATTTTCGACGCGCCAAAGTTTTGCCCAATGATAGGGCCCACGGCGCCTGAAAGGGCAAAGATAACCCCAAAAGCCAAAGGCACCAAACGGTCCACAACCGATTGACCCGCAATTGCGGCATCGCCAAAATCCGCAACACCTTGTGCGATGAGAAACGCACCAACGGGGGCTGCCAGATTTGTCGCCACGGTGGGCAACGCGATTTTGAGGATGTTGCGAAGATCTTTGCCAAACCGTTCCAATGTGGGCATTGCAACCATATTGTGAATGCCAATAACAAAGTACAGACCCAAGGCTGCAAAGGTCACGCGCATTATTGAGGACACAACGGCGGCGCCGATCACGTCCCAACCGAATACAAAAATGAAAATCGGATCAAGTGCAGCGGTAAGGGCGCCACCAATAAGGGGCAAATACATAGACCGTTTCGCATCGCCTTTGGAACGCAGCAAACCCATTGTGACCATGCCAACGCCCAAAAACGGCATGGAAGGCAGAACGATATACAAATAGGTCCGTGCGTATTCGAGGGCTTGCCCTTCAGCCTTGAGTAGCGCCATCAACCAATCGGTGAGCAGAAAACCAACGATTGCGACAATGATCCCAAATGCAAATGCAGACAGTAAAGACGTGCCTGCATAAGACCGGGCTGCTTCATCGTCGCCAGCGCCGATTGAGCGTGCAACCATTGCTGAAGCACCAATCATAAAGCCAACGGATAGGCCAATAACAAATCCAAGCACATAACTTGCCCGGCCAACGGCTGCGGTTTGCGCCGCGTCATTAAGTTGAGAAATATAAAACAGCGTGATCGCATCAACAAAGAAGATCGACATCAAACCAATTGCAGATGTTGTTGTCATAACAACAACATGGCGCATGGTGGACCCTTCGGTAAAAACGGCTTTCATGCCGCCTGTGCTCGGCTTGGACATAGTGAGGCTTTCGTTCGATAGCGGCACATTCTAGCCCCGCTTTGTCTGATCAGGCATAGTAAATGGTCTTTTGTCGCCAAAAGATCAAGTCAACAACTGGTGAATTTGAATTCGACGAACTGCCGCTGCAGGACTATGGGAGTTGATCGTAGCCTTCACTCAACCCATTCAACGACACTGGAATGCCAATGCCTTCTTCGGGCGTCTTGAAGATGACAAACAGAGCGCTCTGGTTGGCGCGCAGTTGGGTCAAGCTTGCATCATCAAGGGCAACTTCCGCAACGCATCCGCTCGGCAGACATCTGACCCAAGGCATCCAAACCATATCTTGATTGTCAAGTTTAACACCCAAATCCTTGGTCAACAAAACCCCCAATGGTGCCCAAACCCGCAACAGCGTATATTTCGCATCTGCTGTTTTGATCACATAGACGTTGAGTTTCAACCCAGATTGCGAATCGTCGGAAACAATTTGAACCAACGCACATTGCTCGAAGCTGGCTCCGGGTGGGGTTTCACACGTAAGTTCCCAGTCTCCGTGTCGTGATTTCAACATGCCTTGGGCAAATACAGTGCCACCAATCAAGGAAAACAAGCCAATCAAACTAACAAGGGCGAAGGTAAGAGCGCGCAAAATGATTCCCCAAAAGACCAATAAGAAGTTGTAATGTTCTTGCGCGTTAGCAACCCAATAGTCAATTTGGCCAATGGGTTTCGCACGTTTAATTTTTGACGTTTGGATTGCGGCATCTTCATGGCCAACTGGATTTTTTTCGCTAAAACCCCAAAAACTGTGCAAAATTGCACTCTTGCGGGCATTTGCCGCACTGTTCGCCGATCAATTGGAATTGCCTAAATTGTTCTGATATGATTTACGTCAGCAATGAGATTCTGCCAAATTTGGGGATGGGCGAATTGACAAGCGGAGGTTACTCCACTTATGCGTATGCCCAGCAATTAGGCGTTAAACATGTCGCAAAGGGAGACTGACGTGAGCAAACTTCTTGCACGTCTGGCTAAAGTCATATCTGTAATCATCGCTTGGGCAGTGCCCGCAACCGCTTTTGCCCAAGAAACTGGTGATCCAGTTACCGGGCAGCCAACAGACGGAGCGATTGGCTTTCAGCCATCCGTAACAACCATAATGGATGCCACCGAAGCGTTCCATAACGCTCTGCTTATGCCGATCATCACTTTTATAGTGATTTTCGTCACCGCGTTATTGATCTGGGTCATGGTGCGCTACAATTCAAAAGCAAATCCAAAGCCAGCGCGTTTTACGCACAACACAGCAATTGAAATTGCTTGGACGATCATTCCGATTTTCATTTTGATCGTGATCGCCATTCCATCATTTGGCGTTTTGTCAGATCAAATGACAACACCTGATGGAGAGCGGACATATTTGGGCAGTTCAATCTTCTCGCGTGAAAATGGTGACAAAGTTCCAGCCGCTGAGGTGACCATCACCGCGACGGGCGTTCAATGGTCCTGGACATACACATACAACGATCTAGATGAAGCAACATATGATTCATATATGCTTTCGGAAGACGAGATCGCTGCACAAAAGCCTGGTCAACCTCGCTTGTTGGCTGTTGATAACGAGTTGGTCGTTCCAGTGAACACAACAGTTCGCATGTTGGTAACAGCGTCTGACGTTATTCACGCGTTCGCGGTTCCAGCCTTTGGTGTTAAAACCGACGCTGTTCCAGGACGGATCAACGAGACTTGGTTTAACGTGCGCAAAGAAGGCATGTATTACGGACAATGTTCTGAGCTTTGCGGCAAAGACCATGCGTTCATGCCAATTGCGGTTCGCGTTGTGTCAAAAGAAGAGTACAAAGCTTGGTCTGAAAAGCTCAAAGCTGAAGATGACGTTGAAGCAGCCAATATGACATTGGCAAGCTTGAACTAAAGCATCTATTTTTGGAATTAGGGGCTCTTCGTCTTTTTAAAAGAGACGAAGAGTTGAATGGGAAAAAGGCAAGGAAAGCAAATGGCAACCGCAACTGCTGACCATGATGCGCACGCAAACCCTACGGGGTGGAAGCGCTATGTATATTCAACAAACCACAAAGACATCGGCACGATGTATCTTATCTTTGCCATTATGGCTGGGATTATCGGTGGTGCTCTCTCAGGCTTTATGCGCTGGGAATTGGCTGAACCAGGCATTCAGGTCTTTCCTGGTCTTGCCTCTATGGTTTATGGCCACGAATGGCAAAGTGCTGCTGCGCTAGACGCTGGCAAGCATATGTTCAACGTGTTCACCACAGCCCACGGCCTGATCATGGTGTTCTTTGTTGTGATGCCTGCCCTCATTGGTGGTTACTCTAACTGGTTCGTGCCGTTGATGATTGGTGCGCCAGATATGGCGTTCCCGCGCATGAATAACATTTCATTCTGGTTGCTGCCTCCAGCATTCATCTTGCTGTTGATGTCAATGTTCTTTGAGGGCCCTCCCGGTGGCATGGGCACAGGTGGCGGTTGGACCGTTTACCCACCGCTTTCAACATCTGGCCAGCCTGGACCTGCGATGGATTTTGCGATCCTTTCGCTTCACATCGCTGGTGCTTCATCAATCCTTGGTGCGATTAACTTCATCACCACAATTTTCAACATGCGTGCGCCGGGCATGACTTTGCACAAGATGCCATTGTTCCCATGGGCAATTCTTGTAACCGCGTTCTTGTTGTTGTTGTCATTGCCTGTTTTGGCTGGTGCGATCACCATGCTTTTGACAGATCGTAATTTCGGTACATCATTCTTCTCACCTGACGGTGGTGGTGATCCAATCCTGTTCCAGCACTTGTTCTGGTTCTTTGGTCACCCTGAAGTGTACATTATGATTTTGCCGGGTTTTGGTATCGTGTCGCACATCGTTGCAACATTCTCCAAAAAGCCAGTCTTTGGATATTTGGCAATGGTTTACGCGATGGTGGCGATTGGTTTCGTTGGCTTTATCGTGTGGGCGCACCACATGTATACGACAGGCATTTCGCTTGATACGCAGCGCTACTTTGTGTTCGCCACAATGGTTATTGCGGTGCCAACAGGCGTGAAAATCTTCTCTTGGATTGCAACAATGTGGGGTGGCTCCTTGTCATTCCGCCCACCAATGCAGTGGGCCATTGGCTTCATCTTCTTGTTCACCGTTGGTGGTGTAACCGGTGTTGTTTTGGCCAATGCGGGCGCTGACCGTTCATTGCACGACACATACTATGTGGTTGCTCACTTCCACTATGTGCTTTCACTTGGTGCGGTGTTCTCAATCTTTGCGGCTTGGTACTATTGGTATCCAAAAATGTTCGGCCATATGTACTCAGAAACATTGGCGACCATTCACTTCTGGATCATGTTTGTAGGCGTGAACTTGATCTTCTTCCCACAACACTTCCTTGGGTTGAACGGCATGCCACGTCGCTACATCGATTATCCTGAAGCGTTTGCTTGGTGGAACCAAGTGTCGTCTTGGGGCTATTTGGTGACCTTGGTTGCTGTGCTTGTGTTCTTGTACACAATCGTTGAGGCCGTCATGAAAAAGCGCCCAGCTGCGGATAATCCGTGGGGCGAAGGTGCAACCACTCTTGAGTGGACATTGCCTTCACCACCACCATTCCACCAGTTCGAAACACTACCTAAAATCAAGTAGTGAAATGAAAAACATCCCGTCGCGCAATTGGCGCGACGGGATTTCAAAAACCGATCAAGGCATGATCCGATAATGGCATTTGTCAGCGACCAAAATGAACGACCTCTTTATTCTTCTGCTGATGTGGAAGACTATTTCGCGCTTTTAAAACCGCGCGTGATGTCGCTTGTGATTTTCACGGCGATTGTAGGGTTGTTGGTAGCACCAGGCGCGGTTCATCCCTTGATCGGCTTCACGGCCATCTTGTGCATTGCAATCGGGGCAGGGGCCTCAGGCGCGCTAAACATGTGGTATGATGCCGACATCGATGCGGTGATGAGCCGCACCGTCAACCGCCCAATTCCAGCCGGCAAAGTCACCAAGCAAGAAGCTTTGGCCTTTGGGTTGGTTCTTTCTGCCTTTTCAGTTCTAACGCTGGGCCTTTTGGTCAATTGGGTTGCTGGCGGTTTGTTGGCCTTCACCATTTTCTTTTACGCTGTCATCTACACCATGTGGCTGAAGCGTTGGACACCACAGAATATCGTTATTGGCGGGGCTGCTGGTTCATTCCCCCCAATGATTGGCTGGGCGGCGGTCACTGGCACCGTCACCATTGAGAGTGTCATCTTGTTTCTCATCATCTTTTTGTGGACACCCCCACACTTCTGGGCCTTGGCGCTTTATAAAAAAGGCGACTACCAAGAAGCGGGTATCCCGATGTTGCCGAACGTCAAAGGTGAACGGGCCACTCAAAACCAAATTTTCATCTATTCTTTGTTGCTTACAGCTATTGCGCTTGCGCCGACTTTGCTCGGCTTTGCAAGCTATGCTTATGGCGCAGCCGCTGCACTATTGAGCGCAGGCTTTGTGTTCTACGCAACAAAGCTTTGGCGTGAGAATGACCTTGTTGAAATGAAAAAGGCAGCCCGTAAGCTGTTCGCCTTTTCGCTTGTTTATCTTTTTGCAATTTTCCTTGTGTTGGCAGCCGATATGGGCGCAACCAAAGTGCTTGGGAGCATGATCTAATGTCTGAACTGACACCTGAGCAAACCGAAGAGCTGAAAAAGCGTCGCCGTAAGCGTTCTATTGCCTTGGCACTCGTCCTAGGCGCGCTTGCGATTTTGTTCTATGCGGTAACTATCGTGAAGATTGGCCCTGCCATCTTCCAGCGGCCGCTTTAGGGGATAAATCATGGCCAACGTAAACCTAACCACACAAGCACCAGATGCCCGCAACAAAAAACTTGCGATCATTTTGTTGTGCGTTGTTGCGGGCATGGTGGGCTTGGCTTATGCGGCAGTGCCGATTTACCAGATTTTCTGTCAGGTCACAGGGTATGGCGGTACCACACAGCGCGCTGATGAAAGCGCAGCAGTGGGTATAATTGAGCGAGAAATGGGCGTGCGTTTTACCGCAAGCGTTGATGCAGGTCTTGCACTAGAGGTCAAACCTGCCAAGATGTCAGTCGATAAAATTGGCTCAAAGGTCACTGTTGTTTACACAGCGATCAACTTGAGCGACCAGCCGCTCAGCACAACGGCAGGCTTCAATGTGGCCCCGGCGGTTGCAGGGTCATATTTTAACAAGATTGAGTGTTTTTGCTTCACCGAGCAAACGTTGGCGCCAGGTGAAGTTAAGGAAATGCCGGTTGTCTATTATTTAGACCCGGAGTTGGATTTAGACAAAGAGCTTGATACCGTGAGGGAAGTCACGCTCTTTTACGCATTCTATGCTTCGTAAGGATTGGGAGAAGCTTAATGGCGGCACACGCTAAAAATCATGACTATCACTTGGTTGATCCAAGCCCGTGGCCATTTGTAGGCTCGGTTGCTGCATTCATCATGGCAGTTGGTGGCATCTATTGGATGCGCGCTGATGTTCCTTGGGTGTTTCTGATCGGCCTAACAGGCGTTCTCTACACCATGTTTGGCTGGTGGGCCGACGTGATCAAAGAAGCTCACGCGGGTGACCACACTCCGGTTGTTCAATTGCACCACCGCTATGGCATGATCTTGTTCATCGCCTCAGAGGTCATGTTCTTCGTGGCATGGTTCTGGGCCTATTTCGATGCCTTCTTCTACTATGATGAAATTCAACAATATGGCCGCGTAGCCGCAACCGGTGGTCATTGGCCCCCAACAGGCGTTGAATTGTTCGACCCTTGGCACCTACCAATCTTCAACACATTGTTGCTTGTGACCTCTGGTATGACCGTCACTTGGGCGCACCATGCTTTGTTGGAAAACGACCGTGAGGGCCTTAAATGGGGGCTCGTGCTTACCGTCATTCTTGGGGCAATCTTTACCTTTGTTCAAGGCGTAGAGTACGCATCAGCCGGCTTTAGCTTCTCTGGAAACATCTATGGCGCAACATTCTTCATGGCCACAGGCTTCCATGGTTTCCACGTTCTTGTTGGTACCATCTTCTTGTTGGTTTGCTTGTTCCGTGCATTGAATGGCCACTTCACACCCAAACAACACCTCGGGTTTGAGTTTGCCGCATGGTATTGGCACTTTGTTGACGTGATCTGGTTGTTCCTGTTTGCTGCCATCTATGTATGGGGCTCATGGGGCGTGGCAGTTGGTCACGGCTAAGCCGAGCACTTCGAATTCAAGGCGCGGGAAATACTCCCGCGCCTTTTTTGTTTGTCCAATTGGAAACGAACCCATGTCATCAAACTCCAATCGCAATTCAACCATTGGCACAGTGATATTTGTTGCGGGCATGCTGGCCGCTGCGCTTTTGTTCGTAACTCTTGGATTCTGGCAAATGGAGCGCCTCGGTTGGAAAGAGCAATTGATTGCCTCTGCGACTGAGCGAGCCAACGACCTCCCCACAAATGTCCCCAGTGCAGATCTTTGGGCCACCCTCGACCCTGAAAGCATAGATTTTCAACCGGTAACGCTTAAGGGTAGTTTCTTGGAGCATGGCGAAGCACGTATATTCATTTCCTTGCCACAGAAACGAAATCGTCATAGTGGGCCGGGCTATTGGATCGTGACCCCCTTTCAATTGGCCGACGCGGGTATTGTTTATGTGAACCGTGGGTTTGTGCCTCAAGAGCTGGCGTTCAACGCCGGTTATGCCGCAGCACCTATTGGGCAGATGACAATAACAGGTGTCTTGCGCAAACCCGAACGGGTAGGGGCCGCAACCCTTGAACCTGATTTGGCGAAAAATGTTGACTGGGTTATCAATCCTGCGCGCCTTTCAACTGTGCTGTTTGGTGATCTGGGCACGGTGGCGCCGTTCTATATAAATTGGCAACCCGCTGAAGAAGTGAAACTACCCCAGCCTGCGCAAACAGGTGAAATTGAGTTCTCCAATAAACACTTGGAGTATGCGCTGACGTGGTTTGCCCTAGCTGCCATGACGCCCGTTCTGCTTATTTTTTGGCTGTTGCGGCGCAAAAGAAACCAAAGCCTTGCAACTGAGCAAAGCGCGGACTAGGGTGCGCGCGAATAATTTCATGGATTGAATAATGCAATATATCAGCACCCGTGGCCTTGCGCCGCGCTTGGGTTTTTGTGACGCAGTTCTTGCCGGGCTTGCGCGCGATGGCGGTTTGTACTTGCCAGAGACATGGCCTCAAATTGATCACGCACAAATCGCTGCAATGGCCAATAAGCCCTTTGCCGACGTTGCGTTTGAAGTGATCTTGCCATTTGTCGACGGAGAAATCCCAGCCGACAAATTGCGCCAAATGCTCAATGATGCATACGGCACGTTTCGCCACTCAGCTGTTGCCCCTTTAGTTCAGACAGACGAAGGCCACTTTGTGCTCGAGTTGTTCCATGGCCCAACACTGGCATTTAAAGATGTGGCGATGCAATTTTTGGCACGCGTTATGGACCATATTTTGGGCGAACGCGATCAGCGCGCGACCATTGTGGGTGCAACCTCTGGCGACACCGGCTCTGCCGCAATTGAGGCGTTCCGGGGCCGCGAAAATACCGACATCTTCATTCTGCATCCCAAGGGCATGGTCTCGCCGGTGCAGCAACGTCAAATGACGACCGTACTCGACGCAAATGTGCACAACATCGCACTTGAAGGAAACTTTGATGATTGCCAAACCATCGTCAAAGACATGTTCAACAACTTGCATTTCCGTGATGGCGTTAGCCTTTCAGGTGTGAACTCCATCAACTGGGGTCGCATTGTGGCTCAGGTTGTTTATTATTTCACTTCGGCTGTTGCCCTTGGCGCGCCGCACCGCGAAGTCAGTTTCACCGTACCAACGGGCAATTTTGGTGACGTTTTTGCTGGTTTTGTTGCCCAAAAGATGGGTTTACCGATCAAGAATTTGATCATCGCCACAAACGAGAACGACATTTTGCGCCGTACAATGGATACGGGCCGCTATGAAATGGACGGCGTAAGCGCCACCACAAGCCCATCAATGGATATTCAAATCTCGTCAAATTTCGAACGTTTGTTATTTGAAGCCAACGATCGAAACGCCGAAGAAACCAAAGCGCAAATGGACGGGCTCAAGCAGTCTGGTAGTTTTGCTTTGTCTGAAAAAGCTTTGAAGAGCATCAAAGCAAAGTTTCAAGCGGGCACCTCCGACCAAGCGCAAACAGCAACTGTTCAACAACATGTGCTTGAACAATCCGGATACCTCATGGACCCGCACACAGCGGTTGCCTACAAAGTGGCACAAGAATTTGCCGAAACAGATGTGCCGATGATCACATTGTCGACCGCACATCCTGCCAAATTCCCCGCAGCCGTTAAATCGGCCACTCAAATCGATGCGGCATTACCCGCATGGCTTTCCGACCTTTATGAGCGCGAAGAGCGCTATGATGTTTTGGAAAATGCACAAGATGCGGTCGAGGCTTACATCAAAGCCCGCGCCCGTGCCAACAAGGAGCAATAATTTGCCAGTTCGTTCTACCACACTAGATAATGGTATGACCGTTATCACCCACTCTATGCCAAGTCTTGAAAGCGCATCTGTTGGCGTGTGGGCAAAAGCTGGATCGCGTTGCGAAACGGCTGAGGAACATGGCATCTCGCATTTGCTCGAGCATATGGCGTTTAAGGGAACGACCACACGTTCATCGCGCCAAATAGCGGAAGAGATCGAAAATGTGGGCGGCGATGTGAATGCCGCCACGAGTGTGGAGAACACCGGCTACTTCTCACGTATCCTAAAGGAAGACGTGGGCCTCGCCGCTGACATTCTATCGGATATTTTGCAGAATTCACTATTCAGTGCTGAAGAATTGCAGCGTGAAAAACACGTGATTGTGCAGGAAATCGGGGCCAGTCACGACGCGCCGGACGATTATGTCTACGACCTTTTCCAAGATGCAGCTTTTCAAGATCAGCCCATCGGGCGTTCAATTTTGGGTACCGTGGACTCTGTAGAAAGCTTCACGCCAGACGCAATCCGATCTTACATGGAACGCACCTATGTTGGTGACTCAATGGTCATGGCAGCAGCAGGCAACGTCAACCATGACCAGCTGGTCGACATTGCGGCCAAAAAATTTGATGGGCTAAAAGCAACAGGCGCTCCTGAACCCGTGGCCGCAAGGTTTGACGGCGGTGATATCCGCCTTGATCGCGACCACGAACAAGCGCACGTTTTGATCGGTGTTGAGGGCCGCGCCTATCATTCTGATGGCTTCTACGCCAGCCAGATTCTCGCCAGCATATTAGGTGGTGGCATGAGCTCACGCCTTTTCCAAGAAGTGCGCGAAAAACGTGGACTATGCTATTCGATCTATGCTTTCCACTGGGCCTTTGCGGACAGCGGTATTTTTGGCATTTCTGCGGCAACTGGTGACGATGATTTGGCTGAATTGGTGCCGGTCGTTCTTGATGAGCTTAAGCAGGCAACCTTGGACATTACCGAAACCGAAGTCGTGCGGGTACGCAACCAAATCCGCGCAGGGCTTTTGATGTCTTTGGAGCGCCCATCGTCTCGTGCGGGTCAATTGGCGCGGCAACAGCTGTTGTGGGGCCGACCTATCCCCATGGAAGAAACAATTGAGCGCATCAACAACATTGATGCTTCTCGCGTGATGGAAGTCGCTGAGCAATTGTTTAATGGTGCAAAACCTGTGGTGGCTGGTATCGGTCCGATGGCGAATCTTGCAGACTACGATAAGATTGAAAGCCAATTGAAATTCTAAGAACTCAATTTGAGGCTAAAGGTGCTGCGCACGCTCTTTAAAAAAGGACAACCAATTGAGCTGAAGTCAGACAGCTTGATTTTGCGCACGCCTACACTAAGCGATTATGAGCAATGGCGAGCGCTGCGCGAAGCCAGTCGTAAATATCTAGCGCCGTATGAGCCAACTTGGAACGAGACCGAATTGGCCCTATCCTCTTTTCGCGAACGTGTGCGTCGTGCCGAGCGTGAAGCTGTCGCGGAAGCTGCTTTCGCATTTTTTATCCACGATATATCAGGGGCCTCCCCTAAGCTGGTTGGGGGCATCAACCTCTCTGATATCCGTCGTCGTGTGGCCCAAACCGTCAATATCGGATATTGGATGGGGGAGCAAAATGCCAACCAAGGCATTATGACAAAAGCTGTCGGCATGGCATTGCCATTCATTTTTGAGCAGTTGAAGTTGCACAGAGCATGTGCAGCCTGCCTTGTCGACAACCAACGTTCTGTGCGTGTTTTGGAAAAAAATGGCTTCGTGCACGAAGGGCGAGCAGAAGGCTACCTAAAAATAAACGGAAAATGGCAAGATCATTTGTTGTTCGGCCTTACAAAAGAACGATTTGAATTCAATAGAACCGGCTAATAACTCGGGTAAACAACTATATCTGGTTGAAGCCGTGGCCATTTCTCGCTACGAAAAAGACCATTGGGAGTAGCTATATGCATCTTAAGCGGTTGCAGCGCGCAATTTTAGTGTTGATCGTGCAAGTCTTTTTGGTTTTTTCTGCTGCAAATGTGTGGGCCCTGGAAACAGTCACCATTCATGAAAATGTGGATGCGCTGGATCTATCTTTAGCGCTTGAAAACCGTGAAGGCAGCGACGGGCGCGTGCAATTGTCGACCGCGCCAGATGCTGAAGGCATCGTGCGGCGCATCGAAGTGCAAGCTGCAGAGCAGGGCTCAAACCCCAATTGGGCGCTGATCGCCATATCAAATCAAAATGATGTGCAGTTGGAACGTTTGCTGGTGGCACCGCATTTTCGCCTTCCCGGTTCTGGGGCGTTTGCGCCGGATTTGGGCGGCAAACGGATAAATGTTATTACCCCCAGCCAAGGCTTTCGCCCTGAGCGGGTGGTGGACAGGGAAGCTGATGTCTTTTCGATCACCATCGATCCGGGTGCCACAGTTACATTCATTATGGAACTTGAAGGCGCAAATGTGCCCGAACTCTATATGTGGGAACCCTCCGCCTATCGAGATTATGTAAGCTCATTCACTCTTTTTCGCGGCACATTGCTTGGGGTCTCCAGCCTTTTGGCCGTGTTCCTCACCATTATGTTTGTGGTCAAAGGCCGCGGTATATTCCCCGCCGTTGCCATGTTCGCCTGGGCAGTGCTGTTCTATCTGTTGGTTGATTTTGGCCTGATTGGAACCATCTTCGAGCTGTCGCCTGATCAACTGCGCACTTCGCGTGCCACCGCCGAGGCAGCCCTCGCCACCACCCTATTTGGCTATTTATTCATCTATCTCAATCTACACCGTTGGCACTTGCGCTTTATGCATTTGGCGTTGGCTATTGGTGTGGCACTTGCAGCCTTGATGGTGCTCTCATTCTTCCAACCGGTGCTCTCGATCGGCATTGCGCGCGCCATTTTGGCCGTCGTGGGTATGTTCGGCATCGTCGTGGTCGGTTTCCTCGCCATACGTGGCTACGACCGCGCCATTATGATCGTGCCCACCTGGATCATCACCGTAGCGTGGCTGGTGTTCGCATATATGGTGGTTTCTGGCAGCGTCAGCAACGACATTGCGCAATCTGCAGTAGCTGGCGGATTGGTGCTTATTGTAATGCTGCTCGGCTTCACCGCTATTCAACACGCATTTACAGATGATCAGGTTTCCGTTGGGCAAGTGTCCGATGTTGAGCGCCAGGCGTTGGCACTGATCGGCAGCGGCGATTTTGTTTTTGACTGGAATGTGGATCGCGACCGGGTTTCTGTTTCAGAAGCGCTTGCTGTGCGGCTTGGGGAAGCCAATGAAAGCTTGCAAGGCGCAATCAAGGGGTGGCTTGATCGGTTGCATCCAGAAGATCGTGACCGGTTCCGCACCGCGCTTGATACATTGGTCGAATTGAAACGGGGCAAAGTTTCCAGCGATTTTCGCATCATTTCTCACGATGGTAGCTATCGCAGTTTTCGCCTTAGGGTTAAGCCGGTTGTTGGCAACAATGGCGATGTAACGCGCTGCGTGGGCACATTGCAAGATGTCACAGACGAACGTAGTGCACGTGACCGTTTGATGCATGATGCTGTACATGACAGTTTGTCTGGCCTGCCCAACAAGCAATTACTGCTCGACCGTTTGGAGCGCGCCTTGGTGCGTTCGCGCGACCAAAAAGAAAACAAACCTGCCGTCTTTTTGGTCGATATCGACGGGTTTGGAAACCTTGATGAACGGATTGGCCATGTGGCCGCAGATTCTATTCTGCTGGCGATATCCCGCCGGCTTTCGCGTTTGATGCGACCATTGGATACATTGGCACGGATCAATGGTGACCAGTTCGCGGTGGTGCTTGTGTCCGAACAGAGCGCCACAAAAATTGCCGCCTTTGCCGAGCAGATGCGCAAGTCGATCCGCGAACCCATTAAATTTGGTAATGATGAATTGTCGATTTCTGCTTCCATTGGCGTGACGATTTACGACAATAAGCCAAACTCCGCAGACAATATTTTGCGCAATGCTGAATTGGCGATGATGTACGCAAAGCGCATGGGCGGTGATCGGATCGAAGCCTACCGCGCCAACACAAATGAATTGGGCGTGACGCAAAACTCGTTGGATGCAGACCTAGAACGCGCCATAGATCAGCGCGAAGTGCAAATGAACTTCCAGCCCATTTATGACCTTGCAAGCGGCCAGCTGGCCGGGGCTGAAGCCCTAATGCGCTGGAACCATCCGAACCGAGGTGCCATTAGCCCTGAAGAGTTTATACCGCTAGCAGAACGCAGTGGTTTGATCGAAAAACTTGGGCAAGTTGTGATTGAGCAAACAGCTATTCAATTGCGTGAATGGATGAAAGCAACAGAGCTGCCAGAGAAGTTCTTTGTGTCGCTCAACCTGTCAGCGCAACAATTGGCCAACGAAAATCTCTTGAATGAAATGCGGACATTGATTGCAACGCATGGCGAATTGGTCGACAAAATGTTGCTCGAGGTGACAGAGAGCCAAGTCATGTCCTCCCCAGAGCAATCCGCATATATTCTTGATGCGCTCAAAGGCATGGGTTTCCGTCTTGCGTTAGACGATTTTGGGGTGGGGCACTCGTCCCTGTCGTACCTCCACCGGTTCCCCTTTGACTTCGTCAAAATCCCGTCAACATTTGTTCAGATGGAAGCAAAGCACGGGATCATGCAAACCCAAATGCCCATCATGCGGGCTATCGTCACTTTAGCAAAAGAGTTGGATTTGCGGGTGATCGCAGAAGGGGCGGAGACCCCTGAAGAAGTAGAACGCTTAGAACTGCTAGAATGCCGTTATGTGCAAGGTTTCGCTTTTTCAAAGCCCGTAACCGGCCCGGAAATGGTCCAGCTGATCAAACGCGGGTTAAAGAAAGACGTCATTTCCAAGGTTGAGTAGAGCTTACGCGTGGCCAGCGGTGCTGGAAAGAAACGCAATGTCGATGCCCGCATATTTCAGTGCTTGGGTGTAGCGTTTGTCCATTGGGGTCGAGAAAATCAAATCTGATGACGCTGGTGTTGTGAGCCAGCCGTTGTCGCCGATTTCGTCCTCTAACTGCCCAGGTTCCCATCCGCAATAGCCAAGGGCCAAAAGCGCGTGGGAAGGGCCGTGACCATCAGCAATAGACTTCAAAACGTCCATCGTTGTGGATAGGCACAAGTCGTCGGATATGTTGATGGAGTTTTCCGGTGTTTCAAAATCTGCCGTATGCAACACAAATCCACGTCCTGTTTCAACAGGACCACCAACTACAATTGGTTGATCATAAGCCGATTTTTCGGGGTCGTTTTCTTCGACAATCTTTATATCAAACTGAGCCATCAGGTCGCCGAAATGCAGATCGGGCATCAGTTTGTTGACCACCAAGCCCATCGCCCCGTCCTCTTCACTGTGCGAGCAGACATAGACCACTGTATGCGCGAAACGCTCGTCTTCCATATCTGGCATAGCAACCAAAAACTGGCCGCGAAGAGAGAAACTCACCTGAAACTCCTATAGTTTTCTAGTTTCTATATATTTAGGCTACGCGCAAGTGGTAAACTTTCGATCACCAAAAGCTGATGACGATATGCTTCTATTTCTAATCTAAACAGTTTATCAAGAGCCCATGAACGCCCGGTATACCTGCTATTTCGCCCTCATGGCCGTAATATTGTTGCTGAATGCAACACAAACCGTCTTTGCCAGTGAAACAGAGTGGCAAGAAGTGGCCCCCGGTGCGCAATTGCGGCTTATTTCTTCCAACAGGCTCTCAGCAGATGGGCATGTGAAAGCCGCAATGCAGCTGCGCATGGCGCCTGGGCTCAAAACTTATTGGCGTGTACCAGGTGAAACGGGCATCCCGTTGGTTGCAACATGGCTTGGTTCTTCCAACGTTTTAAAAGGCTCATTTGACTGGCCATTTCCCAAGCGTTCGCTTGACTATGGGGTGATGGATTATGTGTTTGAGGGCGACATAACGGTACCCCTTAAACTTGCCCTTATTGATAATTCTCAAACCGCTAAACTGGTGGCTGCACTCAATCTTGGAATTTGTTCAGATATTTGCATTCCAGTGCGTTGGACCGGCCGACTTGATATCGATTTGCAAAAGGCCTCAGCCGGCCATGCATTCCGCATCAATGCCGCCTATGCCAATGTGCCAGCTCAAGATGATCGAGTTCATGCGCCGTTTTCGCGCATTGGCTATGACGCTCAATCCAATCGTTTGGTTATGGCAAGGGCTGCTGACCCTCTTTCCAACGAAAGCTTAATTGTTGATTTACCAAAAAATACGCTTTTGTTTGATGCGCCTCATTCTGCACCAGAATTGGGCCTTATGACGGTTGCAAGTTTGACGGATTTTGATTTATCCACTCTGGTCGATCAGCAAATTCGTTTGACATATGACAGCGCCGAAGGGCCATTTACCAAGATGGTTCGTGTTGAGGGCCTTTCGGTGGTCGACGGCGCGCTCATTTTTGAGTAGAAACGCTTAGAGCGACCCGAGCAAGTTTAGAACGCGAGTATAACCACATGCCTTTAGCAATTGGCGACAAGATACCCTCTGTTGGTGTCAAACTGATCACCCCACTTGGCCCCGAGGATATAGATTTTGCGCAATATGTTGGCAAAGGCACGAGTGTGCTTTTTTGCTTGCCCGCCGCATTTTCGACCACTTGTCACAATAACCATTTGCCAGGCTACATCGCATATGCGGAAAAGTTTGCAAAACTGGGGGTAAACCGTGTAGCCTGCCTATCGGTTAACGATCATTTTGTGATGTCCGCTTGGGCTGACCAAACGGGGGCCATGGGCACGATAGATATGATTGCAGATGGCAACGCTGAATTGGCGGTTGCTATGCACTCAGAAATTGATGCCCGAGCAGGGGGCATGGGAACACGATTTGCACGACTGGCCTATATCGTAAAAGACGGTGCAGTTGCTAAGGTGTTTGTTGAGACAGCAAAAGGGTCCACCGCCCAAACCGGCGCGGAGAACCTGTTGGCTGCAATTGAAGAAATGAACGTGGCACTTCCCGCGTGAATGAGAATAAAGTGAGTAGCTACATGTTGGCAATCAAGTTGGTCAAAGCGTTTGCAGTTGCGGCTGTTGCATCCGTTTCGCTGAGCGCGTGCGTTGGGTCATTTACCGGTGGAAATGGCAGCAGCCAGCTTCAAAATAAATCGGCAACACAAACTGAAATCGCCAACTCAGCACCAACAGCTTTTCCAATTGTTGCTAGCGAGTGTCCCGAGATTCGCGTTCGCCCAGGTGCAGAGGCATTTATGCTTTATGCCAAAGGCCAAGCCGGCGAAGCAAAAGGTTTGCGTTATCAGGCAGTGCTCGACAAACAGTCCCGTAATTGTTTGGTTTCAAACGGTTTGATTACCGTTAAAATGGGCGTGGTTGGCCGGTTGCTTGCCGGACCAAAAGGCGGCAACGACACGGTTAAAGTGCCCGTCCGGTTTGCTGTTGAGCGCGATGGACTATCTGTTTTTTCTCAAAAATACGATATCCCCATCACAATTACGCCACCTAATCAGGGCGAAGAGTTCATAAAAGTCGTCGAAAACGTAGCGATTCCTTATGTTGGCGGCGAAGAAATCATCATTTGGGTTGGCTTTGATCCAAAGGGATAAGTTCAAACTGATTGACCTGCGCCAGATTCCTAGCTAATTTGGCGCTGCATTAGCGGGAGAGACTGGTCTTCCAGCGCCGAAGGAGCAACCGCCCCGGAAACTCTCAGGCAAAAGGACCGCTAAGCACACAAAACTCTGGAAAGCGGAACGGGTCCATCCCAGTTCCCACCGAAGGACGTAGCCGGGAAAATATCCCCGGGAAATCTCTCAGGTAATCCGACAGAGGGGGCGCCAATGCGACACTGGTAAGTCGCGCTGGTACCTTTTGTCGAGTTTTACGAGGGATTTATGGCTGGGGCTTCAAACGAAAATCTACAAACCACTCCACTAAACGACACCCATATTGCTTGGGGCGGTCGCATGGTTGGTTTTGCTGGCTTCTCAATGCCAGTGCAATATAAAGGCGTCATTGCCGAGCACGAACAAACGCGCTCATCTGCAAGCCTTTTCGATGTTTCACACATGGGGCAAGTTATTGTAACTGGCCCAGACCATGAAACCACCGCACAAGCCCTTGAAAGCTTGATGCCGGGCGATCTGGTTGGTTTAAACCCAGGTGAAATGCGCTACACCCTGTTGCTGAACGATCAAGGCGGCATCGAAGACGATCTGATCGTCACCCGCCCGATCGAAGAGGGCACCGATGGTGTTTTGATGATCGTTTTCAACGCTGGCCGCAAAGACCACGATGTTGCGATTTTGCGTGAAAAACTAGATCCAAGCATTAAGGTTGAGACCTTTTGGGACAAAGCGCTGATGGCGCTGCAGGGCCCAAAAGCAGCAAGTGTTTTGGCCCGCTATTGCGATTTGCCCACAAAGCTCTCGTTCATGAACGCCGCTGCAACAAAAATCGAAGGCATGGACGTTTATGTGTCGCGCTCTGGTTATACGGGCGAAGATGGCTTCGAGCTTTCAGTTGAAGCAAAAGACGCTGTTAAATTGGCTCAGCTGCTTGTGGGCAACGACGAAGTAGAGCCTGCCGGCTTGGGCGCGCGCGACAGTTTGCGCCTTGAAGCAGGCCTTTGCCTATATGGCCACGATATGGACGATCATCGTGATCCGATCAGCGCAGGCTTGATTTTTGCCATCGGCAAAGGTCGTCGTGTTGAAGGCGGGTTCCCCGGTGCATCAACCATTCAAAAAATCATCAAAGATGGCGCGACACAAAAACGTGCAGGCGTACGTTTTGAAGGTCGCATGCCCGTGCGCGAAGGCGCAGAAATCGTTGATGCTGACGGCAACAAAATTGGCGTGGTCACATCCGGTACTTTTGGCCCAACAATTGGTGCACCAGTTGCATTTGCCTATGTACCTGCAGACCTTGCCAAGCTAGGTACTGAATTGACCGCCATTGTGCGCGGCAAGCCCGTCAAAGGCGTGGTTGAAAAACTTCCATTTACACCTGCAAACTATGTGCGTTTGTAGAATAGATATCGGACCAAGGGGGACCAAATGAGCAATACACATTACACCGAAGACCACGAATATATCGCAGTTGATGGCAACACAGGCACAGTTGGTATTTCCGACTATGCACAAAATCAATTGGGCGACGTGGTGTTTGTTGACGTGCCAGAAGTTGGTGCAAAATTTTCAAAAGGCGACGAAGTTGCTGTTGTTGAATCAGTAAAAGCTGCGTCAGAAATTTACGCACCTGTTTCAGGCACCGTTATCGCTGTAAACGAAAAATTGGCTGATGAGCCTGGTCTTGTGAATTCAAGCCCAGCGGGCGACGGCTGGTTCTTTAAAATCGAAATCGATGATGCTGGCGACCTTGAAGGCTTGATGAGCGAAGACGCTTACAAAGCCCACACTGCCTAAGTTCAAAGGGAAACTATATGCGTTACCTCCCGCATTCAAATAGGGACAGAAAAGTGATGATGGATGCCATTGGCATCCAGTCGTCCGATGAGCTGTTCGCAAAAGTGCCAAGCAAAGTGTTTAACACTGCAAAGCTTGATTTGCCTGACCACCAGCCAGAGTTTGCTGTTGAAGCGACCATTCGTGGGTTTGCCAACAAAAACCGCGCAGCCGGCGACGGGCCATTTTTCGTGGGAGCTGGCGCATATCGCCACCACGTGCCAGCCAGCGTTGATCATTTGATCCAGCGTTCTGAGTTTTTGACCGCTTACACACCGTACCAACCAGAGATTTCTCAAGGTACGCTGCAAATGCTGTTTGAATTCCAAACACAAGTGGCCAACCTAACCGGCATGGAAGTGGCAAACGCTTCAATGTACGACGGCTCAACCGCTACGGTTGAAGCTGTGCTGATGGCACGTCGCTTAAAACGTCGTCCGGGCATTGTTTTGTCTGGCGGCCTTCACCCACAGTATCGCGACACTGTTGCGACATACATGGGCGACGACGAGGGCTTTGTTTGCTTGCCTTCTGATCCAACAGCGACAGAAGACATCATCGCCCAAATCGACGACACCACAGCGGCGGTTGTTGTGCAATCTCCAGATTTCTTCGGCAATTTGCGTGATCTACGTCCGATCGCTGAAGCTGCGCACGAAAAAGGCGCTTTGCTGATTGCGGTTTTCACCGAAGTGATCTCCCTTGGTGCCATTGAATCTCCTGGCGCTCAGGGCGCGGACATTGTGGTTGGCGAAGGCCAGTCTATCGGCAATCCTTTGACATTTGGCGGACCTTACGTCGGCCTGATGGCAACCCGTCCGAACCTTGTGCGGCAGATGCCAGGCCGTGTTTGCGGTGAAACCGTAGACGCTGAAGGCAACCGCGGTTTCGTGTTGACCTTGTCGACGCGTGAGCAGCACATTCGACGCGACAAAGCCACATCAAACATTTGCACCAACTCTGGTCTTTGTGCATTGGCGTTCTCTATCCACATGTCATTGCTCGGCCAAAAAGGCCTTTCGCAAATGGCAGCATTGAGCCACCAGCAAGCTTACAAAACCGCAGATGCCCTAACGGCAATTGAAGGCGTTGAGTTGGTCAATGAGCATTATTTCAACGAGTTCACCGTGCGTTTGCAAAAAGCGGCTGCACCAATTGTTGAAGCTTTGGCTGAAAAAGGCGTTTTGGGTGGTGTACCGGTTTCTCGTTTGGAGCCGGGCAAAAAGGAACTTGAAAACTTGCTTGTGGTTGCCGCAACGGAACTGACAAGCGATGCTGATATCGCAGCCTTTGCCGCTGCATTGAAGGAGGTCATCTGATGTTGAACAATCAAGGCCGTCCAACAAACGTAGATAACGTTAATTCAAATGTAGGTGCCTCGAGCGGCGCTGCTTTGTTGCCATCTGAGCCCTTGCTCTTTGAAGTTGGCGACAAAAACAAATCTGGCGTGGATCTACCAAAAACAGACACCGACTTCTCCTCCCGTCTGGGTGGATTTGCACGCCAGACCCCAATCAACTTGCCGGGTCTGACAGAGCCTCAATCAATGCGCCACTATGTGCGCATGAGCCGATTGAACTATTCAATCGATGCGGGCTTCTACCCGCTTGGGTCGTGCACTATGAAGCACAACCCACGTCTGAACGAAAAAATGGCGCGTTTGCCCGGTATTGCCGACATTCACCCGCTTCAACCTCAATCAACTGTGCAAGGCGCAATTGAATTGATGGAAGAATTGGGTCGTTGGTTGATGGAATTGACCGGCACAGGTGCTGTTGCTATGGCACCAAAAGCGGGCGCCCACGGCGAAATGTGCGGCATGATGGCCATCAAAGCTGCGCACGAAGCAAAGGGCCAAGGCCATCGCAAACTCGTGCTGGTGCCAGAAAGTGCACACGGTACAAACCCGGCAACTGCCGCCTTCCTTGGTTATAAAGTGAAGGAAATTAAGGCCCGCAAAGATGGCACAGTAGACGTACAAGCGGTCAAAGACGCTTTGGACGAAAACGTAGCTGGCATCATGCTCACCAACCCAAATACCTGTGGTTTGTTTGAGCCTGACGTGATCGAAATCGCTGATGCGGTTCATGAAGCTGGTGCATACTTCTATTGTGATGGCGCGAACTTTAACGCCATCATGGGCGTTGTTCGCCCGGGCGATTTGGGCATTGATGCAATGCACATCAACTTGCATAAAACCTTCTCTACCCCACACGGTGGTGGTGGACCAGGTGCGGGGCCGGTTGTGCTTTCTGATGCATTGGCACCCTATGCGCCATTGCCTTATGTCAAACGTGATGGCGATGCGGTCTCCTTGGTTGAAAACCAAGACGGGTCTGATGATCACCTTGGCCGTATGTCAGCGTTCCATGGCCAAATGGGCATGTATGTGCGCGCGCTGACATTCAAACTGTCACATGGCGCAGATGGTATCGAGCAAGCAGCCCGCGATGCGGTGTTGAACGCGAACTACCTTAAAGCCAAGCTTTCAGATGTGTTTAATGCGCCATTTGATGGTCAGCCTTGTATGCACGAAGTTCTGTTCGACGATTCAAGCCTTAAGGGCACAGGCGTTTCCACGCTTGACCTTGCCAAAGCGATGATCGACGAGGGCTATCACCCGATGACCATGTACTTCCCATTGGTGGTGCATGGCGCCATGTTGATCGAGCCGACAGAAAGCGAAAGCTTGCACACGCTTGATCAGTTTATCGGCACCATGCGTGAATTGATGGCAGATGCGAAAGCGGGCAATATCGACCGCTTCGTCAACGCCCCGATGAAAGCGCCAATGCGCCGTTTGGATGAAACTCAAGCTGCTCGCTCACCGCATTTGCGTTGGGACGAGCCAGAAGATGACGCAGCGGTTGCAGCTGCCGAATAATCTTCAAAACCAACAAAGAGCGGCAAAACAATAATAAATAGCCGCTTTCTTAGGCGGTGGGTTCTGCAGAACCCACCGCCTTTATTTTGCGTCCGGTCCGGCTATGCGCTGGCGAAACAGGAGGTTTTCACTTTCTCGGCATCTTCAACGACTTCCGCAATATCGGTCACCAGCAACATAAGCTGCGCAATCAGAGCGATGCCTTCAGTGGCAAACCAAGCGATGAGCTGGGCAACGAATGTGATCGCAAATTTGATCTTGTCCCAAGTGCTCGTGATGGCTGATGATACTGCGGACAACAATATCTGGAAAAAATTACCGTTGTAGACATCTCCAAGCAGCTTGAATATCTGGTAAGCCTTTTGCGAATTGGAAGTTGCAGTTTTTAGGTTTTCGATGGTTTCCTTGAGATCATGCATGCCATCAATTTCAACCTTTAGTGCAAGTCTTTCCGCAATGGACGCCTTGCCCGGGATTCTCAATCCCATTATCCCGATCACCGTAACAAAAGCATCAACAAAGAGCGAGGCAGCAGCTGATTGGCAACTTGTTGGGGCAGGAGGCGGTGTTGTACTCGTTTCAGGCTCAAGATCGAACATGCCTTCAAGCTCCACCAATTCGGTGTCCGTTGGCGTTGTCCCTTCAATAATGTTCTTGATGATTAGTTCATTATACTTGTCGAGCGATTTGTCATATTTCGGATAGAGTTCGCCGAGCTTGTCAATTGCTGCATTGAGGTTTAGGCCGAGGTGAAACTTCTCCCAAGGGCCCGCTGTGTATTGACAGTTGACCGTGCCAGCGCCGCTTGGGTTCGGCGCGGTTACGCCAGTTCCGTCCAACCGCAAATAGACACCAGGAAACTGGTTTGATTCAATGGTAACGATATTGCCGTGCGCCTCGCTTGTTTCAACAATGGCAATATTGAATTTCTCCCACGGTCCCGCTGTATATTGGCAATTGATTGTGCCGCCGCCATTTGGGGTGGGCGCGACCACCCCGTTCCCATCCATCCGCAGGAATACGTTTGGAAATGTCAAAGAGCGGAACGAGAACGTGCCATCATCGTTACGCTCCAGCGCATATGTCTCCCACGGTCCCGCTGTATACTGACAGTTTACAGTGCCAGCGCCGTTTGGTTCGAATTTGGTGACACCAGTGCCGTCCATGCGAACAAACACATCCTGGAAGTGTTGAGATCCGATTGAAACGGGAAAGAAATCTATTTGGCCAGTTACGGTCATGTGCAATCTCCAAAAAACAATTCAAAAAATACCCTGCTGCGCCGTTCGTTTTCGTGCAATTGAACGAAGTTTGTGAATCAAGGTTTGTGCAGATTATGGGGCTGTTTTTGGTGCAACAAGACGTG
The DNA here is from genome assembly GCF_027213965.1 of Maritalea porphyrae. Lineage (GTDB taxonomy): Bacteria > Pseudomonadota > Alphaproteobacteria > Rhizobiales > Devosiaceae > Maritalea > Maritalea porphyrae_A. The sequence continues at coordinate 646,298 of NZ_JAPWGX010000001.1, read as the reverse complement.
GTCAATACCTAGTGCGGCGTTCAAAAAAAGTTAGTGTTTTTCCGAGATTCGCGGCATTGACAACGCGCTTGTGGAATAGTGAATGCTTTGAGGTTGGAACTTTACCCCGCAGGATAAGCTGATAAACTGTTCACTTGATCAATTGATGTGGTCAATGATGCGTGCCCACATAATGCCAATACAGGATGAAAAATGAAAATTCGAAAAGCCTATGGGCACGAACTGCCATTGCTTTCTGAACTTTGCCTGCGCTCCAAAGCATATTGGAAATATGATCACGCGTTCATTGAGGCATGCCGTGAAGAATTGACCCTTACACCTGAAAACTTGGCCGATGACTATGTGATGGTTGCTGAGGATGAGGGGCGTGCCGCTGGGGTCGTCCATTTGGTATTAGAAGGCACGACTGCTGAACTGGAAAAGTTGTTTGTTGATCCGAAATGGATTGGCAAAGGTGTCGGCCGTCAGTTGTTTAGTTGGGCCTTGGAAACAGCCCGTGCAAAAGGGGCGACACTGATGAATGTGGTTGCCGATCCCGGCGCCGCTCCGTTTTATGAACGTATGGGTTTCAAACAATTTGCGACGGTGGCGTCCGGGTCAATCCCGGGGCGAACCTTGCCGCATATGCGCCTTCAACTCGATTAATTGTTTGCTACAGGATCGACTTGCCGGGTTCTGGGGGCTTGGCCACCGTTTTGTGGCCCAACTGCCAAGAGAGTCCAAACCTGTCGATGACCCAAGTGTATCTTGCTGAAAACTCATAGGAATCAAGAGGCATCAGGACCTTTCCGTGGGCGGACAACGCTTTGTGGTACTCGTCGACTTCCGCAATGCTTTCACAATTGACAAAGAAAGACTGCGAGGGGCTAAACGCAAACTTGTGTGTAATCGCGCTATCAATAAAGATCATCTTTTGTCCGGCAATGAACAGGGTAGAGTGCATTACCGACCCTTCGGCGCCCATGCCATCGACCCCGTAGCGTACAATGCTCTCGAGCCGGCTGCCTTTAAAAACCGACAAGTAAAAGTTGATTGCTTCTTCAGCTTGGCCGTTAAACATGACAAATGGGGTTACCGCACTAGGCATTGTCAATTCCGCAAGATTGAGGTTCGTTTGGGAACGATCATAGTTGGAAAGAGTCAACACAAGTTTATCATGGCGCTCTGGATCAAGGTTCAAAAGATACTGCTCAGGAACAATATGTCGAAACCCAACAACAATAACCGCTACATGCCGCTTGGCAGACTTCCGTTCTGGAATGCTTTGAAGCCATCAGACAAGCAAAAGCCAGTAGAATGCACGCGTATTTTGCAGCTTACGTTCTCGCTTAAACCACTTCGAAATCGTCACCGATGAAGAATCTAGCCCCGGCATTTGTTTGGCTTTAGCCTGTCGGGTTCGCACGTCAAAATATGCTGTTCTTCAGCGCTTGTGCGTGCATAGCCGCCTAAGATTTCAATTTGCCGCGCAAGGTTTCTGTCAGCGCTCGGCAGTTTATTTCGTTTTGCATACACAAGGCGCAGCATGTCAGCAATACATGCTGTTGATGTCTCACGAGGTTGTTTGCGCATGCGGCTGAAACTCTTGTTGCCGCACATGTAAGTCAGTGTCACATCACGGATTTTGGTGTTTGCAGCTTTGTTCAATGTGTTGCTTTTTGAAGAACCAATTGTGACTTGTATGGTCTCTTTGCCGTCACCTCTATTGAGCTGACGTGCCTCGACCCAATATGGATAACCTGATTGAATGGTGTCACGCGATTTGCAAAAGGCGACTTCTTCGCTCGTCGCATCGCGTCCGTATGAGGCCCAATTGCTAACGTTCGCGCAACTATTGAGGACATGGACTGCATCAGGCGAACCAAAGACATTTGTCGGTCTAACACCTGTATAAGTCTCAAGCTTTTGTCGATTGCGCTCATCTGCAAGCATTAGTTGGAAACAATACATTGTCGACATTTCAGTGCCAAAGGTGCCTCTCTTGCTAAAGTGCGAGCAGGAACGAACCAGAGCTTCATCCAAATAGATTTCAATCTCGCCCTTGTAGTTGTCACCTTTGCTTTTCAGGCTGTTGACCACAGATTTGCAGGCCGATGATCCAAGATTGAGTGCAACAACGGCGGGGTTTGGTGCTGATGTCGCTACGAGCTTTGTTCTAACTTTGAAACCGCATTGCGCAGTAAAAATTCTTAAGTAACTTTTTGGATCGCTCCAGTCGAAACTGTCGTCCTTGGGTGGATTGAACGGCTTGTAATCAGTTGAAACAACAAACCTTTTTCCGCTCGTGTTTTGAGCAGAAAGGCAGGAATATGCTCTAACCTTGTCGCCCCGGAACGTTGTGTTGGTCACACTCCAATTGTTCTTGTCCAGACAGGTCCAGAGTGGTGTGTCGGAGATTTGTGGCTTCCTCGTCGGAGCTATGCCCACCGCAGGGTGATGACCTGAGACTTGCAAAACCGGTTGATCCTTAGGAGGTTCGTTTGCCGGCATTGATTGCAAAATTGAGTTGGCAATTTGCTCGGCTGTTTCCGCTTTGGCCATGTTCAGCGCTGTTCGATCAAAATTGCCGGAACAAGCGTTTGAGCATGTGATTTCGGTGATCGTACATTCAAATTCTTTGTTGAGGACTATTGATGGGTCAGCTTTGCTTGCCTTGAGTTCTTTTGCGCTGGCATAGCAAGCTCGTACTTCCGGGTTCGCGCCGCAACGATCTGAACACTCCTTCTTGGCCATGAATTTGGCGAAGGCTTTCTTTTGGATTTCTGCCTTCGTAGCGTTCCACTGTGCATCATTGCAAGTTGGGCAAGTTTGTGCGCGGTACTCTGCTTCGCTTAGTCTTGTGCCGAAGCAACCAGACAAAACAAACGACAATACGACTGCCACAGCGGCAAGCCGCAAACCTGAAAAAAACGACACGAAATACTCCCTTTGCTCTGCCAGCTGATCTGCAGGCAGAGACACCCCATATACGCATTATCGCCTAGTTTTCCTCGGAAAGCCACCCACAGATCGAATGACTTTTTTGCCAAAGCGCAACGCGGCGATCAGAATGTGTTGGTGAGTTACTCTAGCTCGCAAGAACAGCGGCGAGTTTGTTGTGACGTTCGATGAGGTTGCCGATATCTTGGCCAAGCAATTGGCCATCGCCAACAACCTTGCGACCCTCTACGAACAGGTCTCGCACATTGTGTGGGCCCGTAAGAACCAGAGCAGCTACTGGGTCCCAATTGCCGGCGCCGGCAACATTGTTCAAATCCCAAATGGCGATGTCGGCGCGTTTGCCCACTTCAATAGACCCGCAGTCGCTGCGCCCAAGAACCTTGGCGCCGCCCAACGTGGCAATCTCTAGTGTTTCGCGCGCAGACATGGCGTCAGCACCATTTTTGACCCGTTGCAACAACAAGGCTTGGCGCGCTTCACTTAACAAATGAGCCGCATCGTTGGAGGCTGATCCATCAACCCCAAGGCCAACCTTAACGCCCGCATCGCGCATTTGACGCACTGGGGCAATGCCCGAGCCCAATCGACAATTGGAGCAGGGGCAGTGCGCAACCCCAGTGCCTGTACGGCTAAAAAGTTCAATCTCGCTAGAATCGAGTTTAACACAATGGGCGTGCCACACATCTTCGCCAACCCAACCAAGATCCTCAGCATATTGCCCCGGGCGGCAACCGAACTTTTCAAGGCTGTAGGAAATATCTTCGTCATTTTCGGCCAAATGAGTATGCAACATAACTCCCTTGTCGCGCGCCAACAGGGCACTGTCGCGCATCAGGTCGCGACTTACCGAGAAAGGAGAGCAGGGGGCCAATCCAACCCGCACCATGGCACCCTCGCTGGCGTCATGAAACTGATCAATCACCCGTATGCTGTCTTTTAAAATGTCAGCTTCGCGTTCCACCAGTTGATCGGGTGGCAAGCCCCCATCGCTTTCGCCAATCGACATAGAGCCGCGTGTGGCGTGAAACCGAAGACCAATGGTTCTTGCTGCTTCGATCGTATCGTCAAGTCGCGCCCCATTGGGATATAAGTACAGATGATCGGACGTCATGCTGCAGCCCGATAGGGCCAATTCTGCCAAGCCAACCTGTGCGGACACGAACATATGTTCAGGCCCCATGCGTGACCAAATCGGGTAAAGCGTTTGCAACCACCCAAACAACAATGCGTCTTGCCCACCCGGTACCGCTCGGGTCATCGTTTGATAGAGGTGGTGGTGGGTGTTGACCAACCCCGGCGTTACCACACAGCCTTGCGCATTCACCTGCACTTCAGCACTCAAATTGTGACCAATCTCGGTTATCACACCATCGTTGATGCGGATATCCACATTGTTAAGCTCACGACGCGTTGTATCCATTGTTACAAGGGTCTGCGCGTTCTTAATGATCATGCTGGGCATATTGTGGGCACTGGGTTTGATTAAAAATCAGAATTTGGTGCATTGTTGCGTTTTGCCAAATCAAGCACAAGTCAATTTTGTCCAATTGATCAAATGCGCGCGCACAAAAAAACGGGCTCCAAAAGGAACCCGTTAAATCTGTTCGATGTTTGAAGCGACCTAGTTCAGGCTTGCTGAAACATCTTTGATAGCTTGGCTTATAAGGTCGTCGCCTTTTTCACCCATTTTGTCGACCAATACGTGCCGAGCAGCCTCAACCGCAATATCGGCAGAACGTGCACGCACGTCAGCAATGGCTTGGCTTTCCGCTTGAGCGATCTTTTCTTCAACCGCTTTTGTGCGGCGGGTGATAAGGTCTTCCAAAGAAGCCTGAGCTTCTTGTGTAAAGCGTTCGGCTTGTGTCTTTGCAGCCTCAATGATTTCTTGAGCTTCGTCTTCAGCCGCTTTGCGCTTGCGCTCATACTCAGCAAGAAGGCTTTGTGCTTCTTCGCGTAGGCGCTTTGCTTCGTCCAAATCATCAGCAATTTTCTTAGACTTTGCGTCTAGCATGCCAAGAACGGTCTTTGGCACACCAACGTAAACAAGGATGCCCAGAAATGTAATCAGGCCGATTGTGGCCCATACGGTTGCGAGTGATGTTGCGTCCATTGCCCTTATCCCTTCACAACTTTAGCTACAGCGTCTTTGGTGGCCTTTTGCGCCGTGCGGCCCAAAAGATTTGTCACCATTGCGTGTGCTGTGTCAGATGCGATTTCATCGACATGGCCAAGCGCTTCAGTCTTTGTGGACTGGATGCGGCTTTCAGCCGTTGCCATTTTCTTAGCCAAATCTGTTTCAACATCAGCGCGCTTTGCATCAAGGTCTTTGCGAATTGCTTCGCGTGACTCTTCTGCAATGGTGTGCGCTTTTTGTTTCGCATTTGCCAAGTCAGTTTCGTAGGCTTCGATGGCTTGGTCAGTTTTTTGGCGAAGACGTTCTGCTTCTGCCAAATCCCCTTCAATTCGATCACGTCGAACTTCCAAGATTTCGCCAATCCGTGGCAATGCAATTTTGCTCATCAAGATGTAGAGCGCTGCAAAGCTTAGGGCCAACCACAAGAGCTGAGAGCCAAAGCTTGCCGGATCGAACGGTGGAAATACGTCACTATGTCCGCCACCATCCGCCGCAGTGGACGCATGTGTGTCAGTCGCAGTTGCATCTGTGGCATGGCCATCAGTTGCTGTTGCGTTGGTGGCTTCCGTATCGTGTGATGTGGTTGTATTGCTTGCCATCTGGATACCTAAAATGAGTTTGCTGGCCCCTTGATATGCCCTAACGGAATATCCTGCCAGCGTCTGTGCCTGATCAATCAGGTCGGTAAGTTTAGGCAGCCCGAACATATCAAAGACATGTGCATGGGCTGCCTAAATTCAGTTGCCGTGGAATTAAACGGCGAACAATAGCAATAGGGCAACCAAGAATGAGAAAATGCCCAAAGCTTCTGTTACCGCAAAACCAAAGATCAAGTTACCGAACTGGCTTTGTGCGGCTGATGGGTTGCGCAACGCGCCTGACAAAAAGTTGCCAAAGATGTTACCAACGCCCATTGCTGCTCCGGCCATGCCCACACAGGCGATACCGGCACCGATCATTTTCGCTGCTTCCGCTTCCATTTTAAAATCCTTTCAAAGCTTCAAATGCGATATGTTTTGTCATCGAACCGGCATTGGCCGATAACGGGTTCTTCAACTCAATTAGTGCGATGGATGTATCGCATCATTGAGATACATGGAGGTCAAAACCGCAAACACATAGGCTTGCAAAGCCGAGACCAAAAACTCAAGTGCTGTCAAAGCAACAGTCATCGAGAATGGCAAGATGGCGCCAAGCCAGCCCACAAATCCAAAAGATGACAATGTAACGATAAAGCCAGCAAATACTTTTAGCGTAATGTGACCCGCCAACATGTTGGCGAACAAACGAACAGACAAGCTGATCGGACGTGAGAGAAACGAAACGATCTCAATCGGGATCACAATCGGCAAAACGTAGCCAGGTACGCCAGCCGGAACAAACAATTTGAGGAAACCAAGGCCGTTCTTCATGAAACCATAAACAAGTACCACGGTAATCACCAACATTGCCAAGGCAAAGGTGACGATGATGTGGCTTGTGATGGTGAAGAAGTAAGGCACCATGCCAAGCAAGTTGGCCACAAGGACAAACATGAAGAGTGAGAACACGAATGGAAAGAACTTCATGCCTTCAGAACCGGCAGAGCTGCGCACCATATTGGCCACAAACTCATAAAGCATTTCCGACAAGAGCTGCAAACGACCAGGAACCAATCCGCGACCGCCGGTCGACAGGATAAGAAATGCTGAAATCGCCAAAACAGTGATCACCATAAACAAAGCAGAGTTGGTGAATGCAATGTTGAAACCACCACCTTCACCACCGATTGAAAATATATCGGTGATCGCAAACTGGTGAATTGGATCGACTTTATTCGGATCTGCCACGTTTTAGGCCCTTATTTCTATTTAACCGGATCGACGTCGTCGTCTTCCGGTCCCAAATCCATATCCGGTGTAATTATGGCTGAAGCGTTCATTTCAGAGGCGCTGCGCACCACATTCAAAACGCCAGCGGCAAATCCCACCAACACCATTACCAACATGAGCCATGGCGCCGTGCCAAAGATCAGATCAGCAAAATAGCCAATGCCAAAACCCACCAGAATTGCAGCGATAAATTCAGTGCCCAATCGCACCGCCCGCGCATGCCCAGTGAGGTGGCTTTCCGATTTGTTCTCAACCATCAAACCCGCATCTTTTTTCGCCAACTTTATCTTGTCAGCAAGAGCGCGCGTTTCATCAGATCGAGACCCAATCGAAACAGATGCCTTCGTATCGCTTGTTGGTTTTATAGAATTGGACATCGACCAAACCCCTTTAAACCAGCCAAATCCGCGATGCAAAGGCACCCCTCAAAGTTGGCCGCAACATAAGGGGAGAGGATTTTTGTGTCAAGCAAACTTGTGATTTGCTGTCCGGTCGAAAAACACGATTAAAAACAATAGTTTACATGATGCGTTAGACGAAGGTGTGACGTCGCATCTGCGACCGAACGGCGCATTTTGCGTTCGCGCTAAGGATTCGCATTGGCATTACAAGGGTGGATGCCAAGATTTGTGCAATTTTGTACATATATGTAGGAAACATGATTGCGTGAAAATGGCCCAACATTGAGCATTGATGTTGGGCCATGTGGCGGGTCTATGGGTGTGTATTATGCTGTCGGAACCATGTAACTTGTGATCGTCATGTCGCACGCTTCGTTTCTGAGCGGCACAATAGCTTGATACTCGGGGGAGCTGAACCAAGCATTCAACGCGTCCAAATTTGGAAACTCCAGTACGGCAACCACACTATGTTCGCCACTGCCGGTCAGAGTTTCGGCATATTTACCGCGTTTGGCCAGCGTGCCCCCGTGGGTTGCTAGGGTCGCCGTGGCGGCCTTGCCGTATGCTGCATACTTCTCGAGGTTTTTGATGATGGATGTGGCAACTACAAATGCACTCATTTTAATCTCCATTGAGTTCTGGGTTTAAGTGTTTTATACAGGTGTGTATATAAAAACGAATTGTTTTGTACAGTCAAGTACAAAAAGGAGTTGAAATGGGACGTCCATCAGCATTTGACAGAGAGCAAGCGGTTGACGACGTGATGCATATGATCTGGCGCGATGGCTATGAAGCTTCGTCAGTCAAAGCCTTGTCTGAAAAACTGGGCATCACCCGTTCAAGTTTTTACAACGCCTTTGGCACCCGCGAAGCCTTGTTCAAGGAAGTGCTGGAACAATATTGCAAGCAATCACCCGATTTTGCTTTGGCTTTGGCCACGCCGCCAATCGATGTAAAAATGCTTTTAACTTTGGTCTTTCGCGAAGCATGTGCCGCCCGTGCGGCAGACCCAGAGGGGCGAGGCTGCCTTGCCATCAATTCGGTGGCCGAGCTGTGTAACCAAGATGAAGAGCTTGGCCCGGTGCTTGAAAGCTTAGTGCTTGGCTCCATCAACCAAATTCAAACCGTGCTGAACTGGGGAGTTGCCTCCAAAGAATTCCCGCGCGATCTGGATACCCACGCCTTGGCGCTTTGCCTGCAAAACCTGCTGATCGGCCTCAATGTCATGTGCAAGGTGGTCAAAGACGAAGCCGAACTGCTGTTAACAGCAGAAACGACGCTTAAAGCCTTGGGCATGTATGAATATGGTTTGGATGAGGTGGATGAGGACTAGATCATTCGAGTAACTCCAATCTTGCCATTCCAGTAGATGTAATCGATAACATGTCTGTCATGATCAGAGAAGGCGGGTTGGCTATGTTACGTTGGGGAATTCTTGGGACGGCGAAAATTGCGCGCGAACGGTTGGTGCCGGCCATTCATGCATCAAACAATGGCACCTTGATGGGTATCGCCAGCCGAACACAACAAAGCGCTGATGCATTTGCGCAGGCCCACGGCATTCCGCTTGCCTTTCCCACTTACGAAGCAATGCTTGCAAGCCATGCCATAGACGCGGTCTACATACCGCTGCCCACCTCCCAACATGTTGAATGGACCAAAAAGGTTTTAGCGGCGGGCAAGCATGTGCTGTGCGAAAAGCCCATTTCGCTTCATGCTAGTGAAGTGGATCAACTCATCGCAGCGCGAAACAAAAGCGGCAAAGTGGCGGCGGAAGCGTTCATGGTCACCTATCACCCTCAATGGATCAAGGTGCGCGACTTGCTGGCGGAAGGTGCAATCGGCAAGCTGCGTCACATCCAAGGGTCGTTCACTTATTTCAATCGCGACCCAGACAATATGCGCAACAAGCCAGAACTTGGCGGCGGCGGCCTTTTAGATATTGGTGTGTACCCAACGGTCACATCGCGCTTTGTAACAGGGCAGGAACCAAAACGCGCCTTGGCAACACTTGAACGCGACCCAGCCTTTGGCACGGACATCTTTGCCAATTGCCAATATCAATTTGATGGATTTGATATGAGTTTTTATTGCTCAACTCAACTCGCGGCCCGCCAATCCATGATCTTTCATGCAGATCAGGGTTTCATAGAAATCAATGCGCCCTTTAACGCAGAGATATTCGATGCGGTCACGGTCACTCTGTCCAACCAAGCGCACAACAGCGCCCAAAGCTGGTCGTTCAACGCCACGCAGCAGTATACGCTGCAAGTCGAAGCATTTGGCCGCAAAGTGGCTGGCGATATGGTGGACCTATTCACCCTAGAAAACTCAAAGAAAAACCAAGCCGCCATCGATGCACTGTTTGCATCTGGCGAAAGCGGCGATTGGGAAAGCGTTTAGGCCGGGATCGGGGCGTTAGTCGCTTTTGATCTCGGCCCAGAATGCGGCCCTGCGCCGATCGCAGAAGACCTTATCCTGAGCCTGCCGAAGCATATCAATTAAAAATACCAAAACCAGACCAATTTTCAGTTTACTTGCGACCAAACTTCTGCAAGCTTTCTTCAATAGTTGGACGCGGTGATTTGCTAGTGTTTAGCGGATGAACCATTGGGATTTTTCTTATTGGCGATAACTCTACCGCCACTCAATCAAAAAATGGCTCAAATTGTTTTGCGATTGTTTTGGGCTGATTGGTTGGCGGAGAACGCGAGGCAGGGGGCCGTGAATTGATCAACAAATATCGCTGGTACGAAAAAGTTGGCATTTATCTCGGCATTGCTGTTTTTCTCACCTTTATACTCGCGCCATTCTTTGAAGCATTTTTGGTGTCCCTGCGCCCATGGCGAAAAATCATCTCAATTCCTTACGAAGTGATCACCGAAGGCATGAGCTTTGATGCCTATTTTTCGGTTTGGCAAAACGTCCCCTTGCTTTGGCTTTATATCTGGAACAGCTTTTTCATAGCCACTTGCGTCACACTGCTTACCCTCACCGCGGTGATCCCCGCCGCATGGGCATTCGCCCGTTTTGAGTTTTGGGGCAGCCGCGCTTTGCTCACCAGCTTTCTGGCGGTCAATATGGTGGGCGGCGCTGTGCTCGTTATCCCGCTGTTTAAAATCATGATGAATTTGGGCATGCTCAATACCTATTGGGCACTGATCATGCCCGGCACCGCCTTTCTGATCCCAATCGGCATTTGGCTGCTGCGCGCCTATTTAATGCGCATACCCCGCGAACTGGAAGAAGCCGCTTGGGCCGACGGTGCCTCCCGACTATACATTTTGTGGCGGGTGATCATCCCCATTGCCATGCCTGGCCTCGTCGTGGTCACCATCGCCACCTTCATCGGCGCCTACTCACAACAATTCATCATTGCTATTTCGTTCAACTCCTCACAATACCTCCACCCGCTCGCCGTGGGCCTCTATCTACAGTCCGGCGGTTCACTTTCCGCTTGGAACGAAGTTATGGCTGCCAGCATTATTGGTGTTTTACCGGTGATGATTATCTTCTTCTTCCTACAACGCCACATGATTGACGGCCTAACCGCCGGCGCTGTAAAGGCCTAGAGCGGCAGCGTCCTGCACTAGATACGGACCCTACTTGAAGGGCGACTTTCGGCTTAGGACAAGACTTCGCAACTTCGTGGTTTCCCAAAAAAGCGGAGCGCTCTTATTTGATTTCCACATTCAATGTAAGCGAGGCTTCGTGAGCAAATTGCAGCTCGGCACCAAAATCAGCTGTTGGATCCATGCTTTTGCGCAGCGGTCAGTTTTGCTGCAAGGAATGCTCTTGAGGGGGCGTCGGGAGCAGTTTCAATGGCTGTCTTGTATGCCGTTGTTGCCTCTTCAAAGTGTCCCAATTTCAACAAGATGCTCGCACGGGCGGCATGCCATGGTTGAAAGGCCGATAAATCGCCCTCAAGGCTGTCGATCTTCTTAAGCGCCGTTTCCAGGTGACCAAGTTCAGCCATGACCACGGCCCAGTTCAACGCAATGACGGGCGTTGGCTCAAAATGCCAAAGAGATTGGTACAGGAGTGACATTTGCATCCAATCAGGCGAACCCTTGGTCATATGACAATCTGCAATTGCCGCTTTGATCTGGAAGGCTTGAGGGGACCGACGGGCGACGGCATTGCGAAGAAACATCCTGCCTTCTTCAATCAATGTTTCTTGCCACAGTGAGCGATCCTGTTCCTCAATTGGTTTGCTTAGACCGTCCGCGCCCACTCTGGCCGGCAGACGCGCATGTGTGAGCAACATCAAAGCGAGAATGCCTTCAATTTCTGGTTCATTTGGTTTCAAGTCATTGAGCAATCGGCCCAGAAAAATTGCTTCTCCGCAAAGGTCTCTTTCAGCCTCATCTTCAATCACGTAGCCAGTGGTGAAAATCAAATAGATGGTCGCCAGAACAGCATTTAAACGGTCATCCCACATTTCAGATTGTGGAACCGCAAACCCGATGCCTTTTGCTTTGATCTTTGACTTAGATCGGGTCAGCCGCTGCCCCATCGTCTTTTCGGTGTCCAAAAATGCATTTGCAATTTCGCGTGTTGTAAGACCACTCACCGTGCGCAGAGTTAGCGCCACACGAGATTTTATTTCAAGCGCCGGATGACAACAAGCAAAGATCAGCCTTAGGCGTTCGTCTGGAATTTCTTCTCTCGTTGTGGGGTGTGCAACATCACTCGTTACAAAACTGAATTGCTCAACTTTGTGGCTTTCTCGCATCTGAGATCTAAGGCGATCGATGCCTTTGTTAAGAGCCACTTTCATTAACCATGCAGTCGGCGCGTGAGGGATACCAGAGCGCCCCCAATGGCTTAACGCCGAAATCAACGCTTCTTGCAAAGCGTCTTCGGCAAGCTGAAAGTCAGAAAGCCTTGAAATAAGGCCCGCCAGCAGCCGCCCCCTGTCATTGCTCATTACATCGTTTATGGCATTCTGAATGGCAATGGCTTTGGGGGCGGCGGAACTCATGTCTAATTGCCTGCCGGGTTGTAATCCATCAACGGGCGAACCTCGATCGTGCCAAAATTCGCCGATGGAATTAAGGCCGCATAAGATAGAGCAGAATCTAAGTCTGCCGTATCAATGACATAGTAGCCCCCCAAATGCTCGCGCGTTTCCGCAAATGGGCCATCCATTGTTTCCACCTTGCCAGCCTTGATCCGCAAAGATGTTGCCGTTTCAATGCCCTGCAGGCCTTCTCCTCCACACAGAACGCCATCAGCTTTCATTTTTTCATTTGCGGCGAAAAAATCGGACATCATTGTATCAAACTCGGGCGTTCCATAACTTGGTTCAAGTGCAGGGTCATTAAAGATCAAAAGCATATATTTCATAAGTCGGTTTCCTTTAAAAAAAATCTGATTGTGCGTCGTTTAAAGTCCAAAAATATTGAAGACCAAACAAACCATTGCGCTCAGGGCAGCAAGAATGTTGGTTCCATTGCCAACATATCGGAGGGGATGGGCAGCGTTGTCAATTTTCAGTCCGAACGGATGAGCAATTCGTCCGATGATCAACAGGACACCCGAGATATGCAAGTAGATTGATGGCGCGTTCATTCCCTCAGCAAGAATCATAAGTATAAGAATGAAAGTGGACCATTCGAAGCAGTTTCCGTGTTGCCGTATGCGTTGTAAAAGCATTTGATCCCCTCCGTCGCCTATGGAGATAGCCTTCGCAGATCGGTAGGCAGTAATGCGGAACCAAAGCGCCAGATAGATAACAGCGACGACTAACGCATAGAACGGTGTAACTTCAAACATTGCGTAAAATCCTTTTAATTGTGTTTCGATGACCATAGGACGATTGCCAGCTCGTGAATCCTACATCTCACAGAAATTTTTTTAAAAAACTGTTCAAAGCATCCGCTGCGCTTAATTTTCAACCAGCGAAACGCGTCCTTTGCCCGCCGCAGCTGATGCTGGCTCAAGGCCGGGAATGCCCGGTGGGTGCGGCAAGGCCGTCGCAAAGCCACTTGGATGTCTCGGACCTGCCTGCGCAGGGCAAGCACCCAAATGTGGCCTTGGACCAACCTGAAAGGCACAACACCCACCACACCAACGCCGTCATCCTCGGGCTTGACCCGGGGATCCATGCTGCGTTTCCACAGGGTGCAACGGCGGTTTCTATTATCATTGCTGACCGCGCTTCGCCTCACCATGGCCCCTCGGGTCAAGCCCGAGGGTGACGAAAGGGGATGTTTTCAGCGAAAACGAAAACTCGCCAACACCAACACCGTACCTGAGCGCAAACAAAGCCCCATCCTGAGCGCGGGTAATGCCTAATCCTGAGCTTGTCGAAGGATGGTCTGCGCGCACTCGCTGTTGACCCTTCGACAAGCTCAGGGTGAGGGTGGTGTTGAACGCCCATCAGTTTGCTTTGTCCCTAACCAACCCGCTCCGCGAGAGCGCTGAAAAGCTGTCAGGGACCAATTGTGGCGCACCGCACCCACCACACCAACACCCGTCATCCCTGCGCAGGCAGGGACCCAGGCCGGACTTTCCAAAAACCGCAGCTCATAATTCTGCACGCGGCGAAACTAGTCCAGCTGATCCCGGCTCAAGGCCGGGAATGCCCCGGTGGGGGGGCAACACCGTCGCAAAACCACTTGGCTGCCCGGGACCAGGCCGCGCAGGCGCAGGGCAAGCACCTAAATGTGGCCTTGGACCAACCTGATTGGCACAACACCCACCACACCAACACCCGTCATCCTCAGGCTTGACCCGGGGATCCATAAGGCATTTCCACAGGGTGCAACTGCGATAGACAACAGCGCCACTAGCCGCATTGCATCTCATCATTTTTCTTTGGGTGCAAGAAAGTCAGCTTTGTGGACAAAGTTACCAAACGTAAAAATCGGCGAATAAGTGATATGGGCGGAAAGTGGAAGTTCGCGGCGCATTTTTGAAGTGTTATTAAACTGATCAAACTAAGTCAGGCTATTCATTTGTGTGGAACACTCAAATGCCGACATAGCTTCGACGCTCTGCCGTGGAACAAGATGACGCTGCGCATTGAGACGCAGCAAGAGCTAAACGAGTTTATTGGCCGACAACATAATTTTACCGAACGGTTTAGAAACCAAGAACTGAGCACCTCGTTGATGATCAGTCTTGCGCGAACGTTCCCTTTTCCGCCTTTTCCCCGCGCTCTCTTGCCAACGTACTCAACCCCATATCATCTAAGATTGCATAAATCGCCGGCAACACGAATAAAACGATGATGCCCGCAGCCAACAAACCGAAAACAAGACTGGCAACCAGCGGAATAAGGATTTGTGCTTGAAGGCTGGTCTCCAGCAGAATTGGAAGCAGCCCAGCGACGGTGGTTAGAGACGTTAAGAATATGGCTCTAAACCTTGCGCGTGCGGCGCGCGACGCTGCTTCAGCGACGGTTTTAGAGGTGCCATGCTCGTGCTTGACAAAATCCACCAACAGGATTGAGTTGTTCACAACCACCCCGGCCAAAGCTACAAAACCGAGCATGCTAGGCATTGAGAAATCCAAACTCATGGCCATGTGACCAAAAACCGATCCAGTCAAAGACAATGGGATAATCAGCATCACGACAATCGGTTCAATGTAGGAGCGGAACAAGAAGCTCAATAGCAGAAATACCCCGATCAAGCCGATCATAAACCCGACAAGCATCGATTTTTGCGTTTTGCTCGCCTCTGCGTTTTGTCCTTCAACATCAAGCGTTATGCCGGGGTAGCGTGAGAGCAGCTCGGGCACAAACCGCGTCAAGGTGTCGTTGACAACTGCGTTCGCGTTGGCAATTCGCGTGTCAATTGCGCCCTGTACCGTTACCGTGCGTATCCCGTTTTCGCGGTTGATGCGGCTGAAACCTTGTCCCATTTCAACGTCCGCGACGACAGCCAACGGCACAAACGAACCGTCAGCTCGCGCAATAATGAAACCGTCAAATTGAGAGATGCTTATCTGGTCCTGAACGGCGAATTGCGCGGTAACCTCTAGCAATTGGCCGTTCACTTGCATTTCGCTGACAGTAGTGCCGAAATAGGCTGCCCGTAGTTGATCGGCAACCATTGCAGCTGTTACGCCCATTGGGCCAGCGGCGTCATTTAACCGGATGCGCATTTCACGTTTGCCGGGGCGCAGGTCGTCGAGCACGCTGGTAACGCCTTCATATTGCCAAATCCACTCTTGCAACTCGATCGAAGCTGCTTTCAGCATGTTCAGATCATCGCCCTTTATGCGCATGTCGATCGCAATGCCGGCCGGGCCGATTGTTGCCTCGGCAAACTTCAGGCTGAGCACGTCGGGTACTGGCCCAACGACCGCTCGCCAACGTTCCATTATTGCGTCGGGACGAGACTTGCGTAGCGCGGATGGGAGCAGGTCAACGCTGACGGTTGCCACATGCGCGCCCGTTTCAAAAGCATCTCTGTTCACGCCATAAAATACAGACACATGGCGGATCAACTTCGCACCATCTGGCTGGTCAGGTGACAATTCCATATTTACTGTTTCCAGCCCAGCTTCCAAGGTCGCAACAACTTCTTGCGTGCGGGCTAGGGGCGTTCCTTGTGGCAGCAAAACTCGTGCCACGATCGTGTCGCCATCCAGCTCTGGAAATGCAGTAAATTTCAAATAGCCGCCAGCAAGCATGCCGACCGCAACAAGAAGAACTGCAAAACTCAATCCCGCCGTTGCATAGCGCCAGCGAATGGTAAAATCCACCAACGGCCCAACAGCTTCTTCTCGCAGCCAATTCATTCCGGTTTCAACACGCGCACGCATCCCGCGGGGGTTTGCCAGTTTTTCAATGCTGTGCACGAGGTGGTGTGGCAGAATTAGAAATGCCTCAATAAGGGAAATCGACAGAACAAACAGCATGACAACAGGGACCACTCGTAGCACCGCACCAAGATCACCAGACAAGAACGCTAAAGAACCGAAAATCATGGCTGTTGTTGCAAAAGAAGCCAACACATTGGGAAAGACCTGCCTCGCTCCCTCCACAGCGGCCTCAAACGCGCTCAAGCCCTTTTCTCGTAGACGTGCAATGTTTTCAGCGATGACGATGGCGTCATCCATCAACAAGCCAATGACAATTAATAATCCGAGGGTTGTCATCAGGTTCAACGAGTAGCCGATCACACCCATCAGCGCTACACCGCCCATGAACGAAACGGGCAACCCCATCGCTACCCAGAACGAAAATCGGAACCCGAAGAAGAGCCATAACACAAGGAAAACCAAGCCAAGCCCTTGTAGGCCGTTGACCACAACCAGGGTCAATCGTTCGCCCACAACGGATGCGGCATCAGTGGCTATTTCCAAGGTTACGCCAGGAGGCGCTTGTTGGCGCTCTGCGTCTAGGAACGCGTTTAGTGCGTCGACTATGCGCAGGGAATCTTCAGCGCGTGTTTTGGTAACATCAAGAATTGCAGCTAGTTTGCCGTCGAACATGATATGGTCATCTTCTAGCGCGAACCGCTCAGTGATATCTGCAATATCACCCAATCTAACTTGGCCGCCGGTGGCAGAAGAACGCACGACTAATGCCGCCAGATCGTGGCGTTCACGACGCTCATCGTTGACCCTTATCAATAAGGTTTCGGTGGATGTTTGAATGCTGCCTGCGGGCAAATCGAGACTGCTTGCCTGTACTGCACGACTGACGTCGGAAACTGATATGCCAAACTGCTGCAGGGCTGCGGTGTTCAAGCCAATGCGTAGTTCACGGGTCGAAAAGCCTGTAATGTCAACTTTTGGAATGCCACCCCAACGCAACATTCGGGTACGCACCTCCTCAGCATAGTCTTTGAGGTCTGTGCGCGCCTTTGGACCCGTTATCGCAACAGAAGCAACAAAGTCAGTTTGCCCAAGTGGCTTGGTCCGAGGTGTCTCAGCTCGATCTGGAAAATCCGAAATCGCCTCAACTTCGGATTTGATGTCGGCAACAAATGTTTGAAAATCTGCACCTTCGCGCATGGTGATCACCACACGTGCCGACCCTTCGCGCGCCTCGCATGATTGTCGCTCAATGCCATTCACCGCGTCTAGAGCCCCCTCCAGCCGTTCGCAAATTGCGCTTTCCACATCTTCAGGTCGCGCACTTGGGTAGGGCACATTCACTTCGACTTTGTTCAAATCAGCATGCGGAAATGTTTCCCGCAACAAGCTTGGGCCGACAAGAAACCCGGCGGCAATAAACAAGATCATCAATAGGTTGGCAATCGTTGGATGGCCGGTAAAGAACCTAATCATTTCGCAGTACCTGCCGTCGCCAGCTGCGCCATCAACTTCGTGTCTTCGGTCACATTGAGAAGCATCCCAGCGATCACCGGACTTGGCGCGCTGACAACAACACGTGCTCCGGGTGCCAGCCCCTCAGATATCACTGCAATTTCGTCCTGCACAAATCGAGTAGTTACCGTGACCATTTGCAGTCTGTCAGCGCTGTCCGCTAGCATCAGTTTTCCGTCCCGCAACGCACTTCGCGGCACCACGAAACCTTCAACAGCTGGCCCATTTATCGCGGCTTCAATGAACATTCCCTTGGTCAGCGGCGGACGCTTGCCGATCTGTGTGCCCGAATAGGCGGTGTCAATACGAACGATTATCCCGAGCGTGCCGGATTTTTGATCAATGGTGTCACTTATGCGGTCAACGGTAGCGGGCCACTCCAAAATATCCTGCCCCAAACGCAGTCGCACCACAGCGCTTAGGCCAAGTTCGCGCATGATCTGTGTCATGGTTTTTGGGTCAAGGGTGAGGTCTAGGGCTTTGGTGTCCGTTGATTGCATGAGCAGTCGCAGGTCTGCAGCAGAAACTTGCGCTTCAACTTCTGCGGCTTCAATGCCGTCCAATATTGCTATTGTTTGGCCCGCGCGTACAAATTGGCCAACTTCGACAGTTGTTGTCGCAACGCGTGCGTCAAATGGTAAAGTTAGTTCAGTCCGTGCCAAATTAAGCATTGCTGTTTCTAGATTAACTTGGGAAAGCGCAATTTGTTCGGCCTGCACAGCGCGTTGGGTTGGCAGTAAAGCAAGCGAGCTTTGCACCGACAAAACCTTCTGGCGTTGTGACAGGTGAGCTATGCGTGCTGCGTCCAGTGCTGCTTGTGACACAGAGCCGCCCGCGAAAAGGGTCTCAGCTCGTCCTAGATCGGACGTCTTCAATGCGAGCGCCTCTTTTTCGATGGCCAGTGCAGCGGAAAGATTGGTTTCGGAGACTGAGAATTCGGCGAGCTTTGCTTCAGCCGCGCGAATGTTGCCTTTTACCTGTGCGATAGCGAGTTTGTAGTCCGCTTGCGACAAGCGAGCAAGAACGGATCCCGCCGGCAAAATAGCTCCTTTTTGCATAGCAGGGTTCACGTAATCTGCGGTCCCACCCACTTGAGCAATCGCTTCATAGGTGCGCGTTGGGCGCACAATTCCGTATCCGGTCGCTAACGGCACAACCGGTTGCTTGTTGGTGATGATCACCCGAACCGCCGTCGCGCGTTCTGCCAGCAAATTGCGTTCCGGTGCCGGTCGGTTCACAATGATAAAGGCGACAAAAGCTACGCCAATCAGTATTATTGGCAATGTAACCAAAATCAGCTTCAAACTATTTTTCATCGACTTACCTCTGAATGTGCAAAGCCCGAAAGCAGCAAATCTAACAATCGCGTGCCGTCTTGCGTCAGAATATCTGGATCGCGTGCCAGCAACATGCGTAACACCAAACTCTGAATAATCCCGAAAACAAGTGTGCTCGCATCCGTGGGATCCAAATCATTTCGGAAAATTTTTTGCTCTACAGCGCCGGCAACATTGGTGACCAATGCATTGCGAAATTCAGCCATAACTGTTCGCATTTGGGTCTGCAAAGGGCCATGCGCATTCTGCAAAGTCCGCATAACCATTATTTCGGGCAATGCTGGATTGTCCCGCACCAAACGCAGATGTCCAATAACCAACATTCGCAAACGATCGTCATGGGAGTGAGTGTCTGTGGCCGCTTGAGCGATGTTTTCATATACGCGGGCACAGACATGATCTGCTACAGCGTTCCAAATATCATCTTTGCTGGGGAAATGTTTGTATATGGCAGGTTGCGATAGTCCCAGACGCTTTGCGATCATGCCAGTGGTTACCTGATCAGGTCCAACTTCGAACGCCAAATCCAACACTGTTCTTGAGATTTCGACCTTTCGATCCTGAGCGGTTTTTCTCATCTATGAGCGTTCCGTTTTGACCAGTACAAGGCAATTGTGATTGCCGCCCAGAACCCAATGCGGAGCACAAGCGCGGCGACTGTACGCAATTCAAAAGGCCCACCTGCGATGGCATGAAAAGCAAATGGAATGGCCATAAATGCCGTCGTCAGCGCAATTAGTCCAGATAGAGGATAGGCCCACGCACGCTGGAGCCAAATGCCGATTGCTGCCATGACATAGAAGAAACCAGCGGCGAAGTTGAACCAGACGACAAATTCGACGTAGGCGCCTGCCATTTCTTGAGAAACTGAAGGGCCGAAAAGTACGCTACCGGCGGAAAACAAAGTCATCACACCGAACACCAATGCTACAATTGATGCAATCCTAAGTCCGAGGGACAAGGGGGGCTTGTTGCCTAGAGAAGCTGCATTCATGATCCTAGCCTCCGATGCAGTGTGTTAATTAGGAGTATTAGTTATAGACTTATAACCAAGCAACTACAACAAGTATTTTCCCGCAAACATGTCATAAGAAAAGGTTGGTTTTCTTGGAGTCAACAGCGGTGCTGTGAACGGCAGCTTTGGGCCGAAAGTGTCGAACAACTTCGCAAATCAAATGTCTTCAAAGGGCTCCAACCAGACATTCAACGAAGACGAACAACCAAATCAAATCCACCTTCGCGTTTGGTATACCTAACCCCGCCCCTTCATCCCGCGCCCCAAATTCAACAAACTCTCGCGCAACTCAGGGTTCTCAATCTTCTCAACTTGCGCGGCCAGCGATTGCTCTTCTTTCTCGCTCAACCGGCGCATGGTTGGCTTTTTTGCTTCTTCGAGTTGTGGCACAAAGGGGCGGCGGCTGGGTTTGATTTTATCGACCAGATAAAAGCCAAAATAGCGATTGATGGAGGCTTTGATCATTTCTGTTTCGTGGGTGAAGGCGAGGGCGTGGATGGGGTCCACCCGAACGGTTAGCACCGCGCCCACATGCGGGTTGTTGCCCATATCGCGTGGCCAGTGCAATTTGTCTGGCACCACGCCCTTGTCGTATGGCGCGTCGACAATTGTGGCCCAGCGCATCAGCAATTCAGAGTTGGCAAAGCCGCGTTTTTGCACCAAGGGCGCAATCGCCCGTTCGGCCAGTTCGGCAATCGAAACGGAGCGGCGCAATCTCTTTGGTGTTTTTGGCTTTTTTTCGCTCATCTTCAATCCGGGTTTGGGGCAGCTAACCTATCTTGTCTAACGCATTCAAATCACCCATAACCCCATCATGCCAGAAATCAAACGCCACAAAAACGCCAAATCTGAATTAAAGCCGATTGACGCGGCCGCTTTGCTGAAATGGTACGATAAAAACGCAAGGCAATTGCCGTGGCGCACCAGCCCGCAAGACCGGGCGGCGGGGGTAAACCCAAATCCCTATTTCGTGTGGCTATCCGAAATCATGTTGCAACAAACCACCGTACCAACCGTGGGGAAATATTTCGCCGCCTTCACATCCCGTTGGCCAAGGGTGCAAGACCTTGCCGCGGCAGACCGCGATGATGTTTTAAAAGAATGGGCAGGCTTAGGCTATTACGCGCGGGCCCGCAATTTACACGCTTGCGCCAACAAAGTGGTGGACGAATTTGGCGGCACGTTTCCAACCACCGCCGAAGCACTGCAAACCCTGCCGGGCATTGGCCCCTACACAAGCGCCGCAATTGCTGCGATTTGTTTTGATGAACAGGTGGCTGTGGTGGATGGCAATGTGGATCGAGTGGCAGCGCGGTTTACGGCCTTGGCCGAACCGGTGCGCGAAGCAAAACCGTTTATCCGCTCTTTCATCCAGCAATCCGTGCCAAAACGAGCAGGGGATTTTGCGCAAAGCTTGATGGATTTGGGGGCGACAATTTGTGCGCCAAAACGCGCCAATTGTTTGATTTGCCCAATCTCAAAAAACTGTCTTGGCACCAAATCATCTGACCCGACGAATTTTCCGGTGATGCCGCCCAAAAAGCAAAAACCAATTCGGGTTGGCCATGCCTATGTGGTGGAAAATGATAAGGGTGAGATTTGGCTGCAGCAACGACCAGAAAAGGGATTGTTGGCCGCAATGACTGAAGTGCCGGGCAGTGAATGGCACAAAGTTGAGACACTTATGGAACGTCCCGCGCCAACTCATCCGCTGGATACCCATTGGATTGAATGTGGAAACGTGGACCATATCTTCACCCACTTCGCACTCAACGTCACCGTTTGGAAAGCAAACGCAACAAAACCGCCTGCTTCAAACGGTTGGTGGGTAAAAAGGGCGGACCTGAATGGTGAGGCATTGCCCACAGTTTTCAAGAAAATCTTGGCTGCCGCATTGAACGAGTGAGCTGGCACAGTGTTCCAGCACTTTGACGAAACAAACCGTCACAAATAGGGACGTTTTACCCCACTTATCCCCGGTGCAGATCGAACAAAAAAAGACCGCTGATCAAATGACCAGCGGTAAGTTGCCTGAAATTCTTTGGAGGTCGTGTCAGGCCGAAAGTCTGTTCATGGTCGCCCGGATTTCGGTGCGTAAATCGTCAATAAGGGTAATGTTATCGCCGTCTTCAAGGTGCCAATAGGTCCAGCCATTGCATGAAGCTGCGTCTTGCACCAAGGCGCCAACCTTGTGGATCGAGCCTTCATGGCCGTCGCAAATTAGCGACCCGTCAGCGCGCACCGTGGCTTTGAATTTTTTCTTTGAGTCCCAAAGGGTTGCGCCGGGCATAATCATGCCTTGCTCAATCAACGAGCCGAACGCAACGCGCTTTTCCGCCCGTTTGCCCTTCACCGTTTCAAGTACGATATTCTCAAGCGTTTTGATCGAAGCAATGCGTTTTAACGCCGCGTTGATATACTCGCTTTCACGCTCACAGCCGATGAAATGACGACCCAATTTTTTCGCCACAGCGCCCGTGGTGCCGGTGCCAAAGAACGGATCAACAACAACATCGCCCGGCTTGGTTGTGGCCATAAGTATCCGATATAACAGACTTTCTGGCTTCTGCGTCGGGTGCACCTTGTCGTCATTTTCGTCTTTTAAACGTTCATTTCCCGTGCAAATCGGGAACAGCCAATCAGAGCGCATTTGTGTGTCGTCGTTCGACTGTTTAAGCGCGTCATAATTGAAAGTTGGCTTGCTAGACTGGTCGCGTGTTGCCCATATCAGTGTCTCATGCGCATTGGTAAACCGTGTGCCGCGAAAGTTCGGCATTGGGTTGGATTTGCGCCAAATAATATCGTTCATCATCCAGAACCCCAGGTCCTGCAAAATTGCGCCAACGCGGAAAATATTGTGGTAAGAACCAATCACCCAAAGCGCGCCATTTGGCTTGAGGATGCGCTTTGCGGCTGTCATCCAATCGCGGGTGAATTTGTCGTAATGCGCATAGTCGGAAAACTTATCCCACTCATTATGCACACCATCTACATTAGACTGGTCAGGGCGGGTAAGCCCTTTTTCCAATTGAAGAAAATAAGGTGGATCAGCAAAGACAAGGTCAACCGAACCTGCTGGAAGCGAGTTCATATGCTCAATGCAATCACCCACCAAAATGGTGTCCAATGGCAGATAATCAGAACCCTTTTCGCCCGTAGGACGAAGCGACGCAACACTGCGCGTCGACGAATGCTTGTTACGCAACATTCTATGTACCTTGTACGCTTTACTACGCTTTCATTTGTAATTTCTTAGGGTTAAGGGGGCGCTAAAACTTATGGTAAACCAAACGTAAAACATGCAATTTGCACGCTAAGACGCTGTTTTGAATCAGCTTTTGTTAGCTATAATTTCTGCAATTGGTTTGAAATCAGCCCTGTGATGGGGCGTTGCACCGTGGTTTTGTAGCGCTTGCATGTGCAACGCTGTGCCGTAACCTTTGTGTTTGCCAAAGCCATATGCGGGCAGGGATTGGTCCAATAGTACGCACATCCGGTCGCGTGTCACCTTGGCAATGATAGAAGCCGCGGCGATGGACAAGGATCGGCTGTCGCCCTTGATCAGCGCTTGCCCGCGACAAGGCAGTTTGGGTGGAATATCTCGCCCATCGATTAAGGCAATGTCAGGAGTTATTGAAAGCGATTTGACCGCCTGCGCCATCGCGTGAAGCGTCGCACCACGTATATTGCGCTCAAAAATGGTACTGGGTGGAGCCGATGCAATGCCCACATGGGCGTTGGCCATAATGAGGTCGTAGAGTTCGTCGCGCTTCTTGGCGCTGAGCTTTTTGCTGTCGTTCAAACCATCCGGAATGTGATCTGGGTGCAAAATAACGGCGGCGGTGACAACAGGTCCCGCCAACGGCCCACGCCCCGCTTCATCAACTCCACACACAACCAGCCCCTTCGCCCGGAATTGATCTTCGATTGAAAAATCAGGCCCATCGCCAAACAGGGAAGGTTGTGAATCAGCATTGTTCATGCCCTCAATTTGGCATTACCTCTTGTTTGCTCCAAGTGTTTATTCAGATCCAGCGTCAAGGCGCACAACAATCTTTCCTTTGGCGCGAACCGTTGCTAAATGGTGCATGGCTTTTGGGGTCATCTCGAAAGGATACGCCTTGTCGATGGTGGCCTCTAGGTCACCCGTAGCTGCCAAATCTGCCACAGTTTGCAGATCAGCTTTGTCAAAACTTGCCATCATCACGCCAACTTTCTGGGTGGAGAAATTTGACGATAAAGGACCCCCAATCAACGCGCGGAACATGGAAGCAGGAGTGGAAAACCCAACCATCAGGCATTTGCCATTTTTTGATAGGCACGAGCGCATGTCTGAAAGACTACGGTTGCCAACAAGGTCGATGATCAACTCATATGATCGGCGCGTGCGGGTGAAATCGCCTGTATGATAATCAATTGCATGGTCAGCGCCAAGCTGGGTGACGAGGTCTATGTTTTTGCCACTGCACACAGCTGTGACTTCCCCGTCAAAATGCTTTGCCAATTGCACTGCATAAGTGCCTATGCCGCCAGAAGCGCCATTGATTAAAACGCGCATCCCCTTGTGTACGTTGCCATTTTTGGTGACCGCTTGCAGGGCCGTCACACCAGCCAAGGGCAGGGCGGCAGCTTGTTCAAACGAAAGAGCCTCTGGTTTATGGACCAGACGATCTTGGGGCACACAAGTGAATTGCGCTTGGCCTCCCTTATTTGCGCGGCCCATCACCTTGTCACCAATCTTGAAGTCAGAAACAGCATCGCCAATCGCTTCAACCACTCCCGCAATGTCGGCTTTTAGACACAAGACCTTCGGACGCCTGAAACCCGTTATTGGCCGCACCGCAAACATGCCGTGCATCATGTGCATTTCTTCGGGGTTGAGCGAAAAGGCATGCACCTTTATCTGCAATTCGTTCGCCGCTGGCTCGGGTTTTGCGACTTCACTAAGGCGCAACACATCTGCTGGGCCGTAGTTGTGGTGGATGAAAGCTTTCATGGTTCTAAACTCATTTACGCGTTGATTGAAATAAAGGGAACTAGCCAAGATGGGGCAACCACATGAACATAAAGGCACCAGCCGTGCCACCAGCCAAAAGCAGTGTGATCACGAATAAGCCAAGGCCAAAGGCGAGGCGCCAGATTTTGTTGCGCGAGGTTTGTGAGCGCAAATAGGCTTCCATAACAGCGAGTGGCAGCAAGAAGTGCCCAAACGCCCAAAAGATGTCGAACCAGCCGGTTCCCGCATCATTCATTCCTGCAGGGCCTTGGTTGATCATGAACCAAACAATCATACCGACACGCAAAAACCAGACGCCGTGGATCAAAACGAAGGCGCGTAAAACCCAGCGGCGGTGATCAGCGATTTGACCTTTAACGGCCAAGCGCCAAGCCATGATGCAAAACACCAGAATAAGGATGCCATTGAGGCTGTTGCCAAGCCCCATAGTGAAGCCCGAAACATTGCCGCGCGTGATGTTGATGTAAAGACCAGAAAGCGAGACAATGATGGCGCTGATCATAAACAGCCGTCCGTTCCATCGGTGAAACGGTGCAGCTTTCGCGCGGATTTTTGGCACCAATTGCAGCGCGCCGCCAAATGTTAGAATGGCGGCAACAATCATATGGGCGGCAAACGCAACATTGCCCCAAGTGTCGCCTGGCACAAATCCATGACCGGTTGGCAGCACTGTATTCCAAGAAGTCCAATCCCCTTGCAATGCGCCTGCACTGTAGACTTTGACAATGTAATAGCCAAAAACTGCGAAACCAATGGTGGTGACCACAAACCATACTTTGGCAGATAATTGCAGGGTTTTGTTTGGGTTTAGAAAGCCCGTCTTGCGGGTGGAAGTTAACGTGTCGCTCATGCTGGATCCAGTGTTTGAAAATACTGATCAAAACCTAGCTCTTGGCATCAATTCATTGAATGGCCGCAGCGATCAAAGCCTTAGCACTTGCGTTCATAGACTTGGTTTTACTGTGAGGGTTTCATCATGTGCCAGACGTTGATTTAGAATTTGGACGAGAAGTCCCAGAACGGCGCAGGCGAACAACCCAATCGCCATAGATTGGGGAGAACCATCAGAAACGATGCCGAACAGGCCGATGACCGCACCGCCAATCAGCATTTGCAAGGTGCCACCAACCGAGGATGCGAGCCCTGCGCGCTCACCTTGTTTGTTGAGCGACAATACCATGGCAAGGGGGATCAAAAGCCCCAAAAATCCGTTGGATAGGAACATTATGCCAATCAGAGTTTCGATTTTGAGCAACCCAATTAAAGCAAGCAAAACCATTGTGCCCGTTGAAGCTGCATATCCAGCAGCACCTACCATCAAAATGGCGTTGTTCCCAAATCGCGCTGCCAAGTTGGAAGAAAGCAAAGCCGTTGCAAAAAACGAAATGGAGTTGGCCCCAAGCACCAAGCTAAACTGCAACGCGGTTAGGCCAAAAAATTGCTGATAAACAAACGCACCCGACGCGATGTGGACGAACATGCCAGCGAACCCAAAGGCACCCAAGAGCGTCATCACGACGAAATTGCCATCCTGAAATATCGCTATGACGTTGGACCAAGGCGTTGCAGCTTTAAGCACTGAACGGGCCAGCAGTGGGTTGGTTTCCTCAAGCATTGTAAGCGCAATAAAAAACGCCAATAGGGTCAGCACTCCAAGTCCGCCAAATATCCAACGCCAGCCCCAATATTGTGCGATCATGCTGCCCAAAAGTGGTGCAATAAGTGGTGAGATAGCGGTGACCATCATTACATACCCCATCAATTTTGCAGCATCCGCACCTTGATATTTTTCGCGCACCACTGCCCGCATCAGTACCATTTGCGAAGCGCTGCCAAGGCCTTGGAGACCACGACCTACGATCAGCCAAACAACACTTGGCGAAAGCGCACAAAGCACGGTGCCAACAAGGAATATGAGCAACCCAAAATAAAGCGGTGGCTTGCGCCCAACCCTGTCTGACCAGGGGCCATAAAGCAGTTGAGCGACGCCAAAACACAAAAAGTAGACGGTGAGTGTTGTCTGAATGCTAAGGGTCGTTGCACCTAAATCATCGGCCACGTTTGGCATCACCGGAATGTAAATATCAATGGCGATCGAGCCGACAAAAATGATAACACCGAGTATGAGACCAAGACGCAACATAGGCATTCTCCAAGAGTATCAGAACGGTGCGACGTGATATAAATCGGTGCGCATCCACTTTAAGCTTGGACAAGGGGTACCCATTTATGTGCAATGGGGACATGGCTTTACAGGTCAAAATTTGGCCCGATGGGATCAGAGCGTTGCAAAGGAAATTTGGGGGTTAGATGAAAAGTGCAAGTGTTTCGGCGGGATATGTAAATGCATTTTTGGCTTTCGCCCAAACCAAAGGTGCTGACCAACCCGAACTTTTGCGCCAAAGCTCCATTCAACCCGTAATACTTGAAGACGCGGACAATCGCGTGCCGCTCGACGCCTATCAATCGCTCATGCAGCACACACAAATCATGTGCCAAATGCCAGAAATTGCACTGGCGTTTGGCGCGGGGACAGACCTCGAGCAAATCTCAGTTCTGGGCATCATCTCACAAGCGTCCAACACCATGGCGGATGCTTTTGCCATGGCCAATAGATATGGCCCGCTGGTGGATGATGTCGCTTTAGCGGGCGCTGGTGATCGGTTTGCTAAAATTGTCGACAAACAGGGCGTGTGGTTTGTTGACCAACGGGCCACCCCAAACGCCTTTCCGGAGCTGACTGAAACAACGTTTGCTCGCATTGTGAGCGACATCAACCGCCATTTTGACGGGCGGCCAAAGGTGATTAAGGTCTTGATGACTCACGCAGCGCCCGCGCATGCCGAAAAATATCAAGACTATTTGCAAAGCCCGATTGAGTTCTCTTCCAACAAAAATGCACTGCTGTTTGCCGAGGACTGGAACGCCATTCCGATGCCGCGTTCTAACCAATATTTGTTCGGTGCATTGGCAAGCCACGCAGAGGATTTGCTGTGCACGCTCAAAGCTGCCGACACGGTGCGGGCCAAGGTGGAGCAAATACTCTTGCCGTTGCTGCATACCGGCGATGTTTCAATGGAAACAGTGGCCAAACAACTCAACCAAAGTCGGCCAACGCTTTATCGAAAACTAAAAACTGAAGGCGTGAATTTTGAACAAATTCACGATCAATTGCGCAAAACTATGGCGCTTGATTATCTGAGCAGCCGCAAGGTTTCTGTCAACGAAACCGCCTATCTGGTGGGCTTTGCGGACGCCAGTTCTTTTTCGCGTGCGTTCAAGCGATGGACGGGCGATAGCCCACGCCAGTTCAAGCCCGAGTAGCAATTTTCCCCTGCGACAAAGCGGCACTTGCAAGTTCAATTTCCTCACAATACGCTCGGGGCATTCATATTGGGCGCTGAACGCGGTCGACTGCCATATGGGCTCGACAACCGTGGCGTTTCAGCCCCGTTTGATGAGCAAATGGGGTGTGCAACAGGAGCTAACCCCAATGAAAACCATCATAGAACCTTTCCGCATCAAGTCCGTCGAGCCGATCCGTTTCACAACGGTTGAAGAGCGTCGCCAATTGGCCAAGGACGCGCACTACAATCTTTTCGGCCTGCATTCGGACGATGTGCTGATCGATCTGTTGACAGACAGCGGCACCTCCGCCATGAGCGCCGCTCAATGGGGCGCGATGATGAATGGTGACGAGAGCTATGCCGGTTCACCTTCGTTTTTGCGCTTTGAAAGCGCTGTGCGCCACTTGATGGATTTTAAACACATTATTCCCACCCACCAAGGCCGCGCCGCAGAGGCCATATTGTTTTCGATTTTGGGCGGCGAGGGCAAAAAGATCCCTTCAAATACCCACTTCGATACCACCCGCGGCAATATTGAAAGCACGGGAGCTGAGGCCCATGATCTGCTGATCGTTGAAGGCAAAGACCCGGCAAACTTGCACCCCTTTAAGGGCAATATTGACATTGCGCGGCTTGATGCATTTCTTGCAGAACTTGGGGATGCGGTGCCTTGCGTGATGATTACAGTCACCAATAATGCAGGGGGCGGCCAGCCGGTGAGTTTGGCCAATATTCGTGCCACGGCTGAAATGGCGCGCAAATACGATCGGCCATTCATCATTGATGGATGTCGCTTTGCCGAGAACGCCTATTTCATTAAACAGCGCGAAGAAGGGCAGGGCGAACGTTCCATTAAAGAGATCGTGCGCGACATGTTTGAGCTGGCCGATGGCATGACCATGAGTGCAAAAAAGGACGCGTTCGCCAATATCGGCGGCTGGCTGGCGCTCAACGACGATGAGTTGGCACAGAAAGCGCGCAATCGTCTCATCATGACCGAAGGGTTCCCAACCTATGGTGGATTAGCCGGGCGCGATCTGGATGCGATTGCGCAAGGTTTGACCGAAATCGTTGACGAAGAGTATTTGAAATACCGGGTCCGCTCGAACGCCTATATCGTTGAGCGCTTGGACGCGCTTGGTATTCCTGTAGTCAAACCAGCAGGCGGTCACGCAGTATTCGTCGACGCCCGGTCTTGGCTGTCGCACATCAAACCATTGCAATACCCCGGGCAAGCGTTGGCCGTGGCCTTGTATGAACTCGGTGGCATTCGCGCCTGCGAAATAGGCACAGTCATGTTTGGTCGTTCGCCCGACGGTCGTGAAAACCCTGCCGCAATGGACCTTGTGCGGCTTGCCATGCCACGCCGTGTCTACACACAATCCCACGCCGACTACATCGTTGAGGTGTTTGAGGAGTTGAACGAAATCAAAGGCACCTTGCCTGGTTACCGGATCACCGAAGAGCCACCGGCGATGCGGCACTTCACGGCCAAATTTGAACCAATTGAGTGATGATAACGGTCGGGTTGGGGGCTATCCCTCAACCCGCAGATATCCGGTGAGACCTGTCTTTTGGTGCTCAATCACATGGCAGTGGAAAGCCCAATCGCCCGGATTGTCAGCAACAAGGGCCACATCCATGGTTTCGCCGGATTGCAATAGCGCTGTGTCGGTGAAAAGGGTCGGCAATTGGCGTTTGTCTGATCGGATCAGTTTAAATGCCAAGCCATGCAAATGGATCGGATGGTCGTTTGGCGTATTGTTGCGCAGGCGCAGAATATAGCTTTTGCCCAACTTCATGGTCGCTAGCGGATCAAGTGGGCCGGGTGTGTCACCTAGCCAAGGCTTGCGGTTGATAGACCAAAAAACATAGCCCAATGAGCCGCAAATGCTTTGCAATGGTTCAGCCCCATCCGGTGTCCAGCCGAAGGTGAAATCCAAAATCTCAGCATTGGCCAGGTCTGGCTCTTTCACAGGGTTGGGTGGCAGCGGCTTGAGTTCTTCTAAAGAACGCCCTAGCGAAGTGCCAACCGAGCGGAAAGTGGCCATCAAACGGGGGCCGGACAGAATGTTCAAAAACAGTTCCGCCACTTCGCCTTCCTTTTCTGGCATGCGCACTGCTACATCGGCGCGTTGGCCAGGGGCGAGCAAAATGTCAGATGCTGGCAGCGGCTGCGGAACAGGATGGGAATCAAGGGCGATCACTTGCGCGTCTGCACCAGAGATTTGGTAGTTGCCCACACGGGTAACGTCAGTCACCGCAAGGCGCAATCGCACAAGACTGCCGGCGGGGAAATCATAGGTGGGCTGAACCTGCCAATTAACCGTTGAAACAGTACCCAGCGTGCCGCCTCGTGCTGCAAGTCTTGGCTTAAACATGGCGACGAACTGCCCGTCAGTGCCCAACCGGAAATCGCGGATGTTGAGCGCCAGATCATGGTCAAAACCCGGGTCCTCAAGCTCCTCCACAATCAAAAGGCCGGTCATGCCGCGCCCCATTTGATCAAGCGTGTTGCAATGGGGGTGATACCAAAATGTACCCGCATCTGGGGAAGTGACATTGTAGCGAAATGTCTCCCTCATTTCGATGGGCTTTTGAGTAAGATAGGGCACACCGTCCATATCATTTTGATGCCGCAAACCGTGCCAATGTACGATACTGGCCTCGCGCAGATTGTTCACGACGTCAATGGTTTTGGTCTGATGCTGTTTGAACCGAATAGTTGGAGCCGGTCCACTAGTGCCAAAGCCCATCATGTGCTCGGTGATTTTGCCCGGCATTATTTCATGGCTCAAATAGTTGAGCGGCAATTGCGAATCTGCTGAAAGCGCATTTTTGGCGATCGCATAGGTCGTTGAAGAGGCTGCAAAGGCCGCAGCTGACCCCAACAAAAACTCGCGGCGTGACATGCCCAACATTCTATATTCCTAAAGTCAGTTTCACAGCGCGACCTGTAAAAATGGATGGCCCCATTTGTCAGCCAACTTAAACCAGTCAGGTTTGCCAGCCAATGTACAAATTGTCCCATCTAAGACTTTTTTAGCCTAGAACAAGCTCAATTGATCTTCTGGGACTTCGGGTTGTGTGAAGAGGTCTGTCCGCAAATGCGGCAAGCGCTTTTTCAAACCGTTGCGGTTCATGGCCAATTCAAACCGACGCTGCAAAGCATAAGCATAAGGCCCTTGCCCCGACATGCGTGACCCAAAGCGCGGATCATTGTTGCGTCCACCGCGTACATCTCGCACCAAATTGAGCACATGACGCAATTTGTCTGGGTAAAAGCGCAACAGCCATTCGCGGAAAATATTGCGCACTTCGCCCGGCAATCGCAGCATGATCATACCTGCTGCCGTTGCGCCTTGCGCGGCGGCGGCATCAAGAATTTTTTCCAATTCACTGTCATTGATCGCGGGAATAATCGGTGCCGCCATCACCATCGTGGGAATGCCTGATTGGCTGAGCAATTCAACAGCTTCAAGCCGTTTGGAAGGTGTGGAAGCACGCGGCTCCAATTCCCGACAAAGCTTGCGATCAAGCGTGGTGATCGACATAGCCACATGCACGAGGTTTTGTTCGGCCAGTTCGGTCAACAAATCTAAGTCCCGCACCACAAGCGCGGATTTGGTGACAATAGTCACGGGGTGCTTGAACTCAATCAAGACCTCCAAGATTTCCCGCATGATTTTGCGTTCACGCTCAATCGGTTGATAGGGGTCGGTATTGGTGCCAATGGCTATTGGTTTTGGCGTATATTTTTTGCGGCTCAATTCTTCGCGCAACCGCGCTGCCGCGTTGGTTTTGGCGTAAAGCTCTCGCTCAAAATCAATACCTGCCGAATGGCCCAAATAGGCGTGGGTTTGGCGCGCAAAACAATATGAACAACCATGCTCGCAACCGCGATAAGGATTGATGGATCGATCAAAATTTAGGTCCGGAGACTCGTTCTTGGTAATAATCGACTTCGCACGCTCTTCGCGCACATTGGTTTTAAAATCAGCCAATGTTTCTAAGGATTGCCAACCATCATCAAAACTCTCATTTTGGAATACCTCAAATCGTCCCGACAAGTTGCTCTGCGCACCCCGACCGCGATTGCGATTTGGCGAAACCATTTTACTTGCCAAAATGTCGCCATCAGCGCTTTTGGCAATGCGGGCCAAACTGTCTGGCGGTGGCGGGAAAGCTGCATGAATAGCCATTTTCACCTCGCGATCAAAGGGTTAACAAATCGTTCCACTAGAATAGAACAAAATGAGAACAAATTGTCAATCGAGATTTTGCGATGTCAGCTAACGTGCTGAAGTCTAAACGCTATTACCGCGAGGAATACTTCGGCAAAACTTCCAAAAAGTTACAAGGCTTATGCCGCGAATCGAGTTGGAAATTGATGACACCCTGCCAACCATCCCGGCAAGCTCCGCGTGAACCGGGCAAACAAAAGATCAAAGTCTCTCCCGCCAATCCGCCCGTGGCGCGACTTTGAATGGTCGATGTGCCAATTTGAGCAGCCGAATATTGGTGAAATAGAACAGAAAAACCGTCCATCACTTTGTCAAACAGGGGCTCCAATGCCTCGGGGGTAACATCGCGTTGCGAAAAGCCTGTGCCACCGGTGGTGATCACCACATCAATGTCTTTGTTCACAATCCAGTTCTGCACTTTTTGGCGGATCAATTGCTGGTCATCCGTCACAATGTCCCGATCTAAAACCATATGGCCGCTTTCACTAATCATCTCTTTGAGCAGTGCACCAGAATCATCAGTTTCAAGCGTGCGGGTGTCTGACACGGCCAGAATAGCAAAATTTAGCTTCACCATATCCTGAGACTGGTCAATTTTTGATTTGTACATTTGTGGCGAACTCCAATTGAGATTTTTGACGCAGACATTGCCATCCCAAGCGGGCTGCTTCAATGATTTAGAACAAACAAATCTGAATTCGGCACACGTTATTCAAACGTCGCCATTTTGGCTTTCAAGCTCAACATATCGCGCCACACCAATGCTTTTTGTGCAGGTTGACTTAATAAATAAGTGGGGTGCAATGTGGCGATTGAAGTGCAGGAATGTTCTCCCACTTCAATATCTTTCCACTTGCCTCGCAGACGCAAAATACCGGCCTCGGTCTTCAACAGTGTTTTTGAAGCGGCACCGCCCATGGTCACGATAACCTTGGGTGCAACCAATTCAACCTGCCGCACCAAAAAAGGCAAACAAACCGCGGTTTCCGCGGGCGTTGGATTGCGGTTGCCCGGTGGTCTCCACGGTAAGGTATTGGCGATAAAAACTTTCTCGCGATTAAGTCCAATTGCTGCGAGAATGCGATCGAGCAATTCACCAGACCGACCAACAAAAGGCGCACCTTGCATGTCCTCTTCACGGCCAGGTGCTTCGCCCACCAGCATAATGTCTGCGTCTGGGTTCCCAGCCGCAAAAACCAAATTGGTTGCGCGGTGTTTTAACGGACAGCCCTCAAAACCATCCATAGCTTCACGCAACGCATCTAGAGTGGTTGCCGCTGCGGCGAGGGCCTTGGCCTCTTCCACATTGTGGACCTCAGGCTGCATATGCGTTTGCGTGGGGGCGGGTGCATCGGTAGTCGTTTGGGCACTTGATGGCATGGAAGCCGGTGCTGTTTTTTGCACACTCGCAGGCGCAGCAAATCGATCGACGGGCTCGTCGCTCAGCGCCATGTCGACGCCCATTGCGCTGTACCATTCTAGGGCCGCGCGCATTATGCCAATGTCATTCCCACTTTCTTGCATATCAAGATCATATCACGCTAGATCGACCAATGTCATGAGCGAGTTGTCAAAGAACTGCCCCTGTAAACAAAGAATTGCACCTAAACGGTTGCGCGGCTGCCATAAAATGGCCAATCTCGGGGCAAAAGGTGACCCACCGATTCAGTTGATAAAGAAAGCCGCGTTTTGTGAACATTAAAATGAAGTTGATTCCCGCGATTGTTGGTTTGTCCATTTCGGCGATTGGAGCGAACGGTTTTGTTGCTGCGCAGGAAATGTCAGATACGACAAGCTTCATGGTGACACCACCTTCAGTTTCAGGCAGCTTTTTGGCAGGCCGGGGGGCCTACGAAGATAGACGCAACAAAGTGGCCGCCGCTTACTTTGAAAATGCGCTGGACATGGACTGGGACAATGTTGTGTTGCAAGAGCGCACCTTCAAGGCGCTTTTGGCATCGGGACAGGTGGCAAAGGCCGAAACCGTTGCGCGTCGCCTTGTTGAAGCCGCGCCCAATTATGAAATCTCAAAATTGGTGCTTGGCGTTGTTGCCCTTAAAGAGCGACGCTACAAATCGGTTGAAACCAGTTTAAGTGGCGCATCTCTCAATACGCTTTACGGCATTACATCGAATGTGGTTCTGGCGTGGAACCATGTGGGGAATGGCGAAAAGGCAAAGGCCTATAAGACTATCGAATCGATTACTCAAGATGGATTTCGAACGTTTTTGGTGTTCCAACATGCCTTGATGGCCGATGTTAGTGGCGACAAAGAGAAAGCCCGCGCGCTTTACGAGCAAGCCTATGAGGTCGATCCATATGTTTTTTCAATTGTTGAGGCTTACGCACGCTTTTTGGCCAACAACGGTGAGTTCGATCAATCTCTTGAGGTAATCAACCGCTTGCTTGAGCGCGGCGTTACCAATGAAGAAATTGAGCAATTGGCTCTAGTCGTTGCAGCGAAGAAACGGCCGGGGCGTTTCACGGAAAACGCTCAAGAAGGAACAGCAGAGTTATTGCGCGGCCTTTCTTCTGCTCTTTCGCGTGAAGGGGCTTCAGAGCCTTCGTTAATGTTGGTGCGCTTGGCGGGCTACATAAATCCAAAATCTGTCCAGATCGCCTTTGCAACGGCTGACTTTTTGGAAACCGCTGAGCGGTATGAAGAAGCCAACGCAATTTACGAAAACATACCAAAAAATTCACTGCATTATTATTCAGCATTGGTGCGCAGCGCAGAAAACCTGCGCGCATTGGATCAAAGCGAGGCCGCGATTAAGCGGTTGCGCAATATTGTGGCGCTGCGTCCAGATGATGTAACGGCGATAACAGCGCTTGGCGACACATTGCGCTTTGAAAAGCGCTATGAGGAAGCTGGCGAGGCATATTCTAGGGTTCTGAAACTGACGG
Source organism: Maritalea porphyrae (assembly GCF_027213965.1). Taxonomy (GTDB): domain Bacteria; phylum Pseudomonadota; class Alphaproteobacteria; order Rhizobiales; family Devosiaceae; genus Maritalea; species Maritalea porphyrae_A. The sequence continues at coordinate 610,795 of NZ_JAPWGX010000001.1, read as the reverse complement.
GTGGCGAAAGGCTTGTCGATTGGCACATTTATTATGTGCGTGGCATTGCGTACGAGAGGCAAAAGAGTTGGGAGTTGGCGGAAGCTGACTTCAAACAAGCGCTGGTGCTTTATCCCGACCAGCCCCAAGTCCTCAACTATTTGGGATATAGCTGGGTCGATCAGGGCATCAATTTAGTCGAAGCTCTGGAAATGATTGAAACAGCCGTCAGCCTGCGCCCAAACGATGGGTATATTGTGGATAGCCTTGGCTGGGCCTATTTTCAACTCGGCCGATACGATGATGCCGTTGAAACGCTGGAGCGCGCAAATCGGCTCACCCCAAGCGACGCCACCATTAATGATCATCTAGGCGATGCATATTGGCACGTTGGCCGCAAACGCGAAGCTGGCTTTCAATGGGCGAAAGCCAAAGAAATGAAACCTGACGAGGAATTGGCCCTAAAACTTGACGCTAAGATTGCGGATGGCTTGAACGCTAATGCAGAACAGGCTGATGCGGGTTAGCATTTATGAGTGTTTGGACGGAGCCTGCGCCAGCAAAAGTTAATCTCTCCTTGCATGTAGTGGGACAGACGCCCAAAGGCTACCATCAATTGCAGGGCCTAACGGTTTTCACCAAATTGTGTGACGAATTGACGGCGCGCGAATCAAAGAAAGATCGACTTGGTGTTACCGGGCCGTTTGCCAAAGCATTGGTGGGCGAAGGGTCTAATATTATTCTCAAGGCGCTGGACCTGTTCCGCCATCATTGGCCCAAGTCTTTGCCCGATGGGCTAGACATTACACTGGAGAAAATGCTGCCTGTAGCCGCTGGCATAGGTGGCGGATCGGCTGATGCTGCAGCCACGTTGCGTATGGCAGCGCGCATGTCCCAAAGCGATATCTCAATCGCAGAACTATCAGAAGTGGCCTTGGAACTTGGTGCCGATGTTCCCATGTGTTTGTTTTCTCGCACATGCATCATTGGTGGTGTCGGTGAAAAAATTCAGGTTGTTGATCCTTTCCCTAAGCTGCAGTTGGTATTGGCAAACCCTGGGGTTGGCGTGCCAACGGCACATATTTTTAGGCAACTGAAATCAAAGTCCAATCCTCAAATGCCTCCCTTGCCAACACAAGTAGAGCATAGCGCTGCGCTGGCGCTTTGGCTGCAAGACACACGCAACGATTTGGAAATACCTGCCATTCAAATTGTGCCGCAAATCGCTGAACTAACACGCGAAATGGCGCACCTGCCAGGGTGCATATTGTCTCGTATGTCTGGCTCTGGTGCAACGGTGTTTGGTGTATTTGGAGCAGAAGTACAAGCCATGTCTGCCGCACAGCAAATGCATCAAAAGTTCCCAAATTCTTGGGTCGCACAGTCCCCGATTATCTGAGTTCAAAGCAAAACTACTTAACAGTTTAATAGTTACACTTTTAGCAAGGCTCTCGACCATTTCTCAAAACCCATGTGCAACACTGACCTTGTAAGAAAGTGAGGGAGAGTTGCGATGATATCAAACGAGAACATGCTGCAACCTTTTCAAATAATATACGCGAGCTTGGGCACCCGTCGCCTGACAAGGGACGAGATCCGTGATTTGCTTCACATCTCACGCAAGAACAATCATAGCGTCGATGTTGGTGGCTTGCTTGTTTATCACGACAATTGTTTTTTGCAGGTGCTGGAAGGCCCGCGGATTGCTGTGGAAGCGATCTTCATGCGCATTAAAACCGACCCACGACACCGCAACGTGAAACTTTTGTTGCGTCATGGTGTTGGTGAACTCGAGTTCAATGATTGGTCAATGGCCTATATCGATTCAGATGAAAGCAGCCGAGGATTGAAGGGCTATGTCGATTACCTGAAAGAGCTCGATAAAAAGTCAATTGGAGACTCAATCGCCATGCGAGTGCTGAGACGTTTTAAGAAAGACGATTGGCGTGCGCAAATTCTGGAAGAGTTTAGCAAAAGCGCCTAGGCTGCGCGTTCAACGCAGTAATCTGCGATCTCTATGAGGATACGCGCACCATTGCGCTCGGCCAGTGGCGCAAGCGCGGCCTTTGCCAAATCCGCATGTTCGTAAGCGCGATCCAGTGTGGTCTGCAGGGCACCGCAACTCTGTAATATGCCAACCACACGTGACACCGCTTTTTCACTCGCGTCTTGGTTGCCCAAATTCTCGCGAATAAACTGTGCGTCTGTAGTTGAAGCGTTTTGCAAGGCATGCAGTACGGGCAGCGTCATTTTGCCTTCGCGCAAATCGTCGCCCACATTTTTGCCAATTGTGCCGGACACGCCACCATAGTCGAGGGCATCATCGACCAATTGGAAAGCAATGCCTAATTGCGCACCATAGGTTTTCAGCGCTGAACGATCCGCCAAGTTGGCTCCGCCAGCCATTGCGCCAACTTCAGTAGCGGCTTCAAAAAGCGCAGCCGTTTTAGCTTTGATAACTTCAAAATAATCATCAACTTTGGTGTTTGCATCTTTTGCATTGGTAAGCTGAAAAACTTCCCCTTCCGCAATGATGGCGGCAGAGCGGGAAAGAATGCCCAGCGCTTCCAAATTGCCGGCGTCCACCATCATCATAAACGCTTGGCCCAACAAGAAGTCGCCAACAAGCACGCTTGCTGCGTTGCCCCAAATCTTTCGGGGCGCGTCCTGGCCGCGTCGTTTGTCGCTTTCATCAACCACATCGTCATGCAGCAACGTGGCCGTATGCATGAATTCCACTGCTGCGGCGTAGGAAATGTGCTGCTGCCCTTTGGGCTCGAACATCATCGCAGCTGCAACAGTGAGCATAGGACGTAAACGTTTGCCACCAGCGGAAATGAGATAGTTGGCGATGTCGGGAACCATTTGAACGTGTGACCCCACGCGCGAAAGCAAGAGCTTGTTGACCTCTTCCATTTCGACAGAGGTGTGCGCGACAAGTTGATCAACAATCGGTTGATCAATAATTTTTGCAGCAGTTGCTTCCATTGTGCTCATGTCTACTCGCCCCAACGCGTCAAAAACGCATCCGTATTTCCAGTTATCCCGCATGGGAGCTTTAAGCTACAGCGTTGCATTTCGCAAATCATCTTGTTGCAATTGGTACCAAAGGCTATGGCTATGCTATAAGTTTGCATTGATCGTCAACGTCAACAACCATTTGCAGCGCACTTTACATGTCCCTAGACCAGCCACAAGCGAATGTAAAACAGCAATATGTCACACAGGACGCATTCCTTGGTGGTGAGCTGGCGGTGCTGCAGCCCAAAAAAGGTTTTCGGGCTGGGGTTGATAGCGTATTGTTGGGCGCATCAGTTTCCGACGCCACAAACCATCTTTTGGAGTTGGGCGCCGGGGTGGGCGTTGCCACACTCACAGCGCTTGTTCACCACCCAAAGCTTTGCGCCCACATGGCTGAATTATCGCCCGAAGCGGTTGAGCTTTGCCAAATTAATGCTACAAACAACGGCCTTAGCGACCGCGCCAAGATCAGCCAAGTCGATATCATGGCGAAAGGGCCTGAGCGCGAAGCCGCCGGTTTGAAACCTGATCATTTTGACTGCGTAATCGCCAATCCACCCTATTTTGACGATAAGTCCGTGTCTTTGCCCCAAGACCAATATGGCGCGCAAGCTCACGCCCATGCCAAACATTGTTTGGAAAAATGGGTGAAAGTGGCGGTTAGCGCAGCGTCCGCAACCGCTGAGATTATCTTTATTCACCGCGCAGAAGCGATCAATGATTTGTTGCGCGCATATGATCGGCGCATTGGCAATATCTCGATCCTGCCCATCGTATCGCGCCCAGGCCAACCCGCATCGCGTGTATTACTGCGCGGCCAAAAAGGGTCGAAGGCACCCACAACTTTGCTTAGCCCCTTACATTTGCACGGGGAAACGGGGCGAGAGTTTTCGCCCCAAGTACAAAGTATTTTGATGGGAAAAGCGCAACTCCACTGGTAGAAGCGCAAATCATGCCTACATTACGGCAACAAGAAGCTTCTAGGGGATTATGTATGACCATCAGCAATGAACAAGACCAATCTGTTGTTCCAGCACCTTGGCATGTGCGCCTGTTGGGTCGGGACAGAACGGTGATCCCTGTCGTGCGCCTCTCAGGTGTAATCGAATCTGCATCGCGCCCGGACCGCATCAATATTCACAATTCAGCGCCTTTGCTTAAACGGGCCTTTTCGATAAAACGCGCGCCGGCAGTGGCTATCATCATCAATTCGCCCGGTGGATCGCCCGTTCAATCGCGATTGGTCGCAAAGTATATTCGCGACCTAGCGGCTGAGAAGAATAAGCAAGTCTTGGTATTCATTGAAGACGTGGCGGCCTCAGGTGGCTACTTTATCGCCAGTGCGGGCGACGAAATTATTGCTGATCCATCTTCCATCGTTGGCTCTATCGGGGTCATTTCCGCCAGCTTTGGCTTTGAAGATGCTATTGAAAAGATTGGCGTGAAGCGCCGTCTTTATACGGCGGGCAAAAACAAATCGACGCTTGATCCATTTCTGCCCGAGAAAAAAGCCGACATTGACCGGCTTAAAAAACTGCAGCTCGATATCCATGATGTCTTTATCGATTATGTGAAATCGCGCCGTGGCGATAAGCTAGACATGGAAAATCAAGACCTGTTCACCGGCGAATTTTGGACCGCAAAAACCGGCATTGAGTTTGGTCTTGTGGATCGATTGGGCGACATGCACGAAGTGCTGCGCGAGAAGTTCGGCAAAAAAGTAAAACTGGAACGGATCACACCCAAAAGACCGTTTTTTAGTATGCCGCGATTGCCCTTTATGCAAATAAATGGCGCAGAGGGCAGCTTTACGGATGATTTGATTGCTTCAGTTGAGGCCAAGTCAATGTGGAGCCGATTCGGGCTTTAGCGGGCAAAAAGGAGAGCGCGCATATGTGGCTAAGAGTAATCACTTTCGTGATCATCATTGCTGCCATCATTTATGGTGTGCGCGCCATTCGGCGCAACGTAATGGACTATTTTGATGAGGCGGACAAAGACAAACTCAAGCGCGATCGTAAAGACCGCAAGCGCTCAGACATCGTGGACTTGAGGCGAGATCCAAAGGATGGGGTTTTCCGCCCCGGCGATAATAAAAAAGATGATGACAAGGGCGCTTGATAAATTCAGCGTCGCGCATTAGGTTCGCGCCTGCACAAAACCCGATTGGCTGATCGACAAAAGGTTGCGACAATGAGCGACACCAAACTTCCTGCGCATATGGACCCAAAGAACTCGTTCCAGGGTTTGATCCTAACTTTGCAAAATTTCTGGGCTGATCAAGGCTGCGTTATTTTGCAGCCATATGACATGGAAATGGGCGCGGGTACGTTTCATCCTGCGACCACATTGCGCGCGCTGGGTCCAAAACCTTGGCGCGCTGCCTATGTGCAACCGTCTCGTCGTCCAACCGACGGTCGCTATGGTGAAAACCCAAACCGTTTGCAGCACTTTTATCAATATCAAGTGATCCTCAAGCCTTCGCCTGAGAACTTGCAAGAGCTTTACCTGCAATCGCTCTACGCCATTGGCATTGACCCCAAGGTCCACGACCTGCGCTTTGTAGAAGACGATTGGGAAAGCCCAACGCTTGGCGCATGGGGTCTTGGTTGGGAATGCTGGTGTGACGGCATGGAAGTGAGCCAATTCACATACTTCCAACAAGTCGCGGGCTTTGAATGCGCGCCAGTTTCGGGCGAGCTGACTTACGGTCTTGAGCGGATTGCGTGCTATTTGCAAAACGTTGATAGCATTATGGAGTTGAACTTTAATGGGCGCGAAGGTGATGAGAAGATCACTTACGCCGACGTGTTCTTGCAAGCCGAACAAGAATTCTCACGCTACAATTTTGATCACGCGAACACAGAAATCTTATTCCGCCATTTCAAAGACGCCGAAGATGAGTGCAAAGCCTTGTTGGCTGCTGGTGCCGATGGCAATCAACACAAGCTGGCCATGCCTGCCTATGAGCAATGCATCAAAGCTTCGCATGCATTCAACTTGCTTGATGCGCGCGGCGTGATTTCGGTGACTGAGCGCCAGAGTTATATTTTGCGGGTGCGCGAACTCGCCAAGGCTTGCGGTGGAGCATGGTTGCAAACCGAAGCTGGTGGCGCGTAGACCTTTAATTCTTGCACACAATCCCCTATATCACCCTTGTATGATCAAGGAGATGTGCGATGAAACGATCAAAGGATCGACGAATTGCCGCGCCGCCCAATCGAGCGGCCAAGGCGCTGAGTGAACATCAATTCAAACTCAAAATCGTCAAAAACAAACGTGATTATTCACGAAAAGCGAAACATAAAAAGGGACATTTGGATCATCTCCAAAATGTCCCTTTTTTATTGGCCGCTTAGTCGTTCACAAGTGCCAACTCTTTGTATAAACTCGCGTTCAATATCCATATGGGAGGCGCTGCGCCATGGAAATTTTCTGGGTACTTTTCTCAATCGTCATCGCGGTGGGCATCTATGCGATCATGGCCTACAACAATTTGGTCAAGAACCGCCAAATGGTAGAAGAAGGCTGGTCGGGCATTGACGTACAACTCAAACGCCGCGCCAATTTGATCCCCAATATGCTCGAAACCGTCAAAGGCTACATGGGCCACGAAAAAGAAACGCTGCAAGCGGTTACTGAAGCGCGCGCAGCTGTGCAAGGCGCTGCCAATGCATCACCTGCCGAACGCGGCAAATTAGAGAGCATGTTGTCTGGCGCACTGGGTAAACTGATCGCCGTGGCAGAAGCCTATCCGGATCTGAAAGCGGACAGCACATTCCTTGAATTTCAAGGCGCTTTGCAAACAACTGAGGACGAAATTCAACTCTCTCGCCGTTATTACAATGGGGCCGTACGCAACTTGAATGTGATGGTGGAAAGCTTTCCTTCAAACCTTGTTGCCAACCAGTTTCAGTTCGTTAAAGCTGAGTATTTCGAACTTGAAAACGAAGCGGATCGTGCCGTTCCTGATGTATCATTCTAAGGTCAACTTGAGGACGCATCTGCGTTCATTTCTGATTGTTTTTGCAATGTTTTTCGCTTTGGCACCAGCTTATGGTGCTGAGGCGATTTTGTCCTATTCCTCTGTCATCGACGTGCAAACCGATCGCTCGATCATCGTCACCGAAACCATTCGGGTGAACGCGGAGGGACGCGAAATTCAGCGCGGCATTTGGCGCTATATCCCAACAGAATCCCGCGGCGACAATGGCTATGCAATCGATCACGGCCTTGAAGTCTTACAAGTGCTTCGAAATGGAGAGCCTGACGACTGGCATTCTGAAACGGAAGCCAATGGCGAACGCATCTATATAGGCAATGCCGATGTTTATTTGTCGCCTGGCATCTACAATTACACGTTGAAATACAGAACGTGGCATCAAGTGCGCGACTTGCCAGATTCTGACCAAATTTACTGGAATGTTACGGGAAACTTTTGGAACATCCCAATTAACGCGTCGGTTGCGCAGGTGCGCTTGCCAGAAGGCGCGCACATTCAGCAAACAAGAGCTTACACGGGTGCGTTTGGTAGCAGCGCCAACAATGCAACGATTTCCCACGATGGTGCACTAAACACGACTTTCAGTGCCAACCAGTCATTCGCGCCGGGCGAAGGGTTAAGCGTTGTCGTTGGCTTCAACAAAGGCTTGATGGAACCGCCCACGGCTTGGGATAATTTTTGGGCTTATCTTTCTGATCGCCGTGCTGTGTTTTTGCCCGCCATTAGTTTTTTGCTGGTTTTTTCCTATTTCTATTCTGCATGGAACGCGGTGGGCCGGGACCCCAAAAAAGGGACAATTATTCCATTGTTCTATCCACCCAAGGGCTTTTCGCCCGCTCTAACCCACTATGTGCACAACTTCGGATGGGCAAAGTCTGGCTGGACAGCTTTCACCGCTGCTTTGATTTCCTTGGCCACCAAAGGGTTGGTGCAACTCGGACAGAATGGGGACGACACGAAAGTCACTGTGACCAACAAAGAGCCAGGCGAATTACCCAGCGGCGAGCTAAAACTCTACACATGGTTCCATGCCAAAGGATCTGTGGTTATCGACAAGAACGTAGGCGCCAGCTTGCATGAGTTGCACTCGGATTTTATCGACACCATTGAAGATGAAAACCGACGCACGTACTTCAATCGAAATTCGGGATTTGTCATCACAGGTCTTGCGCTATCCCTGATCTGCCTGTTCGGTATGCTCTATTTTGAAGTTCTGCATTTCTTCTGGCTGGTCGTTGCAGTTATTGCCGGTGTTGTTGTCGCCATAATCTCAGGCGTGATTTCGCACAGCGGCAAGGGGCCGCGCATGTCGCGGGGTATTGGCATCTTCATCTTCTTTGTGCTGCTGGGCAACATTTCGACCGGCCTAATCGCTTCGTTGAATGTGTTTGATCTGGGCACCCTCTACTCCGGTGACTTTTTTGCCGGCGCAAAACAGTTCGTGCAGGGCCAGCCCGGTGCAATAGCTGCAATTACCATTGTAATCATCAATATCGGTTTTGGCCTGACCATGCGTGCAGCCACCGTGCAAGGGCGCAAAATTATGGATCAAATCGAAGGGTTTAAAATGTATATGGAGACCGCCGAAAAAGAGCGGTTGAATATGCATAGTGCGCCTGATTTGACCGTTGAACGGTTTGAACAAATCTTGCCTTACGCTGTGGCGCTGGGGGTTGAAAAGCCTTGGTCGGAACATTTTGAAAAAGAACTGGCGCGCAATGCCGTAAACCCGCAAGATCAAAGCTATAACCCTTCTTGGTATGCGGGCCGGAGTTGGCGCGCAGGCCGCATTGCATCCAATATCGCTTCGACCGCAACGGCCATGAGTGCGGCAATGATCGCAGCTCAACCTGCATCCGCATCTTCGTCTGGATTTTCTTCGGGTGGCGGATTTTCAGGCGGCGGCGGGGGCGGCGGCGGCGGCGGCGGCTGGTAGTCTCCACAAAAGGGGGCAAAAACCGTGGACATTGACCCATTTGGTCGTTATCAAACTTTGACTTGAAATTCACCCAATTGAAGTAAGCAAATATGCCTGAACTCCTCCTCGAACTGTTTTCAGAAGAAATCCCTGCGCGTCACCAACGTCGTGCTGCCGAAAACTTGAAAAAGCTCGTTACCGACGCGCTGGTGGAGCGAGGTTTGCTATATGAGGGCGCGGTATCTTACGCGACCCCAAGGCGCTTAACCCTGTCTGTAGTGGGATTACCTGCAGCTTCTGCAGCCACCAAAACGGAACGTAAGGGCCCTCGCACGGATGCGCCTGAAAAAGCAATCGAAGGTTTTTTGCGCGCCGCTGGTTTGACTTCGCTAGATCAGGCAACAGTGCAGAACGATCCCAAAAAGGGCGATTTCTACGTCGCTATTACGGAAAAACCGGGTGAGAACACTACAGATATTGTCGCCGATATTGTGCCCACGCTCGTCGAAAAATTCCCTTGGCCAAAATCTATGCGCTGGGGAAGTGGCAATCTAACCTGGATTCGTCCGCTGCGCGCTATTACTGCAACCTTTGCAGTTGAAGGTGACGAGACCCAAACCATTGAGTTTGAGGTTGGTGGCGTAAAGTCAGGCAACACAACCTATGGTCACCGTTTTTTGGCCCCAGCGGCCATCACTGTGCGTCGCTTTGAAGACTACGCAGCCGCGCTGGAATCCGCAAAAGTGGTCCTTGATCTTGACCGACGTATGGAAATCATCCGAGCTGACGCCGACAATTTGGCTTTTGCCCAAGGGCTGGAAGTTATCACTGACCAAGGCTTGCTTGAAGAAGCCGCAGGCTTGGTGGAGTGGCCTGTGGTCATGATGGGGAAATTTGAAGAGCAATTCCTTGGTTTGCCCGAAGAAGTGGTGACCACTGCCATTCGTTCGCACCAAAAATGCTTTTGCCTCCGCGATGCAAAAACGGGGAAGTTGGCCGATAGCTTCTTGCTGATTTCAAATATTGAAGCACCTGACGGTGGCAAGACAATCGTTGCGGGCAATGAACGGGTGATCCACGCGCGTCTGTCTGACGCCAAGTTCTTTTATGACACGGATTTGAAACGGCCACTCGAGAGCCGATTGCCAAAGCTTGATGCAATGGTGTTCCATGAAAAATTGGGCACCCAATCTCAACGTGTTGAAAGATTGGTTGCTTTGGCCGCAGAGCTTGCGCCGATGGTTGGTGCACATGCTGACGACGCTGCTCGTGCAGCAAAAATTGCCAAGGCCGATTTGGTCACCGATATGGTTTTTGAGTTCCCTGAGCTCCAGGGTCTGATGGGAAAATACTACGCAGCCGCACAAGGCGAGAAACCTGAAATTTCTAACGCCATTCTTGATCACTATAAGCCATCGGGTCCAAGCGATGAGGTGCCAACACAATCCGTTTCGATTGCTGTGGCGCTTGCTGACAAACTCGACATTTTGACCGGCTTCTGGGCAATTGATGAAAAGCCAACTGGGTCAAAAGATCCATTTGCACTGCGCCGCGCAGCACTTGGCGTTATCCGCATCTCCCTCGACAACCAGCTTGATCTCAACCTATCAAAACTCGTTGGCGATCACATGGTGCGTATTTCGGGTGCCGCGGATGAGGCAAAAATTGCAGATCTAATGTCCTTCTTTGAAGACCGTTTGGTTGTGCAAATGCGCGACACTGGCATTAAACACGATGTATTGGACGCTGTGTTGGGCAACGGCGGTTTGGCCAAGGGCTTCACGCTGCCAAGCATTGTTGCGCGAGCGAAAGAATTGGCCGGATTGCTGGAAAGCGAAGCTGGCGAAAGCTTGCTCGCCGGTTATCGACGTGCTGCAAATATTCTGCGGGCCGAGGAAAAGAAAGACGGTAAAGCTTTCAATCAGACCGTCGACAATTCAGCGTTTTTGCTTGACCAAGAATCGCAGTTGTTCTCTGCCATCAAGGTGGTGAATGAAAGCGTTGCCGCCAACATCTCCAATGAAGATTTTGCCGCAGCGATGAATGATCTTGCGTCACTGCGTCTGCCCGTTGATGCGTTTTTTGATGATGTGATGGTGAATGATGATGATCCAAAAGTGCGGATCAACCGTTTGAATTTGCTCGCTAAACTGCGCGAAACAATGCATTTAATCGCTGATTTTTCAAAACTGGCCGGCTAGGGTCCGTTCGGCCAATAGGAGGGGAAATGTCGCAACACAAAGTTGCACTTCTTGGTGTGCCGGTTGACCATAATTCAAGCTTTCTGCCCGGGGCATCCCTTGCGCCGGCGCGCATTCGTGAAGCTTTTCATTGTGACAGTTCCAACATGTGGACAGAGCTAGGGGTCGACCTTGGCAACAATGAAAATTGGGTTGATGCGGGGGACGTTAGCTTTGCAGATGGCGATCGACTAAAAACCTCACAAAAAATTAGAGCCACAACGCTTGAATTGATCGCTGAAGGCAAGCGTGTCTTGTCATTGGGCGGTGATCACTCCGTGTCCTTTCCGCTGATCGATGCGCACGCCCAAAGCTATGATGGGCTGAATATTTTGCACGTCGACGCTCATGGTGACCTCTATGACGATTTTGAGGGTAATCCATTGTCCCATGCCTCACCGTTTGCGCGGTTGATGGAAACCGGCCGAATTTCTCGATTGTTGCAAGTTGGCATTCGCACCCTAAACGATCATCAACGCGAACAGGCCGCGCGCTTTGGCGTTGAGATTATCGAGATGAAAGATTGGGACGACAATGCTCAATTGGGATTTGATGGGCCCGTCTATCTGTCTGTGGACCTTGACGGCTTGGACCCAGCATTTGCTCCGGGCGTTTCCCATCACGAGCCCGGCGGTTTTTCATCGCGTCAGGTGATCAATTTGGTCCATTGCTTTGAAGGGCCATTGGTTGGTGCCGATATTGTCGAGTTAAACCCCCACCGCGACATCAACAATATGACCGCCATGGTCGCTGCGCGTTTGGCAAAAGAAATCATGGGCCGATTGCTTGTTGGCGGCTAAACGCAAACAATTCATTCACTATATTCCGATAGATGAATGTGGCGCAAACACCTAGTGTTCTAAAGATTGTCAGAACGAGAGTATCAATGAGTAAAAAATCGGCTGCAAAATCTTTGTTTGTGGGACTGTTGTTGATCGGCTCAAGTGCAGCAACAGCTGCAAACTTTGAGTTAAAGTCTTCGAGCGCTGCCGAGATTGGGTGGTCAAAGAAAGCAGAATGCGAAGCCAAAGCAAGCAAAGCTTGCACGTCAGCTTATTTCTGTTCAAACAATATTTGGATGGCCGAAGATGCTTTTGACCGCGTTCAAGACCGCCGCTACGCAGGTGAGCAATTGATCATCGTCAAAGACAGTCAGCCAATCTGTGCGGTGAATTAAAAGCTGCGCCACTAAGACTTAAACGGTGCCATGCCCCTGTTGGCCAATTCATCTGCCCGCTCATTGCCTTCGTGCCCGGCGTGGCCCTTTACCCAATGAAACTCGATTTTATGTCGCTCAAGTGCTGAGTCAAGTAAACGCCACAAATCCTCGTTTTTAACCGGTTTTTTAGCTGCAGTTTTCCAGCCGTTGCGCTTCCAATTGTGCATCCAGCCGGTCACGCCGCCTTTGACGTATTGGCTGTCCGTATAAAGGTCGATCTCGCATGAACGCTTCAAAGCGTTGAGTGATTCAATAGCCGCCAACAACTCCATGCGGTTGTTTGTGGTCAGTGCTTCTCCACCACACAGTTCTTTTTCCGTACCGTTAAAACGCAAAAGCGCGCCCCAGCCACCAGGGCCCGGATTGCCCGAACATGCACCATCTGTGAAAATTGAAACCCGCTCAGCCATGCCATTGTTCTTTTGTCAGTTTGTGGAAGCTGAGTTCTTTACCTGAGTCGTCGACGTCTGTGTGCGTAAACTGCATGCCAATTTTTTTAAGAATATGCACGGAGGCCAAATTCTGAGTGAAGGCATAGCCGATAAAGGATTGGTGATCAGTGGCGCGAAATATCCAATCGCGTAGCGCAAATGCAGCTTCTTGAGCGTATCCTTTACCCCATTCCGCATGTGATATCGCGTAGCCGATTTCAGGTTCGCCTTCCTCTAGGCCAAATCCCGCCCGGCCAATAAATGCCCCATCTGACTTGCGCATTACGCGAAACTTGCACCAACCATATTTCTCAAACTCATCCGCCCAGACACCCATGCGCCTTTTGGCGTCTGCTTCATCTTCAATGCGACCCGAGAGGTGTTGGGTGACCGCTAAATCGCGGTGCAAAGCAATAACATCACCAATTTGGCTTGGTGACCACGTGCTGAACGCCAACCGTTCTGATTGCAAAATCAGTTGCGGGTGGCCCATTTAGGCAATCCGAAGTTCACGGGGTACATTGAAAGCTATGTTTTCTGTCGCAGTGACTTTTACCGATACCGTAATTTCAAACCGTTCGCCGAACGCGGCGATGATTTCGTCAACCAATTCTTCGGGCGCCGAGGCACCAGCAGTAATGCCCAAAGATTTAATGCCCTCAAACAGTTCCCATTTGATCTCGCTTGCGCGCTGCACGAGCATTGACTTTGAACAGCCACCACGATCAGCAACCTCAACCAGGCGCATAGAGTTGGAAGAGTTTGGCGCGCCCACCACAATCATGGCGTCAACTAAGGGCGCAACTACTTTTACCGCTTCTTGCCGATTGGTCGTCGCGTAGCAAATATCTTCTTTGTGCGGTGCTGCAATTTCGGGAAATCTCTGGCGCAAAGCTGCAACAATTGCTGCCGTATCATCAAGCGACAGAGTGGTTTGTGTCACAAACGCTAGTTTTTGATCACTCTTTGGGGTGAAGCTAGCGACGTCTTCAACTGTTTCAATCAAGCTTATTGCGCCGTCTGGCAATTGGCCCATTGTGCCAACAACTTCTGGATGTCCTTGGTGGCCAATCAGAATAATCTCGTAACCAGCTTCAAAATGGCGCTGGGCCTCCACATGTACTTTGGAAACAAGAGGGCAGGTAGCGTCCAAGTAGAACATATTGCGGTGCTTGGCTTGTGCGGGAACGCTTTTGGCCACGCCGTGCGCGGAGAAGATTACAGGTGCATCCGTATCTGGAATCTCCTCTAATTCTTCAACAAATATAGCTCCTTTTGCCTTTAGGCCGTCGACCACATATTTGTTGTGCACAATCTCGTGGCGCACATAAACGGGCGCACCGTATTTTTGCAGCGCGAGCTCGACTATTTGAATTGCACGATCAACACCAGCGCAAAAACCGCGTGGTGCACAAAGTAATATTTCCAAAGAACTTTTTTTTGCCATAGATGTGAGATGCTTTGTTCTAGAACCGGTGTCAAGTTTGTTGCACTTTACGGCGACACTAAGTCATACTAAACAGAATCTGTTACGCAATCTAGGTCGAGCTGTAGTGTCTCTTACCATTTCCCAACAAATGTTCGCGATCGCACCGGCGAACGAACGCCCGCTTTTGTCGCGAGAACAAGAGCGATTGGTGGTGGGAAAAGCGGCATGGGTTTTTGCAATGGCCAAATCGGGCCAAAGGGTTTGCCCAACCATTTGCATCACACGCCAAGCCTGGGAAGCAGTTAAGGAAGCAAAGCCGGGTAGTTCGCTGCACACCAGCTGGATTGCTGCGCTATTTAAGCTCGTCCCAAAAGGCGAGGAGCCGCCAAAGCTTGTTGTGCGCACCGCAGCGCAAACTCATATGGCCGGCTTGGCCAGGGTACGGGGCAAAGTCGACGCGCCAAAACGCGAAAGCGAAGCCGCAGACCCTTCAAAGCCATTGGCGCGCGCGATTGACCGTGCATTTGAGTCGTATCTGCATGGCACACCCGTCTGGACAATCGATACGGGGCGCGACCTTTCCAAAGAACAAATCGTTCTCGTGCAAGCAGCAACGGAGCAAAAACCGTTCTCAATTCTTACGCGTGATTTAAGCACCGGTGAGCTTGGTCCGGTCAAACTACATGGTCAATCAGAGCTGCCTCAGTTCGCAAATCCAGTTACCGCCCGTCGCTTTTGCCGCAAAATGGACGGTTTGGCCGGCGCACATATGGTGTGTTTGGTGGTCGAAGAAAACGGGGAACTGGTATTTTTGTCTGCACGCCCTGTGCAGGCAAGTATTTCAGCAAACCTTGAAGCTGCGATTGATCGAGTGAATAGCGGGGACTGGACACCACGAAAAGCGGTGTCTGAAATCGACCCCGCTCAATTGCCCCAAATTTTGCACCCGCGCCTAACGGGCAAAAAACGTGTTGCCGCATTGGCGAATGGCCTGGGCGTTTCCCCCGGGGCGGCAAGTGGAGCGATTGTGTTTTCGTCCGAAGATGCATCACGCTATCGCGCACGCGGCAAAGACTGCATTTTGGTGAGTGTAGAAACAGGTCCCTCAGATATAGAAGGCATGCAAGCCGCAGCTGGCATATTGACGGCACGCGGCGGTATTACCAGCCATGCAGCCGTGATTGCCCGGGTCACGGGTAAGCCGTGCGTTGCCAGCGTGCGCAGTTTGTCGATTGATCCTTTGCACACCAAAGTAAGCTTAGGTGAGCGAGAATTCCTTGCTGGCGCTGAGATTACAATTGATGGCAGCACCGGCGAGGTTTACGCTGGTGCCTTGCCCCTTAGCCAGCCAAAAATTGGCGGTGCGCTTAGTACCCTGCTTGATTGGGCAGACGGCAGCCGCACGATTCATGTGCGCACCAACGTGGAAACAGAAGAAGCGGCGAAAATTGCACTTTCGTTTGGGGCTGAAGGTATAGGTTTGGCGCGCTCTGAGCATATGTTCTTTTCAACTGAGCGTATGGTGGCTTTGCGCCGGATGATTTTTTCACAGAATGACCGCGACCGCAAACAAGCGCTGGACGGTTTGGTAGAATATCAGGCTGATGATTACGCGCGACTATTTTCAACGATGGAAGGCCTGCCGATCACAGTTCGGCTTTTTGATCCGCCGTTGCATGAGTTCTTGCCCCGCAGTGAAGAAGAGCTCGAGGATACCGCAGCGTCCTTGGGGTTGGAAACAGAGCGGTTACGCAACCGCTTGGAGCGCATGGCGGAAGTGAACCCGATGCTTGGGCACCGTGGCTGCCGACTGGCCATTTCTCACCCTGAAATATTGGATATGCAAATCCGTGCACTTGTCGCTGGGGCACGGGCCGCAATTGAGGCGCATGATATTCCGGTCAATTTGGAAATTATGGTGCCATTTGTTTCCTCTGCGCGGGAAGTAAATTGGGTGCGCACAAAAATTCTGCAGCTCATGGAGCGGTTGGGCGTCAGTCAATCAGAGAGCTTTAAGTTTTCAATTGGCACAATGATCGAACTGCCCCGTGCAGCATTGCGTGCCTATGATATTGCCAAGCATGTGGATTTCTTTTCCTTTGGAACCAACGATCTGACGCAAACAACGTTTGGTATTTCACGCGATGACGCGCCTGCCTTTTTAGCGACCTATCAGCGGCGTGGACTATATGATGCTGATCCCTTTGTAACAATTGACAAAAAGGGCGTTGGCGAATTGATCAAAATCGCTATTCAGCGCGGCAAAGAAGCCAACCCAGACCTAAAAATTGGCATTTGCGGCGAACATGCGGGCGACCCTGAAAGCTTGAAATTCTTTGCTGGATTGAACGTTGATTACGTCAGCTGCTCACCCTACCGATTGCCCATCGCTCGGCTTGCACTGGCGCAATCACAAAGCTGACGCGATTAACCTACCATAAAATTGCCACTAAACGACCACAGCGCTGCCCGCCTGTCGTCTAACTGTGCCCTTAACTGGCGTTTACTCCCCATAAACCAAGATTTGAGACAATAGCGGGGTCGGCATGTGTTTAGTCGATTGAGTAGCATCGAGTTGAGTATGAGTATTTATCTGGCCGCCCGGCTGCAACAGGCCCGGCGAAAGAAGGCTAGCGCCTTTAAGCGCTTTTGCGCTTTATCTAGTTTTGCCATGACGACCACGGCCGCGCTAGTGGTGTGGCCTTACCACGTCAACACAGATCTCGCTGTCACCATGGCCGACATTGCTGCGCCAGTTGTTGAGGCTGCCGCACCGCCAACGGGCTATGCGGCCATGTTTGGCCAGAGCATATTTGCAAGTGCGGCAGAAGGAACTTCTCCCGCAACGCCAAGCGGCCCTTCCGCTGTTGAGATTGTGAAAAGCTTCGACCAGCTTCGATTTGCGATGCTTGAATCGCAAACCAAAATCGAAAAATCGCTGCGCGTAGATCCTGTTCAAGTCGCTGCGATTGCACCAAAGACTGCGAGTAGCCAACCCCGTAAACGGGCCGAACAAGCATTTGGTGTAGCTGCGCAACCAATGCCAGACGTCGCCGCGCTTGGCGCAATTGAAGCGCTTAGTGGTGGGCAAGAAATTCGTGATGTGCGCGACCCATCTCTGCCCTATCCATTGTCTGTGCCCACAAAACTTGCCTATGCGCGCGACAATGCGCCTGACCTAAAAGACTTTACGCCTACGCTTACCCAAGCATCAATGGATGCAACTAAAAAGCAACATTGGTGCATGGCAACAGCCATTTACTTTGAAGCGCGTGGAGAAAGCTATCGGGGGCAGGTGGCAGTAGCGCAAGTGGTGCGAAATCGTGTTAAGCACAAAGCATATCCAAATTCAATTTGCTCTGTGGTGTTCCAAAACCAAAGTTGGAAGAACCGTTGCCAGTTCTCGTTTGCATGCGATGGCGTTCCGGAAAGGGTGAATGAACAAGCAGCGTGGAAGCAGGCAAAAGAAATCGCCACCAAAGTTATTCAAGGCGATATTTATTTGCCAAATGTCGCCAATGCGACCCACTACCACGCCAATTATGTGAATCCAAAGTGGGCACCAAAGCTCAAGAAGCTAACCCAAGTCGGCGTGCACATTTTCTATCGATTTAAGAAAGGATGATGCGCGTCGCTATTTGCAGCCGATATAGCTGCCAAGAGATTCGCACCCTTCTTTGTCGCTCACGGCAAAGTCGTCTAAACCCTGGATGAATTTGAGGAGCTCGCGGCCCTGCAGTTTGCTTAAGATTATCACAGCGCCATCGACAAAGCGTGAAGGTGTGATTTCTTCGACGTGAATTCCGGGATAAAGCACATTGCGTGATTGCATGCCGTCGGTTGAATAAGTGCCGGTCGACGTGGTGGCAATATTCACATTAAAAACGCGCCCCGCGCTGATTTTTTTGACTGTCGCGGAAGAAATGGGTTCAAGATCCACATAATCCTCAGTAGTGACGCTATAAACTTTGCGATCAATGCGCACCAGATTGTTCAGGTCAATTCCACTATGTAGTTGGGTCGTGCTGACTTTTGCCGCATCAAGAATGTTGGCCGCAAATGCAGGCTTGGCGAACTTAATGCCACTTTCCGCCAAAAAGACGCCAGAAACTGCTGCCAGCACAAGCGCGAGCGGCATCATATTTGTTTTATTGCGAATGGAGCCAAACATATCAAATCCTTAAGAAACAGTATGCCTTAAGGATTTATCAACCAACCCCCCCAATCGTCAAAGCAATGCTTAACATAGGGTTAATTTGCGTCTCATATTGAGACATGTGAATGTGTTGTTATTTGATCGGTCCTAGAATGCTGGTGAAAACAGCAACAAATTGTTCGTGTGCCACGTGGATTGGCCAAGGGCGGATGAGCTGGTCAAAATCGGGCAAGTCAAAGCTCGCCAAAGAGGGTTCGCCAAAAATCTTGCGGGCTTCCGCTGGTTCAAATCCGGCAAGGTTGACCGCTTCGAAATAGGCAGCTTCTTTGTCCGCCTTTTTAATCAGCTTCGTTGTAGCAGTTGGTGCTTTGGCAGCGAGCGAAAAGCGCACGTGAATGGCAGACAGTAAGCGATCTTCTAGGTCCTTATATTGCCCACCCATCGCCGCTTTGAGTGGCGAAATAATGTCACCCATTACATACTCTGGTGCATCATGGAGTAGCGCATATAATCGTCCGCTGCCGTCCATTTCAGGTTTGCCTGCAAGGGCCAAATGCATAACCAAAACCGAATGCTGAGCCACTGAAAAAGCGTAGTCGCCGTTGGTTTGTCCATTCCAACGTGCCACCCGCGCAAGGCCATGAGCGATGTCGCTCAACTCCACATCCAAAGGAGATGGGTCCAATAAATCTAGCCTACGGCCCGACAACATCCGTTGCCAAGCTCGTTGTGGTGCGCGTGCCATGTTAAATCCAGCGATTGTTGCGTTCAAGAATCGCTAAAAAGGTAACTTGCCCACGCAGGCACCGCAAGCTGAACTGGTTGCTGATTGATGGTACATGCATCTGGATCCGAAACCTTATCGAGTCGCACGAGTGCAATGCCGTTTTTCCCTGCGCAAGAGGTGATGCTGCCCACCGACTTGTCATCCAAAACCACGCTGTCGCCTGTGTTTAAACTTGCGCCAGTCACCATAACAGGGCGTTTACGTGCAGTGCCGCGATGCTGCATGCGCGATACAACCTCTTGCCCGATGTAACATCCCTTTTTAAAGTCCACGCCGCCAAGTTGGTCCATGCCAATGTCGTGTGGGAACAAGCCATTGGCTTCGAAATCACCGCCCATTTCCATTATTGAATTGGAAATTCGTTGGTGATGATAGGATTGTTGATCGACAGACCAACTCGTGCTGTCACTGCTATAAAGACGATATCCCATGCTCGGACGTGCATCTTCGACTGTCAGTTCGCTGTTCTCGCCTGTCCAGCCCACAGATAGATCTTCACGTGGAGTGATCGTTACGTCGGCCCGCATTTTATATAAACGCATGCGTTTCGTGAAATTCTCCAACTCGGAAATTGGAATATCAAGCAAAAAGCCATCATCGGTTTCCGAAATAAGCCCCTCAACCAAAATCTTGCCTTGCGGTGCCAATAAGGCGAACCAACGTGCTTTGCCCTCTAGCGGCGTTGAAAGGTTGCAGGTGAGGGTGTCATGCAACAGTTTTTGCGCATCTGTACCTGAGATTTGAACCGCACAACGATCCAATTTGATAATTTTTCCCATCAATCGCTCCGTTTGCCTTGCTCTTGCCTTTAGCATCGCGTTACACCCCAATAACAGATCCATATCAGCTTCTTTGGGACGTACCAGCATGAATGCCAAATTTGACACTATTTTTCTTAACGGAACTATTGCCAATCACAATGGCGTCACCAAAGGCGATGTTGGTGTGATAAATGGCAAAATTGCTGAAATTGGTAATTTGAATGGGCGTGAAGCAAAAGAAACAGTTGATTGCACCGGTCTTCATGTATTGCCCGGCGTGATCGACACCCAAGTGCATTTCCGGGAGCCAGGTCTTGAACACAAAGAAGACCTTGAATCCGGCTCATTGGCAGCCGTAATGGGCGGCGTAACGGGTGTGTTTGAAATGCCCAACACCAACCCGCTCACCATCGACAAAGCGACTTTCGAAGATAAGATTAAGCGCGCCAAACACCGCATGCATTGCGATTTCGCGTTCTTTATTGGCGGTACCCATGAAAATGTGGATCAATTGCCCGAATTGGAAAAACTGCCCGGTTGTGCTGGAGTGAAAGTCTTTATGGGGTCGTCAACCGGCTCGCTTTTGGTTGAAGATGATGATGGCGTTGAAAATATCCTGCGCGCGATTTCGCGCCGTGCCGCTTTCCACTCAGAAGATGAACCACGCCTTGAATCGCGTAAGCATTTGCAAGTTGAAGGTGACCCAAGAAGCCACCCTGTATGGCGTGATGTGGAAGCCGCAGTCAAATGCACAAAACGCTTGTTGGCTCTATCGAAAAAAACAGGCAAACGCATTCACGTGCTGCATATTTCAACAGCCGACGAAATGGCGCTTTTGGCTGAGCACAAAGACCTAGTGAGTGTTGAAGTCACGCCCCACCACCTCACGCTTGACGAAACAGCTTACGACAAACTTGGCTCCTATGTGCAAATGAACCCTCCTGTGCGCGATGCACATCACCGTGCGGGCATTTGGGACGGTGTGGACGCTGGCATCGCGGACATTTTGGGTTCCGATCATGCGCCGCATACCAAGGAAGAAAAAGATCAACCTTACCCGAAATCTCCTTCAGGGATGACAGGTGTGCAAACGTTGGTGCCGGTAATGCTGGATCATGTGAATAAGGGCAAAATGACTCTGGAACGTTTTGTTGATATGACCAGCCATGGCCCAAATCGCCTATTCCAAATCGCGGGTAAAGGCCGCATTGCAGTTGGTTATGATGCTGATTTGACCATCGTTGACTTAAGTCGCAAGCAAGTTATCGACAACAGCTGGATCGCGTCTAAGCCGGGCTGGACCCCATATGATGGTGTTGAAGTGCAAGGCTGGCCAGTTGGCACGATTTTGCGCGGCCATAAAGTCATGTGGGAAGGCGAATTGGTTGCCGCGCACAAGGGCGAACCAATTCTTTTCGCTGAATCGCTGGCGACTTAATCGCCAGCCACAAAATAGCGCCACTCACCATTCGCATCGATGCCCACCCGGAAGAAATACCAGCCACCAAACAGCTGCATTTCTTCCAAATCTTGATGGCTAACGATTTTGTAAACGTCGATCAGTTCGCTTGGGCTGAGGTTTTCGAGATTGTTTGTGGCATAAGCGGGCCAAACATAAATCTCTGGTTCGCCGTTTTCCATTGGCATGATCGAGTAGGGCGCTTCCATCAATTCGATCATGATGGCCAATAGTTCGCGGCCTTCACCATCGTTCGACGATTCGCGCAAGAAATCTATTGGGTCTGCGACATCACCAAATGAAACAACCGGCACGTTTGTTTGTCGTTTCAAAATGGCACGTAACATCTCCGTATCGCCAGATTTCGCAGCCGCCATCAATTCTTCGCGTGTTGTTGCAACCGCTGCAGGCAGATTGGCCAGGTCGCGATGGATATCTAGATTCAGATAACCCTGACGGTCTTCACGTTCGGGCGCGTCGGGCAAAACAATGCGCTCTTCCGCGCCAAATTGCTCACCCTCGACCGCGTCACCCGACTCGGGAGCAACAACAGGCGATGTCGAATAGGCAAGTGTGGCAGAACACGAAAGCGCAAACACTGAAAACGCGGCTATCAATGCGATTGGACGAACAGACTTCAACTTAAAGAATGACATCGACTCTCCCTTTGCGCATTCGCTTTAGTTTGGCACAAAGAGAGAGGATTGGGCAGTGATTATTGAATTGTCCGGTCAACAGTATATTCGCCTTGAATCACTTTGTCCGGAATGCGCTTCATCAATTCAGAAATTGCGGTTTCGCCATATAACTCAACAAGCGTTGCAAGGCCTGCAAATAGCGCTGCGTGCGCCAGTGCCTCGGTTTTCACCTCTTCGCCCTCGGCATTGCGCCAGGCCTCAGCTAAATATTGAAGGGCGCGTTTTCGCGCTTCGTCCTCGCGCTCAAAAAGCGCATGACTATTCTCGTGGTGAAACATAAATCGGTTACTCCTGACTAGTGAGGTGTAACATGCGTTCTTGAGTTGGTAACCACAGAAATGATCAAAAGGTTAACGGGCAGGGGAAAACTTTATTCAGCGAAGCGTGTGTGTATGTTTTTGGCAATTGCGGCCCCTTCAGCAATGAACCGCTTCGTGGCCAATTGCGCATTTGGCGTGCATCGCACATGCATTCGATTGAAGTCATAATATCCACTATTGAAAGCTGCGGTCAGCCGGGCACGGCGGTCTTCGTCAACTTCTTCTAAGTCTAACAATTCGGCAAACTCATCTCGCCAATTGTTTCCAGAGTTTAGGCACAGAGCATCGAGGTGATAAAGCGCGCCCATGATTGTTGCAAATCGTTGCAGGTCTTGCTGGTAAGGCGGGTCAACCGCGTGCGCACCAATTGTCGATGTAAACATCATGACAACTGCAACGATTGTGTTTTTGAAACTGAACGCTCTCACGGCTCACCCTTGTGGTATCCCTAGTCACTTGTGCCAGAGGAAATGGGCAATCTCAAGCCATCAATCTACTGGATGATCTCAAGGTCGGGCAAAAACGCCCGTGCTGCAAAGGCGAACGTAATCTCATGCACGACCGGGTTCCCGTTTTCATCGACAACTTTGATGTTGCCAACGTCGCGTCCACGAGAAATCTGGACTGTATCTAAGGCCGAAGCTTGGCCCGCACTCCAGCTAAAGTACAAGCCATCTTTCTCAAATTTGCCATCTTTGCTCAATTTCGGCAAAGCAATAGCAAATGGTTTTTCTCCTTGAACAAGGATGACACGCACCATTCCGTTGATGTCCTCGGGCATCTCCCCACGGAATAAAAATGGTTTGAAAGTGCTGTCATACCCAGCATATGGGTTGCGACCCAATTGGGAAATCCGGCGCGGATCAGGCAACAGCATTTGCCCTTCGGGGTATTCTTGTTTGAACAAATCAAGGCTCATCAAGCGCGAGGGGTAGGCTTTGAGTTTTTTACCCGCATGAATGCCTGCCAATGCATTGCCGTCAAATTGCTGCCACCAACTCTGGGTGGTTCTATCATACATGATCAAATCTGAATTGCGTAGCTTGCCAGAGGTGCCGAACGTCGCAACCTCACCTTCGATCTTGCGATCGAAAACAATCGATGTATTGCACAAAGGGCAAAATGTAACTGCAACCGGTACATTGCCCACGAAGTCATTGACGATTTCGTGCCACATCATAATGCGCAGCGGGTAGGCGCGGGCATCGCCATTGATCTCGAAGCCAATAACAGGCTCGTTACCCGGAATGATGATGTTGTTGGAAACCTCTTCAAATTGGGGATCGTCAATCGAGGGGATATTATCGCGTCCAATTACATCGGTCACATCCCAAAATGGAATTGTCGCGCGCGAAAAGTCGGTTGACCAACCCTCGGACAGCCAATGCCCAGGCGTTTCCTGTTTGGCATAAAGAGTAGTTTCCTGCCCTGTTGCTGACTGACCAGCAAACCCGCCCGCGCCAATAGCCATAACCGCTAGAATTCGTGCAAACCGTCTCATCAACATCTGTTTCTCCTCGTTGTCGCATCGTGCAACAAACAGAAACGCGCGACAATTCAAGCATGGTCACGCTTGTGTGATGAAACTGAAAGACGTTATTTGAGTAGATTGAGCGATTCCCAGGCGGCCTGCACTGAGACGTCCAAATTCGGCGTAGTGTGGCAATTGCCGAGGTCTTGCACACGAATAACCGCCGTTGCGTCCGCATCGTCAAGCGCCACAGCGTGATCAATATCAGCATAGCCGGCAAAAACGTGCAGTTCATGTCGTGGAACATCAAAGTTTAGAGTGTGCACGAAATGAAGTTGCTCAGCGACCAAGTTGGTTTCTTCCATCAGCTCACGCTTGATCGCGTCAAGCAGTTCTTCACCGGGTTCAACCTTGCCGCCCGGCAAGCTCCATAGACCTTTGAAAGGTGGATTGGAACGCTCGACCAGCAAAACCCTATCCCCGTTAAACAGGGCAGCACTTACAGCTTGTGTGGGTTCGCCAGACGTAGGGCTCATAATGGGGGCAATCGCTTCTTTACTGGTGATGCTTTGACTATTGAAGTGTTAGTTTGAGCATGTTCTGAGATTCTATCAAGGATCAAATCAAGTTGCTCGATAGATTTTAGGTACAGCTTGCACACAAAGCAGTCGTCCCCTGTGACTTTGTCACATTCCACAATCTCCGCAGTATCCACAATAAGCTTTTGCACCATCTGCAGTTTTCCCGGCATGGGGTTGATGCGAACAATGGCGCGTAATGGATAACCTAACTGAGCGTGATCCACGCGCAATGTGTAGCCACCGATAGCCCCTTTTTCTTCCAGTCGTTTAAGCCGTTCAGATGTGCTAGGGGAAGATAAACCTACCGCTGCCGCAAGGGATTTGAGTGGCGTCTTTGAATCATTATGTAGTATTTCGACAATTCTGCGATCTTTATCATCCATTTAGGTGTTTCCTGATTTTTGCCTAATCTGTTCGTATTAAAAGTGACGATGGACCTAATACAGTATATTTTCAAGTGCGAGGCGTTGCCATAATCTGACGGCAACAAAGGAAGTGTTATGAAAAACTCAACAATAGGCACCATCGAAATGGTTGCGGCCATGCTTATCTCGGGCACCATTGGCTATTTCGTGGTGATGTCAGAATTGCCCATCCTTAACGTCGTTTGGTTCCGTTGCCTTTTGGGCGCAGTCACACTTTTCGTCATTTGTTGGATGCTCGGCTTCTTCAAACGCGAGAATTTCACAAAACGGGTATTGTTGCTTGGCACCATTAGTGGCGTCACCGTCGTAACAAATTGGGTTCTATTGTTCTCAGCCTTCTCAAAGGCTTCCATTACCATCGCGACGGTTACCTATCACACTCAAC
The DNA here is from genome assembly GCF_027213965.1 of Maritalea porphyrae. GTDB lineage: Bacteria > Pseudomonadota > Alphaproteobacteria > Rhizobiales > Devosiaceae > Maritalea > Maritalea porphyrae_A. Next base: position 585,512 of record NZ_JAPWGX010000001.1, on the reverse strand, counting down.
CTTTTATGCTTGTCGCTTTGGGCGCAATTTTCCTATCCGAAAAGATTACGCTCAACAAAGTCATGTGGCTGCTGATGGCATTTGTTGGCATGATTTTGGTCGTGCAGGCCCGTCAAAGCGGCGAGGGTGGCAGCACCGACTATCTGCTTGGCATCGCCATGTCGCTGGGGGCGGCTTTCCTTTATGCAGTCACCGTTATTTTGGTGAAACAACTAAAGGGTACACCGCCCCATTTGGTTGCCCTAATGCATGTTACGGTCGGCTCAATCGTGCTTGCGCCATTGGCAAATTGGGCCATTCAGCCCGAAACAACTGTGCAATGGACCAGCGTATTGGCACTTGGCATATTGTGCACGACCATCATGTACATCATCATGTATGACGCATTCCAAAAACTATCGACATCGCTCACCGGTGCGCTATCATTCGTCTACCCAGTTGCAGCAATTGTTGTGGACTATTTTGCCTTTGAACGTCAGCTAACGATTGGTCAGTGGATCGGATCAGCAGCCATTTTGTTTGCGGCTTGCGCTATGACACTTGGGTGGAAACTGCCTTGGTTCAAACCCGCAACACATGTTGGTTGAATGATCTTGGCTTGAATTTGCGCCCAGTTTCCCGCACCATGTTTTTTCACAAAACAAGCAGTTGGATCATATGTGCGGGCGACTAGACCTCAACGATACACGCGTTGAAATCAATAGGGTTTTCAAAACCAAGGGCGGGATTCCGTTTCCGCCACGCTACAATATTGCACCAACGCAGCCCGTGCTGACTATCGCGAACATGCCAGCGGGACGAGACGCGGTGCTGATGCGCTGGGGATTAGTTCCTCATTGGGTGAAAGATCCCCGCGAGTTTTCGGTTTTGATCAATGCGCGCGTCGAAACCATCTTGGAAAAGCCAGCGTTTAAATCCTCTATCAAAAACCAACGCTGTGTCGTGCCAGCAAGTGGCTATTACGAGTGGTTGCGCGAGGGCGGTGAAAAACAGCCCTTCCATATTTCAAAGGCCGACGGGCAAATGCTGGCGTTGGCAGGCATTTATTCTACTTGGGAGGGGCCAAACGGCGAAGAAATCGACTCGATGGCAATCTTGACTCAAGAGGCAACGGGCAGTCTGGCCAAAATTCACCACCGCACGCCGGTGCACTTGGACGACGAACAAATGGACTTGTGGCTGGACAATAAAAGTGTCACCGCGAAAGAAGCACTAACGCTGGTAAAGCCGCTCGATAAGGTGGGGATGAAAACCTATCCAGTGTCCAAAAAAGTGAATAATGCGCGTAATGAGGGCGAGGAGCTGATCGAGCCGATTAAGCTTGAGCCAAAGGTCGAAAAAGTTGAAAACGAAGTTTCGACAACCAAGCCATCTGACGGGCAAATGGACTTGTTTTAGTTTCGCCTAACCAAGACTTTCCCCGGGTTGAGAATGCCTTTTGGATCAAGTGCTTGTTTGATCGCATACATCATTTCTAACGCAACAGGATCCTTCTTTTGTTGCAACAAAGCAGCTTTCATTTGACCAATACCATGCTCGGCAGAAATTGAGCCGCCCAAATCATCGACAATTTCGTACATAGCTTCATGCAGTGCTGCCGCATGGGCCCGTAGGTTGCCTTTGGGCATATTCAGGGGCGCCAAGAAATCATAATGGATATTCCCGTCTCCCATATGGCCAAACGCAAACGATCGAATGCCGGGAATGACTTTTTCAGCAACCAAGTCACACCGTTTTACGAGTTCGGGAATATCTTTCACGGGCACAGAGATGTCGTGCTTGATGCCTTCCGCTTCTCGAGTTTGGCACTCTGCAAAGTGCTCACGCATGAGCCACATCATCTTGCGGTCAGCAAGTGAGCTGCAAACTGATGCATCGCTAATCAGTTCGGCTTCAAATAGCGCTTCAAGCATCACCAGCAGCGCGCCCGGTTCTTCGCCATCGAATAGGGAAAACTCTATCAGCACATGCCAAGGGCTATCGCTGGCACGTGGATCGCGGGCGGCCAAACCGTGTTTGAGTTGTAAGTCGATGCCAAGCGTTGGTAGCAACTCGAACGAAGTGACTTTGTTGCCAGATTTACGGCGGACCATTTCAAGCACTTCAACACCGGCCTGCGGATCTTTGATATTCAACAGCGCCGTTTCAAATGTGGTCGGGCGCGGAAACAGTTTGAGTGATGCAGCGGTTATGATCCCAAGCGTTCCCTCAGCGCCCACCAATAGGTCTTTCAGGTCATAGCCAGTATTGTCCTTGCGCAATTTGGAAAGACCATTGTAAAGCCGCCCATCTGCCAAAACCGCTTCGACGCCTAGGCAAAGGTCGCGCGAATTGCCGTAAGCCAACACTGCGGTTCCGCCCGCGTTTGTCGATAGGATGCCACCGATTTGACATGTGCCCTCCGACCCCAATGAAAGCGGGAACAGCCGGTTCTGCTTCTGAGCAATTTCTTGAGCTTCCAAAACGGTAGCGCCTGCCTCAACAATCATGACATTGGATGCAGGATCAACATCTCGCACAGCTTTTAGCTTTTTCACAGAAAGAATAACTTCACCGCCGTCCAGTGGAACTTGGCCGCCAACAAGGCCGGTATTACCACCCTGTGGGATCACTGAGACGCTGTTCTCGTTTGCCCATGCCATCACCTTCTGCACGGCTTCAACACTCGTTGGTGTGAGCACAAGCGAAGGCTGCTTGCTATAAAGTCGGCGCCATTCCTCTGCATAGGGCGCAATGTCTTTTGATTCGCTAATGACGTTCGATGCGCCGATCAAGTCGGTGAGGGCCTCAAGCATAGCATTTGGTGCGGTCATAAGAATTCAACATCATCTTTTGGGGGAACAATCGTTGGGAAAACTTGCCCGTTTCGTCTGCCTGTGTCAAAACCCAATTCAAGATTATTTAATTGCGGAGTGCATTTATGACTGACGGCAACCTGATGCAAGGCAAACGTGGTGTGATCATGGGCGTGGCGAACAATCGCTCAATCGCCTGGGGCATTGCAAAAGCTGCAGCCAGCCAAGGCGCTGAGTTGGCGTTCACATACCAAGGTGAGGCGCTCAAACGTCGCGTTGACCCGCTTGCAGCCGAAGTTGGCTCCGATTTGGTTGTTGAATGTGATGTCACAAACCCAGAGGCACTAGATAAAGCCTTTGCTGATATTGAAGCAAAATGGGGCAAAATCGACTTCTTGGTGCATGCCATTGCATTCGCTGACAAAGCCGCGCTTGAAGGTCGTTATATCGACACAACTGTTGAGCAATTCAAACACTCAATGGAAATTTCAGCCTATTCGCTCGTCGCCGTTGCCAAGCGTGCACACGGATTGATGAAAGACGGCGGATCGATTTTGACGCTTTCCTATTATGGTGCGGAAAAAGTCATCCCGAACTACAATCTGATGGGTGTTGCAAAAGCGGCGCTTGAAGCATCTGTTCGTTATTTGGCCGCAGACCTTGGTCCTGAAGGCATTCGAGTGAATGGTATTTCAGCCGGCGCAATTAAAACACTTGCAGCGTCCGGGATCGGCGATTTCCGCAAAATGCTGGCTTATGGAGAGGCTAACTCACCTCTTCGCCGCAATGTTTCCACTGATGAAGTTGGCAATGCGGGCATGTATTTGCTTTCGGACCTCTCGTCAGGTGTAACCGGTGAAATTCACTATGTGGATTCCGGTTACAACGTAATGGGCATGTCTGTTCTGAAAAAAGAAGACGAATAGAAGGCTGCCCACTCGGGCAGTTAACTCCGTTAAATATTTGGTGTTTTATGTCTAGTGACCAGTGGCCGCTCCTCTATTTTATTCGCCACGGACAAACCGATTGGAACAAGGAACAAAGGTTCCAAGGCCAACGCGATATTCCGTTGAATGAACATGGACGGGCGCAAGCTGATCAAAACGGTTTGACTTTGCGCGCGACCTTGGATCAACACCAAATCGATCCGAACGAATTGGATTGGTTCTGCTCGCCTTTGGGGCGGACGCGCGAAACGATGGATCGCGTTCGCAAGGGCTTTGAACAGCCTTTGCCGGAGGTCGTTTTTGATGACCGCTTGGTTGAAATCTCATTTGGCGATTTCGAGGGCATTCTGCTTTCAGAAATTGAACGCGATCACCCAAACGATTTTGCGACGCGAAACAAAAGCAAATGGAACCACTTGCCACCCAATGGTGAAAACTATGACATGCTAGTTGAACGACTTGATGCATTCCGTGCAGAGCGATTGACAAAACCAAGTATTGTGGTTGCCCACGGTGGTGTGGCGCGTGCGCTGCGACGACTTTTAACAGGTCTGTCGGGTGCTGATCTTGACCAGTGGATGCCACAGCAAGACAAAGTTATGCGCTTTAAAGATGGTGAAATAGAGTTCTTCGGTTCTTAGCAATTGCAACTTAGGTTGAACGCCCTTAGCCGAAGCGCGCTTGACCAAATGTGCGCCGAACCCTAGAACCATTGCACCTAAGTCAAAACCAGCATTTTCGGGCGTTTAATGTCACACAATTCATTCGGACACTTATTTCGGTTCACTACATGGGGCGAAAGCCACGGACCCGCTCTGGGCGTGGTCATAGATGGCTGTCCTTCTGGCTTGAAGATCGACGCTGAAACCATCCAACTTGACCTTGATCGCCGCAAACCGGGGCAGTCAAAATACACCACCCAGCGCCGTGAAGCTGATCAAGTTAAAATACTATCCGGTGTATTTGAAGATGATCGCACGAACGGTCAGCGCACGACTGGCACGCCAATTTCGCTGATGATCGAAAACACGGACCAACGATCGAAAGACTATGGTGATATTCGCGATAAATATCGCCCCGGCCACGCCGATTTCACCTATCACCAAAAATATGGCATTCGAGACTATCGCGGCGGCGGACGTTCTTCAGCGCGAGAGACAGCAGCGCGGGTAGCAGCCGGAGCAGTTGCAAAGTTAGTTGTGCCGGATGTTAGAATCCGAGCTTCGCTTGTGCAGGTTGGTCCACACAAGATCGACTATTCGCGCTTTGACTGGGATGAAGTAAACAACAACCCATTCTTTTGCGCTGACCCAGTCGCTGCCAAAGAATGGGCGACATATCTTGATGGAATCCGTAAAGAAGGCTCGTCAGTCGGCGCCGTTATTGAAGTGGTCGCAGAAAATGTGCCTGTCGGCTTAGGTGCCCCAGTTTATGGTAAGCTGGATCAGGACTTGGCTTCAGCCATGATGTCCATAAACGCTGTCAAAGCGGTTGAGATCGGCGCAGGCTTTGAAGCGGCTGAACTAACAGGCGTTGAAAACGCAGACGAAATGCGGGCAGGGCAGGAACGCCCCTATTTTCTCTCCAACCACGCTGGCGGAATTTTGGGCGGTATTTCAAATGGCGATCCGGTGGTCGTGCGCTTTGCCGTTAAGCCGACCTCATCAATTCTTGTTTCCCGTCAGACCGTAGATGAGAAAAATCAAAACGCAGACATCATCACCAAAGGCCGGCACGACCCATGCGTGGGTATTCGTGCTGTTCCCGTTGGTGAAGCGATGATGGCGCTGGTGTTGGCAGATCACTTGCTGCGCCACCGCGCTCAAACAGGTAGAGAAGGTGGCATTGGCCATGAATGAGTTAGATCAACGCGTGGAAGCAGCAATCGCTGCCATTGCTGCTGGTGAAATGGTTGTTGTGACCGACGATGACGATCGAGAAAATGAAGGTGATTTGGTGATGGCAGCCGCTGCTGCAACGCCAGAAAAGATGGCCTTCATCATCCGCAATACTTGCGGCATCGTTTGCGCGCCAGTCACCGTCGAGATTGCGCAAAAGCTGCATCTTGACCCGATGGTCGCCAGCAACAACGCACCGCTTGGCACCGCCTTCACCATCACCGTTGATGTGAAACACGGCACCACTACCGGCATTTCCGCCGAAGACCGCACCGCGACGGTTCGAGCGCTCGCAAATGACAACATTGGTGCAAATGACTTTGCACGTCCTGGGCATGTGTTTCCTCTTGTGGCCAAAAAAGGTGGCGTACTTTTACGCTCCGGTCACACCGAAGCTGCAGTTGACTTATGCCGTTTGGCAAACCAGCCTGAAGTGGGTGTGATCTGCGAATTGGTCAACGATGATGGCACCGTGAAGCGCGGCGATCAGGTCAAGGCATTTGCCGACGAGCATCATTTGGTTTTGGTTTCAGTCGCCGATTTGATCGCCTATCGCCAGCGTCGCGAAAAACTTGTCGGCCGTGTTGCAACATTTCCAATTGATACGGTTGGCGGCCGCGCCACCGCTTTTGCATACCGCACGCCATTTGATCGGGTTGAGCATTTGGCCGTGGTTTTTGGTGATGTGGAATCTGGCGAGGATATTCCAGTACGCTTCCAACGTGAGAATATTCTCACCGACGTTTTTGGAGATTCTGAAGCGCTGAACAGCGCGGTCAAAGAATTGGCCGATGGTGAAAATGGCATTTTAGTTTACCTGCGCGAAGGTTCAACTGGCGTTGCCTCATCTTCAGCTAAAAACCAACGCGAGGACGAAGAGCATACCAGTGCGCTAGATCGCGAAGAAGAGTGGCGTGAGATTGGTCTTGGTGCACAAATCTTGAAAGACTTGGGCGTGCGTTCAATCAAGCTGCAAGCGACGAAAAATCGCCATTATGTGGGCTTGGATGGCTTTGGACTGAAGATTTCAGAAATCAAGATAAGTGATTAATTAGAATCACTAATTTGAGATAGTTCATTTTGAATCTGAAGTTTAGCTGTTGCCGCTAGGTTTTTGAAAAGACTCGCAAATACTCAACGTTCCCGTCAGCACCCTTAATGGGTGACGGGAGCGCCAATTTGTCATTCCAACCTTCATTTTCCATGTAGGTTTTGAAGCTTTTTAAAGCCGTTTCAATTGCGCTCAGATCGCTCACAATTCCACCTTTGCCCACATGCTCGCGCCCAACTTCAAACTGCGGTTTGAACAAAATGATTGCGTCTGTACCTGAATGACAAAGTGAGAGTGGCGCGGCCAAAACTTTCTCTAGCGAAACAAAGCTTATGTCGCAAACCAACAAATCAATTGGTTCTGGTATTAGCTCTGTCGTTAGCGCGGTTGCGTTCGTTTTGTCGAGCTGCACAATGCGTGCATCTGACGCAATTTGTGGGTCCAATTGGCTGTGCCCAACATCAACGGCGTACACCCTAGCTGCACCTTGCTCTAGCAATAGCTGACTAAAACCACCAGTGGACGCACCAAGGTCCAAGCAAGTTTTGTTCGCTGGATCAATGCCAGACGCCGCGAGCCCTGCTTTAAGCTTTAGGGCCGCCCGCGAAACATAGTTGCCCGCGGGGTCGTCCACGGCAATCTGCATTTGCGCCGTCACCCTAAATCCGGGCTTGGTAACGGTCTTTCCATCTACCTTGACGGTGCCGCGCACGATCGCATCGCGTGCCCGAGCGCGCGAACGACAAAGTCCGCGAGCCTCAACAGCAACATCCAATCGATGTGGTTCGCTAGCCATTTGATTCCGTCAGCCGTTTAAGTTTGGCAATCGCGCTGTCTTTGTTCTCACCAAATCCAATGGTGCCGAACAGATCGCCCTTTTTGTCCAGTAAGAACAATGTCGCGGTGTGGTTGACCAAATACTCTGACGCGCCTTCGCTCTCTACACTTTCAGCGAAAATGCCAAACGTCTTTTTAACGTGATCAACTTGTTCACGAGTGCCGGTCAGGCCAATCAAATCATCGCCAAAAGAGGTGAGATATGTCGCAAGCAATTCCGGTGTGTCCCGCTCTGGATCAACTGAAATGAAGACGATTTGCACATCGTTCCCAGTTAGTCCCAATTCACTACGCCAAGTGGTGCTTTCATAAAGGGTGGTCGGGCAGACATCTGGACAGAAGGTGTAGCCGAAAAACAGCATCGTTGGTCTGCCAACGAAATCAGCCTGAGTGAATTCCCCACCATTTGCCCGTTGCATAGTAAAGTCGCCACCAAACTGAACCGCTTGGGGTTTTTTGGGCTGGCTTTGCTGAAAAACTGTGAACAATGTTGCGGCAATGCCGACAATAACAACAAGTCCCCAAAGGACCATGCGAACGCGAGCGAGTGACATTTCTTACCTCAGACCATGTTTTTTGGCGCAAACTAGATCGCAAACACCATTTTGACGATGCGACTAAATCACCAATCGCATCACATATTATTTATCTGCCAGAACCATAGTTTTGATTCTTTGTGCTTTCTCAAAGTGGTCGAGCTTGTGCGTTGAAATCCACCATGTGGCCGCTTCCATTAAAAGCTCTGGGTCATCATTTCTGTTCTTGAAAAACGCATAAAAGGACAGCCCAACACGTTCACCTTTTTGTGCGATTTTTGTATCACAAACCTCGATAATCTTTGCTCTAAGGCATTTGCGCATGATTAGCCGTCTAATGGCGCTGTACCCGTTGGGTTGCCATCGCGGTCCAGAGTAATCTTCTCAATACGCGCCTCGGCTTTGCGCAATAGGCTTTCGCAATGCGCTTTTAGCAAGCCACCACGTTCGTAGATCTCGATGGATTCTTGCAACGGGGCTTGCCCGCCTTCAAGCTTGCCCACAATCTGTTCAAGCTCTGTCAGTGCATCTTCAAAACTAAGCGCTTCAATTGCCGCTTTTTGGTCTTCGCTCACCCAAAATGCTCCTTTTGGTCAAAATCAATATGATCGATCGAAGGACCGCTAACGCCATGTGAAAGCATTGATAAATGCGCCGCAACACCTTGGCCCAGACCATCAAGATCATATCCACCTTCTAATAGGGATATGATTCGATTGTTGCAACGCTTGCCGGCAATGTCCATCAATTTGCCAGTGATCCACGCAAAATCGTCGGGTTGCCATTTTAGGCCAGCCAATGGGTCGCGATAGTCGGCATCAAACCCAGCTGAGACAAGAATAAGATCTGGCCGAAAATTATCGATCGCCGGCAAAATCACGTCGGTGTAGGCCAAGTGCATTTCATCACGTCCCGTACCTTCAGAAAGAGGGGCGTTGAATACATTGCCCGCGCCAGTTTCGCTGATGGCACCGGTGCCGGGGAAAAGCGGCATTTGATGGCTTGAGGCGTACATCACGTTCTTGTCGGCATAAAAAATGTCTTGCGTGCCATTTCCGTGGTGCACGTCAAAATCAACGATCGCGATCCGCTCTAAACCCTTTTGCTGGGCAATGCGCGCAACAACTGCAATTGTGTTCACAAGGCAAAAGCCCATCGGAGCCTCGCGTTCAGCATGGTGCCCCGGCGGGCGAATGGCGCAAAAAGCGTTTTCGTGGTGACCGGCCAATACATCATCAAGCGCATCAAGGCCTGCGCCCATACCAGTCATAACAGCGCTCAAAGACTCTTGGGAAATATAGGTGTCGCCATCAACCTGCGACATGCCTTCGACTGGACGCAACAGCTTCAGTTGCTCGATATAGGCCTTTGGGTGCACTTCTAGAGCAAACTCAAGCCCTGCGCAGGCCGCCTCTTTGCGTTTAATGTCGGCAAAATGGGGCAGGGCAAAGACTTTGTTCAATCGACGCAATCGGTCTGCCCGTTCTGGGTGACCAGATGGCGTGGCATGTTCCAAACCTTGCGGTTGCGTAATCAATAGGCTCGACATTTCTTTCCCTATCCATGCGCGTCAAATCATTATGATCCTTGACGCGGCGCACTTCAATTGCCAAACAGCGCAAATGAATGAACGCCATCTATACCCAAATCCGGTTTCAGTAAATGAAGCTGTTGAACATTTACATAACGGTGATGTGGTCGGAATGCCTACAGAGACTGTCTATGGGCTTGCTGGATTGGCGAGCAACGATGATGCTGTTCTCAAAATCTTTCAAACTAAAGGCCGTCCACGCTTTAACCCGTTGATTGTTCATTGTGCCGACATGACAATGGCAAGGGAGATCGCAGAATTTGATCCGTTGGCGCTAAAAGTTGCAAATGCGTTCTGGCCTGGTCCACTAACGCTCGTTCTGCCAATAAAAGCGAATGCAAGAATTTCTGATCTTGTAACCGCCGGTCTGGACACAGTGGCCATCCGTTTGCCCAAGCATCCAATGGCGCGCCGCTTGCTGTCTACTTTGGGCCAACCTGTTGCTGCCCCATCAGCCAATCCTTCGGGCAAGCTGTCGCCAACCAAAGCTCAACATGTGATCGACGCATTTGGCGGAGCTGTTCCTGTGTTAGATGGAGGCGCGTGCGAAGCAGGCGTTGAATCCACCATTCTGGCCATCGAGAACAACAGGATAATTTTGCTTCGACCAGGCAATGTTACAGCTGAAATGGTCGAAAGCGAAATTGGCATTAAGGTCAATCTGCCAGACAGCGGAAAAATCGTGGCGCCCGGCATGCTCAAATCTCACTACGCACCAAATGCAAAAGTGCGCCTAAACGCCATATCGCCCAACAGTGGTGAAGCTTTTTTAGGCTTCGGTTCTGCCGCTTTTGACGGACCGAACTGCCGCAACCTCTCGCCAAAGGCCGACTTGGCAGAGGCCGCTAAGAACCTTTTTCAATATTTGCGTGAACTCGATGCCATGGGCGTCGCCACAATTGCAGTTGCCCCAATCCCCATTGAGGGGATTGGCATCGCGATCAACGACAGACTGGCCCGGGCCGCGGCGGATCGAACGACTTAATCGCGCGGTTTATAAGGTTTTTGGTCGCGCCAAAACCGCATCAAGCTTTCCAAATCCGGGTCGGATTCTTCTGGTAGTTTGATCCGCAGATTGACGTAGAGATCACCTTCACCAAAAAGGCCTTTGCCTTTGAGGCGCATGGCTTTTGATGTGTCAACGCCAGCTGGAATATTCAGCTCAACCGCACCCGAAAGCGTTGGCACGCGTACCTTGCCACCCAAAACCGCTTCATAAAGCGTCAAAGGCACATCTACGCGTAAGTTTTCGCCGTCTTTGCGGAAATGCTTGTGTGGTTGAATGCGTACATTCACCAGAACATCGCCTTTTGACCCACCAAAGGGAGGCGCTTCGCCTTGCCCCTTGAGACGTACTTGTTGCCCGTTTTCAAGCGGCCATGGCAAATTGACAGAAAGGGTTTTACCGTTTGGCAAATGCACAGGCACAGGCTGGCGGGCGCTTATTTGTTCGAGCGTCACTTTGAGCCCGACCTTGACGTCCTGACCTTTTGTGGTGCGTCCGCCGCTAGCAAACCCACCGGCGCTTCCCATGCCCATCGGGCCTGCACCGCGTTGCCCGCCGCCAAAACCGCCCATGAATTCTTTCAAAATGTCTTCGGGGTTAACGCCCGCGCCACCTGCACCACCAGAGAATCCACCTGCACGGCGCTGTCCGCCGCGCTGCCCAGCACCGCCGCCAAAACCAGAAAAGTCAAAGCCCGCCATTTTGGGGTTGCCGTCAGCATCAATTTCGCCACGATCATATTGCCCGCGTTTTTGCTTGTCGGACAAAAAGTCATAAGCATTTGAGGCTTCAGAAAACTTGGCCTGCGCCTTTGGGTCGTCTTTGTTCTGATCGGGGTGATAGGTTTTAGCGAGTTTGCGATATGCAGACTTAATGTCCTTATCGCTCGCGGACCTTGGCACACCTAAAACGCTGTAAGGATCACGCATCTATATATTTCTCTCCAATCAACGCACAGCAACAGCTTTTCGCTCCCGTGCGGACATATTCATTGTTGCGCCATATATGGCGATCCAAGGCCGCAATGTCTAGTCTTGCAGCACAATGTTGACCTAAAGAGGCAGCGGCCGCTGCTCTTCAATGGCTTCCATTGCGAAATAGGAAGTGACCGAGTCCAGTTCAACTTTGGAAATCAGCCTTTGATACACGTCATCGTAGCTGTCCATATCGTTGGTTATCACCTTGAGAAAATAGTCATAATCTCCGCCGATGCGGTAAAAATCGACGACTTCTGGGATGGTTGACACATGTCGGCGAAACGTCTCAAGCCAATCCGCCGAATGATGACGTGTTTTCAGCATCACAAAAACCACAAGACCCAACCCCAGCAGTTTGCGATTGAGCATCATCGACTGATTGAGAATCAACCCGGCCTCTCGCAGCGCGTTGATGCGCCTCCAACAAGCGTTTTGCGACAAGTTCACAAGGGCTGCCAACTCGCGCTGAGACACGGATGCATCTCTTTGCAAGATTCGTAGTATCGCAATGTCATTTCGATCTAATTTCATGCCATTCATACGATCATATGACCACATATGTTGCGTTATGTGCAAGAAAATTGGTGAAAAATTACACATTTTGGGTGATATTATAGAGAGGTAATCACGAAAGAGAGTAATATGTGTCGCTGGATCGCATATTTGGGGAAACCCACTTATATCAATGACTTCTTATATGATGGGCCGCGATCGTTGTGCGCCCAAGCGCAGCAGTCACACAAAGCCAAACTTGGCGTCCATGGTGATGGCGGCGGACTTGGGTGGTACGGTGATCACAAATGTCCCGGCCTTTATCGCAATGCGGGGCCAGCTTGGGCCGACCCAAATCTGCGTGAATTGACCTCTCAGGTGAAAGCGAAGCTATTCTTTGCCCATGTTCGCGCCTCCACAGGTGCGCCAAACACATTTGTGAACTGTCACCCGTTTAGAACAAATCACTGGCTGTTTATGCATAACGGGCAAATTGGTGAGTTTAACAAAGTACAACGCTTGTTTCAGCAAACGCTTTGCGACAAGTCCTATGCTGCCTTGCAAGGTACAACTGACAGCGAGTTGATGTTCGCCATGTTGGTGAACAACGGCCTATTTGAAGATGTAAAAACAGCCATTCGCACGACAATGCGGTCAATTACCTCAGTTTGCGCAGAGCACGGGATAGTAGAAGCGTTTCGCGCCACATTTTCAGTGACCAATGGCGAGCAAATATGGGCGGTGCGGTGGTCTTCTGACGCCTATGCGCCTTCGCTTTATAAAAGGGATCTAGGTGGCGATATCTTGCTGGCTTCTGAACCACTAGATGGCGAAGTGCAGAATTGGCAAGAGATACCGCCAAACTCTTTGGTATGCCTGTCACGTGATGCCGACCAAAACACAACAATTGACTCTGAAATTCTGTTTGATGAGGAAAAGCAATATGTTCGAGCAGTTTAAAGCCAGTCTGAGAGCTGAGAATTTGGTCGAGCAACTGCGCGCTGGTTTAATTGGCGATGGGATTTCTATTCCCGGTCCGTTCGGACCCAAAAGCCTTGTTTATGCAGACTATGTTGCTTCTGCGCGTGCGCTCAGACAAATCGAAGACTTTGTGACGAATAATGCGCTGCCGTACTATGCCAATTCGCACACCCGCTCTTCTTTTTGTGGCGCGCAAATGACCCAAATGCGGGAGCAGGCCAGAGCTGAAATTGCCCAATCACTACAGGCCGATGAAAACTATTCGGTTGTTTTTACAGGCTCTGGTGCAACAGCGGCGGTTAATCGGTTAGTCAAATTGCTTGGTGTTGAAGAAGCTGTGCGCGCAGGAATGAAGCCTGTCATATTTATTGGCCCCTATGAGCATCATTCCAACATTTTGCCGTGGCGTGAAACCGGCGCGCAAATAGTCATTATTCCCGAAGCAGAAGACGGTGGCCCGGACCTGGCGATTTTGCAGGCTCAATTGGATATACACCGGGATTGTGCTTTGAAAATTGGCTCGTTTTCCGCAGCCTCAAATGTGACCGGTATTCTGACGGATGTGGCGAAGGTGTCTCATTTGCTGAAGCAAAATGGAGCATTGGCTATTTGGGACTATGCGGGCGGTGCGCCATATTTACCCGTTTCGGTGAAACCAGAAACTGTCGAATTAGACGCAATCTTTCTTTCAACCCATAAGTACCCAGGTGGCCCAGCTGCATCTGGCATTTTGGTGGTCAAAAATCAACTGAGCGCCACAAATCGACCAAGTTGGCCGGGCGGTGGCACCGTGACTTTTGTTTCCCCTTGGAACCACGACTATGTGGCGTCCCTGGCTGCGCGTGAGGAAGCGGGAACACCTAACGTAATCGGTGATATTCGCGCCGCGCTCTGCTTCATGGTGAAAGACGCCATCGGCCCTTCGTTTCTTGCTAAGCGCCAAGCCGAATTGAAACAACGCGCATCTGACGCGTGGGCAAAGTGTGATCGCATCAAAGTCCTCGGGCACCCAACGGCAACACGCTTGCCCATATTTTCATTCCAGATCAAAGACGGCGAGGGCGGGTTGATCCAACATCAGTTGTTCACGCGCATGCTGTCTGATCTATATGGCATTCAAGCGCGCGGCGGCTGCGCGTGTGCGGGGCCATATGGACACGAATTGCTTGGAATTGACGCGGATCAATCAGCCCAAATGCGTCGTGAGATACAAGAGGGTAATGCGCTGGCACGGCCAGGTTGGGTGCGATTGAATTTCAGCTATTTGCTGAGCGATGAAAAAGCAAATTTCATCATTGAATCAGTCACCGAATTGGCCAATAGTGCACGCAATTATGTAGACAATTATGTCTTTGACGAAGCCACCGGTAGCTTCATGCATCAAGAAGACGCGATAGCAAGAAGCGCCGTGCAGGGGGCTGCTTGTTGTTCTTGATGTAGGTTTTGCCAAGGGATAGCGCCAAAGGCCAATCTGGGTGAGAATATGAGTTCCGACGTCCAAGCCTTAAATGCACAACTGTTCGACCACACCTTTAAAGGTGAAATTGATCCTTACGCTTTGTTTGACCAATGGCTGGCCCTTGCCAGCGAAAAAGAACCAATGGCCAACGCGCTCTCGCTTGCAACAGTAGACGGCAATGGCATGCCAGATGTGCGCGTTGTGCTATTGAAAGAACGCACACAAGATGGTTTCACCTTTTATACGAACACACGAAGTTCTAAAGGTGAAGAACTTGCCGCCAATCCAAAGGCTGCCCTTGGCTTTTTCTGGAAATCGCTTAATTGGCAAGTGCGCATTCGGGGCGCTGTGGTGCCTGTTTCTGCCGAAGTTGCTGACGCATACTACAAAAGCCGCCCGCTGGGTTCGCGCATTGGTGCCCATGCGTCTGAGCAATCGCGTCCCCTACAATCCAAGCAAGAACTAATGGACCGCGTTGCACAATTCGAAGCGCAATATGGCGAAGATGTGCCGCGCCCAGCCCATTGGAGCGGATACACAATTGAGCCTATTGAAATCGAGTTCTGGTGCGATGGAGAGTATCGCTTACATGACAGGGTGCGATTTACACGGGAAAATTCCAACCAACCTTGGACAAGACAGCGCCTCTTCCCTTAATGTCTAAATGAACTTAGATATTTAGGACTATATGCGCGTTTTCATCAGAACATCTGGGTGGGCAATATGGGCGACGCGTATGGCGCGCCCTGTGTTGCCGCTCGTCTTGCTGGCCATTGCATTGCATTATGTTGGGGTGCTTGCCAGTTCTGTTTTCGTTGCCTGCATTATCCTTGCCATTGCACTGGCGCTTTTCTCGTTCATCCTAGGACTGATCGGCTACATCAGCTTGTGGTATAGCGGCGATGCTGGTTGGCGAGAATCCACAAGCGGCCTGTTGGTGGGAACCGTTGCCATCGTTTTTTTGATGTTCATGGCGGTTATGTCCAGCCAGTTTCCAAATATCAACGACGTTTCTACGGCTCCACTCATTACTCCCATCCAAGGGCGCGCGAATGGTGCAGATGCGCCTGTTGCTACACTGATTGATGGACAAAAATACAGATTTGCCGGAACGCGCCAATATAGGTTGGATGAACAAACCGCATTGGATCTTATTTCCCAAGCAGCATCGAATATGGGCTGGAGCAAGCTCAATCAAACACAAACAAGTGCCGCGGAATTACACCAATTCTACAAAGCCAAGTCTCTGCTGGGGTTTGTTGATGACGTCACAATAAGCACACGCACAACGGCCCAATTGGTCATTGTTAATGTGCGGTCTGCCTCGCGCTATGGCAGTGGCGACTATGGAGCGAATAGCGCCAGAATTGAGAATTTCCTGCTCACACTAGACGAGCTCGTCGCATCGACACCGGAACGCCAAATTGCCGATTAAGTCGCTGTAATTGCCTTCTTTATACCTGCTTCAAGCGTTGAGCGCACGATCAGCTTATGAAAAGGCAAAATTGCGGCGAGGTAAGCATAACCAAAAGCATTATGTCGTTTGCAAATTGTGGTCATGATTACACGCGGATTTGCTGCGCTGGTCCGATAGAGAGACACACGAAAGTCTTGATGCCAGTCATCCTCACCAAGAATAATCTCATTTTCACTGATGTTGTAGATTTTGAAAAAAGCAACGCGGTCGCCGATTGTTTTTTCAAGGGGAGGAACCTGCGCATTATCCATCAGATCCTTGGTCGATTTGAGGCGGAAAGGCTGCATCAATATATTGCGCAGCTTCAGCAAATTGACCGCCCAATCGATCTCAATATTGCCGATCTGCTCAGCCAATAATCGGATATCGCAATCGAGCAAATCTGGACGCCCTTTTAAACTCGATGAGTAGCTATCCATAAAATCACCAGGCGAGTAATATTGCTGCAATGTACTGTCGGAAGGCAGTTGGTCAGGTTTGGCCATGATCATCCCCATAATTTGGCATCAATCTAGACATTGTAGTGGATGCCCATTTTGACTGGGGCGCTCCAATGTCACAAGCGTCGATCCGTCACATCTTTGCTGTATAACGCTTCGCCCAAAACAAGCCACTTGCTTCAATTTCATTGTGCGCAGCAAGGTACTGCAGATGCGCATTCAGCGTGAGCAAAGCTGCGGGTTTTACCTTTATGGGAATGTCCGGATAGATTTCTTTTAGCAATGACAAAGTCCATTTTGGGCCACTCCCCAACGCTGCAATAATCTGTTTATTTCTTGCCTGCCGATGACAAAGCAGTTGGCTTGCGAACTCCGGCCCATTTTTAATTGGACCGCCGTGTGCAGGCAGAAAGCAGGTGTGGGGCAAATGGATGACTTTCTCGAGGGAGGCAAAATAGTCTTCAAGGCTCCCGTCGGGGTCGGCGATCAAGCTAGAAGACCATCCCATGACATGGTCTCCCGTGAATAGTTCCTTGCGGCCCTCGATGCCAATAGCAATGTGGTTGGCGCAATGGCCAGGGGTGGTATGAACAATCAAACCGATTTCGCCCAAATCGATCTTGCTGCCCTCGCGCACAACATACTCGGGTTTTAGCCCATAGTGCCCGGACGGCTTTAGGGGATCTCTTTCAAGCATTTTGAGCTGTCGGGAGGGGCGATGTGGGCCTTCAAACATCAAAGGAACCTCAAGGGCTTTCGCCAGCCTAGGTGCCAGCGCTGAATGGTCGCGATGCGTGTGCGTAAGCAGCACACCTTTGCACTTTTTCCCAACGATTGCGCTCAGCAAAGCTGCAAAATGATCATCGTCTTCTGGGCCCGGATCAATAACAACAACTTCGTCAAATCCAACAATATAGCTGTTTGTGCCCTGAAAGGTATATGGGCCGGCGTTGGGTGCGACCACACGCATGATACCTGGCGCAATAATTTCGGGCACACCAATTGGAGGCGTAAAGTCAGTATTGTAAGTTGGCGCGGTTTGCGTTTGCATAGTCGGGCAAATTTGCTCTTTGGTGGCAATATGGATCAATGAATCCCATCATATGCAATAGATGGAAACTATTGGTCCTGCAAGCAGGCGTCCTAAACATGGAATGCGGAGATAGGCTATATCAAAAGAAACCATATGTGCTCGCAAATGGATTCACCTTGGCGCGTTGTGCTATTCGCCAAATGCCTTGATATCTATTTGAAAACATTGAATCCTAAGGCAAGTTCGCCCCTGTTTTTCGTTTTCAAACATACGAAATCACTTTTTCGCGGAAAATTTTAAAAAACCGCCAATTGGGTGGTTGCACGTTGAGTTCAAAACGCGTATAGACCGCATCGTTCAGTCATAAAAACTTCACTGAACAATTCTTGTTGGGGCGTGGCCAAGTGGTAAGGCAGCGGTTTTTGGTATCGCCATCCCAGGTTCGAATCCTGGCGCCCCAGCCATCTTTTCAAATTTTCCCGACGACTCTCAGCATTCCTCCGAATTCTCGCGCTATTTCAGCGCGTTAGCGATCCCGTTTGCGTAACGAGACGTTGGTGTCGACCCGCTAATGGAGCTGTATAGCCAAAAGTCTCTTTTGTTGATTTCGGTGCTGACAGGTTTGGGATTACTGCATCGTTTGCGGGCTAAAGCGTTTTGATAGTCTTGCGCTGTTGTTGCCAATCAGCTGGGAGTGGATGGCGCACCAAATAGTTGGAGGTCAAGTCCGTTGGCTGTTTGCCTTGCATTATCGACTGCACAATATCGGGTGCGAGGAACGCCAGATTGATGATCTGCATGATACGGCGTTTGGAAACTTTGCAATCGGCAGCAATCTCATCGAAGTGTTTGCCTGATTTAACTTCATTCAAATAGTGGTGTGCCATTGCAAGGTTTTTGATGAGCGTTTTGTCTTGTTCTACTGGCGTGTCGCCCAAGATTATTTTTGTTTCGACGCCTCTTTTACGATGCTGAAACGGTGCGTCGAAGTTGAGCAGGTCACGTGTTAGACAGGCAGGTTTGCATTTGCCATTCACGACGACCGCTGCGATGCCAAGTAGGTCGGCAGTCTGATCATGATGCAACTTGATTTGCATCTGGCCAGGTCTCAAGGTGACCTTGTATGTGCAAAGCAGGATTTTAGGTCGATCCGTGTTCGGATCTAGCTCGTCTATTGAGCGCGTTAGCGCAACGATCTCGTCGGCTGGAATGCTCGAAGCCAGTTTCTTGAGCAACTTTAGTTTGAAGTGTTGCAGCACTGCTCGTGCGACCTGATCTTCCAAAAGGTTCGCCGATAGCCGCCATCCAGCGGGTGAGGGGTTGGCGCCGTCCTTTTTGCCCAGCAACCGATTAGAGATGTAATAGCGATATCGTTTGTATCCTTTCTTGGTGTGACTTGGCGTCAATCGATCACCTGTCTCGTCGAACACTTTTCCTTTTAGGGATGAGGCCGTAGTGGCTGAGTTGGGTCTACCTCTTTGGCGAGATGCATCTTTGGACAGTCGATATTGAACTTCATCCCATTCAACAGGATCAATGATGGCGGGGTGCTGTCCATCATGGACGACGTTGTGATGGCGTATTCGGCCAGCATATACCGGGTTGGTCAGAATGTAGTGAATGTTGCTGTGGCTGAGTATGCTGTTTCCCTTAGTTGAGTGCTTGTTGCCCATCGGCCTTGTTTTTAGATTAAGGCGTTCGGCTTCTTCCCGTACTTCGTCAATTGAGCTGTGCTTCTTGTAGAGTTCAAACACCGCTTTGACGGTCTCCGCTTCTCTTTTGTTGATCCTGAGCGTTCTACCATCAGCCTCATAACCGAGCGGAACATTTCCACCCATCCAGAGACCCTTCTTTTTGGAAGCCGCAATCTTGTCTCGAATGCGTTCTGAAGTGACTTCTCGTTCAAACTGCGCAAAAGACAGCAACACATTTAGAGTCAGGCGCCCCATACTGGTGGCGGTATTGAATGACTGAGTTACAGAAACGAAAGAAGCATTTGACTTGTCCAACTGCTCGACAAGTTTTGCAAAGTCGGCAAGGGACCGCGTGAGGCGATCAATTTTGTAGACGACGATTTGATCAACCAGTCCTTCTTCAACATCACCCATGAGTTTTTGCAAACCACGACGATCCAATGTGCCACCGGATATCCCGCCGTCGTCATAGGCATTATCAAGCAACACCCAACCTTCATGTTTTTGGCTTGCGATGTAAGCAGCGCAAGCTTCTCGTTGCGCATCCAATGAATTGAACTCTTGCTCTAGCCCGTTCTCGGAGGATTTTCTTGTGTAGATGGCGCATCGGACTTTCTTCATCGTTTTTGCAACCCGAAGAACCGAGGGCCAGACCACTGTGTTCCGGTGATTTTCTTGGCGATTGCACTTAGTGATTTGTAAGTTCGTCCATCTAGAACAAATCCGTCTTCGGCGACTTCAACTTGGTAAGTTCTGCCGTTCCACTCTCGAACAAGTTGTGTCCCTGGAGATAGTGAGGAGGCCAGTTTGGGCGCAAGACTTAGAGATACGGTTCCCCGGGTATCACTGTGAACCCGTTTTGAAAGGCGCTTAAACGCTCTTTTAACGTCCGTCGGCAGTCCACCAAATGCTTTACGTTGTGCTTCATAAGACAAGACGCGCCGCATGAATGACACAGACAAGTCTTTGTGAGGCGTATGTCGAAATGACTTCCGCCAAAGTTTGCGACAAGCGGCCAAATCGAGTTTGCAGAAATCGTGATGTGTTTGTTGGCTAGCGCGCAGATTATCCGAAAGAGGAGGGGACATTTGAACTGTCATTCTACGCTCCCTCAGGTACCGATGCGCAAATCGAATAGACAGTCTCGCCGGATCGTTTTGAGCGAGACGCGACCACTTTGATACCGCTCTTTCGCAGCCGTGATACTGCGGCCCGAACGCTGTGAGGCTGCCAGCTTAGTCTTTTGCAGATGGTGGATATTTTTGCACCGTTTGGCTTCGTCAGTAGCTTCGCGAGTTGCTGTGCCTTGTTGGTGTTTGATCGCTGAAGGGCCTTCGACATTTTGAACTCCGCTTTTTGTGCGCGGCAACATTGCCTTGCACTGAGCAGAGCCCGAAACCGGGCGCCGATTACGTTTCCACCATTTAAGATAACGAAACGCAACGTCACGATTGCTCGTTGTGCCCGCGAAGTCCAGTCGAATTTTAAGAGAAGTTTGTTTGAACCAGCGTTTGCTTTGCCGCGTGGAAATACGATCAATATGACTTTGATTAGGTAGCGCCCTGAGAGGCGGAATTCCTCTCTGAGATCCCAAAAGTTCTCGCACCGAAAAAGACGGAGGCGTCCATTACTTGAGCGCTTCGTGTCACTTAGCTTCCTTATTCACACCGATCAACTCAATTTGGACAAAAGAACTCTTTCAACAAGAGAGCTAGTGTTTTTCCTGAGATCTTGGCGCACGGATTCTACACTTACAATTCAGCCGCTCTCGGCACTTAACTACCGCGCACCTTCGACAACCTGAATTCCGGCAAGTCGATTTTCAATCTGTACGTCGTTTGTGCCTGACTGAATGTCCGCAACGTGGACAAACCGACCAAGCAAGGATCCTTGCTATTGAAAGCAACGAGAGGGAAGCTGACATTTGGCTTGTCACTTGACTTTCATTAACTCCCCTCACGCAATTTCCTTATCACAACACCGGTTCCAAATTCAGAATCGAGAGCATTCTGTCTTCGTGCTTGATTAAGCCCTCGACAATACCGCGGCCTATACTGCCAGCAGGCGGCGGTCGCAATGCTTTGGCTTTCACCTGAATAATGTCAGATACTGAATCAACCAAAATGCCTATAGTTTGAGCCTCTAAAGAGATCACCAGCACCACATGGCCGTCGGTCGCCTCAATGCAACCTAACCCAAGCAGCATACCCAGATCGTAGACCTGAATGACTTCTCCACGAATCTCGAGAACGCCGCAAGCTGCATGGGGTTGATCGGGCAATATCGTTGTCGGGGACCAGGACCGAATTTCCCTGACCGACATGATGTCGATGCCATAAGCGTTGTTGCAGCAAATAAAGGTGACAAACTGGCCTTCGTTCTCAAGCACCGTGACCTTCTCAGGCCCATAAGAGGCATCCATATCCATTGCATTTTCCATGCTCATCAGAATTACCCCCATTCTTCCTTGATTGCAGCATTGCCATTAGTTTTGTAAGACGTCGTTGCGCTTTGGATCTTTTGCTGCGAGCTCTTAGCCCCATTAGGTGCAACCGCCGATGTATGCGATACGTCAGCTTGTCCGTGTCTTGCCGTGTTGTCGGCCACTTTGAATACGTCAACAATACGATCAAGCTCTGAAGCCTGCACTTCGGTCTGCTCAATTGCTGCGTTGGTTTCTTCTACCAGAGCTGCGTTGTGTTGGGTCATTTCATCCATCTGACGCACTGCAGAACTAACTTCTTCAATACCAGACGCCTGTTCACGACTGGCCGCAGAGATCGCGTTCATCAGTTCCGAATTCTCCTGAACTGATATGAGCATGGCGGCTAACTTCTCAGAAGCCTCGGCGACCAGTTTGGAGCCGCCAGATACTTCAGAGGCACTTTGTTCAATGAGCGTTTTGACCTGGGAGGAGGCTTCAGCAGCAGACTGGGCCAAGCGCCTCACTTCCACCGCCACAACAGCAAAACCCTTTCCAGCTTCACCAGCTCGCGCCGCTTCTACAGAAGCGTTGAGCGCCAGCAGATTGGTTTGGAAGGCAATATCGTCAATCATCCCGATTATGTTGGAAATCTTGGTTGAGGAAGAAGTAATTCTTTCCATCGCCGTTGTTGCATTGCCCATTACTTCGCCGCCTTCTGTGGCAAGTTTGGACGTATACAGAGTCTTCTCAGTTGCAGCGTCTGCCTTTTTGGAATTGTCCACCACAGTGGTCGCCAATTGCTCCATTGCAGCAGAAGTCTCTTCAATCGCTGCGGCTTGACGAGTTGTCCTTTCACTCAGATCATTTGCACCGGCCAGAATCTCGCCGGTAGCTGACTTGAGACCACTGGATGTCTTGCGTATCTGCCCAACAATGGAAATAAGTTGGTCTACTGTCTGATTTAAAGCATTGCGGACTTCTTCTAAGTCAGGGGTGAATTCATTTTCAATTCGCGCATTAAGATCACCCTCAGCCAGCATTGCCAAACTGGTGCTCAACTGTTGCACAGCTGATTTTCGCCCGGTGATATCTGTTGCATACTTTACGACTTTATATGGTTTGCCGTTCAGATCGAAGATGGGATTGTAAGATGCCTGTATCCAGACTTCTTTGCCGCCTTTCCCAATACGCAAGTATTCCGCTGCTTGATATTCACCCTGTTTCAGTTTCGTCCAAAATTTTTGATATTCCGGTCCACCAGCTTCAGCAGGCTGCACGAACATTGAATGGTGCCTACCTTGGATTTCTTCAAGTTGGTATCCCAGAGCATTGAGGAAATTCTTATTCGCTGTCAGGATTTCACCATCCGTATTGAATTCAATCACCGCCTGAGACTTGGAGATTGCATCCAACTGGCCACTACTGTCTGCATTCTGAAGTTTTTGAGCCGTAACGTCAGTGGCAAACTTGACAATCTTGTATGGTTTTCCATTCCGGTCAAAGATTGGGTTGTAAGACGCCTGTATCCAGACATCGCCACCATCTTTGCTAACACGTTTGAATTCAGCGGCGTGGAATTCACCGCGGCCCAGTTTGGCCCAAAACTCTTCATACTCCGCACTTGCCACAAAAGCGGGGTCGACAAACATTTTGTGGTGTTTGCCAACAACTTCGCTTAACTCATAACCTAACGTGACTAGAAAGTTCTCATTTGCGGTGATGATTGTGCCGTCAAGCTCGAATTCTATTGTTGCTTGGACTCGGCCAATCGCCGCAAGTTTGGCGTTGGCCTCATCGTGAGCTGCCTCAGTCTTTTTGTTTGAAAAAATTGCCATATATGTCTATCCCCTAGTAACGTAACGAAAACAGAACGCATTATTTGGCAATATTACTAACTAAGTAATAATTCTTACAAAAACCAATTTGATGTAAGTCACGCGCTTTGTAGATTGGCGAGTATTTTGGCTCAATGATTGTACATATCACAAGCTTCAATTCAGCAATCAATCGCCGAAACATTTCAGTGATCTATGCGTCCATATAAGACGGATATCTGCGTCCCTGAAGGAGGGCGATGGCGAACTCAAATTTGAGTAGATAACGCAGAACTGGTAATTGCACTCTTGCGCGAGAACACCAGCTCCGAAGAAAAGCACAACGCGCGCACAACCGCGAGCCAGCAACAACTCGTCATGAATGTGCTGCCCTGTTTTTGTTCCGCATAAAGATTACCAGGGCCAGTGCAAACATGCGCTGCGAATTCGAGCCATATGCTGGACCGAAGCGAAACTTGTCCTGATCTTGTTTTGCATCAATGACTGCAATACGCCGAAAGTTCTGATCACATCAGAAAATGGAAGGTCTTAAATGGGCTCCAAGCGGTCATACGAACAATTCGAGACCGCAGGTCTAGCACGTGGGCGCTTCCGGTCCAAAGCCGACCTCCGTACCAAGCGCATCCAATTTCCGCCGCCTGCCGAAAGCAGACATCTCTGTGCAAAACGTTGGGTGAGGACCTGATTGACTTGTGGCGCCCCGCCGGTGCAGCCATATTTGATACAGCTATACGCCTTATGGGAAAAGCCAGCTTTCAGTTGTGCTTTTGCAGTGACGCATTGTCGTCTTGGATAGAGCCAAATGATGAGTTGGTAAAATCTGCTTTTAGCACCTGGTTGCCCCAAATCAAACTAGCGGCTATTGCAGTCAAACTAAAAGGTCTACGATGCATGACACTCACCGAGTTTGAAACTGCATTTTTGATCGTGCCAGATGAGCTGACGATGGTGACGTTTTGCCAGCAACATCTGCTGCATGGAATGCCATTTGTGTTTAACGAACGTGAATGTCCGTCATCAAATGAAATGGGTATTTAGAGCGGTTTAGTTACTGGAGGCTCTGGTTCATTTGTTTGTTGATTATGCAGCTTGTTTTTGTTGTTGCAATCGGCGTTGTTTGATTGTGTTGGCTCTGATTTTCTCCCTTTGTCGTAGAATGGCTCTGTCTCGGCTGAAGTAGAAGTCAGCCGGTGTGACGTTGTTCAGGCTCTCATGGTAACGCTGATTGTTGTAATAATCGACGAATGTTTTGATCTGGCGTTCGAAATCACCTGGTAGGTAATAGTTTTCCAGCAAGATCTTATTATTCGCTGCGCGGACCTGCGGCTCACGGTTGGTCGTAATTGCCCCAAAACTGCGCACCGCCCTACTATGCAATTTATTGATACCAGCATTCGCTATCAATAATTTCAATCTATATCGAACTGAACGATAGTCTAGCTGGCAGCGACCTCACATTCGGTGAAGTAATGTGTTTAGTCGGTTGCATAAAATTGAAATGTACTTGTTGTGGGACAGAATTTGCAGGGAGGCAGAGGTTTTAGCAGACTTTCGTTTGCTAATTTTAGGCCTTTTTGGATTGCACTTCTACCGCAATTTGTCATGTTGGAGGACATAACAATGAAACAAAATGTATTCAAGGCATTGGCTGTATCACTAGCAATTGGATTGCTACCGAGTACCGCCTTCGCTGAAGCGATGAAGTTTCGCATCACAACTGAAAACAACGTCAATCACGTGAATACCAAATTTTTGCAGGAGTTCACCGATAGGGTCAACTCCGCAAGCGCAGGTGAAATTGAGGTTGAACTTTTTCACAGTGGTCAGCTCTATAAGGGGAAAGATGTTCCCCGTGCCTTGCGCCAGGGCAGTGTTGAAATGGCAGCAGTTGGCACTTGGCAATTGGGTGGCGTAGCACCCGATATCAATTTGTTGTTTATCCCGCATTTCTATGGACGCGCGAATAACGAGTTGAACGCCTTAGTGGATGGTAACATCGGCAACCAGTTGAACAAAGGACTTGAAGCAAGTCTTGAATCAGTTGTTTTGGGCCGTTGGATGGGCTTTGGCGCAGGAAACACATTCGGCGCGGGGCGCTCCATTACAAGTTTTGACGATCTCAAAGGTGCCAAAATTCGCATCCCAGGTGGGCTTGCAAATACCGCACGCTTTAAAGCTTTAGGTGCTGTTCCAACAGTTTTGCCATGGCCTGACACTCCACTTGCTTTGCAGCAAGGCACAGTTGATGGGTTGCTTACGACTTTCGAATCTGCGGCATCAGCAAAGCTTTATGAATCGGGTGTAAAAACAGCCTTCGAAGACAATCAGTACTTTGGCTTCTTCGTACCTTTGGTCAGCAACACGTTCTGGCACAAAGCGCCAGATAGTGTGAAGGAGTTGCTGAGCTCTACTTGGGCAGACATGATTGATGATGGACGCGCGTCCGCCGCTGATGCTCAATTAGAAGCTCGTCAAACTCTAATTGACAATGGTGTCGTTATTACGGTTCCAGACGCTGCTGATGTGGCAGCGACGCGTGCTGAGATGATCGCTAATGAGCCAGCATTAGTTGGCGAACTAGGTTCCAGCATGGCGCTATACGAAGCCATCTTGGCAGAATTGCCATAACGAAAAGAGTAGAGGGTAACTTGTATGTCAAGATTTCAGCATTTCCTAACCAAACTAGAACTGTGGTTGATTTCTGGGCCAGCGCTTGTTGCCCTCTGCCTCGTCGCGGAACAGGCTGCAGCGAGGTATTTCTACACCGCTGCACTCGTTGATTGGGCCGATGAGATTATCGTCTATCTTATGATGTGGTCGGTGCTGACCTCTCTAGGGCAGGTTTCTGCTCGCGGAGCCCATATTCGCACCGAATTGGTGCTCGGTATGCTCCCTAAAAACTGGAAGCGTTTCGTCGAGATTGGTATCGCAGTTCTTGCGATCTCCTTTATGACGTGGCTTGCTTGGTACGGTTGGCGCGTCGCACATGAAGCTTTTTCTTACGACGACAGAACGTCGAGCAGCTTGCGGTTCCCGATTTGGATCTACTATGCCATCTTGCCAATCGCTTGTATTGGCATGGCCTCGGGTTTCGTTTTTCACCTCATTCGGATTGTGTCCGATCGTGACACGGAGTTTTCGCAATAATGTCGGTTCCTATAGCAGCTGTACTGTTCATCTTTCTTTTGGTTTTTGGCGCACCAATTTTCCTGGTTTTGGGAATGGTGGCGGGTGTAAGTTACTCCTTAGATGGTCGGCCACTTATTGGGCTCGCGCAAAAAATCATCGATGAGATGAACTCTCCAACACTGGTCGCTGTGCCCTTATTCGTAATGGCTGCGCGTGTCATGGATACTGGCGGCATTTCTCGCGCGCTAATTGATGCTGCGAGTACTTGGGTTGGCCAGGCACGAGGCGGATTAGCGTTCGTCTGCGTTGTAACATGCACAATTTTCGCCGCTATCTCTGGGTCAAGTGTTGCGACAGCTTTGGCAATGGCGGTCATTCTAGTTCCGGCAATGGCTTCGCGTGGATACCCTCGGCCCTTTACTCTTGGTGTCATTGGCGCCTCAGGTACATTGGGCATTCTAATCCCGCCTAGTCTCCCCATGATCGTTTACGCTGTGATTACGGATACATCGATTGCTAGACTGTTTTTGGCAGGCGTTATACCTGGGCTTTTGCAGGCTGGATTGTTTATGGCTGTCATATTGTTTATCGCCCGCAAGGAAAAGCTGCCACGTGAACCACGTCCGAGCTTCAAAACATTTGTCCGTACAAATAGGATTGCATTGCCGGCGTTAATGCTTCCAGTGATTGTTTTAGGGGGCATTTACAGTGGCATAGTTACCGTTTCCGAAGCCGCTGGCTTATCGACCGCTTTGGCAATCTTGCTAGCGATATATGTATACCGTCAAATCAAGTGGTCTGATGTGCCTACAATTCTGGCTCAAGCAATTCGATCAAGTGCAACAATCATGATCATTGTAGCTATGGCTTTCGGCTTTAGTCACTGGCTCACAGAAACAGGCTTAACTCGTACCTTGCTCGATTGGGTGACACAGAGCGGCATGTCCAAATGGCAATTCTTGCTGGTGATTAATGTGATCTTGCTCATGCTGGGTATGATTTTGGAGGTATTCGCTACACTCCTTCTCACATTGCCGCTGATTGTGCCGATCATGATAGCGCTTGAAATTGACCCAGTTCATTTTGCGATCATGATGATTATCAATATGGAACTTGGATTGCTTACACCACCCATCGGCCTCAACCTGTTCGTTTTGGCCAATGCGTCCAAAGCGAAAGTTGGAGAAGTTGTAAAAGGCGTCTTGCCCTTCATATTCGCCATGTTGGTGTTGTTGATTTTGATAACATTTATCCCGACGATCTCCACGTTTTTGCCCAACATGGTCTATGGAGTTTCCAAATAGTTGTTCTCCTGATTTAGCAGTTGGAACATTTGCTGCGCTTTCTCTAAATACTGAAACAGTAAATGATGGCAAAAGGCACGTTCAATTCGAGCGTGTCTTTTGTCGTTCCTGGACCAAAGTGTTTGTGGGTTAAACTGTTGATTGGGCACGACTTTAAAGGCCGGATTGTTGCCAAGATCAGATATTCCTTATGTCTATAACTGTATCACTTCATATCTATTGGTTGAGGGGGAGGAGCTGGCTAAAAAAGAGGGATACAGATGCAAACAAGCGAGAACAGCTCAACATGGAATACCCAAAACTTGATCTTTTCATCGGTGGAGAATGGCGAAAAACTAGTGAGACATTGCCAGTCGTCAATCCAGCGAATGAAAGTGTGATTGGCGCACTGCCTGTGGCTAGAAGATCTGATTTGGAAGATGCACTGGATGCTGCTGACCGCGGGTTTGCCATTTGGCGAAAAACCGCTCCACGTGACAGAAGCGACATCATTATTAAGGCCGCGCGGCTTTTGCGAGAACGGCAAGATGAGATTGCTTATGCTATCACGTTGGAACACGGTAAACCTTTTCAGCAAGCCCAACTTGAGGTCATTCGTGGCAGTGAGTTTCTTGAATGGGATGCTGGCGAATGCCAGCGCCTTTATGGACGTGCCATTCCGGGTGTTCAAGGTATGCGGCATACGGTATTGCGACAGCCTATCGGTGCGGTAGCAGCGTTCTCGCCTTGGAACTTCCCCATGAGTCAACCGGCCCGCAAAATTGCTGGTGCCTTGGCCGCTGGGTGTTCAATAATTCTAAAGGCCGCAGAAGAAACGCCAGCTGGCGCGCTGCATATTGCCCGTGCTTTTCAGGATGCGGGTTTGCCTGACGGGGTGCTGAATTTGGTGTTCGGCGTTCCAGCAGAGATTTCAAATTTCCTTATCCCCCGGGACAAAATTAGGTTAGTTGCATTTACTGGCTCCACGGTTGTGGGCAAACACCTCACGAATTTGGCATCAGAACACATGACGCCGGTATTGATGGAGTTGGGCGGGCATGCGCCTGTAATCGTGTGCGATGACGTAGATCCAGTTCAAGTGGCGCCAACATGTGCAGACCGTAAGTATCGCAACGCCGGGCAAGTCTGCACATCGCCAACGCGTTTTTATGTCGGGCAGGATCAGTTCGAACGTTTTACCGACAGGTTTGTTGCCAGTGCGAAGCAAACCGTTGTTGGTCCGGGCTTGGATGAAGCAACGCAGATGGGCCCTGTTGCCAATGAAAGGCGTTTGGTAGCCATGATCGGTCTTGTTGAGGATGCGGTATCCAAGGGTGCTGAGTTGCGCACAGGTGGCAAACGCATTGGTGATTGCGGTTACTTCTTTGAGCCCACGGTTTTGGCCAATGTTCCTGATAACGCAAAAATTATGGAAGAGGAGCCTTTCGGCCCGATCGCGATTATCAATTCAATGTTGTCGCTCGAAGACGGCATCTATCAAGCGAACAAGCTGCCGTTTGGGCTTGCTGCCTATGGTTTTACACATTCGTCTGCGAACGCGGAGCAGTTAATCGAGGGTGTTGAAACAGGAAACCTGTCCATAAATACACTTGAGGCTTCGCTACCCGAAACGCCATTCGGCGGAGTTAAGTCCAGCGGCTATGGTCGCGAAGGCGGAGAAGAAGGTCTACATCTTTACACGGTTGTAAAAAACGTTTCTCACAAGATGGTACTGGATTGAGCTGTGCATCTGGCAAGCCGCTGAAACCGGGGTGGCTATAGTGTTTCTGCTACGCTTGAAAGCGCAGATAGTACGGCGTTTCCAGCAGGCGACAATTGATCTTCACCGCGATAAGAAATGCCGACCGATCCGGTTTCAAATGGCAGCTTGAACGACAAATACTGCAGCAAACCCAATCGAACATCATGGGTAGCAATATGCGCTGGCATAACGGCGATCAAATTGCTGTTTCCCGCTAACAAACCTCTATTTGTTAAGTAGGAAACGGATTCGATTGTAACCGGCGGGTGGTACTGCTCCATATCGACAAAATATCGATCAATCTGGCTGCGCAGAGAAGTCTCAATCGGCGGTAAAATCCAGCCGTAATTTTTCAAATCATTGAAAGTAACATTGGTTTTTTTGCAAAGCGGGTGGGAACTGCCAACCAACAGTTGAATACGCTCACTGAACAATGGGATTTGCGCCAGCTTATCGCGATGACGATGGATGGGCAGCCTTCCAACGATGAGGTCGATTTCGCCTGCCCTAAGGCCGGGCATTAGCACTTCATTTGTGCCCTCAACAACCTTAATGGTGACATTGGGACGTTTGCTCAAAACCTGTTCAATTGCCAGTGGCAGTAACTGAGAGGAAGCTGCTAGCAAGGTGCCAATAACGACGCGGCCACTCGTTCCCTCGGTCAGATCATCAAGCTCTTGAGCAGCGTTTGAAATCTGAGCAAAAATGAGTTTTCCATGACGGATCATCGCCTCTCCGTAGACCGTTGGTATGACCCCTCGGTTGGTGCGTTCGAAAAGTTTTACCTCAAAATCTAATTCTAACTCTTGAATCATTTTGGTTGCAGCAGGCTGAGACACATGTAGCTCTCTGGCTGCGGCCTGGATGTTTCCGTGCTTTCCTACAGCGACTAAAAGGCGGAGCTGTTTCAGCTTCAGTCTTGTAAGGGCACGATCAACGATCCTACTATATTTTGCAGCCAAGTTTTGCTCCTAGAACTTTATCAGTCTGCGTTCTTCTAAAATGGCAGCTACGACACTCATCGCCGCCAATGCAGAACTTCGCGGATTGTCAGGCAAGCATTTGCCTGAAATGGAAAATCGCATCTCACCAAAATCCCCATGAGCCTCAATTTCGTGCGTATTGGCGTTTATCTCAGGGTCAGCAATTAATTCTACAGTGGTTTTATCAAACCCAAGTGAAGATATTGCAACCGACGCAGCAACGTTTGCATTCTTTGGATAAGCTAGTGCGGCTTCGCGCGCAGTGCCAGCGAAATGAACAGTCGCTTTTGCGAGGTTAGCAAGGTCGATTTTGTCCTCCGCTGGTGAGCCGAACCACCCAAGTGCAGGCTTGCGGCCTATGTAATTTACGCGAGTTAGTGTGCCCGTGCTAGCAGCACGAAGTGCATCGAGTGCGCCGATCGCGCCACTTGCTAGTTGTAGTTTCGCGTTACCTCGCACTGCGGCGTTCATCAATTCAGCCTCGAATTCTTTGTTGGCCAATGCCCCAATAGAAATCGTCAACACATCAATTCCTGACGCTAATGCTTTTACACCATGCTCACGAAGACCTTCGTGACCAGCACAATCAACAAGCAATTTTGTATCTGCTGGAAGATCGGCGACGTCAGAAACGCGGAGACAACTATCGCCATCCTTTACATGGCTGCCTTGTCTCACCAAAAGCGTACGCACCTCAATTTTATGAACTGCTAGCTGTTTTCTAACAAATGCAGAGATGGCCCCATCGCCCAAAATAGCAATACTCATCAGATCTCCTTCGCAAGCATCCAATATCAACATATCGCGCAATCAGTGTCTCTAGATATCCATTTTGCTTATATCAGGTTTCGGTCTTTGTATTACCGCAACGCGCTCTTCCATGATCAATTGGACAGCACACAAGCGCGCAAATTTGCCTAATGCCAAGACTTGTTAGTCGGTCAAGGCGCCGGACCGCGAAACTGGGTCTTTGAAAGAGATGTACAAATGAAATACTCAAAACTTGATGCAAAAGACTACGCACGCGAAAACATGAACGGCATATGGGCAGCGGCTTTGAACCCTTTCGAAGCTGATGGAGCACTTAATGAAATTGGGCTACGTTCAAACATTCGCCATTGGATTGATGATCTGGACATTCAAGGTCTATTTATTGCGGGTAAACAGGGCGAGTTCTTTTCGATGTCGCTGGAGGAACGTAAACGAAATTTTGAAATAGCAGTCGAAGAGTGTGGCGACAAAGCCGGCACAATCATGTCGGCGTCCGATCAAAACGTAACTACAGTGCTTGAACTTGCGCTACACGCGCAGAATTGTGGCGCAGATTACATTGTTGTTCACGCACCGGTATTGAGCTTTTGCCAAGATCGGGACGAAGTCCTATACAATTACTACAAATACCTCTGCGACAATCTCGATATTGGCATTGCAATGTGGAGCCACCCGGACAGCGGTTATCTTATGGAACCAGAGACCTGTGCGCGTATAGCGGAGCTGCCCAATATTGTTGCAATCAAATACTCTGTTCCGCGTGAAATGTACAAACGGCTATCGCGTATGATTGGCGACAAAATACATGTTTCAACTTCGTCTGAAGATGAGTGGTTGGACAATGTGGAAGAATTGGGTTGGAAGCTCTACCTTTGTTCTTCACCACCATATCAGCTTCAAACTAAGAACGATAAACGTATGCACGAGTATACGAAGCTGGCGTTTGACGGAAACTTTGTAGAAGCCCGTCGTGTATGTGACAGTCTTGATCCTGTTCGTGAAGCAATACGCAAATCCAAACCTGCTGGCAAACCACAGGCGCATGGCAAGTACTGGCAAGAACTCTTAGGGCAAGCAGGAGGATTTGTCCGACACCCAATGTTGGAACTTACAGACGAAGAAAAAGCTATCACCCGCCATGAATTCGAAAACTGTGGTCTGCAGAAACAGCCCTTAGTACTGAGAGAAAACGAATAATTTGCGCAGATTTTTGACACTAGTGATGGCCGGTAAAGACTTCGCGCTTTGCCAGACCAAAACGCCTGTTCGGTTTCCCTCACCGGAGAAACAGCACCAAACGTACAAACCCACTAAATAGCCAACTCACGAAGGAATACCGATATGATCGAGATTGGTCACTTCATTTCAAATAATGTGATTGCAGGAACTTCAGGGCAATCCAAAGACGTCTTTAATCCATCAACTGGCGAGGTGTCTGGAAGGGTATCCTTGGCGAGTGTTGATGAGGTTGATGTGGCTGTTGCTGCTGCAAAAGCTGCATGGCCTGCTTGGTCGAAAACGCCAGCTCTTCGACGCGCTCGAATTTTGGACAAGTTCAAATCAATCCTGTGGGATCGATTGGACGAATTGGCACAAGTGGTTTCCAATGAGCACGGCAAAACATTTGACGATGCGCAAGGTGAAGTTACGCGCGGTTTAGAAGTTGTTGAATTTGCAACTGGCATCCCACACCTGATCAAGGGCGAGTTTTCAGAAAATGTGGGCACTGGCGTTGATAGCCACATGGTGCGTCAAGCCCTTGGCGTGGTTGCAGGTATCACCCCATTTAACTTTCCAACCATGGTTCCCATGTGGATGTTTCCTGTAGCATTGGCAACGGGGAATACGTTTATTCTCAAACCCAGTGAGCGCGACCCTTCCGCGCCGATATTGATTGCACAATGGTTAAAAGAGGCAGGTCTGCCGGACGGTGTGTTTAATGTGGTCAATGGCGACAAAGTTGCGGTGGATGCATTGCTTGAGCATCCTGACGTTAAAGCCATCAGCTTTGTGGGCTCCACCCCAATTGCCCAATATATCCACCAGAAAGGCACGGCCAATGGCAAACGCGTGCAAGCCCTTGGTGGTGCTAAAAACCACATGCTCATTATGCAGGACGCAGATTTGGATATGGCGGCCAACGCCCTGATGGGTGCGGCTTTTGGGTCAGCTGGCGAACGCTGCATGGCAATTTCGGTTGCTGTGCCGGTTACGGATGCTGTAGCTGACGCATTGATCGCCAAACTCGTTCCCAAAATTAAGGCGCTCAAAGTTGGACCATCCCTAACACCGGGCATGGAAATGGGTCCGCTTGTGACTGGTGAACACCTCCAAAAAGTTACCTCATATATCGACCAAGGCGTTCAAGAGGGTGCTGAGTTGGTGGTTGACGGCCGGGACCTCACAAAACCTGATGGACACGAAAACGGATATTTCATCGGCGGCTCCCTGTTCGACAACGCCACCACAGATATGACGATCTATAAAGAAGAAATATTCGGCCCAGTACTAACGGTAGTGCGCACCAAATCTTATGCCGAAGCCGTTGAAGTGATCCACGGACATGAATATGCAAATGGCGTTTCCATCTTCACGCGGGATGGCGATACTGCACGCTCGTTCAGCCAAGATATTGAAGTTGGCATGGTAGGCATCAACGTGCCCATTCCTGTGCCAATGGCCTTTTACAGTTTTGGTGGCTGGAAAAACTCACTGTTTGGCGATCACCATATGCATGGCATGGAAGGCGTTCGTTTTTACACCAAAATGAAAACCACCACTAGCCGGTGGCCAACTGGCGTGCGAAATGACGCGCAATTCTCTATGCCAACACTGGGGTAAACGGCGACTGTTTTCGACGGAGGTGTACCCACTGTTCGCTAATCAACAACTTGAAAAACAAATTCGGCAACAGCTTGCCGTTTCGATCTCCACTTTTGAAGGGATGGTTTGCGTTCATGGTGGTGTGGGCTACAAGTATTCTAATCAACGTACGTCTGCTTCAACGACCGTTCGGTTTTGCCTAGCACTTTTGATGAAGTTCCGTTCTCCGCCCAAGCTCAAAGATTATGTAGTTATTGAGCTTGGTCGGTTTGTCCGCAAAGCCAACATCGAACTTCAGCTAATCCACACAGCTCGCTACTCATCCTCAAACGGGTTTATTTTCAACTGCAATTCGAATTAGAACGTACCGTTTGTTCAGTGTTTGACGTTTTACGCTCCCAAATCCCCCTGTTGGTTGTTTTGGTTTGCAAGTCGCTGCCAATGAGAAAATGTAGAGTATACAACTGCAATCTGGTCCCACATATCCGCAATACAATCCCACTTAACGACAAAGCGATCCCGCGTAGCGACAATCGAGAGCCAGTTAACGCATTGCAGAACTGTATATAGGCTTCGGAGCGAGCGGTTGCGTGCATATAATTGCAATCAAAACCGCGGAATCTACTTTGCATTTTTGTTGGGATGGGGTTTGGACCTCAAGGTAATAGACTGAAATACAAAGATATTTTGTGGTATTTCCATTGCGACACTTTATGAACTCCTCGGGAAATCAACAACAACACCCCGCAGGCCCGTTAGCGATAAAAAAAATCCACAGCCATCTTTTCAAGCATTTGAGAATATCGTTAGAATGACTGTAAATCATTTAGGTTTTTCAGCGCATTAGCTCGTGGTGCTGCGTGGCGAGACGTCTGCGTGGAACAAGATCTGGCCCATATTGCGCAAAAGTCTCGTTTGCGCTTTTTGAGGCTGACAGGTTTTAGATTTGTGCATCGCTCGTGGGTTAGAGCGCTTGAATGATTTTCCGCTGCTCTTGCCAGTCAGCCGGGAGCGGGTGGCGTTGCAGATATTTGGTCGTTAAGCCGCACGGTTGTTTGCCTTGAAAAATCGACTTCACAATGTCTGGTGCAACAAATGCGAGGTTGATAATCTGCATGATGCGACGCTTGGATGTGTTGCTGGCTGTTGCAATCTCATCGATATGCTTTCCGGACTCTATCTCATTCAAATAGTAATGCGCCATAGCAAGGTTTTGGATGAGCGTTTTGTCTTGTTCACCTTAGAGCTCACCAAAATCGAACTTTGGTTCGTCGATAACATTGCTTTTAGAAAGCAGAGGAGGGGAGGGCAACAAGGATACCATTCTAAGCCTCCGTCGGTTTTGCATTTCCAATAGAATACACAGTCTCTCCAGATCGAACAGAGCGGGACATCGCAACGTCAACGCCTCCCTTTCGCAATCTAGACGCTGCTAATCTCACACTTTGAGGTTGCCAAACAAGTCGATTTACGATGGTGGACATCTTGACCCTGATTGGCTCTGCCAGTTGCCGGGCTAGTTGTTGGGTTTTACTTGAAGGGTAGTTATCTTTAGTCATTTGGAACTCCTCTCGATCTAAACAAGGCGAAAGCACCTTGCACCGAGAAAAGCCCGAAACCGGGCAGCAATCATTTTCTTAAATTCATGCCCCAGCGGGCTGCCACACAAGTGCTTCCTTTTTGGCATAAGTTCAGTCTTTGATTGGGCAAATCTTGGTGAAAATGGGAACCGTGTCAGGGTGTTTAGCGTGTTGTCGCTCGTTGTCCGGGTTTGAAGTCGTCGTGGTTAGCTGGTGCGCAAAGAGCTTGTTCTCCATTCCTCGATGTTCAACTTTTCAAAGCCAAATTACCAGTTAAGTCCAATAACCTCGATATTGTGTGCGCCAAAGCGCCCTTTTTCGCGCCAGCTCAACATCTCGCAGGTGAAGTTTTTGAGTTTGGATAGGACCGCAATGGGTGGAACGCAGACATTAGCTGAACCTCAGCTGTCGGTTCAAACGGATGAACGCTCCCCTCATACATCAAACCTACACCGACTACGGTCACCGATTAGATTTTCCTATCCGTACCGATCTTTTCAGCTTCCTTGTTAAGCTGAGCATTGGTTGGGAACTTTCTTTGTGTCTTAACTCTGGGGTTTCGGACTTCCGCGTCAATTTATAGTGAGCCTCGCGGATGTTTTTCTTCCTTAAATTTGGTGTAGCTTGACAAATTTCAAAACACAATCTATTAGTTCGTCAACTTACCGAACTAATAGATTGATTTGATGACCGAAGCAGCGAACAATATACGCAAACTGAATAAGTGTAGTGTTTTTGAGACAATTGCGCACGAGGGGCCGATTTCGCGTGCTGCCATTGCAAAGCGATTGGGATTGTCGAAACAAACGCTTTCTGAGGTGGTAAAACAGCTCGAAGATGAAGGATGGGTTCGTCAGGTTGGTCTTCATAAAGGCTCTGTTGGTCGTGCGGCGATGAATTACGAAGTTGTGCCAGATGCCGCCTTTGTTGCAGCTGTTGATTTGGGTGGCACCAATGTCCGCGTCGCTATTGCGGATTTGTCCTGCACAATATTTGGCGACGCTTCGGAGAAGACCAGCCCAAACGGAGGCCGAGATGTGGTGAAGCAAGTCGCTGAGCTTTGTCGTTCCGTCATGGCAGAGCGAGAGCTACCTCTCGCTAAGTTACGATTGGTGGTAGTTGGGGTTCCTGGTGTGCCTGACGCTGAAACGGGTGCTGTTCTTATGGCGCCAAATATTGCTCATCTGGATGAGATCGATTTTAACGGTGAATTACGGGCCGAACTAGGCGTTGATGTTATCGTCGAGAACGATGTCAATCTTGCTGTTCTTGGCGAACATTGGGGTGGCATCGGCCATGGATTTGATGACATCGCCTATATTGCGATTGGAACCGGCATTGGTGCGGGCATCATGGTCGGTGGAGAATTGGTTCGTGGTAAAAACGGATCTGCCGGTGAACTTGGTTACCTTCCTTTTGGCGCTGACCCGTTTGATGAAGAGTCTTTGCGTCAAGGTGCGTTGGAACGCGCAACCGCGACGGACGCCATTCGAGCCCACTACAAAAAACTGACCGGCGAGCAACTTCAGGTCCCGGAAATATTTGACCGACTTAATGAAGATGAGAATGCACGAATTGTACTTGATAGTGTGGCCAAAGAGGTCGCGCGAGCATGTGCGACAATTATGGCGATTACCGATCCCGAGCAAATCATCTTTGGCGGCTCCATCGGTCGACGCACGGAACTCTTT
This sequence comes from Maritalea porphyrae, assembly GCF_027213965.1. Taxonomy (GTDB): domain Bacteria; phylum Pseudomonadota; class Alphaproteobacteria; order Rhizobiales; family Devosiaceae; genus Maritalea; species Maritalea porphyrae_A. The sequence continues at coordinate 548,016 of NZ_JAPWGX010000001.1, read as the reverse complement.
GAGCGCGTTAAACTGCAACTGGCACGCATTTCTCGATCCACTACGGAACTTGGGATAAGCGGTTTGGGTGGCCGCGCAGCGCTGATCGGTGCTGCATCTGTTGGTTTGAGCCAGGTTCATGCGACTTTGCTCACTGGTGGCATTCCAGGTGCGGAAATTAGTTTGCCGCCGGCCAAACTGTCGAAGTTGGAGGCGCTGGTGGATGGTTAGCCTGGCCGAAAAACTTCAAAACCAACTGGATCGCGACAAGGCAGTTTCCTTGCTGCGTGGTGCTGTGAGCAAAAACAGCATCACAGGCAACGAGGTCAATTTTGTTTCCTACTTGTACGACGAAATGAGTGTGCGACTCCTCACGCCAGTCCTTGAAGAATTTTTGCCCAACCGTCCAAACATTTTCGGTAAACGGCCAGGATCCGGCGGCGGGAAAAACCTACTATTTGCAGGCCACACCGATACTGTCCATGTGAATGGATGGCGTGAAAAATGGGCCGGGGATCAACGAGAAGATCCATTTGGTGGTCCAATTATCGACGGCGAAATGTGGGGGCGGGGTACCGGTGATCTTAAGGGTGGTATTTGCACCTGCCTTGCGGCACTTGATCTAATTGATGCAACTGGCATTCGGCTCAAAGGCGATGTTTCATTCGCGTTTATTGGCGATGAAGAAAGTGGTGAAGAAGGTACAGGCGTTAGTGCTGGCATTGACCACCTGACGCGCTCAGAGGCATTCCTAGGCGAAAACAACCCTGATTTTGCCATCTATGTTGAGCCCACCCAATTGCAGGTTTTTCCAGCTCAAATGGGCTTTTTCATCGCGGATGTCGAGATCGTCGGTAAATCAGCGTATTTCGGCGTGCCAGAGCAAGGCATTGACGCTCTAAGAGCTAGTCATAAAGTTCTTGAACAGATTTGGGCACTATCAGACGCAATGTCTAAACAAGCACACCATGAACTTGTTGGCCGGCCGTTCATTTTGGTGACCGAGGTGCAAGGCGGTGGTTACATTGCAGTGCCCGGTGAATGCAAACTTTCCCTGATTTGCAAATTATTGCCAGGACAAAGCTTGGACGAAGCCGTAGCTGAACTTGAAAAGGCCATTGAAGACGGCCTGGCCAATTCGGGTTGTTCCTTCAACATCACCTATCCAGCAGGTCGCGACCACAAATTTGGCGGTTCACCAACAGACATCTCGCCTAAGCTAGAGCCAATTACAAAATTCGCAAAGATCATCACCGAACACATGCCTGATCGGGGAGAAATTCAGGGTGCGCCATATTGGTCTGAAGCACCGTTCCTAATTGAAAGACTTGGGTGCCCAACCATCTATTGTGCGCCCGGAAATATCGCGCATTGTCATACGCTGGAGGAGCGTATTTCAATCGATGAATATCTTACCGGCATCATTGCTTTCGCGGAGTTCATCGTCAGTTTTTGCGAGATCGAAAACCAATAGTAACGAGGAGAAATCAATATGCACTATCTATCGAAAACCGCTCTATCTGCGGTTGTCGCTTTGGCATTATCTGGCTCAGCATGGGCACAAACAGTTGGCCCAAATGGCGAAGCCGCAACCCCATCGTCAGAAGTAACAGTTGCAGACAGTGACGTTGCCGCGCTTAAGGCAGGTAACTACAAGGCGGCGTTTGTTTGGCATGATCAGTCAGATTTTGTAAGCGCCGTTTCATTGGGTGCAACGGATGAATTTGACCGTTTAGGCATTGAAGTTGTAGCAACAACCAACGCGGGATTTGATACTGCAAAACAGCGCAGCGATATCGAAACCGTCATGGCAAAATCGCCAAACATCGTGTTGGCCTTGCCGCTCGATCCTGTTGCATCTGCCGCTGCATTTAAAGAAGCAACCGAAACTGGCGTACAATTGGTGTTCTTATCTAACGTACCGGCAGGCTACGAACATGGTGAGCAATATGCATCTATTGTAACCGACGATCTTTTCCAGATGGGTAAGCAAGCCGCTGATGCACTGGCAGCAAATATGGGCGGAAAAGGCTCAGTTGGATGGATCTTCCACGATGCCACATATTATGTGACCAACCAGCGCGACAACGCTTTTAAGACAACAATCGAAAACGATTATCCTGACATGGAAATTGTTGCTTCCGCTGGCATCAGCGACCCTGCACGGGCTGAAGAAATTGCCAATGCGATGTTGCTCAAGCACCCAGATCTTGGTGGCATTTACGTAACATGGGCCGGTCCCGCTGAGGGCGTCTTGTCTGCACTTCGCACCAATGGCAACAAAGACACCAAGATCGTAACGCTTGATCTGTCTGAACCAATCGCACTCGACATGGTTCGTGGTGGAAACGTTGCTGCATTGGTTGCAGACGAGGCATATGAACTTGGCCGCGCCTTGGCAGCATCAGCTGCACGCGGGTTACTTGGCCAATCCAGCCCAGCATTTGTAGTGGCACCTGCTGTGACCGTGACCAATAAAAACATAAATGAAGGCTGGATGCTTTCACTTCACCGCGAAGCACCAAAGAGCCTGACCCAATAACTCCCTTTGACCTAGCTGGGGGCGGCATCGCTGCCCCCATTTTTGCGGTTTACCCCGCCGCTCGCATTACAGGATTTTGCAAATGCAAAAGCTAGCCCAACTCTCACAGAAGCTGAATTTGACACAATATGTGGTTTATATTGGCTTTCTATTGATCTTCGTGTTCTTCGCCATAACTTTAGGCGATGATGGGTTTTTGACCCAGCGGAACTTGGTCAACATCGCCCTACAAACCGCTCCCACAACAATTATGGCGATAGGATTGGTGTTCGTCCTCGCAGCCGGAGAAATCGATCTGTCCTTTGGCTCGATTGTTGCTGTTTCTGCGCTCGCGAGCGCTGTTGTGCTTGGCGAGCAACCACTGTTTTTTGGCATTTTGGCAGGATTAGGCGTTGGAGTTGCAATTGGATTTTTCAACGGCATACTCGTCGCTTATTTGCGCTTGCCGTCTTTCCTTGTGACATTGGCAACTATGGGCCTATTTGCTGGCATTGCCCGCACCATGACGGACCTTAGGTCTGTGCCCGTTCTTAATTCAACTTTCACTGATTTATTCGGCTCCGGTTCGCTCTTTGGTGTACCTTCACTTGTTTTGTGGACCATCGGCGCAGTTGCGCTAGGTCATTTCGTATTCCGCGAAACCAAATTCGGCGCACACGTCTTGGCCACAGGCGACAATCCGCGCGCGGCGCAAGTTTCTGGCATCAAGGTTCCGCGTGTTCGCATGCTGGTGATGATGGTTTGTGGCGCTTGTGCTGGCCTTGCAGGTCTACTTTATGCCGGTCGTTTGCAATCAGCGCGATACACGTTGGGCGAAAGTGACCTAATGACCGTAATCGCTGCGGTGATCATAGGCGGCACTGCACTGAATGGCGGGAAAGGTACGATCATTGGCGCCCTAGTCGGCTCGCTTATGATGGGCATGCTCAATAATGGCCTTATATTGATGGGCCTTTCTGTTTCGGACCAAATGATCGTCCGAGGATTAATAATTCTGATTGCAGTCGCCATTTCATTGCGCGACGTAAACCGATAGGAGCATCCATGTTTCTCGACCTTATTCGAAGAAGAAACCCAAAACTCATCGAGACAGCTATCGCTTTGCATCAGGCAGGCAAAATCCCTGCCAATGCATATGTTCTCGACTTGGATGCCGTGGAGCATAACGCCGCAATATTGCGCGCGGAAGGCGATCGTTTGGGCATGAAGGTCTTTGCCATGACCAAACAGGTTGGACGCAATTCAGGATTTTGCCAAGCAGCTGTGCGCGGCGGCGTCGATCGTGCAGTTGCCGTGGATGTTGCCTGCGCGGTGGCTTGCACTCGGGCCGGTTTGCCAGTGGGTCATGTTGGTCATCTCGTGCAAGTTCCTAAATTCGAAGCTGATCTTGTTGCGAGTTACATCAAACCAGACTATTGGACGATCTTTAGCATTGAAAAGGCACGGGAAGCGGCGGCGGCCGCAAAAAAAGCTGGACGTGTTCAAGATTTGCTTGTCCGCATTAAAGCTGACGGAGACACTTTCTACTCAGGCCATGAAGGCGGTGTGAAAGCCGAAGAGATAGTGGCCTTTGCCCGTGTCGTCGATCAGTTAGATGGTGCACGGTTTGCTGGCATCACGACTTTCCCCGCTCTGCTCTTCAACCAAGAAAGCAACGAGGTCTTGCCAACTCACAACCTTTCCACCTTGGAAGCGGCTGCCATGGCTCTAGTGGATGCAGGCTACAACGATATAGAAATCAATGCGCCTGGCACCACGTCTTCCGTTGTTCTTGAAGCTTTGGCGAACGCAGGTGCAACCCAATGTGAGCCTGGCAATGCCTTGCATGGGACCACCCCATTACACGCCGTTAAAGACCTGCCTGAACTTCCAGCTGCGGTTTACCTCAGCGAAGTCTCCCATCTGCATGAAGATAAAGCCTATTGCTTTGGCGGCGGTCTATATATTGATCCCGTGTTTCCAGACTATGACTTGAAGGCAATTGTGTCTTCAACGCCAACGGCTCAAGCAAACGCACTCGCAAGCGTTGAAATTCCACCAACAAGCGCAATCGATTATTACGGCATGATTGATGCGACACAAAATGTTTCACCCAAATCTGGTGATAGCGTTGTGTTCGGCTTTAGAGGGCAGGCATTTGTAAAGCGCGGATACACTGTAGGCGTGTCAGGCATTTCCAAAGTTACGCCAAAAGTTGTGACAATCGAGAATATTTTTGGTCAAGAAGAAGCTTGGCCCAACCTAAGGTAGTCAAATGAATAGTCAAACTGTTGATGTGCCTCAGGACGTACTGCGGCTTGAAAATATCCACAAATCCTTCGGTGGTGTGGTCGCAATTGAGGACTTTTCGCTCGATCTGAAAGCGGGAGAGATTGTTGCACTTGTTGGTGACAATGGGGCTGGTAAATCGACCCTGATTAAGATCATATCAGGTGTATACACCCCTACAACCGGCACCATTTCGTTTGACGGAGATGAGGTCAATTTCAAAGACGCGACCCAAGCACGCGCGTCTGGTATTGAGGTTGTTTATCAAGACCTTGCATTGGCTGATGAGCAGGCTGTTTACATGAATATGTTTCTTGGTCGCGAGCAAACACGTGGGCCACTTTTCCAGTTGGACCGCAAGAAAATGATTGCTGAGACCGAGCAGCTCGTTGAAGATCTTGACGTTCGCATCCCCTCTGCTCGAACCACCATTCGCAATCTGTCAGGTGGACAACGCCAAGGTGTTGCAATCGCCAGAGCAACCCATTGGGCAAAAAAACTGGTTTTGCTGGATGAGCCAACAGCGGCACTGGGTGTGGCAGAAACAGCAAAGGTTGAAAAGCTTGTCGCAAGCCTCAAAGAGCGCGACCTCGCTGTCCTCATCATTAGTCACAGTCTAGACCAAGTATTTCGCCTCTCCGACCGCATCTGCGTCCTGCGCCGTGGTCAGCAAATTGGCATTCGAGAAACGGTAAAGACAGACAAAAATGAGATTGTATCGATGATCACAGGGGTCTAGTTGCGTTTGTGGCGGCAAGTCGCCACAATGCTGCGCCAAGCGGAGGCATTCGTCCATTTACCACCGGACTACGGTCCCAGTAAAATTCGACGAGTGATCAATCTCCGCCTACTTGATAAGCGGGCTACAAATCGCGCCGTGGTTAATAAGTCGAGACGGCCGCCTTTCGATGATTGAGAGGTTTTGTCAGTGCACGATGTCGGCTTTAGGGAAATTGAAGTGCTATATTTATTTTGCGGCTAAGGTCGGTTCTGGGCCGCGAATGCAAGATACTGATTAGTGGGGCGCAACCCAGAAAAATAGTCGCTCAGATAGTATTGCTTTGCGATACGCCAATCGCAGGGCACCCAGTACTATTTTTGATGCCGCTCTCTAGATCAAATCAGCTTACGACCGCTTCGTTGCATTCCCGCAAACATCGTCACAATCTGCTCACAACTTTCAACACCCAACTCGAGGTCGTGTGTGACCAAGACAATTGAAAACCCTTGTTCAGCTTGGAGTGTACAAAGGCGATCAAAAATCTGATCTTGAACAATTACGCCAAGAGCAGTTGTTGATACGACCAGTTTACGATGTATGCTTGGTAACCTCCAGAACATGCTTTGACAGTCTGATAAGCGTCGGCGGGTTTCTGAGCAAATTTTCAGCAAGCTTGGAGCTGAGTTTACTCAGCTCGTTCCAAATGGCTGTCTCGAAAAGCTCAGCTTCATCTAAATCATGGTTTTCCATATCTATTGGTCTCAACTCACTGATACAAAGCTGACGCTGTTCATGTGACATGCAGTTTTGGACCACAAACGAGTGACAATAGTTGCCGTCCAAAAACTGGGACATCATCTCGTTAGAACTGTTAATGATGGACTTCCTTTCTACCCATACCTCTCGTTGCAGCTCAACATCCCCAACCCTGTCGCAGCAGTACTACGATGCGATCCAGCCAGGCATCCAGAGGCTCGATAATCTGAACTAGGTAACTCATTGCTTTCGTTCCTATTTGAATTTGAAATCGTCTGGATTTATATGAGAACGCTTAGAATCTCGGATTGTAGGATTGCCGTTTTTGTCCAAAGGTTTTCCAATCTTCTGCCACTTAATATCGTCATCTTTCTGCCAAAGATTTTGGTTGTCGCCTTTGCCATTCATACTTCGAATATGAGTGCGCGGATCAATCTTCGACCCCCATTTTATGCCATCACCTTTCTTGCTGGGGCGTGGTGTCCAGCTTTTGGTAAACCACGTGGGGGCAGTTTCCACTTGGGACCACTACCCGCGCCAACAAGCACCCTTTCGCCGACATCCCACTAACTAACGCACTCAAAGCGCCCATCCGGATCCACAACTGCAGCGGATCAGCTTGCGTAAACCGTCCAGTATTGGGGTCGTAGTAGTGGTTTCAATGGGGTTCAAAATTTCTGACAACGGACAGCGCGAGGTCAAATCCGCACAAGTAATCTTTGCGCAAAGGCTCTTTAGTGCACGAGCTTGAAGTTCATGAGCTGAACTTTGAATTGGAGTGCCAGGGCAGCCGACATAGTTTGCAACGGCATTTTTCCTGATATGCTCAAGTTGGATTGCCAAATTGTCGGACGCCGAGTTCATCGATCGTTTCCTTATTAAGCGTGGTCGTATGTCGGACATCGCGGGGCGCCAATCTGTAACCGCGATGGTAGGGATGAATTGATGACAAAGCGCCGGTATGCTTTTGTTTTGAAAGTGTACCTGAAGCTGCACGTGCAAATTTCTCAGTATCAGATATCCACGTCATCGAGACATTTGTGGGGCAGGATTCCGCAAGACCACCAACAAATGTCGATTGTTTCGCGCGTGGAAAAAGCAAAACGGGTTTAATCGGTGCGGGCATTCAATTTGTGGTCTCTAACCGAAGTGCCTCGCTTCCGATTACATTGGTTGTTGACGTTGGGGCTATCAACGAGGCAAGAGGCAAGAGCGTTGATCGATTAAAAGTCGCCTAGCCAAAGGCCAAGCAAAATCCGATTGATGAGAGTCAGCTTGGAGCTCCTTGTGGTAATTGCAAAGTGGTAAGCAAGTGCAATAGCCGAATGCTACGACAGCAAAAACTGTGCTGATTTTCTAAATGCGCTACGAACCAAACTAAAGAGTAAAACTGTATGCCCCGCAGCAGCATATGACTAACGGATTTTGCGGAGAAAGACCTATTCCTATTTGCCCGCAGATCGTTTGAAAGGCAGGCGCATTTGGTGAAAGCAAATGGTCCAGGCTCGGACTTCACTTGATGGAAGGCTAAAAGTAATTGATTTTTGCCGCGCGATAAGAAATTGTAAAGTCTAGGTCAATTTTGAAGAGGTTTGGTGCTATGAGAAAACCAAAAATCCAGAATATGGAAGAGTTTGCTGAATTTAGCGGATTCTCACGACCTACAATTTCAAAGTACTTTAACGATCCACAGAGTGTTCGCTCTAGAACGCGAGACAAGATCGAGGAGTCACTTGCAAAGTGTGACTATCGGCCGAATATTTTTGCCATTAATCAAAACAGAAAGCTTACAAAGAATGTTGGCATAGTGGTTCCTTATTTGGCCGATCCATTCTTTGCTGAAATGGCGCGAAGAATTGAAACTCTAGTGATTGCAGCAGGGTTTCAGCCGATTTTGCTTAGCTCTCATGGTGATCCTGCATTGGAAATAGATAATCTTGCCTCACTTAGATCAATTAAACCAGCAGGTGTCCTAATCGCGCCGTTGGGGCGGACTTCGGATCGTGCTGCAATCGAAGCATTTTGCGCAGATGTGCCCACCGTTAGTTTTGACGCTAATATTGAAGTTACGGGAGAGGCCTTTGTGGGCCACAATAACGCTCAAGCCATAGAAGTCATGCTAGAGTATTTAGTCAGAAGTGGTGAGCCTCCGGTATTCTTCGAAATGCGCAATCCGCCGAACCCAAACGCGAACAAACGACGCAATGCCTATATCGAGACGATGGAGCTGATGGGTCACACGCCGCATGTTATTCAGGCCGAGGGTGAGGGATGGAGTCTTGAAGAGATAGGTTTTCGCGAAGGCAGGAAGGCTTTGGTAGACAAAGCTTTTGCGACTGGCACAATCTTTTGTTCGAATGATCGTTTGGCTATTGGATTTTTGGCTGCCGCTTATGAGCTTGGATTGCGCGTTGGACTTAGCGAGGATTGTGCACTTCGCGTAGCTGGGCATGATAACCACCCATTCTCGAGTTTCACGTGTCCCACGCTAACCACCGTGTCCCACGACTATGAAGCGATTACTGCACGCAGTGTCAAAATGCTGCTTGAGTTGATTAACAAGGATGAGCGAAGCGGTACAGGGACAACAATACTGTTTGATGGTAAATTGATCATGCGCGCATCTGCCTAGCAATGCACATGCTCAAAGGAACTAAAGTTTACGCGCGTAAATTTTAATGTTGACCGCCGTTATGTTTGTTACTATGCTCCTCCTTGTGTTGTCATTATCAGAGTGACAATTTTTCGGGAGGAAAATATGAGAACATTGAAATCTGCAGCTCTTGGGCTTGCGGTTTGCGCCACTAGCGCGATTGCCATTAATGCAGCAGAGTTGACCATTGCGATCGTGAACAACGGTCATATGATCAACATGCAAAAAGTGGCTGAAGCCTACACCGCAGAAACGGGTGTTGAGCTAAACTGGGTCTCGCTTGAAGAGGGGGTGTTGCGCGAACAGGTAACTTCAGACACTGCCACGGGTGGTGGCCAATATGATGTTATCAACATCGGCATGCAAGAAGCGCCGATTTGGGGCGCTGCCGGTTGGATTGAACCGCTTGAGTTCGGTGCTGAATATGACCTTGAAGACATGCTGTCGCCAATTCGCGATGGCCTATCACACAATGGCACGCTTTACGCTGCGCCGTTTTATGGTGAATCTTCCATGGTTATGTATCGCAAGGATTTGACCGATGCAGCAGGTGTTACCATCGCCGATAGCGACAACTGGAACAACATAAAGGCGGCTGCAGCAGCGATCCACAACCCAGACCAAGGTATTTATGGCGCGTGCTTGCGCGGTAAGCCAGGCTGGGGCGACAATATGGCCTTCATCACAACAGTTGTAAATTCGTTTGGCGGTGCGTGGTTTGACAAAGATATGCGTCCAGCCATTGATTCAGATGAGTGGCGTGCGGCGATCAATTTCTATGTTGATTTGCTTGGCACCTATGGCCCTCCAGGATCTGAAGGCAACTCATTCAACGAAATTTTAGCGCTTTATAACGAAGGCAAGTGCGGGATGTGGATCGACGCCACAATCGCTGCGTCCTTCCTAGAAGTTGATGGCGTTGCTTATGCGCAATCACCGCACGCTGGTAACCCCGTTGGTGCTAACTGGTTGTGGGCTTGGGCAATGGCAGTACCTGCTGGTTCACCTAATGCTGTCGAGGCTAAGAAATTCATCGAATGGGCAACATCCAAAGAATACGTTTTGGCTGTCGCCAACCACCCAGACTTTGGTTGGGGTTCGGTGCCAACTGGTACGCGTACATCAACTTATGCATATCCAGAGTTTCTTGCTGCGGCTCCGTTCGCCGAGGCTGAAATTACGGCGCTGCAATCTGCTGCACCTGAAGCCACAGAAGTGAAGCCATATGTTGGTGTTCAATTCGCGGCTATCCCAGAATTCCCTCAAGTCGGGAGTGCCGTTGCACAGGAAATGGCTGCGGCGCTCTCCGGTGCCAAATCTGTAGACGAAGCACTGGCAGCATCACAAGCGGCAGCTGATGCTATCATGAGAGAAGCTGGTTACTACGAATAAACAGTAGCTCTCCCGCCCAAAAAGAAGGGTTCGGATATCGGATATCCGAACCCTTCGTCAGTAAAACACTGCGCATCGTTTCTCCGGCAGCCATTTGCAGCGACCATGGTTGCTTGACAAGCGATTGAACGAAAATGACTCTAGAGAACAATTGAACGTAAAGGGTGTGCCAATGGCCGACCGAAAGCTTTCGCGTCTAATGCAGGCGCCCGCGGTGATCCTGCTCTTAACATGGATGCTGGTTCCGCTTTGTATTACTTTGTTCTTTTCCTTCATTCGCTATGTTTTGGCGAGCTCAATTCGTCCTGAATGGACGAGCCCCAGCATTGAAAACTGGCGCGGGTTTGGAAACTATTTGTTTGTCTGGAACAATGACGGGTTCTGGCTGGCTGTTTATAATTCGATTTTCATTGTTACATCGATCATCGTTTTGACGGTTGTTCTTGGTTTGGCAATTGCGATTCTTGTTAATCGGACATTTCCGGGCCAAGGCATCGTTAGGGTTATGCTGATTTCTCCTTTCTTTGTCATGCCCGCGGTGAATGCGGTACTATGGATCAATATGATCCTGGACCCTGTCTTGGGTTTGCAAGGGATTGCAGTGGGCGGTTTGAATGAGGTTGTGGCCACATTGCAGGATGCACCGCTTGTGGGTTGGTTTTTCTCGCTTTGGCCAGAGCTAATACCAATATCGTTTCGCGCCTCTCAGACATCTGCCATCGCGGTTATTTTGATGGTGACGTGGCAATGGACGCCTTTTGCGGTGCTTATATTTATGACGTCGCTCCAATCGGAGGATCAGCAACAAAAAGAGGCTGCGATTCTTGATGGTGCAGGAAAATGGTCAATGTTCCGCTTTTTGACTTTGCCACATCTGGCACGCCCAGTGTCGATTGTAGTGATGATCCAGGCTATTTTTCATCTGTCGCTTTATGCCGAGATCGAAATCGTCAGTCGCGGCAATGGCAACAAGAATTTGCCCTATCTTATCGGCGAAATGGCAACCAACAACATCGGTGCTGCGAGTGCGACAGGCATCTTTGCGGTTATCTTAGCAAATGTACTTGCGGTCTTCCTTCTAAGAATGATCAGCAAGTCTTTGATGGAGTAGAGATACATGGCTATCGTTGCAGAGCAATCAAGATTTTCCCGCGTTTTTTGGCCAGCCTTGGCTTGGATCACTGCGATCGTCATCTTCTTTCCAATCTTCTGGCTGGTATTCACTAGTTTCAAGACAGATGCGGACGCGGTGAAACCAGAGTTCCTATTCACGTTTACACCCACGTTCGAAAACTATGCGAATATGGTCGACAACTATGACTATTGGCGCTTTCTGAAAAACTCAGTCATTACTTCAGTTTTCGCAACATTTTTCGCTTTGGTCGTCGGCGTGCCTTGTGCTTATGCGATGGCGTTCGACCCGTCCCGCTCCACCAAGGATGTTTTGATGTGGATGCTGTCCACCAAAATGTTGCCGGCGGCTGCCGTGCTTTATCCAATGACTTTCCTAACGAAGAATTTTCTTGGGATCTATGACACGAAGTTTCTCGTCATTGTCGTGCTGATGTTGGTCAACCTGCCAATTGTGATTTGGATGTTGTTTTCTTATTTCAAGGAAATCCCGAAAGAAATTATGGAAGCCGGCAAGATGGACGGTGTGAACATGTGGGGCGAGATCAAAGAGATTTTGATCCCACTTGCATGGGGCGGAATCGCGTCAACCGCATTGCTCACCTTCATATTCTGTTGGAATGAAGCATATTGGACCGTGAGGTTGACCACCACCGACGCAGCTACGCTTTCCAGCCTAATCGAGGGCAATCGTGCCCCAGAGGGATTATTCTTTGGACGGCTCTCCGCAGTATCTACCGCAGCAATTGGACCTATCGTGGTGCTCGGCTGGTTCTGTCAAAAACAATTGGTCCGGGGTCTAACCTTTGGCGCAGTGAAATAGGATTTCGAAATGGGAAGCATCAAACTTGAAAATATCGCCAAATCGTTTGGCGACACCGAGGTCATACCGCCGCTAAACCTGAGCATCGATGAAGGTGAGTTTGTCGTTTTCGTTGGTCCCTCTGGTTGCGGCAAGTCAACATTGCTTCGACTGATCGCGGGTCTTGAAAATGCGACTGCAGGCAAGGTGATTATTGATGGTGAAGACGTCACCAACGTCACACCATCCAAACGCGGCTTGGCCATGGTGTTTCAATCCTATGCCCTTTACCCGCATATGACAGTGCGCAAGAACATCGCCTTTCCGTTACGGATGTCGGGCATGGAGCCAGCAGAGATCGATAAGCGTGTCGAAGCCGCTTCAACATCACTGAATCTGAACGACTATCTTGAGAGAAAACCAGGGCAGCTTTCGGGCGGTCAACGTCAAAGGGTGGCCATTGGACGAGCGATTGTCCGTGATCCTTCCGCGTTCCTGTTTGACGAACCGCTTTCTAATTTGGACGCGGCGCTGCGCGTTGGAATGCGGTTAGAAATCAGTGAAATGCATAAGCAAATGGGCACGACGATGATCTACGTTACGCACGATCAGGTCGAAGCGATGACCATGGCCGACAAAATCGTGGTGCTTCAATCTGGCGTAATCGAGCAAGTTGGGAGCCCTTTGGAACTGTATAAGAGTCCGTGCAATGTGTTTGTCGCAGGTTTCATTGGTTCGCCGAAGATGAATCTCCTGTCTGGAGAAGTTGCTGCTAAATACAACGCGCATACTATAGGCATTCGTCCCGAACACTTGTCAATTTCAGATACTGCAGGTGAATGGGAAGGTGTTGTTGGAGTGTCCGAACACCTTGGTTCAGATACGTTCGTCCATGTACACTTCGATGGATCGAACGAGCCGCTCACAGTGCGTGCTGGTGGTGATCTTGAACTCGAATACGGTACCAAAGTCTTTTTGACACCTGACATGAAGAAGCTACATCGGTTTGATGAAAGCGGTCGGGCGATCCGATGATGCGTCTGAAAGGAAAAACCGCACTCATCACCGGCGCGGCTCGCGGTATCGGATGTGCATTCGCTGAAGCTTATGTGCGCGAAGGCGCGCGCGTGGCCATCGCGGACATTGACATAACCCGCGCACGTGAAACTGCGTCTCGGATTGGGGATGCTGCAATTGCTGTGGAAATGGATGTGACACAGCAGGACAGCATCGAAGCCGCAGTGGCCAAGACCGTCGAACAGTTTGGGCAAATAGATATTCTAATCAACAATGCGGCGCGGTTTACAGCAGATCCACTTGTCGCAATCAAGCGCAGCGAATTTGACGCCATTTTTGACATCAATGTCGCGGGCACTCTGTTCACGATGCAGGCGGTGGCACGTCACATGATCGAACGCGGTAAGGGTGGCAAGATTATCAATATGGCAAGTCAAGCTGGCAGACGCGGAGAACCGCTCGTCGCAGTCTATTGCGCGTCGAAAGCTGCTGTTATCAGCCTGACACAATCTGCGGGTCTCAACTTGATCGGTCATGGCATTAATGTGAACGCCATTGCTCCTGGCGTCGTCGATGGCGAGCATTGGGACGGAGTGGACGCATTCTTTGCGAAACATGAGGGCAAGCGCCCTGGACAGAAGAAAAAAGAGGTCGGCGATGCTGTCCCCTACGGTCGCATGGGGGTAGCCGAAGACCTCACCGGGATGGCGATATTTCTCGCAACTAGTGAAAGCGACTACGTCGTCGCGCAAACCTACAACGTGGACGGCGGACAATGGATGAGCTGATGGAGGAACTTTTGTCTGAATCCCGTTTTGCGGAGCTCAGTAACGCTGCGCTGTCCGACTTGCCTTCAACGATCCTGCGACCAAACTATGATCGTACTAAGCTTGAGGCCGGAATCGTACATATTGGTGTGGGCAACTTTCACCGCGCGCACCAGGCTTGGTATTTACACAGGCTGATGCAGACGGGCGAAGCATTTGGCTGGGCAATCGTTGGTGCTGGTATCCGCCCATTTGATGAGACTCAACGCAAGAAGATGGCAGCACAGGATTACCTGACAACGCTGATCGAGCTGGATCCTTCCGGCTGTTCTGCCGAAGTAATAGGTTCTATGATCGATTACGTTCCCGTCGAGGCGAGCAATGCCGCATTGATCGAACGGATGAGTCGACCCGAAATTTGCATTGTGTCTCTCACCGTGACTGAGGGCGGGTACTATATCGATCCAGCGACAAAGGGATTTGACGCACAACATCCCGATATACTTCACGACGCTGAATATCCTGACCGGCCAATGACCGCCTTTGGCGCAATGGTCGCAGCACTCAGGCTGCGCCGCGCAACTGGAATAGGACCCTTCACTGGATTGTGCTGTGACAATTTGCAGGGAAATGGGGAAATATTGCGCCAAACAGTGGTGTCTCTAGCGCGGCTTTCTGATCCCGATTTGGCCGATTGGATTAATGCAAATTGCAGCTTCCCAAATTCTATGGTCGATTGCATAGTTCCGGCTACCGGCCCAAATGAGTTGCGTCTGGCGCGCGAAATCGGCATCGACGACGCTGTTCCGGTCACCCATGAAGAATTCCGCCAATGGGTGATTGAGGATGATTTTTGCGCGGGTCGCCCGGCTTGGGAAAAGGTTGGGGCCACTATCACAAAGGATGTTCACGACTACGAAGCAATGAAAATTCGTTTGTTGAACGGCGGCCATCAGGTGATCGCCAATGTCGGGGAACTGCTTCAAGTCGACACGATTGCCAACTGCATGGCGCATGTGCAGATTGCAGCGCTTTTCAATAAGGTGGCGCGTGAGGAGATTGCGCCGCATGTGCAGGCCGTTCCCGGGAAAACCCCTGCGGAATATATTGACCTACTCAACTATCGTTTTGGTAATCCTCGGATTGCAGATACGACGCGGCGCGTCGCCTTCGACGGGTCGTCACGACACCCAGGGTTCTTGGTACCTTCGCTTCGCGACGCGATCGCAGCGGGCGCCCCGTTTGAGGGACTGGCGTTGGTCGAAGCTGCGTGGGCGCGCATGTGTGCAGGCACTAGGGAAAATGGCAGCAAGATTGAGCCGAACGACCCGAATTGGGAAGAATTACGTGTAGCGGCAGGCCGTAGCAAAAACGATCCCGCCGTTTGGCGTGCGCAGCGGCAATATTATGGGGATGTGGCGGATGATTCCGAATTCGCTGCTGCTTTTGACCGCTGGTTAGCCATGATTTGGGACCAGGGTATAGGCGTCGCGCTTGACACCTATCTTGAGAGCTAACGCATGGCACACCTTGGAATAGACCTTAGCATGTCCGGGGTGCACGAATTGCTTGTCGACGCGAACGGCGCACTTTTGAGATCGGTGGAACGGCACCTTGAAACGCGCTGTCCGCATTCCGGCTCGTCAAAACATAACCCAAAACATTGGATCGCTGCGCTTGCTGGCGCTATGCAAGATTAGCGTGAAATTCATCCGCAATTCGAATAGAACGTACCTTTTGTTGAGTGTCTGATGTTTTGCAAGTCGCTGCCAATGAGCCAATGTATAGTATGCAACTGCAAGCCCACTTAGTGACAATCGTGAATCTGCAAAATGCGATGCAGAACCGTCTAATTGCAATCAAAACCGCGGAATCTGCATTGCGTTTTTGGTAGAGCAGGGCTCTGAATTCCAGGTGAGGGGCTGAAATACAAAATTTTTTGTGGTATTTTCGTTGCTACACTTTTTGAGCTCCTCAGGAAATCAACAACATCACACTACAAACCCGTTATGAATAAAAAATATCTCCAGCCATCTTTTCAAACAATTCAGTTTTTCTTCAAAATAGCGAAAAATTCTCTAGGTTTTACAGCCCCAGAATGATTTTCCGCCGCTCTTGCCAGTTGGCAGACAGCGAGTGGCGTTGCAGATATTTGGTCTTTAAGTCGCTATGCCACAAAGGCGCTTGGCAAATGGCTCAATTCAATCGCACCTATTCAGCAAATTTGCCATTAGGCGGTAGGCCCCTGGGACGAGCTGTTCCAATTGATGGTGGAAAATCAGGCTCGTGTGAGTATGTCGACCCTTGCCAAATCGCCCTGAAAGAAGGGACCCTTTTAACGGGGGCTCGCCTACATCGGCCATTGAAATTAATGCTTCGTATTGGCTATCCCATGTTGATGCAAAGTAAAGTCCACGTTCTTTGTCCCAACCATTCCAGTCCTGAGCTGTGATCTTGTTGGGGCCAACGAGCAAGGGATGCTCCGGTAATAGAGTTTGGACCTGAGCATTTTGATCTGTCACGCGCCAACGCAGGGATGGCTTGCCTATGGTTAGGGGGGCAAGCGCGGAATTAGTTGGATCCCAATTGTCCCACGGGCGATGATAAAGGCTGACAAGGTTGCCGCCAGCGTGCACCCATTTGTGAAGATTTTTTATCTGCTCAGCAAGAGCCGGGCGCGTGCGCAAGGCGAACACGCCAACCAAAATTGTGTCAAATTCGCTAAAATCGCCACGCAACAGTGCTTCATCGGTTATCTCGCAAATGTCGAAGCCTGCTTGGCCGAGCCAATATCCAGATCGATCACTTCCGCCCGAAATATACCCAATTTTTCCGCTGGGTCGTGCAAGGTCGAGGGCCAACAGGCGGATTTCAGCAGCTTCAGCATAGGTCATTGCCCCTGTATGGGGGTAAGACATTCGGTGTTGAAAAGCTGCCGGCGTACCATCAAGAATTACACCGGCTTTGTACAGACCAGGGCCACAATTGCTATTCTTTGAAATGACAATTTTGTCATCTGTGCAGTCAACATCAAACGGTAGGTCGCCGCTTATTGTCAGCGATGCGCCTTGCGGTGATTTTCGTTCGACGTGAACTTGAATATCCTTAGCGTCCTGAAGGTTGAAGATAAGGGCCGTTTTATCCAGTGTGACTTCGTGGGCACTAACAACGTTGATACGTTCCTCGGCTTCAATTTCAACGGTGAACTGTTGGCCACTTTCCGCAAGATTCATTCGCACAAACAATTGCGCATTGGCCCGATTTGGATGCCACACATCTGGAAGAGGATCCGAAGGTTTTTCATGTTTGGGGATTTCGACATTAAATGCCAGATCATGGGTTTTTGTGATGTTCCACCCTGTTGGTGCTATTACCTCAAAATCTGGAACTTCGCCTGCAGGCGTAAGAATTGTGCCGGTTATTATTTCACCTGGGCGCACCTCGTAGGATGATAATTCCAGGCGCAAGGTTCTATCGCCTGCCAAAAAAAGAGCTTTGCTGAGCTGTTCAACTTTGGCCAACAATCGATGTTCGACTTCAGCCTTTGCCGGTTGAGAACAGGCGGCGAGTGCATTGCGAACATCTTCTAGCGCCAACGCGCAGGCGGTGCGAACTTCTTGATAATTGGGCCATTGGGCTAGAGCTGTATCAATGTGGCTTTGAGCGGAACTCAACATATTTGTAAGTTCAGGCGCGCCAGCAAAGTCCGCCAGATCTGTTAGTGTGCGGGGTAAATTGTCAAAGATCGATGCTTCATCACCGCCATGCCCGTCTGCCGCCCAAGCAAGATTTAGCGGCCATGAAATTTGTGCGCCCGCTTCGTGCCAATTGCCCATGCCTTGTGTCATGTGGAAACTGCGCGATACCTCGCCTATTTGCGAGTAATCCATACCCAAAATTGGGTCGCCGCCGCTGCCATCAATGGAGACCGTTTTCGTTGGCGGTGGCAGATCATCGTCATAGGCGTCGCCTGCGCCAGACCAAGCGGGTAAATAGAGCTTTTTCACCTGCCATACATCAAGCCCTGCTTCTGGGTTGTACGTTGGATCAGCTGCAAGCTTTACAGCTTTAAACGCACTTTGCGTCATCGCACGGTGGTGGCCATGTTGACCAGGTACATCCAAAAAAGTGACAGCGATGATATCCGGCCGTTCTTGCCTTAGGATGTGCACAAATCGCTCCAGTGTGCGGTCTTCCCCCCAAATGTTTAAGGTTTCTTCGCCGCTTTTGGAGAACCCAAAATCACCGAGCGGGTCATTAGGTGTTTGACAAAGCCAATATTGGGTCATGTTGAGCACTTCAGCCGCCCGTTCCATCTCACGCGTGCGAACAATGCCCAATTTCACCTTTGTTTCGGTGCCGATCGCGTTTTGGCCGCCTTCGCCGCGCGTAGAGCAGGCGTGGGAGAGTTTCACACCGTCTCTAAACCCAATAGCTGCAATCATGCGCGATGTTTCATCATCCGGATGTGCGCCAGTGTTCATAAAAGAGGTGACCGACTTTAGGGATTGAAGGGCTTTCCAAAGCTGGGTGGCTTTTGGTCTGGCATAAGCCTGTTGCAAGCGCTCGCCGTCAGAAATGCTCATGTTCATATTCGCCTAGGCTAGGGTTAAATGTGAAGGTGTGATTGTTTGATGGATGACCATTGCCGCACCACCGATGGCAGCGGTTTGTCGGCCAGAAAAGCCACGTACCAACCGCGCGATTTGGCGATCGGCACGGTTAGATACGGAGCCAACTGGAAGCTCAATCCTCTCAATAAGGGCATCAATAACCGTGTCTGGAAGTGCGCCGCCTAGAATTATTGTTTGGGGATCATATAAGTTTTCAAGCGTGCCGATAACCTGCGACAAGTGCCCCCCCGCTTGATCAAGCCAGTCCAACATATGTGGGTTAGATTCTTGCAACAATTTTGCGAAATCGGCACCTGTTGAAAGGTCGATGCCAAACTTTTGCATATATTGGATTGCTGCAAATCTACTGGCATATGTTTCCAAGCAACCTTTGTTGCCGCATGCGCATTGGTTCCCTTGAAACTGGGTAATGATATGGCCAATTTCACCGGCGTTGCCATATGCACCGCGTTGGATATGTCCGTTTGAAATTACGCCAAGGCCGATGCCTGCCCCAAAATAAACGAAGCAAAAATCGTCCAGCCCCTTTGCAACGCCTGCAACACGCTCCGATACGGCCGCGGCGGTCGCATCATTTTCAATCAATGTTGGGCAGTTCAACGATTTTTCGAAAACTTCCTGTGGATCTAGGTTGTCCCAACCCGGTAACACCGCTTCACCTGCACTGGTCAGGGCTGTTTGCCCAAATGGTCCCGGCATCACGATTCCAGCCCCTAAAAGATGGGACCTTTCGCGGTTTGTTTCAGTCATTGCTTCTTCCAACAAACCCAGGATTTGCAGCACAGCCGTTTGTGGATCGGCTACCACGCTGGTTATGCGCTTAGAATATGACAATTCGCCTGACAGGTTGAGCAAGGACACAACAATTGCATCTGGGCGAAGTTCAACACCAACAGCAAATGCCCCGTCGGGGTTGAAGCGGTATTGCAAAGCAGGTTTTCCCCGAACGCCGGTTCTGTGACCGTCAGGTTTGAGCAATCCTTGGGATTCCAAAACAGCGGCAATATTGGAAACAGCTTGGATGCTCAAACTACAGCTGCGTGCGATCTCTGCGCGCCCGGCCGGCTCATTTGTGCGCACATATTCAAGCACAACTCTTTGGTTGTGGTCTCGATTACGCTCCGCATTTCCGCCAACGATTCCGATAGGCATGTTTCCTCCGATCAGAAATTATTTACTCAACTAACTTGAGTTAAGTATTGATTTGTTTGCTCAGATGGTCAACACTTTGTCTCAATCAGCCGGAAACAAAACCTAAGAGTCTGTCAGATAATTCAGCTACACAATTGATTATACTGACAATTTCTGCGCTGAGGTGAAATCGATGAGGAGGAAATCGAAATGACTTCATGGAAGAAGAAGCTACTCGGGTTGACCACTGGCGCTGTTGTTGCCATGTCATCTGGGGCCAGTCTGGCGGTAGAAATTGAATATTGGCAGTATATTTTTGACGCGCGAATTCAAGCGATGGATATTCTCATCGAGAAGTTTGAAGCAGCGAACCCTGATATCACTGTCAAGCAAACCACATTTCCCTACGCTGACTATCGCACAAAGGTCGCAGCAGCTATTCCAGCTGGCGAAGGCCCAGATGTTGTCCAACTGTTTTATGGCTGGTTGAACGACTATGTTGATGCAGAGCTCATTACGCCTCTGCCAACCGATATGTTCCCACCAGAACAAATTGAGGCTGAGTATTTCCCAATGGTTCAGGCGATGAAACGAGACGGCCAATATATGGCCTTGCCGACAGCGGTTCGCTCGCTCGCTTTGTTCTATAACAAGCGTTTGTTTGCTGAAGCGGGCATTGAAGCACCGCCAGCAACGCTGGATGAGTTGATTGAAACAGCGAAAAAACTGACCAAAAAAGACGGCTCAGGCAACTTGACACAAGTTGGTATCACAACCGGCATGAACGCTCAGGATCATCACTGGTTCCGCGAAGTACTTGTTCGCCAATTTGGTGGGGCGCCATATGACGCTTCAAACGCTAAAGTCACCTACGCAGATGCTGGGGGCGCGGCTGCGCTGAAATGGTACACCGATCTTCAGACTGTTCATGAAGTCACAAGTTTTGGATTTATGGATGAGCCACAAGCTGCTTTTAAGGCAGGTCGTGCAGGCATGCACATCGACGGGTCTTTCCGCATTGGCGCATTGGACAGCACTCGCGGACTTGAGTGGGGCGTTGCAGAGCTTCCGGCCGGTCCAGATGGCATGAAATCCAACTACTCAAGCTATTGGGTAAACGCTCTAACTTCAAAAGCGACTGGTGAAAAAGCCGAAGCTGCAAAGAAGTTTATAGCGTTCATTACAACAGATGAGGCTATGCAGATTTGGCTTGATACAGTTGGCGAACTGCCCGCTAAACCTTCTGCTGGACTAACTGACGAAAACAAGATGAACCCAGTGTTTGGGCCATTCATCAACGGTTTGGGTTACGCAAAAACGACGGTATTTGCTAACGAGTCCGGCCAGCGTCAAGTTCTGATGGATGCAACACAGCGCATTTTCCTTGAGGGCCAGTCTCCCGAGGATGCCATCGCTGCTGCAGCTGCCGAAGAGCAGAAAATTCTAGACGAGTACTACAACTAACCCTTGACCTTAGTGGTCCCGCAATTTGTGGGGCCACTTGCTCGTTTGGAGAGAATTATGAATTTCTATGGTGCGCTGACCATAAAGCAAAAACAAGTTGTGTGGGCATGGACCTTTTTAGCTGTGCCAGCAATATTTTATTGTTTGATCCGCTTTTATCCGACTTTTAACGCGATCGCACTGTCATTTCAGGAATGGAACCTCTTGGGCGCACGCACGTGGACAGGCATTGACAATTACACCAAATTATTTGCCGATCCCGTATTCTGGAAAGTATTCAAAAACACTTTTATCTATTTGTTGCTCGGCACTCCAATTAGTCTTTTGATCTCGTTTGTCATTGCCTATAATTTGGACAAGGTCCGCTTTATGCATGGCACCATCAGAGCATTGTATTTTCTGCCTTTCATGACCTCAACTGTTGCTATGGCATGGTTGTGGAGATGGTTCTATCAGCCCGTACCGATCGGTTTGTTCAACAATGCCCTTGCCACAATTGGCATTCCACAATTTGAGTTTTTGAACTCAACCACATGGGCACTTCCATCGATTTTGGCACCAGCTGTGTGGGCTGGCCTGGGTTTTCAAATCATCATTTTTATGGCCGGATTGAGGGCCATACCGCAAACATATTATGAAGCAGCGCGCATTGACGGGGTTGGGTCTTGGACCACACTCTGGCGCATAACGCTGCCATTGCTTAAGCCGACAATCGTATTTCTTGTTGTGCTGTCGTCAATTGGCTTCCTGCGAATTTTCGACCAAGTCTTTAACATGACATCAAACAACCCTGGCGGTCCGCTAAACTCGACCAAGCCTTTGGTTTTGATGATCTATGAAACAGCTTTCAGCTCGTTCGATATGGGCTATGCCGCCGCGCAAACCGTTGTTCTATTCACCGTCTTGCTGATCGTAAGCCTGACTCAACTCTACATTATGAGGGATAAATAGATGGCGAACTCAGCAAGCATAAAAGGCTCTTCAGCCACGCTCGATGTGGCCAAAACAATGCCGAGGAGAAACCAATTTGACATAGGGCAAATCGCGCGATGGGTTCTCTTGTTCGGCGGCGGAATTCTCATGGTACTGCCCATCGTTTATATGCTCTCCACTTCTTTGAAATGGCCGCATGAAATCTACAATCTGTCGATTATCCCCGATGAGCCAACACTAGACAATTATGTGTACGTCTTGGAAGACGGCCGTTTTTATAGCTGGTTCTTCAACTCGCTAATCATCGCCACCGCGACAACCGTTTCTGCTGTGATTTTCGACTCTCTGGTTGGGTATGTGCTTTGCAAATTTGAGTTCCGCGGTCGGATGATCGTTTTTATAGCGATCCTTTCAACGCTTATGATCCCAACAGAAATGCTGATTATTCCCTGGTACATGATGGCAAAAACATTCGGCTGGTTGGATAGCTATTGGGGCATCATGTTTCCCGGCGTTATGACCGCTTTTGGTACATTCTTGATGAAGCAATTCTTTGAGACAGTGCCTGATGATTTTCTTGAAGCGGCCCGCATAGACGGGTTGAACGAATTTGAGATTTGGTGGCGCGTGGCAATGCCCATGGTGACACCAGCTCTTGCCGCGCTTGCCATATTTGTGTTTCTCGGCAATTGGACCGCATTCATCTGGCCGCTTATCGTGACCAATAGTCCTGAATTGTACACATTGCCAGTGGGACTAACCACGTTCAGTGTTGAGCAATCTGTTGAATGGGAACTGATTATGACTGGTGCGGCTTTGGCGACGATTCCAACTTTGATCGTCTTCTTGATATTCCAAAAATACATCATTCGCGGTGTCGTCATGGCAGGTCTTAAAGGATGAAGGACACAACTAAATTTCCGAATGAGACTTACAAAGATACCGTTTTGGCTCCGCTTTTCGAAGGGGCCAAGGCGCACTATGTGCAGCCAATTCGAGCGATCAATCAAGCTCATCTGGTGATGCTGGCCGAAACAAAGATCGTTGATGAAGAAACCGCAGCAAAAATAGCAAATGCGCTGCTTCACATTGACCAAAATGTTGATGTTGACGGTCTGCAATATACCGGCGAATTCGAAGACTATTTCTTTCTGGTTGAAGCGGAGCTCAAATCTCGACTTGGACCCGATATCGCTGGCGCTTTGCACACAGCCCGCAGTCGCAACGACATGGACCATACCGTGTTTAAGTTGGTGCTTCAGCAACGCACGGACGCTCTGCTTGCACTGGCCCAAAATTTGGCGGACCAAATGGTCTCAACGGCCCAAAGGGAAAGTGACACACTGATTGTCGCTTATACCCATGGCCAACCTGCCCAACCCAGTACCTTTGGGCACTATTTGGGTGCGGCCACCGAAGTGTTGTTGCGCGATATTGAGCGCTTGGAACTTGCACGTAAGTCTTTGGATAAATGCCCAATGGGGGCCGCAGCCATCACAACCAGTGGTTTTCCAATTGATCGCCATCGCATGGCAAATTTGCTTGGTTTTGGCGCGCCACAGGAAAACGCGTATGGGTGCATCGCGTCCGTTGATTACGTGACCGGACTTTATTCAGCTATGAAACTACTGTTTTTACATCTGGGGCGTTTGGTTCAGGATTTTCAGTTTTGGAGTGCTTTTGAAGTTGGTCAACTCTATGTGCCAAACAGCTTTGTTCAGATCAGCTCGATTATGCCGCAAAAACGCAATCCGGTGCCAATAGAACATCTACGGCTGTTGTCATCTTTGAGCGTTGGGCGCTGTGACATGATGGTCAACAATATGCACAATACCCCGTTCACCGATATGAACGATAGTGAGGGGGAAGTGCAACAGGCCGGGTACGCCGCGTTTGAGAGTGGTGGCCGTGTTTTGCAGCTTCTTAGCGCATTTGTTCCAGCCCTTTCAATCAATGCAGATAAAGTGCGCCAAAACACGGATGCGTCTTGCATCACGATAACCGAGTTGGCTGATACGCTTGTGCGCAAAGACGGATTGTCGTTCCGCCAAGCGCACGAAGTGGCAGCACAAACCGCCAAGTCAGTGATCGCAAAGAACGTTGGTTTGGCACAAGGGTACGAAGATTTCTTGGTGCATTTTGGTGAATCCATCGGCCAAAAATCCTGTTTGGATCTCGAGATGTATCAGCGCGCGGTGGCCGCTGAACACTTTGTAAAAGTTCGAGACCGATTTGGCGGGCCGGGCCCAGATGCCTTGCGCGCGTCGTTAGACGGATACCAAAAGCAGATAAAGCTGTTCAAAGAAAACCTTGCAGCTAACCTTAAAAAACAACAAGTGGCAGATGACGAACGTGAAAAATCGTTCAACCAGCTAGCTTCTAAAAGGGGGAATTGAGGTGGCAACTGTTTCACTCAAAAAACTGACGAAAAGATACGGTAAAACCGAGGTCCTTCATGGCATAGATCTCGAGGTGAGTGACGGTGAGTTCATTGTTTTTGTTGGACCCTCTGGGTGCGGTAAATCAACCACGTTGCGCATGCTTGCCGGGCTTGAAGAGGTCAGTGAAGGCGAAGTTCAAATCAATGATCTAGTGGTCAATAACTTGGAGCCAAAAGAGCGCAATATTGCGATGGTGTTCCAAAACTACGCGATTTACCCGCATATGAGTGTGCGCAAAAATATCGGTTTCGGTCTGCACACGGCAAAGCTGCCAAAGGAAGAAAAAGAAAAGAAGATCGAAGAGGTCGCGGCGTTGTTGAGCATGACCGATCTGCTTGATCGTAAGCCCTCCCAATTATCCGGTGGTCAACGCCAAAGAGTTGCAATCGGCCGGGCAATGGTTCGCGATCCAGCGGTGTTTTTGTTTGATGAACCGCTTTCAAATTTGGATGCCCAATTGCGCACGCAAATGCGGTTGGAAATCAAAAAACTGCACCAACGTGTGGGGACGACAATCATCTTTGTGACCCACGACCAAGTCGAAGCCATGACACTGGCGGATCGAATTGTGATTATGAAAGATGGTTACATTCAGCAGGTTGGAACGCCTTCGCAAGTTTTTCAAAGTCCGAAAAATATGTTTGTCGCTCAGTTCATCGGTGCGCCTTCAATGAACATGTTGGAAGGTCAACGTACCGATAAAGGTGTGCAGGTAGCTGACAATCTAACGATAGACTTGCCAAGGGATACCAAGGTGGACAGCATCACGATTGGCATACGGCCAAGTGCATTGGTGCCCGTTGCGGACGGGGCACCCTGTTTGATGGAGGGCAAAGTACTGCTGGTTGAGCCATTGGGGACCGAAACGCTGCTTTATGTGCAAGTGGGGGACAATGAAGTCATTGCCAGTGCGCCGGGTCGACAGCATCCGCAAATGGGCGATATCGTTCGTTTGAATGCGCCAGCAGATGAAATTCATTTCTTTGACACACAAACTCAGAATTCAATTCTGTGAGTATAGGCAAGTCCGGTAAAATCCTTACCGTAGGGCGGGTGTATTGCGATTTCGTGTTTTCTGAATTTGCGCGCATGCCCGTTCTCGGTGAAGAAGTTTTCGCCGATAAATTTGGCGTGCATGCGGGCGGCGGCGCCTACATAACGGCAGCACACCTTGTGAGTTGTGGAAAAACCACCGCGCTTTGTGCTGTTTTGCCGGCTGCACCTTTTGATGCCCTCATTCACGAAGAGATTTTTTCTGCAGATATTGATGTTGGCCCCTGTGTTGTGGCGTCGCCCGAATGGGGAATTCAAACCACAATTGCCATGGCCCATAATGGTGACAGAGCATTTTTGACAAGAAGAGGCGGTTTTGCAGTACCTGCGGCCTGCCAAAAGGAACTTGAGAGCGGCGAATATCGTCACCTGCATATTGCCGAGCTGGCAACGCTGATTGAATGCCCACAGCTCTTGGATTGGGCGAGCCAAGCACACCTAACAGTCTCGCTTGATTGCTCTTGGGATGAGGGTGCGATGCATCATCGTGACGCCACAAAATTGATCTCACAAGTTGATGTTTTTTTGCCAAACCTAGCAGAGCTGCAGTTTATTTTGCAAACCGATGAGATTGTGGCGTCAGATGTAAACGCAACATTTGGCGAAAGCTGCCTTGTGGTCGTCAAAAAAAGTGCCGATGGTGCGTCTCTGATCCAAAGTGGCGATCAAATTCATTCGCCAGCAATTGCGAGAGAGGTGGTTGACACAACCGGGGCCGGCGATGCCTTCAATGCAGGGTTTATCTCGGCATGGCTTGATGGCAGGACTTCAGCCGAATGTTTGTTGGCGGGGAACAAACAAGCCTCAATTTGCGTTTCAAGTCTAGGTGGTGCCTCTTCTCACGATCGGAAAACTGAACAGTTGTATAATCAGTTGAAAACGCCTGTTGGCTCGAGATGAGGTGCGATGCATTTCGTCACACAGTTTTGAGTAGAGTATGTCCCAAATAATTGTAGACAGAAAATGAAATGATCGCAGTGAGCGGGTTGAAGGGCGCTCAACGCGCAGTCTAGTTTTATGTCCGCAGTTTGGCCGCTTGAATTTCTTTGCCCAACCAATCGATAAACGCCAGACCCACCGCAGACTGCATGCGGGTTTCGGGCAAGACGAATTGAAACATGCGCTCGCAAGGAATTGTGGCTGTAAACGGCTCCACAAGTTCACCTTTGGAAATGGCATCAGCAACATATAGTTCGCGCACAATGGCAATGCCTTGTCCAGCAATCGCGCTCTGCAAAACCAAGTCTGCATTATTGTAGGATAAGTCTGCGCGGCTTTCGTCGGTAAATCTTGGCGCGTAAATGGATAAGAACTTACTCCAATAAAAAGTACCATCTTCATCGATGATTTTGGCATGCCCAAGAATACTTGTTGGGTCAGTTTTGAAGTCGCCAGTTTGTTGTTTGAGTTCATCCAAATATTGCGGCGAGCATACGATGCGCATGGTTTCGTTGGGAAGTGGGATCACCATGTTTGGTTCGGTCAACGACATCGTTTGGGCCGGCTTGGTGAGCAGCCTGATGGCGATGTCTATTTGATCCTCGGAAAAATCAACAAATCGATTTGCAACATTTACCCTAATGGGTGTTTGCGGATACCTGCGACGAAACTGCTCGATCCGTGGCACCAAAAAAATCGAAGCAAATGAAGAAGATGTGCTGATGGAAAGTGGTTTTTGCGCGCCTTTTTCATTCAGTCTTTGCGAGAGTTTATCTATGCTTTCATTGATTGCATAAACATCATGCAACAGGTCTTGTGCAAATTCGGTTTGCACCAATGATCGGCCTTGCGTGCGGAACAATTTAGTTTCCCATCTCTCCTCTAACCGTTTGATATGGTAGGACACTGTCGGCTGAGAGACGTTCAGTTCTTCCGCTGCAGCTGACACAGATTTGTGCCTTGAAACGGCGCTTAAAGCGCGAAGTTCTGTGAGGGTTGGAACAAAGCGTTTGGGTGTTTTCATAAACAATCTATAGAGATTTTCTATGAATTGTGTCAAGCAAATCGATTTTGAGATTCTTAGCGAGCGCCCCATGGTTGCTCCTGGTGTTTCTTGCTCCTTTTTTTTGGGGGGGGAAGCGAATAAGGGAGAAGACAATGAAATTAAAAGAAGCTCTTTTGGGCACAGCCGCAGCGGTTATGGTGTTGGGCGCGAGCGCGTCAGCATTTGCGGGCGAAGTTCTGGATAAAATTATGGCTGACAAAATGCTGATTGTTGGCACCAACTCAGATTACCGACCAAATTCCTTTTTGGGCGATGATAACCAGTTGCAAGGCTTTGACATTTCGGTTGCCAAAGAAGTTGCCAAGCGGATGAGTGTGGAAGTCAAATTCATCACGCCGGGCTGGGAAGTGATGACAGCCGGCAATTGGTCTGGTCGGTGGCACATGGTGATTGGTTCCATGACACCAACAAAGAGTCGCGCTGAAATTCTCGATTTTCCAGCGATTTACTATTTTTCGCCAGCTGTTGTTGCTGTGCACAAAAACTCTTCGGCGACAAAACCATCAGATTTAGATGGCAAAGTCATGGGTGTTGTTGGGTCTTCGACCTACCATGCCTATCTGGAACATCGTCTTGAGATGGATGTGGTTGGCGCACCTGAGTTCACCTATGATATTTCACCCAGCGAAGTGAAGCTCTATTCGGATATCAATGAGTTTGATGATCTATCCGTTGGCGATGGGGTGCGCATGGATGGCCTAATTCAATCACTTTCAGTTGTTGCACAGGCGGTAGAACGCGGGATGCCAGTCAAGCAAATTGGTGATCCGGTGTTTTACGAACCGCTTGGCATTGCAACCGACAAGGGTGATGCGGAACTGAATGCAAAGATCGCAGAAGTTGTTGAGCAAATGCGGGACGATGGAACTTTGGCTGCACTTTCAGTCAAATGGCATGGCGTAGATTTGGTCACAGTTAAGTAGGCAATGCCCAACATGGTCACTTTAACAAATGGTTTGAGACGGGGTGCGCCCCGTCTCAAGGCAGCTTTTATATTCGCGATTGTTCCAATGGTGTTTGCCTTATCGCTTGGCTTGAACCGCAGTGGTTTTGGTCAGCTATTTTTGGTGGCCATGAACGAACAGGCGTTGGCCGGTTGGTGGGGAAGTGCTTCTGTCTCACTGGTCATTTATGTCCTAGCCGTTGGCAGTTTCCTTTTACTTTTGGCACTACCTAGCCTGGTTCAGCAGTTTGCAACTTGGATATTGCTAGCTGCATTCGCAATGGGGGCGTTCTACTCATTTGATTTGAGTTATGCATTCATTGGAAAGAAGTTACCCTTTTTGCTGTCTCAAGGGTTGGTGACCACAATCTACGTTTCGGCTCTTTCCATATCGCTGGCATTTGTGTTGGCCCTGTTGGGCGCAACGGCCAAAATGTCTGGTATTGGCATTTTGCAAGGGGTTGGTGGCTTCTATACTTCATATTTCCGTGGCGTGCCGCTTCTGGTGCAGCTTTTCTTGATCTATCTCGGCCTGCCACAAATCGGCATTGTGGTGGAACCAATTCCTGCAGCCATTGCAGCTCTAGGTTTGGTTTATGGGGCCTACATGACGGAAATTTTCCGCTCTGGCATTCAATCGATCTCGCTGGGTCAATGGGAAGCCGCGGACGCTCTAGGGTTGAGCCGGTTGCGCACTTTCCAAAAGGTAATCATGCCACAAGCAATGCGATTTATCGTGCCGCCTACCGGCAACCAGTTCATCGCAATGCTTAAAGATTCATCGTTGGTATCTGTTGTCGGGGTTTGGGACATAATGTTCATAGCCCGCACCCAAGGGCGCGCAGATTTTAGAATACTTGAAATGCTGATCACCGTTTCTGTTGTCTATTGGCTGTTATCGATGGTCTTGGAATATGTGCAGCACAAAATTGAGATTTATTATTCGCGATCATTGAAGCGATAAAGTTCACCCATTCGGGATGCAAGAGCAGATGAAAAACACTCGAAATCGGTTGCCTTTGATAGCCGTAATGGCAAATTCTGGCTTTGAAGCAGGCCTGCCAACCCAAACGGTTGATGATAAATACTGCAGAGCCGTAAGTGAAGCGGTGGGCGCCAATTGCATTGTAGTGCCGACAAGCGCTAGCGCAGATGCGTTAGAAGACTTGGTGCAAATTGTAGATGGAATCTTACTGACTGGCGACACAACAAATGTGGAGCCACACCACTATGGTGGTGTGGGCAACCTGCAATCTCACGGACCATTCGATCCTCAGCGAGACCGTTCAGTTTTGCAGTTGATTAAACTGGCGCACAAAAAAGATGTGCCCATGCTGGGTATTTGCCGGGGTATGCAAGAAATGAACGTCGCTTTAGGTGGAACGTTGCGAAATGATCTGTATGGCAACCTGTCGTTTGCTGACCATTGCGTTCGACCACAAGATGGGCCACCAGAAACGCGATACGCGCCGTCCCATATTGTTGAATTGGTCCAAGATGGTCGTTTACGTGAACATCTGGGATTAGTCCGCGCGGAAGTGAATTCGCTCCATAAGCAAGCCGTCGACATTTTAGCAGATAGTTTGCGCTCCGAAGCAATATCCCAAGATGGATTAGTTGAGGCATTCTGCGATCCAGACCGAAATTTCTTTTATGGAGTGCAATGGCATGCAGAGTTTTCTGCACTCAGCGATCAAGTCTCTCAGGCGCTGTTCGCGATGTTTAGCCAAAGCGTGCACGTCTATTCTGGGAAACTCATCCCCCTTTAAAGGGAGAATGACAGAGCAGACGCGCAGAAGGGAATAAGAATTAAAGGCCTTGATTGGCATATTCTTTGCCATTCCACACGTAGGCGCTCTGCTGTAAACGGATTTCTGTGATTTGCCAAAACAGTTCCAAATACGGTGAAGTTTGACTTGATCGGATCAAGCAACAAGGGCCACCAGTTCAGCATACAAAGCATCAACAAGTTTTGCCCTTGGGTTGTTGATGCGGTCTACCATGATAAGTTCGCGGTATATCTGCGGCTCGCCTAATGGAACGATCTTCAAATCGTCCGAATACTCTGGTGAACAGACCCTTTTAGGCGCAATCGAAATGCCAATGCCGTTGCGCACCAACGACTCGATGGCCTCCAATGTGTCCACTTCCAGCACCGACTGAACATGAATTTTTTGTTCTATCAAATGCCTTTCAATCTGTTGACCCGCCCAAGTTCGGCGATTGAACCAGATGAATGGATGTGAGCTAAGAAGTTCTCTAGCTGTTTCTTCTTTGGCGCTGGCAGGTGCAATAATGTTTAGTGGCTCTTCGCAAATGCTCTGCGCGCGCAAGCCCTCCATAACTTGGCCCGGTTCGGTGACAATTGCGACGTCAATATCGCGATTGCGAACTTGCTGTGCCAATTCTTGTGAAAGGTCCGCTTTTAAGCGGATTTGGAGCCTTGGGTGGCTTTGGCGTAAGGCCGCCAGCCCTGGGGGGACCAGATTTATCAGCGACGAAGGCACTACCCCGATTGAAAGCCTGCCGATCAGCGTCTCTTCGCTCGCTAATGCTTTGATTTCATCGGATATTTCAAGCATGCGCTTTGCGTGCTCGACCATTGCAATTCCTTTATCCGTAAGCACGGGTGGGCGGCGAGAGCGATCAACAAGTGTGATTTGAAGCTCGTCTTCTAATGACTTCACATGAACACTAACTGCGGAGTGGCTTAATCCCAGTGCTTCACCTGCCGCAAAGAACGATGGATACTGCGATATCGCCACCATCGTCCGCAAAAACCGTATGTTCATGGTATTTCCTTATGTTACGAAACAGAACACTATTCTGAATATTTAATCGCTTTTGTTTAGCTTATTTAATATTTATGGTCGCTGCAACAAGGAATTTTCTGGGTGATATTGATCCTCCAGAGAGGTGGGGATGTCACGATGAGCGTTGGCGATCAGAAGCAAAAAATGGTGCAGGGTCCGCTCGCAGGTGTGCGCGTTCTTGACCTTAGCCGAATTCTTGCGGGGCCCACTTGCACACAGTTATTGGGTGATCTTGGTGCTGACATAATAAAAGTTGAGCGCCCGGGAGTTGGTGACGACACGCGGACGTGGGGGCCTCCATTTGTTCAAAACTGTGATGGGTCGCAGAGTAGCGAAAGTGCCTATTATCTTTCGGCAAATCGCAATAAGCGTTCAATAGCGCTTGATATATCAAATCCCGATGATGCTGAAACTGTGCGCCAGCTGGCTGAAACATGTGATCTTTTCGTGGAGAATTTCAAAGTCGGCGGACTGGCGAAATACGGACTTGATTTCGCAACGCTTTCAGCACGCTGCCCTCAGCTCATATATTGCTCAATTTCTGGTTTTGGACAGACTGGCCCAAATGCCCATCGTCCTGGATATGACCTGCTAGCGCAAGGGTTCGGCGGAATAATGAGCCTTACCGGCGAGCCTGAAGGTGAGCCCATGAAGGTTGCTGTTGGCATATCCGACGTTATGACCGGCATGTACGCGGCGACCAGTTTGCTGGCCGCTCTGCACCACCGCGGAAAAACCGGCGAGGGTCAGCATATTGACCTTGGGCTAGCAGATGTTCAAACCGCGTGGTTGGTCAATGAAGGCACCAATTATTTACTTTCGGGCAAGACCCCGGTGCGGCGCGGCAATCAGCACCCCAATATTGTGCCCTATCAAGTCTTTGAGGTGGCTGATGGTCACCTAATTGTAGCTGTTGGTAATGATGCACAGTTCGTGAAGTTTTGCGCCATCATCGGACGCAATGATATCGCCAAAGACGAACGTTTTATCAAAAATGCGGACCGATTGCTCAATCGCGAGGAGCTTGTGCGCATATTGAGATTGGAGTTGCTGGGGGTAAGGAAAGCTGACTTGCTGGCGCAAATGGAAGCTGAAGGTATTCCAGGTGGCCCAATCAATACGTTGCCTGAGTTGTTTGGCAGTGAGCAAGTTGCGGCGCGCGAAATGCGCGTTTCGATGCAAGATAAAAATGCCAAGTCCGGCCATGTTGAGCTAATTGGAAATCCAGCGAAACTCTCAAAGACACCGGTAACTTACCGTCGTGCTCCGCCGCGTTGTGGCGCTGATACCGACGAAATTCTGCGCGAACTCGAGCAGTTCCGTGCAGCGAAAAACATGCAAGATTTTGATGATGAACAAGTGGCCAGATTGCGGCCAGCAGGAGAGTAATGTTGTTTGACCTGAGCAAAGAGCAAATTGAACTTCAAGCACGGGCCAAGGATCTGTCTGACGGCCATATCAAATCGCGTGCAGCGCAGGTTGATAAGGATGAAGCTTATCCTTGGGACAACGTTGAAAAGCTTACTGAAGCTGGCTTTATGGGCATGACTATTCCCAAAGAATATGGCGGGGCTGGGTTAAGTTATTTTGATGTGGTGTTGGTGATTGAACAGATCGCGCGCAACTGCGGCGTATCGGGGCGGATTGTTGTGGAAGCCAATATGGGCGGCATTGGTGCCATCATGGGATATGGCGACGATGCGCAAAAAAAACTGGCGGCCAGTTATGTGCTTGCCGGTGACAAACCAGCGATTTGCATAACCGAGCCGGGCGCTGGTAGCGCCGCAACAGACATGACCACAACTGCAGTGCGCAAGGGCGAAGGCTATGTTCTCAATGGCGAGAAGCACTGGATCACCGGCGGTGGCGTCTCCAAGGTTCATTTAATCTTTGCGCGCGTAATTGAAGATGGTGTCGAGCAAGGCATTGGCGGCTTCTTGGCATTTCGCGATGCAACTGCGGGTTTGCGCATAGGTGAGCGTGAATTCGCGATGGGACTGCGCGGCATTCCTGAAACTCATGTGCATTTTGAGGATATGTTTGTGCCTGACGCGCACGTGGTGAAATTGCCGCAAGGTTTCAAACACGGCTTTGGATTTTTGATGAGTGCCTATAATGGCCAACGTGTTGGCGCTGCTACCGTTGCGCATGGTATCGCGCAAGGCTCATATGAGCGTGCGCTAGACTTCGCAAAGCAACGTGAACAGTTTGGCCGCCCAATTGCCGAATTCCAAGGTATTCAATGGATGTTGGCCGATATGGCAACAGGATTAGCAGCGGCCCAAGCGTTGATTTACAAAGCAGCAAAAAGCGGCGGTACCGGATATCCAGACAAAAACATGGCCGCTCAAGCCAAGATTTTCGCAGCGGAAAACGCGATCAACGTAACCAATTCGGCTCTGCAAATTCATGGCGCGAACGGCTATGGCCGTTCTTTGCCGATGGAGCGGATGGCGCGTGATGCGCGCATGTTCACAATTGGTGGCGGAACAGCGCAAATGCTTCGAAATCAAGTTGCCGGTTCTGAATTGGGAATGAAACTACCGCAAACACGTGACGGCTATCAAAAGCTGCACGGTTCTGTTTAAAATGAGTTTGGGGGGGACGGTTGGCAATGACATATTTTGACGGCTTTGGTGCACCGGTATCGCACAACAATCAGCATGATATCGACGAGTTCCACAGGGCCGCGGTTTTGATGCTGGGTTATGCCCCCGATCCCGTTGCCATTATTCGTGAAGTTTTGGAGCGCTCGCCCGATTTCATTATGGCTCGCTGCTTTTTGGCTGGCATGTATTTGGTGGCCAGCAATAAGGAACGTCAAAAGGATTTGGCTGCGCAATATCATTTGCTCGCACCCCTTTTCGACAAAGCAAACGAAAGAGAGCGCGGGCACATTAAAGCAATCAAGCTTTGGATTGATGGCGATTTTTATGCTGCTTCCCAAGCATATGCGGATATACTTTTTGATCATCCACGCGATTTATGTGCGCTGCAATTTGGCCACCAAACAGACTTTCTTCTAGGTCACGTCAGCTCTACCCGAGACCGGCCTGCACGCGTCATGTCTCATTGGTCAGAAGCTGACCCAGAATATTCCTACATTTTGGGCATGCAGGCTTTTGGCATGGAAGAAGCGGGGCATTACCAACAAGCCGAGGCGAGGGCGCTGCAATGCGTTTCCCTAAATCCAAAAGACACCTGGGGTGTTCACGCCTTGGCCCACTGCTACGAGATGCAGGGCAAGACCAAGAACGGCATCTCATTTATGCAAGACTGCGAGGACAAGTGGGCAAATAATAACTATTTGTCGATCCATAATCGCTGGCATTTGTCTTTGTATTGGATAGAAAACTGCGAGTTTGAAACCGCTCTACAAATGCACGACCAATATATGGCTGTTAGCCCGCAATCAGAAATGATGGACATGCATGATTCAGCAGCATTGTTGTGGCGCTTACATTTGGACGGTGTGGATGTGGGCGAAAGATGGGTGCCTGCTGCCAACAATTACGAGAATTATCTGGACCAAGCCTATATGCCGTTCAATGATATGCATGCCATGATGTCCATGGTCGCCACTGGACGCGACCAACAAGCAGACAAGTTGGTTGCGGCGCTGGAAGACAATTTAGACGGCTCGACAGCAAGCTCCGACATTATCAAACTGGCGGGCCTTCCAATCGTCAAGGGCATTCGAGCCTTCGGGCGCGCAGATTACGAAACGGCGAAAACCCTTTTAGCAAACGCACGTCATAACGCGCACATGATTGGCGGCTCCATTGCACAGCGTGATGTGATCAATCTCACTTTGTTGGAAGCAGCCATTCGATCTGGCGACCAATCTATGGCAAACGGATTACTAGCCGAACGTACTTTGATGAAGCCATCATCGCCCCTTAGTGACATGTTCGGTGCACGGGCAAACGCCGCCGTTGCAGACTAGCTGAACTCAATCAAATTGGATTGTCCCTTGTGAAAAATGACCTCCCCAAGATCGCGCGCGATCGTTTCCAAACTTTGCTGCCTGGCATGGTGCTTTGTGCAACGATTGCCATGGCAGCAACTTTTTTGGGCACGAACTACGGCGCACCAGTAATGCTGTTTGCGTTGCTTTTGGGTATGGCATTCAATTTTGTCGACGAAACCGGCAAATTCATGGAAGGGGTTCAGTTTTCCTCAAAAACAATTCTGCGGATTGGTGTCGCTTTTCTGGGTGCTCGGATTACGATCAATGAAGTGCTCAATTTGGGAGCTATGACAACGGTCATTGTCATAGGGGGTTTGGTATCCACAGTCTTACTTGGTCTTGTTTTGGCAAAAATGCTTGGCAAAACCAAATGGTTTGGCTTGCTCACGGCCGGCTCTGTTGGCATTTGTGGGGCGTCCGCCGCCTTGGCAATCAGTTCGGCTTTACCAAAGTCTGAGCAAACCATCGTCGAGCGAGACACGATTTTTACTGTTGTTGCAGTGACGTCTTTGAGCACGATTGCCATGATCGTCTACCCATTGATTGCAAGCGGGTTTGGGCTGAACGAGATACAGGCGGGTGTGTTCTTCGGTGCCACCATTCACGATGTGGCGCAGGTGGTTGGCGCCGGGTACACAGTGTCGGATCTAGCAGGTGAAACTTCAACTGTTGTTAAACTCATGCGGGTCGCCATGCTGGTGCCCGTCGTTGCCATCATCAGCATCATTGTCGCCAATCGAAAACCAGCGGCGGACAAAAAAATTAATCGTTTCCCGCCCTTCTTGGTTGGTTTCGTTGCGCTGGTCATCATCAATTCATTTGGCTGGATTCCGCCGTTTGCAGCTGACGTTTTTACGGGACTTTCAAAATGGGCGTTGGTGGCTGCAGTGGCAGGACTTGGGGTGAAAACATCTTTGAAAGAATTGTTTGAGGTCGGCCCCGCCGCAATGATCATGGTGGTCGCTGAAACGATCTGGATTGCGGGATTTGCCTTGCTTGTTCTGACGTATTTCTAAGCTCGCGGCACGCGCCGCGCCTTAAATGTGGAGACCTAAAATGGAAGATCTAAATCAAGCGCTCTTGCAGCGCCGCGCTACCGCTTTGCCAAAAGGGGTTGGATTGATGAACCCGATCTTTGCAAAAAGCGCGTTAAACGCAGAAGTTGTGGATCAAAACGGCGACCGATATATCGATTTTGCAGCCGGTATTGCGGTTGTAAACACCGGCCATCGGCATCCAAAGATTGTTGAGGCAATTACGGCCCAACTGGCCCAATTTACGCACACTTGTCATCATGTATTGCCTTATGAAAACTACGTTCATTTGGCCGAGCGGTTAAACAATTTGGTGCCAGGTGACTTTGAGAAAAAGACGGCCTTTGTGACTACCGGGGCAGAAGCCGTTGAAAACGCGATAAAGATCGCCCGCGCACACACAGGGCGCACCGGGGTGATCGCTTTTAGCGGGGGCTTCCATGGCCGAACATATATGGGCATGTCGCTTACGGGCAAGGTTGCGCCCTACAAAACGAAATTCGGGTCAATGATGCCCGATATCTACCATGCGCCTTTCCCAATTGAGGTACATGGTGTGTCCGTTGCAGATAGTTTGGCCGGGATAGAGCGGATATTCAAAAGTGAAATTGAAGCGACGCGTGTTGCTGCGATCATTATTGAGCCAATCCAAGGTGAGGGCGGGTTCTATCCTGTTCCTCAAGAGCTTATGGATGCTTTGCGAAAGTTGTGCGATCAGCAGGGCATGGTCCTGATTGCGGATGAAATCCAAACGGGTTTTGCACGCACCGGAAAACACTTTGCCATGGAGAACTACGGCATCGCAGCTGACCTGACATGCATGGCCAAGGGGCTTGCCGGAGGGATGCCACTAGCTGCAGTCACAGGACGCGCCGACATAATGGATGCTCCGGAACCAGGCGGGTTGGGCGGCACATATGGCGGTAACCCTTTGGCGATTGCTGCAGCGCATGCTGTTTTGGATGTAATTGAAGAAGAACAATTGTGTGAACGCGCAATTCAAATGGGCGCGCTGTTGCAAGAGCGCTTAAAAAACATCTCAAAAGACGTCTCCCAAATCGCAGACGTGCGCGGCGTGGGCATGATGGTGGCCGTTGAGTTTAACGACTTGAATGGGCAACCTGATCCAGCATTCACAGCAAAGGTGAAAGACCTCGCGCTGGCGAACAAGCTGGTCTTGCTCACTTGTGGTGTGTACGGCAATGTCATTCGCTTTCTTGCCCCACTTACAATTGAATCTGAGCTTTTTGAAGAAGCCATGGACATCCTCGAACAAGCGATCAAAGAGGCGGCAGCACAATGAGAATGGGCAAGTCAAGAAACATTATTCCAATGCTCAAGGATGGAAGTTTGGTCAAAAGCCAAGCGTTCATCAATGGGCAATGGGTTGACGCTGATGGTGGCGCGATCATCACCGTACAAAATCCGGCCTGTGGCGACACAATCACCACTGTGCCCGACTTGGGTGTCAAAGAAACGCGATTGGCCATCAGTTTTGCTCAGCAAGCCCAACGAGAATGGGCGAAGAAAACCGGCAAGCATCGTGCAGAAATATTGATGAAATGGTATCACCTGTTGGTCAAAAATGCCGATGATCTTGCGGTCATCCTAACCGCAGAAATGGGCAAACCACTCGCCGAAGCAAAGGGCGAAATCCTTTACGGCGCGAGCTTCATCCAGTGGTTCGCCGAAGAAGCCAAACGCATCTATGGCGACACAATTCCCGGCCATCAAGAAGACAAACGCATCGTCGTGCTCAAGCAACCAATTGGAGTTGTTGCATCAATTACGCCGTGGAACTTCCCCAACGCCATGATTGCGCGAAAAGTGGGCCCGGCGCTAGCTGTGGGTTGTGCTGTGGTCGCGCGGCCTGCATCTGAAACACCTCTGTCGGCTTTGGCGATGGCCGAGTTGGCACAACGCGCCGGTTTACCGGATGGGCTGCTCAACATCATAACGAGTTCAAAAGCATCTGAAGTTGGCCAAGAGCTGTGCAGCAATCCGATTGTGAGAAAACTCACCTTTACGGGGTCAACCCAGGTTGGCCGAATACTGATGCGACAATGCGCTGATGACATTAAGAAAATCAGCTTGGAGCTTGGCGGCAATGCCCCCTTCATTGTGTTTGATGATGCCGATCTGGATTCAGCAGTCGAAGGTGCCATGATCGCCAAATACCGCAATAACGGTCAAACGTGTGTTTGTGCAAACAGAATATATGTCCAAGACGCCGTTTATGACGCTTTCTCTCAAAAGCTGGCTGAAGCGGTGAGTAAACTCAACGTCGGTAATGGTCTTGAAGAAGGAACAAGCACCGGCCCCTTGATCGATGAAAAAGCGGTCAAAAAGGTCTCAAGCCACATCGCCGACGCAGTAGCGAAAGGCGCAACTGTGTTGGCAGGCGGTATGCGACATAAAAAAGGTGGCACGTTTTTTGAACCAACAGTACTAACCAATGTTGACAAATCGATGATGGTCGCGCGTGACGAAACTTTTGGCCCCGTCGCGCCCTTGTTCAAGTTCAAGGATGTTGATGATGTAATTGCCCAAGCAAATGACACAGAATTCGGCTTGGCTTCTTACTTTTATGCCAACAATCTGTCCCGCGTCTGGAAAGTCGCAGAGGCTTTGGAATACGGCATGGTGGGCATCAATACCGGACTAATTTCCACCGAGGTTGCGCCGTTCGGCGGCATCAAACAATCTGGCTTGGGGCGAGAAGGGTCCAAGTACGGAACGGACGACTATTTGGAAACAAAATATCTGTGTTTCGGCGGTATTGAATAGCAATAAGGGGCGCAGCAAGCGCCCCTTATTCACCCAGCTTTCAGCGTGCGTTCTTTGAAGAAGCTAGTAATTTGAGCGGCCATTTTTTCTTGATCCAGACCTTCATCAAAATGGGCGCGCGCCTCTTCGATCAGGGGATGGGGCAAGCTGTCTTTGCGGTATTCCATCAAATCTTTGCCAAATGCAGTGCCAAACTCGGGATGAGCCTGCATCGTGAAAGCCGTGTTGCCATAACGTACGAAAGCGTTTTGGCAAAATGGCGAACTCCCCAAGCATTCTGCATGTTCTGGTAGCTTCGTCACTTGGTCCTGGTGCCAAGCCACAACACGGACCTTTTCATCAAGTGGCGCCGCGAGTGCGTAGGCTTGATTGCCAATCGACCATCCCTGATCGTACTTGACGACTTCGCCGCCCATGGCTTTGGCAAGTATTTGATGTCCAAAGCAAATTCCAACAATTGGAACGTCCTTTGCGTATGTTTGTCGCAAAAAGTCTTCAAGTTTGGCAATCCAAGGCAAGTCTTCATATGCACCATGTGCAGAGCCAGTTATCAGCCAGCCATCAGCTTGTGTGGGGGAGTTAGGAAACTCATTGTCCACGACATTATAGGTTTCAAATTCAAACCCATAACCGTCCAAAAGTTTTCTAAACATGCCGTCAAAATCACCATGATTTTCAAGCAGTTCACCAACAACATGGCCTGTTTGCAATATTCCGATTTTCATAGTTCTGACCTACAAATCCAACGTGATATTTTTAGTTGGGGCGGAGCAACAGATCAAGATATCATCGCCCGCAGGACGCTCCATAGGCTCTGATATATATTCTGTTTCACCAGACAAAAGCTTTGTTTTACAGCTATCACATGTCCCCGCGCGGCAGCTAAAGTCTGGCATCAGGCCATGTTCTTCAGCAAAGTCCAAAAGGTTCTCTAATGAGGGGTCCCAAGCAACTTCAATGCCGGATTTTCCAAATTTTACAATGGGTTGCGTATCGTTAGACGTTGCCATGACACTGTCTCTCTTTGTCTCACTTTGTGTCGCATTTGTTCCAGAACGTTTCAAAACCGTTGCAGGGCCAAAAAACTCATAGTTGATACGCTCTTCAGCGATGCCCAATTCAAGCAGTAACTCAAACATTGCCTGCATAAATGGGCCGGGCCCACAAAGATAAAATGTGTAGTCGTCAACTGGCAGAAGTGTTTGCAGCAACGCCTTGGTGACAACGCCTTCGCTGTCAAACCGCTTGTTGGTTTTGTCGTTTTGCGTAGGCGTTCGGTAAACAAAATGCACGTCCAAATTGTCAGCCGCCTCACATAGGGCGACCAGTTCATCGCGCAAAGCGTGAACCTCACCATTTTCGCACGCATGGATGATTTGCGTTTGGCACGTTCCACGTTGTGCCAAATCATGTGCCATTGCAATCAAAGGCGTTTGCCCCACGCCGCCACTCAACAAGACAACAGGCCGATCGCTGTTCCGATCTAGGAGGAACTTTCCAGTAGGTCCAAATGCACAAACGACATCATTTTCTTTAAGCGATTTGTGAAAATAGGTTGAAACAAGACCGTCAGGATAAGTGGTGCCATTTGGGCTTTCTTCGAGCTTTATTGAAACGCGCAGCTGCTCGTCTGTCGATCCGGAAATTGAATACTCACGCTTCAAGGTTTCACCATTTGGACCTGCTGGTACTTCAAACACCAAATATTCTCCGGGGACAAAATTCAGTGTTTCTTCGGATTGTGGTTTGAGCCAAAAACTCTTGATGATCGAGGACTCATTTACAATCCGGGTCACTCGAAAGGCCCGCATAGCGGGTGACGAGATTGGCACAAGTTGATGTGCTGAGGTTAAGGCATTCATTTGCCGGCTCCTGGGGTTCCTGTCACAGTGACATGCAAATGCTCAATGCCATTCACAAAATTCGAATGTACATATTCAGGCTTTTCTTTGATCTCAAACCCCATATTGCGCTTCAGAATTTCTTCGAGCAAAACCCGCAACTCAATCCGCGCGAGGCCTGCGCCGAGGCAGGTGTGAACACCCCCGCCACCGTAACCGGCGTGGGGTTGTTTTGGTCGATCAATATTGTAGGAAAGCGGGTCGTCAAAACGACCTTCGTCGAAATTGGCACCCGCATACCACATAACGACCTTTTCCCCTTTTTTGATTTTGGTGCCCGATAGTTCGGTGTCTTGTGTTGCTGTGCGACGGAAATACAAAATAGGAGAAGCGTAGCGAACAATTTCTTCAACCGCGCCTTCCATCAAATCTGGATTTTGTTTGAGATTCTCAAAGACCTCAGGGAATTGAACGATTTGCAGCACCAAGTTGGACATAGCCGAGCGTGTTGTTTCATTGCCGGCAAAAATCAACAAACGGAAGAAGTTGGTGTATTCGGCATCGGTCAGTTTTTCACCATCGATTTCTGTGTGAACCAATTTCGACACCACATCGTCCTTAGGGTCTACGCGGCGTTTTTCGCCCAGTTCGCGCGCATACTCGGATAGGGCAAAAGCTGCAGGACTGTTAAACGGCAAAAGGCGCAGTGGAATAGTGTTGCCATAGGCATTCGGGTCCAAAGGCTTTGCGGAGGTGCCAGCGACCAGATGGTCCGTCAATTCAATCATATAGTTGCGGTCTTCTTCAGGAACACCAAGCATGTCGCAGATTATGCCAATGGGAATAGGCTTTGCCACACGATCAACCCAATCGCCGCCACCATCTTTGATCAAGTCGTCGAGAAGCTTTGACGCCCGTTCACGCACAATTGGTTCATAGTCTCGAATGTTGCGGGGAATGAACCCCGGGTTGACCAAGCGACGCAGCCTTGTGTGGGCAGGGGGATCCATATCAATCATGGATGCGCGAGCCTCCAGCGCATCCTCATCAATGGTGTAGATTTGAATGTGACCAACCCCGGAGCTGTAAATCTCGGGGTGACGCGAAACCTCTGCCACATCCTCAAAACGACCAACGCACCAAAAACCATCGCCTTCTTCGCCGATGGGATTCCACACCAGGCCGCTCGTCGAACGCATGTTAGAAAACACCTCGTGCGGTATCCCATCATCAAACAAATGCGGATCATTTAGGTCGGTTTCAAAAACTGGTTGATTGGTCATAGCCATCCCTCAAAAATTTCTCTGAATTCTGTATACAGAAATTCATGTATGCTGTATACGAGCAAATTGTAGAGGGGATTTTTACAAAAAGTGGACGAGTGTAAGTTGCTGTAGTTGCAGCGATTATTCTCCATTTAAGACGTGATGAAAAGGGGAGAGCTTATGAAAAATACGACAGTCGATGGTGTGTCCTGGCTTGAATGCGGCGCAGGATCACCCATCATATTCTTGCATGCAATGGCCGGTTCAAAGACCGCTTGGCGGCCGCAATTTGAGCGTTTTTCCAAAGCGTACAGATGCATTGCCTGGGACATGCCAGGGTTTGGTATTTCAGCGCCGTTAGCGGACAATGCCCGCATGCAAGAGGTTGTTGCGGCGCTTCACCATTTTGTCACGAAAACGCTGGGTTTGGAAAAAGCCCACTTTGTTGGTCTGTCCGTTGGCGGAATGATTTTGCAGCATTTTGCTGCGGTCTATCCCCAACATATGACGTCGATGACGATTATGGATAGTTCGCCAAAATTCGGTTTGGGCGGTGATGCGGATCCAAAAGAGTTTACCCATTCGATTTGCGGGCAGTTGGACAGTGACGTTTCAGTGGCGGAGTTTAGCGCCTCAATGATCAATGCCATTGTTGCACCGGACTGCAGGAACACAGTTCGACAAGAAGCGATTGGCGCCATGTCTCGTGCCACAAAACAGGGCCTGAAGCTGACGACGCATCTGATTGCTGAGCACGACGCGCTAGCAAAGCTAAAGGCCATTAACGTGCCCTCGCTTGTTTTGGCAGGTGCGTTGGATGCCGAGACACCGCCGGCCTATGCCGAACGCATTGCCGCAGAGTTGCTCAACGCGCGAGCATCTATCATTCCAGACGCCGGACATATTGCCAATTTGGAGAATCCAACTGCTGTAAACGCACAACTTGAAACGTTTTGGCAAGAGCTAGAGAACTAGGGGGACACACTATGAAAGCTGCAATTTTTCGACAAGCGGGTCAGCCGTTAGAAATTGAAGAGATTACACTGTCCAATCCGGGGCATAATGAAGTGTTGGTTGAAGTTGCGGCAA
Source organism: Maritalea porphyrae (assembly GCF_027213965.1). Classification (GTDB taxonomy): domain Bacteria; phylum Pseudomonadota; class Alphaproteobacteria; order Rhizobiales; family Devosiaceae; genus Maritalea; species Maritalea porphyrae_A. Next base: position 504,585 of record NZ_JAPWGX010000001.1, on the reverse strand, counting down.
CAGGACTTTGCCACACAGACTTGCACTTCATGGACGGGCATTTGCCTGTGCCTGCGCCTGCTGTTCTTGGGCACGAAACCGCAGGCATTGTGCGCGCAGTAGGGGCTGGGGTGAGCTATTTGCAGCCCGGCGACCATGTTATTGGCTGTTTGTCCGCTTTTTGCGGATCTTGTCATCAGTGCCTTTCTGGACACCCTTCGATTTGTGAAGATCAAGCGTCCATCAACCGTGATGACAAAGAAGAGCCGCGCCTGATGCAGGCGGGCAGTTCTGTGCAACAGTTCATGAACCTATCAGCTTTCGCTGACCATATGTTGGTGCATGAACATGCGCTGGCCAAAATCGACAAAGCGATGCCATTAGACAAGGCCGCTTTGATTGGTTGTGGGGTCACAACGGGCATTGGTGCGGTTATGCGCACCGCAAAAGTTGAGCTTGGTTCGAGCGTTGTGGTTATTGGCTGTGGCGCGGTTGGCCTGAATGCAGTGCAAGGCGCGCGAATGGCCGGAGCACTCAATATTATCGCGATTGATATTAATGCCGATCGATTGGCGATGGCGAAGAAATTTGGCGCAACCCACGTCATAAACTCCAAAACTGCCTCGCCAGTGGATCAGGTTATACAGATAACGCTGGGCAAGGGGGCTGAATATGCATTTGAAGCCGTCGGTTCACCCCAATTGGCGCGCGACGCTTTTATGATGTTGCGCAAAAACGGCACATTGGTGTTGATCGGGCTTATGTCACAAGACGCAGAAGTGTCGTTGCCCTTCATGCAGTTTATCGCAGAGCGTCGAGTTATGGGATGCGATATGGGATCAAACCAGTTCCGAACCGATATGCAGCGGTTGGTGGCATTCTATTTGGACGGTCGTCTCAATCTTGATGATATGCTGACCGGACGGATTCCGTTGCATCAGATCAATGACGGCTTTGATGATATGCGCAAAGGGCAGGGCATCCGCACCATCATTGATTTTTCAATTGGTTAGGCCGCTTCTTCTGCCAATGCACCAAGTTGCAGATCCAGGCCGTCGTTGATATGTGCTCGCATAGCCATTTCAGCGGCGGCAGGGTCGCCAGCCTTTAGCGCATCACATAGAGCCTGGTGCTCGCCCAGAGACTTTTCCAGTTCATGTTCTTTGATCGTTGCGAACAAATGGAATGAAAACCCTCGGTTCCACATTTGGTCAAACATATCTAGCAAATAGCGATTGTTTGTTCTTTCAACAAAAGCGCGATGGATGTTTTTGTTGGCATCATAGAAATCTGCAGCTGTTTTCAAGTCGCGCGTTTCTTCAAGTGTTATTACAGCTTCAATCTGCTTAAACAGCTTTTCATCACCGCTTTCGGTCAAAAGCCGTGCTGCATATCCTTCAATAGCTGCGCGCGTGTGGTATATTTCATGTACTTCTTCAAGTTCAATCTGCCGGATTATGAAGCCGCCACGACCAGATAGCGTTAGAATGCCTTCTTGCTCTAATCGCAACAAAGCTTCGCGGATTGGTGTGCGGCTGATCTCAAGTTCTGCCGCCAGTTTTTCCTGAACCAGGCGCTGATCCGGCGAAATCTGACCCTCGTGGATGGCATTGATGATCTGTGTATACACTTCATCAGCAAGTCGAATTCTTGGAGCATTTATCTTTTTGAATGTTGCCATGTCTGCCGCCTTGCCAATTTCTTTGTATACAGTTGCCATACGACAAGCAGTTGCTCAAGACAACCGCATTCGAACCAACTTAAATTACGAATAACGAACAAAAAATAAGTTCAAATACTAATTACATGCATAAAACATAACATTATCTGTTCGAATTTGATATTATGAAACTCTTGCATACTGAATACAAAAATGCAAAATTTCTGGAAAGACAAAAGGGGAGAGAGACCTTTGGGGTTTTCAGATTATACTTTGCCAGAGGGAACGCACACTATTGTGTTGGGCGTTGGCGATGTTAACGGCTTTATGCGCGGCAAGCGCATTCCCGCAACGCAATGGGAGCGCACGTGCAACGATGGCAATGCCATTATCGCTGCGCTTTTTGCAATGGACATGACCAGTGATGTCTGGGACACGCCATATTGTAGTTTCGATAACGGCTATGTGGACATGCATATGTTCCCATCTCACGTGCCCGTGGCGTCACCTTGGGAAGAGGGCGTGGCAATTTGTATGGCGCGCGCTGAGGGGCTTGACCATAAGCCCGTGCCAATCGATCCACGCAATGCGCTTGTTGCTCAAGTCGAGCGGGCGGCCAAAATGGGCTATGAGGTTCAAGTCGGCACAGAGCTTGAGTTCTATTTGCTGGACCCAGAAACCGGGAAGCCGACATTTTCTGGCAACCAAGTCTATGGCATCAACCGCATGGCTGAAATGGAGCATGTTCTTGGTCCCATCCGCGAGCACTTGAACGCCCTTGGCATTCCTATTGAGCAGTCGAACCCAGAATATGCCGCAGGGCAAGTTGAGGTGAATATTCGGTATGGTGAGGCACTCAAAGCCGCCGATCGCGTTGTGCTTTTCCGTGCGATGGTCAAAGAACTTGCACTTAAGCATGGCTATCTTGCTACATTTATGGCCAAGCCGTACATCGATCAAAGTGGCAGCGGGTTTCATACGCACTATTCATTGTGGAGAGACGGCAAAAACCAATTCGCAACCAACAAAACGATCAACAAAACCGGTTTGGCATTCTTGGCAGGTTTGCAAACGCGAATGGCGGAAATGTCTTTGGTGACATCAATGACGCCAAACGCCTATCGTCGCCGTCAGCCCTATACATTTTGCCCCATGAACGCCAGCTGGGGATATGATAACCGCACGGTTGGATTGCGTGTGATTGATGGATCAGACACGGCAGTGCGTATTGAAAAGCGCGACGCTTCCGCCGACTGCAATCCATATTATTTGTTGGCATGTGAAATTGCGGCTGGTCTAGATGGAATTGAAGCTGGTCTGAAACCTGGTCCTCATATCGAGGGCAACGCATATGAAGATAGTGATGATGAGCCCTTGCCATTGTCCCTTGATGAGGCCGTTCGACGCGCAAAACAGTCTCAGTTTATGCAAGACGTGGTCGGCAAAGACCGGCTAGCCGTGATTGTAAAACAGGCGGAACGTGAAATTGAATTTGTGAATAAACAGGTTACGCAAGTGGAGACCGACCGCTATCTGCACAATTTCTAATGTTTTAGTTGTCAAATTCAAGCATAGAGCGATCTCAGGTATAAGTATCTGAGATCGTTTGTTTATATTTGGCAGTTCCATTGTCGCAATAGTCGGTCGGGTAAAATTAAGTTACGATACATAACAGTAAACTGCCAAAAATATCGCTTTTATTGCGACTTTCAAACAATTATCTTTGAATATGTACACAAGTGATGTGTAAACCGCCGGCCGACGTCGTTGAATGTTGGGGGCGGTGAATATTTGCATCAATTCAAACGATGCAAAGGGGGAGGATCGATTGAGCAGTATCGGTATGGCGCAAAGCGAAACTGCGCGCGCGTCGAAGTTTTCGGCGTTTTTTGACCAACGAACAAGGGTTTCTGTCTTCAGCGCAGTCTCGCTATTCTTGCTGGTGTGCGGGGTTCTAGCGCTGATTGCAGGGCTTGGCTTCGCCAGTGAACGTTTGTTGAAAATCGCCGCCATCAATATTATTGCAGGCGTTGGTCTTGGGCTGTTTTGCGGCTCAACGGGCATCCTTTCGCTTGGCCATGTCGTCTTCTTTGGCATCGGCGCCTATGTGTCCGCGTGGTTCACCATTCCATCCACGATAAAGCCAATTTTGCTACCACAGTTGCCCGCACCATTGTTAAATGTGGAATGGCCGTTGGTCGCGGCCATTGTGCCAGCTACGTGTGCTGCCGCAATTGTTGGGGTGCTAACAGGTTTTGTTATGCAGCGACTGCGCGAAACATCTGCCGTCATTGCAAGCTTTGGTTTCCTGGTCATCGCCTATTTGCTATTTATCGGCCTGAAGCCGCTTACCAACGGCAAGCAGTCACTATATGCTTTGCCAACCGAGCAGGTTACTTGGCCGCTGGTTCTTGGTTTGTTGGCGCTGGCGCTGATGATTGCGTTCGCCGTAAAATCGAGCCGCATCGGCCGCGCTGCAGAAAGTTTTAGAGAAAACGAACCAGCTGCGCGCTCAATCGGCATACGCTCGGAGCGACCAATTTTTGGTGTCTGGGTGGTTAGCGCTGCGATCATGGGGGCAGCTGGTGCATTGTTTGCCCATTCCGTTGGTGTGGTGTCGCCGTCTTCATTCTATCTCGACAAAACCTTTGCGCTTATCGTGTTGGTGATCGTTGGTGGCTATCGCTCGCTCACTGGTGCCGTTGTTGGCGCAATATTTGTTAGTTTTGCTGAAGAGATCTTCAAAAAGACTGAGGAATTCCTCAATGGGTATTCGGGCACTGAATTGGCGTTTGGCTTTATTATGCCAAACGTGTTTGGCCTAACAGCTCTGTCGTTTTCACTTTTGATCTTGCTGGTGCTCTATTATCGCCCAGAAGGGGTGGCGGGATACAAGGAGATCGCTGCGCACCAATGGTTCCAGCGTTTGTTCCCGAATGTATTTGCAGAGAAAACTGCCCATTCGAATAAGCCCAACTACCACGTTGATGAAACCGCGGTACTCACCACAACAAATCTGCAAAAATCCTATGGTGCTTTTTGTGCGATGGATAAAATCAATCTTGAAGTCAAAGCGGGCCAAATCGTTGGACTGATCGGTCCAAACGGTGCGGGGAAGAGCACATTCATTAACGTCATCACCGGCAATCTTTTTGCAACAGGTGGTTCAATTCAGCTCAACGGGAATGACGTAACGCTGGCGAGTGCCAGTGAATTGGCAAAAATTGGACTAGGCCGAACCTTTCAAAACATTAGAACGTTTGGTGCCATGAGCGCGCTTGAAAACGTCATAGCTGCGGTCAATGTTTCGCGCCCCGATATGTCTCGGGTAGAAGCAGAGCAATTGGCGCTCAATTGGTTAGCCTTTTTGGGGCTGGAAAATAAATATCAAGAGCAGGCCGATGGTTTGGCCTATGGCGATCAGCGACGTCTTGAGATCGCACGCGCTCTGGCTCTTGAACCACAGTTCCTTATTTTGGACGAGCCTGCTGCTGGCATGAACGACCAAGAAACCAAAGACCTTACAGACCTTTTGCAACAAATTGTGCAGCGCATCGGCTGCGGAATCTTGTTGGTTGAACATGACCTTCCAATGGTCATGGCGCTCTGTGATCAGATCTATGTGGTCAATAAGGGCGAACAAATTGCGAGCGGAACCCCTCAGGAGGTTCAGGCGGATCCGCACGTCATAGAAGCCTATATCGGCGAAGAAATGGACGACTAAACGTCCAAAGTGGAGGGAAGAATGATTAGGAAAATTCTATTAGCAACAGCAGTTGCTGCGCTCGGAACGATGCCTGCGATGTCAGAAGACTTTGTGATTGGTGCTGTGAACGCCAAAACCGGCTTTATGGCGTCATATGATGCGCCATTTATGCAAGGCGTTTCAATGTATCAAACTGAAGCAAATGCGCGCGGTGGGTTCTTGGGCAAATACCCAATTGAATTGATTGAGCGCGATGATGCTTCTGACGTTCAAAAATCAACCGTTTCAACCGCAGAAGTCATGGCGAGCGAAAAAATGCACGCCTTCATCACATCGGCTTTGGTGCCTTACGCGGTGTCCGCGGGCACACAAGCGTTACGCAAAGACATGTTGGCGGTTCACACGATTGCGTCTCAACCAACAATCCCCGCACGTTTGGGCGAAGGCTCGTTTCTTGTTATGATGTCCGACGCGCATATGGGGGGAGTTTACGCAAAGTTTGCCGCCCAGGATTTGAAAGCAAAAACCGCCTATCTGGTCACTTCTCAATTTGATCCTTACACAGACTACTTGCCACGTTACTTTGAGGAAAAGTTCGTCGAGGCAGGTGGTTCAGTTGTTGGGAATTCAGAGTTTGCATATGACCAACAAGAGTTCTCAACAATCATTGCATCAATTAAGGCACTTCCCGAAGAACCTGATGTGATCGTGGCCATGCCATTCGATAATGATTTTCCGGTTTTCATCAATCAACTGCGCGCCGCAGGGATCAAGTCAGCATACTTGGGGCCCGATGTGCTAGATCAACCGGCTGTTCGGGGCTTAGGTGAAGTTGTTGAAGGCGTCTACTACGTAACAATGGCCGCGCCATCTTCTAGCCCAGAAGCTGAAGCGTTTGTTGCAAATTACGCAGCAACCTATGGCAACGAGGATAGCGTTTATCCAGCAATGGTTGGCTACTCGTTTATGCGCATGCTTGAAAAAGCCATTGAGAGCGCCGGAACCATCGACCCGCTATCGGTCCGCAAAGCATTTGGTGAACTGGAAAATGTGAAAACCGAAATCGGTGAAGTCACATTCAAAGGTTTTGGGGCGCTTCCCAATCTGCCTGTGCATGTGATGCAAATCCAAGGCGGCGAGGGCGTTCACATCAAATCTATCAAATTAGAACCAAGTGAAATTCCATCACCTCGTTCATAATTTTGATTGCAAATACCGGGGTGTCGCTTTGTCAGCGTCACCCCACTTTGAAAGTGGATAGATGAAAAACACACTACTCAATGTTGATCAGTTGGAAGTGAGCTATGGGCCGGTGAAAGCCGTGCAAAACATCTCATTTCAAGTCAATGAAGGCGAGTTGGTGACCATCATTGGCGCGAATGGCGCGGGAAAAACATCCACGCTAAACGCCATTATGGGGTTAACGGACATTTCCGCTGGCAAGGTGGAATTCAATGGCAACGATTTGGCCAAATCCTCTGTAGAAGCAAAACCAAAACTGGGCATTGTCATGTCGCCTGAAGGGCGAAGGGTTTTTGCAGATTTGACAGTGAAAGAAAACCTGATCGCTGGTGGCATTACATTGCCAAAAGCTAAATGTGATGTGCGATTGGACGAAATGGTCAAACGCTTCCCTATTTTAGGCGAGCGGGTCAACCAAGAGGCTGGCACGCTCTCTGGTGGTGAGCAGCAAATGCTTGCCATAGCGCGCGCCCTAATGATTGGTCCCAAATTCCTCATACTTGATGAGCCTTCATTGGGTCTTGCACCAAAAATCGTTACCCAAGTATTCGAATTGATCAGTGAATTGCACCAAGAAGGCGTGACCATTTTGTTGGTGGAGCAAAACGTCAAAAAAAGCCTGGCGGTTGCCGACAGGGCCTATGTGATGGAACTGGGGCATATTGTGCGCGAAGGCAGAGCCGCAGACCTTTCGCAAGACAAAAAAATTCACGAAGCCTATTTGGGCGCGGCGTAGGAACTAACCATGGAACAATTAATCCAATTTGCTATATCCGTTTTGAGCCTTGGGGGAACCTACGCATTGCTGGCTTTGGGCCTTGCCACCGTATTTGGACTGCTTGGTTTTCTAAATTTTGCCCATGGCGATCTAATGACCGTTTGCGGCTATGGCTTGTTCTTTATGCTCGCGGCAGGTGTGCCATTTCCAGTAGCGGTCTTGTTCGCAGTCGCTCTAGCGGGGCTTGCGGCCGTTGCTATGGAGCGCATTGCCTTCAGGCCATTGCGTGGACGCAGCCCAATGTCGCTGCTCATCACCTCATTCGCTATCTCTTTGGCGCTGCACGTGAGTTTCCAGATTTTCATTAGCCCGAAATCCAAGCCAATTCCTATCCCTAGCTATTTTTCCGGCTACATGACCTTTGGAGATGTCTTCATTTCCAAAGCGCAAGTCATGTCCATCATCATCTCTTTTGCGACACTGTTTGGACTAAATGCATTCATCACCAAAACTCGGATTGGCATTGCGCTACGTGCTGCTGCATCGGATTTTACCGTTGCCAGATCAATGGGAATAAACGCCAATAAAATGATCATGTTGGCTTTTGGCTTGTCGGGCGTACTTGCTGGCGTCGCCGCCGTCATGTGGATTGCACAGCGCGGCGCTGTTTTTCCAGCGATGGGTCTAACCCCTATGGTCAAAGCGCTAATTGCAGTGATTATAGGTGGGTTATCTAACCCAAAGGGCGCTCTTTATGGCGGTTTCTTGCTGGGACTATTGGAAGCCAGTTTCCTCTATATTCTGCCCGATCAATATGTGATTTATCGCGACGCAGCGGTTCTGTTGACCCTGATTGCATTCTTGATGATGCGTCCAAATGGGATCATCGCAACAAATGCTGAACCAATGCGGTGATGTGGTGCGCGATCCGTTTTTTTGGAAAGTAAATTGCCAGAATTGAAAACACTCTTTGAGGAGCTCTCGTTTGGAAACAGAGCTCCTCTTCTTTTAGGTGTTTATGATATCAATCGCTTTGAAAGTGGAACCGTTCGGGCAGGGCGACTACTCTAATATTGCCACAGGCCGCCCAATCCATATTTGCGCCTGCCGCCGTGGCGACAGGCTTTTCAATTAATGTGTAGCCGCTAACTACCTATTTCAGCAAACGACTCTGTCGATCATGGCGTTCATAAATGTCTTATAGTCGATTGGAAAGTCAGCTGTTTCCAACCCTTTTAGGATTGGCGAGACGTATTTCTCTGTGGGTGCCCACTCATTCAGTTCACCTGGAATAATGTATGTGGACGAGGGCACTTTGTTGCCAGATGCATCTATCAACGTTATTGGGGTATGTACCCATTGTTTGGTCGAGACCTCGGCTGCATCGTCCATTTTGGCCATATCTTCGTCGGTCAATTCATATTGAATGCCATAGGTAACCGCGCCTTCTTTGGCGACGAGTGTGCAACCTGCAAGGCCTTCCCTAGAGCAATTTCCAAACGCCATTTCATAGCCGTCTAGCCGCATGTAGCCCACGTTCTTTGCGCTTGGGCACACGCCGCGCATGCTCTCTTCAACCAAAAGGGTGCCATAAGCAAAATAATGCATTTTAGTCTCTCCGTGTTTTCGATTATTCGTTTGTCTTTGTTTCGCTGAACCAAAAGTCTTGTTGGCTTAACCTGTCGCGAAAATCGTTCATCTCGTTTGCCCGATGACAGCGCACCAAGCGCTCGCCTTCTGCTTGGCCAACAGGTTCAAGGGAAGGCATGTCTTGCCAACACGCATCAATCGCCATTGGACATCGGGGGGCAAAACGACAGCCCTGAAATGGTTGTGACAGGTCAGGCGGCGCACCGGGGATGGATATGGGGTCGTGATCAAGCGTCAGGTCGGGGATCGCATATCTCAAGCCAGCGGTATAGGGATGCAATGGGGTGCGTGTGATGGACTTTGTATTCCCGGTCTCAACAATCATGCCTGCATACATCACCACAATGCGCTCGCAGCTTTCAACGACCAACGCCAAGTCGTGCGTGACCAAAACAATTGAAAAGCCTTGTTCAGCTTGTAGGCTGTAAAGGCGGTCAAAAATTTGGTCTTGGACGATCACATCCAGAGCAGTTGTTGGTTCGTCCGCCAGCACGATTTCAGGTTCAAGTGCCAGCGCCATGGCAATGACAGCACGTTGACGCATGCCGCCCGAAAACTGGTGCGGATAGTCATCCAATCGTTCCGATGACACGCCGACCAAATCGAACAATTCTTTCGCGCGTTCGCGAGCCTTTTCTTTGGGAATGTCTTTGTGTGATAGGATCGCCTCTTCAATCTGCGCGCCGATCTTGTGGACCGGATTGAGAGCATTAAGCGCGCTCTGCGTAATCATTGAGATACGCGCCCATCGTGCTTTTCGGCGCGTTTCACCGTCAGTGGTCAATAGGTCAGTTTTATCCAATAATATTTGGCCATTTGGGGTCCGCGCATTTTTGGGCAGCACCCCCATGATGGCTTTGAGCAAAGTCGATTTTCCACAGCCACTTTCTCCAACCAACCCAATTCGATCACCTTTGAAAAGATCCAAATTAATCTCTCGCAAAGCGGCAACAGGATGTTCGCCAGCGTTGTAATCTACGTCCAGGTCTTTGATGGAAAGCGCCGGGGTGAACTGATGTGTTTTGTCCATGATTAACCCGCCTGCTTTATGCGTGGATTGACAACTTCTTCATATGCGCGGCCAATGAAATAAACCGAGGTCACAAGCACCATGATGGCAATGCCGGGCGGCACCACCCACCAGGGTGCGCGATACATCATTTGCGATGCGTAGGCGTCGTAGATGATCGATCCCCAACTCACGACATTTGGATCACCAAAGCCCAAGAACCCAATGCTGGCCTCAGTAATGATTGCCCAAGCCAGTGCAAATGTGACGCCAACAAGCGCAAACGGCATGATGTTGGGGGCGATTTCTTTGTAAATAATGTCAAAATCACTCGCACCGGTGGTGCGCGCCGCCGCAATGAATTGGCGTTCGCGTAAGGAGAGCACTTCCGCCCGCACAATCCGTGCCGTTGAGCGCCACATCACAATCATCATCGCGAAAATGATGGTCCAAATGTTTTGCCCCGTTAAGGACAGCAAAACGATGATAAAGGGCAGGAATGGCAGCCCTAAGAAAATGTCAGTTATGCGCATGAGTATGCTGTCCACGCGGCCACCAAGGTAGCCCGCCAATAGCCCAACATTCACCCCAATCAGCACGGTGCCCAGAGCGGTCAAAACGCCAATGGTAAGCGCGGGGCGTGCGCCCCAAAGCATTTGGCTCATGACATCGCGGCCAAGCAAGGTTGTACCCAACCAGTGCTTCCACGTGGGCGGGGAAAGACGCACCAGCTTACCCGCTTCGTCATAGATGCGTTCGGTCGGCCCATAAGGGGCAACCAATGGCCCCAAGGTCGCAATGGCCACGCAAAGACAGAAGATGGATAAGCTGATGCGCCCAGCGGGAGAACTCCAAATAATGGCAAGGAAACGCGATATAGTGCGGAACATCTAGCTCTCCTACTTATAGGTGATACGGGGGTCTAAAATCCCGTACATGAGGTCGGCCAACAATGTGCCGCCAACTGTTAGAACAGCGATTAAAAGGAACGCGGCCTGCACCACGGGGTAGTCCGACCTCCCCACAGCTTCGACCATCAAGAGGCCGAGGCCGGGCCATGAAAAAACAGTCTCAATCACCACCGATCCAGCAACTGCCCAGCCCAATATCATTGGCAAAGTTGTGGCCAATGGCAGCATAGAATTGCGCATGGCGTGATGGTAAAGAATGCGATTTTCGGGCACGCCTTTCATGCGGGCCAACTCGATGTAATCCTCGCCAATTGTTGACAACATCGTTGAGCGCATGAGCAAAAACGGAAAGCAAAACTGGTAGGCCACATTGACCATGAACGGCAGGGCCAAGTGGTGCAGAAAATCGAGCGACAGATACATTTGCAGGTTTGCTTCAGGGAATTTTCCCGGTGAAACAATGTGCCCCACGGGGAACATATCAAGGCGGATGGAGAAAAACAGGATCGCCAACATACCCAACCAAAACACAGGCGTAGATTGTAATGCCGTTGCAAGCAGCACCAAAAAGCCTTCAACTTTGCTGCCACGTTTCCATGCAACCATGGCACCAGCAAATGCACCAATTGCGTAAGCAACAACCATAGATGGCAAGATCAAGACGAGCGTATTGATTAGTCGGTTGCCAATTTCCCCTGCGACAGGGCGCAAGGTGTGGAAGGAAATGCCAAAGTCAAAAACCAGCAAATTGCGCAGGTAAATGAAATATTGTTCGTGCAAAGGTCGATCGAGCCCGAACTGTGCTTTTAGTGCTTCTTGCGCCTTTGGGTAAAGTGCGGGGCTGATCACCGTGGCGGTTGGATCACCGGGCAGCATGCGGAACATGAAAAACATCACGCTGACCATTACAAAAAGGGTTAGAAGCGCATGCCAAATGCGCTTAATCAAAAACTGTCGCATCAACCGGCCTCCAGCGTTTGGGCATTTTCGAATGCGAAGTGGCACTCAGCACGGTGGTAGCCCCTGCAAAGACCTTCGGGAAAATCTGTAGCGCAAACCGGTTTCGCCACCGGGCAACGAGGGTGAAAACGGCAACCCGCGGGGATGGCGGCTGCGCTTGGTATCGCGCCAGAAATATTTGGCCGCTTGCGCACAACATCTGGGTTGGGATTTGGTGTGGCGGCCAATAGGGCCTGAGTGTAGGGATGCTCGGGGTTTGCAAAAACCTCACGACACGGACCGCTTTCAACAATCCGCCCTAAATACATAATCGCCAATTTGTCACAAACAGCAGGTACAGACGAGAGATCATGCGTAATATATATCAAGCCGATTTTTCGCTTTTGGACCAGCCGTTTAAGCAAACGCACTATGCCCCACTTGATCGAGACATCGAGCATGGAAATCGGCTCGTCAGCGACAATTAAATCTGGCTTGAGCACAAGCGCACGCGCAATGCACACACGTTGACGTTGCCCGCCGCTCAACTCATGCGGGAACTTCGCCAGATAGCGTTCTGGCGGCAGCAGTTCTGCCTCGCTCAACGCTTCAATTGCGCGCTCGCGTAGACCTTTTTTATCCAGCCCCGCCTTTTGATAAATCAACGGGCGGCTGACAATCTCTTCAACGGTGTGTTGTGGATTCAATGACCCATAGGGGTCTTGAAACACCATTTGCACTTGCCGGTGGAATGCGCGGCGATCGTCTTGGCGCAATTGTGCCATGTCGTCGCCACCGAACGAGATTTCGCCTTCGCTTGGCTCTTCCAGACCAACCAACAAGCGGGCAAGGGTTGATTTTCCGCAGCCACTTTCACCGACAAGGCCCAACACTTCGCCGGGCTGGACAGACAGATTTATCCCGTCTACGGCGCGAATTGATTGAGCTTGGGTCAGGCCCAAGAGCGTCGAAAGGCTCTCGCCAAGCACATAGCGCTTGGCGAGGTTTTTTACTTGAAGCATCATAATTGAACGACGATCCTAAAGGATGTTACTCAGGGAAATGCAACGCACCATCTGCGTCCCAGGTGAAACCAGCATCGGCAAGCATTTTTCGCGCTTTTTCGATGTCGTATTGTGGCAACTCAAGTGTTGCACTGTGCCAATACCCATTGATCGGAACAATTGAAGACGCGCTTCGCGTGGCGTCGCCACCAAGAACTTCCTCGATGATTTGATCATATGGAACCGCCCATGCCGCAGCTTGACGCAAGGCCTCATTCGAGAATACAGGCCCAGTTGTCTTGTAGCGCGCAGACATATAGCCGTTTGAATTTGTGCGATACAATTTGATGTTCGGCTCAGCCGCAAACTCTTCAACTACAGTTGGCACGAGGGGCTGCAAGGAAATGTCAATTTCGCCCTTTTTAAGTGCCGCACCAACAACTTCAGCCGATCCAAAAACCACATAGAGTAGGTCGGCGGCAGGCTTCATGAAATGGTCGTCACGTTTGGCCAAATAGAGCTCTTGACCCTCTTTCCAATATTTCAAACTATACGGCCCGCTGCCAACAGGATCTGTGTTGCGATATTCTTGCGGTTTGGAAATGCCTGTATCTTCAATCACACTGCCCCAAATATGTTCTGGCAACACGAACACTTGACCCAACGTATGCAAGATGAACGGCGCATAGGCCTCGGTGAGTTTGAAGCGGAGCGTGCCATCATCAAGAATGGTAACGCTCTCCAACCGTTCCAAATATTTCTTGTAGTAAGCCGCTTCCCATTCTTTGAAGTAATCATATGAGAACTTGACGTCAGCCGCGGTGACAGGCTTGCCGTCGGCAAATGTGTGCCCCTCGCGCAGTTTTACATCAATCGTTGTGTCGTCAACAACATTGTAGCTCTCTGCCAAGCGGTTGCGGGGCTTCCCATCCGCACCAAGTTCAATCAAACGATCATAGATTAAGCTGAGATTGATAAAATCTTCAGCCGTATTGGCCGCTAGCGGATTGAATGAAGCCTGGTCAATCGTTTGACCCATTTTCACAGCTTCACCTGTTTTTGACGTCATTTTGGTCAAGTTCCAAATGGAGCGTAATCCATCTGGTGCGGCTTCAAATCCTGGAATTTCTACATTCTCAGTATTAATGCCTGTGGTGGAAATTACCGCCGCAACCACCAACTCAGGTTGGGCGCGGTGCAACGCTGCCTGCAAATCATAAATCACGGCGCGGCGTTCTTCTGGATCATATAAGCCGAGCTGTTTTAGACCCAAACGATCCACTTCTGGATCAGAGAACTCGCCTACGTTCCAGTCGCCTGGGCTGGAGTTGGCAGAGTTAAACTGCGCGTTAGTGAAAAAATCCGGCTCCATGCGGTAAGGTGCGCCCGAGAGCACAGACAAAACGGCATCAAAGTCATGCTCTGAAAACCATTTGCCGAGCATTGGGTTGGGAAACGGTTGTGGGTTCAGATTAACCGTTAGTCCAAGCTCGCGCCAACCTTCTGCGACGTAATTGCTCGTTTCATAATAATGTTGATACTTGGCCGCTGGCCATGTCAGAAAATTGACGTCAGGCACTTTTTCGCCACCCGCAAGTGCGCTCAAAGATGTTGAGCAGAGCAATAGGGCAGCCAATGGTAAGAGTTGCTTTTTCATTTTTCCTCCCTTGCCGATCATTGTCGGCTGAAAAATCCCACATGCCTTTTGCTGGCGTATGGGTGAATTACAGATGGAATTTTGTGGTGAAAAAGGGCTTGTGTAAAACGAGTTAATGCGCAAACATCATTCCAAAATGGAATATAAGGGTAGAAAATGCGCCGTACGTTACCATCCATGAATTCGTTGGTTTGCTTTGAGGCAGTTTATCGTCTTGGCAGCATCACACAGGCGGCCGAAGAGTTGAACATGACGCAAAGCGCGGTGAGCCGGCGTATCCAATCTATGGAGGCACAACTTGGCCTTCAGCTTTTTAGACGCGAGCGAAAACGGCTGTTTCTTGAGCCTGCAGCAGAGCGTTATGGACAAGATATGTCGCAAATTCTCAGCGAAATCGAAGCCTCAACGGCTCGGTTTATTTCACACAATCAGTCGATCGGCTTGCTCACCGTTGCGGTGCCGCCAACCTTTGGATCACGTTGGTTGGTGCCAAAATTGAACGAGTTTATTGCCAGCCACCATGGACTGGACCTCAATCTGGTTTCAAAAATAAAGCCGTTCAATTTCGACACAGAAGATATTGATATTGCCATCCATTTTGGAATGAATGACTGGCAGGGCGCGCGGTTAGATTTCTTGATGCCTGAACATGTTATTCCCGTTTGTGCACCTAGTCTGATTGAAAAGCAGCGTCCCGCCGATATCAATGCAATTTTGGACTATCCTCTTGTTCACCACACAACCCGCCCGAAACTGTGGAATATGTGGTGCGATAACTTTGGCCTCGCCACAAATCGCATCAAATCGGGGCCTCGGTTTGAGCATTATGCCCATGTCATTCAAGCTGCGGTGAATGGGATTGGATTTGCCCTAATCCCTGATTTTTTGGTGCGCAAGGAGGTGCTGCGTGGGGACCTGGTGGTGCCCATACACGCGCGCATGAAATGTGAGGAAGCCTATTATTTTGCCTGCCCACATAAACTGCGGGGCGACAAACGAATTACAGCCTTCGCGAACTGGGTAAAGCAACAATGCGCGGTTGAGAAATAGTCTAGTTGACTTGTTTCAGGCACTTTTTGTCTGCTAATGCGGCGCAGATCGAAGTACCAACCCTTTGGTGGCATCAATGAAATCCTCGCCCAAACCTTCACCCCAGAGCGCACCAAAAGCTATATCGGTGAACGTCACGATGTTGAAACAGGTCTAACCTATCTCAATGCCCGTTACTACGACCCAGAACTGGCCCGCTTCATTCAACCCGACTGGTGGAACCCTGCTGACCCTGCGGTTGGCACCAACCGCTATGCATATTCGCTGAATGATCCGGTGAATAAGAGTGATCCGAGTGGGCATTTCTGTCAAGGTGAAGGATTTGGAGATTGTTTTAGAAATTTTGCAAATGCCATGTCGCCCGCCGCGATCGAAGCGCGTGCGATGGAGCAAGCCAGATCTGGGAACGTGTCTCAAAAACAAATGCTGGGACACGCCGGAGAGGCAATGAGGACCATTGGCACGGAATATCTAGCTAGCGGTGCGGATGTGGTGGAATTAGCAACTCCCGTAGGAGATGTGAAGGGGCTTGTAGATGCCAACTCGATTGCGGATTACGGCATCGTAGCCGCTGCGATTATGCCAGGTGGGAAGTTTGTAAAAGGAATATTGAAAAACCTACCGGTCGATCCTGACGATCTTTTGGGATTGGGGTATAAGGAGATTTCACATCCAGAGGCACGCAAACGCGGTCACAGAACTTTCGTAAATGGGAAAAATGGAGACGAATTAAGGTTTGACGCTGGCAAACCTGGAGAAAGCGGATTTGAGGGTATAGATCACTACCACCGAAAGAACCCCAATACAAAAATAAGAACGATCAATACCTTGATAAAAATGGTCGACCTTGTGCTCGCGGTTGTGGACCCTCGCATTTAATACCAGACGAATAATGGCTTGATTGAGAGGAGAAATATGTTTCACGAAGCAACAGTAGTAAAGTTTGGCATAGTTGGGCGTAAAACAACCATTCACTTGGAACTTGCAGGAAGTAGCGCCGAGGGTAACAAGTTTGTGACAATTTTTGTGTTGCAGACTTCTGAATTAAAAATTGATCAGGAAGTGCTAGAAACCGAAAATGACTTTGACCTTATGCACTTTGAAGATGGTGAGGTATTGTCATTTGAAACACGGTCTGATGGCATAGAGGTGCTGATTGAATGGAATGATTTCAATCGAAGGTGCAACACCACCCGGCTTTACAAAGTTGTGGGCTCATCTGTGGTGACCCACCTCAGTTGACCCAAGTGGCTTGGCCTATTGGAGCCAAAACTCTGAATGGGACATTCTCACCCAAAATGGGGCAGCAAGCTTTGATCAAGTACTGATCAATGGTGCGCAAAATGATGAGTTGGTTGTGCAAATGACCAACGAAACCTACACCTACACGCGTGATGCCGCAGGCCGCATTACCCGTATGGAACGGGATGTAGGTCCAGAGGATTGGACCTGCGCCTATAACGATATTGATCAACTGCTCAGCGCCACAAATGCCAAGCTGGACAAGGGCGGTTTAGACCAAAGTTTCACTTATGACTTTGGCGGCAATATGCTTTCAAACTCGGCTTTGGGCACCTACACCTATGGTGGTCAATATTGGGGCGCTGTACGGCCTCATGCTGTGCTTGAAGCGGGTCTTTACACATATACCTACGACGATAACGGCAACCAACTGACCAAGTCGGATGAAATGGGGCCAATGCGTACCATCACCTATGATGGCGAAAACCGTCCGATCTCGGTTGTTAATTACGCTGGCACGGTCAATTACACTTATGGACCAGACGGCGCTCGGTTAAAGAAAGTCGTCAATTTTGACTCAGGCATAGATACAACTTTGTATTTGGGATCACTCAGCATTTTCAGCAAAAGTTGCATGACTTTTGCGCTCGCGAAGATGCGGTGAAAAGAAGCGTGAAATTGACCCGTCTGGCACCTACACCATTCACATCCATTCAGATGCGAAACGGGTGGCCAATAGCACCTCAAGCACGCTGCAATATTTGCATCGCGATCATTTGGCGTCGGTTAAAGTGGTGCTCTTCGTGGCCACTGCAGCATGGGTCAGTGTTCTTTAGCGAGAACGGATGCGCGCCTAATAGTCTTGTTCGAAGAAAACACCGGCTTTGGTTTTGCCGTCTTCTGAAGTTTCGCCCCGCGCCGTTATATTGTCGGTGATATTTAAGTCGATTGTGACTTTGCCAGACCCTGCGCCAGCGCCTTTTTCAACATTGATGTAGGTGCGATCATTCAAATAGGCGCCAACGCCAACTGTTGTTTCACCCTTCTCATTGGTTTTGATGTCCACATCATCAAGGCCAGAAGCTGCGCGCAGCCGGTCAAGCAGTCCTGGGCCGGAGTTTGAGCCATTTAAGGTGCCAATTGCGTTGGCGAGTTGCACGAGTTGCAGCGCCGAAAGGTCGGACAGGGAGCGGCCAAAGAACAGTTTGGCGACAATCTGATCTTGGGGCAAACTCGGAGATGACCCAAAAGAGAACTCTGGTGCTGATGCAGGACCGCGCACAAATATTGAATAGGTGCTGCCACCATCGCGGGTGCTTGCCACAAAATCTAACGTTGGGTCCAATGGGCCAGCAAACACCAAACGCCCCGTGTCAAAGTCAAATCGTTTGGTCAAAATGTCCATGCGCCCTCGGCTCATGCTGATCGCACCCTTTGCAATGGGGGCGGCCGCCGTGCCTTCAATTTTGAGATTGCCACCCAATTCTGCATCCAGTCCTCTGCCGCGCACAAAAATCCTGTTGGGGGCATTCACCAAAATATTCAACGACATCGATGGACCTGCGCCACCAGTATTCGTTGGGTTGAGCGCTCTTGATTGCTCATTTATCGCTGCACTTGCATTTTTGTGCGTTACTGCCACGGGTGAAATCACATTTGGCAAGCTTTCAGGTATTGTGATGTCCGTTCGATCAACGCTGATCGTTCCCGTAATGCTGCCTGTTTCTGCCAATCGACCATTTAGTGACAAGTCCGCATCAAAAATCGTCGAAATCATGCTGCCATCATCGTACTCAGCATTTCGAACGCTAAGCGAAAGTTCGGACAATAATTTGTCAGCAGGACGCAAGGAAACATTGCCGCTGGCAGAAAGCTTGCCGTTCTTTCCCAAGCGACCGGTGAGTTGAGACAGATTGGCACTATCCCCGTTAAACATCAATGTGCCGGATAGATCTGTTACGCGAATGCGCGAAGCGATCTCTGTGAAACGCGCACCATACGTGCTGATTTGACCGTGAACATTTGGTTTTGCAAATGAACCTGTTGCTGTTGCATCGATATTTACCGAACCGCTTAACACAACACCAGACTGGGTGAGGGGGCGTGCGGCATAAGCGAAGGGAGCGACGCCTTTTACCGCAAAGTCTAAAGACTGCGCCTTTAGGTCTGTCGTGCCTGAAACTGCAATATCAAGCCCACCGCCTGAAACAGCTAGGCTGGTGCTTAGTTGGTTGTTTTTTAAATTGCCCGAGCCATTCACGTTCAGTGACACCAAGCCAGCTTCCCGAATTGGCGCACCAGAAAGGTTTCGCCCCTCAAAACGATATGCAACGTCTGGTGCAGCAATTGGTCCACTTACCTTTGCACTTGCATAAATCGTTCCGATCGGCGCAAAGCCAGTTTTGGCGATACCCTCAATCGCGGACATGGAAAGGTTGCTAACTTGCACATCCACATCAAACTGATCGGAAACCTTGCCGGAAATCGCCATTTGGCCACCCGACAGATTTATGCTCGGTGCGCTAAGAGTGGTCACTCCGCCATCAAGCATTGCAACAATAGGTTTGGACAATGAAATGGGTATCGAGCGATAATTAAGATCGAGCTGTTCGACGTTCAGCGCGAGTTTTTCATCTCGCGGGTCAACCACAGCAGAAACAGATAAAGGCTTTCCACTCAACTCAGAAGTGAGCGTTATCGGCCACACACCCAAGTTGCTTGAAACGTCGACCGCTGTATTGCTGAATGTTTCACCTGCGACGGATAAGGCACCGATTTGAACGTTGACCTTTGGCGCCATGTTGCCAAAAAGATCGCTTGCCGATGCTCGCATTTCTAAGTTCGTCAGTTTTGCGTCGTCGTAGTTCAGAGCGGGTGCGCTTATGTTTGCAACAACACCTTGTGCGCCATTTTCAACGAACAGTTCAACGCGTCCGTTTGCAGAGCCGTCTAATCCAGTCTGCAAGATCAGCGGTGCCAATTTGGCGAAATCAGAGAAACGCAAGTCCGCAAAACCCGCCATGAGCCCATTGTTGCCAACGGTAACTGCGCCCGAGATCTCGCCGCCGGGGACAACGATCTTGAGTGCGTCAATCTTGCGCGGGCCATCACTAGGCGAAACAATGTTTGCAGATGCCGTGATCGGTGCATCTTCATAAACCGCATCGAGTTGAACGGCGATAGCGTCTTGCAACGACCCACTGATCGTGCCGCTAAGCCCGTCAATTGGTCGCCCTGCAACAGCCAATTTATCCCCCAAAAGCTCTAAACTTATGCTGGGGGAACTTGTTGACCCGCTCGCGGCGGCAGTAAGTTCAAGTGCGCCAGCTAGCTCGGGGTTGAAATTGGCAAGATTTGCAAGAACCAGGTTGCCATCAAACTTAAGATCGGTTGCATTCAACGTTCCAGAGCCGCTAGCGTTCAGGTTTGCGCTTTTAACGCTGATGGCCTTTGCGTCAATTTGGCCGTCATTCGAAATACCGATTTCTGCTTCAATTATGCCTGTTTGATCGCCGAACAACTGACCCACTATTGAACTTTTATGCCCGGTGATGCTGGTTTTGCTCGCAAGCTGAGTGTTGCCGGCGGCAAGGTCGTGCCGCCCAATTGTAAGGCTTGAAAGTGCAGCGCTCTTTATGCTCAAACTTGTAATGTCGATAACTTGTTTGGCAAGCTTGACCTCACTCGCGATGGCAAGACCACCCGCGACAAGTTGATCAGCTGGTTCCGATCCTGTTGCCAGTTCGGCAACGTAAAGGTTCAGAACAGCGCCGCCGCGCATATTGGCAAGATCCAGATGCTCACTGGTCGCGTCCACGCGTGCATCAGCAAGCCTTATTTGCCCTTCCTCAAAGGACGCCATGTCACCGCTAAGGCTCAATGTGGCATCATTGACGGTCCCATTGATTTTGGATGTGAAATTGACCCGACCCAGTCGGGTGATAACGCCGGGTTGCCGCTCGAACGAAACGATTTCGCCCTCATTCCCAATTTCTATATTCGCCGTCATGTCGACACGATTTTGTGTAGGGCTGTATATCCCACGCGACTGCACTTGCGCCAACGCCGACTTGAGCGTTGCAGCATCAATCTGGATGTTGCCTGTGGCGTCTCTGCTCGCGTTCAACCTGATATCTGTGTTGCCCGCAACAAGTGGCAATATGGATTTGGGCAGAAGCGACGCCAATTGACCGCTCAATGTGGCATCGATGGATTGGCGTTCGCTTGTCAGCGCAACTATAGCTTCGCCCGAAACAACGGGCCTGTCATTAAAGGCAACGGCAAGTTTTGACGACCAGTTAGAAAGTGGTCCACTACCCGCAAGTGTGGCTTTTATCGCGGGTCGATCTGGGACGTTAAGCAAATTGGCGATCAAGCCGTCGCTATCTTCCGCAACTTCCAACGAAATGTCTGCGGCTTGTTTGGCTGGATCCACATTCCAAGTTGCTAAAACTGAACCATTGGCCGAGCTTTCTGCATTGTCTACTTGTTGGATTGCGAGGGTGCCACTGGTTCCCAGAGGAGTGTTGTTTGCCTGCGCGTGCCCACTCAATGAAAGCGTTGCCGGTTTTCCCGCTACAGCGGTTGCAAGACTGATGTTATTGATAGCGAACCCTGAAAGGTCCAACGATTTAAACGGCGCTGGCAAAAGCTGTGTTGGCCAAGCGAGCGGTTTAGATGGGGCTGAATTTTGGGGCGATAGGGGTAAGCGATCGATACTGACCGTCTCAATCCGCGCGTCGTCAACGATAATCTTGCCAAACATTAGATCAGTAAGGCGGTAATCAACTTTCAGACTGTTAGCTGTCGCCCAAACGCCGTCACGATCTGCTATTGCGAGTTGCTCGATTTCAATCCTGTTGCCTAAAACTGAGTTGAGCCCAATTATTTCGACTTTGAGGTCATTCGAACTGGCGATGCTGCCAATCAAGCCAGCCGTAATGTTCCGTCCACCACTGGTCCCCAGCAATGCGAACACAATTGCGCTGCCCAACAAAATGAGCGCAACAAGAAACAAAGCGAAACGCTTTATCATTGACAGAGATCTTTGCATTTATGGGCTATTCCGTCGTACCGCAATTGAATCAGAATGCCTGACCTATACCCAAATATAAGCCATATTGTGGTTGCCCTGGGATTTTATTTAGAGGAAACGCAATGTCTGCTCGAATAGGGCCAATGGGTGTGAGATAGCGCACACCTAGGCCGTAGCCGGTGTAAATAGACCCGCCTTGGCCGGGCATATTGGAAGTAAATGCACCGCCAGTGTCGACAAAGGCCACAACGCCGATATCATCGGTCACCTTATAGCGCGCTTCCACAGACGCCTCCATGAACGAGAGGCCACCCTGTGGTTTGCCGCCAGCGGTCAGCGGACCCGCCATTTGAAATCCGTAACCGCGAATGGACCCACTACCGCCAGAGAAAAACCGTCGATCAGTAGGCACGTTTGAAATATCGGTGCCAAATATTGTGCCAGCGCCAACACGTCCTGCCAAAACCAAGCGATTGTCTGGATCAACAGTATAGTAAGTGCTTGCATTAAAGGACGTTTTTACAAACGTCGCATGTGAGGGGTAAGCAAAGGTGGGCTCCGCCAACAAAGAGGCATACCAGCCGTTGGTCGGGTCCAATGTGCTGTCGCGTGTGTCGTAGGTCAGAGCAAATGGCGCATACAAGAAGGAGGTGTTGGTGGTGGTGATGCCATTGTCAACAACCGCATACTCAGTTGCTATGCCACCCTTTACCGTTAAGTCATCTCGCAGGTCGTTTGAAAGGCTAACTTCCAATTTGCCTGATTGCTTAGAAAACGCATTTGAGTTGATAATGTCGAATGATGTTTTGGCTTCAAAGCTTGTCGCCGGACCGATGGCGTTTGGCTTCACAAACACAAGACCCGTATGCGCATCTAAGTCGCTAATACCACCTTGCCCAATACGGCCAATAGATGCTTCAGCGCGCAAGCTTTCGGCATTGCCAAATAGGTTGCGATGTTTCCAAAAACCCTCAACACCAAATCCTTCAAAATTGCCAGCAGTAAGACCAATGCCTATTGTGCGCGGCTTGCGTTCGCTCACCTCGATATTGACTTCGACGCTGCCATCAGCGGATGGTTGTTCTGCAGTGCTGACCACCACACTGTCAAAAACGCCAACTTCTTGCAGACGGCGGGTTGCGCGCGAAACCAGATTAGGACTGTATAGCTGGCCAACCAAAATGTCAGCTTGCTCAGCAATAAAAGACGCGTTTACATCGGTGTTTCCAACAACGGTGATAGCGCCAAACGCTGCCTTATTGCCAGTTTCGAGTTGTATGGACACATCGAGCTTGTTGGTGGTGTGATCAGCCTCGATTGTACGGTCAATAATGCGCACAAAGGGGTAGCCTTCAGACTTCCACTTTTTGATCAGTTTGGCCTCAGCGCTTAGGATCAGAGACGATTTGGCCGTGGCGCCCTCAACAATGCCGAATTCAGCAAGGTCAATTGCACCTGCATTCGACTGAGCGAATGGGCGGCCAAACGTGAAGCTCGGGCCAGCTGAAACCTTGATTGCGACGTTTACAAATTTTCCTGATAGGTCGGTATCAAGCGAAATATTATCGATGTTTTGCCCGTTGACCTCGATATCAACAGTGCCCCCGTAATAAGCTTCACTGTAAAGCGCACCAAGAAGTCGTTTTTGGTCAATTCGAGCCCTTGTAACCAAACCCGTTGTGCCCGAAGCAGGTGTTGTTTGCTCCTTAATCAGGACCGAATTAGGCGTCAATAATTCATCTAGAACGGCATTGCCGGATTGGATGCTGGCCGAATAATTGACCGGATTTACCACGTCAGCAGCATTGGACGCGGTCACAGCTTCTTGCTTTTTAAATAGTCCAAAAAGGTCAAATGCTCGCGCAGGCGCAGTCGCGCAAAAGCTAATTGCGACGAGAAACGAGATACTGACCAGTTTTGAACCGTATATATGCACTGCGGTTGCTACTCCATACTTAAGCAAAATCGCGGGCCATCTTTACCCAAGTATAGCACACGACAAGTTAAGCCCCAATTAGATAATTATATCACCATGAGTTGGACATGCTAATGCAATTTTTCAACTGGTGCTATGCGCTTTGATCATGTCGCATTATGACGTCGAGCAGGGGTTTGCCGTATCGTTCCAATTTTGTTTCGCCGATACCGTTGATATTCAACATGGCCTCTAGCGAAGATGGCTTTTGTACGGCCAGTTCAATCAGCGTTTTATCGTGAAAAATCAAGTAGGCCGGCACTTTTTGCGTTTTTGCCATTTCGCCACGCGTGCTCTTAAGGTTTTCATAAAGCGCTTGATCAGTTGGCGATGCCAGAGAGGCAGGTCGTTTGCCGATGCTTTGCTTTAACCGCTCAGTCGTAAGGGTCTTTTGATGATGCCGCATTGGAAGATTTGGTTTTTCCTTGAGGAATATGCGCCCGTTGTCGGTGATCTGTAACCCGCCATGTCCTTCAGGAGTGGGCGCAAGAAGGTTGCTGGCAACAAGTTGGCGATAGATATTTTGCCATTCGGGTTTGGAGAGGTCAGTGCCTATTCCATAGGTTGAAATCTGATCATGTCGAAAATTGGCAATACGATCGTTGCTTTCGCCACGCAATACATCGATCAAATATGAAACTCCAAACATTTCGCCGGTGCGATAGACGCAAGAAATTGCCTTTTGCGCTGGAATTGACGCGTCAAAGGTTTCGGGAGGTTCTTCGCAATTATCGCAATAGTTGCAAGGTGAGCAATCGTCATCAAAATAGTTCAAAAGCACTTGCCGACGACAATTGGCCGTTTCACATAATCCCAACAAAGCGCCCAGTTTTTGGTGCTGAATTTGCTTTTGTTCCATTGGAGCGTCGGAATTATCAATCCACTGGCGCTGCATCGCGGCATCTTCCATGCCATAAATCATCAAAGCATTAGAGGGTAAACCATCGCGGCCCGCTCGGCCCGTTTCTTGATAATATGCT
This sequence comes from Maritalea porphyrae, assembly GCF_027213965.1. GTDB lineage: Bacteria > Pseudomonadota > Alphaproteobacteria > Rhizobiales > Devosiaceae > Maritalea > Maritalea porphyrae_A. The sequence continues at coordinate 479,828 of NZ_JAPWGX010000001.1, read as the reverse complement.
TCTATGTTTTTTGGGATATTCATATGCACAACAAAGCGCACATCTGGTTTGTCGATCCCCATGCCAAAAGCGATCGTGGCCACCATGACGACTTGCTCACCTTGTAGGAACTGTCGTTGGTTTTCAGCGCGCACCTCACTTGAAAGCCCCGCATGATAGGGGCGTGCATCAACACCTTGCTCGCACAGCCATGCGGCCATTTCTTCGACCTTTTTGCGCGATATACAATAGATAATGCCGGCGTCGTTTGGGTGTTTGTCCTGAATGAATTTCCAGACCTGCTTCCGCGGTGAATTGCGAAGAGCAATTGAGTAGTGAATGTTTGGTCGATCAAACCCACTAACAAATGTGCGCCCACTTTTCAGTGCCAACCGTTCCACTATGTCCTTGCGTGTCGGCGCGTCAGCTGTAGCTGTTAGCGCGATGCGCGGCACTTGTGGAAATCTGTCCGCGAGAAGACTAAGAGCTGCATAATCTGGTCGGAAATCGTGGCCCCATTGTGATACACAATGAGCTTCGTCAATCGCAAAAAGCGCTAGATTGCATTGATCAAGCAGGCGCAAAAAGTCGGGCATAAGAAGCCGCTCTGGTGCGACATAAAGCATGTCCAATTTGCCCGCTCGTGCCAGTTCACTTGTCGCGGACACCTCTGCAGCGCTCATCGTGGAGTTGATTGCGGCTGCTTTGATGTTCATGACTTCAAGGGCGGAAATCTGATCTTGCATCAAAGCAATCAGCGGAGAAACGACTATTGCCACGCCTTCTCGACACATTGCTGGGATCTGATAACAGAGGGACTTTCCGCTGCCCGTAGGCATAAGAACAAATGCATCGCCGCCGCCAATCACATGTTCAATAATTTCCTCTTGCGATCCCCTGAAGGCGTCGTAGCCATAATATTCATTCAGGATCGAAAGTGGATTTGATTGAGACATATTTGATCACATAGAGCTTGGAGGAAAGGTGATTTGGGTCCTTGTACACCAATGCCAAATTGCAATCTATTTGTTTTGGGCAACGATTACTGATGCCCATATTTGCCGCCTCTGAAACAGAGTGACTAGCAACTTTGCGCTCATCTATCCGAACATGTCTTGTGTAACCTCAGCATACCAATTCGTTGACTCATCAAACGTCGCTTTCCTGACATCGGCAGTTTCATCGTTCTGAGAAATAAAGCTTGATGTCCGTTCAATCCTTCCATCAACCGATTGATAGTCTGCGCCAACTTTTACCCCGTCATTTGGGGCGATCAGGCTCCAGCAGGTATTGCGAAACTTTGCGGGCAAGCGATCAGTGCCTAAAAGGTCTGCCCGTACGTTTGTCGCGCAAACCTTGGCTTGGCTATTTGCCGCGTAGCCTGATTTAGGCATGTCCCCAGCAATGCAGCTGTCGCCTATGACATAGATATTATTGTCAGCTTTTGATCGCATGGAGGAGGGGTCGATTTCACAAAACCCGCTCTCATTTGTCAGACCTGCAAGTTCCGCGATTTTACCAGCTTTTTGTGCTGGAATAATATTCAGCAAGTGGCCGCTAAAATCATCAAAATCGGTTTCGACTAAGCCCGCTGACGCATCAATGTTTGATATCCCGCCGTGAATATCCGGCCCTAGCCATTCAATCATTCCAGGGTAATATTGTTCCCAACCGGCTTGAAACAAGCCTTGCTTTGAAAACTTAGGCTTGGGGTCCAGAATGATAATATGGGTGTTCTTGTGGCCCTTTTGTTTGAGCAAATGCGCCATCATGGAAACCCGCTCATATGGACCAGGCGGGCATCGATAGGGATTTGTTGGGGGCACAATCAGGATTTGTTGACCGTCCTCAATTGCGTCCAATTTTGCCTTTAGCGCATGCGTTTGTTCGCCACCATGCCAAGCTGAAGGAGCGATATCCATATCTTTTGCCGTGTAGCCTGGGGTGGAAAGATAGTCAAAGTCAATGCCCGGCGAAACGACCAGCCGATCATAGGCGATAAGACCTCCTTGAGCCACACGCACAGTCCTATTGTCGCGATCCACCTCTACCGCGAAATCATGGATCATCGATATGCCATGTGATTGCGCAAGGGTTGCATAGTCAAATGTCAAAGAGTCAAAGCTGCGCAAGCCACCTAGATAGAAGTTAGAAAAGAAACAGGTCGTGTAATGCGTTTTCGGCTCAATTAATGTGACATCTATGGCACCATCTGCGTCTTGGGCAATGTGCCGGGCTGCTGTGGCACCGCCAGTGCCACCGCCAATCACAACCACCCTTGGTCGACCTATCGCTTGGACAATTGACGGCATCGCTAAGCCCGACGCCGCTGCGCCCATTAGAGCTCCAAATGTCCTCCTGCTTAAGCTCAATTCGTTGTCCTTCATTTTAAGGTTAGCTAGATCAGTTGCTTTGATCCGGCGTTACATCAAGCACTTGCGCACGCTTGGTAATTTCAACAGGGCCCGCCTTGCAGTCAACCATACATGGTTCCGCGCTTGCATTATACTGTGGCTCGTTCGCGCGATCATCCGCATAGAAATTGGCCGCATTTGGCATTTCTATTGAATTGAAGTTCTCGTTTGAAAGCTCAAACTCTTCATCCGTAACGATATCGTTCAAATAAAGCAGATACGCAGTGACTGCATAGACTTCATCGTCAGAAAGCACCGTTGCTTGGCCAAATGGCATAGCGCGCTGGACATAATCATAAACCGTTGAGAGATAAGGCCAATAAGAGCCAATGGTCTTCACTGGGCGCTCATTTTGCAGGCTGCCTTGACCGCCTGCCAGCACTGGCCAGCGCCCCGCGCCTTCGCCAAAATCACCATGACAAGATGCACAATATTCAACGTAGACCTCTTCGCCTTGCAAAACCGTTCCGCGCCCGTCAGGCAGGCCTTCACCGTCCGGTCTTACGTCGTGGTTCCATGCAGCGATTTCCGCTTCTGACGCCATGCGTCCAAGATGATAAGTCCCATGCGTCGGCAGTTCTGCATTTTTTAGGGGAGCCGCTTTTTCTACCGGCTCCGTTGTGGCGGTCTGATCGCTTGTTTCGGATGTGGTTGGCTCAGTATCACCAGTGGCAGAAAAAGTGCCAAGATAGGCGAGCAAATTGTCGATGTCTTTTTGCTTTTTTATCCCTGCAAAAGACATTTTTGTGCCTTTTACGAATGACTTTGGTTTGCTCAAGAAAGCAGCGAGACTTTCTTGGTCCCATTGGGTGCCTTCTTCACCTTTCGCAATCATTGCTTTGGAATATTTAAAGCCATCGATTGAGCCGGCAACTCGTCCAAAAAGGTCGTTCAGTTGCGGCCCAATTTTGTTTTTTGCACCTTCACCCACTGCGTGGCAGGCCTTGCACTTTTTAAACACTTTTTCGCCCTGATCCACGTCGCCGTTGGCCAGTGCAGCGCTGCCGCTCAGAGTTGCGGCGACAAGTGCCAGAGCAATGGTTTTAAGAAACTTCGACATTCTCTGTCACTCCATCTTTGGCCACATACCAGGTTTGAATGCCGTTATTGTGATAGATCGAATTCACACCGCGCACGGCGCGCAACGCATCCTTTGTGGGTTGCACATTGTTTTCCTCGTCGATTGCCCGCGATTGCAGGTAGAGCGGTTCGCCATTCCAATCGATGTCGAGGTAAAAACGATGTACTGAGCGCGTAAAACTGGGTCCGTCAATCCGCGCTGGTTGCCAGTTGCGTCCACCGTCTATCGAAACATCGACGCGGGATACTTTACCCGCACCAGACCACGCTAAACCAGAAATCACCAAGCGGCCCTTGCCATGCAGCACGGGTGCTTGCGGACTTGGGCTGGTGATCACTGATTTTACATCCATCTGCCACGTGAAGCGCCGGGCGCGCCCATCGGGCATGAGGTCAGTGTATTTTGAAGTCTCTTCGCGTTGTTGCCAAGGCATGTCGCCAACTTCAATACGGCGAAGCCACTTGATCCACATATTGCCTTCCCAGCCGGGCACAACAAGACGCATCGGATAACCTTGCTCGGGGCGCAATGCTTCACCATTCATTTTGAAGGCGATCAGACAATCGTCTAGCGCCTTTTCCATGGGGATTGATCGGGTCATCGCCGAAGCGTCACCGCCTTCGACCAGCAGCCATTTTGCGGTTGGTTTAATGCCAGCCTCGTTAAGCACGTCGCGTAGCTTGACGCCCGTATACATCACGTTGTGGATCATGCCGTGTGTAAACTGAACCCCATTGAGCTGCGCTCCGCGCCACTCCATACCCGAGTTCGCTGCGCATTCAAGAAAATGAACTCTGTTCTCGCGCGGGAAACGTTTCAAGTCTTCAAGGGTGAACACCAGTGGCGTATCCACAAGCCCGTGGATCATCAATCTGTGGGCTGCTGGGTCAATTTCTGCAATACCGCCGTGGTGTCGTTCAAAGCACACCCCGTTGGGGGTTATGATGCCGTCAAGTTCGTGCAGCGGCGTGAAGCTGACAGAACTGACTGGATCAGCGGTTAGCCATTCAACATTTCGACGAATGACATGCGCTTCATGAGAGGAGGGGGTGCCATAAGGTCGTGTGCCAACGCCGTCTCCAAGATCAGTGCGCCAGTCTTGCTTTTGCAAAATCACATCTTCGCCGCTGGCCGATGCAGGCGTTGCACTTATCGCGCCTATTGCCGCTGCTCCGCCCACCAGAACGCTGTTTTTCAGAAATGATCGCCGCCCAGCGTTCAATTGAATCTGTGCATTCGCCATCGATTTGGCTTTTGCTTTCTCATTCACCTTTGAACACCTTTCTAAATGTATATGGTTTTTCATATGTATTTGAGCAGAGGAATCCCTCAAAGTCAAAGAACAATTTAACCTGTTGAATTAGTTGCTGATTACGTTCACAGATCGATTGGGTTCAAGCGCCACTACTGGATTCTTTTTGAGATGATCTTCAACCACATCCCAAATTGCCGGCCCTTCAACATCTTCACTAATTGATGCCCATCCCGCCACTGTGTAGTTTTGCTCTGGGTTTATGCTCTCGCCGGTTTCCAACATGGTCATGTTGGAAATGCGGTTGCCGATCGTCTTGTTTGGATCAATGGTATATCCCATGCCGCCAACACGAACCATATCACCGCCTTGCTGGTAGTAAGGGTCAGTGTTGAACAGATTGTCCGCCACATCTTCTAGAATATCATGGATGGTTTTGCCGCTCATTTCGCTGCGGTATGCTGAAGGGTAGGTCATCGCACATGCATTGTGCAGGTCTTCTACAGTGATGTCCTGTCCCGGTAATATGCTGGTGCCCCACCTGAAACCGGGAGATAGCGAAATCTCCGCCTCACGTTCTTCAAGTAGTGCTTGGCAAATAAGATCGTCAAATGTGCCGTTAAAATTGCCGCGCCTGTACAAAAGACTGTCGGTTTTGCCAATAACCCGTGCCAACTCGTCTTCGTACGGTGCCCGCACTTTGTCCACCAGTGCCGTCATATCCGCATCTGGTGTGATCACGTCAGAGAACACAGGTACCAGACGGTACTTAAATCCCTTGATCTCGCCTTCGCGCACATCAAGGTCTAGTCGAGAGACAAATTTGCCGTGCGATCCGGTAGCCACCAACAGCGTTCCATTTACCAACAAAGGCTCGGGCAGGGCGTCATGTGTATGTCCGCACAAGATCACATCGATACCGCTGACCCGTTTCGCGAGCGCGCGATCAACATCAAATCCATTGTGGGACAGCAATACAATCAGCTCAGCACCAGCATCACGCGCCGCTTGAACATTACGAACAATGTCCTCCTCGCGAATGCCAAATGACCAATTCGGGAACATCCAACGCGGATTGGCAATGGGCGTGTAGGGGAACGCTTGTCCAACTACGCCAATTTTTACGCCACCGCGTTCAAAAATCTTAAAAGCTTCAAAAGCTGGTTCATTCCACTCAGCATCATAAATGTTTGATCCAAGGAAGGAAAACGGAAGCTCATCAACGATTTCGGTGACCCGATCAGCACCATAAGTAAATTCCCAGTGCCCGGTCATCGCATCAGGTTTTAGGGCGTTCATCACCTCAATCATGTCCGCGCCTTGCGTCATGTTAGACGTGTAACTGCCTTGCCAGGTGTCGCCACCGTCTAGCAAAAGTGTGTTCGCGTCGCGCTCTGCGCGGATTGATTTTACGATGCGCGCAATTCGGTCCATACCACCCATTTTGCCGTAACCTTGCGCGAGCCCAACAAAGTCGTCAGACGTAAGCGCATAGGCGTCAGCGGAGCCGGGTTCAATATTGTAGAGGTCGAGAAAGTCTTTGCCTGTGACGTGCGGTGGTTGACCATTGACATCACCGACACCCAAATTGATTGAAGGTTCACGGAAATACACAGGCTTTAATTGAGCATGCAAGTCTGTGATGTGCACAAGTGTCACATTGCCGTAACCGTCCATGTCCAACAAGTCGGCTTCTGACAGTTCTTGACGGGCGGCCGCACGCGCCCACTGACCTGACATGCCAATGCCGCCAATTGCAGACGTTGCAACAGCAGCCATCAAAAACTCACGACGTGAAAGCATAATCAACCTCTTTCATGACCTTCTCAAAGCGGCCAAAATAAAAATGGGGCCGCACAGGTTAAAAAACGTGCGGCCCCAGCTTGTTTGAATTAATTGCGAACAGACGGAGTTTCCACTGCAAGCCCGGCACCGCGAGAAGCCACATAAGCTTCTAGTGCGATGAATTCATCAGATCCGCGCTTAAATGGTGTTGCTCGGATATTCTCCATACACCCCTTAAACCTGCGGTGGATTGAACCCAAACCAGCCCATTTTAAGCGGTAAACGGGGAAGCCATTGACCTGGCCCTGACTGAGATGGTCCGACCGAATTTGATTGCCATAATTGTCTTCGTGGCAATTCGAGCAGGACATATTGAGCTGACCAACACGAGTGTAGTAAAGGTCTTTTCCTTTTTCGATCCACTCTGCCATTGGCCCATCTGTCTGAACATTGACCGGCATGCCGCGGGATTGAAGGCTGACGAGCGCGGTCATATTGACCATTTCTTTTTGCTCCCAACCCCAGGCTTCAGCACCCATTCTGTCGGTGCGACAGCGGTTGATCAGATTTTCCATTGTTGCAGGTTTATTTGTGGCTTCATCCCATTTGGGCAGTGTCGTGCGAAGCCCTGCAAGGCTGGATGGGTCGCTGTGACAAGAAGCACAAGACTTACCTTCGCTCCCCTCAGCTGTGTCCCAGCTTTCAATAGCGTCATCAACCGCTACAAAACCCGGATTCTCAAAATCATCCATCTGTAGCGATTGTGTTTCTGGTGAGCGAAAACGCCAACCAGAGTAAATGCGATCCAACGGTGAATCATCCGGCGCGGCCACATCTGTAATAATGACCTCGCCATCAATGATCAGTTGATTGTTGTCTGGATCGGCATGTGCAGGCGCGACTATCATCGCCATCAGTGCACTCAAGCCAAGCGCAGCAACTATCCCCCCTCGATTGATCATAAGTCTCCTCCTCTAAGCAACTCCAAAGAGTTCTATGCTGGCTGTTGGTTACTCGACCGCAATCTCATTGCTGGAAGAATATTGTGTTCCATCATCATCTAGCCAAACAAAATTGAATGTTCCGCTTTCCATCACTTTCACATTGAACTCAATGAAAGGGTTCGCAGCGATACCAGGTTCCAAGTCTGCTGAAAAAACGGTCGTTCCGTTGAAGTCAGCAGTGAACTTGTTGATGATTTTGCGTGGAATTAGATTGCCGTCTTTGCCTTTGCGTTGACCACTTTCCATTGCATGACTGATGAGAGTCTTAATGGTTATGATATCGCCAGCTGCGGCCTTCTTGGGCACTTTTACGCGTGGTTTTGAAGCCATGTTTGTTCTCCTTTATCGCAGCTGACTAGCCGCCGCATCCGCCAATGGTGACTTTGACAAGTTTCTTGTCCATCACGACAGAACCATCACTCATTTTCGCAATCGCGATGACGTTCTGTGTTTTCGCCAAACGCATCCTAGTCGTCGCCGCTGCGACGCCGCTCATTGGCGTGAAATGGAGCGTGGCCACACCCGGATTTGGATTGCCTTCTGCCAAAATCATAACGGATTGAACATAGTCATCCGCGGTCATTGGGCTTTCAACTTCAATTGAAATGGGCACTGTGTTCCCGTTCTCAGCAATTTCAGGTGCTGTAAGGGTGATTTTGCCACTCTCAACAGTTGCACCATTTGCAAAGGCATCAATCGCCGCTTGTGTTTTTGCCTCGTCAGCAAATGCAATGTTTGCTTTGAAACCTGTCAAAACAACAGCGCCAAGGCCGGCGCCTAACGCCAGCACTTTGCGTCTGGAAATGTTCATTCGTGTCTCCTTGTTCATGCTGGTGTTATTCCTCTTTAAGCGTCATCAAATAGGCAAGAACGTCTTCAACCTGTTGTGCCTGAAGGATTGTCTTGCCTGCGAAACTCTCAGCAACGCGCACACCCAAATTCAAGCTGTAAAAAGACGGCATAATGGAATCTGGGTTCATGGCAGTTTTGACATCAACCAATATGGCCCGCAGTTCGCCCTCACTCCAACGATCAGCAACTCCATCTAGTGGAGGGCCGACTTCACCATGGAATGGCTGTTCTGGAATTTCTGAATTTTGGTGGCAGGCGAGGCAATTGCCAAGCTTGCGATTAATCATAATGTCGCGGCCAGCGGCTGCGTCGCCTGCCTGTCCGCTCAGCGAGCCTTCGACTGCTGCATCTACAATCTTAACCTCATTTGGTCCAACTGTGTCTGCTAGCGCTATCGCTGTGCTACACAATATCGCTGCTGTTGCAGCGACAATCAGTTTTCTCATGCCAGTCCCCCTCCCAGAGATGGATCGTCTGATCTCATTAGCTTCAACACAAGCTTAAGTCCAAACAACCTCACAATCAATATATTAATTCAAATGTTCATATGTTTCATATCTAAGGCTATGAATATAAACGATAAAGAGTGTCAAAGTCGCCCGGCTTCTCTTAGTTCTGCAATCACACGCGCATGGTATTTTTGGAAGTGTTCGTCACCTTCATAACCACGTTCTTTGACCCATTTGAACATATTCAAGAATGTCCATTTGCCAAAAGCGCCAGGCATTGTGGCAACCGCTGCTCGTGAAACACTCGTTTGTTCGGCTGGAACGACATCGGGTAGAAACACCATGGTTGGTGTAAAGACATAGCCCCATTTGCGGGCAGCTGACTTTTCGGTCAACACCTCGCCATCAAGGTCCGTCACTTCTTCATCGCCAAACATATTGTACTGAACCACAACGTAGTTTTCTTTGATGTAGTCAGCGACTTCAGGATCTGACAGCAGTTCCTCATGCATTTTGGCGCAATAGATGCAGCCGCGTTGTTCGAAGATTAGAACGAGCCGCTTTCCATCGGCGGCCGCAGTTTCAATATCTTCAGCAATGTCGCGGAATGTGAGTGCAAACCAGTCCTGCTTGTGCAATCCGTCGTCACCAATTTTTCCTGCTTGCGCCGCGCTTGAAAGAACAACAAAAGCAAGCAAAAATGTCAAAATCCGTAGCATATCATCTCCTATCCTACTGTCCCAAACGCTGGAAACGTGTCGAGCAGCCATTGTGCAATAGCGCTCATGCTCCCGGTTAGAAACAGTATCCCTGTAACGATCAACAATAGGCCCATTGCGATCTCAATCTTGCGCATATGTTTTTTCAGCCGACCAGCGAGCTTGATAAAGCGTGCAGCAAATGCCCCGGCCAAAATAAAGGGTGCGCCGATGCCAACCGAATAGGCCAAAAGCAAGCTCATGCCGCGCCATGCCGTGTCTTCGGTTCCCGCGACAAACAAAATCGTCGCCAAAACTGGACCAACGCAGGGCGTCCAACCAAACGCAAAGGCAAGCCCCATCACGTATGCGCCAAGAAGACCAACGGGTTTTGCATTCACTTGAACCCGCGCTTCGCGGTACAGCATGGAAAGTCGCAATATGCCAACAAAATGCAGGCCCATTAGAATAATGATGATGCCCGCGATGCTCGACAGAACGCCGTAATATTGGGCTATCGTCTGCCCAATGATGTTGGCTGTAGCGCCAAGTGCGATGAAGACTGTCGAGAAGCCCAGAACGAATGCGATTGAGGCAAAAAGAATTTGTTTTGCCGCACTGTCATCCATTTCCTCGTCGCTGAGTTGCTCAAAACTCACGCCCGCCAAATAGGCCAAATAAGGCGGCACAATTGGCAACACACATGGGGAGAAAAACGACAAGACACCCGCGATCAGTGCGCCCCATAAACTGACGTCCAACATGTCCATCCCCATTACATATCATTTTTAATATCTTTTGGCACTCTAGCTGAATTATATTTGAATTTCACTATATATTTTTCTGGGCTATAGTTCTCAGTACACAACGATCGAGGCAAGCTGTGAAATTGTTATTTTTCAAAACCTTATTTGCGCTATCAATCATAACTCAGGTGTTGATAAGTGCCGCAAATGCGCAACAATTGCTTATGTTGGAACAAGAGGGTTGCGCCTATTGCGAGCAATGGCACGAGGAAATTGGCGACATTTATCCCAAGACTTGGGAGGGCAAACGGTTTCCGTTGCGCAGAGTGGATATTCACGAAGTTTGGCCCGCAGATCTCGCCCAGATTCGACCGGAAGTTTTTACGCCCACCTTTGTTCTTATTGATAAAGGTCAAGAGGTGGGCCGTCTAAGAGGATACAGTGGAGACGAGTTTTTTTGGTTCCTCATTGATGAACTGATCGAAAAACTTGAATAATTGCCCGTTATTTGACATTTAGACGGGGAACAATCCAAATAATACGAATGTGATCATCATGGCCTTGCCCACACTCAGCGAAAAATCTTCCCCCGAAGAACTGCGCAAGTTGATAGAACAGGCCCGCAAAGCAAGTGATTTGCTTAAAGCGCTATCACATGAGTCACGCATGTTGATATTGTGTATTCTTTCTGATGGCGAGAAATCAGTTTCCGACCTTGAGCGGATAATGTCGATGCCTCAGGCATCTGTGTCCCAATTATTGGCGCGTTTGCGTTTCGACAAGTTGGTGAATACACGGCGCGAGGGTCGCACCATCTATTATTCTATTGCCAGTGAAGAAGTCTCTGCCATTATCGCACAGCTTTACGAATTGTTTTGCGCGGACGATAAAGAAGAAAAGTAGTCTCCCTTCGGATAGCCAAACAGTTCTCCACAGTTCCAGTATATATTGTCTTTTTCTCATATATCGTCCTATTGTGCCCTTGGGGATCTAAGGAGGGATGAATGTTGGAATCGCTATATGCGTTGCCACTCGCGGGTGTTTTGGTTGGACTGGCATTAGGTTACGTGGCGCGCGTAAACGCTTTTTGCACACTGTCTGCTTTTGAAAAAGCTTGGTATTTGGACGACTTTGACGGACTGCGGACCTGGGCTTTGGCGGCACTGATTGCTGCAGCTTTAACCCAATTCCTGATAGCGATTGGGGTCGTTGATCTATCTTCTAGTTTCTATCTAACAACAGACTTTGCACTCGGCGCATATACTCTTGGTGGTGGGTTATTTGGTGTGGGCATGGCACTTGTCGGCACATGCGGCTTTGGCGCGTTAATCAGGTTGGGTGGCGGCAGTCTAAAAGGCTTTGTGGCGTTCCTTGTGATTGGCATTGTCGCCCTTGCCACAAGTCGCGGTGCTCTTTCTCCTGTCCGCACCTTCATAGAAGACAATGCCAGTCTGGACCTTAGTTTTGCCGCGAACCAATCCATTCCAACGCTCCTGTCGAGCTTTCTGGGGGCTTGGACCCACCTGATTATTGTCTTGATCATCCTTGCGCTCGCGGCATTTTGGATCTTCAAATCGCAATCCTATCGCCGTAACTCTAAAGCGATGCTGACGGGCGCGCTGATAGGTGTCGCAATTTTTATAGGCTGGGGAGTGACCTACTATTTCCAACAGGTCTCTTTTGATCCAATTCAGCTTGAATCAGCTAGTTTTGTGTTGCCACTGGGCGACGGAATATTGCAATTCGTCGCCAATACAGGCGTCGGACCTGACTATGGGGTGGGGTTGGTTCTTGGCACAATCGTTGGTGCGTCTATTGGGGCTGTGCGGCAAAAATCAGTGCACTGGGAAGCATGTGATGATGCCCGTGAATTGGGGCGTCACATCTTGGGCGCTGCTCTAATGGGCTTTGGCGGCGTTTTAGCGCTCGGTTGCACAATCGGTCAGGGGCTCAGCGCAGCCTCACTGCTCACGTTCAGTGCACCGATTGTCATTTGTTCGATCGCGATCGGCGCTCGAATTGGCTTAGCTTACTTGCTCGGTGATCGCGCATTCATGTTTTCTTGATTGGATTAAGCTGCAACAAATTTATATGCGTTTTTGTGACGCTCGGCATAACCAACGCCCGCATTGTTGAGATGATATCCAATCAATTGGGTCTTTTCACTTGCGAGTCTGTCGAGCAATTTCTGCCTTGTTGCAATTCCAGCAATGGGATCATGATCTGATCCAGTTGGCCAATCCGGTCTTTCAAACGAGATGATGGGGTGTGTGAGTGCGTCACCTATAATCATGGTGGACGTGGTTCCTTGATGCACGTTGAATGATGCGTGCCCAATTGTGTGTCCACTCGTATCTACCGCTTCGACACCGGGCAGAATTTCATCACCAAACTGGAAGAACGAGAACATATCTGCCAATTCGCTCAACCTGTTTTTGGCCCCAACAGCGAACGATTGGCGTTCTGGGTTCATCTTGGAAATTGTGTCCTCCGCCATCCAAAAGTCGAATTCAGATTGGGCAATGTGCATGTTCGCATTGGGGAAAATGACTTCGTCAAAATCGTCTATAATACCCCACAGGTGATCTGGGTGGGCATGGGTAAAAACAACGTCAGTTACCCGTTCCGGATCAAATCCCGCTTCCAAAAAGGCGTCAAAGAAACCGCCTAGCGTTGGCATGAAGTTGGTGCCGCCACCCACATCAAAGACAACAAGCCCAGCTTGGGTTTCTAGCACGGTGACGTTACAAGGCGGTGAAACCTGATCAAGTGGTAAGTTATTGGTAAGCAACAATTGCTCACGCTCGGCCTCAGGGACGTCGCCAAAAACAAACCCCATCGGCAACTTCATAAAGCCGTCGTTGATGATGTGTAATTTTGACGTGCCCTGATCAATGCTTGTCACTTGTTGCGCGCGTGCTAAGCTAGGAAAGCCAGCGATCGCGCCAACAGCTATGCCCAATTTGACGAATTTGCGTCTCGTTATCATTTTCCACCCCTAAATTACATATTAAAAATCATATGTAATTTAAGCCGAACGCACAAGCAAAATTGCTCACTATCAACTCAGTCGGCCGTCAATGGCGGCTTTGGCGTGCATTTTGTCCATTATGAGTCGGCGAAAGGGGGGGGCAATCCGCTATACAATACCGACGAGTGAAACAGCCGTTGTGCCCGTCGCCAACACCGCACGAGCCCGCACGGGCAAAATGGTGCCAGCAGAAATTCCTTCAAAAGTTACGTTCGTTCCTGAGGGTGTTTTCAGAGTTATCTGACCCGGCCCACCGGCATAAATTGCGCGGATGAGTTCGGGAAAATCGGTAACGTCACTCGGTGTGATTGTGAATGCGTCCAGGGCAGGGGCATCAAAACTTGGCGCACGGCCTTCAAAGCGATCTTGCATGAGTTCTTTCCTGTTCATTGTTGTTTAGAAACAGAATAGCTTTTCCAAAGGTTGCGGGGATAAATTTTCACTGAAATCCAAATTCTGATGCGTTCACGAACAACACGCTGACTTGCCAATCGTGCTTGTTTTCCCTAAACATCCAAAATGCTTACACTGGAAAACATTGTTACCGACCGTGGCTCGAAATACGCAGTTTCCGGCGGACCATGCCACTCGGCTAAGGAGGCAAAAGCTTTTCTTAAAGAGCTGAAACGCGCCAAAAAATATGCGAAAGCGACCCACAACACATGGGGATTGATCTGCGCGGATGGGGCGATTAAGAACGACGATGGTGAAAGTGGCGCAGGCATGATTATCTTGCGCATGCTGGAGCGCGAAGAAGTACAAAATCAAATTGTCGTGGTTACGCGCTGGTACGGGGGTAAACACCTCGGCGGCGATCGTTTTCGGCACGTTCAAACGGCAGTTCGAGCCTATCTGGATAGACTTTGAAACTAAATCCAGCGCGGTAATTCCATAATGACGTCAAGACCGTCTGAGCGCTGTTCAAAACGCAATATGCCGCCATGGTTTTTGACCACGGAGTCTGTAATGGTGAGGCCTAGGCCAGCGCCGCGTTGAAGTGTTGCGTTATCACCCCTTACAAAGGGTTCGAGCAATTTTTCCGGGTCGTCAAACGTGGTATGGGAGCCATTATCAGAAACGACAATTTTGAATTCCTCAGCAGTGGCGCTAAGCGTAACGTGAGCGCTCTCACCATATTTAAGCGCATTTTCGATCAAGTTTGTCAGGGCCCGGCGAATGGCATTTGGTCGACATTTACACAAAACCCGTTGATGGTCGCGAATGAGCACTCTTGTACTTTCGCTAGATTGGCTGAATACATTCCCCAATCGCTCAAAATTCACCTGTTGGGGCGCCGATAGGGTTACGGGTTTGCCAAGATCTTCATAATCATCAACTATCGATTCAACCAATGAACGCATCGAAATCTTGCGTGGTGTTTCAAGGTCCATCTCGTGGCGTGTATAGCTTAAAACGCCATCTATCATGTCGGTCATTTGATCAATGTCGCGGTCTAACTTCTCACGCAGGACTTTGTCTTCAATCAATGCCGTGCGCAGTTTAAGGCGCGTTGCTGGTGTGCCCAAATCGTGGGAAATACCTGACAGCAGCAATGCCCGTTTTTCCAGCCTTTGCCGCTCACTGGCGAAAAAGGTATTCACGGCCGAAGTAAGGCTTTTGACCTCGTTTGCGCCTCGCTCTGGGATTTCCTCAATGGAGCCGCTTGTGGCGGCTTTTCGTACGTCCGCTGCCAAGCGTTCCAACATCTGCGAGAACCCATTTGCAACGCTGAATAGAATTCCTAGTGTCAGTCCGGCCAACAACAAAGCGGGAAGCCGCAAATCTGAGGGCCTTGCGCTGCAAGACCAAATTACGGGCGCGTTTAACCTCAGCCAGCTGTCCTGATCCAGCTCGACAAACATTGTTGCGTCTGAGCAAAGCTTTGCTATGCCGCGTGACAGCTCGCCAAACTGAAAGGCGAGGCCGTTGTTTGTGGTTTGGATGGACGCCACCGAATAGCGGAATTGCGGCGAGTACACGCGAACTGCAATGCGATCACCAGCCGACGTGATTGCCGCACTGGGGGGGTGTAGCGTCAAGCTGGTTTCATAAACCGCATTAGATGGCACACCAAAATACAACTGGGTGACATTTTCACTGGTTATTCGTTTGGGCTGGGTAATTTGATAAACGAAAATGTCTGAATCAACTGGTCTGCTAGGTTGTGAGCGTAGTTCGGACACCGTGCCGAACAATGCGACACCCGCATTGAACGCGCGATCCAAATGTGTTTGCCAAGAGCTATTGGACCGCTCCCACATTAGTGCTGATGTCAGCCCACATACAAACGCAAAACCCAACATGGTGATCGATATTGTTGTTGCCGAAAACAGCCAACTCGACCAATTCGTTTGCGTGCACCGCTCTTCAATCATCAGCGTTTACTGCACAGCAGAGTTGATACCCCGTGCCCCGCATTGTTTTGATCAACTTGGGCGCTTTTGCACTCACCTCAATCTTTTGGCGCAGTCGCCCCACCAACACATCAATTGCCCTGCTTTGTTGAGCGTCCAGCTCTTTGTTTTCAGTTTCTTCCCCATTTAATGCGCTGGCAATCTCTTCTCTGGTCAAAGGAATTTGTGGGTTGGCAAGCAACACCTTCAGCAGGGCTGTTTCGCGCTTTGAGAGAATAGTTTCCACCCCATCCGATCCAATCAACTCCTCACGGTCACCGTGAAACGTCCACTTTTCAAACCGATAGGTTCTAGCGTCTCGCCGGTAAGCGAGCGACGAGGCGCGGTGGGTGCGCCTAAAAACAGCCCGCACACGTGCGAGCAAAAGCCCGGGATTAAAAGGTTTCGCGATATAGTCGTCTCCACCCATTTGGTATCCCGTGAGGCGATGGTGATCGGCTGAAAGGGCAGATAAAAATATGATCGGCACAGCATTGTCCGCGCGTAGCTTTTTGCACACATCAAATCCAGATTCCTCACCTAACATGACGTCAAGGAAAACCAAATCGACGCGACGTTGTGCAACAATACTCATTGCAGCTTGGGTGGTGTGTGCGCTCTCCACCGCATAGCCTTCCCGCGTGAGGTATTGCTTGAGCATAGCGCACACATCAGGATCGTCATCAATTACAAGAATGCGGCGAATAGCCATGTATGCTCCCGGGTGTTACGCGATTTGCGCAGATATTGAGTAACAAACTGTAACAAGCCAAGCCCCAATGTAACAGGGCGTAACATTTGGGTTGAATATTAGCTGATCTGGCCCAAGGTGTGTACGAATCCTTATTGCACTTTGTCCTGGATAATTCTCTTTTCATTTCAACTTCGCTGACAGGGGTTAGCGGGGTACAATTCAATTTCTCTCGGGAGGGGAATGTAATGAAAAAATCAGTTCTTTTGACCAGTGCTTTGGCACTTAGCTTGACGGCAACAGCTGCAATGGCTGAGCCAAAAGCCGAAGTGCTTCACTGGTGGACTTCAGGCGGCGAAGCCGCTTCTGTTAAAGTGTTGAAAGACGAATTCGCCGCAAATGGCGGTGTTTGGACTGACATGCCAGTTGCTGGTGGCGGTGGCGATGCTGCAATGACAGCATTGCGTGCACGTGTTCTTTCAGGCAACGCACCAACTGCAGTGCAGCTCAAAGGCCCTTCAATTCAAGAATGGTACGAAGAAGGCGCAATCGGCAATATTGATGACGTCGCTAAAGCTGAGGGATGGGATGAACTCCTACCAGCAGCCATTGCGGACCACATGAAGTGTGATGGCGCATATTGTGCTGCACCGGTGAACGTGCACCGGATCGACTGGATTTGGGGCAACTCAAAGGTCCTAGCTGACGCGGGCATTGACGCCCCAACAACTTGGGATGAGTTCAACGCAGCAGCTGAAAAACTCAAAGGCATGGGCATCACGCCATTGGCCCACGGTGGTCAAGCCTGGCAAGATGCAACTGTGTTTGAAGCTGTTGCAGTTGGTCTTGGTGGACCAGAATTCTTCCGTAAGGCTTTCGTTGAGCTTGATATGGACACGCTAAAATCTGACCAAATGAAAGCTGTTTTTGACCAGATGCGCACAATGCGCGGCTATGTTGATGACAACTTCTCAGGTCGCGATTGGAACCTTGCCACAGCAATGGTCATCAATGGCGAAGCCGCTTTCCAAATCATGGGCGACTGGGCAAAGGGTGAATTCATTGCAGCGGGCAAAGTTCCAGGCAAAGACTTCACATGTACTTCTCCTTCTGGCGGTGCATACCTTTACAACGTAGACAGCTTTGCGTTCTTCAATGTTGATGGCGATGACGCTGTAGCGGGCCAAAAATTGCTTGCTAAATTGGTTATGGGCGGCAACTTCCAAAAAGTCTTCAACTTGAACAAAGGTTCTGTTCCAGCGCGTTTGGACGTTTCTATGGATGAGTTTGAATTCTGTGGTCGCCAGTCAAATGCAGATTTGAACACAGCGATTGATCAAGGTTTCTTGCTACCAAGCTATGCGCACGGCATGGCGATCCGTGGTGCACAAGCTGGTGCGATCACTGATGTTGTTACAGCACACTTCAACTCAGATATGAGTTCAGAAGACGCAGTTGCAGCATTGGCCCAAGCAGTGGCAAACTCACTGTAATCTAGTTCACAACAAACCGCTCATCCACGCGACTTCTAAGTGTCGCGTGGATGGTCTCTTGGAGCAATCTAATGACCGAATGGCTTGAAAAACACGTGCCCAAGATGGTGCTAGCCCCAAGCTTCATAGCAATTTTCGTCTTTGTTTATGGGTTTATCGGATGGACCGCTTATGTGTCCTTCACCCGCTCAAAGCTTTTGCCAAAATATGACCTAAAAGGCACCATCCAATATGAACGGCTAGCAGACTCTCCCCGTTTTGAGGTCGCGCTAACAAATCTTGCCATTTTCGGCATTTTGTTCATCCTTTTTGCCACAGTTATTGGTTTGGCACTGGCCATTTTGCTGGATCAAAAGATCCGCACTGAAGGCCCCTTACGCACCATTTATCTGTATCCAATGGCGCTCAGCTTCATTGTTACAGGTACCGCATGGAAGTGGATTTTGAACCCAGGCCTTGGCATTGAATCTGTCATGCATGATTTGGGTTGGACTGACTTCGCCTTCAATTGGCTCGTTGATCCAAAACTAGCGATTTACACGATCGTGATCGCCGGGGTTTGGCAGTCGTCTGGTTTTGTCATGGCGCTCTTCCTGGCAGGGTTGCGCTCAGTAGATAACGAAGTCATCCGTGCCGCAATGGTGGATGGTGTTTCCACACCACGCATCTATATGAGCATCATCATTCCGTCGATGGCACCGATTTTCCTATCCGCTTTTATCGTTTTGTCTCACCTCGCTATTAAGAGCTTCGATCTAGTTATCGCTCTAACAGGCGGTGGGCCGGGCTATGCTACCGATATGCCGGCAACATTCATGTATGCCATGGCGTTCTCTCGCGGCGATATTGGCCAAGCTGCATCTTCAGCAACAGTCATGATGATCATTGTTACTGCGATCATCGTTCCATATCTCTATTCAGAACTGAGACCACGCCATGACTGATATGTCGATGAATAACGCTCAGTCAGAAAAAAGCGCCGCGCGCGTTAGACTTGCCCAACGTATCGCTTTGCGGTTTGGTCTATACGCCTTGCTTATCGTGTTCGCACTTTATTATCTGATGCCACTTTTTGTGATGGTCACAACCTCATTGAAAAGTCTTGATGAAATCCGCACAGGTTCTTTGCTTTCGCTTCCCCGAGAACTAGATTTCTCGTCCTGGGCCACTGCTTGGTCCAGCGCATGTACGGGCATTCAATGTGAAGGCTTGCGCCCCTTTTTCTGGAACTCTGTGCTCTTGTCTGTTCCAGCTGTCTTTTTGTCCACTTTGTTGGGTGCAGTAAACGGTTATGTGCTCGCTCAATGGCGCTTTAAGGGCTCCAACGTGTTGTTCGCGCTCATGTTGTTTGGCTGCTTCATTCCCTTCCAAGTGGTGATTTTGCCAATGGCGATGACCCTCGGTGTGCTCAAGATTGCTGGCACAATCGGCGGCCTTGTGTTTGTTCACGTGGTCTATGGTATCGGGTTCACAACTTTGTTCTTCCGAAACTATTACGTCACTGTGCCACAAGAGTTGGTGAAGGCTGCAAAAGTTGATGGGGCAGGGTTCTTTAGGATCTTTTTCTCGATCTTCCTGCCGATCTCGCCACCGATTATTGTTGTGACGGTCATTTGGCAGTTCACCCAAATTTGGAATGATTTCCTTTTCGGTGTGTCATTTAGCCAAGCAGGCACGCAACCAATTACCGTAGCGCTGAACAACATCGTGAACTCAACAACTGGCGTCAAAGAATACAACGTCGACATGGCCGCAGCCATCATTGCTGCCCTACCAACACTCTTTGTGTACGTCGTTGCCGGAAAATATTTTATCCGCGGTTTAACCGCCGGTTCTGTGAAGGGATAATCAGATGACAGAAACCACACAACAGATTTTGTCGATCGAGAATCTCGATAAAGCATACGGCACGGTCAAAATCTTAAAAAACATCAATGTCTCCATCGAACCAGGCGAATTCTTGGTTTTGGTCGGCCCCTCGGGTTGCGGTAAATCAACACTGTTGAACTGCATTGCTGGACTTGAAGAGTCGACTGCGGGCGATATCAACATCGGTGGGCGCTCGATGATCGGCGTTTCGCCAAAAGACCGCGACATCGCAATGGTGTTTCAGTCCTACGCACTTTATCCAACCATGACGGTTGGCAAAAACATCACCTTCGGGATGAAAGTGCGCGGCATTCCAGAAGAAGAGCAACAAGCAAAGCTTGCTGAGGTTGCCGGGCTTTTGCAAATCGATCATTTGCTCGATCGCAAACCCTCACAACTTTCAGGTGGTCAACGCCAGCGGGTTGCGATGGGCCGGGCACTAGTCCGTGATCCGCAGCTGTTCTTGTTTGATGAACCATTGTCGAACTTGGATGCCAAGCTGCGTGTCGAAATGCGTACAGAAATCAAACGTTTGCACCAAACACTTGGCGCATCCATTGTCTATGTGACGCACGATCAAATCGAAGCTATGACATTGGCTACAAAGATCGTGGTCATGAAAGATGGTGTAATCCAACAAGTTGGCACCCCGAATGAAATCTACAATCATCCGGCAAATATGTTTGTTGCGGATTTTATGGGGTCACCTTCTATGAACCTCATTCCCGCACAAGCTACCTCTTCAGGTGACGGGACCAAGATTTCCATTGCTCGAACGGGTGGCGAATACCTGACCCTTAGTTTTGACCGCGAAATCGCGGGCATGAATGGAAGTGGCGCAAAAGAAGTGATTTTGGGACTTCGACCCGAAAATATCACGGATCCACTTTCCATCGTTGCGCAAAATGGTCAGCTTGCAGATTGTCACATTGATGTGGTCGAACCCGCCGGGTCCGATACATTCGTGGTGACAAGCTTGGGTGGCAAACAAGTCACTGCCCGTTTGCGGGCTGACGCTGAAGTTGTCGCAGGTCAAAATGCATCACTTGCCTTTGACTTGTCCAAAGCGTCAGTGTTTGAACCCGAAAGTGGTGCGCGCATAGCCTAAAACCAAACGTCATCTCCCAAGACGTATGGCCGAGCGGGTTCCTCCAACCTGCTCGGCTTTTTTGGGTTCATACATAACGGATTGCGCACAAAAGGAAGTCCGATATTTGATTTCCATCAATTGTGCAGCGATACTTCTCCCCTAATCTGGCACAATGCAATCGGATGGGGATGAATATGCATAAATTGAACGGCGATACAGCTTTTCGCACCCAAGGTCTTACAAAGACTTATGGCGAAGGCGCTGCTGCCGTGCATGCATTGCGTGGGGTTGATATTGCCATTCCGACCGGCGAAATGGTGGTGCTTTTGGGGCCATCAGGCAGTGGCAAATCCACTCTGCTTAACATATTGGGTGGGCTGGATGATGCCACCAATGGTACCGCTCACTTTTTTGACCGTGAACTAACCACAATGGGTGAGCGTGCGCTCACACTTTACCGACGTGAACATGTTGGATTTGTATTTCAGTTCTACAATTTAATGCCCAGCCTGACCGCCAAAGAAAACGTCGAACTGGTCACAGAAATTGCAGATGACCCGATGGACGCAGAACATGCGCTGTCTTTGGTCGGCTTGACCGAACGGATCAACCACTTTCCCGCTCAACTTTCAGGTGGAGAACAACAGCGAGTTGCGATCGCTCGTGCGGTGGCCAAGCAACCAACGGTGATGTTTTGCGATGAACCCACTGGCGCGCTGGACAGCAAAACAGGGCGATCAGTTCTAAATGTTTTGCAAACCGTCAACCAAGAACTTGGCACCACCGTGATGATTGTGACCCATGCCGCGGCAACAGCGGCTATGGCAGATAGGGTCATCCATTTTGCCGATGGCGGCGTTCGTGAAGTTATTGAAAACACAACCAAGCTCACCGCCGATGAGATCGAGTGGTAGGAATGCTTTCAGCTCTCGACAAAAAACTGCTCAGAGACCTTGGTCGCATGAAAATGCAGGCGATAGCCATTGGGTTGGTGATCGCTGTTGGCGTTGTGGTGCTGGTAATGATGGATGGCTTGTTTCATTCGCTTAGTCAGACAAAAGACACCTATTATGATCGTTATCGCCTTGCCCAAGCCTATGCACCTGCGGTGAGGGCACCCAAATACCTTCTCAACAACCTTGCCGCCATCCCCGGTGTCGATAGTGTGATGGGTCGTATGCGAGGCGGCGGACTGATCGATTTGCCACAAGAAGATGTGCCCATAAGTGCGGCGGTCCTGTCATTGCCTGACCATGGCGTGCCACGCCTAAATGACATCTATTTGGCCGAGGGAAATCAGTTGGATCCCAGCAGGGAAAATCAGGCCATTCTGCTGCGCTCGTTCGCAAATGCGCATGGCATTTCGCCCGGCGACACGATTTCAGCAACCATCAATGGTGCTCGAAGGAAATTAGAGATTGCCGGACTGGCCCAATCCCCAGAGTTTTTGATCTCCATGGCGCCGGGGGAACTTGCTCCTGACGATAAGCGGTTTGCCGTCCTTTGGATGAGCGAAACCAGTTTGGGCGCAGCATTTGATCTTAGAGGCGCTTTCTCTGAAGCGCTGTTTTCGCTCACACGCGACGCAAAATTGCCTCAAGTATTGGACCGAGTTGATCAGGTGTTGGCAAACTATGGTGGCACCGGTGCTTACGGCATCGAAGATCAAGCTTCCAATCGCTTCTTGACCGAAGAAATCAAAGGCCTGGCCACGCAGAGTAAAATCCTGCCACCGATATTTTTAGCAATCGCCGCTTTTTTGCTCAACATCGTGATTTCAAGGATGATCCAGTCGGAGCGTGAACAAATCGGCCTACTTAAAGCTTTTGGCTACTCTTCTTTTGAAGTGAGTGCCCATTACTTCAAATTTGTTCTAGCAATCGCCATTGGTGGGGCTTTGGTTGGCTGTCTGATTGGCGTTATGGTTGGGCGCAGCTACGCGGACCTATTCCAGCAGTACTATAAGTTCCCATTTCTTGTTTTTCGTGTGGACCCGCAGGCTTTCATCATCGGCATTCTCGTTAGCGTTTTCACCGCCTCGGCCGGCGCTTTGTTCGTTTTGAGAAATGTTTTTGCCCTGACACCCGCCGTTGCCATGCGCCCGCCCGCACCCGCTGATTATTCAACAGCGGGGGGCTTTCTGGCGGTGGTCAATCGCCTGTTTGATCAACCAACGCGCATGGTGTTGCGTCGGGTCGCGCGCCATCCGGGGCGCGCATTTGGCGCAGCACTTGGGGTCGGCGCCGGCATGGGGCTATCCGCCGCCTCGATCGGTTTGATGATGACGTTCACCACCGTTGTCGATCAAACATTTGACTATGTGGATCGTTCAGACATGACGGTTGTTTTTGCCGCATTGCGATCTGACAAAACGCTATATGAACTGAACGCTCTTGAAGGGGTTGCACAAGTTGAACCGTTCCGGGTGGTCCCTGTGATTATGCGCAATGGATTGCATTCACATAAAGGGGCTTTGACGGGGCTGATTGCCAATCCGCAACAATTCCGCGCCGTTGATAAGAACTTGAATCCTATCAGATTACGCGACGATGGCATTATTATCGCCAAGTCCTTGGCGAAGAAGTTGGCAATTGCGCCCGGGCAAACGATGACAATTGAGGTGCAAGAGGGTGAACGACCCATCCTATCCATGCCCATAGTGGGTATTGCAGAAACCTTGTCCGGTGCGCCCGCCTATTTGCAAATTGGAGCCCTAAATCGCGCATTGAAACAGCCAAACCAGATCAGTGGTGCTTATTTGCAAATCGACGAAAAATATCAGTCCGAATTATATGAATCGCTCAAGGCAATGCCATTCATCGCTGGCGCGAGTTTAAAATCTACTTCGCGAGAAGCGTTTGAAACACTTATGGATCAAAGCGCTGGTTCCATGCGCTATGTGATGAGCTTTATTGCAGCGATCATCACATTTGGCATCGTTTACAACAGTGCACGCATTGCATTCGCAGAACGCGCACGTGACCTAGCTAGTTTACGTGTAATCGGTTTTACAAAAGGCGAAACCGCCTTCGTTTTGCTTGGTGAACTTGCCATTATGGTCATTTTGGCCGTTCCGATTGGCATTGCTTTTGGCATCGGATTGAACGTTGCAATCGTTGAAGGTTTTTCGACTGACCTCTATCAAATTCCAAACCAACTTCAGCCCGAAGCTTTTGGTACAGCAGGAATTGCTGTGCTGGTGTCTTCGATATTTTCTGGCTGGATGGTAAAACGCAATATGGACGGGCTCAATCTCGTCTCAGCCCTTAAAACCAGGGAGTAGGACATGGCAAAAAGAACGTCTCGCAATTGGATTATCTTGGTGGTGATCATCGGTGTGGTTGGTGCGCTAACCTATGCATTTTGGCCAAAACCTATATCTGTCGATCTGGGAGTGGTCGAACGCGCGCCTATGGTTGTCACCATCGATGAGGATGCGAAAACCCGTGTGCAAGATGTCTATACGGTTTCAACGCCTGTGGCTGGACGATTGCAGCGCGTTGAAGTTGAGCCGGGCGATATGGTGATTGGCGGCACATCGATCGTCGCCAGTATGTTGCCAACAAATCCTGCGGCGCTAGACGTTCGCTCCCGAGAACAGGCGCTGGCTACAACAAAAGCTGCAGAAGCTGCTTTGCAATTGGCGCGTGCCGAACACGAACGGGCCGTGGCTGATAAAGAATTGTCCGAAATAGACTTGCAACGAACCACTCAACTGTTTGAAAAAGAAGTCGTTTCTCGTGCTACCCTTGACCGTGCGCAAAGCGTTGCACGTTCGGCGGCTGCGGTTTTGGACACAACGGCGGCAGCCATTTCGATGCGCGGGGCCGATTTGGAAATTGCTCGCGCTCAGCTGATCAGTTTTGACGATCAAGGCAATCCTTCAGTTAGCCGTGGCGCAGCTTCTATACCACTTCGCGCACCTGTTTCCGGCCGTGTGCTGCAGGTTAAGCAAGTCAGTGAAACAACTCTGCCCGCAGGGACACCCATTTTAGAGATTGGCGATATTTCCAATGGCATGGAGATTATCGTCGAACTCCTTTCTAGCGACGCGGTCAAAGTGGGTGTTGGCGATAGAGTGATTGTTGACAATTGGGGCGGCCCCAAACAACTGGGCGGCACTGTAACCCGAGTGGACCCTTGGGGTTACACAAAATACTCTGCGCTTGGCGTAGAGGAGCAAAGGGTAGGGGCGATCATTGAATTTACTGACCCGTGGGAACAGCGACAAAGCCTAGGGCATGGGTTCCGAGTGGAAGTTAAGATTGTGGTGTGGGAAGATCAAAACGCCCTGGTTGTGCCGTCCAGCGCTTTGTTCCGGGAAGCCAACGACTGGGCGGTATTTACCGTTGAAGATGGCAAAGCCAGCAAACGCAACGTCAAAATTGGGCAAAACAACGGCCTGCAAGCTCAAGTGCTTGAGGGGCTGGCTGAACAAGAAGTGATCGTTCTGTACCCTGGCGCCAACTTAGTGGAAGGCGCAGCGGTTGAGCAAAGAATTGTGCAATAGGGAACTGGCCAACACCTGATCGAATGGATAAAAGATCGCCATGACAAAAATCTATGTTGACGGCGATGCTTGCCCAGTGAAAGACGAAATCATCCGGGTAGCCGAGCGCTACGGCGTGCCTGTGGTTATCGTGTCAAACGGCGGGCTACGCCCGTCTCGAGATCCGATGATCCAACATGTTATCGTGCCCCACGGCGCCGATGTGGCGGATGATTGGATTGCAGAGAACATTGGTGATGGTGATGTTGCTGTGACAGCAGATATCCCATTGGCCCAACGCTGCCTTGACAAGAAGGCAAGGGTACTTGGGCCAACGGGCAAACCATTTACGGACGAAAACATCGGTATGGCAATTGCCATGCGGGGGTTGAAGCAGGACCTGCGCGAAAGCGGTGAAATCAAAGGTTACAACCCCGGTTTCACGAAAGCAGACCGGTCCAACTTTTTGCAAGCGCTGGACCGGTTTCTGGCGAACTAGATCTAACGTAAAACCTAGCGCAAGCGCTTTTCAGTTTTTGCGTCAAACAGCATCATGTTTTCCGGATCAAATGCCACACTAACTTTGCTGCCCAAAGCGGGCGCTTCAACTTCAGCGCTTGCTTCAACGATTATTCGTTCGCCATTTGTCGCGTTGAGATAGATATATGTTACCCCGCCCAAATGCTCGACCAAATCTACGATTAGTCCGTCGCCATTAGGGTCGATTGTCAAATGCTGAGGTCGGACGCCAACGGTTACAGCACCGCCCATCGCTGGCAGAGACACAGATGTGTTGATGCTGCCATTGCCAAATGCAGCACAATCAACAGATCCGTCTTTGGCAAAGCCTTCAACAAAATTCATGCCCGGCGAACCAATGAAGCCGGCAACAAATTTGTTATCTGGGTTCTTATAGAGCTGCATGGGCGAACCCACCTGTTCCACATTGCCCGCGCGCAACACCACAATTTTGTCAGCCAAGGTCATGGCTTCCACCTGATCGTGTGTCACATAAATCATGGTGGCGCCAATTTCTTTGTGCAACCGGGCTAGTTCAACCCGCATCTCCACACGCAATTCAGCGTCCAAATTTGAAAGCGGTTCGTCAAACAAAAACACTTCAGGCCCACGCACAATTGCGCGGCCAATCGCAACCCGTTGACGTTGCCCGCCAGAAAGCGCCTTGGGTTTGCGACCAAGATAGTCGTCCAATTTGAGAATTTGTGATGCTTCGTTGACTTTTCTTTTTACTTCAGCCTTTGGAACCCCATTCATTTTGAGCCCAAAGCCCATGTTTTCAGCGACAGTCATATGTGGATAAAGTGCGTAGGTTTGAAAAACCATCGCAACGCCACGATCTGCGGGGTCCGCTGTTGTTACATCGCGATCCCCGATTTGGATCGTGCCTGATGTGGTTTCTTCTAGCCCTGCGATCATGCGCAACAGGGTGGACTTGCCACAACCTGATGGGCCAACAAAAACGCAGAACTCGCCATGTTCTACTTCTAAATCAACGCCATGAATAACCTGTACGGTTTCGTACTTTTTGATGGCATTAGAAATTTTTACACCAGACATAAATCCTCCCGATGGATCTTGATTGGTTAGTGGTTTGGAAACTGCCAATTCTCAGAGGCAGTTGCGATTTCTTTTGCAGCGGCTTTCATTTGCGGCGCAAAATTCTTTAGTTCGTCAAGGGTGGTGCGGTTGGTGGAGCTGGTGATTGAAAGACCACCTAAAACGCGGCCAGAATTGGCCAGAATCGGCACGGCAACACAAATAATGCTAGGCTCATGTTCTTCTTTGTCGAACGACACACCCGTTTTGCGAATGCTCAACAGCTCTTGTGAAAGCTTCTCGCAATCGGTGATCGTGTTTTCTGTGAAAGCATAAAACGCCTGCTGCGCAAGGGCTTTGGCGCGTTGTTCGTCGTCAAGAAAGGCCAGCATTGCTTTGCCGACGCCAGTGCAATAGCCCGGCCCTACTTTTCCTGCCTGAGAGAACATTTCAATCGGTCGGTTGGCATCACGTTTGTCCACATAAAGCACTTGCCCGTTATCAAGCTGTGCTAAGTGAATAGTTTGGCCAAGCTCTTCTGACAGTCGGTCAATAGCTGGCTTTGCGATAGGGGCGAGCGAAGACTGCTGCCATGCAGCATGCGCTAAACGCACAAGCCTTACACCTGGCGCATATGTTTGATGGTCCGGATTATAGTCCAGCATCCCTTGATTGGTGAGCGTTTGCATCAATCGATACAAAGTCGCCTTTGGGTGTTTTGACTGCGCCAATAGGTCATTGAACCGCACTGGGCGGCCAAAGGCCGCCACATCATCCAATATTTCCAATGCTTTGCCGACTGTGCCGTCTTTGTTTGATTGGCTGCTCATTTTGTTCCCCGTCATTTTTTTATGACTTTTACTCAACGACCCTGTTGACAACAATAGGATTAACGAACAATAATTTCAATAGTTAAAACTAAGTTTCATATGTTGGAACCAATCGGGAGGTAAAACCAATGAAACATCTACTAGGACGCGGTGTATCCGTGATGCTTGCAGCGGCGCTTATGTCGACAACAGCATTCGCAGGTGAGCTAGTCATCAACACGGATACTTCGGATCCGGCCCCTAAAGCGGCATTTCAAGCGGTCATTGACGGCTTTAAGGCTGAAAACCCAGATGTAACCGTTACGTGGAACTTGTTTGACCACGAGGGTTACAAAACATCGATCCGCAATTTCTTGACGGCTGATGCACCTGATTTGGCGAACTGGTATGCGGGCAATCGCATGTTGCCATACGTAAATGCAGGGCTTTTTGAAGCTGTTGACGACGTTTGGGAAGAAAACGGTCTAAATGAAACTTTGGCATCCGCTGCCGGTTCCATGACCATTGATGGTAAAAAATGGGGTGTTCCATACACTTATTATCAGTGGGGCGTTTACTACCGCAAAGATATCTTTGAAGCGAACAACATCGCTGTTCCAACAAATTGGGAAGAGTTCAAAGCTGCGGGCGCAACTCTCAATGCGGCAGGTATCACACCAATTACAATCGGCACCAAATACCTTTGGACTGCTGGCGGTGTGTTTGACTATTTGAACCTGCGCACAAACGGTTATGATTTCCATATGGCACTCACAAAAGGTGAAGTGGCTTGGACTGATGAGCGTGTTCGCGCAACTATGGCCAATTGGAAAGAATTGCTTGATGCAAACTTCTTCCTTGAGAACCACGCAGCATATTCATGGCAAGAAGCACTTGCACCAATGGTGCAGGGTGATGCGGCCATGTATGTTATGGGTAACTTCGCGGTTGCACCCTTGCGTGAAGCAGGTTTGACAGATGATCAAATCGGGTTCTTCCAATTCCCAGTGATCAACCCAGATGTACCTTTGGCAGAAGAAGCGCCAACGGACACCGTGCACATTCCATCAAACGCAAAAAACAAAGAAGATGCGAAGAAATTCCTCGCCTATCTTGCCCGTGCGGACGTTCAAACCGAAATCAACAAGACCCTAGGTCAGTTGCCAGTGAACAACCAATCTCAAGTTGGCGACGACAAGTTCTTGCAAGCGGGCAACAAAATGCTTTCTTCAACAACTGGCGGAATCGCGCAATTCTTCGACCGTGATGCACCAGCGGAAATGGCAAAAGCGGGCATGGAAGGTTTCCAAGAGTTCATGGTGAAACCTGAACGTTTGGACGCAATCCTAGAGCGTCTCGAAAAAGTACGCGGACGCGTATATAAATAAGCTTAGATGCTAATCATTTCCCGCGCGCCATAGGTGCGCGGGAACCTCAGCTCACCCCATTTACTGGACGTGTCGCCATGCAAGCTTTCTGGAAGAAAAACCAACAATCTATTGCCCCTTGGCTGTTTTTATTGCCCGGCATTGCGATGTTTCTACTCTACGTCGTTTACCCAATCTTTGGGTCCATTCAGATCAGCTTTTTCGATTGGGACGGCTTGGGCGAAAAAACCTGGGTGGGCATGGGCAACTATGTTGAACTGCTCGATGATGAAGCGTTCTATACCTCGCTGAAAAACAACATCCTGTGGCTAGTGCTGTACCTTTTGGCCATTCCAGCGGGCCTGTTTGTTGCGCTGTTCCTCAATCAAACAGTGCGCGGCATTCGAATTTATAAGTCTTTGTTTTTCTTCCCTTTCGTGATTTCTCAAGTGGTGGTCGGCCTTGTTTTTTCTTGGTTTTACGATCCA
This sequence comes from Maritalea porphyrae, assembly GCF_027213965.1. GTDB lineage: Bacteria > Pseudomonadota > Alphaproteobacteria > Rhizobiales > Devosiaceae > Maritalea > Maritalea porphyrae_A. Next base: position 450,291 of record NZ_JAPWGX010000001.1, on the reverse strand, counting down.
AACTTTGGTCTCTTGAACGTTGCGCTTGGCGCGATTGGGCTTGAACCCATTGCTGTCCTTGCTGACGAACGTTTTGTGACCTACGGCATCATCGTCGCTGGCCTTTGGCCACAAACCGCCTATTGCATGATCCTGTATTTAACCGGTTTAAATGCTGTTGACCCTGAACAGATTGAAGCCGCGCGGCTAGACAATGCGAAGGGCTGGAAAATGCTCTGGTACATCATTTTGCCTCAACTGCGTCCGGCGACATTTATCGCGATGGTCGTAACCATCATTGGGGCGCTGCGCTCTTTCGATTTGGTTTCCATCATGACTGATGGTGGCCCATGGGGATCATCTCGCGTGCTTGCCTTCTTTATGTACGAGCAAGCCTTCTCAGAATATGGCTTCCGCATGGGCTATGGCGCAGCAATTGCTGTGGTGCTGTTCATGATCATGATGGTTTATATTTCCGGGTTCTTATACAAAATGTACCGCGACGAGAGAGGGCACTAAGATGTTTCCAACACCCGTTGAAAAAACCTCTGCGAAAGTGCGCATCGGCTATCAAGTGGCTCTGCCCATCGCGTTGATTTTGTGGCTTTTGCCGCTTATTGCGGTGGCGCTAACTTCCATCCGATCGGCAGGCGATATTAACGCGGGCAACTATTGGGGATGGCCGTCTTCGTTCAACCTCGTTGAAAACTACACGGCGATCTTCACCAACACGCCAATTGGGCAATATCTGCTCAATAGCTTCAAGGTAACCATTCCCACGGTAATCGGTGCTGTCGCTCTGTCGTGCATGACCGGCTTTGCCCTCGCTGTTTATAAGTTCAAAAGCAGCCTGCCGATTTTCTTTCTGTTTGTCGCTGGAAACTTCGTGCCGTTCCAAATTTTGATGGTGCCGGTGCGTGATTTGACACTGCACATGGGCGTCTACAACACCTGGCAGGGGCTGGCCTTGTTCCATATTGCGTTCCAAACCGGGTTCTGCACTTTGTTTATGCGCAATTTCATCAAGGCGTTGCCGTTCGAGCTAATCGAGGCGGCGCGTGTAGAAGGCGTCTCAGAAATTCGTATCTTTTGGTATGTGGTTCTACCCCTGATGAAACCGGCGATCGCAGCACTTGCTGTGCTGATTTTTACGTTCATCTGGAACGACTATTTCTGGGCAACGGTGTTGACGCAAGGTGCTGACAATCAACCCATCACCGCCGGCCTATACTCCCTCAACGGCCAATGGGTTTCCTCCTGGCACCTTGTGTCTGCAGGCTCAATTGTGGCGGCACTGCCACCGGTTGCCATGTTCTTTTTGATGCAAAAACACTTCATCGCTGGCTTGACGCTCGGCGCTGTTAAGTAGGACTTACCATGACGAAAAAAATTGCCTTCATTGGTGCGGGCTCCACCATTTTCATGAAAAATATCATTGGTGACGCCTTGCATTATGCTGCCCTCAGCGATGCGCATATCGCTCTGATGGATATCGACCAAACACGATTGGATGAATCTGCGCTGGTGGCCAACAAGATGATTTCATCTTTGGGCGTAAGTGCAACCGTTACGACCCACACAAACCAACGTGAAGCGCTGATGGATGCAGATTTTGTGGTCGTCGCGTTCCAGATCGGCGGCTATGATCCTTGTACCATTACGGATTTTGAGATCCCCAAAAAGCACGGCTTGCGCCAAACAATTGCTGACACGCTTGGCATTGGCGGCATCATGCGTGGATTGCGCACTGTGCCTCATCTATGGGCGATTTGCGAGGATATGCGTATTGTTTGCCCGGATGCGTTGATGCTCAATTATGTAAACCCGATGGCGATCAATATGTGGGCGATTGCGGCAAAATATCCCGACATTAAACATGTGGGGCTCTGCCATTCGGTGCAAGGCACGGCAAAGGAATTGGCCACAGATTTGGGCATTGACCCTGAAAGCTTGCGCTATCGTTGTGCAGGCATCAACCACATGGCCTACTTCCTCAATTTTGAGCAACGCCAGCCAAACGGAACCTATGAAGACCTTTACCCTGCATTGCGTAAGGGCTACGCCAATGGTTCGCTAAAACCAAAGACAAATCCTGATCAGCCACGGTGCCCGAACCTAGTTCGCTACGAAATGCTCAATCGCGTCGGCTACTTCGTGACCGAGAGTTCAGAGCATTTTGCTGAATACACCCCGTACTTCATCAAGAATGGCCGTGATGATCTTATCGAGCGATTTGGCATTCCGCTGGACGAATATCCCAAACGTTGCGTGGAGCAGGTTGAGGGCTGGAAAGCCCAAGCCGAAGCGTTCAAAAATGCGGACAAGATTGAGGTGTGTAAATCACACGAATATGCCGCCACCATTATGAATGCTATCGCCACGGGGGAACCCGCGGTGATCTACGGCAATGTGGCAAATGATGGCTTTATTCCCCAATTGCCAGACGGCTGTGCGGTTGAAGTGCCATGTCTGGTGGACGCCAACGGCATCCAACCAACCGTTGTAACCGACATTCCTCCACAGCTGATTGCGCTGATGCGCACCAATATCAATGTGCAGGAATTGACGGTTGCCGCTTTAATCAATCAAGATATTGACCATATTTATCATGCAGCCATGTTGGACCCGCACACAGCGGCAGAGCTTGATTTAGATACTATTTGGGCCATGACATCTGAATTGCTTGAAGCCCATGCAAACTGGCTACCAACTTGGATTGCTGAACAGTTTAAAAAGAAAGATTCCGCGTGACCGATAAAAAGAACCGTCGCAGCCAAGCTTGGTATGGCAAACTCGATAAAGACGGCTTTATCCATCGCTCTTGGATGAAAAATCAAGGCTTTCCAGATCACGTGTTTGATGGTCGTCCGATCATTGGCATTTGCAATACCTGGTCCGAACTAACCCCCTGCAATTCGGGATTGCGGGTGTTGGCTGAGGCGGTGAAACGCGGCGTTTGGGAGGCTGGTGGCTTCCCCGTCGAGTTTCCCGTCATGAGCCTTGGCGAAACGCAAATGAAGCCAACGGCCATGTTGTTCCGCAACTTGTTGGCGATGGATGTTGAAGAAAGCATCCGAGCGTACGGTATCGATGGTGTAGTGCTTTTGGGCGGTTGCGACAAAACCACCCCAGGTCAATTGATGGGCGCGGCCTCTGTCGACCTACCCACCATTGTGGTTAGTTCCGGCCCCATGCTCAATGGCAAATATAAAGGCGAAGACATAGGCTCAGGCACTGATGTTTGGAAATTCTCAGAGGCTGTTCGCGCTGGTGATATGACCTTGCAGGACTTTATGGCCGCTGAAAGCGGCATGTCCCGCTCAGCAGGCGTGTGCATGACGATGGGCACCGCCTCCACCATGGCTTCAATTGTTGAGGCGATGGGCATGAGCTTGCCCACAAACGCGGCTTTGCCAGCAGTTGACGCGCGCCGCACATCGTTGGCGCATCTTACGGGCAAGCGCATTGTTGAAATGGTCGAAGAAGATTTGGTGATGTCCAAAGTGGTCACCAAAAACAGCTTTGAAAATGCTATTTTGGCCAATGCGGCGGTCGGTGGCTCCACCAACGCCGTGGTGCATTTGTTGGCGATGGCCGGACGGGTTGGTGTTGATCTGAACCTAAAGGACTTCGAACTGGGCAGCGATGTACCACTTCTGGTCAATTGTATGCCTTCAGGTAAATACCTGATGGAAGATTTTTGCTATGCTGGCGGCATGCCCGTTGTGCTCAAGGAACTGGGTGATCAGTTGCGCCCCGCCAACACGGTGCTCAATAAAGATATATCAGTGTTTGCGGATGGCGCTGAGTGCTTCAACCGCGACGTCATTTATGCATACGATGCACCGCTAAAACCGGCATCCGGTCTGCGCGTATTGCGCGGCAATCTCGCGCCCAATGGCGCGATCATAAAACCATCAGCTGCAACAGACGCCTTGTTGGAGCATGAGGCTGAAGCCTATGTTTTTGACAGCATTGAAGATTTGAAAGCCAACATCGATCGTCCAGATTTGCCGGTGACCAAAGACACGATTTTGGTGCTAAAAGGCTGTGGGCCAAAAGGCTACCCGGGCATGCCCGAAGTTGGCAATATGCCCATACCGCAAGTTTTGGTTGAAAAAGGCGTGCGCGATATGGTGCGTATTTCAGATGCGCGCATGTCCGGTACTGCGTTTGGAACCGTCATCCTGCATGTCAGCCCAGAAGCTCAAGCCGGTGGTACACTGGCACTCGTACAAACAGGTGATCGTATTCGTGTCAGCGCATCAAAAGGTGAACTGGAACTGCTTGTAGACGAAGCAGAACTGGAAACGCGCCGCGCGGCTTGGCAACCAGATCAACCCCACTATGATCGTGGCTATGCAAAACTCTATATCGATCATGTTTTGCAGGCCGATAAAGGCGCGGATTTAGATTTCTTGGTCGGCAAAGATACACGTCCAGTCACAAGGGAAAGCCACTAATGAGTGAGAATGTCACTTTTCATGACCTTAAGGGGCAAAGCGTGTTCATCACCGGCGGTGGTTCGGGCATTGGGGCTTCTTTGACGGAAGGTTTTCTGCAGCAAGGCGCGAATGTGGCCTTTGTACAGCGTTCAGACGCAAGCGAATTTGCAGACGAGATGGGCAAAAAATACAACAATAAGCCCTTGTTTATCAAATGTGACATCACCGATATTCCCTCTTTGCGCTACGCAATGAAAGAGGCGGCAAAAGCATTTGGCCCAATCACGGTGATGGTCAACAATGCGGCGAACGACAAGCGGCATAGTCTTGAAGGCTATACGGTTGAAGAATGGGACTTGGCGATGGACGTCAATTTGCGTCCGCACTATTTTACGGCCCAAGCGGTTGCTAAAGACATGGCCAATTCCGGTGGCGGGTCGATCATCAATTTCTCATCGATTTCCTATATGATGGGCAATGCTGGCTACACGTCCTATGTAACATCCAAAGCAGGCATAACGGGACTTACGCGGGCACTGGCGCGCGAATTGGGTCCAGACAATATTCGGGTGAATGCCTTGTTGCCCGGTTGGGTTTTGACTGAGCGACAATTGGACAAATGGGCCACACCTGAAGATTTGGCTTCTCACTTGGCCAAACAGTGCATTAAAGAACACTTAGTGCCAGACGATATTGTCGACGCAACGCTTTTTTTGGCGTCAAAAGCGAGCCGCATGATGACCGGGCAAGCAATGGTTGTTGATGGCGGCGTCGTGGTAACAGGATAAGATGATGAACAATAAAATTGAATGGATCGCATTGGATTGGGGCACCACCCATTTTCGGGCTTGGGCAATGGGTGCTGGTGGCAAAGTGCTTGATCAGGTCAAATCAGATCAAGGCATGGGCAGCCTGACGCAAGACCAGTTTGAACCAATCTTTTTGTCCCACGTGCAGCCTTGGCTTGAAGGGCGCACTCATCCGCTCAGTGCTTTTGCTTGCGGTATGGTGGGGTCGAAACAAGGCTGGATTGAAGCTGAATATATTGCGACACCTTGCGCACCGCCGCGCAACGAACAATTGGTTCAGGCGCCAATTTCAGATCCGCGTATCCAAGTGTTCATTGTCCCCGGCCTTTCACAGTTTAAACCCGCTGATGTTATGCGCGGCGAAGAAACGCAAATCGCTGGCTTCTTGGCCAGCATGCCAAATTTTGACGGGGTGGCTTGTTTGCCCGGCACCCATTCCAAATGGGTGTCGATCTCTAAAGGTGTGGTCAAGCATTTCACCACCTTTATGACAGGCGAAATGTTTGGCCTTTTGTCCAAAAAATCTGTGCTGCGTCATTCTGTGGCCGGTCGTGGCTGGGACAATGCGGCATTTATCGCAGGCGTCAAACTGTCCATGGACACGCCTGAATCAACTGCCCAAGAACTATTTGCCATCCGGCCACAATCCATGTTGCACGGGCTGCCCGCCAACGAAGCGCGGGCCAGACTTTCAGGCCTATTGATCGGCGCAGAATTGCGCGCCACAGAGCATTTGTGGTCATCTCGCGATGTTTGCATCATCGGGGACCCAAAACTTACAGAGCACTACAACAAAGCGCTCGAGTTTTACAATTGTAAGGCGACCATTGCTGATGGTGATATGATGACCCTTGGCGGCTTGCATGCAACAGCTGTTTCAGCCATGGAGCAGGCGTCTTAATGGCCAGAAAAATCATCGCTATCTTGCGCGGCATTAAGCCCGAAGAAGCCGTAGCACTAACGCGCGAAATCATTGATGCTGGCATCACATTAATTGAAGTGCCGCTCAACTCTCCCCAACCGTTTGATAGCATAAGTGCCATGCGCCACGCTTTTGATGGGGTTGCACAAATTGGCGCCGGGACCGTGCTCACCTTGGCCGATGTTGCCGCGCTTAAAGCCGCCAACGGACAATTTGTCGTTTCGCCTGATTGCAATGTTGAGGTCATCAAAGCCACCAAAGCCGCCGGCATGAATTCATACCCGGGTGTTTTCACCGCTACTGAATGCTTCGCGGCCATCCATGCGGGGGCAGATGGGTTGAAACTATTCCCCGCGAGCGTTTTGGGTACAAGCGGCCTGAAAGCATTGCGCGCTGTTTTGCCGTCCACCATTGACGCTTACGCAGTTGGCGGGGCGGGGCCAGACAATTTTGACCAATGGCACATAGCTGGCGCAAACGGCTTTGGCATCGGCACCGCAATTTATAAACCTGGTGATGACGCGGCGACGGTACGCGCAAAAGCCGACGCGATTGTTGCTGCCTACGACAAGGTGTATGGGTGATGCAGATTGAGGTTTTGGATGATCACAAATGCTCTTTGGGGGAGGGGCCGCTTTGGCATCCCAAAACCGGAGATTTCTTTTGGTTCGACATCGACAAAAAACTCCTTTTGAAACGTTCCGGCACAAGCACGGCACAAATACAGTTTGACCGGCATGTTTCAGCCGCTGGCTGGCTAGATGAGCAAAATTTGCTGGTTGCGGACGAATTTGGCTTATTCCAGTTTAATCATCTGACCAAAGAAGAAACACGCATTGCTGACATAGAGAATGACAATCCCATCACCCGCTCAAACGATGGGCGCGCTGATCCGTTCGCAGGATTTTGGATTGGCACCATGGGCAAAAATGCTGAACCAGAATCAGGTGCGATCTATCGCTACTACCGTGGTGAGGTGCGCCAACTATTTGACAAGATTAGTATTTCCAACTCGATCTGTTTTTCACCAGATGGCGAATATGCCTATTTCACGGACACTGTGACCAAAAAAATCATGCGCCAGGCGCTGGATAAAGTACACGGTTGGCCAGTCGGTGAGGCGGAGTTGTTTGCCGATTTGAGCGGAGATAACCTCAATCCAGATGGCTCGATTGTCGACGCAAATGGCAACCTTTGGAATGCCCAGTGGGGGGCGGGACGTGTCGCACAATATGCCAAAGATGGTTCATTTTTGCGCGCCATTGAGTTCCCTGCCAGCCAAATCACTTGCCCCGCATTTGGCGGTGACAATCTGGACCAACTCATTGTCACATCCGCAAAAATCGGTTTGGGCGACAAAGAAGAACTTGCAGGCTGCACGTTCAGCGTTAGTCTGAACGTCAAAGGCCAAAACGAACATCAAGTGGTGCTTTAAATGACCATAAACCGCGCACTCGGCACTTGCTATTACCCTGAACAGTGGCCCCGCGAACAGTGGGAACAAGACGCCAAACGCATGGCAGAGTTGGGTCTAAAATGGGTGCGCATTGGTGAATTTGCATGGAGCCGGATTGAGCCAGAGCATGGCTCTTTTGAATGGGATTGGCTTGATCAAGTAATTGAAATATTGGGCCAAAATGACTTGAAGGTCGTGTTAGGTACGCCGACAGCAACCCCGCCTCGGTGGATGATTGACCGTCATCCTGACATTTATGCAGCAGATAAAAACGGCAATCCACGCAAGTTCGGCTCACGCCGCCACTATTGTTTTTCGCACCTTGGCTATCGCGCGGAATGTGAGCGCATCGTCGAGTTTTTGGCGAAACGCTACGGGCAAAATCCACACGTTGCTGCATGGCAAACCGACAATGAATATGGTTGTCACGACACAACAATTTCCTATTCGGAAGCGGCATTGCACGCTTTTTGGCAATGGTGCGAAGAACGCTACGGCACGATTGAAGCGCTCAATGAGGCTTGGGGAAACGTCTTTTGGTCGATGGAATATAGTTCGTTTGAACAAATTGACTTGCCCAACCTAACCGTGACCGAAGCTAATCCAGTTCATTGCATGGCGTTTCGGCGGTTTTCGTCTGATCAAGTGGTCAGCTTCAATCAACTGCAAACTGAAGTGATCAAGCGCTACAGCGGTGCGCCCATCGCTCATAACTATATGGGGCGTATAACAGAATTTGATCACTTTGAAGTTGGCGAAGACTTAGAAATCGCCAGCTGGGACAGCTACCCGCTCGGCTTTTTGGAAGACCGCATAGATGCTGATGAAACTTTCAAGCATGATCACGCACGTCAGGGTCACCCCGATTTTCAGGCCTTTCATCACGATCTCTACCGCGCCGTCGGCAAGGGCCGTTGGTGGGTGATGGAGCAACAACCAGGTCCAGTCAACTGGGCACCATATAACCCAGCACCTTTGCCCGGCATGGTACGGCTTTGGACATGGGAGGCTTTTGCCCATGGCGCTGAAAACGTTATGTATTTTCGCTGGCGGCAAGCCCCATTTGCGCAAGAGCAAATGCATTCGGGCCTGTTGCGCCCTGATAGTGAAGTTGCCCCAGCCTTTGATGAAGCAAGTCAAGTTGCATCGGAGCTTGAGGCTTTGGCTGAAGACGACAATGTTCAAGCCAAAGTGGCCTTGGTGTTTGATTATCAAAGCGCTTGGGCCACAGACATTCAGCCTCAAGGCAAACATTGCCACTACTTCGACTTGGTGTTTGACCACTATCGTGCAGCCCGAAAACTGGGCCTATCAATCGATATTATCTCGCCAACTTGTGCGGATTTGAGCGGCTACGAGCTGTTGATGATACCGGGGTTGATGACGTTGAGCGCTCCATTGCGCGCAGCTATTGAAGGTTTTGTTGGGCTTGTGCTGGCGGGGCCGCGTACGAACGCAAAGACAGCTGAATTCTCCATTCCTTTGCCATTACCCCCAAATTTACCGGGCTTAAACGCAACAATTGAGTATGTAGAAAGCTTGCGCCAAACCGCTAAGGTGCCACTAACTATACCCGGCAATTTCATAAAATGGCGCGAACAGCTTGCAACGACTGGCCAAATTGTGGCCACCACAACCGACGGTGAGCCCGCGATCATTGAACACGGCAATATCCAATATGTCGCTGGTTGGGGGGATCAAGAAGTATTGGTGTATTTGCTCGAAAACATGTGCGCAAAACGCAAAGTTGCGACCGAGAAAATGCCAAACAGCGTTCGCCGTCGCGACACAAAGAATCATCGCTTCTATTTCAACTACGCCAACCAACAGCGTACCATCGCGGATCGCATGATTGAGCCAGCAGGTGTGATTTGGGTCGAGCACATATCAACCTAAGAGCTATTTCCCCTTTATGGTTTCTCTGCTAGTGAGCAAGAAACGAAATTGGGGATCAACGTGATGAGTGAGCAATCCAACATGGCAGCAAATCCAATACTTGCAGAATTCGTGCGCGGCAATATGGTTGAAAACAAGCACCGTGGCGCCTTCTGTGTTGTCGATGAACATGGCAAAGTGATTGCCAGCGCTGGCGAAGTTGATGCAATGATTTATCCGCGATCTGCCATTAAGTCATTGCAAGCATTGGCTCTTTTTCAAAGCGGCGCAGTCGAGAAATTTGAACTCTCAGACCAAGACCTAGCTTTGGCATGTGCATCCCACAAGGGTGAGGAATTTCATGTTCAGGGTGTCTCTACATTCTTAGCAAAAATCGGCATGACCGCAGCAGATTTGGAATGCGGCGCACATGCCCCATTTGGCAAAGAAGCGCGAAAGTTGCTTCGAAATTCGGGTCAGCAGCCCACAGCATTGCACAATAATTGTTCGGGCAAACACACCGGGATGTTGGCGGTAGCCAAAGCGCTTGGCGTTGATCCAAAAGGGTACATTGAGCGCGAACATCCAGTACAAGTGTTGGTGCGCGAGTGTGTTGAAAGGGTGTTGGAAGTGCCCCTTACACCCGACCATTGCGGGCGCGACGGATGCTCAATTCCAACTTGGGGTGCACCGCTCAAATCTTTTGCTCATGCATTTGCGAAAATGTCTTCAGGGTCCAATGCACTTCCTGCCATTTATGCAGCTGCTGGAGATCGACTATTCAACGCAGCGGCCAGCAATGCAGAACTGGTTTCGGGCACCAATGGCTTTGATACAGACGCGATGAAAGCATTTGCGGGTGATTTGATGCTGAAGGTGGGCGCGGATGGTGTGTTTTGTGGCGCACTACGTAGTCGCAACTGGGGTTTTGCCCTCAAGTGCGACGATGGCAACATGGATGCAGCACACGCGATTGTAGCCGGACTTTTAAGCGCGATCGGTGGAAACTCAGAAAAAGTCGAGGCGGTGCTTAGCGCGCAAAAGGCTCAAATTACCAAGAATTGGCGTGGTTTTGAGGTTGGGCACATGCAATCATCTGGCGAAATTGTCAGCTACTTCTAAACGCGAACTAGTTGAATTGGTTGTCCGAAACACTGATCAGCGGATATTTGTCCGCTGATTTTTGCAAGTCCAACTCAGCAATGTCATCCCAAAGGGCACCAACGATAGCTGCCTTTTTCACACCGCTTATCTGATTGTTTTTTACCTGAGCAGCACCGATCCCTTTGGCCAGTGATACATAAACCCCATAATCGACTTCACGGATTAAGTTGTCGGTAACCGAGATGTTGCGCATATAGGGTCCCCAACCAGCAGCAATGCCGCTGCCTGGAACATTTTCAACAATATTGCCATCCACCACGATGTCCGCTTCAACGCCAATGCCAACAGGCACAGTATCTGGGTTGTTGGGGCTGGTTTTCCAAATGTTGCGCACGATATTATTGGCGCAAACTGCCAGGTGTCCACCATCATTCCAGTTGGTAATGGATATGCCTTGGGCCGCCCCATCAACGATATTTTGGGCGACAATTGAGCCGGAAAAGTCAAATTCAGAAAAGATCGCTACTTCAGATAAATTACGGCAGTTGTTGCCAATAATTTGGCAGTTTACGGTGCCATTCGCTCGAATGGCTGAGAAGGCACAATCCGTAATGACATTGTTGGCAACAATAACGTCCGCCGAACGAAAAACATTGATACCATTGCCATATTGGCCGTTGCCACCGTTGCGCCAATTGATGTTTTTAATGTGATTTCCAGTAACGATTGAACCATCGTGGCCATTGTCGTTCCGCCAAACCAATATGCCATTGTTTTCGCATCCATCAATTGTGTTGTTGATGATGGAAAGCCCTGTTGCGTCAGTTGATGCAATCGCAGCGCCGGCAATGTCAGTGAGTTGGTTTTGTGCTAACGATCCGCTGGTCGCATAGAGTGAAATGCCGTTTGACGACGACTTTTCAAACCGGCACTCTGAGACCAGAACATCGGCGCAGTTGACCAAATCTAATAGGCCAAAGCCGCCCGAAGTGCTGGCGCTGCCCACGCCAATAAATGTCACGTTTTCTATGCTGATGTTTTGCGCATTTTGGCCGCTAAGTATGGGTTTGTCGGCATAAGCGCGCAGTTTTGTTTGCCCACGCACCCCCATAATGGATATATTTGAAGGCAAGGTGATATTGCCGACCACATATTCTCCGGCGGGAAGAAATAAAGGTTGCCCAAGCGCGCTTGCGCGTTCAAGCAATGTCCTCAACTGCTCACCCACATCGCTACCAGAGTTCGCAACGAGCCCGTTTGCCCCTGCATCCAAAGCACCAAACTGTGCCACAACACCTGCACCGCTCAGCAGTGCGGAGCTCGCTCCAATGCCCGTTGATGTCAAAAGTCTGCGTCGCGAAATCATGCGTTGGGTCTCCATCTTTGCCAGTTATTGACCATCAAACGTCTCAAGGCGCAATCAAAGCTTTGAGTTGGCGTTAATGCCAAGGTTTAGAGTTTGCGCAATCGCACGGCGGTGCCCGAACAGGTTACCATAAGCATTGCTCCGCGAGAGCCAACAGTTTCATAGTCCAGATCAATACCCACAACAGCATCAGCCCCCATCATACGAGCGCGATCCGTCATTTCTTCAAGGGCTGCCTTGCGGGATTTTGCCAAGGTTTCTTCGTATGCGCCGGACCGGCCGCCAATATAGTCCGTCACGGTTGCCATAAAATCACGGATAATGTTTGCGCCCAGAATGGTTTCGCCCATCACGATACCCAGGTATTCAGTGACCTCAAATCCCTGCAGCGAGTCAGTGGTTGTTGTTAGCATGTTGCCCCCAAAATATAATTTATTCATCCGCAGATAGGGATAAACAAGACATAATCCAAGCCTTGGCTTCAATTAGTTCTGTTAAAAACCCACTATTACTGCCACAAGATGCGCATAATCTATTGAGATTGATCTATTGAGCGTCTTATATAGCCGCATAGCAACTACGAAGGGCCACAATGGAACGGTTTGTTGACGGCACGGTCTATTTGGGAACCAGCACCCAAGGCGAATATCTCAATCTAAAACTGGCTAACCGCCATGGGTTGATTACTGGCGCTACAGGCACAGGAAAGACTGTCAGCCTGCAAATTATGGCCGAAGGTTTCTCGCGCGCGGGTGTTCCTGTTTTTTGTGCCGACGTTAAGGGTGACCTTTCCGGCATTGCAATGGCTGGCGAAACCAAGGATTTCTTGGAAAGCCGAGCAACTGAAATTGGGTTTGGCGATTATACCTACGAAAGCTTTCCAACCATCTTTTGGGATTTGTTTGGCAAGCAAGGACACCCGATCCGTGCAACGATTTCGGACATGGGGCCGCTGTTGTTGTCGCGTTTGCTTGATCTTTCCGACGTACAAGAGGGTGTGTTGAATGTCGCCTTTGCGCTGGCAGACGACGAAGGCTTGCTGCTGCTGGACTTGAAAGATCTGCGCACATTGCTCGTTGAAATCGACGAACGCTCGGACGAGATTTCAAAAACCTATGGTCGAGTTTCACGTGCCTCTATTGGAGCCATTCAGCGTTCGCTGTTGGTGCTTGAACAGCAAGGTGCTGAGAACTTCTTTGGCGAGCGTGCCCTTGATATACAAGATTTGATGAAAGTGGATGAAGACGGACGCGGCTTCGTTTCTGTGCTGGCGGCAGACGAATTGATGCAGTCACCGCGCCTTTATGCAACATTCTTGCTGTGGCTGTTGTCTGAGCTATTTGAGGAATTGCCCGAGGTTGGTAACCCTGAAAAGCCGCATCTTGTGTTCTTTTTTGACGAAGCTCACCTGTTGTTTGATGATGCACCAAAGGCTCTGCTTGATAAAGTCGAGCAGGTCGTGAAATTGGTGCGCTCAAAGGGTGTTGGCGTTTACTTTGTGACACAGAACCCGCTTGATATTCCCGATCCAGTTTTGGCTCAACTTGGCAACCGGGTGCAGCATGCTTTGCGCGCTTATACGCCGCGCGAACAAAAAGCTGTGCGCACGGCGGCAGACACATTCCGTCCTAATCCAGATTTTGATACTGAGGAAGTTATCACCCAATTGGGCGTCGGCGAAGCGCTTGTTTCCACATTGGAAAAAAAGGGTGTGCCTTCCGTCGTTGGACGCACCATGATGCGGCCCCCATCTTCTAGAATGGCACCAATTACCCCAAAGGAACGCGCTGCAATTCTGCGCCTTAGTCCAATGGGAGACCTTTATAACGAGACCATTGATCGTGAATCAGCGGCTGAGGTGCTCGCTGAGCGCGCAGAGCAGCGCCAGCGTGAGGAAGAACGTCAGCTTGAGCGGGAAGAGCGCGAACGCGAAGACTATGGTCGTATGGGCCGTTCTCGCTCGGGGTATGAAGACAGCGTGCGCGATGATCGGCCAACCAGGCGGTCGCGGTCAAAGAAGCGCCCATCTACACGGCAAACGACAACAGAAAAAGCAATCAACAGTTTCGCAAGAACAGTTGCACGTCAGCTGGGCAACCAGTTGGTGCGTGGCATTCTTGGCAGTCTCAAGCGCGGTCGGTAGGTTTTAAATTGCTCAAAAGACGTTCAAAAAACAAAATGGCGAAGCTTGAATCTATCAGCAAGCCTGCCGGGTTTCTCGCTCCTGTTGGCCGAGCCAGCCAAAAGATTCACGTTGAAGAAGCGCACAGCTGTGGTGAATTCTTGGCGGGCAAAGGATCAGAAATTATCTGCACGGCACCAAACGGTGAAGTGGGGGTGGCTTTGATCGCTGGCGCTTTGGCGACAGGCGGTGAGGTGCAAGTATATTCAGATCCTGACCACAAAGGCATTACAAAGCCAGTGGGGGCGGAATGCATTCAAGTGGAAAAGGACGCCACACAAATATGTTTGGCCAAAATTGGCCACATGTGGGTGATGCCGCCTGCATTTGCCGACCTTGAACGTTATCTGAAAGTTTGGGTTATGTCAGGTTATCGCCCACTCGTTTGCTTGTCGCCCCGCGATGAGTTTTTGCTGTTGCGCGGTTTCGTGGAAGAAATCGTTTCAGCCGGTAGCCCCAAAGCCGCCGAACGCCTGATTTTTGCACGCTCGGCAAAAGAGGGCTGGGAAAAACTGTCCGAATTGTTGGATTAAGAACGGCAATAAACCGTTCCTAAACGTGCTCTGGATGTCGGGTTGGTTGGCGCTGCGCAAACAACTGCACCACATTGCTGGGCGTATCCTGCGCAGGACGTATAGTCTCTATGTAGGCGTCCACTCGCTTGGCAAGCGAGTTGTTGCGCACCGGAATGCGTCTAAATTTTGCCGGCAACGCCAAACGTGCGGTCACTCGTTCGCGAATGTAGGCGGGAGACATAGGCTTGACGATGACTTCATCGATTCCTGTGATGCCAATTTCGCGCTGCATATTTCGATCAATATTGCGGGTTAAAGCAACAATTTGCATGTTTTCTGTATGCATTTGCGGATTGGATTTCAGCGAAGACACCAACTGTGGGCAGCTCATATCGTTGAGCTGATAGTCGCATAACAGCAAATGGATGGGCGCAATACGCAGATAGATTTGCAACGCCTTGTGGGTTTCAAACACACGCACCCGCATATCTTGGCAATCGCGCAACATCATGGCGAGTATCGAGCTCAAAGCTCTATTTTGTGCAACAATACCAACTACTTTTAATGTACGCACCCAAATCACCTTCTTTAGTTAATGAAACATTAACATTGATGTTGTGGTGGTGAGAAGGAAAGAAATCACTTTCCCCAGTTTGCACAGAGGCACCTGGCTTGACATAGGCAACGCGTGCTAGATATTGATTGATTTAGACATGATAAACTCGCCCCAGCGTGAGGCCGGAACAAGTGGTATTAGCGAAGCTTAGAATCAAAGCGCAACGCAGTCGGCAAAATAGTTGATCACACCATCATCATCGCTCAGCTGCACAAGTCCATGAATGTCGGTTTCAAAGCCGGGGCACTCGCGTGCAAATTCGCGGTTGAATTTGAGATAGCTAACAATCTTTTCATTAAAGACTTCACCTGGGATCAACAGTGGAATGCCAGGCGGGTAGGGCGTGACCAAACTCGTTGTAATGCGGCCCTCCAATTCGTCAATCGGCACACGTTGTGTAGTGCGTTGGGCAATATGGGCAAAAGCGTCGCTGGGTTTCATGGCCGGTGTATGATCGCTCAAATACATGTCGGTAGACAAAACGGCTACGTCATATTTTGCGTAAAGAGCATGCACGTGTTGACAAAGATCCCGCAATCCCATGCGCTCGTAACGCGGATGCTTTGCACAGAACTCAGGCATTATACGCCACATGGGTTGGTTTTTATCGTAATCGTCTTTGAACTGCTGCAGCTCCGTCAGCAATGTATTCCATCGGCCCTTGGTAATGCCGATGGTGAACATGATGAAAAAGCTATAGAGCCCGGTCTTTTCCACGACCACACCATGCTCAACCAGATATTTGGTTACGATAGAGGCGGGAATGCCGGTTTCTTCAAAACGGCCATCCAAGTTTAGCCCAGGCGTAAGCAATGTCGCTTTGATCGGGTCCAGCATGTTGAAGCCGCGCGCCATGTCACCAAATGCGTGCCAAGAGTCTTCGCCGTCCGATTTTTGCACCCCTTCGGCGTCGGTTCTCTTGAGTACCCAATCCTGTGGGTCGCCAATACCTTCTTCCACAAGTTCGTCTGGCCCCCAAACTTGGAACCACCAATCCTGTGCGCCAAATTCATCGTCGACTTTGCGCATGGCACGTCGGAAATCCAAAGCTTCGGCTATGCTTTCTTCTACCAACGCGGTCCCACCCGGAGGTTCCATCATTGCTGCTGCCACATCACAGCTAGCGATAATGCTATACTGTGGGCTGGTGCTGGTGTGCATCAAATAGGCCTCGTTGAACAACGGCCGATCCAGTTTGGTTTCTTGTGCATCCTGCACAAGCACGTGGCTTGCTTGGCTAATGCCCGCCAAAAGCTTGTGAATGGATTGCGTCGCATAGGTCACAGAATTGACTGGCCGCGAGCGGTTCAACCCCATTGCATGGAAATTGCTATAGAAGGGATGAAACGCCGCGTGCGGTAGCCATGCTTCGTCAAAATGCAAGTTTTCCACATACCCGTCGAGCAAATCCTTGATGGTTTCTGTGTTATACAGCACCCCATCATAAGTGGACTGGGTGAGTGTCATTACACGTGGCTTGACCGTGTCTGCGTCCACACCCGATAGCAGCGGATTGGCGCGAATTTTGGCTTTGATAGCGTCAATTTCAAACTCTGACTGTTGAATAGGGCCGATAATACCATGGTGATTTCGCGTTGGTTTCAAGAATACGGGAATGGCCCCGGTCATGATGATCGCGTGCAAAATCGACTTGTGGCAATTGCGATCCACCACGACCACATCACCTGGCGCAACCGTGTGATGCCAAACAATCTTATTGCTGGTGCTGGTCCCATTGGTCACAAAGAAGCAATGATCAGCATTAAAAATGCGGGCTGCATTTCGTTCTGATGCGCCAATGGCGCCATTATGGTCCAGCAATTGGCCCAATTCTTCTACCGCATTACACACATCAGCCCGCAACATGTTTTCACCGTAGAACTGGTGATACATCTGCCCAATTGGGCTTTTCAAAAACGCTACCCCACCGGAATGGCCCGGGCAGTGCCAAGAGTAGGAGCCGTCCTCAGCATAATCCAACAATGCCTTGAAAAAGGGTGGCTGAATGCTTTCAAGGTAGTTCTTTGCTTCGCGAATAATGTGCCGTGCCACAAATTCGGGCGTGTCCTCAAACATGTGAATGAAGCCGTGTAATTCACGCAAAACATCATTTGGCAAATGGCGGCTGGTTTTGGTTTCACCATAAACATAAATCGGCACATCAGGGTTCTTCCAACGCACTTCTTCAATGAATTTGCGCAAGTTTAAAACCACAGGATCTAGTTCCGGTCCGGGGCTAAACTCTTCATCGTCAATAGACAGCAAGAAAGCGCTGGCGCGCGATTGCTGCTGCGCGAACTGGGAAAGATCACCGTAACTGGTAACTCCCACAACCTCAAAACCCTCAGTTTCAATGGCTTGTGCCATCGCACGGATTCCCATGCCAGAGTTATTGTCTGATCGAAAATCTTCATCGATGATGAAGATGGGAAAACGAAATCTCATAACTTGTCCTTACCAGAATTCAAGGTCGCAATTGCTCTAAATCACGCTTGCTTTTGTGGGATTCATATCATCAAACTCCAGCGGTTGGATAGTGCGATCCCCCCAACATCTCGTCAGAGATTTGCATCGGAAAAACACAAAAAAGCCCGCTCAACCAAAGGAAGAGCGGGCTTAAAACTAACAACTAAGAATGCTAGCTGGCTGCGTTAAACAGCTCAGCCACATATTCCCAATTGATCATAGAATCAAAGAACGCTTCGAGATATTTCGGGCGCGCATTGCGGTAATCGATGTAATAGGAGTGCTCCCAAACATCACAACCCAAAAGCGGGGTTTGACCGTGGATCAATGGATTTTCGCCATTTGGTGTTTTGGTGACTTCAAGCTTGCCATTGTTTAGAACAAGCCATGCCCAACCAGAACCAAACTGTGTAGCGCCAGCGTTCAAAAATGCTTCGCGGAATGCAGCAACTGAACCTAGGTCTGCAATGATTTTGGCTTCCAATTCACCAGGAATTGCGCCGCCGCCATCTGCTTTCATCCAATTCCAGAAGTGCAGGTGGTTGTAGTGCTGGGCCGCATTGTTGAATAGGCCAGCGTTTTTGCCGTGGCTCTCGCGCACGATGTCTTCTAGCGATTTACCTTCAAGACCTGAACCTTCAAGCAGTTTATTGCCGTTGGTTACATAGGCTTGGTGGTGCTTGTCATGGTGAAACTCAAGAGTTTCGGCTGACATGTAAGGTGCCAATGCATCATATGCATAGGGTAGATCTGGAAGTTCTAAAGACATGGGTGCCTCCGTTTTTGTAAAGCTTTTTAGCGATATCGCCGCAGTTCTATAGCTTTATAAGCCGTTGGAACCGCGACAACAATACTTCGATAAGAAATTACTTTTTAAATCCGCACTATTTTGTAGTTTCCAATGCGAAAACATAAGCCATCGCAACCTCTTTTATTCGCTCGAACCGCCCGGACATGCCCCCGTGACCCGCGCCCATATGGGTTTTTAGGATCAGCGGATTTCCGTCTGTTTTGGTCACGCGCAGTTTGGCAACCCATTTCGCAGGCTCCCAATAGGTAACGCGCGGATCGGTCAGGCCTGCCATCACAAACATGGAAGGATAGTTCTGCGGAACGACGTTGTCGTAAGGAGAATAGGCGGCAATGCGCTCATAGTCCTCTTTAGATTCAATCGGGTTGCCCCATTCAGGCCATTCAGGCGGGGTCAGCGGCAGAGTGTCGTCAAGCATGGTGTTGAGCACATCAACAAAGGGCACCAACGCGATGATGCTGCCAAACAGCTCCGGCGCTTTGTTGGCAATTGCGCCCATTAACATGCCACCGGCAGAGCCGCCCATGGCTGCAATCTTGCCTTTTGAGGTGTATCCCTTTTCAATCAGCATGTTTGCTGAAGCAATGAAGTCATCAAATGTGTTGGTTTTGTTCTCACGCTTGCCGCTTGTGTACCACGCATAACCTTTTTCCATTCCACCGCGAATGTGAGCGATGGCATAAACCATGCCACGATCAACAAGCGAAAGGTTGTTTTCGGAAAATCCAGCAGGCATCGACATGCCATAAGAACCATAGCCATAAAGCAGCAATGGCGCGCTGCCATCCAGTTTTAGGTCTTTGCGATGCAGAATGGTCACGGGTACTTGCTCACCATCTGGTGCCGTCGCAAACAAGCGCCGTGTCACATAGTCCTTAGGGTCGTGACCAGATGGAATTTCTTGCGTTTTAAGCAAAGTGCGCTCTTTGGTTTTCAAGTCGTAGTCAAAAACCTGCGAAGGGGTGGTTGGTGACGAGTAATAGTAGCGAATTTCGCTGCTTTCGTACTCGTAGCCACCTGCAACTGAAAGCGTATAGGCTTCTTCGTCAAAGCTAATCGCTTCTTCTTCACCAGTCGAAAGATCGCGAACGATTATGCGCGGCAATCCGTTGAATTGCTCTTTGCGCACCAAATAGCCGTCTTTTAGGAAGTAGCCTTGCATCAAAATACCGGGGCGATGCTCAATCAGGTCGACCCAGTTTTCAGCGCCTGGCGAGGCGAGGGGGGTGGTGACCATTTTAAAATCAATTGCACCATCTGCGTTAGTGACGATATAAAGTGTGTCCCCCGCATCTTCGACACCATATTCTCGGCCCTCAACACGTTCTGCGATCAGCACTGGCGCGCCATTCGCATTGTGCGCGTCAATATAGCGGATCTCGCTAGTTTCATGATCATTGGCATCGATCAAGATCAGGTTGCCCGAACTGGTCTTGTGCAACCCAAGGAAAAAGCCAGGGTTTTTCTCTTCGTAAACAAGGCGATCGTTCTTTGCATCGTCGCCCAACACGTGCTGAAACACTTTGTGGGGACGGTGGTTTTCATCTTGAATGATGTAGAAGAAGCTTTTGCTGTCAGCTGCCCACACCGATCCACCAGAAGTATTGACGATCTGGTCTTCAAGTTCTTTGCCCGTTTTAAGATCACGAACGTAAATCGTGAAATACTCTGAGCCTTTACGGTCGCAAGACCAAGCAAGATATTTGTGATTTGGGGAATGCGAAGCACCGCCAGAGCGGAAATAGCCGTCGCCTGCCTCAACATTATTGTCGATCAGCACCACTTCGTTGCCGCCATCGCGATCAATCCGACACAATTGGCTATATTGCTGCCCTTCAAGGGTGCGGGAAAAATAGGAGAACGGGCCGTGTTTGAACGGCACGGTTGTGTCATCTTCTTTTATGCGGCCGCGAATTTCTTTGTAAATCGTGTCTTTGAGCGTCTCATGTGCGCCCATAAAGCCTTCAAAATGGGCGTTTTCTGCTTCCAAATAGGTGCGGATGTCTTCGCGCAACACGGAAGGGTCGTGCATCACCTTTTGCCAATTTTCATCGCGTAGCCAATGGTAGACGTCATTACGTTTATGGCCGTGGTTCTCGCTTAAATGCGGGCGGGTTTCTGCAATTGGCGGAGTGGATGTGCCCATTGTGTCTATTCCTTTTCGTTTGGCAGTGAAATGCAATAGCGCCTGCCAAACTCTGGTTTTTACGATTTTTCAGACCGATCATTATCGACCTTGGGACCTACATATGGTCTTTGATAACCAATTTGTAGGATTCGCTGCAAAATCATAAACTAACGAATGTGCGCCAATTGGCAACCATTTGGCATCAGTTGAACCGACAGGGCGACAAAATTGGGGCAAACACCTTCATCTCGAACTCTGCACATGCGTTCTGCAACGCTTGAAGATGAAGCGGGCATCGCACGTGCGTGTTTAATGACAGCGAACAGCGGCGCTGATGCAAGCGCGCTCTATTCGCGCCCTGATCTCCCGGCTCTCATTTGGGCAACGCCTTATTTGCACTATTCGCCCCAACACTGCTTTGTGGTGGAACACGACCAAGAGGTGGTTGGGTTTATTGTATCAACGTCAAACACGCGTCACTTTGAAAATTGGGCATGGGCTCATTGGTGGCCAGAAGTTGAACGCAAACTGTTCGCTTTCAAGCCACGAACAGCGCAGGACAAAAATGCGTTGGCGACAATCAAAGCCATGCGCCAGCCCGCGCCAGATTATGCAGATAGTTACCCCGCGCACCTTCACATTAATCTATTGCCTCAAGTTCAAGGCACTGGCTTTGGTCGAAAACTGATGACAGCGGCCCTAGAGACCCTAAAAACTGCTGGTGCGCCTAGCGTTCATCTGGGAGTGGCGTTGCAGAATACGAAGGCAATTGGCTTTTACAAAGCACTAGGGTTCAAAGAAATTGAACAAAGTGGCGCCCTCATACTTGGCAAAGAGCTGGAATGATGGACGCATCTGCCAACTTGTGCGGATTGTACACGGTTTTTAGCCGGATTTGTGGCCCTCAGTCTTGTCCACACGCCTGAGGGCGGGTCAAATGGCGTCTAAGTGTGGGATGATTCGCCAAGTCGCAATTGCGTTGGCGGTTTTTGTCATATCAAAGACTGAGATCAAGAGGCAGCAATGATACCAACTCAATCGCAAAGTTTCTCCATGTTGCTTGTTGCGATCGCGCCGTTTCTTGCAGCGTTTGTTGCGCCGACGGTTAAGCGATTCTTGCCCAATCACGCTGGTTGGGTTCTCGCGCTTATTCCAACGAGTATCTTTTTGTATCTGCTCAGCTTTGTGGATTTAATTGCCCAAGGCGAAAAAATCCAATTTGCACTACCATGGATTCCAAACCTTGGTATTCAACTAAGCTTCTATCTTGATGGGCTCAGTCTGGTGTTTGGCCTGCTGATTTCTGGCATCGGCGCCTTTATCGTCATTTATTCGGGTGGGTATCTGAACGGTCATTATCATCTTGGCCGATTCTATGCGTTCATTCTCATGTTCATGGGCTCAATGCTCGGCCTTGTGATGTCGGACAATATCATCACCTTGTTTGTGTTTTGGGAACTCACTTCGATCACATCATTCTTGTTGATTGGGTTTGACCATTCGCGCCAAGCTTCCCGTCGCGCTGCAATTCAGGCGCTTGTGGTAACCGGTGGTGGTGGACTGCTTTTGCTTGCTGGTTTGTTGTTGATGGCGTTCACCATGCGAACGCTGGACATCAGCACAATGCTGCAACAACCCGGTTTTATGAGCGAACAGCCCACTTATTTGCTTGTATTTATCCTCGTTTTATTTGGGGCTGCAACAAAATCTGCTCAAGTGCCATTCCACTTCTGGTTGCCAAACGCAATGGAAGCACCAACTCCAGTTTCAGCCTATTTGCACTCAGCAACAATGGTAAAAGCCGGGGTTTATTTGCTGGCCCGCATGAGCCCGATTTTGGGTGGAACGGTTGAATGGCAGGTGACCTTGCCAATACTTGGTGGTATTACGCTGATAACCGGCGCACTTTTGGCACTTCGCCAAACAGATATGAAACAAATGCTCGCTTATACGACTATGGCGTCGCTTGGCATGCTTGTCATGTTGATAGGCAATGGTTCCAAAGAGGGCATTTTGGCCGCCATGTTGTTCTTGGTTGCGCACTCCTTCTACAAAGGAGGCTTGTTCATGGTGGTGGGCTCCATTGACCATGAAACGGGGACGCGAGACATTACTCAAGTGTCTGGCATTTGGAAATCTCTACCAGTCACCTTCTTTGGCGCGGCACTTGCCGCAGCTTCAATGGCCGGACTTCCGGTTGCACTCGGCTTTTTCGCAAAGGAAGAGATTTACTTGATCGCAAAAGGAATGGAGTGGCAACACTGGCTGCTTGCGGTCACTGCACTTGTGGGCAATGCATTGATGATGGCTGCAGGTGCGGCAATCGCCATTCGCCCCTTCTTGGGCGTGCGCATTGCGACGCCGAAAACCCCCCATGAAGCGCCATTGTCCATGCTTGTTGGACCAGCTATTCTAGCAGTTTTGGGCGTCGTCGTGGGCCTGTTTATCCATCAGTTCGGTGATTGGTTCTTCTCTCCTTCCGCCAGTGCCATATATAACCATAAAGTCTCAAACCATCTGGGTTTGCACTTCGACCCAATCCCGCTTGGCCTGTCCGTCGTGACGTGGATAGTTGGCGGCATCGTCTTGTGGAAACTGGATCGGATACGTGATCTGCTTCAGGCACTTGCGCGGGTTTGGACCTGGGGGCCTGACAAAGGGTTTGACCAAGCAATGTTTGGTCTAGTTCGGTTTGCAGATTGGATCACAAGGCTGTTCCATCATGGTCGGCTAGAGCAATATCTCATACTGGTTTTCGTGGCGCTTGGCGTTGCAATCTATACACCAATGGTGCTCAACGGCAGTTTGCCTGATGTACCAAATGTGTTGCCACAGCTACGCTTCCAAGAATGGGGTGTTTTACTGATTGCCGTGCTTGGTCTGTTTGCTGTTGTTTTTGGCCGGACCCGGTTGGTCGCTATCGTTTCGCTCGGTATTCAAGGGTTTGCCGTAGCGCTTATTTTCTTATTACTCGGCGCGCCCGACTTGGGTTTCACTCAGTTTATGGTGGAAACCCTGTCCGTTGTTATTTTGGCGTTGGTGATGACCAAGTTGCACTTGGACCAGCGTGACAATCGCGTTTTTGAAGAAGTCATACGCGATGGTGGATTGGCGCTGATTTGTGGCATTGGGCTGACAACATTGTTGCTGGCTGTTTTACGTACTGATTTGGACACGACCCTTACTGATTTCTTTATTCAAACCAGCGTTCCAATTGCGCATGGTCGCAATATCGTAAATGTTATTCTGGTTGATTATCGCGCCTTGGATACATTGGGCGAAATTTCGGTGGTCATGACGGCAGGTATCGCAATCTTGGCACTGATCAGGCTTAGAGCAGGCGGTCCAAAGCGTGGCATTGGGGCAATAAAACGAGCTGCAGGGCAGCGCGCAAAACGTGCAGCCAGCAAAGCGAGGAGCGCATCATGAATACCATCATTTTCCGCACCATCGCCCCTTATCTGACCGCGCTAATGGTGGTGTTCTCGATTTTCGTGTTGCTGCGTGGGCACAATGAACCCGGTGGTGGTTTTATTGGCGGGCTAATTGCTGCTTCAGCAATCGCTATTTACGGTATCTCGGCAGGCGTATCAGAAGTGCGTAGAGCACTGGTGTTTCACCCCATCACCTTCGCGGGATTTGGCGTACTAATGGCCGCAATTGCTGGTTTGATGTCAGCATTCGTCGACGTGCCTTTTTTGATGGGACTGTGGTTATTTATTGACTTGGGCGACGGGTCAGAATTGGCACTATCGACCCCCATGCTCTTTGATATTGGCGTTTATTTTGTGGTGTTGGGGGCGATCTCAACAATTGCGCTGGCGCTTGAAGAAGATGAGGATGGCAAATAATGGAAACAGCATTAGCAATTCTGATTGGTCTCTTCTTCACTGTCGCAATCTATCTTTTGTTGTCGCGCTCTTTGATCCGCATGTTGCTGGGTGTTGCTATTCTGGGCAATGCGGTGAACTTGTTGATTTTCACAATTGGCCGCGTTACGCGCGAAGTGCCACCGATTGTGCCTAATGGTCAATATCAACCGCTAGAACCTATCGCTAATCCTCTGCCACAGGCTTTGATCCTGACAGCGATCGTGATTGGCTTTTCGCTTTTTGCGTTCCTTTTGGTGCTTACCTATCGGGCATATCAAGAGCTAAATGCAGACAATACTGACACAATGCGTGTGGCCGAGCCTGAAGACAGCCCTCGACCACCATTGAGCTACTAACAAAGAGGTCACGAGCAAAACATGGCAAGCTCCGCAGCTACACCGAAAGACCTCCCCCCAGCAATGCTGGACGTTGCAACGTCAATTGCTGATTGGGTAGTTGTATGGCCGATTGTGCTACCCATGGTGGGTGCAGCAATTCTTCTGATGCTGCGCAACAGAACTGAATGGCAGGCGCCATTTTCGTTCGCCATTTTGGTGGCAACTTTGTTGGCAAATTTCAGCTTGATCCAAACCGTCTTTACCAAAGGCACCCTGACCATGACGATGGGGAACTGGTTGCCACCATTTGGCATCAGTTTTACTGCCGATAGTTTGGGTGCGCTGTTTGCGCTGGTATCTACCGTGGTGATGATTGTGGTGTTGTTCTTCGTGCAAAGCGAAGTAGAGGACCGCGAAACCAAGTACGGTTATCACCCTTTGATGCTGATCCTTTTGACAGGCGTTTCAGGCGCTTTTCTAACCGGTGATTTGTTCAATCTTTACGTGTGGTTTGAGGTCATGCTGATCGCCTCATTTGGCCTGATGGTCATTGGTGGGCGCAAGATTCAACTTGATGCCGCGATCAAATATGGCTTTATCAACTTTCTGGCGACGACATTCTTTCTGATCGGCATCGCTTACATATATGGTTTGGTGGGCACGCTCAACATGGCCGATATTATGGTCAAGGCCCCGCTTGTGGAAAACGGTGCCATTGCGTCGGTTGCTGCGCTGTTCTTCCTAGCATTCGCCATGAAAGCCGCAGTGTTTCCGGTGAATAGCTGGCTGCCTGCATCTTACCATGCGCCAGACCCAGCGGTATCTGCCCTGTTTGCTGGCTTGTTGACAAAAGTGGGCATCTACGGACTTTTGCGGGTACACTTGATGTTGATCCCGCAATCCCACGCTCAGCTGCAAATCGCATTTATGGTTGTTGCTGTTCTGACTTTGGTTTTGTCGCCGCTTGGTGCGCTGGCCCAAACCAACGCGCGACGTGCACTTGGTTTTTTGGTGATGGGTGGCATTGGCGCCATGCTTGCGGGGCTTGCTTTTGGCACCCCCTACGGCATAGCAGGCGCAAGTCTTTATGCTGTTCATTCGATGCTGACCATGACCGCACTCTATTTGGCCGTTGGGCTGGTGGAGCGAATGGGAGGCACTTCTGATATTCGTCATCTTGGCGGGCTCTATAAAGCCAGTTCGCCTTTATCAATATTGTTTCTCATCCTTGTTTTTGCTGCCGCAGGGCTTCCACCATTCCTTGGATTTTGGCCGAAATTAACGCTGCTGCAAGCCGGGATAAGCCTCACAACGCAAAAAGATCCGTTGGCCGTCTATCACTGGTGGGTCATTGGCGCTCTCTTGCTAAATTCACTTTTGACCTCCATTGCTGGGTCACGCTTGTGGGCACATATTTTCTGGCGCAACGGGCGGGAAGGCAAGCAGTCTGAAATTCCTAACGCCAATATTAAGCCGTTGGACAGAAGAGGCTTTGTGTGGGGCTTGTTGCCAACAATGGCGCTGGTTGGCATAATCGTTGTGGTTGGTCTTTGGCCCTCGTTATACATTCAAGCGGGTTTTGAATCTGCCAAGAGCGTCACCATATTCTCGCCCAACTATATCACTTCAGTCTTTGGGGAAAATTCACAATGACCTTTCTCGCCGTTGCTGTCGTTTTGGCAATAACCTGGGCCGCCATTACCGGCACGTTCAGTTTAGGCAACCTACTGTTGGGTGGTCTCATTGGTATTTTGTCGCTTTGGGTTATTCGCCTGCAAATCGCCAAACCAAAGTTTCTTTCAAAAGTGCCAAAGGTCATCGCCCTTGCATTGTTGTTCCTTTATGAGTTGGTGCTCAGCTCTGTCAAAGTAATGGCGTTGGTTTTATCACCTAATATGAAGAAGAAGCTTGAACCTGCCATCATCGCATTCCCCTTGAAGGTAAAGTCCGACATGGAAATTACCTTGCTGGCAAACCTAATTACCCTGACCCCTGGTACCCTTAGTGTCGATGTTTCAGAGGATAGATCGGTTCTGTACGTTCACGCTATTTCCGCACCCAATAAACGCGCGTTGATCAAGGATATTTCGACAGGGTTCGAAGCCAAAATTATTGAGGTGTTTGAACAATGAGTGGATTAGTATTCTTAGATGCAGCCATAGCCATCTCATTTGTTCTGCTCACGCTGGCCCTGTTATTGGTGATCGTTCGGATCGTACGTGGTCCAACATTGCCTGACCGCGTTTTGGCGCTTGATATGCTGGTATCTGTAGGGATTGGTTTCATCGCCGTTATCGCCATCAAAACAGGCTTTATGCTTTATTTGGATATTGCCATTTCTTTGGGGCTAGTCGGTTTCCTCGCAACGGTCGCGTTTGCCCGTTACATTTTGCAGCGCTGGCAGATTAAAGCCAATCAATCGGAAACGGAGTAACGCCAATGCTTGTAGATATTCTAGCCTATGTCGCAGGCGCGTTGCTGATCGTTGGTGCATTCTTTAGTCTTGCAGCCGCGATTGGCATTCTTAGGTTGCCCGACCTTTACACGCGCATGCATGCCGCATCAAAGGCGGGTACGCTCGGTTCTGGCTTGGCCCTTATTGCAATCGCTGTTTTTGCAATGGATGGATCGGTATCCATGCGCGCATTGGCGGGTTTTGTGTTCTTTTTGCTCACGGCACCCATTTCTGCACACTTGCTGGCAAAAGCAGCTTATGCAGCAGGTTATCGTCCTTTGGATGAAATGCATGTAAATGATCTTGAAAAAAAGAAGTAGTCATCAGTTCAATTCAAATTGATGACAGATTTCTATTTGACCTCAATTACGCCTTGATTGTTGGTGACATTCATTCTAGTACCGCAATTGAATAAGCATTGATGTCTTGTTTGTAAATATATGTCGAACGATTGGTATTAAAACGTGGAACAGCCCGCAGCTAAGCAAAGTGAAAACAACAACGAAGTAATTGAGCTATGCACTGAAATTGTAAGTGCGTATGTCAGCAATAACGCTATTAGCCAAACGGATCTTCCTAAGCTAATTGTGGATGTGCACAGCACTTTGTATTCTTTGACTGCAAAGGATGTGTTGCCAACACAAGAAACCCGCAAACCAGCCGTTTCAGTTAAGAAATCAATCACTCCCGATTATATCATTTGTTTAGAAGACGGAAAAAAATTCAAATCGTTGAAACGTCACCTACGCACGCATTACGATTTGTCGCCTGAAGACTACAGAGACAAATGGAACTTGCCAGCCGATTACCCTATGGTTGCCCCAAACTATGCAGCCGCTCGCTCACGATTGGCGCGTGAAATGGGTCTTGGACGCAAAGCCGGAAAATAGCTTCGTCAACACGTAGGAAAAAATTCAAAGGGACGTCATTTCGGCGTCCCTTTTTGATTCAATCACAAGTTGAATTGTTAAGCGTGGATAACAAAAAAATCCTTATATTATAAAATTTTAATAAAAAACGAGATGACAGATTTATCCCCGCCGCAGTACAAACGCGTTATAGGAATATATACCTATAACAAAGGCGTTCATGAATATGCATACTTTAGACACTCATTCGCACAAGCATACTAAGTACGATTTGGCCACGTTTTCAGTACGGACAAGCAAGCGTTGCAGAACGGACATAGGGTTGGCGGTAAACCTTGTTGCTGCCATACAGGGCGTTTCCCCTGAAGATATCCTCACATCGTCACGTAGCCAGGCCCATGTTGCCCTAGCAAGGCAACTGGCAATGTATATGGCGCATGTGGCCCTGGGGTATTCGCTAACAAGAACAGGGCAGCTATTTAAGCGTGATCGTACGACTGTGTCGCACGCCTGCGGTCGTATCGAGGATATGCGTGATGATGCAAATTTTGATAGTGCCCTAAATTCGCTGGAAGCTGTGTTGAATTTCGCGGCGACAAATCAATCTGCCTACGCTGGCCGGTCGACGCTATGAAACAATTGCGTCGTCAAATGAAGTTTGTGGGCATGATATTGAATGGGGCACGACAAGAGGTCTCTGACAAAGAAACAACATTGGTGTCAGCTAAGAAACAGTGTTCGCTGCCAATCATCCAGGTGAAGGAATTAATCTCGCAGGGGGTGCTTTGCCCTTCTGGACAAACCCTTTCCCGCACAAATGAAACACGTTCTTGGCTAAAGCGCCAGCAGTTGGCGTTGCTCAAGCAAGATGTTTCCAGTGTTCAAGTCACGGACCAAAAGCCGGTAAAAAGCGCGAATGATACCATTGTGCGTTTGTCCAGGAAATCTAAAGGCGAAGAACAAGCGTTTCTAGCCGCGCATCATGTTTTGGTTGCCAACCGTGTTTCGGCTCTTATTGAAAAAGGTCAGTTGCGACAATCTATTACCCAAAATCTATCCGTCTTGCGTCAATCCAGTCAATTTTTGGGCAATGGGGCAACCGATTTGTCTGACATGGCCATCGATTGCCGAAAACGGCTAAACCAATTAATCACACAACTACCCAAAGATTGCGCAGGCGTTGTGGTTGATATTTGTGGCTACGATAAGGGGTTGCAGCAGGTGGAATTCGAACGCAGTTGGCCCAGGCGTAGTGCCAAATTGGTTTTGCGCATGGGTTTGGACCATGCCGCCGAATTCTGGAAGATTGGTGCAACCGCGGAAGGGCAGGATTGTTTACGCAAATAAAGCAGTGAACCGCAAAAGGTGCTGCATCCCTTTATAAATGCGCTCGAGCTTCTGCATATACGCGATCTATCATTGAGCGCAGACCATTTGCACGTTGTGAGGTGAGGTGTTCACTTAGTCCCAAACCTTCAAGAATTTCTTGGGCTGGAGTGTCGATGACTGCCTGCGGTGTCTTGTTTGAAAATAGCGAAACAACAATGGCGACCAATCCCCTTACAATCATCGCATCACTGTCACCGCGGAATACAAGTGAGGAATCATCGTGCCGGTCAACCACCAACCAGACTTGCGACACGCAGCCTTGAACTTTGTTAGCGCTGGTTTTTTCACTATCGGCCAAACTCGGCAGCTCACCACCCAAATCAATGACAAATTTATAGCGATCCTCCCAGTCGTCAAGGAACGACAAGCTCTCTTTAATTTCGTCAAAATTCATCTCAGGCCTCCGGTGCAAAGTTTGCACCCTTCTAGTACATGATCGCTGAATTCTCCACGCAAAAAAAGAGCCGCAACACCGGGGAGATGTTGTCGGCTCAGGTATTAGACCGCACTTGGAGTAGCATCGGGGAAGTGATGCGGTCTTTGTGGTTCAGTTTAGCCAGACCGGGCGGGGCGGTGGTGTTGGCGCCAGTTCATTATTGGCGGTTGCCCGAGTCATTGGCTTGTTCTTGTTCGAGGTCACTGACGTAACGAGCGCCGCTACTTTGATCGTTTGGCAGATGCTTTCAGCGCATTCCAAATTTTGAGCTTGCTCAATGGCCATTTCAGACCCTCGTTTCATGGCATCGTCCGCTATTGCCGCAGCGGTCGTCTGATCAAACGCAAATGGTTTGATCACCATGAACCCAACGCCCAACCAAAATATGCAACGTATTAAAAACACAATCTTTGACCACAATTTTTTCGTTGAGATCAACCTAGCCACAAACTGTGAAATCGAGGTGCCAAATTTCGCTAAAATTTTATCTAACTGCATTTTTGCTTTGAAAAGCATTTGTTTACCACAGCTAGAGAAACCACATTCAGATCCACTTAGAAAGGTCTCCATTTAAGGCTGTCTTAGCTTCTTGCGTGAGAAATTGGCCCCAACAGAAATTCGCAAGTTGAGTGATAGTTTGTAATGCGTAATCCTTTGGCGGCACTTTTAGACCATGCCGACACGACCAACTCAGCAAAGGGCGGCAACGACCCTGGAAACAGCCGTGCGCGGTCACTGGATGTGAGCGCACGCGCGAGCATTGCGTTGGCACTTGCGGTGCTGCCGATTGTTGCACTCATGTTTTTCGTCGGAAACGGGGCCACGGCAACTGTTTTTGCCATTCTAGCCGCCTGGTTCGGCACAACAGGCATGTTGGCCAAGACCCTGCCAATCGAAGCGCGCGTACATATTCATTCCGCAGGGCTTTGCTTGGTGGCACTAGTTTGTGCACTCCTTGATCCAAGCACGACAGTCGCAGGTATTTCGCTGGTGGTCTTGGCTGTTATCTCTGCCAATTTCTTTGGACGACGTTCCACGCTCATCGCCGCTTCCGGCTTTGGCGCAGTTTCGCTGGTTATGCAGTTTCTGGTCTATTCATCTGCGTTAGAGTTTGAATTTGCAGCAACCCATGGTGGTGGCGCAATTTACTCTACTGCTGCATTTGCGATGGGCTTTTCGTTGTTTGTAGCGACCTTGGTCGAATCAAAACGAGCATTTGTTGCCAATGACCATCTTCAAATTCGGGCATTTAGAAGCTTGGTTGAAAGCGTTCGCGATGCGGTGGCGCGCTATTCGGCTGATGGCAGGCTGATTTACTTGTCGCACACATCCGAAGCACTATTCGGCTGCAAACGTTATGAGCTTTCAGGTTCTGGCCTGTTGGATCGCGTGCATGTGTTGGATCGACCCAACTACATGAAAACAATCGGTGATGTTAGCCACAAAGGTAAGCCCAAGTCGATCGATGTAAGAATTCGTTGCGAGCGGGAAGAGCGTTCTGAGTTTGTTTGGGTCGAAGTTGCGTTTTCCGCGGTTCATGACCGATTGAATGATGATGGGCGAGCTGAAGTGATTGCCATTATGCGCAACATCTCTTCACGCAAACAACAAGAAGTAGATTTGGAAGAAGCAAAAAAAGTTGCTGAATCGGCAAGTGAAGCCAAGTCGCGCTTCTTGGCGACGATTGGTCATGAATTGCGCACACCGCTTAATGCTGTTGTTGGTTTCTCAGATATGATGATCAACAATATTGGTGGCGAATTGTCTCCGGATCATTTGGAATATGCTGAATTGATCAAACAGTCTGGGCATCATTTGCTCGACACGGTGTCAATGCTGTTGGATATGTCAAAACTTGAAGCCGGCAAGTTTGAGATTTCAACTGATCGGTTCGACCCTCAGGCGCTTGTCGAACCTTGTTTCGCCATTGTAAAAAATGCAGCCGACAAGAAAAACATCGAACTGGTCGCCGACGTTGGCAAGCACTTGCCAATGCTGACAGCAGACGAACGTGCCTGTCGCCAAGTGCTGATCAATCTTTTGTCGAATGCAATCAAATTTAGCCCGGAAAATGCAAAAGTCATACTGCAAATTCGTCTGAGCGGAACCAAGGTCGCGTTGCGCGTTATCGACCATGGTGTTGGCGTGGCACCTGAAGACGTTGCGCGGCTTGGAGAACCATTCTTTCAAGCGCAAAACGGACTGAACCGGCAGTATGAAGGCACGGGACTAGGGTTGTCGATCGTACGCGGCCTAACCGAATTGCACGGTGGGGATGTTTTGATCAAGTCAAAGCTGGGTGAGGGCACTCAGTTTTCAATCAACCTACCAATTGATGGCCCGGTATCGTTGCAAGAGCATGTTGTGTTGGAAGAGTTGAGCGACAAACGTTTTGTAGAAGAAGAGCGCAAACAATTGCAGCGCACACGCACAAAAGCGGGTTAGGTTCAGGGTGAATTGAAATGGTAGATTATGCTAGTGTGGAACAGCAGTCGGGGATGAAAATGCCGCAGTTGAAAATGGGAATTCTGTTGCCAGTTTGGAAATTGATGGCAAAGTCCCCAGGCAACACGATTTTTGCTTTTGCAATGTGCACCTCACTTGGGTGGGCGGCAACGAATGCCTTATATTTTCAAGAAAACGGACATCCGGCCCCGCTGTTCTCCACATCGTCAACTCCCGTGGAGCAAACGGTCGCCCCCATTGAATTCGTGCCGCCCCAACGTACAAACACCGTAACAGAGGTTGCCAACCAACCGATGCCGACACCGGCACCAGCGGCGTCCTTTGGTCCTGTGACAGGCAATCCAACTGCATTTTTCGTGCAATCTAAGCTTTTTGAACTCGGCTATTTTAAGCAAAAGGTTGACGGCTATTACGGGCCAAAAACCGCAGCCGCCATTCGCGAGTTTGAAGTGGAAAACGGGCTGACCGCAACGGGCGCAATCAGTGATGATCTGGTTAGCATCTTAAACTCTGGACGCGTTGCGGTGCCTTTTGCTGCGCCAAAAGTAACGCCAGTGAGCAATGCTGATCCGCTGCTTAATATCGCGCAGCAAGCAACTACTGATGCAACTCAGGCATCATCTTCCCCCGTTCCAAGCGAATTGGTAGCAAAAGTCCAGGCGGGCCTAAACTCATTGGGTTACGATGTGGGGAAAGTAGATGGCATACAAGGTGAGGCCACTGCGACTGCGATCCGCAAGTTTGAGACTTTTTACAACTACGACCAAACGGGAAAAATAACCCCTGAGTTGTTGGATATGCTCAAGGCCGCAAACGCGAAGTTTTAGTCATGTCACGATTGCGCTCTGAACTATGGGTGGCGGCGCTTGTCCGGCGGTTGAACAGCGTGGGTGATTTTTGCGTCGTGTCGCGAAAGGGTGACAAGGATGCAGGCCAAATATGGATTGAAATTGATCATTTGGATGGAAGACACACTCTGTTGGCCCCGGCACCCGCAAACCCTGATGCAACAGAAAAAGAGTTCATAGCCCGAGTGGAAGCGGGGGATGGACAAACAGTCCAAAGCCGTTTGGCAAAAGAGGTCGAGTACGATCCTGACTTTTGGGTTGTTTCAATCGAAACACGAAAAGCGGATCTGGGTTTAAAAATAGTCAGCTTGAATTAAGAGGCTTTGTTATTGCGAAGCTTTTGAACAGCTTGCATTGCGCGTTCTACGGCATCTGTTGCACTATCTGCCGCTTTATCAAGAGTTGGCGTACGTCTGCTGTAAGGCGCAACTGGTTCGTGCGAGATTGGCGCTGAAGAGGCCTCACGTGCCAGTGCAGAGATTTCGGCATCACCGCGCCAAACGGACATCGCAAACACCATTGCACTTGGCTCTATCTGTTTGAATAGTCGCGTATATTGAGCAAGTGCACTTGAACTATTGCGGTCATGAGCCGTTGCATGAATGAGCACCTTCAGCCCATCATATTCATTACACCCGAATGCGCGCAGCACGACAAATAGCGCTGCACCGCTGACATCATGGGCGATTTCACCACAGCGAACTTCATCAAGCCCTGTGATTTGAGTCAAAAGCCGGGTAACTTCTGGGCGTCTATTCTTTGACAAGAGCTTCATCATTGCCTGCGTGAACTCAGCGGTGGCAACGGATATATGCTCATAGGTCCGGTGCATTTTTGTACGCGGAATTTTCCGATCTTGAAAAGCTTTTAAAACCTCAATGCGGTCTTCCTCTTTCAGATCAAAAAACGCAGGCAACAAGTAGGCTTTATCGAAGTCTTCTCTTGCGGCCAATGCATGGGCAATTGACTGATCCATTGCAGCCGCTTTGCTGATGGCCCGAAGATAGGGACCTGAGAAATGAATGGATCGATTCTCAGAAAGTGAGCGATAGACCTTGCGGCTGTTGACGGGAAAGATCTTGCCGACAAGCTTTTTCGTCAGGTCTTTGCGTTTAGCAACCAAAGCAACCTTATCGACGTCGCCGCCCTCAACAATATTGAGCAAGAGCTCTTCAGAAACAGATTCATTGTTTTCAAGAAAACTGGCTAATTCGTCACCAATATTTTCAACCACCAAGTTCTCCAAAATGGGAGAAAGGTGGGGTGAGCGCGCAAGTTTTGCAGCGGCACGTGCGCGAGCGGTCTGCGACGCGGTTGGAAACAGGCGTTGCGCCAGCGCTTCAAACTGCATGCGCTCGGTTGGCATAGGCTTTGGGCGACGTGAATATGCATCGCATGCAGCCACCAATAATGTGTTGGCGCGATCAATACCTCCTGTTTCAATCAGGAGTTGGAATGTCTCGTATGGTTGAAAGCCGATCATAACCGCCCAGAATCACGAAATTGGTTCAAAACAAATCAATAAATGCACTATTCATCCAATTCGTTAGCAGACTGTTAACCTTGACGATTTCTTAATGGGTTTCTAACAGCAATTTCAATTGTGATTGGCGGCAACGTATCGCTTGTGAACAGAATTATCGCATAAACCCCAATTCGCGAGGTCAATTATGGGGAAGATTGTGCCATACATTAAAAGCAGCAGACCACGCCCGAACAGGTCGAATGACGTCAAAGTCGGCAACGTAGTTATTTTTCCTGGAGTACGGTATGAGAGAGAGAGCAGCAAGCAGGCGCCTTTGCCCAGAAACAGCAAGGGTTGGAAAAAGCATCGCTGATTTCATAAAAGTGGCCACATTGCTTTGCGTCGTCTTCGGGGTCGCTGCGTGCGCGCGTCCTGTGGGCGATTTTGGTCGTGCCCAATCTGACGTTTTACACGATGAGATATTGCCAAGGGTTGGGGCGTTGGCAGCGAACGGACGAGAAGAACCTGTTTCGCTGTTTAACCTCACCAACGAGGAAAAGGACATGCGCAATAGAGTTTGGCGTTTCCTTGTCACAAACAGCGCACAAGATTGGATGTTTGATCACTCTGTGGAAATGCAGCGAACCAGATTAAGCAAACCCGTTGATCTGAATTTCCGCACCGATCGCTATTATCGGCATTTGCGCTTGAATGAGTTTGCGTCTTCCCGTGGGCGCTATTTGCAACTCTCCCAAGACATTTACGATGATGTGGAAACCATTCCAGGCGCATTCGCTTCAATTTGCCATGTCATGGAGATTGAACGGCGCCGGCAGGTGGCGTTGAGTGGGCTCTATGCAAATAATGATGCGGTGAAACAACAGGTTGTCGCCCGCGAATACGAAAACAAAAACTACATCACTTGGTTCGCGCGTGCAGTCGACTATCGTTACAAATCATATGATGTGGCGCTCAACAGATTGCTTGTAGAAACACCGCACGAAGAAGCTCACACCGTAAATGAATATCTCAACCGATTTGCTGTGCTTGTGGGGCGCGCCAAAAACGGCGAGTTCTGCGACCCGTTTGCGGAAGAAAGCTACAACCACGACAAAGAATTCCCATTGCTGAGTTCAAGATACTCAAAACAGGATGAAATCAAAGAAGACGCCGAAGAATTTCTAAAATGACCTGAAATTCAATATGCCATCTACAGAGACGAGCATTTCAATGCGCCTATTTGCTCTTCCATGGTTGGTACCAATGCGAGGTGCGGGGGGATAATTCGGATGATTGCTGTTATTTGTTCTGTCTGAACCCGGACGATCTGCAAAGCGGGGTCGATGTCAGTTCCCTCGCTAATCAGTGCACGTGATTGATCTTCTGTGAAAATGCCGATTTTAAGGTCACGATTGTTGTTGGTTCTGCTGTTGGTTGAATAGGGAACAGTACCATCCTGCCCAATCAGCGCTGCCGTCCAAAAATAGGCGGGCATGGCCCCGCTCAGTTCAATCGGCCCATTGCTCAAATCCACTTGGCAAACTGCATAAGAGAACGCTGGGTCTAAATCTAGTTGCGCCCGCAAAGCAAGTGATTGCGAATCTATCACGCTAATTCCTTCAGGCTGCGCAAAGCGAGAAATCGTTGTCCAAGCATTGTGTGTGGACATTAAAGGCATGATCAGAATGACACTTATATGGATGATGCCACCCAAAACGATGCCGGCGAACAAGTGAGTAAAAAAGCGGATCATGAACAGCTTACCTTCTGGACAGTCGGCAACACCACGCTTTCATGCCCGACAACCAAAAAAGCATTTGTGTCGTAGAAGCTAAGGGTGAACTTCATTTTGCCTATGTCCATTGTGTTCAACCAATTGCCTGGTTGCGCTTGTGGAGCAGCAATAATATCAAAACCACCATCTGGATGACGATTAACTTGTAAACTGGTGAGGTAATTCGGCGTTTTAATGGTGGGATCGTTGGATGTCACCTCTGTCGCTCTGAGTGTCCAAATAGACGCCCTAGGTGTGCTACCCGATATCAAGTAACTGCATTTTCCATCTAGTCGATCACCATTGTCGTCTTGGCTTGCACTAAACACGAGGCCTTCAGCGCGACCAAGCTGAAGTGCTCCGGTGCGTGCCAGTCCTGCCTTGTGGTAGGGGTCTGTGTCCGCACCGCCCGCGTTTACCCAGCCAATCCATGCACCATATTGTTGAGCGGTAATTCTTCTGCCGTTTTCCAGCATAAAAAAGGCGGAACCGAAACCAACCAGCAAAGCCACGAATAGCGTGAAGAGGATGTATGAGGCGTTGCGCATCAATGATCAACCTAATGGAGATTGGAGTGGTGGATTGGTATTTTCAGCTGTCGGCGCACGGTCGAACACAAGCAAAAGATCTTCTAGTTTACGTTCGAGTTTTCGCAACTTCTCACCTGCATCAGGTGTGAGAGTTGGCGGCCGGACAAGCTGTGGGCTTTGGTCATCGCCATTTTGTTCGGTGCTTACCTCAACAGCAATATTGTTAAAATCAGCGCCAATAAGGTTGGCAACCTTTATATTTGAATGAGCATAGACCATAAACTTTTGCCAAGTCTGTGCCGGCAAGCGACCACCTGTCAAATTGTTGGTTTTGGTGTAGTCATCGTTGCCATACCAAACCGCGGCAACATAGTTGCCCGTGTAACCGGCAAACCATGCATCGCGATAGGATTGGGTTGTACCAGTTTTGCCAGACGCAGGGGTTCCGGGGACGTCAGCGCGACGGCCCGTGCCAGACGTCACCACTGCGCGCAGCATTTCGTTGATCCCAGCAACGGTCTCGGTCTGCAAAATCCGTTCTTGAGCGATGTCTTTTTTCGCGTCAAAGACAACGTCTCCGCGCAAGGTTGTGATACGGCTTATGCCAAACGCCTTGGCTTTGTAACCGCCGTTGGCAAAAACGGCATAAGACGATGCCATGTCCAAAACGCTGACTGAGATTACACCAAGCGCCAAAGAACGGGTAACTGGAAACGAGTTCTGAATGCCCATCTTGTGCGCAAGGTCGGCGATGGGTTGTCTGCCTGTGGCTTGAGACAAACGCACGGGGACTGTGTTGATAGAGCGCGCTAAAGCGCTTTTTAGCGTTACCCGCCCCGCGTAGGATCGCCCATAATTCTTCGGGCACCAATCGCCAATGCAAATCGGTGCGTCTGTGATTACAGTATTGGGGCGGAACTTGCCCGTTTCCAATGCTGTTGCATATACAAAAGGTTTGAAGGACGAGCCGGGCTGGCGCGTTGGGCTGGTGGCGCGGTTGAATTGGCTCTTACCATAGTCTTTCCCCCCAACCATTGCTCGCACAGCGCCGCTTGGCTCCAAAACTACCATCGCGCCCTGTTGCACGTTGAAAGCTTCGCCTTCTTCTCGCAAAATCGAAGATATGGAATTCTCAGCGTGTTTTTGCAGCACAGGATCGACCGTTGTGCGCACGACGAAAGCGGTGCCGATTGGATAGTCTTTGATAATGGTTTTGACTTCGCCAAAGGCCCAATCCAAGAAGTAGTTTGGCGATTCTACATTTTCAAACCGTTCGATAGCGGCGGCCGGCGAGAGGCGCGCAGCGGTAACTTGGCCTTCGGTCATAAAGCCAGCTTGCACCATATTGGTCAAAACGTCATTCGCCCGACCTCGCGCTGCGGCCAAATCAACGTGTGGAGCGTATTTGGTGGGCGCCTTAAAAAGGCCAGCCAACATAGATGCTTCCGCAAGCGAAATATTCTGCACTTTTTTGCCAAAGTAATATTCAGCGGCTGCAGCAACACCAAAGTTTCCGCCGCCCATATAGGCACGGTCAAAATAGAGTTTGAGGATTTCGTCCTTGCTGTAATGTGTCTCCAGCCAAAGTGCCAAAAATGCTTCGTGCAATTTGCGTGTTATGGTCTTTTCTGAAGACAAGAACAGATTTTTGGCCAACTGTTGGGTAATCGTGCTGCCGCCTTCAACAAACGATTGGGCGCGCGCGTTGGTGACCATTGCGCGACTTATGCCCATTATATCAATGCCGAAATGCTCGTAGAACCGACGATCTTCGGTCGCCAGCGTAGCGTTGATTAAATAGTCCGGCAAAGTCGCAAGCTCAATACTGTCGTCTGTTCGAATGCCGCGTCGACCTATTTCGTTGCCATAACGGTCAAGAAACGTAATGGCATAATCATCAACCTGATTAAATTCGCCGCTTGCGGTAACTTGAAACGAGGGCAGCGCAAGGGCTGTCATCAGCACAAGACCCATGGCAAAAAATGTCAGACCGTCGGATATGATTTCGACCAAGAAACGTCTGAACCCGGTGACCCGAAATATCGACATAAAATCGCCGAAGCGTTGATAGCCGTGGCCAATCGCTTGAAATGTCTCGTAAAGCGAGGAATCCAGCCAAGAATCAAGACGAATAAATCTTGAAGTTCTCCGCCCCTTTTTCTTTTGGTAGAATGGATCCGACACAGTTTTCCCTACAGTCGCCACGCGTGAACCTTGGATTAAGGCCTTGAGCCTTAACACTAAGTGCATTATGCCATCATTGATACAATTGATGGCGCAATTTCTCGGCTTAAACAAGGCGATTTACAATGAATTTTTGGGAAGAAAAATCGCTAAACGAGATGACAGATTCTGAATGGGAATCTTTGTGCGATGGCTGCGCGCGCTGTTGCCTGATCAAATTGGAAGATGAAGACACTGGCCAAATTGTCACTTCCGACGTGCATTGCTCGCTGATGAATGAAGACACCTGCGGTTGCACGGACTACGCAAATAGGCAGACACGTGTGCCAGACTGTATCAAATTGACGCCTAAAAACGTGCCAGAGATCAGTTGGATGCCAGTGACCTGTGCGTATCGCCGTCTGTCTGAAGGTAAGGGTCTGGCCTGGTGGCACCCACTGGTTTCCGGAGATAAGCAAACCGTTGTAGATGCAGGCATTTCCGTTAAAGGGCGATCCATTTCTGAAGCCAAAGTGCGCGAGGAAGACTGGGAAGACCACATCGTCGGCTGGCCCGATTTTGACCCAACCGAAGAGCCGGAATAAGAAAAATTACCCCAAATAGGAAAATAGTCCTTGACTGCGTGACGGTTGTTTGATAGGTTTTGGGCATGGTCGAAGTAGTGCGGCCAACAACAGCGACCCGCGGCTGCGTGAGGTTGCTTTTTTTATTCCAAAATCGAGCAGGTAATTTTGACTTCATCCAATTTTGATTGGAGTGATATCGCACGCGCTTATTCCAAGGGTGAGTGCACGGTCACCCAAATTTGCGAGCAGTTTAAAGTCTCGCGCTCCAGCCTATATCGGCAAGCGCGTATTGAGAAATGGCCAAAACGAACGTATTCGAACCGTTATGAGCAACAAGATTTTTTGGATCACATGTTTTGTGTGCTCAACAAACAACTCGATCAGGTCGACAATCGGATCACGGCACAAGGTGCCGTTGATGCAGTGGCATTAGGCAACATTGCAAAGACGTTTGAAAAACTCACAGAATTGCGCGATGCAAACAAAATCAAGCCAAAAGCAAAACCCAAAAACGGTGCTGCTGCGGCATTGCGCGAACTATTGGCCCAAAACTTTGAACGGCTGAATGAAACGGGTTGAACAATTGCTCTCCCAACTCTCACAGGTTGAGTTGGAAGCCTTGCAGTTCGATTGGACCATTTGGGCGCGTCAGTCTCAATTGCCTCCAAAAGGGGATTGGACCACTTGGCTTTTGCTTGGGGGGCGCGGTGCGGGCAAAACCCGGGCAGGGGCCGAATGGGTGCGGGCCAATGCCACCGGTGCGGTGCCAAAGAGCCCAATCGCCCTGATCGGTGAAACAATTTCTGATGCGCGTGCTGTAATGGTTGAGGGACACTCAGGACTAATGGCAATTCATCCTTCAGCGGATCGGCCTGTTTTTAACCGGACGCGAAACGAAGTTGAATGGTCAAATGGCGCCATCGCCCGACTATATTCAGCCAGTGACCCAGAAAGTTTGCGCGGTCCCCAGTTCGCATCTGCTTGGTGCGATGAGACGTGCAAATGGCCAAACGCCGATGACGCTTGGGACATGCTGCAATTCTGTTTGCGTATAGGAGAGCGGCCACAGCAATTGGTCACCACAACGCCAAAGCCCATTAAACTGCTTAAGCGGTTAATCGACGATCCAATGACCTGTGTGACGAAAGTAAAAACCGCTGAAAACAGACACAACCTTGCGCCTTCCTTTTTGAGCAGCATCGTAAACCAATACCGAGGCACTTCGCTTGGCAGGCAAGAACTAGAGGGTGAGATTTTACAAAGTAACGAAGACGCGCTGTGGTCGCGCCAACTGATCGATTTGAGCCGAGCACAAGTTGCACCAGAACTCGAACGTATAGTCATTGCCGTTGATCCACCAGTTTCGAGCCACGCAAAGTCCGATAAATGCGGCATTGTGGTTGCTGGATTGCTAGAGGAGTGCGTGTATGTTTTGGCCGATGCGACCATAGCGCGCGCATCACCACTTAAATGGGCAAACAGAGTGGCCGAATTATACGAACATTTTGAAGCCGATTGTGTGGTTGCAGAAGTCAATCAAGGCGGTGACTTGGTGGCCAACGCTTTGCATCAAGTCAATCCAAGCCTTCCGGTGAAAAGCGTGCATGCTAAACGCGGAAAATGGCTGCGGGCAGAACCGGTTGCACTGCTTTATGAACGCGGCAGTGTGCGCCATGTGGGCATGTTTTCGGAATTGGAAGATGAAATGTGCAACTTCGCCGCAACTGGTAAAGCAAACGGGCATTCCCCCGATCGGCTTGATGCGCTGGTTTGGGCTGTGACCGAACTCGCATTGGTGCGGGCAAACCGACCACGAATAAGAAACATTTAGATTATCCAAGGGGTTTCCATGGGAAACATTTTTGTCCGCTTGTTTCGGCAGCGGGCGATTTCGCCTGCCGAACGAAAATCAGCACATTCATTTATTTCAATGATCGATGCTCAATCTGCAAGTTGGTCTGGGCGCTCATACGCCTCATTTGCGCAGCACGGTTTGATGAAAAACCCGGTCGCGCATCGCGCTATGACGTTGGTGACCCAAAATGCTGCACGCGTTCCGCTTTTGGTGGATGATCAAGGCGAACGCTTAGCAACGCACCCGGTGCTCGAGTTGCTTGGGCGGCCAAATCCGGACCTTTCTG
The DNA here is from genome assembly GCF_027213965.1 of Maritalea porphyrae. Classification (GTDB taxonomy): domain Bacteria; phylum Pseudomonadota; class Alphaproteobacteria; order Rhizobiales; family Devosiaceae; genus Maritalea; species Maritalea porphyrae_A. Next base: position 408,284 of record NZ_JAPWGX010000001.1, on the reverse strand, counting down.
GACCAGAATTGATTGAGACAATTTTCTATCACCTTCAACTAAGCGGCAACGCGTTTTTGGAGGTGTTGCAGTTTGAAGACGGCAAATATCAGATTTACCCATTGCGCCCTGATCGGGTAACGCCGGTTGTGGGGGATGATGGTTGGATCAAGGCTTACGACTACAAAGTTGGTACGAAGAAACGCACGATAACACCAAGCAAACACAACCCCGTGCCAGTCATCCATTTGCGCAACTTCCATCCTACCAATGACCACTCGGGTTTGGCACCAATTACTGCAGCAATGGATGCTGTGGACACCCACAACAAAGCCTGTGAATGGCACAAATCGCTACTTGATAATGCGGCTCGGCCATCAGGTGCGCTGATTTATAGCGCGGAAGCGGGCAACCTGACGAAAGATCAATTCGATCGCCTTAAGTCGGAACTAAACGATAGTTTCCAGGGGGCGGCAAACGCTGGTCGCCCGATGGTGCTGGAAGGGGGGCTGGATTGGAAAGCTCTGTCAATGTCGCCACGCGATATGGACTTTATCGAAACCAAAAACAGCGCTGCCCGCGACATCGCGATGGCGTTTGGGGTGCCCCCGATGTTGCTATGTCTTGCCGGAGACAACACCTATGCCAACTATCGCGAAGCAAATCGCGCATTTTGGCGCCAAACCATAATCCCGCAGGTGATCAAAACCTGCGCGGCTCTAAGCCGTTGTCTGCGCCCCATTATTGCTGGGGACTGGGCACTGGTGCCTAACTTTGAAGCCATTGAGGCCGTTGCGGATGAGCGGCTGGCCAATTGGGCAACGATCGACACCATTAATACTCTTACTGACGATGAGAAGCGCGAATTAATTGGGCTTCCCAAACATACTTTTAGCAAAACGAGCCCAGATAATTTGGGCCACAGGGAGGACTAAATGACAGAAATAACTCAAACATTTGCACAGCGTGGCGATCTTGCACACCTGGCGCTTTTTTTGTGGGCGAGCAGCACGAGTGCGTTGCTGGTGTGGGTTCTAAAAGAACTCGCCGCTGCTAATCGGCGCTTTGATCATTTCGTGAATGAAATCGCAGCGCTCAACAAGCTTTTTAAGCGCAAGAGTTGAGGGTTTTGATGATGAAGGAAAAAGCAAATATGACAAGTAATGCGCAAAATGAGTTTCGACAATTTGCTTGGAACTTGGCTTCAAGCATATCCAAGGTGTCAACAGCAAAAAGCCAAGTGAGTAAAACGCGCACCCCCGCGCGTACCGCTGTCCCAAAGCGCGTGCGCGCCAAATAATGAACATCAAGATAAGTGAAAACGGCGTCTTTTCGGGCTATGCCAGCATTTTTGGCAAAATCGATCAAGGCGGCGATATTGTTGTGCGCGGTGCGTTTGAAAACTCGCTGCGCAAACGCGGCACGGCCAACATTCGCATGTTGTTTCAACACGATCCAAAAGAGCCTGTGGGTATTTGGCAATCGATCAAGGAAACTGATGTTGGCCTCAAGGTCGTTGGCCGACTTAGTGACGATGTTGCCCGAGGGCATGAACTCATCAGCCTCATCCGCGATGGCGGCATTGATGGGTTATCCATTGGTTTTCGCACGCTTCGAGCATCAACAAAATCAAGGGCCGCAGCGCGTCGCCTATACGAAATCGACCTATGGGAAATTTCAATTGTGACCTTCCCAATGCTCGACGTGGCGCGGATTTCTGCGCCTCAGCTTGCGCAAAACATCAAACAAGCGACCAAGCTACTAACCTCAACCCAATAAGGAATATCGATGACCACCAAACCGTCTCACGACTTTGAGGTGAAGGCACACGCACGTGCTGACGCCACTGATGACGTCACACATTTGTTTGACGATTTCATGCATGCATTTGAAGAGTTCAAGTCAACAAATGACGCACGTTTGAGCGCTATTGAAAGCAAAAAAGAAGACATTTTGCTTGATCAAAAACTGGACCGTTTGAACCGCGCGATGGACAGCCAAAACACAACAATGCAAAATCTGCTGGCCAAGCAAATGCGCCCAAGCCTAGCACCAAGCAGCGTTTTGTTGACAGGTGACAACGAATATAAAGATGCCTTTTCCGCCTATGTTCGAAAGGGGGAAGAAAAGTCACTGTCTGCTGGATCAAACCCTGATGGCGGTTACCTGGTGCCTGCCGAAACCGACATGGACATCGGCCGTCGACTGGCAGCTATTTCGCCAATCCGCTCGATTGCCAGCGTGCGACAAGTTTCGTCATCGGTTTATAAAAAACCTGTGGCCACTTCTGGGCCAGCGGTTGGCTGGGTCGGCGAAGCCGATGCTCGCCCAGAAACGACCGCTTCAACTCTGGCCGAAATCGAATATCCGACCACTGAGCTTTATGCCATGCCCGCAGCAACCGCGAGCTTTCTTGATGATGCGGCGGTTGATGTTGAGCAATGGATTGCTGAAGAGGTTGAAGCAGCCTTTGCAGAGCAAGAAACAGCGGCTTTTGTTTCAGGTGATGGCGTTAAGAAACCAAAAGGTTTCCTCTCCGCCCCGCAAGTTGCCGAAGCCAGTTGGACTTGGGGGAGCGTGGGCTACATGGCAACAGGGCAGGCAGGCGCTTTGCCAGCATCAAACCCGAGCGATGTGTTGATCGACCTGGTTTACGCGCTGAAGGCGGGCTACCGACAAAACGCCAATTGGGTGATGAACCGGCGTACGCAAGTCCAATTGCGAAAAATTAAAGATGCGGACGGCAATTACCTTTGGCAGCCAAGTCATCAGCCCGGCATGCGCCCAAGTTTCATGGGCTTTTCCTTGGTTGAAGCTGAAGACATGCCAGATGTTGGTGCGGACACTACCCCGATTGCCTTTGGCGACTTCCGCCGGGGCTATCTGATCGTTGATCGCTTGGGCGTCAATGTGATCCGCGACCCATATTCCGCCAAGCCATACGTGCTGTTTTACACCACAAAACGTGTCGGCGGCGGTGTGCTGGATTTCGACGCCATCAAACTCCTCAAATACTCAGCCAGCTAGTCCTCCAATAGCTAGCTGAGTTTGCCGACCCAAACTGTTCCCCTCCCGGGTTTGGGTCGGCTCTTTTTTCAAAGGAGATGTAATGACGTCTTTTCTTCTAACAGGTCCCGCCCTTGAACCAATATCGTTGGACGACGCGAAGACCTTTTTGCGGGTCAGCGATGTTGTGGACGATCAATTGATCTCAACATTAATCGCGGCGGCGCGGGTGCATGTGGAAACACTCACCAGACGCGCCATGATCACACAGATTTGGCGCAAGGTGCTCGATAGTTGGCCCCTGAACAACCAAGTTGAATTGCCCCTGGGGCCATTTCAAAATCTGGTGGCGGTGCGTGTTTTTGATGGCGATGGTAATCCAACACTTTTGCCGCTGACCCAATTTGTTGGTGAGGATCAAACCGCACCCGCGCGCATCATATTACCCAGAACAATCAATGGTCAGCCCAATTTGCGCGTAAATGCCGCCATCGAAATTGACTACCAAGTGGGTTTCGGCACCGGCCCAGATGATGTGCCGGAAGACTTGAAACAGTCTTTGTTGACCCTCATCGGGCATTGGTATCAGCACCGCGAAGCAGTGGTGATGGCGGGCAGTGGGGCCATTGTGCCACTTGGGTTCGACCAACTCATCGCACCCTACAAGGTGATGAACCTATGAGAGGGCGTACACCAAATCTGGGAACGCTAAACCGCCAAGTTGAGGTGCTGAGCAGAACAACGCAAACCGACCAAAGCGGTGGACAAACCACAACCTATTCCAGTTTGGGCAAGGTATGGGCACTTGTCGAAGAACGTCCCGGTGGCGTGCAATACAGCGCCGATGGGATCGTTTCGGGACGTTCTGTTCAGGTTACAGTTCGGTTCCGCATAGATATCAAAGCCGGTGACCGCTTGGTGGTCGACGGAAATCAACTCGATATCGACCATGTTGCCGACCTTAATGGCCGCCGTGCATATGTGGTTTGCACTTGCTCGGCGATCACAGCGGTTGGGTCTCGCTATGAATAGCGCCATGCGAAATTTGCAAACAACGCTGGTGACTGCATTGAAAGCAGATGCAGGACTTTCCGCCCTAATCGGCGCAAACCGCATTTTTGATGCTGCGCCCAAAGCGTTACGACCGCCCTATATTGTTATTGGCCGCCACGACGCAGATTTGCGGGATGCGCAAGAGACGCAGCTCACAACGCACTTGATCGATTGGCACATTTGGCTCAGCGGGCCGCACCGATGTGATGGGTTGAACATCGCGGAGCAGCTTTGCTCCGTGCTTTTCAGCGTTGAAACACTAGATGGCGGCGCGACGCTCGTTCAGTCCAGAAATATGCGCACTGAAAGCGCCATTACGCCGCGCAACGGATGGACCAGAATTCTCGTTCAAACGCAATTTAAACTCGACATTTCTACAGTCTAAGGAACAGCCATATGAGCGCACAAAGCGGTCGCGACATGCTGCTAAAATTGGATGAAACTGGTGCTGGTGGCTTTGCCACCGTCGCTGGTATCCGCACGCGTCAATTGTCATTTAACGCACAGTCCATTGATACGACAGATTCATATTCGTCAGGTCAGTGGCGCGAGCTGCTTTCAAGTGGCGGTATCAAAAAAGCCTCCCTGTCTGGCGCAGGTGTGTTCAAAGATGCGAGTTCAGACGCCAAAATTCGCGAACTGTTTTTTGCAGGCGAATTGCGCAATTGGCAATTGATTTTGCCCGACTTCGGCACCATCGAAGGATTATTTCAAATCACTGCTCTTGAGTTTTCCGCAGACCACACAAGCGAAGTTTCTTTTGACATTGCACTGGAAAGCGCCGGGCTCATTACATTTACGGTGACCCCATAATGGTGAACACCATGCGCGGCGAAGTTGAAGCCAAAATCGACGGGAAGAGTTACACCCTGTGCTTAACGCTCGGGGCGCTTGCTGAACTTGAAGCGGCCCTGCAATCAAATGATTTGAACGGTTTGGCTGAACGATTTGAGAATGGTCGCATTTCGGCCCGTGATCTGATTGCCATAGTTGGCGCTGGATTGCGGGGCGCTGGCAATGCCATTTCAAATGATGATTTGGCAAAAATGAACGTTGAAGGCGGTGCCGCGGGTGCTGCGAAAGTAGCGGCAAAATTGCTGGCTGCTGCATTCGGTGAGCCGCATCAATAGATGCAAAATTTCCCTTGGCAAGACGCGGCACGCATTGGGTTTGGCCTATTGCGCCTGTCGCCGCACGCGTTTTGGCAGCTTACGCCGCGCGAGTTGCTGATGATCGCAAAGGCCTTCGGCATTGGCGCTGAACACAGCCTGGATCGACAAGCGTTTCAACAACTGGCGAACAAATTTCCAGACGAGGACAAACCAAATGAGTGACACAGAGCGCACTAAGAATTGGCGCGATGAACTTGGCGATGCTGAGATTGAGTTTGAACGCATAAAAACCCTAGCCGACAATGTTGGCGACACCATAACCAACAGCTTTGCAAACGCGATCAGCAAGGGCAAATCGCTAAAATCTGTACTTAGAGATATCGGCATGAGCTTTGCAGATATCGCTCTAAAAGCCGCGCTAAAGCCGGTTGGCGGCATGATCTCTGAACTGGTGCAAGGCGTGTTTAGCGCAACCAATCCAACTTTGCCCAAAGTACAAGCATTTGCAAAAGGCGGGGTGATCAACCGGCCGACATTCTTCCCAAATTCTGGCGGTATTGGCTTGATGGGGGAAGCGGGGCCCGAAGCCGTTCTGCCATTGCGCCGAAACAGCGCGGGTCAATTGGGTGTTGCGGCAAATCCGGCACCTCCCGTGCATGTTTCAATGACTGTGAAGGCCAGTGATGCGCAGAGCTTTCAACGCGCCGAAGCTGAGATTGGTGCCTCATTGCTGAATGCAGTGCGGCGAGGACAAAGGGCAAGTTAATGGCATTTCATCATGTTAGGTTTCCGCTTGATATTGCTTTGGGCGCACGTGGCGGTCCGCAATGGGCCACCGATATCGTTGAGCTTGCATCGGGCGCTGAAGAACGAAATGCGCGTTGGGCACACTCTCGGCGCCAGTACGATGCTGGATTTGGCGTCAAATCTAAATCCGACCTTCGCAGCGTCCTCTCCTTTTTTGAAGAGCGACGCGGTAGTTTTCACGGGTTTTTGTTTCGCGATCCCATTGACCATTCGTCTAGCGAAGGCGCGCCAAATGCAACGGACCAAACAATTGGTGTTGGAGATGGCACAAAGTCGGATTTCCAACTGACCAAAACCTATGGGGCGGCTTTTGACCCCTATGTGCGGGTGATCAATAAGCCGATAGCCGACAGCGTCGTTGTGGCACTAGACGGCAACCCAACAACTGATTTTACGGTTGATGCGACCACTGGGATTGTAAGTTTTTTGACGGCGCCCCATGCCGCATCTGTTATCACCGCCGGTTATGATTTTGATGTGCCTGTACGTTTTGCCAATGATCGATTGGATGTAGAGGTCACAAGCTTTGACGCAGCGTTGGCGCCCTCCATAAAACTGATCGAGATCCGTCAATGAAAAAACTAGATGCAGCGTTTGAAGCGCACATAAAGTCCGGCGCCACAACACTTTGCAACTGTTGGCTGATGACCAAAAGGAACGACCAAGTTCTCGGTTTTACAGACCATGATCAAGTGCTCGAATTTGATGGGCATGAGTTCCATCCTACCGCTGGGTTTTCCCCTTCTGCCACAGTGCAAAAGGGGGAGAGCGCCATTGATACCTCAGATGTGATGGGGTGGTTGGATGATGATAGAATTTCACCCCTCCATATCCGCGATGGGCAATTCGCTGGGGCAACTGTTGACACGTTCAAAGTCAATTGGCGTGACATTAGCATTCGACATCACTTCCGCCGAGACTTTATTGGCGAGGTTTCCGAAAAGGATGGTGTGTTTCGGGCCGAGTTACGCTCACAACATATTGCGCTCAATCAAGTGCGTGGCAAACTATATCAACGCACATGTAATGCCAGTTTTGGCGACGTGGATTGTGGCGTCGATGCCCTTTCGCTTGACCATTCTTCGACCTGCACAATCGAGCAAATTATCGGGGTAAATGAAATTGTCGTTTCAGGTCTGCAAGGCCGAGCAAATGGATTTGCGGATGGTGGTCATATAAAGTGGCTGACAGGTGAACGCAAAAACCGCGCCTTGCAGATTTTGCGCCACATTGCGGGTAATCCAAACCATTGTCTTTTTGTTGACGAAACAGACAATGAACTGGCGCAAGTTGGTGACACCGTTCGCGTCACTGTGGGTTGTGACAAACACTTTTCGACCTGCAAGGCAAAGTTTTCCAATCACTTGAACTTTCGGGGGTTTCCACACATCCCTGGTGAGGCATTTATTCTTAAATATCCAAGTGCCGACAACCCATTGGATGGTCGGGTGTTGGTGAAATGAATGCGCCAAATTTGCGGGCTGTCCAAGCCGCTAGACTTTGGATCGGAACACCGTACCGTCATCAGTCTGCACAGCAAGGGGCAGGGTGCGATTGTCTTGGACTAATCGTTGGCGTTTGGCGTGCATTAAACGGCGCGCGCGCGTTTGAGTTACCACCATATTCGAACAATTGGCGGGACCGCTCACACGCATCAGCGCTGAAGGCACTTGCGCAAAAACATCTCTATGAGGTGGACAAAGCTCCGTTGGTTCAAGGCAGCGTTGTATTGATGCAATTGCGCTCAGGTTTGCCCGCAAAACATTGCGCCATCATAGCCGATGATGATCACTTCATTCACGCACAAGAACGTATCGGGGTTGTTGAAGTGCCGCTGAGCAATTGGTGGCGAAGACGTATTGTCGCGCAATATAAATTCCCAGAAAGGCCCTAATTTCAATGGCAACATTACTCCTTGCCGCTGGCGGACAGTTTATTGGCGGAGCACTGGGTGGCCCCATAGGAGCGACCATTGGCCGAGCACTTGGTGCAATGGCTGGCAATGCTTTAGATGCTCAGATTTTTGGTCAGAATAGACCATCAACAAATGGCGAAACCTATTTGTTGAATGCCAGAGAAGGTCAACCAATTCCGCGCCTCTATGGTTGGTCACGAATTTCGGGCAACATCATTTGGGCGACGGAGTTGGAACGACTAACCAAATCCGGAGGTGGCCTGAAATCTCTTGGCAATCATGACGAGGAAGCATTCGGCGCAAACTTTGCGATAGGCCTTTGTGAAGGGAAAGTGCCGCACATCGGGCGCATTTGGGCCGATGGCAAACTGATGGATTTGCGCAACGTCAACTATCGATTTTACACCGGCGCGCTAGATCAAATGCCAGATAGCCTTATTGAAGCCAAGCAAGGTGCCGGCAATGCGCCCGCCTATCGTGGGCAGGCATATATCGTTTTCGAACAACTTGATCTGATGCCATTTGGTAACCGCATTCCACAAATCTCAGTTGAATTATGTCGCCCCGTTGGCGATTTGGAAAACCGGACTAAAGCAGTGTGTTTGATCCCTGGGGCGACCGAGTTTGGCTATGATCCAATTGCGAGAGTTCGCCTTTTGGGGAACGGTGAAGTTATCTCAGAAAACAGCCATCAAACACTGGGCAAGTCCGATTGGGAAGTCTCAGTTGATGAGCTTGTCGCGCTTTGCCCAAATCTGGAGCATGTGGCGCTGGTTGTTAGCTGGTTTGGCGATGATTTGCGTTGTGGTGAGTGCACAGTGACGCCGCGCGTAATGGGGCATGATCGCACGATAAAGGACACAGAATGGAGTGTTGCGGGGCTGTCGCGCGCGCAAGCGCAGATTTGTAGCCAAGTGAACGGAGGGCCAGCATATGGGGGGACGCCAAGCGATAATTGCGTGATTGCAGCGATTACGGACCTCAAATCACGCGGCCTAAAAGTGACCATTTATCCATTGATGATGATGGACATTGCTGCAAACAATCAGCTGGATGATCCATATAGTGCAGCCATGACACAGGCAAACTACCCCTGGCGTGGACGCATCACATGCAATCCAGCGATTGGGCAGTCAAATACAGTCGATCAAACACTTGCGGCTGCGGGTCAGATTCAAGATTTTGCGGGCACAGCGGCGGCCAGCGATTTTGCCGTATCGGGAACAAATGTGGTCTATTCAGGTCCAAATGAATGGAGCTACCGCCGTTTCATTTTGCATTGCGCAAGCCTTGCAAAAGCTGCAGGTGGAGCCAATGCCTTTATTGTTGGCTCAGAGATGGTGGCGCTGACGACTGTTCGCTCGGGAACGGCAGACTTCCCATTTGTTACAGAACTGAAAAGCCTCGCCAATGAAGCGCGTGCGATCTTGGGGGCGGAGTGCAAGCTTACTTACGCTGCGGACTGGTCCGAATACCATGGATATCAGCCAAGTGATGCACCAGGCGATAAGCTATTTCATCTTGATCCACTTTGGGCAGACCCAACGATTGATGCAGTAGGCATAGACAATTATATGCCCTTGGCTGATTGGCGCGATTTTGGCCAAAACGATGACTTCCAAACCCAGAACATTACCCATGACCTTGCCTATTTGAAGTCAAACATCGCAGGCGGTGAGGGGTATGATTGGTACTATGCGAACGAACTTGATCGTGAAAAACAGTTGCGTTCACCCATTTCCGATGGCGCGCACTCGGAGCCATGGGTCTGGCGGTACAAAGACCTAAAAAGCTGGTGGCAAAATCCGCACCACAATCGAATTGATGGCGTAAGGCAAAACGCCCCAACCGCATGGGTGCCGCAATCGAAACCGTTTTGGTTCACCGAGGTTGGCTGCGGCGCCGTCGGCAATGGTGCAAACCAGCCAAATGCCTTCACCGACCCAAAAAGCGCTGAAAACAAGTCGCCGTACCACTCGGACGGGCTGAGCGAATCTGCAATTCAACGTCAGTTTTTGCGGGCGCACTATGATCATTGGCAAAGTGGCCATTTAGCATTTGTGGATGAGGATAATCCTTTGTCTCCTCACTACGAAGGGCGAATGCTAGATGCGGATAGAATATATCTATGGGCATGGGACGCCCGACCATTTCCCGCTTTTCCGCTGCGAAATGACGTTTGGTCTGATAGCCCTTCCTATTACACGGGACATTGGACAACTGGTCGATTTGGTTGCGCTACGGTGAGCGAAATCGCGGTTTCGATTGCCAAGGATATTGGCGTTGACTTAGCGAACAAAGACAGCGCGCCAAGCTTTATTGAAGGGTGTGTTATTGCTTCGCCAAGTTCTGTGCGTGATGACATTGAGCTCATGTTGAAAACCGACGAATTGTTGCTCAGGGATGGCCCCGCCGGACTATCGTTGGACCGAATACGTGACAATATCGTCAATGAAATTGATGAGAGCAAATGCGCCGTTACCAAAAACGGCATATTTGAACGTTCCCATCAGGACCGAGGCGAACGGATTAAGCGCGTTAACATCAACTATGCGGACCGACTTTCCGACTATGACAGGGTTTCCGCATTCCAAACTGCGGCTGAACAAGATGGCGTTGTGGCAGCGATTGGATTACCGTTTACGCTCGACAATCGCACTGCCGTTCGCATTGCCGCGTCCCAACTCCAACAGTCGCAAGAAACAAGAAAAACCATCCAGTTTTCTTTGCCATTGTCTAATATGTCGTACGAAGCTGGCGATGTTGTTTGTGTTCCAAACGATCCAAACAAATACGCGATCGGCAAAATAGTTGACGGCACAAAACGCGAAGTAACCGCCTTCAGCTTGCGGGGAAAGCAAGTAGTTTCATCAGTATCGGTAAATGATCGTCCTGTTGCCGGCACAGTGATGGAGGCTGTTTCTGAACCCATAGTTTATGTAGCTCAAGTGCCCCCGAGCGACAATGATGAAACGGCGAGGCACCTTGTTGTGGCTGCATATGCAAAGCCTTGGCCAGGTAAAATCTCTATTCTTGATGCGCACCAAACTGAATTGCTGCGCATAAACGATCCTTCGGGGTTAGGCGTTACAAAATCCGAGTTGCCCGCTGCACCGACATTATCGACGTGGGACACAAAGACCCAACTGCAAGTGGAACTGTTTTTTGGACACCTGAGCTCTTTGGACAAAAAACGTGTGTTTAACGGCGAAAATCGGGCGCTGGTGAACAATGGCAACGGCAATTGGGAGGAAATCGGGTTTGCAAACGCAAAGCTGATCGCCCCAAAAACATATCAATTGTCCACATTGTTGCGCGGGCAAAATAAAACCGAATTCGCTGCTGCGGTTTCTGCTCCACAGGGCGCAAAGTTTTTGGTTCTAGAAGGGGCCGTACGACAAAGTATCGATGTCGAATTTAGCGAATTATCCGCAGTTGCAGGCATCACAAGTGCGGGAACGATTGTCGAGGCAGGAGAGTTCACCGACCAAGAAAATCTGCCATTGGCTCCAGTTCATTTGCGGACCCGAAAGCTGCAGAACGGAGATATTCTCATTACATGGATACGCCGAGGACGGGTGAGCGGTAATTCTTGGCCAACAGGCGACATTCCGCTTGAGCCAAACGCTCCCGTATTTACTGTCGATATTCTGAGTGCCGGAGCGCCTGTCCGCACCGTCGAAAACCTTGTTGGGCCGTACATTTATACCTCATCCCAACAGGCTCTCGATTTTGGTTCCCCACCAAATCAATTCCAATTCAAAGTTAGCCAGTTCAGCCAAACGCTGGGCAATGGCCACAGTGCTTTAGGAGTTTTCAATTGACCCAAACTGACCGCCTCAATTTGCCGCTGATTCAGAGCAACCAGGCGCAAAAACACATAACTCACAATGAGGCATTGCGTATCCTAGATGCCTTTTTGCACCTGACATTGGAAGAGCTTGGGCTCAACGACCCGCCAGCAACACCTGTCATTGGCCAAAATTGGCAAATTGGGGAAACTCCAAACGGCGACTGGGCACCGCATGGGGGCAAGATTGCATCATACGACATAAACGGATGGCAGTTTTTAGACCCCAAAGTCGGCATGTTGGCTTGGGTGAAAACAGCTCAGGAACTCTATGTTTTCGGAACATCTGGTTGGGTGCGTTTCAACCAACCTCCCACACAAATTCAAAACGCCAGCCAAATAGGTGTGGGAACAAATGCTGATCCATACAATCGATTGGCTATTAAATCTGAAGGTGCGTTCCTTTCCACTCCCGATGTTGGTTCTGGGGATGCTCGTTTTACTTTGAACAAGGCGTCCGCCGGCAACACGACCAGCATTAGCTTTAAGAACGCTTGGTCCGGTCGTGCCGAAATTGGATTGGCGGGCAGCGATGAGTTGGCAGTAAAAGTAAGCGAGAATGGAGCTAATTGGACAACGGCTGCAACTTTCAATCCGTCGAACGGCGAATTATCATTGCTTGCGGGCCTGTCTCACCAGAGCAAAGGGGTGACCCAGAAGGTCAATTCAATTTCAGACTGCGGTCGATTTGCTGCCGAGAAAACGCGACAAATATCGAACTTTGTTCCACCTGCCTATTTTACAATGGACAACGGCGCAACACTTTCCGAATTCAGCAAGTTTCAAGTCGATAGCACTGATTATGGCGGCGCAAATCCTGCGAACAATATGATTGTGAAGCAGCTGGTGGATCAAATCAGGGAGCCCACTGCGGCCCGTTATCTTTCAGAGTTTTATGTCGCAAAACTATTGGCCGGCGCTGGTGTCGCCTATGAGAATACGCAATCTGGCAACTCAAAATATAGGCTTTGTTCTTACGGTCGTGTTGGTGGCGCCAGGCAATCATTTGGCGCCTATTTTTATGTTTTAAGCGGGACTGCGCTGATTTCCGAGGTCAACCACGATGTATGGCTGAACGGGGTTAAACTCGCGACGTTTGCGCAGATTTTACCCAGCGATGGATGGCAGCATATTAATGCAATTGCGGATACTGCGTTGCGTTATGCTACACATCAAGAAGGCGAAATTTTCCCATTGTTCGCAACAAGTGGGGTTGAAATTCTTTTGGCGCTGCCCGCGATCATTATGGACGCTGTTCGTATTGGCCCTGACGACGGTCTAATCCCTTCCCACCAAATGGCAGAATAACATCATGAACTCATCATATAAGGACCCGCGCTTTCAGCGCGCGTTGAACCTTGTCTTGCGTTTTGAGGGAGGCTATTCGGATCACCCAAAGGACCCTGGTGGTGCCACGAAGTTCGGCATAACGCGACGAACCCTTGCCACATGGCGCGGTATTAAACCCTGGTGGAAATTGCCAAAAGTTGAAGTGAAGCAACTTGGTCGAACCGAAGCTTCAAAAATATACTTCGTGCACTATTGGCAGCGTTCAGGTGCAAATGAATTGCCAGAAGCGCTGGGCTTTGTCCTGTTTGATTTTGCCGTCAACAGTGGACCACAACGGGCCGTCAAACAGCTGCAACGACAGTTGAACGTAAGAGCTGACGGTATTGTGGGGCCTGTAACCCGCGCGGCCATCAACAATTATTGTCGCAAGCATACGTTGGGTCACCTTGTTAAAACATATGTTGCTCGCCGCCACAAATTCCTGAAGTCACTGCGCACCTACCAAGTCTTTGGAAAAGGGTGGAGCAACCGGATCGCCGGTGTGCTGGCTGCAGCGCAAGAAATTCTTCGAAAATCATCAAATAAGGAAAAGTCAAAAATGAACGTTTTTACGGGCTACAAAACATATATCGTTGCTTTGATCATGCTGTTTTCCGGTGTGTTGGAGCTACTCGGCGTTAATGTGCCAGCAATTGAGGCAGGAAATGCCACGCAGCTCATTATGGAGTCGCTGGCGATCATCTTTTTGCGCAAGGGCATTAAGACGGAAATCTCCAACGCTTAATAGTGTTCATTTATCGTTCATGTGATGTTTGTTAGACATGCTGCTATGAAAAAGAACACAGCAAACATCGCAATCTTTGCACTCTTGGTCACCGCCGGTTTGGCGCTGGCCGGATCCGCAGGTGCCTATGCCCAGCGATCGCAAACTTGTATTTCAAACGAAGCCATCATTCCCTTGGTGAAGGCGAAAAAGATTACATCTTTTGTCAAGATTGAACGCAAGTTGCGCCTACAAAAGGGGGCAAAGACTTACGGCCAAAAGCTATGTGAGGTTAAAGGGCGATACGTTTATTTCTTCAAGGTCGTTGACTCTTATGGCAGAACAAAGAAGTTTGCTTTGTACGCTGACGATGGATCGCCGTATAAAGGTAATGACTAAAGCAGAATTGCCGAGGGGAAACATGCGCATACTTGTTGTGGAAGATGATCAAGACCTAAACCGGCAAATCTGTTCTGCTCTTGAAGATGCAGGCTACGTTGTCGACAAAGCGTTCGACGGCGAAGAAGGACATTTTCTTGGCGATACAGAACCTTATGATGCTGTGGTTTTGGATATAGGACTTCCGCAAAAGGATGGCATATCCGTGGTCGAAGAATGGCGGCGCAGTGGACGCATAATGCCGGTGTTGATGCTTACCGCGCGTGATCGCTGGAGTGACAAGGTTCAAGGAATTGATGCGGGTGCCGACGATTATGTTGCCAAGCCGTTTCATATGGAAGAGGTTTTGGCGCGCATAAGGGCTTTGGTCCGCAGGTCCGCTGGTATCGCGTCCAACGAAATTGAGAACGGTGCCGTTCGGTTAGACACAGCTGGCAGCAAAGTAACCGTGGATGGTATGGCGCTCAAACTCACATCACACGAGTTCCGGCTTTTGTCGTATTTGATGCACCATCAGGACAAGGTAATCTCGCGCACTGAGCTTACCGAACACCTCTACGATCAAGATTTTGATCGGGATTCAAACACGATCGAAGTCTTCGTAGGGCGTCTGCGCAAAAAGCTCCCGCAGGAATTCATTCAAACGGTGCGTGGACTAGGCTACAAAGTTTCGAAATTGTGATCCCCAAAAATCTTTCAATATCTTGGCGCGTCTTTTTGTTCACTGCGATTGGATTGAGCATTGGGCTGCTGCTAACTGGCATTTTGTTGTCAAACCTCTATTCTCGAGCGCTCACACGCAGCATTGACGAGATTGCTGTTCGTCAGTCTGACTCGCTAATTGCACGTTTGCTCGTAGAGGATAGCGAGGGCTTAGATAATCTCCCCTCAATCGATCCACGCTATACGACGCCAAGCTCAGGCTGGTATTGGCAAATCGTTGATTCAAGCGGAAGCATCGCAAGTGTGTCTGCTTCTGCATTTGGCGTAATTTTGCCGACGCTGGAAATTGACTTTAACGCGGAAAACAAGCGGCGTGGCAATTTGCAGGACGAAGACGGCAACCGGCTACGGGTTTTTGAGCGCAAACTATTCGTCGGAGAGACGGACTACGTCGTGATTACGGTGACCGCCGATTGGGACGAAGTTGCAAATGAGGTCGCAAGTTTTCAAAGTCAGGCGATCACGGTCTTGCTTGTAATCGGGGTGTTTTTGGCGGGCCTTTGCGCATTGGTCGCACGTATTAGCCTTGGACCATTGTTGCGCTTGTCAAGCGAAGTTGAAGCCATTCGAACGGGTGCGCACGCAAAAATAGAAGGCGAGTTTCCAAGAGAAATTTTACCAGTTAAGCTTGAAATCAACGCCCTTTTGGACGTCAACGACAAGATTTTGGAACGCGCCAAAAACCAAGTCGGTGATCTTGCACATGGCTTGAAAACACCGATCGCTGTAATGCGCAACGAACTGACAGGCCAAAAATTGGAAGTGGCCGAACAGCAATTGGACAAAATGCAAAGCATTGTTTCTCGATATTTGGATCGCGCCCAACTGGCAGCGCGGACCGCCGCGCGTGGCAAAAAAACTGATGTGCGCGTAGCAATGGAGCGCATCGTTTCTGTCATGAATAAACTGTTTCAAAACAAATCAGTATCACTGGTTGTCGATCCCGACTTTAATCATAGTTTTCGCGGGGACGCCGAAGACCTAGACGAACTTGTGGGCAATGTGGTTGACAATGCAATGAAGTGGGCCAAGTCGAAAGCAGTGGTGGAATTGCGACACCTAAATGATGAGCAACTCCAAATCATTGTGGAAGATGATGGACTGGGGCTGTCTTCCAGCCAGCAAAAACGCGTTTTTGAACGTGGGCGACGACTTGATGAGCAAGTGCAAGGCTCTGGGTTGGGTCTCGGTATTGTCAACGAGCTGATCACTGTGTATGGAGGCGATATTGAGCTTGGGACTGCACAAATCGGTGGCTTGCGCGTTTGTATGACTTTGCCGGCAGTCACTGGTACATAACAACCACAATTCTGCCGCAAAATGCGGCAATGTGTTTGGCAGGAGTGAACAATGGCAAACCTAATTCGAATCGCTTGTATCGCATCAGCAATTTTGGCGACATCTGCCTGCGCGCGCTTTGATGCAGGGGGATTGGGCAGTGCACCTGCGGCCCCTCAACTCGAGAGTTCTACCCAAACCCAAAGCCCCGTCGCACCAAGCGTTGAGTTCTCAAGCTCTGTAATTCTTTCATTCCTGCCAAGTGAAGTTCAATCAAAGCTCAGCGTTCGAGAAAAGTCAGAAGCGGCAAGTGCACAGTTCTATGCGCTGCAGTACGGTCGTGTTGGCGCAACTCGTGAGTGGACCGGGGACAGTGCGACGCGGGGCGAAATCAGCGTGGGTCCATACATCAAAGTGAATGAACTGGATTGTCGTGAATTCAGTCATACTGTTTTGGTTTCGACTGAACGATACTTGAAATCTGGTACTTCTTGCAGAGAGCAAGACGGTCAATGGAATGTGGTTGGCTAGATAACTGACTAAAAGTGTTTGTTTACTTATACTTGATAGAGTCACCGGTGTGAGTTTATGAACTATTTGGTATAGTAATGCGCCGTTCCCCTTTAGAGCAATTAAATGCGTTGAGCGCTTCCCGTTCTTCAGATCGTCTATCCACCTCCAATGATCATGCCACCAAAGTCGACGATGATGCGGTTGCCGCTGTTCATAAAGACATGGCAATTGAACGCATTTCGAGTGAGCTTGGACCAATCATATTGGACGGTCAGCCAGAAATGTTTGGCGCCGGAATTCGTCGTTCAGCGCTCGACCATTTTTGGGAATGGGCGCAGAGGGATTTGGATCAAACAGAGATTTCCAAAATCAACGACGTCTTAGGTGGGCAATCACAACCTGACGAGCGGGAAATTGAACGATCACTTAGCAAAATAGTCGATATTGTTTCACCAATTTTCGCGCAAAACGTTGCTGATTCTGAACAAAAACGCAGGCTTACCATCCAGGTTGGCGGGGTTGAAGTCTTCGATGCAATACCAACTATACTGCTGGCCTTTAGTTACATTAGCTACATTGGCACAGGCGCAAACCTTGGGCGTGAGCTTAGCGAGAACGAAGAGCCTGAAGCATTTATTTATGCGCTGGAGCACATTGATTTTCCATCGAATGACATAAAAAGTCTTTGGTGCCAAACTTTTGCAACGGGCGTTCTAAGGCCCGATTTGCTGGCCGCCGCAATTGCGAAACTCAGCTATGCCTCAACCGAAGAAGCGATTAAAAAATCTGGGTATGGTGAATATGTCGACGCGCTTATAACAAATGCTCAGCAGCAAATTGAAATGATCGAAAAACAAACGGGCATTTTCCGAGATATTGATTTGACGTGCAAAGCGATTGATAGATTTCACCACATTGCCCGTGGCCTACAATTCCATCTGGATTTATCCAAGTCTTCCAAGTGGAACATTTCATTGGAGCGCTTGGTTAAGCGCGGCGCAAACGCGCTAAGTGGAAAGTTCGTTGACGTATTGCGGGATGTCAAAAAAGTGTTGGGGCCGGCGCCAAGAGGGGCGACATCAATTATGCTCGACCCAGCAGACGTTTTGCAGGCGTATAATGGCCTCTACATCATGGCCGCAACCAGATCTGCTCGCGAGTCGCTCGCTGTAAATGCGGTGGTTGAACGAGGTTGGAAAGACGTTGGGACTGCGCTTGAAGCGATGGTCGATAGAATTTTTGAACACTTCAAGCA
The DNA here is from genome assembly GCF_027213965.1 of Maritalea porphyrae. Classification (GTDB taxonomy): domain Bacteria; phylum Pseudomonadota; class Alphaproteobacteria; order Rhizobiales; family Devosiaceae; genus Maritalea; species Maritalea porphyrae_A. Next base: position 390,341 of record NZ_JAPWGX010000001.1, on the reverse strand, counting down.
TTCAACGGGCAGTGACGCTTATGACAACGCGCAAATGGACATTGTCATCAAGTTCTGTTCCATCCGCTTTGGCGTGGAATATGCTGCGATCTTGAGGCGGAATAGAGACAATATTCTCCGGCGAGCAGGTGGAATGAGGGCTTCCTCTTAAACTGTCTTGCCGAGTTTTGCCGCAAATAGTCCGCTTTTCGTCTGAACAAATGCTTTTTTGAGCAGTTCATTTCCTGCGCCCTCAACAAGAGCCACAAACTTGCCATCGACCTCAACAATAACGCCATAAGCATTTGGCAATTCGTTCACGCCGTCACCATCGTAGATGTACTGACCCACACTCAGGTTTAGGTAACCTTCCGCGTGGATTTCAACATGGATAGGGTCGCTAAAGCGCGTGCTGAGCAAGTTCGACATGTTTGTCTTGGGATATGACCTGCTGTTTTGGTTCGGCCCCGGTGTGGTGCCTAAATTGCGCATTTGCTCGATTGATAGGTTTAGCCCTGATCGTTCAAACAAATACTCACTGATGGCATTCTGATTGGGTTGCTTGCCAAAGCTCGGCACGTCTGCCTCGCGCCTTATGTAACTGACAATGAATTGCGACCCCTCAATGCCAAGCGCTTTTGGTAAGCTCTCATACTTGTACATACCCTTGTAGGGGCGCGTTGGCTTTGAAGCGTGGCCCAATTGACGATAGACAACTTGCTTGGCCTCAGAAAGGCAAGCACTTTGCGTAATCGCACCGTGTGCTGATCCGACGATCGATACATTCGATGTTTGGCTATTTGTAGGGTTAATCTGACCTGTTTCATTGAGTTGACTATGCCCACCAGCACGAACCCACAGTTTCAGGTTCGGTTTTGGCGCGTGCGATACGACCAACTCCGAAAACTCCCGCTTTGTTTTGCGTTTGCCCGATGTAAACTCGCTACCAAACTCGACTAATGCGTGCTCTCCCACTTGTGTGAGACTGAGAATGCTTTCTCCCATATGCATCCTCACGCCGACAGCCTTGGCAAAGTCAATATGTCGGGATGTCGGCTCTGGTCGCGGGTCATACAAACCATCAACATCAATCCCAGCTTCGAGTAGCTGTTGAGCGAGGCGATAGCCTGAGTTGCCGCCCGTAATTACACTCAGATTTGATGCTGGCTTGACGGCATAGTCGGCTGCCAGTCGAAAAACTTGGTTGGCGTACCTGATGTTGCTGAACTCACCAAGACCATTCCCCCTGTAATCCGCACCGACTGCAAGAATAAGCTGTTCATAACGTGTCCAGCCCACATTTTGCGAGAGGTGTGCATCGTCGTTTTGATGCGTTGTCTTGGCAAGAATCCTGTTTGGACGGATATCGAGGACGTCGACGCCCAACTCCACACTGATTGCCTTGTGCGCGTCAATTTCGTCCACCAGGCGGCCAATCAGCGAACGGGGAGCTTCCTCGTCATCTGCTTGACCATAATAGTCACACATCCCACCAAGTCTTTTCGCTCGTTCCAAAAGCGAAACGCTCCTGCCCAGTTCTGCAGCGCAAATCGCAGCTTGCAATCCTGCAATTCCTCCTCCGACCACCACAACATCTGCCATCCGCTCTTCTTGCAATGGATGATCAAGAACTCTCTTTGTATTCATGTGTTCGATTGTAATGTGGCGCTCAGTTTTGGGTTTGAAAACTTGGCCAATTTTGCCGAACAGGTTTGGCAAAGGGAGCGTTTCGATAGTCATTTGATCAACAAGGTCATGGTCACCATACCAATTGTCTGCACAACTACTACCTGAAATCTTGCAATGAACGAGTTGGATTGAATCCTGATTGAGTGGAACCTTGGTCCGATCCATCAAACTTAGATGTCTGACGCCGTTTGCGAGCAAGGCGCTGAGCAGGGTGTCGCCTTTAAACGCCTCAAGTTTTCGACCATTAAACAAGAAATGGATCGGCCGCGATCGATCAATCAGGCTGCCGCAAAAAGGTGAGCCATTGGTGGTTGGAAACCTAAACTCTTGCATTTCCCCCTCCCAATTCGACTGAATACGGTGGGCAGATATCGGCGTGTCGTTGACCGCTTGCGCTATGCGCGGCCCAATATCGTAGATTTTGATCGTTACTTGAATTGGTGATGAAGTCGCTCACATGAGGCATCAGAAACGCTCGAACAGTGCCACCCGAGAAAACCCACGTTTTCTTCTGCACTTGAAAATCCAACAATGGTCCACCGTCGATAGTTGTAACGCCTTGAAACGCGCCCATTGCGTGAACCTTCATTTTTTCTAGATCCAGGGCCTCGTTTTTTGCGCGCGAGATGACTTCATCAAATTCAAGCGGTGCGGTGATTAGCAACTTGTTTTCAGCGACTTGACGGATGCACATTTGCCCATCGACATATAAAGTCGGTGGTTTCACAAAGCGAGTATTCAACCGCATAGCAATTTTGGTGCCCTGAATTCGTCTTAGAATATTGCGCAAAGCCGCGTTTGCGTGCGCGTGCACCAAGTCATCATCAAGTATGACGGTTGTGTCAGCACGGTATCGCTTTCCGTCTGACTTCATGGATAATCGACCGTCTTTTAATCGCTTTGCGTCTTCAAACTCTGATCGATCAAACACTTCCATCCCCACACCCAAATAGGCATTATGAAGGAACTCAATCGCTTGGCGTTTCTTTGGTGCAACTACGTCACGTAGTAGCAAGTACTCGGCGCCCTCGCGCTCTGCCTTTCTCTCAAATTGTCGATTGCAAGCAATCAACGCACCCTCGATGTAATTCAAAATGTCCGAGTTTGGGCCAGCTGAAACTTTCAGGTTAAGTGGGCTTTTTTCGAAACAGGATCTACCGGCTCTATCGGAGAACTGGGCCTGCCAGCGTTCTATCCCCATATGTGCCAATTTGATCGTGTCTGGGTTGCAATTGCCACCCACTGAAAAATCTTGATGGGCGGGTAGGGTATAGTCATTGACCTGATCGCGGACCAATAGCACGCGGGCTGAATGACGTTGGACTAACTCGGCAGCCAAAAACATGGCATCGACCCCGCTGCCATATATAGCAAAATCAAACTCTTCTACCTGCATATGCCGACCAACAACGCCCCATTCAAGGCCACTGTTGCACCATTTCTTGGCTTGTGCGTCAATCGGTCTGGGGGGAAAATCTTAAGAAAGCCATTATCTGGTACAAAAGTCTGTCGATGTGGCTATAAAGGTTAGTTAAGACAGGTGGGGACCCGAACGGAATATGATTTTTTGGATAGCGATAGGACTCATTGCGGCCGTCTGCGCTTTGGTGTTGGCAATGCCGATCCGCAAATTTGGAACGGACATAGCAGGTAGCGACACTGAACGAGCTGAAGAAATTAAGACAGCTCGTGAGTTCTATGAATTGCAGCTTGCTGAGCTGCATGGCGACTTAGAAGCCACCAAGCTTGATGCTGCTGAATTTGAAGCAGCAAAGCTGGAGCTCGACAAGGAATTTTTGCGCCAAAGTCAAATTAGCAAAATGAAGTCCGAGCGACGTTTTGGCTCGCCTATTGTGATTGGGCTGAGCGTGCCCGCTGTTTTGGCTATAGCGTTGGCAACATATGTTGCCGTGGGTAATCCGGGTATGCGCAACGCGCCATTGGCCGAACGGGTGCAAAATGGCGAGAACATCGATATTGTGGACGCAATTGCAAAAATCGAAAAACGTCTCTTTGATGTCCCAGATGACCTTCAGGGCTGGAAAGTAATAGCCCCAATTTATATGCGCCAGCAGGCTTTCGAAAAAGCGGTAACCGCATTTCGAAATATTGTGCGGCTCGAAGGAGAAAGCGCAGACAATCTGACAGATTTGGCTGAAGCAAGTGTGTTGGCCCAGAACGGCGATGCAACAGGCGAGCCATTGGCGCTGCTCAATCAGGCGCTAGCATTGCAACCAAACCACTTGCGATCTCAGTTCTACTTGGCAGGAGAGGCGACCCGCACAGGTGATTTTGAAACGGCGATAGAGCTTTGGACAAATGTGCTGCGCGACAATGTGGGGAATGAACCCTGGCTCGAAACCGCACGCGCCGGTCTGCAGGTCGCCAGAGATGGTTTGCAAGGCCAAGTGGGGACCCCAGGCGGCCCAACCCAAGATGAAGTTGACGCTGCAATGCAAATGTCTGAGACAGACAGAAGTGCAATGATTGAGAATATGGTATCGGGTTTACAGGAGCGTTTGTTCCTAACCGGTGGTTCGCCAAGCGAATGGCAACGACTGCTGAAAGCGCGCCTTGTGCAAGGACAAATTGATATTGCTCAAAAAGTCCTTGGCGGTGCGCGCGAGGACCTAAAAGGCGAAAGTGCTCAGCTCGTAGAGTTTGAAGAATTGGCTGCTACCGAAATCGCACAGCTAGAAAAATTGGAAAAATAGATGACACGCAAACAAAAAAGATTGGCCGTGATTGCGGGGTTGAGCACAGTAGTTTTGGCTGCAGTTGTGTTTATTGCGCTGGCCATGTCCAGCACGGCGGCTTTCTTCGTGGTGCCAAGCGAAGTCGGGGAACGCCAAATTGCGACCGGTCAAGCATTTCGTCTGGGTGGAATTGTGAAGTCTGATAGCTGGAAACAGACAGATACCGTACATGATTTCGCAGTCACAGACTGCAAAGTTGAGGTCACAGCCCATTTTGAAGGCATCATGCCTGACTTGTTCCGCGAGGGGCAGGAAGTCATTTTGGAAGGTGCTCTGGACGCTGGTGGCACTTTTATTGCGACCAATGTTCTGGCCAAGCACGATGAAAACTATGTGCCCAAAGATATGGCAGATAAGTTCGAAGAAAAAGGGCTTTGCCCGGGCCACACCGACGCGACATAGGACGTATTAGAATATGTACACAATTGAACTTGGACACTTTGCCCTGATCTTGGCCTTCGCGATTGCTATTGGGCAAGTGGGTATTGGTGCAGTTATCTGGCGCGGCGCAAGCAATAGCGGCGTCGCCTACATGCGCAACGCTTCCATTTTCCAGTTTGTGTTGGTGGCGGCATCTTTTGCCGCGCTTATGTTTGCGTTCGCAACGTCCGACTTCTCGCTGCTCTTGGCATACGAACACTCCCATTCACAGCAACCCCTCTTGTACAAGCTTACCAGTTCCTGGGGTAACCATGAAGGCTCATTGCTGCTTTGGGTGTTCATTTTGACGCTCTTTGGTGCGGCTGTGGCGATGTTTGGTGGTCGACTGCCTCGCAAGTTGCATGTGCTGGTACTTGCCAACCAAGGGCTGCTTGGGGCAGCATTTATTGGCTTTACAGTATTTACCTCCAACCCATTCGCTCGCATTCTTGATGCCCCAATCGAAGGGCGCGATCTAAACCCTATTCTGCAAGATGTCGGCTTGGCCATTCACCCACCACTTCTTTATGTTGGGTACGTAGGGTTTTCCGTCTGTTTTTCTTTTGCGATGGCCGCTCTGATTTCAGGAAAAATTGATGCAGCTTGGGCGCGTTGGGTGCGTCCTTGGACGATGGGAAGCTGGATATTCCTAACGCTGGGCATCGCAATGGGGTCATACTGGGCATATTATGAGCTTGGTTGGGGTGGCTGGTGGTTCTGGGATCCCGTTGAAAACGCATCCTTTATGCCCTGGCTTGCGGGCACCGCGCTTCTGCACTCTGCACTTGTGATGGAAAAGCGCAATGCGCTCAAAATCTGGACTGTCCTGCTCGCCATACTCACGTTCTCCCTGTCATTGCTTGGCACCTTCATGGTGCGGTCTGGCATTTTGACGTCGGTGCATTCGTTCGCATCAGATCCAACGCGAGGGCTAGTGATCCTTGGGATATTGGCGTTCTTTATCTGTGGTGCGTTTATTCTATTTGCGTTGCGCGGTCCAAGTCTTCGAGCGGGCGGGCTGTTCGCACCGGTTAGTCGTGAAGCGGCGCTGGTGGTCAACAATCTCTTTCTCGCCACGGCAACCGCTGCTGTTTTGGTGGGCACGCTGTATCCGCTCGTATTAGATGCATTCACGGGGATCAAAATATCGGTTGGTGCTCCATTCTTTAATCTGACTTTTGGCGCGTTAATGGTGCCGCTGCTAATTGTTATCCCATTTGGTCCTTTTCTATCTTGGAAACGTGCAGACCTATTCTCAGTGTCGCGCCGATTGTTTGGCGCGGTTTTGGTGGCGCTGGTGGTAACAATCATTTTCACAGCCTTTACTTGGCAGGGCGCGAACCTGTTGCCACTTGGTTTTCTGTTGGCTTTTTGGGTGATGGTCGGCGCACTTGCGGATTTGGCTGAGCGCTCACAATTGTTCCGCATCGCGCCGTCTAGAAGTTTGCGACGCTTAATGGGACTTCCGAAAACCGTTTGGTCGACAGCTGGTGCACACTTTGGTTTGGGCGTCACTGTTCTTGGCATTGTTGTCGTCTCGGGCTTTGAAACGGAACTTATCACCACCATGCAACCTGGTGATCAGACAGAGCTTTCAGGCTACACCATTCAATATGAGGGTGAACGTTTGTTACAGGGACCCAACTATGTCACAGAACACGCTGATTTTTTGGTCTCAAAAGATGGCGGGAAACTGCGCACTTTAGCATCGGAAAAACGCAATTATACAGCGCGCCGAATGCCCACAACTGAAGCTGGCATTCAGACCTTTGGTTTCTCCCAAATCTATGTATCCTTAGGGGATAAAACGCCCGAAGGCGCGCGCGTTGTGCGGGTTTGGCATAAGCCAATGATAACATTGATATGGTTAGGAACGGTGCTGATGGCACTTGCTGGCGCTTATTCTTTGACGGATCGGCGGATGCGGGTTGCTGCGCCGAAACAGGCGAAAAAACAAGCGGTTGGACAAGCTTTATGAATCGATTTTTCATCGCCTTGATGTTGTTTCTAGCTCTGCTCACGCCATCTCTCGCTGTCAATCCTGATGAGATATTGGACAACCCGGTGTTGGAACAGCGCGCGAGATCCATTTCAGCGGGGCTGAGATGTCTGGTTTGTCAAAATCAGTCGATTGATGACAGCGATGCGGACTTGGCAAAAGATTTGCGCATTGTTGTGCGAGAGCGATTGGTCGCGGGTGACTCAGATAGTGAAATCATGGAGTTTGTGGTTGCCCGCTACGGAGAATTCGTGCTGCTTAAGCCTGTGTTCGCCGGCCACAATTTGGTCCTTTGGCTCACTGCACCTATCCTTTTCTTGATTGGCGCGATAGCCCTGTTTTCTGTTCTAAGAAACAGGCAGCCAAAACCAAATGCGCTTTCTCCACAAGAAGAGGCAGCATTGGCCCAACTGTTAAAATCTGCGGCGGACGATGAAGGTGGCACTGATGGAGAAAAACACAAAGGTTGAATTCGATAGCGCGATGGGCGAACAGCTTGCCGCCGCCATCAGCTGGCCGCGCGGTAAAACACGCGCTTTCGCAATATTCGCGCATTGTTTCTCTTGCTCAAAAGATTTTGTTGCCAGTCGTCGGGTCGCCAATGCACTGACTGAACATGGTTTTGCGGTGTTGCGCATCGATTTTACCGGGCTCGGAAAGTCTGGCGGTGACTTCTCCGACACTAATTTTTCCACCAACGTCCAAGATTTGGTCGCAGCCGCAAATTGGCTGACTGACAATTATGATGCGCCAGCACTTTTGGTTGGGCACTCACTTGGCGGTGCTGCAGTGCTTGCCGCTGCACCTGAACTCGCATCCGTAAAGGCAGTTGCCACCATTGGCGCGCCTGCAAATGCAGTGCATGTTTTGCAACAGTTTTCTTGTTCAGTTGAAGAAATTGAGCAGAACGGGGAAGGTGAAATTGATCTTGGGGGCAGACCCTTTGTAGTCAAAAAACAATTCCTTGATGATGTGCGCACATTCGACTTGCCCGCGCAGATTAAGAAGTTCCGTGGCGCAAAATTGATTTTGCATAGCCCTCTAGATCGCGTGGTCAGCGTTGAAAACGCCGAACGTATTTTTAAGGCTGCCATGCACCCAAAAAGCTTTGTGTCGTTGGATGATGCGGATCATCTGCTCACCAAGCTTGAACATGCCTCATATGCCGCGCAAGTGATTGCGGCATGGGCAGAGAGATATATTCCATCTGTCGCTGAAAAGGCCGACACTGAGGGCCATGTTATTGCGGCTGAAAGCGGCGAGGGCAAATATCATCTACATGTGGATGCGTCTGGCCATCCTTTGACCATAGATGAGCCCATCGCCGTTGGCGGATCTGATCGTGGCCCAACGCCCTATGATTTGCTGGCCGCCGCACTTGGTGGCTGCACCACATTGACTTTGCGCATGTATGCGGACCGGAAAAAATGGCCCGTCAATCACATTGAAACACGGGTTGAACACGCCAAACACCATGCCAAAGACTGTGAAGAGTGTGCACGGGGCCATGAAGGGCGCGTGGATGTTTTTAAGCGCTTTATCCACATTGAAGGCGAGCTGGACAAAGAGCAGCGCCATCGCATGTTAGAAATTGCCGATAAGTGCCCAGTTCATCGCACTTTGGAGCAGAGCTCTATTATCAGAACCCTATTGGGGCAGTAGGGCCCAATTGCACGAATCCTCCAGCAGGTTTATCAAGTCGACATGATAGATTTCATCTCCGCGCTGGTGCCATCAGGTCTTGATGGCTGGATCGCGCTCATTTTGGTCATCGCAAGCTTTTTTACGTCAGGTTTAACGGCGGCACTTGGGCTTGGCGGGGGGATCACCTTAATCGCCATTCTAACATTCTTTCTGCCTGCCGCCATTGCCGTTCCCATGCATGGCGTGGTGCAACTGGGCTCTAATGCGGGCCGCGCGTTTTTGCGCCGCAAAGACATTCAATGGCAATATGCGATTTGGTTTGCTCTTGGGGGCATTCCTGGCGCTATGCTTGGCGGGCAGGTTGCAGTCTGGATGCCCAATCAGCTTTTCACGCTCTTGATCGCAGCGTTCCTGCTCTATTCAGTTTGGGGGCCAAAACCTTCATCCAAAAATCGCAGGCCGCTTGCCTTGTTCAGTTTTGGCGGGTTTGCAGCCTTTATTTCGATGATCATTGGTGTCAGCGGCCCCATTGTGGCTGGCCTGTTGAAGTTTATTGAAGACCGCAAACCGTTCGTTGCCACCCATGCCGTGCTGATGACTTTTCAAAACATCGCGAAAATCGCCGTTTTCGTGTTCCTTGGGTTCTCTTTTTATGACTATGCGGCATTGTTGATCGCAATGGTTGGTGCTGGTTTTGCTGGTACGTGGGTTGGGGGAAAAATGCTCGATAGATTGCCAGAGAAACTGTTCCGCCAGGCGTTCAAAATCGCCATGACAGCCATCGCGCTTATTCTGATCTATCGATCCTTCTAAAAACCCCAAAACTGCCACAGTTTTGCCGTCAACATTACAAAACTTTAATCTTCCTTTCATGGTGCGGAAAGGGGACATGTTCCAAATATATGCCAATTCGATTGGGATGTCGTTTTTAACGGAGAACACCTTCATGAAATTCTTGAACCTGACAAAATCCAAACGCCTTGCTGCCATCACAGCAGCTGCGTTGATATCAACCACGGCGCTTGTCAGCGTGGCGACCACAACGATGCCGGCAACTGCTCAGATTGCTGTGCAAAACGCGGCTCCGTTCAGCTTTGCCGATTTGGTGGAAGCTGTTCGTCCTGCAGTGGTCTCAATAAGAGTAAAAACCAAGATTGTTGAAACCCGCGGACCGCGCTTCAACGACAATTTTACCATGCCGGATTTACCGGAAGGTCACCCATTCAATGATTTCTTCAAGCAATTTGAAGACCAATTCGGGTTGCGTGGCGATCAGAATAATCGAAAACAACGTCCACGTTTTGGTCAATCCATGGGTTCTGGATTCATCATCTCCGCTGATGGATTTGTCGTCACCAACAATCACGTGGTTGAAGATGCCGCTGAAGTTGTTGTGGTTATGGACGATGGCGCGGAAATGAATGCCAAAATTATTGGCACTGATCCTAGAACAGATTTGGCATTGCTAAAAATCGAAGCAGCAAATGAACTCGAATATGTTGAATTCTCAGATGCTGAAGCCCGTGTAGGTGATTGGGTCGTTGCCATTGGCAACCCATTTGGGTTGGGAGGCACTGTTACCGCAGGTATCGTTTCGGCACGTGGACGCGACATTAACGCAAACGCCTATGATGATTTCATCCAAATCGATGCGGCGGTAAACCGTGGCAACTCCGGTGGCCCAGCATTTGACACAACTGGCAAAGTTGTCGGCGTAAATACGGCCATTTTCTCACCAAGTGGTGGCAATGTTGGCATCGCATTCGCGATCCCTGCGTCAGTCGTTAAACAAGTTGTTTTTGATCTGATGGACGACGGCAACGTCACGCGCGGTTATTTGGGTGTGTCGATCCAAGATGTAAGCGATGATATTGCTGAAAGCGTTGGCTTAGACAAAACTACTGGTGCATTGGTCACCGAGCCACGCCCAGATTCGCCAGCACAAAAAGCAGGAATCCAATCGGGCGATATCATTTTACGCGTCAACGGTGAGAAAATTGAAGGCGCGCGTGATTTGGCCCGCATTATTGGCCAATATAGCCCAGAAAGCGAAGTGGAGCTGGTCTTGTGGCGTGATGGCGCAAGAGAAAAAGTCAGCGTGAAACTTGCGACCCTAACGGACGAGCAGGCGCTGGTTGAGGCCGTGCCAGAAGTCGATCCGATTGATCCAACCGCACCACATGAATCATCAACCGGTCTTGTTTTGATGCCGAACGAAGAAGGTGACGGCTTAGTGGTGACCGACATCTTGCAAGAGAGCATTGCGATGGAAAAGGGCTTTGTGCCAGGTGACGTAATTCTGTTGGCCAACTCAAAGCCGGTGAACACAATCGCAGATTTTGAAAAAGCCATCGATGAAGTCAAAGCGGCCGGGCGTAATACCATGCTGGTGAAAGCCTCAAGAGACGGCAACTCGCGTTACGTAGGTTTACCCATCGAGTAATCCACTCTGGCTGGTCGCCCGAAATTGGCGGCCAGCAATTGTTCTTCCCCAGCGTAGAAGGTAGTTTGGTCGGTATGAAGATACTTTTGATTGAAGATGATCGCGAAGCGGCCAATTATCTTATTCAGGCGCTCGATGAAGCCGGGCACGTCACTCATCATGCTGCGGATGGTGAAACGGGATACGCAATGGCCAGCTCGATGGACTATGATATCTTGATCGTAGATCGCATGTTGCCTCGTCGCGATGGTCTTTCCATCATTGAATCCCTTCGGGCCGAAAACGACGAGACCCCGGCACTAATCCTATCAGCACTTGGAGAAGTTGATGATCGCGTAACTGGTCTGCGGGCAGGGGGCGACGACTATTTGACAAAGCCCTATGCTTTTTCTGAGTTGCTTGCACGTATTGAAGTGCTCGCACGACGTTCCGCACCTGCAGAGGCATCAACAGCTTACCAAGTAGGCGGCCTGACCCTTGATCGATTGTCGCGCAATGTTGAGCGCGATGGCGAAAAAATCACTCTTCAACCCCGAGAGTTTCGCCTACTCGAATATCTCATGAAACACTCCGGGCAAGTGGTGACACGCACGATGTTGCTCGAAAACGTGTGGGACTATCACTTTGATCCCCAAACCAACGTAATCGACGTGCACATGTCGAGGTTACGTACAAAGATCGACAAGGGTCGCCCAAGTGTGCTCTTGCACACAATTCGTGGCGCAGGGTACATGATCCGTGCATAGCTTTTGGCAGCTTTGGCGCACCACAACTTTTCGCCTTACTGCAATGCTAATTGCTGTTTTTGTGGTTTTTGCCATCGGCATTTTGGGATATCTCGCCTACCAGACGTCGATTATGATTCAAACGCAGCAATTACGCGCGATTGATAGTGAAATCGATCAACTCAACAAACAATACCAACGCCTTGGCACACGGGGGTTGGTTGTTGCTTTACAGCGCAATGCCAACAGGCCGGGCCCTGGCATCTATTACGTTGCCGACCCCACTGGGCAGGCGATTGCTGGCAATGTGCTTGCTGTTCCAATTGATGTGCTTGAAAATCCAGGAACCCACACCTTCAAATATGATCGCGGGGAGGATTTGCACGCTGATGACCCGCGGGCACAAGGAGTTGCCTTGGTTAAAAGCTTTCAGCTGCCGAGTGGGTTTCGCTTGGTTGTTGGGCGAGACATCGTTGAACGGCGCGGTTACAGCGCGGCCATTTTTCAAGCTTTTGGCTGGGGTGTTTTGTGGATTATTGCCCTTTCAGTGATTGTTGGCGTTTTGACCGCGCGCTCAGTCCTTAAGCGGGTCGACACGGTCTCCGATACCGCCCGCAAAATCATGTCAGGCTCTATGTCAGAGCGCATTCCGGTCACCAAACGCAATGACGAATTTGACGGGTTGGCCACCAATCTAAATGCCATGCTTGAGCGTATCGAGCAATTGATGCAAGGGCTCAAGGAAGTCACTGACAACGTGGCACATGATCTTAAGACACCGCTTACGCGTTTGCGCAACAAAGTCGAAGGTGCGCTAAAAGACGGCACCACACCCGATCAACAACGTGAGGCGCTGGAGACGACAATTGAAGAATGCGACCAACTCATCCGCACGTTCAACGCGCTGCTGATGATCGCCCGCGTGGAGGCAGGGTCACCTTCGGGCGCGTTCAGTCCTGTAGATCTGGCTGATGTCATAACAGATATTGCTGAGCTTTATGAACCTGTTGCAGAGGATTCTGGAATCACCATTTCAACCGAACTCGCAGCTTTGCCACGCTTTTCATGCAACAGAGAGCTGATTGGGCAAGCGCTCGTCAACTTGGTGGAGAACGCCATCAAATACGCCAAAGACGCTAAAGAAAATCCTGCCATCACGATATCGTTGCATGTGGCTGGTAAAAATATGATCATCGAAGTGGCTGATAATGGGGCAGGTATTCCGGTCGAAGATCGCCAGCGGGTGCTAGAACGTTTTGTGCGGTTGGAAAAAAGTCGTTCTGAACCTGGTTCTGGGCTCGGTCTTAGCCTTGTCGCCGCTGTCGCGCGGTTGCATAAAGGTACTATTGAGATTCTTGATAACAAACCGGGCGCACGTATCCGGTTGAGTATGCCAACGGAACATTAAATGAAACCACTTGCCAGCTATCTCCAATCGTACAACAGACAATTTGGAAATGGCGAGGCAATTGGTGATTTATTGGCAGAAACAGTACTGCCACTAAGCAACATTTCTTCGTGTCAATCTGGCTTGGCCTGCATTTTTGAGGCGGCGCCATTTTTGGCAGATTGCGCAAGGGCAAACCTTGCTTGGCTTGACGCGGCGTTGAGCAAACCAACCGCTGACACTGTCGCGGAAATATTGGCGGACGCTGAGGGCGCGCCATCTCTTGATTTGGATGAAATGGGACTGCGCGCATTGCTGCGGCAGTTGAAATTGCGCATCGCACTGGTGACCGCCGTTGCCGAAGTGAGTGGCGCAACCACGCCAAAAGACACGACAGAATGGCTCGCGTTGTTCGCAGATAAATGTTTAGACGCCGCGCTTGATCATTTGGTCACTGAGCGATTTCACGCTTTGGGTGTCGCTGTTGATCCAACCATGCGCCCATCGCGTCAGTCGGGCCTGACCATTCTTGCCTTGGGCAAACATGGCGGGTTGGAACTGAATTATTCCTCGGACATAGACATTGTAGCGTTTTACGATTTGGCACGTTCACCGCTCGCAAATAATCCGCGTGTTGGCCGCATTTACGAAAAAATGGTGCGTGAGCTGGCGGCCATCATGCAAGAGCGTGACGAAACGGGATATGTGTTCCGCACTGACCTGCGTTTGCGGCCCGATCCTGGCTCAACGCCAGTTGCCATTTCAACTGGCGCTGCCATGTCCTATTATGAATCGCGCGGCCAAAACTGGGAGCGGGCAGCTTGGATCAAAGCGCGGCCATGCGCGGGCGATATTGAAGCGGGTGAGCGCTTTTTAACAGAGCTTTCTCCCTTCATCTGGCGCAAGCATTTAGATTTTGCCACCATCGGCGACATCAAAACGATCAAGCGCCAAATCAACACGGCAAAAAATGTCGCTGGGCGAACCGTGTTGGGCCACAACGTCAAACTGGGCAGTGGCGGCATTCGAGAGATTGAGTTTTTCGCCCAAGTACAACAACTGATTGCCGGGGGCAGGGACACACTGCTGCGCACGCGATCCACTTCAGACACACTCAGTGCGCTAGCGGCCACCAATTGGATTTCCAGTGATGTTGCTCAAGGACTGATTGAGCGATATTGGTTCCTTCGGGCGGTCGAAAACCGTGTGCAAATGCTCAACGACGAACAAACCCATTCACTTCCCAAGACCGATAAGCAACTCGCACCCATTGTCGCCTTGTTGCCGTTTGACGATGTGGCTGCCTTCAAAAAAGCTTATCGCGACTGTTTGGATGCGGTTGTTGATCATTATGGCGAATTGTTTAGCGATGATGAAGAAGACGACGAATTGGGTGATCTGGTTTTTACCGGAAGTGATGACGACCCTGCGACTTGGACCAAGCTGTCCGAAATCGGGTTTAAAGACCCCTCCAAAGTCATAGAAACCATCAAGCGCTGGCATTATGGCGGCTACGCCGCTACAAGGGCTGATAAGGCCCGCCAAACGCTCACAGCGCTTATTCCCAGCCTGTTGCGCAACATATCAAATGCGCGCAACGCGGATGAGGCGTTGCGCCAGTTTGATTTTTTCATCTCCAAATTGCCCGCAGGGGTCCAGCTGTTTGCGCTATTGCAGAACAATCAGCGCCTGCAAAATGTCTTGATCGACTTCATGGCAGCCGCGCCGCGTATGACAGACGCCATTTTGCGCCGCGTGCATATCGTGGACGGTTTAATTGACCCCGCATTCTATGATGAAGTGCCCAGCCCTCACACTATAGACGTGCGCGCGAAAGAGTTTCTGGGTGAAGCCCGCTCTTATGAGGACTTGATTGATCGTGCCCGTATATTCGGCCAAGAGCAAATCTTTCTCATCAGCGCGGGATTAATCGCTGGTACGCTTGCAGCTGATACCGCTGCCAAACAGTTTAGCGCTTTGGCTGAAATATTGCTCAATTGGGTTTTTGAAGCCGTGCGCCAAGAATTTGAATTAAAGTATGGCATTGTTGAAGGGGCAGAAGTGGCGTTGCTGGCATTTGGTAAAATGGCCAGCCGCGAAATGAATGCACAATCAGATTTGGACTTTATCCTGATTTATGATCTGCCCGAAGGCAGTGAGCAATCAACGGGTCCAAAGCAGCTGGATAGTTCGCACTATTTCATCCGCCTTACACAGCGTTTGGTTGCCGCAATTTCGGCACCCACTGCAGAAGGGGTGCTGTATGAAACAGATATGCGTTTGCGCCCTTCAGGCAACGCAGGGCCGCTCGCAACCAGTTTGCGTGGTTTTGAACGCTATCAACGCGAAGATGCCTGGACATGGGAACATATGGCACTCTCTCGCGCACGCGTGGTTTTTGCCGATGGGCAATTGGGTGCGCGCATTTCCAAAGTAATTGAAACGGTGCTGACAGGGCCGGTTGATCACCAAAAGCTTGTGACCGACGTATTGGATATGCGCAACCGTTTGCTACGTGAACGGCCGGCCAAATCGGCTTGGGACATCAAGCTCGCAAGTGGTGGTTTGATTGATCTAGAGTTCATAGCTCAGTTTGCCCAGCTGGCCTTTGGTCAAGAATTGGGCGTGCCACAAGCACCACCTCTGGACGTTATCAAAGCGCTTGAAGCTCATGGTCGAATTGAAAGCACAGCTGAACTTGATCAAACTCACGCGCTTTACAATGTGGTGCTGCAGCTCACTGCCGCCTGCCAGATTGAGGCGGTGAAAACTGAAAACTGGAGTGATGGTTTTGTTGAGCTTTTGACCCGCACTACCAATTTCCCGAGCCTTCAAATGCTTGAGGAAGAACTGGCGGAACGACAAAATCGAACAGCATCGGTGTTTGAGGAATTTATCAATTAAATGAATCGCTAAGCGGCTTTTTCTAAAGTGCCATCTTCAATCTTCGCAGGTAGCGTGATGGCGACTGTTGTGCCTATGCCGGGGTTGCTGTCGATCACCAAGGATCCGCCAGACAATTCAGCGATCGCTCGGGAAGTGGCAATGCCAAGGCCCAGTCCGTTGTGGTCTTTAGTGAAGGCCGCTTCGCCCAAGATAAAGGGCTGAGACAGTAACTCGACGCGTTCTTGCGGCATGCCAATGCCACTGTCAGTAACCTCTAAAACCACACCATCGTTTCCGCACCAACAGTTTAGCACAATTGATCCACCTTCTTGGGTAAAACGAATGGCATTGTCCAAAAGGTTGTCGACCATTCGGCGCAACAATGCGGGATCTGCTTTCACGACGCTTTCACAAAGGTTCATTGCGTCCAGTTTTAGCCCGGCGCGTTTGGCACGCGCTGCATGGCGGCGCAGGCTCTGCTTCACGAACTTATACATATCCACGTCAGCGTCATTTTGAATTGTTTGCCCACCCTCAAGTTGGGCCAGATCCAAAATCGAAGCAAAATTGTCAAGCAGAGCTTCGCCGGATTGTTTGATGTCGGAGATATAGTTTGAGTATCGTTTGTCCCCAAGAGGGCCGTAAGGTTCATGTTGCACAAGGTCGGCAAAACCAATGATGTGGTTAAGGGGGGTGCGCATGTCGTGGCTCAGGTGCGCCAAAAAGCTTGTCTTTGATCTGCTGGCTGCTTCAGCCGCGATCTTTTCAGCATGATATTGTTTAGCTAGTTCCCGATATTGCTCTTGCAGCGCTTTTTTGGCTTTCTTTGCCGCGTGGTGTTCGGTGCTATCAATAATCACGGTAACAAAACTGTGGTCCGGGTCAGAAATATCCTCGATGCGGATGATTTTCTCGTCTGCACATTTGGCCACTACAACTCGATGATGCTCATCGTCTTTATGTGCATCAAATGTAATTGGATTTGTTGCCTCGGTCATAATCTCGGCGTAAGGCGCACCCTGTTCCGCTGCTTTCTCTTCCAATCCCATCAATTCGCGATAGGCTGAGTTGCACCAAAGTAGCTGCGCTTGCGCGTCCCAGTGGGCTAAACCATGTGGCATATGCTCAAGGGTTTCGTGCAATGTGTTTGTTGCTTCGCTCTGCTCTTCTTGTACCGGTGCCAGTTGGATTAGTTGGTGCAGCGCGCAAACACCTGCAATGGTCAAAATGGCAATAATGGAGCGGGTGAAAAGGTCAAAGCCTTCAAAGAAAAAAATTGCCGCTGCCACAATCAGCATGGCGACAAGTGTTTTTGCAATTTCAAATTGGACGTCTGGAGTGAGCGATGTGATGTTTTGCCAGTTGGAAAAAGTGACGGATCGCTTCTGCGAAAGTTTTGAGTCATGCGACACATTCTGTGTTGCTCTGAATCCCGTTGCAGCGCCGTCGGATTGCTCCGTCGTCAACATCGTATCTCTCCAGTATCAAATAAAACCCCAGGCGACGATTTCTCGCTTCGCTTAGCTAAGATACTGAATCAAAAAGGGGACTCTTGTCGAGCCCCCAAATTGTAACTTAACACCGGCTCCAAAAAACTTTGAGTCTTTTGAATCACTTACTGTTAGAAAAAAAATTAACCAGCCAAAGTGCGTTCCAAAATGTCTGAACAGTCAGGCGACAAGTTGGGGCTTTTTTGTAGGTTTTCCAGCGCGGATTGTGCGGCGGTTCGGCGAGTTGATTCGTATTTTTTGAACGAACGGAAAAGCGTGAGCAATCGTGCGGCCAATTGAGGCGTGCGCGTATCAATGTCCGCAATCAAGTTCGTTGCAAAGTTAAAGCTCGCCCCATCTTTGCGCCCAAATTGAACCTGATTGGCCGCAAAACCACCAATCAAAGATCTCACGCGATTGGGGTTTTCAATGTTGAATTTTGGATCATTCATCAAAGATTTGACGCGATCCAGCGCGTCTTCATCTGGAATGATTGCGTTTAAGCTTAGCCACTTATCGAACACCAAAATATCGTCACAGTGATTATTGCGGAAATCGGTGAGCAATTCCGCTGCGGCAGGGTGGTTGGACGCCGCTAGCGCGCCAAGTGCAGCACTCCGGTCCGTCACATTGGTGGCGGCGTGATATTGTGCTACGGCCACTTGGCCGCCTTTGTTTGCGTCCGCTGCCAACAATAGGTTGAGGCACTGATTTTTCAATGCACGTGCACCAGCAGAAGCAGCGTCAGGCGAATAGGCACCTTCATCAAGCAACGACTTATATGTTTGAGCTAGCTCAGGTTCGATCATCGTCGCGATTGCTGAAAGTGCCAAGCGTCGCACATCATAGATGTGTTCAGGATCAATATTCTCGCCAACGTGTTCAGCCAAAACAGACTGGGTCGGCAAGCTAAGCGTTAGCGCTTTAAAGGCGTCATCAAGTGTTTGGTCCATCAAAACAGACCGGAACGCTTCAGCCAATTTGCCAAGGTCTTGCGGGGTGGGGTCCTCTCCGCCGATTTTGGCGGCAGGCACCAAGATATCAAGCGCAACATTTTGCAAACTGTCCCAGCGGTTGAACGGGTCATTGTCTAATCGTGCAAGGTTAAGTTTGTCGACCATCGTTAAATCTGAATTGACGCTAACCGGTGCCGAAAAATCGCGGAACAGGGAAAGTGTTGGCTTGCTCGATACCCCTTCAAACACCACGGTCTGCTTGGCTTTTTCAAGGATCATCAGATCTTCTTCAACCGTTGCCCCTGCTACACTATCCCAGCTAAGGTCTTCGCCATTATCAGAAACCAAACCAAATCGAATTGGAATAAATTTGGGCTCTTTCGTGGGCTCGCCCGGCGTTGGCTTATTGATCTGTTCAAGGTTGATGGTTAGGCGCTTGCTCTCGCCGTCATAGCTGTGGGTGATGTTCACTTCGGGACGCCCGGCAACCGTGTACCACATTTGCAAATGGCTTAAGTCTTTGCCGCTTGCATCTTCAAAGCATTTCACGAAGTCTTCGATAATGGCTGCATCACCGTCGTGGCGTTCAAGATAGATGTCCATGCCTTTGCGGAACATATCTTTGCCCAAATAGGTCTGGATCATGCGCACAATCGCTGAGCCTTTTTCATAGACCGTGGCTGTGTAGAAATTGTTGATTTCTTTGAATTGGTTTGGGCGAGGTGGGTGTGAAAGCGGACCTGAATCTTCGGCATATTGGTGCGCGCGCAAGTCACGTGCATCAACAATCCGCTTTACAGCGCGTGAGCGCTCGTCACTAGTAAACTCTTCGTCGCGAAAAACGGTTAACCCCTCTTTGAGGCAGAGCTGGAACCAATCTCGACAAGTAATTCGGTTGCCCGTCCAATTGTGGAAATACTCGTGCGCAATAATCGCTTCAACTTTTTCATAATCATCGTCAGTTGCGGTTTGCGGATTCGCCAAAATACATTTGTCGTTGAAAATGTTTAAGCCCTTGTTTTCCATTGCGCCAAGGTTGAAATCTGACACCGCAACAATGTTGAACACGTCAAGATCATACTCGCACCCGAACCGTTCTTCGTCCCAAACCATTGAGCGTTTCAGGCTATCCATCGCCCAGTCGCATTGACCTTCCTTGCCATGCTCAACATAAATGGCCAGATCGACATGTTTTCCTGTCATGGTGGTGAAACTGTCTTCGATGTGGGCCAAATCGCCCGCGACCATCGCAAACAGGTAGGATGGTTTTGGATGAGGGTCATGCCAAAGTGCAAAATGGCGATTGCCGTCCAAATCGCCACTTTCCACCGGATTGCCATTAGAAAGCAGAATTGGCGCCTGTGTTTTGTCCGCTTCCATGCGCACACTATAGACAGACATTACATCTGGGCGGTCATAAGAATAGGTGATGCGGCGAAAGCCTTCCGCTTCACATTGTGTGCACCAAACCCCGCTGGAACGGTATAGGCCCTCAAGTGCTTTGTTCGCCTCTGGCTGCACGCGCACAACGGTCTCAAGCGTGAACTCTTTTGGCGGGTTCTGAATCTCAAGAAATTTGTCCGACACCGTATATTCGTCGCTTGAAAGCGCGCGGCCATCAATTGCCACATGACGCAATTCCATGTGCTCGCCATGCAATTTGAGCGCCGAACCTGGTGCAACACCGTCGCGCAAATGAAATTTTAGCTTAGCCTTGATGTCCATCTCGTCGGGCGCGAACACCACATCCAGATCAGTCGTTTCAAGCGCATATTCGCTTGGTTTGTAATCACTTAGGTAAGTGGTTTTGTGTTCTTCAGCCATCTTTAGCTCATAATCCCCGAGTTGTTTTTGCGCCTATTTTTTTGGCGAGTTTTTAAATTGCGAAACACTGTGGCAGAACCGCTACAGCCAAATTCGTCCACCGCATATAATCTGAAAGGCTGGTTGATTCAAACCAGCTTGCCAACCTTTTTGTGTATCAAACATGTTAAATTCTATTTTCGCCTGGTTCGAAAAGCATTATTCGCCGATTCATATTGAACCCAATCCACATCCACCGATGGGGTTGCTCAAATTCTATTGGTATTTCATTGGCCAGTTCCGAACACCCGTAATGTTCAAAGTCATTATTGTGGCCATTGGCGCAGCCCTTGATGCTATGATTCCGATATTCCTTGGGACCATTGTTGATCTTGTGTCAGGCACAGAGCCGGGAACCTTGTTCAAAGACCAAGGCGCTTTGCTTTTGGCAATGGGCATCACCTTGGCATTGCGCCCTTCGGTTTTTGTCTTAGATATTCTCATCCAATACCACACCATTGTCCCATCTTTGGTGGGCCGCGTGCGCTGGCAATCGCACTGGCATGTGGTGCGCCAAAGCTGGACTTTTTTCCAAAAAGACTTTGCGGGCCGAATTGCCTCAAAGATATTTGAAACAGGTCCATCGCTTGAGAATAGCGCCATGGAGGTGATCGATGCGGTTTGGTACATGGTTGTGTTCTTTATCGTCGCAACGGGTGTTCTGGCCAATCAAGACATCGTCTTTTTGTTCCCGCTCTTGGGGTGGGCCGCTGCCTATTTGTTGCTGATGTATTTCTCGCTCCCAGCGATTGCCAAACAATCCAAGATCAACTCAAACGCGCGCTCGGTTGTCACGGGGCGCATGGTGGATTGCTATGCCAACATTCAAACGCTGAAAACGTTTGCGACTGGAAGTCTTGAAGACAAATATGTTGCGGATTCAGTTGAGGAAAACATCAAGCAGTTCCGCCTGTTGATGCGGGTATTTTCGCGCATGTGGATGAGCCTGTTCGTCATCAACACTATTTTGCTAATCACCACGGGCTACCTCGCACTATCTTGGTGGAACAAGGGCCTGATCACCACGGGCCAATTCGCTATGATCGTGCCGTTTGTTTGGCAATTGCTCAATATCTCTGGCTGGATTTTGGAAGTCGCATCCGGCATTTTCCGCGATATGGGCACGGTGCGCGACGGCATGGAAACCATTTCTAAGCCGCTTACGATGGTGGACGAACCCAATGCACCTGAACTTGCGGTTGAAAAGGCCGGTATTGCCTTTGAAGACGTAAAGTTCAACTACGACGGTGGCGAAGATAAACGGGTTATCGATGAGCTTAATCTTGACATCAGACCGGGCGAAAAGGTCGGGTTGATTGGTCGTTCGGGCGCCGGAAAGTCAACAATCGTCAATCTGTTGTTGCGCCTGTTTGATGCAGAAGAAGGTGTGATTGCTATCGATGGACAAGATATTTCACGCGTTGGCCAAGACAGTTTGCGTCAAGCTATTGGCTTTGTTTCACAGGATACTTCGCTTCTGCATCGCTCGGTGGGCGATAATATCAAATATGGCAAACCAGACGCAACTGACGAGCAGATGGTTGAGGCGGCGAGGCGGGCAAAAATCCACGACGTGATCCTTGATTTGCAAGACGAAGATGGAAACAAAGCCTATGAGGCGAAAGTGGGTGAACGGGGCGTGAAATTGTCTGGTGGCCAACGCCAGCGGATCGCCATTGCCCGTGTGTTGCTCAAAGACGCACCTATTCTGGTGTTGGATGAAGCAACTTCTGCGCTTGATAGCGAGGTGGAAGCGGCCATTCAAGAGCAGTTGACCGAATTGATGGCAGACAAAACCGTCATCGCGATTGCACACCGCTTGTCCACAATTGCCGCCATGGATCGCCTGTTGGTGATGGATGAGGGCAGGGTAGTGGAGCAGGGCACCCACGATGAATTGCTAGAGCGAGATGGGCACTACGCCCAATTGTGGAAGCGACAATCCGGTGGATTTGCTGCGGCGGAATAGGGCAGGAAAAATCAATGTTGCCTTTTAAGGTAACTGCACATAAAGTAAGAAAAAACTTTTTAAATAAGAGATCATCACAATGAGCAAAATTTTTGATTGGTTTGAAGGGCAAGTAGATCCTTACCCGAGCGAAGAGCCCACGAGGCCACCCAAGACTCTTTATGCATTTTGCCGGCATTACACAAAGGGCATGGAAGTATGGCTGGTTGGTTTGGCCATTGTTTCCGCACTCATTGCGGCAACCGAGGTGTTGCTTTTCGGTTTTTTGGGAAATGTGGTCAATTGGTTGTCAGAATCTGATCCTAAGACCTTCATTGCCGATGAATGGCCTAGCCTATTGTTCATGGGATTGGTGATCTTGGTGGCAAAACCACTGATTTCTTCGGTTGGTTCGTTGATCATGCACCAGGCCCTATTGGGTAACTTCCCAATGCGCATTCGCTGGGACGTGCACGGCTATCTTATTCGCCAATCAATGACTTATTTTCAGGATGAGTTTGCGGGTCGCATCGCCACGAAACTGATGCAAACAGCATTGGCTGTGCGTGAAACGGTGATGAAGTTCCTCGATATTTTGGTTTATGTTGTCACCTACTTCGTCGGCATTTTGGTGGTCACATTGGCCGCTGATTGGCGCTTGATGATCCCGTTTGTCATATGGCTCATCGCTTACATTTCGCTGATGCGGTACTTTGTGCCCCGCATGCGCAAAATCTCAGCCGAGCAGGCCGATGCGCGTTCACTTAT
This sequence comes from Maritalea porphyrae, assembly GCF_027213965.1. Classification (GTDB taxonomy): domain Bacteria; phylum Pseudomonadota; class Alphaproteobacteria; order Rhizobiales; family Devosiaceae; genus Maritalea; species Maritalea porphyrae_A. The sequence goes on along the minus strand of NZ_JAPWGX010000001.1, from coordinate 367,388 downwards.
GACAGGGCGCATTGTCGACAGCTACACCAATATCGCCACCGTCAAGCTGTTCTCACATTCTAATCGAGAAGAAGCCTATGCCAAAGAAAGTATGGATGGGTTTTTGCAAACCGTATATCGCCAAATGCGTTTGGGCTCTACGCTGGATATTACCATTGTTTGCATGAACTCCATTCTGCTGTTCAGTGTTGCGTGGATCGGTATTTCCTTGTGGATCGGCGGCCAAATCTCGCCCGGACCGGTTGCCGTCGCGCTTGGTATAATCTTGCGCATTTGGGGCATGTCCTATTGGGTGATGTGGGAAATGTCAGCGTTGTTTGAAAACATCGGCACAGTGCAAGATGGCATCAACTCAATCTCATTGCCTCGTTTGGTTGCAGACAATAAAGATGCAAAACCTATTCCCAAAGTTAAGGGCAACATTGAATTCAACGATGTAACCTTTAACTATGGCAGCGACAAAGGGATAATCGAAGGGTTGAACCTCAATATTCCAGCAGGTCAAAAGGTTGGGCTCGTTGGTCGTTCCGGCGCGGGCAAATCAACCCTCGTCAATATCATTCTGCGCTTTTACGACGTTGAAAAAGGCACAATCAGTATTGATGGTCGCGACATTTCGAAAGTCACCCAAGATAGTTTGCGCGAGAATTTGGCGATGGTGACCCAAGACACGTCATTGTTGCACCGTTCTGTGCGGGAAAACTTGCTCTATGGTCGTCCAGATGCAACTGAAGAAATGATGATTGCAGCTGCCAGACAGGCAGAAGCACATGATTTCATTCTTGAATTGACCGACCCCAAGGGGCGTCAGGGATATAATGCGCATGTGGGCGAGCGGGGCGTGAAACTATCTGGCGGGCAACGCCAGCGTGTTGCTATTGCGCGGGTTTTGCTCAAAGACGCACCGATCTTGATTTTGGACGAAGCCACCTCAGCGCTCGATAGTGAAGTGGAAGCAGCCATCCAAAGCCAATTGCAGCACCTCATGCAAGGCAAAACGGTGATTGCCATTGCCCACCGTCTGTCCACCATCGCTGAAATGGATCGCTTGATCGTTATGGATCAGGGCAAAATCATTGAAGATGGATCGCATGACGAACTAATCGCGCAAAATGGTGTCTACGCACAATTGTGGAAGCGTCAATCGGGCGGATTTATCAATCCGGTAGAGGAAGAGGAATTGATCGCCTAAATAACAAAGTATGGGTGGCGCGGCATATTTCCGCGCCGCCTGCTGATTAAAGCCAGCGCCGCGTGTTCTTGCGAAACAGCATGTAAGCAGCGCCAAATTTGCCTTCCAAATAAGCCTCTTCGCGCTTGATCACGCCAAAATGCAATGTAAGGGCCACAGGCAGGGTGAGAATAACGCCCCACTCGAGATTCCAAAAAATGCTAACCCCCAAAAAGAAGATCACCATGCCGAGGTAAATCGGGTTGCGGGTAAGCTTGTAAACGCCCGAATGCACCAAAAATAGCGCGGGTTTATGCGGTTCCACGTGGGTGCCATGCTTGCGTAATTCTAGAACGCCAAGCAAAGCAGTGGAAAGTCCAATTAGCGCCAAAATGGCACTAAACCCGGTTTGAAATTTGGATTGAAAAACCGGCGCAAGAAAAGTGATGGGTAAAAGCCATTCAAGCAGAATGGCCAGGCCAAAACCAAACAATAAGAGTAGCGGCGGAAAAATCACCACATTGGGGTTGTCGCGTGTGTGTTCACTCATTTCATCCCCTTTCAGCGCCAGCAGGGCGCCCTCAGAATGAAACTATCGACCCTTGACCACCACATTGTCAATTAGCCTTACGCCATCAAGAAACGCGGCGACAAAAAGCCGGGCAGGTCGATCAAACTCTGTCATTGGCGACAAATCATCTGCACTGCGCATTTCAAGATAATCAATCGCCTCAAAACCTGCTGCCAATAGCGCTTCAGACGACCTAGACATTACGGTTTCTACTGATTTTCCTGAATCAATATCTTCAGCAGATTGGCTAAGTGTTTGAAACAACAATGCCGCTGTTTTTCGACCCTTTTCGCTAAGCCGCACATTGCGTGAAGACATGGCCAAGCCATCTACTTCGCGTAAAATTGGGCAACCAACGATTTTTGCGGGTATATTCAAGTCCGCAACAAGCCGATTGATCACGGCCAATTGCTGATAATCTTTTTGCCCGAAATAGGCCGCGTCGGGCAGCGCCTGCAAGAGCAATTTGCTCACAACGGTCGCCACCCCGTCAAAATGCCCGGGCCGCGTCGCCCCGCAAAGCCCATCGGTTATGCCGCTCACGCTGACCGTGGTGGCAAACCCATCCGCATACATTTCTTCAACGTGAGGCGCCCACACAATCGCAACATCAAGCGGTTCAAGTAGGGCCACATCCGCTGCTTCGTTGCGCGGATATTTCTCTAGATCTTTCTTGTCATTGAATTGGGTTGGGTTCACAAAGATTGAAACGATCACTTTGTGCCCGTCGTCTTTTGCTGCCTGAACAAGGCTTAGATGCCCCTCATGCAACGCGCCCATTGTGGGCACCAAACCAATTGTGTGCCCCGCGGCGCGCAATTCACGCACCCGCAGACGCAATTCATCAATGGTGCGAACGATCACCGGGCTCATTTTTTGTCCGCGTAAACATGGTCGGCACCGGGGAAGGCGCGCGATCGCACATCTTTGGCATAGGTCGCAATTGCATCATCTGCCGCCGCACCAAGGTCTGCGAAACGCTTCACAAACTTTGGTTTGAAGTCTTGGAACATGCCAAGCATGTCGTCCACCACCAAAACTTGCCCGTCGCATTGATTAGATGCGCCAATGCCAATGGTTGGAATATCCAATAGCTTGGTCGCTTCGTTGGCCAGTTCTTCGGTGACCATTTCCAACACCACGCAGAACGCACCTGCGTCCTGCACGGCTTTGGCGTCGTCCAAAATGCGCTGACGGTCTTCGCCGCGCCCTTGCACGGCGTAACCGCCAATGCCCTTAACCGATTGCGGCGTAAGTCCTACGTGGGCCATAACCGGAATGCCGCGTGTGGTCAAAAAATCAATTGTTTCTGCCATATGCGCGCCGCCCTCAAGCTTGATCGCTGTGCAGTCCGTCTCTTGCATAATGTAGGCCGCCGTTTCGAAAGCTTGCTCTGGGCTCGCCTCATAGCTGCCAAACGGCATGTCCACCACCACAAGTGCGTGGTCTGCGCCGCGGCGAACGGCTTGGCCGTGCATCACCATCATCTCAACACTCACACTTTGAGTGGAGGGCAGGCCATGTAAGACCATGCCAACGCTATCGCCAACCAAAATTAGGTCACAATGCTCGTCTGCCATTCGTGCAATTGGAGTTGTATAGGCCGCCAAGCAAACGATGGGCGATTTGCCCTTCATTTCCATGATCTTCTTGGCGTTGATGGGTCTCTTGTTGCTTGATGCACTCATTATGGGTCTTCCCGCTTGACCAAAACAAAGGCTCAACCCCACACCGAGCCAGCGTCTAGATAGAGCGGATTGGGAAATAAATCAACAAATGCTGATTAGCCTTTAGGTGCGCAGTAGATACCATGCAGCGTTTCGAGCACAGCTTCCACCTCGGCAGATGCGAGCGAGTAGTGGATCACATTCCCATCCCGTCTGGTCGACACCAAACGTAAGGCGCGAAGCTTCCCTAAGTGTTGACTGAGCGCTGGCTGACTAAGGCCAACCAACTCCACAAGTTCCGTTACCGGCTTTTCGCAGCCAACAAGATTGCATAAGATCGCAAGGCGATTGGCGTTTGCCATTGCACCTAATAGCTCGGCAGCTTGATCTGCGTTTTTTTCAAGTTCTTCAATGTTCATGTTGACTACATTAGAATATAAGCATATAGAAATGCAAGGGATGATTTTCTGTCTTGTACGGCAGAGTACTAAGCGAGGTAAATAGGAGTATGACGGAATTCACACCGTTAGAGGCGATTCTTGGTGGTAGCCTCATTGGGCTGGCATCTGTGTTGCTTATGGCCTTCCATGGCCGTGTTGCCGGTATGACTGGCATTTTAGCAGGCATTTTGCCCCCCATTCAAGCAGATTGGGCGTGGCGAGCAACATTTTTACTCGGTGCAATTGCCGGGCCTGTTGCAGTTTCAGCTTTCACAGGCGCACCGGTGCCCTTTGAAAATCCGGTGTCGTTGGCCGCAGTAATCATCGGCGGCTTCATTGTCGGCGTCGGCGTCAATTATGGATCAGGCTGTACGTCAGGTCATGGCGTTTGCGGTATGGCACGGCTTTCACTGCGCTCGATCACCGCAACAGGCACTTTCATGTTGTTTACATTCATCACCGTATTTGTGGTGCGTCACATTCTAGGGGGGATCTAAGTCATGAAGCTGATCTCAACTTTTATCATCGGACTGATTTTCGGCACTGGCATCACTATTGGTGGCATGTCAAACCCAGCAAAAGTGCTCAATTTCTTTGATATTGCTGGCACTTGGGACCCAAGTTTATTGCTTGTTATGGTTTCGGCCCTCGTGGTCACCGCTGTTGGTTATTTATTTGTCCTCAAACGCCCTCATCCGGTGTTTGAAGACGTGTTTTCCTTACCGGCTGCCAAGCAAATTGATGCGCCGCTCGTCATCGGGTCCGCAACATTTGGCATTGGCTGGGGCATCACTGGCTTTTGTCCGGGCGGGGCAATTCCTGCGCTTGGGTTGGCCATTCCGGATCCATTCATTTTTGTCGGCTCAATGATTGTCGGCATCACATTGGCGAAGTTCTTGCGCGGCAGAAATGCCTTCAAGACCGTCAAAACACACAACTAAAATACAGGAGCGATATATGATCGAGCCATTACCATTCACACCACAACTGGATGTTAGACCAATTGTTACCGCGTTTTTTGACGCACCAACAAACACCATTTCATATGTGGTCCAAGATCCAACCAGCAACAAATGCGCAGTTATCGATTCCGTTATGGATATTGATTATGCCGCAGGTCGGATTTCCTATGGTGGGGCCGATCAAATCATCAAGTTCATTAAAGATAATGAACTTGAATTGGAGTGGCTGATCGAAACCCACGTCCATGCTGACCATTTGTCCGGAGCTCCTTATATCCAAGGCAAATTGGGCGGCAAACTGGGCATTGGTGAGAATATCACCATTGTGCAAGACGTCTTTGGCAAAGTGTTCAATGAGGGCACTGAGTTTCAACGCGACGGTTCGCAGTTCGATCAGCTCTTCACTGATGGCGACAGCTATCAAATCGGCAATCTGACCGCTTATGTTATGCATACACCCGGGCACACCCCCGCTTGCATGACCCACACCATCGGCAATGCCGCTTTTGTGGGCGATACATTGTTTATGCCAGACGGCGGTTCAGCGCGCGCTGATTTCCCCGGCGGAGACGCGCGCACGCTATATAGATCGGTAAAACGGGTGTTGCAGTTGCCGGATGAGACAAGGTTGTTCATGTGCCACGATTACGGCCCAAATGGTCGTGATATCCAGTGGGAAACTTCGGTTGTCGAAGAGCGTGAACACAATATCCACGTCAAAAATGGCATCTCAGAAGACGAGTTCGTCAAAATGCGCGAAGAGCGTGACGCGAGTTTGGATATGCCAAAACTAATCATTCCATCGCTCCAGGTTAACATGCGTGGGGGCAAAATGCCGCCGGCAGATGACAAAGGCGACGTGTTTTTCAAAGTCCCCGTGAATAAGCTGTAAATTATGCAACCCATTGTTTCTATGTTTAAATCCTTGGTTGTCCCTTTTCAGGTGTTGGCCAAGCAGATGGAGAATATTACCAAAATGAACCCCAAAAGAGTTTCGGATGAGTTCTATGTTGCTGGCCAAATTGGGTATTCGGATTTGCCTAAATTGGCGGAACAAGGCTTCAAATCAATCATTTGCGCCCGTCCTGATGACGAAGAGGGCAATCAACCCCGTTTTCAAGATCTAGCGCTAGAAGCGGAAAAATACGGCATCAAAATGCTGCATGTTCCCATTCGTCCTGGCCAAGCCTGTGGCGCTGATGTGGACAAGTTTGCCAAAGGCTATTTCGATATGCCCAAGCCAATTCTTGGCTATTGCCGATCTGGCATGCGCGCCCATTCATTGTGGGAGCTAAACCAAGAAGCGACCGCCATGCACGTGCCAATGGGCAAATAACAAACCATGTGGGATCAACCAATGTCTGAGATTGCTAAGCGGCTCAAAAAACTTCCAATCTATGATTGGGGTAGAGCTTATAACGGCGAAACGCTAACCAGCGATCTTGTTGCAGCGATTATCGTCACGATTATGTTGATCCCACAGAGTTTGGCCTACGCTCTGTTGGCGGGCTTGCCGCCGCAAATGGGCCTTTACGCTTCAATCCTTCCGTTGGTTGCCTACGCGCTTTTTGGTTCCTCACGCACCCTTGCTGTGGGCCCGGTTGCGGTTGTCTCCCTTATGACAGCCGCCGCCGTTGGCAAGCTCGCCTTGCAAGGCACCGAAGAATACATATTTGCGGCAATGGCGCTGGCGTTGATTTCTGGCCTGATGCTATTGGTCATGGGCCTGCTCCGGCTTGGTTTTATGGCCAATTTCTTGTCGCATCCGGTGATCTCTGGTTTTATCACGGCGTCCGGCATTATTATTGCAACCAGCCAATTAAAACACATTCTGGGCATCGATGCGCACGGTCATAATCTATTTGAACTTGTGACGTCGATTTTCTCGCACCTCAATCAGATCAATCCGTTCACCTTGACGATTGGTGTTGCCGCAACCGCCTTTCTGTTTTGGGTGCGCAAGGGCTTAAAACCTTGGTTATTGTACCTTGGGTTAAAACCGCGATTAGCGGAGATTCTGGCAAAAACCGGGCCTGTTTTTGCCGTTGCTGTCACCACATTGATTGCATTTGGTTTTGGACTTGGCGGGCAGGGCGTTGCGCTTGTGGGGGAAGTTCCCCAAGGATTGCCCGGACTACACGTGCCAAAAATTGATCTTGAATTGGTGTTTTCGCTGGCGGGCTCTGCCGCGCTCATCTCCATCATCGGGTTCGTGGAATCGGTTTCGGTTGCCCAAACCCTTGCGGCAAAGCGCCGCCAGCGGATCGAACCCAATCAGGAACTGATAGGTCTTGGCGCATCCAACGTTGCCTCTGCAATTGGCGGTGGCTACCCGGTAACTGGCGGGTTCGCGCGGTCCGTTGTCAATTTTGACGCGGGTGCTGAAACCCCGGCGGCAGGGGCTTTCACCGCTATCGGGATCGCTCTGGCCACCGTGTTTTTGACGCCGCTCCTTTTCTTTTTACCCAAAGCAACGCTGGCCGCCACCATCATTGTTGCTGTGATGACCCTTGTCGATTTTTCGATCCTTAAGCGCACGTGGAACTATTCAAAAGCTGATTTTACAGCTGTGGTGAGCACCATGGCAGTGACCTTGCTTTTTGGGGTGGAATTGGGCGTAACCACAGGGGTTCTCGTGTCGGTTGCTGTTCACCTCTATAAAACCTCGCGGCCCCACGCTGCCATTGTTGGGCTGGTTGAAGGCACTGAGCACTTCCGCAATATCGACCGCCACGATGTCAAAACCACGCCGGACGTGCTGACCCTTCGAGTCGATGAAAGCCTTTATTTCGCTAACGCGCGTTTTCTTGAAGACCGGGTTTACGATCTGGTTGCAGACCGTCCAGCACTTAAGCACGTGATATTGATGTGCCCGGCGGTCAATGAAATCGACACATCTGCGCTCGAAAGCCTTGAGGCCATTAACGAACGTTTGGATGCGCTTGGGGTAAAATTGCACTTCTCCGAGATCAAGGGGCCGGTGATGGATAAGCTCAAAAAAACCGACTTCTTTCAGCATCTGACAGGTCAGGTTTTTCTTAGCCAATATCAAGCCGTTTGTGCAGTTGCGCCCCAAACCTGCAATCAAACAAAACTGGCAAAGGCCAAAAACGGTAACAAGTTGTAACGAACCGAACCGAATAATTTGTCTGACATTTGACAAAGAGCGTTTTTTGTCCTTTGAATGCGCCGACTTTATTCCTGAGGTTGGGACACCATGAAACGCTCTAAAATCAATGAGATCATCCGTCAGGGTGATGAATTCATCCGCTCGTTTGGCTACATTATGCCCCCGTTTGCCTATTGGACACCGGGGCAAATGAAAGATCGCGCTAGCGATATGCAAGGGCTGATCAAGGCTGGCATGGGGTGGGACATCACCGATTATGGTCAAGGCAAATTCGACGAATTGGGCTTGTTCTTGTTCACCACCCGCAATGGTGACGCCGCTGACCTGACCAAAGGCACCGGCATGCTTTACGCCGAAAAAATCATGATCTCGCGCCAGGATCAAATATCTCCCATGCACCGTCATAACGTCAAAGCCGAAGATATTATCAACCGCGGTGGTGGCACCCTGACACTTGAGCTTTTCGCACCGGCAGCGGATGGCACCATTGACGAGAAAGCAGATGTTACGGTGCCTGTGGACGGCATCATGCGCACCTTGCCCGCCGGAGGCATTTTGCGGCTTGATCCGGGTGAAAGCGTTACGCTGATGCCCGGTGTCTGGCATGCGTTTTGGGGCGAGGGGGGCGATGTGCTGATCGGCGAAGTCTCCACCGTCAACGACGATAAGACCGACAATGTGTTCCGTGACCCGATTGGTCGATTTTCGACGATCGAAGAGGACGAAGATCCGCTTTATCTCCTGGTCAGTGATTACGACAGGTTTTTTGCCTAGTCCAAAATAGGTTACAACGATTGCCGCAGTTTTCATTTTCCGGTTGCGCGTGCCCTTGAAATTTATCAAGGTGCGCGCAATTGATGGGCAAGGGCCCATCCCAATTGAATGAGTCCCAACAAGGGGCCGCATAGGGTTTAAAATGAATTCATCAGTTAAATCGCTGATCCTTGCATCAGGCATTTCGCTATTGTCTGCGACGACAACAATCGCCGCAGAGTATAACTTCAAGCTCCACCATTTTTTGGGTGCCACGTCGCCATCGCAAACCGAAACCATTGAGCCTTGGGCACGTGCGGTCGAAAAAGCGTCTGGTGGCCGGGTGAGCATCGAGATTTTCCCATCCATGTCATTGGGCGGTCGCCCACCTGAATTGGTCGGCCAAGCTCGTGATGGTGTGGTCGATATCATCTGGACCGTGAACGGATATACACCGGGCGTATTCCCCCGCACTGAAGTGTTTGAACTACCGTTTGTACACACCAACAATCCAGGCGCTACCAACTTGGCGATGGCTGAATTGTTCGAAAGTGAATTGGCCGAAGAATACAAGGGTCTTGAGGTCATGTTCTTGCATGTGCACGGCGGCAACGGCTTGCACACAGTGGATACGTCAGTGCATGAGCCTGCCGACGTGAACGGCCTTAAAATCCGCACACCATCGCGCACTGGCGCATGGACCATTGAAGCACTTGGCGCATCCGCAGCCGCCATGCCGGTTCCCGCTTTGCCACAAGCTTTGGCCACCAAGGCTGTGGACGCAGCATTTGTGCCGTGGGAAATTATCCCAGCCTTAAAGCTGCAAGAGCAAACCAAATACCAAATCGAAGGCATCAACAAAACACGGTTCGGCACGCTCGTGTTCCAAATGTCGATGAATAAATCGCGCTGGAATGATTTGCCAGATGATATAAAGCAGGCCTTCCGCGCTGCTTCTGGTAACGATTGGCTCGCCCATTTAGGCGAGGTGTGGGAAGCAACCGACACACAAGGTATCGCCATGGCAGTTGAAGCAGGCAATACGCATATCATGCTAGATCAAGCCCAAACCGATGCGTTTGAGCTGGCGCTGAAGCCCGTAATTGAGCGTTGGGTGGACGAAGCCAATGGCGCTGGAATTGATGGAGCGGACTTGCTTGCCAAAGCACAAGCATCAATTGCCAAACACGCGAAGTAAGATGTAGGTTGGCGACAACAGCACCAGAAATGGAAAGGGGAGTGTCTACACGTTTGGCACTCCCCATTTTGGTTTTATGAAGATTATCCTCATGCGCCATGGGCGACCTCTTTTTGATCTTGATGAACTGCGTGGACAAAAATTTGCACCGAGCGACATTACGCAAATCTTGTTGGATTATGAGCAAACAGACCTCGCGCCAGATTGTTCACCGCCAAACGATGCGATTGAATTGGCCAATGCCTGCGCTGCTCATTTCAGCAGCCAGTTGCCGCGTGCAATGGCTTCAATTGAACGATTGGGGTTGCGCCACAAAGCTCAAACGGATCCTTTGTTTGCCGAGTCATCCATGCCGCATACCCATTGGACGCGCCCCAAATTGGATGTCCTCATCTGGAGCGTAACGTTTCGTTTGGCGTGGCTCGTCGGTTTTTCGCAGAATGGCGAAAGCTATGCTCACGCAAAACAGCGGGCGATTGACGCTGTGGAAATGCTTGAAAATGCAGCACAGCAGCATGGGGACGTTTTCCTTTTGGGTCATGGCATTATGAACCGGGTGCTCGGGCGCGAATTGAAACGCCGAGGTTGGCGCAAGTCTTCGGCAAATGGTTCTGGGTATTGGTCCCATATGGTGTTTGAAAAGTGATGTGATCCTTTAAGCTCCTTGATGTTTTGATTGCCCTTAATCCCCAAATAAATGCTCAATTCGCTATAGAAAGTTACACCAGCAACGGTTATCGTTTTCTCGCGAGGCTCTTTTGTCGGAGCTTGAGAATTGAACAAAGACATAACCGAACAATTCGCTGAAAACGCGGTTGAAAAGGTGCGCTACGCCAAACGAAACCCCATCGGGTTTCTCATTCTCACCATTATGGCCGGTGCCTATGTTGGCGTTGGCATTGCCCTGATCCTGACCGTTGGAAATGACGTTGACCCGGCATCCCGAAAATTGGTGATGGGTGCGTTGTTTGGCATCACATTGACATTGATTGTATTTGCCGGGGCAGAACTGTTTTCTGGTCGTATCATGTATATGACGTTCGGCTTTTTCTATAAAAAAATGTCCGCCTTTGCGGTCGTTAAAGACTGGTTTATCTGCTGGTGGGGCAACCTTTTAGGGGCCATGGCGCTTTCTGTTTTAGTGGTTGCGGGCAATGGCGGCGGCTGGGCAGGGCAAGAAGCGTCCTTGGTGCACCAAGTGGCCGACGCAAAAATGAACAGTTCTATTATTGAACTGTTGGCCCGCGCCATTTTGTGCAATTGGCTGATCTGCCTCGCCATCTGGATGACCGCCCGCGCAAAGGATGATACCGCAAAATGCATCCTGATATTCTGGTGCTTATTTGCCTTTGTTGCTGCCGGGTTTGAGCATTCAATCGCCAATATGACAGTGTTCACCATCTCTTTGCTGACCTCACACCCTGATAGCGTCACCATTTGGGGCGGTATCTATAATCTGGTTTGGGTTTCTGTTGGCAACGTGATTGGCGGCGCTGGATTTATTGGTGTTGCCTATTATTTGACCGCGGTACCGTTGTTTGGGCAAATGGAATAGAGCCTCGTCGCATCCCCTTAGGCCAACAACGCCCACGAAAAATCGCCTCCATAATGCCAAAGCATATGAAGTGATTATAAATATGCGATGCGCGAGGCGTTTAACGGCTCTATTTATGCGCTAGAATGTTTATGTGAGACGTTTTTACGCCTCGCGCGGCCAAGAACTGCAAAACAAGCATATACCCCGAGGTGCTAAACCCTTCTATCCTCTTGCTTAGCGCTCCATCAAAACTGTTTTGATCGCCATTGATCATTTGATGATCACCCGTTTAAAGGTGAAGGTGAGAAACAATACTCACCAAACGGCTAATAAGCTGCCTTCGGTGTCAGACTGGACATATGCTTGGCAAGCGAGCAACTGCGACCAGTTGCCCTTTGACCCACTTTTTCTAAGTGTCACCACTCAACCCCAACACCGCGTCCGCTGTTCGCTTGGGTCTTCGAAATAAGCTGACAAGATTGTAGGGGATGGAAGAGGGGACGGGGATAGATTGGCGCAGCTTACTGGTGATTTTTTATGATTTTCAGCTCAATGAGGTCAGTCAAAATACTGCGCACCGCAACTTTTTTTTGTTCCGACAACAGCAAACGGGTCCAAGCTTGATCATGCTCATATGCGCCCCTTCTTCTATCATATCTCCCTATTCAGGCACATATCGGGGATAAGTTGCCTTGCTTTGGCGGGCGAATTCCAAATTTATCTCCACTGTAGCAAATGGTGTTTGTGGGTCGGTTGTGGCCAATATATTGCCTTCTGGATCAACGACCCAACCCAGACCACCCGCGTTGGGCGATACCCCTTCGGGCGCCCACAAGTTTGATGATAAACAATAAGCACCCGAACATACCGCAGCTGTTTGTCCGCCAGCCAACCACTTTTCTACCGAACCATGCGGGGTTGCGCGCGGTACGCACAAAAGGTCGGCGCGTGAGGCTGCATAGTGCCGTGCCCATTCAAAAAACCACATCTCTGTGCATATCTGAACACCAAGTCGCATGCCCAAAGTTCGGCCAATTTCAAAGCTTTTTTCGCCCCGATCATACCAAGCGTTTTCCCAATAACCGGGCTCGTCTGGCAGATAGTATTTTTCATGCAGCGGCGCAGCGCCATCTTGTTGCGACCAAATATAGGCTTCATTTCGGCGGCTGCCGTTTTCTTTAACGATGGGGCGGGTGCCCAAAACGCTCTGTGCGCCCAGTTTCGACAAATCTGCAATATGCCGCGCATGTTCATTTACCGCATGCGCCCACTTCTTGGCATCGGGTTGCTGTTCGGCCGCAAGCCAATCGGCAAAACACATTTCTGGTAACAGCAGGAAATGGCTTTGTTCTGTCTCAACGTGATTTGCGAGTGCAGACAATTGTGCGTCCAATTGCGCTGGGCGAGGGTCTAATTGACAAACGGTGACTTTCATACTGCAATCCTTTCAAAGCATAAACTCAATGTTGCATCGAAGGATGTTGCCAAAAAGACAGAAAAACATTCCAATTAGAAATAATACTTGCGATAAGTCATTCGTTCTTTCGAATAGTGAGCATTCTTGATGGATGAAACAGATAGAGAGCTGATAAGGCTTTTGAGTTTAGACGCGCGGCGTCCGGCCAGCGAACTTGCCAGAGACTTGGGTGTGTCGCGACCAACGGTTCAAAACCGAATTGACAAACTAAAGGCTTCAGGAGCGATCACTCGCTTCACTATTGAGTTGGGAGACCAAGCAAATGGTGCATTGATTGATGCATTGGTGCTGGTCAAGCTAAAGCCAGGTGACAGCCGAAGTGTTGTTGCCCAATTTGCAAAACTGGCCGGCGTTGAAGCCATTACCTCGTCAAACGGCGCATTTGATTTTATCCTCGAATTGCGGGTGTCATCTCTGCAAAACCTCGATCATCTGCTGGTCGACATTCGGCGCATGCCAATGGTTGCTGACACCAATAGCAGCATAAGGCTCAACAAGTTTAAGTAAGTCTTTGCTTCAGAATGGACTTTTGAGCATTTGGCCTGAAATTGTGCCCTGCCGCTGGCGCTGAGGGGAAGCGCTTCTCGACGCAGCGCTCATCTGAAAGCGCATGCGCCAATAGCAGTGTCCAGCCGCTTGAGTCACTAGCCCGGCACGCGATTTCCTCGGTTGGTGCCTTCAACATCAAGCCCTTTGAAAATAAGCCATAAGCTCAATGCTAGATCGGCAAGGGCGGTCGGGGCATTCATCAGAAGATATTCAGTTGTGATAATGTCAAATACCCGAAACAGGACAAGAATGCTTGCAACAGAAGACAAGACCGCGCCGATGATCCCGAATACACAAATCCAAATGGGGATCATTTTAGACTTGATGAAGAGCGCGAAGAGGGCGATGTTTCCAATGCACAAGACCAATATCATAAAGACATGATTGACTTGGTCGCGGGTTGTTTTTAGCACCTTGCCGAATGCCTCAAACGCTAAAGGGTCCTGTGGGGACAATCTTGCAAATTCCACGCTCAGCTCGAACAAAGACACCAAAAACACAGTTGAAATGATCACAAGGATCATGGCCGTGACCTTTAAGCCAAAGAAGCTACGGGCAAGGTTTTCGCCAAAAGGCTTCACGATTGGATAGAGCAAAATGGCAATTGCAAAATAAATCAGGGCCATGGCGAATTGAAACAATGCAGCGTTCATGACTTGCGTTTGGTTCTTCGCCGCCTCCACTAAATATGCCGCTGAATCGACAGATGGGGCAACGCTAAGCACACCAGCAACCATTGCTGCGATAATCAGAATTCCAATCAGTCGCGATTTGTTTCTCAAGGTGAGCATGGCATTTCCTTTGCAACAATGCATTTTACATCCAAGCAACTCGTAGTGCATATGCATACAGAATGTAAATTGCCAAAATATGCACGTTTGATATACAAATATGTATGAAACAAATTGACTGGAATTTACTCCGCGCCTTTCACATGACCGCAAGCACAGGTTCGCTTTCGGCTGCAGCCCGCAAACTAGATCTAACCCAACCAACGCTTTCGCGTCAGGTCGCCAGTTTGGAGGCCAGTCTTGGGGTGACCCTATTTGAGCGGTTGGGCAAACGGCTTTCTTTGACCCAAACCGGGCGCGAACTGTTGGAACATATCGGCACCATGGGCGAAGCGGCTGAGGCGGTGGTGTTGAGCGCGAGTGGGCGTGTGCAAGATGTAAGTGGGCAGCTGTGCATTTCTGCAACCGATACTTTTTCCACTTATGTGCTGCCCGAAATTGTTGAAAAAATTCGCGCGGAGGCGCCGCACATCACGATTAAATTGGACGTGGCGAACACGCACTCCAATCTGCACCAAATGGAAGCGGATATTGCCATCCGACACGTGCGTCCTGAACAAAAAGACCTTGTTGGGGAATATGTACGCGATACCGAAGCGTGTTTTTATGCCTCTGATCGTTGGGTGGCAGAACACGGTCTGCCAGGCACCCCATCAGAATTGGATGGAAAACACCTTGTCGGCTTTGATGACACTTTACGTTTGGCAAGCTATTTGAGCGAATTGGGTTTTCAGGTTGATGCGTCGGATTTTCGACTGATTTCCGATTCCGCTGTAGTTGCTTGGGAAATGGTCAAACGAGGAATGGGCGTTGCCGCAATGCTGCGCGAAGTCGCGCAAACAACGCCTGAGTTGGTTCGGCTCTTTCCAGGCTTGAAGCCTGTTCCAGTGCCCATTTGGCTCGTAACGCACCAAGCAATGCAAAATAGCCCGCGGGTTCGCTTAGCCCTAAAGATTTTGGCGCGAGAGCTGTCGCGCAAATGAGGTCAAAAAACCGCCACTTTTGCGCGCCGTGTCTAGTTTTAGATAACCGGTAGATATCAAATTTGTCGAATGAACCATCTGTGCTTGCAGTTGGCTTGACGATTTCGCCCCGCATAAAAAACGTGCCACAGCGCGCAATTCAAACCTTTTACAACCTAAAGCTTGCAATTCATTTGGACTCAATGTACCCATAGTAATAGTGGTACATAGGGGTCATGCATGCAGGTGGCGATAGATATAGAAAGTGAAGAGCCGCTGTTTGGTCAGCTCGTTGGGCAGATCAAAAAGGCGGTGCAAGCTGGTCAGCTTTTGCCTGAGCAGGCGTTGCCATCCATTCGTCAATTGGCCAGCGATTTGAGTTTGAACAATAAGACCGTCGCCAAAGCGTACAAGCTCTTAGAGCGTGACGGGGTCATCCAAACCAAAGGATATCGGGGCACCTTTGTGCACCCTAATGCCCTTAAAAACTGCACCATAGACTTGCCCGCGCTGGTGCAAGTCAAGCTCGAAGACGCCGTTCGGGCATCTCGCGCCGCTGGCGCCACCGATAGTGAGATCCGCATCGCCTTTTCACAGGTCATGCAAACCCCAAACATGGGAGAGACTAAATGATTGAGAATATGCCGTTGAACTTCACACTGCTGATATTTTATGCGGTCTTTGCGACACAAATTCTGTTTGTTTCGGTCTATTTGCCGGCCAAAACACTCAAACGGATCAACTTTGTGCGCAAGAATTATCCCAAAGAAACCTATCCCAAGCTCTATCCAGAAGGGGCAGGCGGTTTGTTGGCAAGCATCAGCGGTTTGCGGGTTCTTTATCGTTATGCCAACTATTTCATCGCTTCAGTTGGCTTTGTTGGGTTGGCGGCAATGCTCATAACAGGTTTTGAGCCGCATCCGTTGGGCGGCAGCGAGATTTTCGTTATGCTCTATTTTATCTTGCAGATACTGCCGATCGTTATTCTGGGTGTTAGCGAGTATGAACAGTTCAAAGGCATGCGCCAAGCGGTCAAAAAAGCAAAGCGCACGGCTGAGCTTGCGCCACGTCGCCTGTTTGATTTTATCTCGCCCGGCTGGGTCTTTGGCGCGGTAATTGCCTATTTGTGTTGGCTTGGGGTGTTCATTTATGACACCAATCTGGATGGCCCATGGCAAACCAAGCACTTTGTTGGCGTCGCAATCATCACCTTTTTAAACCTTGCTTATGCGGTCTATATCGCCAAGATCGCATTGGTGAAAAAACAGGACCCGTTCAAAGCGACCAAGGATCACCACACGCAAGTGTCTGCGACTGTGAAGAGCCTGGTTTTCTCAAGCACGATCATCAGCCTTTATTCAATCGTGAGCATGGCTGCGGATAGATATGCGTTTGAGATTTTTGATCCGGTGATGACCAGTATCTTTTTGCAGGCCTGCCTATTGTTTGGCTTTAATCTGATGCTGGACATGCAGCCCGTCGATGAGTTGGATTTTGAAGTCTATAAAAACGATGCGGAACAACCGACCTGATCGCTGACATTTTTTGGTGTTTCATACGAAAACGCGGCCCTACTGGAGCCGCGTTTTGCATTTGATGTTAAAGGGTTATTTCTACATCATTTTGTCAGTAACAACTGAAGTCCAAGCACCTTGTGGTGGGCCTGAAATCACAGGGTCAGAACCGCCAGCCAACAAAGTTGCCACGGTGCGGTTATAGTCGTCTTCGTCCAAACGACCGTCTGTTCCTGCGGTAAGTTTTGACACTTCACGCATCATGCGACGCTGATGCTCTTCGGTTTGTGCACCTGTATCGTCGTTTTCAAGAACAATATCAGCTGCTTCGTCTGGGTTGGCTTCAGCATATGCCCAACCTTTCATCGAAGCTTGAACAAAGCGGGCAAGCTTGTCGACCATTGCAGGGTCGGCAAGATCTTCTTCAAGCACATAAAGACCATCTTCCAATGTAGCAACGCCTGCATTTTCGTACTTGAACGTCACCAAATCATCTTCAGACAAGCCCGCATCAATGATCTGCCAATATTCATTGTAGGTCATTGTAGACACGCAATCAGCTTGCTTTTGCAAAATTGGGTCAACGTTAAAGCCTTGCTTAAGAACAGTCACGCCGCCTTCGCTGCCATCAGTTGCTAAGCCAAGTTGGCTCATCCAAGAAAGGAATGGATATTCGTTTCCAAAGAACCAAACGCCAAGCGTTTTGCCCGCAAAATCATCAGGCGAAGTGATGCCTGTGTCTTTGCGACAGGTCAGCATCATACCAGAACGTTTAAACGGCTGGGCGATATTGACCAGCGGTACGCCTTTTTCGCGTGATGCCAAAGCAGAAGGCATCCAATCAATAATCACGTCGGCACCGCCGCCTGCAATCACTTGTGGTGGCGCAATGTCTGGGCCACCGGCTTTGATTTCAATGTCCAGCCCGGCTTCTTCATAAAAGCCTTTGTCTTTGGCCACATAGTACCCAGCGAATTGAGCTTGTGTGACCCACTTAAGCTGCAATGTCAGCTTGTCAGCCGCAAAGCCTGTGGTTGCTGCCATAAGGCTGGTTGCCAGCCCTAGGGTCAGTGCTAATGTCTTTTTCATTTTCTTTCCTCCTCAAAAGTCTCTTCAAAAAATCCGTCTCGGCATTCTTATTGCTATTATCTTTTCCGATAGGATGGGTGCCAAAATGTGACTGCCCGTTCCAGCAGGGCCAAAAGCCCGTAGGAAAGGGAGCCAGCTAGAGCTGCGACAAAAATCTCAGCCCAAACCATGTCGACATTCATCCGCCCCACCTCGGTGGAAATGCGAAAACCCATGCCAACAATTGGAGTGCCGAAAAACTCGGCAACAATCGCCCCAATCAACGCCAAGGTGGAGTTGATCTTAAGCGCATTAAAAATAAACGGCATTGCCGCGGGCAGGCGCAGTTTGAACAATGTCTGCCAGTAATTTGAGGCATAAGTATGCATCAAGTCACGTTCAATATGCCCGGTTGCGCCAAGTCCTGCGACTGTGTTCACCAACATGGGGAAGAACGTCATGATCACCACAACCGCTGCTTTTGACGGCCAATCGAAACCAAACCACATCACCATAATTGGGGCCATGCCAACGATGGGCAGCGCCGCCACAAGGTTTCCAATAGGCAGCAAGCCTTTGCGCAAAAACGGGACGCGATCCACAATGATCGCAGCGATAAAGCCAGAGCCGCACCCCATCACATAACCAGCGATAACAGCTTTCAAATAGGTCTGCCGAAAGTCTGCCCACAAAATATCCAGCGAAGATGTTATCCGCGCCCAAATCATTGAAGGTGGGGGCAACAAAACCGTAGGGATAGAGAAGCCACGACATGCGCCTTCCCACAAAACCAGCAAAGCAGCGCCAAACAAAATGGGAATCAAAACATCAACACCGGCCTGTATGGTGTTGTCTTTAAAGCGTCTTTTCGCAAGGGCCTGATTGGTTGCCCAAGTGGCAATCCAAAAGGCCAGTGCTGCAATTATCCAAGACCAACTCATGCCACCACTCCCATTCGACGGGTTACGGAGCGCCCAATCAAGTCAATGGCGACAACCAAAAGCGCCGCCAAAACAGCCGCTGCAATCAGCGCCGACCAGATTTGAATGGTTTGTCCATAATAGGAGCCAGAGAGCAAACGCGCACCCAATCCGGCAGAGGCACCAGTGGGCAATTCACCCACAATCGCACCGACCAAAGAAATCGCCACAGCCACCTTCATCGAGGTGAACAGAAACGGCACAGAGGCGGGCCATCTAAGCTTCCAAAACACTTGAGTACGGCTCGCGTTATAGGTGCGCATCAAATCCAAATGCATGACTTCGGGTGAACGCAATCCCTTCACCATGCCCACAGCAATGGGGAAGAATGAAAGATACATAGAGATCACCGCTTTGGGCAAAAGCCCAGAAATGCCGATGGCGTTCAGCACCACAATCACCATGGGCGCAATCGCCAAAATAGGGATGGTTTGTGAGGTGATGATCCAAGGCATTAAGCTCTTATCCAGCACTTTGGAATGCACAATGCCCACGGCCAGTAAAATGCCCAAAGTGGTGCCAAGCGCAAAGCCCAACAGCGTGGATGAAAGGGTCACCCACGTGTGATAAACGAGCGAGCGCTTGGAGGTAATTTTCTTTTCAAAGGTGGTCTGCCAAATCTCAACAGCCACTTGATGTGGTGCGGGCAAAATTGGCCGCTTTTGCGCCATGGTGTTGGAAACCAACTGGGTGGTGGAAATCTCTACGCCCGCCCGTTCAGCTTGGTCACGTTCAAACGGGGAATTGAGCACCACAGTGAACACATACCACAGCATCAAAAT
The DNA here is from genome assembly GCF_027213965.1 of Maritalea porphyrae. Classification (GTDB taxonomy): domain Bacteria; phylum Pseudomonadota; class Alphaproteobacteria; order Rhizobiales; family Devosiaceae; genus Maritalea; species Maritalea porphyrae_A. Next base: position 347,836 of record NZ_JAPWGX010000001.1, on the reverse strand, counting down.
CGCTAAAGCCACGGTGCCGATCGGGATCAGCCGTTCGTGAAGAAATGCGGCAAATCCCTCTCGTTTAATGCTCATCAGCATGCCCCAGCTTTAAGCCTTCGCGGACCTGATGCGCAATTTCGATAAAGCGCGGCGTTTCGCGAATATCGAGGGTGCGATTGTCGCCCAAATCACAATCAATAATCTCATGAATGCGACCGGGGCGGGGGCTCATCACCACAATTTTGGTGGAGAGGAACACCGCTTCGGGAATGGAGTGGGTCACAAACACCACTGTCTTTTTGGTCTTGGCCCAAAGCTCCAGCAATTGTTCGTTCAAATAGTCCCGCACAATCTCATCAAGCGCACCAAATGGCTCGTCCATCAACAACATGTCGGGGTCAAAACTCAGCGCCCGCGCAATCGAAGCGCGTTGCTGCATGCCGCCAGACAATTGCCAAGGGAACTTGTGCTCAAACCCGTCCAAATTGACGAGCTCAAGGTTTTTCTTGATCAGCGCTTCACGTTCGGCTTTGGGCATGCCCATCACTTCAAGCGGCAATGAGATATTGCCCCCGATTGTGCGCCAAGGGTAAAGCGCAGCGGCCTGAAACACATAGCCATATGCCCGTTTCATCCGTGCTTCTTCAGGCGTCATGCCATTGACCTGAATGTCGCCACCTGTCGGCTTTTCCAAATCAGCAATCACCCGCAAAAGCGTGGTTTTGCCACAACCTGACGGTCCGATAAACGAAACAAACTCGCCGCGATTAATGGTCAAATCAATGCCCTTTAACGCATGCACTGGCCCGTCATTGGTTTCAAATGTGAGATCCAAGTTGTTGGTTTGGATCACCGTGTTATCGGCCATATTCAATTATACCCCACTTGCCGGAATGCCGGTGCGTTCCACTTTGCGTGGTGCGGTGACTTGTTTCCACTGTGACAGGGCTTTGTTGGTCGCCGTGTATGGCTCGCGGGCGACGAATTCGCCGTGGCCTTCTTCGGTTTTCACTGCGCCGTCATCAACCACCACTTTGCCTCGGCTTAGGGTGTAACGCGGTAGGCCTTTGACGTGGTTACCTTCAAACACATTGTAATCAATGGCAGATTGCTGCGTGTCAGCACCGATGGTTTTTTCTTTGTTCGGGTCCCACACCACAAGGTCAGCATCTGCGCCAACCAATACCGCACCTTTTTTCGGGTACATATTCAGGATTTTTGCGATGTTGGTGGAGGTGACGGCCACGAATTCGTTCATGGTCAAACGGCCTGTGCCAACGCCGTGGGTCCAAAGCATCGGCATTCGGTCTTCCAGACCGCCGGTGCCGTTCGGGATGAGCGTAAAATTGTCGATGCCGTTGCGCTTTTGCTCTGTGGTGAAGGCGCAATGGTCAGTCGCCACAACTTGCAAGCTGCCCGACTGAAGGCCAGCCCAAAGGCTGTCTTGGTGCTTCTTGTTGCGGAACGGCGGCGACATAACGCGACCGGCGGCATGGTCCCAATCCGGGTGCGCATATTCGCTATCATCAAGTGTGAGGTGCTGGATCAGCGGCTCGCCATAGGCGCGAATGCCGTTTTGTCGTGCACGGCGGATCGCTTCATGCGCTTGCTCGGATGAGGTGTGCACGATGTAAACCGGAACGCCTGCCATATCGGCAATCATAATCGCACGGTTGGTGGCTTCGCCTTCAACTTCTGGTGGGCGGGAATAAGCGTGCGCCTCCGGCCCATTGTTGCCCTCGGCCAACAATTGCGCCTGCATTTGCGCAACCACGTCGCCGTTTTCAGCGTGAACGAGGGGCAGGGCACCGATTTCGGCGCAGCGCTTGAAAGATGAATACATTTCATCATCATCCACCATCAGCGCGCCCTTATAGGCCATGAAATGCTTGAACGTATTGATGCCGCGCTTGGTGACTTCAGGCATTTCGTTAAACACCTGCTCGCCCCACCATGTGATTGCCATGTGGAAGGAAAAATCACAATTGGCGCGGCTTGATTTATTGTCCCAACGGGTAATTGCTTCCAGCAAAGACTGGTTCGGGTCTGGCAAGCAAAAATCGACAACCATCGTTGTGCCGCCCGCAACGGCTGCGCGGGTGCCGCTTTCAAAATCATCAGAGGAGTAGGTGCCCATAAAGGGCATCTCGAGGTGGGTATGCGGATCAATGCCGCCGGGCATAATATAAGCGCCAGTTGCGTCGAGCGCTTCGTCGCCAGAAAGGTTAGGCCCAATTTCGGTGATCACCCCGCCTTCAATTTTGACGTCTGCTTCATAGGTGAGATCAGCGGTAACGATGGTGCCGCCCTTGATTACTTTTGATGCCATTTTTGCCTCCTCCAAATTCGTCTGCCCGTTGTGCTGGGCCAATATTCGTCATTCCTCTTATCGCGCCTTTTGGCGTTCTTGTTTTTTGTGCCCAGTTTCGGGCTTTATTGTTTTATGCTCTTAGCGTCGCCAGCTTGGCGCCAAATCCAATGAAAATGGTGCCCGTTATCCCTTTGATCCAACGTTGAACCGTTGCCGATTGGGACACGCCCACAAGTTTCGAAAGCAACACCACCATGCCGAAGAACCAAATGCCGTTGATTGATGAGTGAATGAACACAAGCAAAAAAACATTGGCCGCTGTCACCTCGCCAATGGGCAAAAACTGCGGTACTGCGGCGAGGTAAAACATTGATGTTTTTGGATTCAAAATATTGGTGAGAAATCCTTCGCCAAATGCCGAAACAATGTTGCGTGTTCTTTTGGCTGGTTCAGCTTGCGCGACTTTGAAATTGCCCCGGAAAGCCTGAACAAGCGCCTTCACGCCGATATAGGTCAAATAGGCAGCGCCTAACAATTTGACGATAGTAAAGGCGGTAGCGCTTTGCACCAGCAAAACCGCAATGCCAAACACCACAAAAGCGCCCTGCAAATAAAACGACGCCATAAATCCCATCACCGCCGCAAAGCCCGCACTGCGGCCAGATGTCGGCACAATCTTGGCGATCAACAGGCCGTTCGGACCGGGCGATATCACCAAGAGGGACGCCATGATGGCAAAGCTTATGAGTATGGTTGGTGTCATTTAAGTTCCTGTCAATGAAGCGTCGCGATCAATTACAATGTCGCGATGGATAAGCGACCATCCTGGGTTCATGCGGATACCCCAAGTGGGATTGTTGCAAAGCCAAGTAGCTGCGTCTTCAATTTTCTGAAATTCAACATATTCTGAATCTTCGGTGTTTTTCTTTTTCAATCCACAAACAAACTTACCAGTTTTGCTGCTTCGTTCTGCCACTTGCTCCGAAGAATGTTTGAAAATCTTCACTCCACAATCTCCGCAGTCTCAACAACCGCATGGAACAACACATCGGTTCCCGCCGCTGCCCATTCTTGCGAAATGTCTTCATCTTCATTGTGGCTTAGTCCATCAACGCAAGGGCACATCACCATGGCGGTGGGGGCCATGCGGTTGATCCAGCAGGCATCGTGGCCCGCGCCGGATATTAGGTTGCGGTGAGAATAGCCGAGGCGTTCGGCGGCGTTGCGGACGGCGGTGACGCATTTCTCGTCGAACTCTACAGGGTCGAAACCACCGACTTTTTCGATTTCAATGCCAAGGCCCAATTCTTTGCAGATATCCATTGCGCCAGTGGCAACTTGTTGTTCCATTTCTTCAATGGTGGCCAAGCTTGGGGAGCGCAGATCAACAGTGAACACCACTTTGCCCGGGATAACGTTGCGCGAATTGGGGTAGACATCAATATGGCCAGCAGCGCCCACAGCGTCGGGTTTATGGTCCCACGCGACTTTATCGACCAAGTCCAAAATCCGCGCCATGCCAAGGCCTGCGTTTTTACGCATGGGCATGGGGGTGGAACCTGTGTGGCTTTCTTTGCCGGTGATGGTGAATTGGGTCCAAGATAGGCCTTGGCCGTGGGTGACCACACCAATTTCTTTGCCTTCGGCTTCCAAAATCGGACCTTGCTCGATGTGCAGTTCAAAGAAGGCGTGCATTTTGCGCTGCCCAACTTCTTCTTCGCCTTTCCAGCCGATGCGTTCTAGTTCCGCGCCAAACTTCTTGCCTTCGTGATCTTCACGATCATACGCCCAGTCTTGGGTGTGCATGCCTGCAAAAACACCGGAAGCGAGCATGGCGGGGGCGAAGCGGGTGCCTTCTTCGTTGGTCCAATTGGTCACAACGATCGGGTGTTTGGTTTTAATGTTTAGATCGTTCAGGGTGCGGATGATTTCCAAGCCCGCCAGAACGCCCAGCACCCCATCATATTTGCCGCCAGTTGGCTGGGTATCAAGGTGGGAGCCCACATAAACGGGCAGGGCGTCAGGGTCGGTGCCCTCGTGGCGCATGAACATGTTGCCCATTTGGTCAACGCCCATACTCATGCCCGCATCTTCACACCATTTGCGGAACAGGTGACGGCCTTCGCTATCTTCGTCGGTAACGGTTTGACGATTGTTGCCGCCGCGAACGCCGGGCCCAATTTTCGCCATCTCCATCAAACTGTCCCAAAGACGGTCTGAATTGATACGTTGGTTGGTGCCCGGTGCTGTCATTGTTTTGATCCTTTAGTCCGCTTGTAGTTTAATGAAGTCCATTAAGAAGGGAAGTTGAAAACCGCGCCTTCTTTGATGCCTTCTGGCCATCGTGTTGTGACCGTTTTTAGCCGTGTGTAGAAATGCACGCCCTCTGGGCCATACATGCCGTGAGCGCCAAAGCTTGAACGCTTCCAGCCACCAAAGCTGTGGAAGGCCACTGGCACGGGGATGGGCACGTTAACGCCAACCATACCCACTTCAATTTTGTCGGCAAATTCACGCGCGGCATCACCATCACGGGTGAAAATGGCGGTGCCGTTGCCATATTCGTGGGAATTGATCATATCCACCGCTTCTTGGTAGTCGTTTGCACGCACAACCGAGAGAACAGGGCCAAAAATTTCTTCTTGATAGATCGACATGTCAGTGGTCACGCGGTCGAACAATGTGCCGCCAACAAAGTAACCATCTTCGTACCCTTGCGGAGAATAGCCGCGACCATCAACAACCAATTCGGCACCTGCTGCAACGCCTTGATCAATATAGCCTTCAACTTTTTCTTTGTGCGCTTTGGTGATCACAGGACCCATTTCAGCGTCTTTATCGGTCGCGGGACCAACTTTAAGCGCTTCAACGCGAGGCTTGAGTTTAGCCACCAATGTGTCAGCGGTTTTTTCGCCGATTGGCACCGCAACCGAAATCGCCATGCAGCGCTCGCCAGCCGAACCGTAACCTGCGCCCATTAGGGCATCAGCCGCTTTGTCCATATCCGCATCAGGCATAATGATCATGTGGTTCTTCGCGCCACCCAAAGCCTGCACGCGTTTACCCGCAGCCGTGCCGCGCTGGTAAACATATTCAGCAATAGGGGTAGAACCCACAAAGCTGATCGCTTTGACATCTTGGTGGTCAAGCAAAGTGTCCACAGCCAATTTGTCGCCATGCACCACGTTCAAAACACCATCGGGGAACCCAGCTTCTTGGAACAAGTCCCAAGTAAGCATGGGTGCCGATGGGTCACGCTCGGAGGGTTTGAGCACAAATGTATTGCCGCAAGCAATCGCCACAGGGAACATCCACATGGGCACCATTGCCGGGAAATTGAACGGGGTAATACCCGCCACAACGCCAAGTGGCTTGCGATCAGCATAAGTATCGATTGAAGGGCCAACATTGCGGCTATAATCGCCTTTGAGCATGGTGGGGATGCCACAAGCAAACTCCACCACTTCAAGACCGCGTTGCACTTCGCCCAAAGCGTCGTCATGGGTCTTGCCATGCTCTTTAGAGATTTCGCGGGCAATGTCGTCAGCATGCTTGTTCAACAGTTCAAGATATTTGAACATATAGCGCGCACGTTTAAGCGAAGGCGTTTCGCCCCATGCAGGGGCTGCCGCTTTACACGATGCAACCGCTGCGTTTACTTCTTCCACGGTGGAAAGAGGCAGCTCGGCGCTTTGTTCGCCCGTTGCGGGATTAAAAACCGGCACGCGGCGCTCAGAAGCTGAAGTAACCCGTTGGCCGTTGATGGCGTTTTGAATAATGGTCATTAGTCGGCCTCGTTAAGAACAGTGCGCAGCGTATCCACGATCTGATCGATTTGGTCTTTGGAAATGATAAGGGGTGGTGAAAGGGCAATGGTGTCGCCCGTAGTGCGGATCAACAACCCGCGCTCATATGCATCCAAGAAGCAAGAGAATGCCCGCTTGGTTGGTTCGCCAGCAATCGATTCAAGCTCGATCGCGCCGATCAACCCAATATTGCGGATGTCGATCACATGTTTCGCGTCCCGCAAAGAGTGCAGGGCCTCTTCCCAATAGGGAGCCAATTCCTCACCACGGGTCAAAAGGCCTTCATCGTCATATGTTTCAAGCGTTGCCAAGCCAGCGGCGCTGGCAATCGGGTTACCCGAATAAGTGTAGCCGTGGAAGAACTCAATCATGTGCTCAGGGCCATTCATGAACGCGTCATGGATTTCATCGTTTACAAAAACCGCGCCCATGGGGATCACGCCGTTGGTCAAACCTTTGGCGGTGGTGATGATGTCTGGCATCACATCAAAATGTTGCGCCGCAAAGGGAGAGCCCAAACGACCAAAGCCTGTAATCACTTCATCAAAAATCAGCAAAATGCCATGTTTGGTGCAAATGTCGCGCAAGCGTTTCAAATAGCCCTTAGGCGGAATAAGCACGCCAGTTGAACCAGCTACAGGTTCAACGATTACCGCTGCAATGGTCGATGCGTCGTGCAACGCTACAATGCGCTCAAGCTCGTCCGCCAAATTGCCGCCATGCTCTGGAATGCCTTTGGTGAAGGCGTTTTGGTCTGGCAGGTGCGTGTGGGGCAAATGGTCAACACCGGTGAGCAACGTGCCAAACATTTTGCGGTTCGGCATAATGCCGCCCACCGAAATACCGCCAAAGTTCACACCGTGGTAGCCGCGCTCGCGACCGATCAAACGTGTGCGAGATCCGCCGCTTTTGATGCGCTGATAGGCGAGGGCGATCTTAAGCGCTGTTTCAACCGATTCAGAACCTGAATTGGTAAAAAACACATGGTCCATACCGTCAGGCGAAATATCGGTGAGGCGGTTGGCCAGCTGGAATGCTTTGGGGTGACCCATTTGAAACGCTGGCGCATAATCCATTTCCGCGGCTTGGGCTTGTATCGCTTCGGTGATCTTGGGGCGGCAATGGCCCGCGTTACAACACCACAGACCAGCCGTGCCATCAAGCACTTGGCGGCCGTCACTGGTTGTGTAGTGCATATCTTTTGCACCCACAAACATGCGTGGTTGTTTCTTAAACTGGCGATTAGATGTAAAAGGCATCCAAAACGCGTTTAGATCGTTAGGTACAGTGGTAGCGTCAGTCATTTCCGCACCTCCCCTCCTCGTTCGCTGCGGAATAGTCTCATTTGAAGGCAACAGATTTATATGCTACCCAGAAATTGACTATTTGATAAAACATTAACTGATCTGACCATTTGGTCAAGTTTTATTTGCATACAGCGATAATTTGATAAAATGCCAAAATTGGCGGTGAACAAAAGTGATCAAATCATAAGCTATGACCAACGGCAACTTTAAAAAACCATCCACCCGCGGTGAAAAGAAAAAAGCGATCTTAACAGCTGCGGAAAAGATCTTTGCAGAGTACGGATTTAAAGGGGCTACAACCCAAATGATCGCTGATTTGGCGGGTATTCCCAAGGCCAATTTGCACTATTATTTCCCCACCAAAGAGGCCCTTTATAGTCAGGTCGTACAAACCATCTTTGACATATGGCTGGAGGCTGCCGATTCTTTTGATCAAAAAGAAGATCCGGCCAGTGCGTTGGAAAGTTATATTGACAAAAAAATGGAAATTTCGCGAGATCACCCAAATGGCTCCAAGGTTTGGGCAAATGAGGTGACGCACGGTGCGCCGATTATCCAAGACTATTTGGAGACGACCCTAAAAGAGTGGACGACTTCTCGTGAAGCCGTTATTCAGAGCTGGATAGACGAAGGGCGTATGGACAAGATCGATCCAAAGCACCTTTTATATATGATATGGGCAACAACCCAGCATTATGCGGACTTTGTGCATCAGGTGGAAACCTTGAACGATGGGCAACCGTTTGATGATGGGCAATGGCAAGCGGCCACTCGCGATGTGAAGAAGATCATTCTTACAGGAGTGGGGCTTAAATTTGGGGGTGATGATGGGAACCGCTAAGGTGGAAAAACCACAGCGCAAGACGCGTATACAGCGCGCGAACGAGCAAAAAATTCTTGAAGCGGCGCTCGAAGTCTTTTCACAACATGGTTTTCGTGGATCAACCATCGATCAAATCTCAGAAGAAGCGGGCATGTCAAAGCCCAACCTTTTGTATTATTTCAAGTCCAAACAAGACATTCACGAAACGCTTTTGTCGCGCCTGCTTGATTCGTGGTTGGCCCCAATGCGGGCGCTGAGCAAAGATGGCGATCCGCTTGAGGAAATCCTGAATTATGTGCGCCTAAAAGTTGAAATGTCGCGCGATTTTCCGCGTGAAAGCCGATTGTTTGCGAATGAGATCATCCAAGGCGCGCCGCGCATCAAGCCGATCCTTGAAGGCGAAATCAACGATTTGTTGAATGAAAAAGCGGCGATTATCGGCAATTGGATGGAAGAGGGGAAACTGAAGAAAGTTGACCCCAAGCATTTGATCTTTTCGATCTGGGCCACCACCCAGCATTATGCCGATTTTGAAGAGCAAGTGCGCATGGTGCTCGGTCGCGGGATTGATGACCCGGTCGAGTTTGAGAACACCAAAGCCTTTTTGGTCAATATGTTCACCTCAATGCTGAAAATCTAGAACCTAAGTTTCCTTAGCAAATGCCAAAACCAGCAGCGCCATCACGGTAACCAGTGCGCCCAAGGCAACGCTTGGGTTCACCCAGCCGCGCCCGCTGACCCCTTCGATCAAAATGATAAAACTTGGGGTTAAATAGCCATAGCTCATCACCTTTGAAGCGGGCAGCCGCATGCTGGCATATTGCAGCAAGAAGAAGGTGAGGGCCGTGGTGAAGATCGTCAGATATAGGCCCGCCCAATAGACAACTGCAGGTAGATTTAGCCAATCCGTGCGGGCAATGCCCCACGCCGCGTATATGCAAAGGCAAACAGCACAGGCCAGCAGCGTCCAAAACGAAAAGATCACCACCGGTTCACCACGATTAAGCTTGCGCACCAATGGCGCATAAGCGCCGTGACAAATGACGCCGACGAAAAAGATCATTTCCCCGGTGCCAATGTTGAACGACAAAAGTGCGTTCAAATCTCCGCGGAAAATCACCCACACTGCGCCCGCAGCCGCAATCAGCAAGCTGATAGTCATGCGCGAAGAAACCCGCTGGGCCAGAAACAAAATGCCAAATCCGGCTGAAATGAGCGGCATCAGTGTAAACACAGCGCCGGTTGAAACGGGCGAGGTGATCTTGAGCGCTTCGAACATAGTGACGAAATAAACGCCCATTAGAGCACCAAGCAAGATGAACCGCAGCGGCGCTTTGGGGAGGATTTTGCCCTTTTCAACCAACTTATTGCCAGTGAAATAGGCAATCAAACCCATCACAATTGAAGCGAGCAGAAACCTTGAAGCGCTGAGTGCGCCAGCATCAATATGGGGGGCCGCCAATGCGCCAAATGAAAAGCTGGCAGAAATCAGCATGGCAAAAAGGATCATAGCAAAATGGCCGCGAAGTTTTTCGCGACCATCAATCACCTGTCCATGTGGGGAACTGGTGCTTTGTGCTTTATTCGGCAGGTTCTGTGACCGCACTTGGGTTGTTGGGGTGCGTTGTCCAGTTGGCATAATTGGGGTCAATTTCTTTTTTGGTGCGCGGGTCGACACCAGAAATTTGCTCCATTGTAATGCAACTATCAACCGGGCAGACGTTTACGCACAGATTACACCCTACGCATTCCTCGTCGATCACCTCAAATTTGCGCAAGCCATCCACCATATTTGTGATGGCTTGGTGTGATGTATCCTCACACGCAATATGGCAACGACCGCAGCTAATGCACAAATCTTGGTCGATTTTTGCTTTGGTCACATAGTTCAGATTGAGATTTTTCCAATCCGTCACATTTGGCGTTGCAAGTCCCATGAAATCATCAATGCTCTCATAGCCCTTTTCATCCATCCATTCGGATAGGCCCGAAATCATTTCTTGAACGATTTTAAAGCCATAAGTCATCGCAGCGGTGCAAACCTGCACATTGCCACAACCCAAAGAGATAAACTCCGCCGCATCGCGCCACGTGTTGATGCCACCAATGCCAGAAATCGGCAGGCCAGCGGTTTCAGGGTCACGGGCAATTTCAGCCACCATATTCATGGCGATGGGTTTAACCGCAGGGCCGCAATAGCCGCCGTGGGAGCCTTTGCCATCAATGGTGGGAACAGGTGCAAAATTGTCCAAATCCACAGACACAATAGAGTTGATCGTGTTGATCAAGCTGACGGCATCGGCACCGCCTGCTTTCGCTGCGCGCGCTGGATAGCGTACATCGGTGATGTTTGGCGTTAGTTTCACAATGACGGGTTTTGAATAGTATTTCTTGCACCATTCAGTGACCATCTGGATATATTCAGGCACTTGGCCAACCGCAGCGCCCATGCCGCGTTCGCTCATGCCGTGCGGGCAACCAAAGTTGAGTTCAATACCATCAACGCCCGTTGCTTCCACGCGGGGCAGGATAGCCTTCCAGGCTTCTTCTTCACAAGGCACCATGATTGAAGCAATGATCACGCGGTCTGGCCAGCGTTTCTTCACTTCGGTCATTTCTTGGAGGTTGATTTCCAAAGAGCGGTCAGTGATTAGCTCAATGTTGTTGAGCCCCATCAAGCGTCGATCAGGGCCAAAAATTGCGCCATAGCGCGGACCATTTACGTTGACAACTGGTGGGCCTTCTTCGCCCAAAGTCTTCCACACAACGCCACCCCAGCCCGCTTCAAAAGCGCGCTCGACGTTGTAAGCTTTGTCAGTAGGGGGAGCAGATGCCAACCAAAAAGGGTTTGGCGATTTGATGCCTAAAAAGGTGGTCGATAGATCAGCCATTTTTCATTCTCCTATTCGGTTAGCGGGTCAAAAATGCGTGGATGCTCTCGGCGGCAACCTTGCCGTCTTCCACAGATTCAACGGTTAAGTCTTCACCACCTGCAACGCAGTCCCCCCCAGCCCAAACTTTAGCGAGTGAGGTTTTGCCATCTTCAGTGATTTTGATGAGGCGCGCTTCAAGTTCAATTCCAGCATCGGTTAAAATACTTGAATCAAACTTTTGACCGATCGCCTTAAACACTTGATCTGCTTCAAGCTTTATAATTTCGCCCGTGCCTTCAAGTTTGCCGTCTGTTTGTTTTGTATACTCAAGCTCAATGCCTGTGATCTGGTTCTGATCGTTAGAGATCAAGGCTTTTGGCTGCAACCAATGGCGGATAACAACGCCGTGGGTTTGCGCCAATTCTTGCTCATAAAGGCTAGCATTCATCGCTTCTTGCCCGCGCCGATAGGCGATGGTGACATTTTCTGCGCCCAGCAGTTTTGTTTGAATGGCGATGTCGATGGCGGTCATGCCCCCACCGATCACCACCACATCACGCCCAACGGGCAGGGAGCTCAAATCGTCGGTTTGACGAAGCTCTTCGATGTAGTCGACAGCGTCTAGACAGCCATCATTGTCTTCGCCATCAAGGCCAAGATTATTGGTATTGCCCAAGCCAACGCCAATAAACACCGCGTCATATTCGTCGCGCAATTGCGCAACAGAAATGTCACGTCCAAGGGCCTGATTGTTTTTGATTTCAATGCCGCCAATGCCCAACACAAAGTCAACTTCAAGCTGCGCGAAATTGTGAGTGGTTTTATAAGCAGCGATGCCGTGCTCGTTCAATCCGCCAGCTTTTGCCCGCGCTTCAAAAATTGTGACGTCGTGTCCGTGCATCGCCAATCGGTGAGCACACGAAAGGCCCGCTGGACCTGCGCCCACAATAGCAACACGTTTGCCGGTTGAGGCGGCGCGTTTAAACGGATGCTCTTTTGCGGTCTCGAACAGGTGGTCCGTTGCGTAGCGTTGCAGTTGACCAATTTTTACTGGCTTGCCTTCCGCTTCTTCACGCACACACACTTCTTCGCAAAGCGTTTCGGTGGGGCATACCCGGGCGCACATACCGCCCAATATGTTCTGGTTGAGAATGGTTTTGGCCGAACCCGATGGGTTATCTGCCGCAATTTCCCGAATAAAGAGGGGAATATCAATGCTGGTGGGACACGCGGTCATACAAGGCGCATCATAGCAAAAATAGCAACGCTCCGCTTCCACCATCGCCTCATGGCGGGTGAGGGGCGCGTGCAGATCCTCAAAATTGGATTCATAGTCTATTTGGTCAAGGCGACCGTTACGGATATCCCGCGTCGCGAAATCAGCTTCGCTCATTAATAGTCCTCCCCAGATTAGCCGCCGCACTTTGTAAATATGTTACCCGATCTCCTCAAACCGAATAACCAAAGCGTACCAGCAACACTTTCCTTCAGCATATATCATTTGATATTTTTACCAAAAGGTCAAACATTTTCTGACCATTTAGTCAGGTTTTTCAAATCGCCCGCATTTCAACTCTAACTCAGATTGCTGGTGAAGCGTAAAAATCCTTGTTTAGAATGATTCAAAAAAGGGTTTGCGCGTGGTTGTTTCTTGTCCCTTTTTGGGCTATCTGTTTGCGCAAGAAATTCACCACAGGTCCAACTGAAAACATATGCAAGTTACCTACTTGCAGTGATGATTCAAGTTTGTGCCCGAAGTGACGAAAACTAAATAACTATCTGAAGGTGTGATGATGGCTACCGTTGGCAAAAACGTTCCAAATGTCGTGTTTAAAACTCGCGTGCGCGACGAATCTATTGAAGGTCCAAACCCATTCCGTTGGGAAGACAAAACAACTGCAGATTATTTTGCAGGCAAACGCGTTGTGCTTTTCTCGCTTCCAGGCGCGTTTACCCCAACTTGCTCGACCTACCAATTGCCAAATTACGAGAAAATGTTTGGCGAATTCCAAGCAGAAGGCATCGACGCTATCTATTGTTTGTCTGTGAATGACGCATTTGTAATGAACAAATGGGGCGAGTCGCAGGGCGTGAAAAACGTTGGCTTGATTCCAGACGGTTCCGGCGAATTCACCCGCAAAATGGGCATGCTGGTCAAAAAAGACAATGTTGGTTTCGGCATGCGCTCTTGGCGCTATGCAACGGTTGTTGATGATGGCGAAATTGTTGGTTGGTTTGAAGAAGCAGGCTTTCAAGACGATATCGAAAGCGACCCATATGAATTCTCAGCACCAGAATATGTGCTGGCATGGATCCAAGACAACAAACCTTTCGCAAAAGAAAAAGTTGCCTAAGGCCGCTTTTCAAGCGAACGAGTTTCAAAAGGCGGGGAGAAATCCTCGCCTTTTATTTTGCCTCTTTATCTTTGAGGTAATTGATCAGGCTCTCGCTGGCACCAAGAATATGCTCTTGGGTGAGCTTTGAAGCCAAATCGGCATTGCGCTCTACACAGGCTTCTAGAATGCCAATATGCTCACGACGTGCCCGGCTCATCCCATCGGTCAACACCAACTGAGCCCGCAAGTAACTTTCAATGCGATCCAACGTCGTTTTGACCACATGCAAATGGTAGGGACGGTTCGCCCGCTCATACAGCGCATAGTGGAAAATTCTGTTCAATTCGCCATATTTTGCAGAATCGGTCTCATTCGAAAACGCATCGCAATGTTTCTTGGCGATTGCCAAAGTCGCATCGTCCATATTCTTTACAGCATGGCGAATAACTTCGCCCTCCAGCAGCGCACGAAACTCAAAGATTTCTTGCACTTCATCTGCTGACAGCGACGAAACGGTTGTGCCGCGGAAACGTTCGGTTTTGACCAAACCTTGTTGTTCTAACCGCGATAAAGCCTCACGTACGGGAATGCGCGATGTGTTGAACATGTCCGCCAAAGCGTCTTGGCGCAAATGTTCACCAGCTTTCAATTCGCCAGTAAAAATGGCTTCGCGCAGGGCCTCAAAAATTAGGTCGGCGGCGGATGCGGCGGCGCGCACATCTATGGTGCTCAACTTCATATTGTCGCTCAATTCAACTTCAAATTATTTGCGACAACATATCTGACACTTATGAATTTCGCCAACCCCTTTTGACTTTAAGCAAAAATTGCAGGGCACAAAATCAGGCCGGCCGCTGTGCAACGAAGTAGGGGCTAGATTTTCCTTTGCCGAAAAATCGACGTTCAATAATGTCAAAACCAGCTGCTTTTACAGCCGTTTCAAGCTCCGTGACTTTTAAGAAGTGTAAAGTTGGCGGCGCCACGCCGAACATGTTCATTAAGGGCAAAATCAGTTTTGGTAAGAGGCCCATTTCGCCAGGACAAACTGTTTTGGACAGGAATAGGCCGCCCGGTTTGAGCTGATCGAATATGCTTTTGATGGTTTGTTGCGGGTCTGGTACCAAATGTAGAATGTGGAAAGCGCATACTTTGTCAAAGGGCGCTTCAGCAAATTCGCTATTCGCATCCGCAACCAAAAAATGCGCTGTTTCAGGGGCGGTTTTGCCTTTGGCGATATTGATCATTTCCGCAGAAATGTCACTTGCCGTCCAATTGGAAACGAATTCGGCCATGCGCACGGCGGTGCTGCCCGTACCGCATCCAATTTCTAAAACCTTGTCGGTTGGTTCAAGATGTTTGGCCACCTCAGCAAGCATCTCCTCATAGGACTGAACGTCTTTCACCGGCTTTGCCGCATAACCTTTCGCCTGCTTGTCCCAAAAACTTGCTGTTTGCGATGTCATGTAACGTTCCTTGTTGTTGCGAAAGTAGACATTGTTCGAATTCTCCATTCAGCATTTGTCCAATTGAATGCAAAGCCAAAACGAGACGCTTTCTTGACGCCTAAGGACTTTTGTCGCTTCTGCCGCGTTGCTGCGGCCATCATCCCAAAAGTTGCTGGTTTGAGCATTAAGCGATTTGTTTTCAAATTGGATGACGCTTCACTATGTGGTGTGGGTTCTGATTTGTGCAACTATCAAACTGATGAAATTTAAGGTCTTTCGCATTGTCTTTGCTAAACTGAAATTTGTGAATTAGTGCTTTTCCAACGATGGAAGTCGCCAAGCCAGCCAGCAGATGTACCCAAGCGTGATGAATTCTACGATTGCAAAAGTACGGTCATCTAAGTCGCCGGGTAATCCAAGTGAAAGGATCGCGCCTGTGAGGACTGCGGCGACAATTGTGAGCCATCTGCACATCTTATGAGGTAGAAAAAGCGATCCAATGATCATCGCTAATGGGATTTCTATTAGAACAAAGCCGAGCAGCATCAACTCCTCAGTGATCACTGCGCCGTTGATTTTGCCAGTCAAAGCCTCGTTCAAAAATGCGGCCGTACCAATTTCATGTATGTCACGGAACACCAAGTTGAGCATAAAGAATATCCAAAGGGTGGAAAGTACTTGGCGTGTTTTTTCATTTGTCATCTTTTGTCCTTCAGCTCAATTGCCGTACAAATCAAAGTATATATGCGAAAACAAAATAGGAATTGCCTAGTTTTGTGGTTTTGGTATACGTAAACGTATGAACTGGCAGGAAGTGAATTTTGATTGGAACCAAGTGCGCGCATTTTTGGCCACGGCCGAAGAGGGCAGCTTTAGTGGCGCAGCGCGCGCCCTTTCTACAACCCAGCCCACCATTACTCGGCAAGTTGCAGGGTTGGAGACTTCCCTAAACTCATTACTGTTCGAGCGCAGTACCCGCGGGTTGAGAATGACCTTGGCGGGGCAGCAATTGTTCGAACATGTCCGTGAAATGGGCAGCGCGGCCAGTCGCATCTCTATGGTGGCGCAAACTTTCAACAACGAAGTGTCCGGCGAAGTCTCGATCACTGCGGTTGATACACTTTGTGTGAAGTTTGTAGCGCAAGCCATCAGACGTTTGAAACACTCGGCACCCGGATTAACGTTGCGGATAATTTCTTCTGTTCAGATTCAAGATTTGAAGCATCGTGATGCGGACATTGCAATTCGGCATGTTCGCCCAACGCAAAGCAGCTTGGTGGCCAAGCTCGTGGGAAATTGGACGGCAAGCTTTTATGCCCACCAGTCATATCTGGACCAAATTGGTCTTCGTCCTGATTCTGCGGATCACGAAAATGTTGAAATTATTGGGCCAAGTGATCCCGTTCAATTTATCGAGATTTGCAAAGGTCGCGGACTAAATCTGAGGATCGATCAATTCACCCTGCCGTGCACCAGTGCGCTGGTTGCCCATGAAATGCTGCGGGCTGGCTTAGGTGCAGGGGTTACCGCTGATGTGATTGCCAAAGCCGAACCGGAGTTCGTTCGGCTATGGCCTCATGTGCCGCCAATTGATTTTCCGGTTTGGTTGGTCACCCATCAAGAACTGCATACATCGAAAAAAATTCGCGTTGTCTTTGACGTGTTAGAGCAAGTTCTCAAAGAAGCTTAGAGCTTCGTATTTCTAAAAGCGCTGTAAAATCAATTATATAGCAAGAGTTAGTTGCTGTGTCTGTTTTTTGACATTCAGGTTTTGCCCCTGGACTTATCCAATGCCGTGCATAAAAAATAAAGAATATTGTAGATTGTATCCAATCTTGATGCTATAGACGAACTTGTAAAGGCGAGATGGCTTTGGCTGTTCCTTTGCTGGGTACGCCGCCTGCTAATTTGAGATCCGTTGTTGATAGGGGTTTTTAATTGTGGGGCAGGCGGCGCCCATCAAGGAGGTGTTGAAGCGAAAAGCCTCAATGATCCGGGAGGAAGAAATATGAAACTATTGAAACTTGCCGCTGCAGCGGCAGTGCTTGCAACTCTAGCGACACCAGCAGCTTTTGCTGACAAGCTTGATGACGTGATCAACAATGGCGTTTTGCGCTGTGCGGTTGTGTTGGACTTTCCACCAATCGGCTATCGCGATGCCAACAACGAGCCAGCTGGTTTTGACGTTGAATATTGTAACGACATGGCCGCAGCGCTTGATGTTGATGCAGAAGTAATTCCTGTAACATGGGCAGAGCGTTTGCCTGCCATCGTTACCAATCGCGCAGACATCGTGTTTGGCGGTACATCAGATTCGCTTGAGCGTGCAAAAACGGTTGGCTTCTCTATCCCTTACGCCATCTATTTTGCGCAAGCAGTAGTGGGCAAAGATAGCGGCATCACTTCATTTGAAGATATGAAGGGCAAACGCGTTGCCGCAGCTGTGGGCACTGTGCCTGAGCAAGAGTGGCTTAAGATTGCTGAAACTTGGGGCGAAGAAAACCTTTACCAAGGCTACCAGAGCGAAAACGAAGTTTTCCTAGCGGTTGCACAAGGTAAAGCGGATGCGGGTATTACCACCAACACAGCGGTTAAACCGATTACCGATCAGTATGATTCTGTCGTTCCAGGCCCACGTATGCCTTGGACAACTGATTACACATCAGTTGCCGGTCCACGCAAAGACGTAACATGGCTCAACTACATCAACCTGTTCATCACCCATCAGGTGCGTTCAGGTCGTTACGAAGAGCTTTGGCAGAAATATGTTGGCGATACAGCACCTGAACTGCGTATCCCTGGCGTTCTTTACTAATCCCTTGACCATCAATTCATCTGCTCGCGGCTTTGGTCGCGGGCAGGTCTTGAACCAAAAGGAAAGGAGAAGGCGCAATGAATTTTGAATATACGTTCCACTGGCGTCCGGTGATGCGCAAGCTGCCCGATTTGCTTGAAGCAAGTTTGGTCACCCTGCAAATTTCTGTGCTCTCCATGATTATCGGTATCACGTTGGGTATGGTTTTGGCGTTGCTGCGCATGAACGGGCCAAAACCCTTAGCTTGGATCGCTTCGGTTTGGGTGGAAACAGCGCGCAATACACCTGCCTTGTTTCAACTGTTCTTTTTCTCTTTTGGTTTGGGCGCGTTCGGTATGCACCTCACACCATATTTGATCGTTCTATTTGGCCTAACGTTCAACAACGCTGGTTATTTGGCGGAAAACTTTCGCGGCGGATTCCAGGCCGTTCCTGATACGCAATTGCGTGCAGCGCGCTCCTTGGGCATGTCGGCTTGGCAAAGCTACACGCGGATTATCATCCCCCAAGTGTTCCGCATTGTTTATCACCCCATGACCAACCAATTGGTTTGGGCGGTGTTGATGAGCTCTTTGGCGATGATCGTTGGTTTCCGTGAATTGGCGGGCGAAACCCAAGCCTTAGCGTTCAAAACGTTCCGCATATTCGAATATTTCGCAGTGGCCGCGCTTATCTATTACGCCATGGTCAAATTCATTCTCGGCATCTCCAGGCTCATCGCTTGGCGCATGTTCCGCTACTAGGGAAGGGTAATTCGATGAACGAACCGATTTCATTCTTCTCCGGCTTTGGCCCAAAAGACCTTTGGTTTTTAGCTCAGGCCGCTTGGCAAACGCTGCTTATTTCAGCCCTATCCATTTCCACCGGCACTTTGCTTGGCGTGTTTTTTGGCTGGATCTTATCTGAAAGCAAAATCGTTGGCGCCATCACCCTTGGGCTTATACTTGATGCGTTCCGATCGATCCCGCTGATTATCCAGCTGGTATTGTTCTACAACCTATTCAATGTGCTTGGGTTGGCCATTAGCCCCTTCTGGGCTGGTGTGGTGATCTTGGCAGTTTACACCTCTGCGCTGGTTGCCAATGTGGCACGCGGCGGCATTGAAGCGGTGGGCGCACCCATGCGTCGGGCAGGTCGCTCGCTCGGGTTAAGCTATGTGCAAACCATGCAACATGTGGTTTGGCCGATCGGCCTAAGGGCGGTCTTCCCGTCGTGGGTCGGCGTGGCACTTGGTGTGTTGAAAGACAGCGCACTTGTGTCGGTACTTGGCCATCCTGAACTCTTAAAAGTAGCGCGCGACCTGATCACGCGCACCCAACAACCCTTGCTTGTGTTGGCGGTAGCGGGCGCGTTCTATTTCGCGCTTTCATATCCCATTTCACGCTATGCAGCACATCTTGAAAGGAAGTGGCAGTCATGATCGAGATTAAAGGTCTACATAAGTATTTCGGTGATCTGCATGTGCTCAAAGGCATCGACCTCACCGTCAAAAAGGGCGAAGTGCTCTCGATCATCGGCGCGTCCGGCTCTGGAAAGTCCACATTGCTTTATTGCATCAATGGGCTTGAAGCGATCCAACAGGGCGAGGTCTTAGTGGATGGGGTGTCTGTGCACGCAAAAGGCACAAACCTCAATCAATTGCGCACCAAAATGGGCATGGTGTTCCAACAGTTTAACTCGTTCCCGCACCTCACCGCACTAGAGAACGTGGCACTGGCACCAAAAATCGTAAAAGGCAAATCAAAAGCCGAAGCGAAAGAAATTGCCCGGGCGCAACTGCAGCATGTGGGACTTGGCGACAAATTCGACAGTTATCCTTCTGCATTGTCTGGTGGTCAACAGCAACGCTTGGCAATCGCCCGGGCGTTGGCGATGGAGCCATCCTACATGTTGTTTGATGAAGCAACGTCAGCGTTAGACCCTGAGTTGGTGGGCGAGGTGCTCGACACCATGCGCCTGCTCGCAGAAGAGGGCATGACGATGATTTGCGTGACCCACGAAATGGGCTTTGCCCGTGATGTGAGTGACCGCGTCGCCTTTTTCCACCAAGGCATTATGGAAGAGATCGGCCCGCCAAAGCAGATTTTTTCTGAACCAAAAAGCGAACATACGGCAAAATTCTTGGCCAACGTTCGATAAGTCTGATTTACATTATATCCAATATCCGGTTGGCGCGCGTATAGGTGCGCGCAATCGGCACTGATCTTCAAAGGAAATTGAAATGAACGCGAATATCTTTTCTGGCTGCATTCCAGCACTGATGACCCCTTGCAAAGCAGACCGCTCGGTAGATTTTGATGCGCTGGTGCGCAAAGGCAAAGAGCTTATCGAAGCGGGCATGTCTGCTGTTGTTTATTGTGGCTCAATGGGCGATTGGCCTTTGCTAACTGACGCTGACCGCATGGAAGGCGTTGCACGTCTCGTGGCGGCAGGCATTCCAACCATCGTTGGCACTGGCGCGGTGAACTCAAAAATCGCAGCCGAACACGCAGCTCACGCGCAAAAAGTTGGCGCACATGGCCTGATGGTTATCCCGCGCGTCTTGTCACGCGGCAGCTCAATGGCAGCCCAACGTCATCACTTCGCAGCGATCTTGAATGCAGCGCCTGACTTGCCAGCTGTGATCTACAACAGCCCATATTATGGCTTTGCCACCCGCGCAGACCTGTTCTTTGACCTGCGCAAAGACCACCCGAACTTGATCGGCTTTAAAGAATTCGGCGGCGCTGACGATCTGCGCTATGCGGCGGAATTCATCACCAGCCAAGACGACAGCGTCAACTTAATGATTGGCGTGGATACACAAGTGTTCCATGGCTACGTGAACTGCGATGCTGGTGGATCAATCACCGGAATTGGCAACGCGTTGCCAAAAGAAGCTTTGCACCTTGTTGCGCTTTGCGAAAAAGCCGCAAAAGGCGATGCGGTTGCCCGCGTTCGTGCGCTTGAGTTGGACACAGCTTTCCAAGTTCTCTCTTCATTCGATGAGGGCGCAGATTTGGTGCTTTACTACAAATATTTGATGGTGTTGCAGGGCGATGCTGAATATGAATTGCACTTTAATGAAACAGATGCACTGACTGACAGCCAACGCCGTTACGCCAAGCAGCAGTTCGACCTGTTCCAAACATGGTACAAAAGCTGGAGCCAACAGGCTGACGTTTTAGCGCTTGCAGCTTAAGCTGAACCATCAGAATCAATTTGCCCAGAAAGTTGAGTAACTCAATGGAATATAAAAGCTTTATCGGTGGCGCGTGGGAAGAGACCTCCGCGTCGACGCCCAATATCAACCCATCAGACACCTCAGACATTCTTGGCCATGCGGCCGTTTCAGAAGCCGCTGACATGGACCGCGCAATTGACGCAGCCCACACAGCCGCCGTGCAGTGGGCCGCTTCAACGCCGCAACAGCGCTTTGATGTTTTGGACTTTATCGCCAACGAAATCTTGGCACGCAAAGCCGAACTAGGCGAGCTATTGTCACGCGAAGAAGGCAAAACCTTGCCTGAAGGCATTGGCGAAGCCGCCCGTGCTGGTCAGATTTTCAAATTCTTCGCAGGCGAAACAATTCGTCAAACCGGCGATCGTTTGGCGTCCGTGCGTCCAGGTGTTGAAGTTGATGTAACGCGCTCACCAGTTGGTGTAGTTGGCCTCATTACGCCGTGGAATTTCCCAATTGCTATTCCTGCATGGAAAATTGCACCTGCCTTGGCTTTTGGCAATGCGGTTGTTTTGAAACCTGCTGAATTGGTGCCAGGCTGTGCCCACGCATTGGCTGATATTATTTCGCGTTCTGGCTTGCCAGAAGGCGTGTTCAATCTTGTGTTTGGTCGCGGTTCAAAAGTGGGTCCGCAACTTGTTGGATCAAACAAAGTTAACGCCATCAGCTTCACCGGTTCTGTGCCAACAGGTCGCGGCATTGCTGCCGAATGCGGCAAGCTTTTGAAAAAAGTGCAGCTTGAAATGGGCGGCAAAAACCCAATGGTTGTGCTCGACGATGCCGATTTGAACAATGCGGTTGAAGTGAGCGTAAACGGCGCCTTCTTCTCAACTGGCCAACGCTGCACGGCATCTTCTCGCTTGGTTGTAACCGAAGGTATTCACGACAAATTTGTTGCTGCAGTTGAAGAACGTTTGGCTGGCCTTAATGTGGGTCATGCTTTGCGCAGCGACACCCACATCGGTCCAGTGGTTGACGCAAGCCAGCTTCAGCAAGATTTGGATTATGTGGACATTGCAGCGAAAGAGGGTGGCAAAGTTGTCGGTGGTCAACGTTTGAACCGCGACACAGAAGGCTTCTTTATGGCGCCGGCTTTGGTCACAGAAACCACAAACGGCATGCGCATCAACCAAGAAGAAGTGTTTGGGCCAGTCGCCAGCGTAATCCGCGTGAAGGATTATGATGAGGCTTTGGCCGTTGCGAACGACACTGAATTTGGTTTGTCGTCTGGTATTTGCACCACATCGCTTAAGCATGCGAGCCACTTCAAAGCCAACGCGCAAGCGGGCATGGTGATGGTGAACTTGCCAACAGCGGGCGTGGACTATCACGTGCCATTTGGTGGCACCAAAGGTTCAAGCTTTGGCTCACGCGAGCAGGGCACCTATGCAGCGGAATTCTACACCACCGTTAAAACCGCTTACACCCTGCCATAACCAACAGTTGCGCCCGGCGGTTTGCCGCCGGGTGTCCTCCCTTTTGATCAGGTGATCCTATGTCCAAAGCTGATGCGCTACATGATGTGATTATTGTCGGGGCCGGGATCATCGGTCTTTCGATCGCGCACTATTTGCAAAATGAAGGCCGCAAGGTCACGCTGGTTGACCGCAAAGGCATTGCTCAAGAAGCAAGCTATGGCAATGCCGCCGCATTTGCGGTGACCGACCTCCTGCCGTTGGCGTCGCCGGGCATGTTGCTTAAAGCACCTAAATGGTTGATAGACCCGCTTGGCCCGCTCAGTATTCGCACTTCCTATTTGCCAAAAATAACACCATTTCTGCTCAAGTTTTTCCGCGCCAGCTGGCCGGACCAATATGCCCGTTCCGTTGAAGCACAAGCTGAGATGATGAACCTGGCCCGAGCTGAAATTGCAAAGATTTCGCAAATGCCTAAAATGGGCAATCAAATCCGCTCCGATGGCGCGCTGCATCTTTATGAGACTGAGGCGGACGCAAAGGCCAACGCTGAAAACGACAGAACCCGACAAGAGCATGGCATTCCATTTCGCCACGTAAAAGGCGACGAACTGGCTGAGCTGCAACCCGGCCTTTCGCCGCATATCAAAAGCGCCACCTTTTTGCCCAGTTGGCAGACGGTAAATGATCCCTATCTCTGGGCCATGTCTGTTTGGGATATGGTGCGCTCTGATGGGGGAGAATTGATTGAAGGCGAAGTTGTAGACACCAATTCCGCTGGCGAAATAACGCTGGCTGATGGCCAAAAACTCAAAGGCAACAATCTCATCATCGCAGCTGGTGCTTGGTCACATCGATTGACCGAAAAGCTGGGCGATAAGATTCCATTAGAGACCGAGCGCGGTTACAACACCACGCTGCCAGTGGATTCGTTCGACCTCAAGCGGCAATTGATGTTTGGCAGCCACGGCTTTGTTATGACTCCGCTTTCCACCGGTATTCGTGTGGGCGGTGCGGTGGAATTTGCTGGCTTGGAAGCGGAACCAAACTACAAGCGCTCAGAAATAATGCTGCAAAAAGCCAAGAAGTTTTTGCCCGATTTGAGCACCACCGGCGGCACCCAATGGATGGGCTTTCGCCCCTCACTGCCCGACACGTTGCCCGCCATCGGCCATGCATCCGCCAGCACCAAAATCACTTATGCATTTGGTCACGGCCACTTGGGTCTGACCCAGAGTTTGGCCACCGCAAAGCTTGTTGCTGATCTGGTGGCAGGGCGCACCCCAACGATAAATATGACCCCGTTCAACCCGTCTCGCTTTTAGGAACCAACATGGCGAAACATACATTTAAGTGCATTGATGGACATACCTGTGGCAACCCTGTGCGGTTGGTGGCAGAAGGTGGGCCTGAGCTAAAAGGCGCGAACATGCTTGAAAAGCGCGCGCACTTTTTGGCCGAATATGATTGGGTGCGCACTGCGCTCATGTTTGAGCCACGTGGCCATGACGTTATGTCCGGATCTATCCTTTATCCGTCCACGCGTGATGATTGCGACATTGCCATTCTGTTCATCGAAACATCGGGTTGCTTGCCCATGTGTGGGCACGGCACCATCGGCACGGTGACCATGGCGATCGAAGAAGGTTTGGTGACACCAAAAGAGCCGGGTGTGCTTTATCTAGACGCACCTGCGGGGCGCATCAAAGCTGAATACACCATGGTAGATGGATTTGTCGAAGAAGTGCGCATTACCAATGTGGCGAGCTTCCTCTACGCAACGGGCATGACCGCTGATGTGCCAGACCTGGGCACGATAAAAGTTGATGTGGCCTATGGCGGTAACTTTTATGCGATTGTGGAACCGCAAGAAAACTTCAATGATATCGAAGGCCTATCCTCACTCGATTTGATCCGTTGGTCGCCAAAGCTGCGCGCAGCATTGAATCAAAAGTATGAGTTTCAACACCCAGAACACCCCGCAATCAATGGCCTGAGCCATATTTTGTGGACCGGCGCTGCGCGTGACCCAGAAGCGTCTGCCCGCAACGCAGTATTTTACGGCGACAAAGCAATTGACCGCTCGCCTTGTGGCACAGGCACCTCCGCGCGCATGGCCCATTGGGCGGCGATGGGGGATTTAAAAGTGGGCGAAGATTTCATCCACGAAAGCATTATTGGATCGCTTTTCCGTGGCCGTGTCGAAGCGGCGACAAAAGTTGGCGACCGTGATGCGATTATCCCATCCATTGGTGGCTGGGCACGCAAAACAGGCGACAATACAATTTATGTAGATGATCGCGACCCCTTTAAACACGGCTTTATTCTGCCTTAATGACTTTCCCTCGGGAGGAAACATCATGAAAATCACAGCGCTACGAGTCTATCAAATCGACCTTCCTTTACGTGAGGGCCGTTACAATTGGTCCAACGGCAATTTCATCGAAGTCTTTGATTCAACAGTGCTTGCGCTTGAAACAGATGAGGGCATTACAGGCTATGCAGAATGTTGCCCGCTGGGCTCTGCCTATTTGCCAAGCTATGCCTTGGGCGTTCGCACCGGTTTGCAAGAACTCGCGCAGCACGTGATCGGGCTTGATCCGCGTGATTTGAATGTGGTCAACAAAGCCATGGACGAGGGACTGCGCGGCCACCCTTACGCCAAAGCGCCAATCGATATTGCCTGCTGGGACATCTTGGGCAAAGCGACGGGCTTGCCCGTTTACACTTTGCTAGGTGGCAAACAGCAAGACAAAGTTGCACTTTACCGGGCAATCAGCCAAGAAGATCCAGACGTGATGGCCAAAAAGATCGATGGCTATCGCAAAGAAGGTTACACCAAGTTTCAGCTCAAAGTCGGCGGCGATGCGAACGATGATATCGCTCGCATTCACGCCACACGCGAAGTGCTGGACAATGGCGAAGTGTTGGTGGCTGACGCCAACACAGGCTGGAACCGCCACGAAGCAGCGCGAGTTGTTGCTGCGGTTTCCCATCTCGATGTCTATATTGAACAGCCCTGCATGACCTACGAAGAGTGCTTGTCGATCCGCCGCCGCACCGCACGGCCCTTTATCATGGACGAGAACATCACCGATGACGCCATGTTGCGCAAAGGCTTGGCCGACGATGCAATGGACGCGATCAACCTCAAGATTTCAAAAGTTGGTGGCCTAACCAAAGCCCGCCTGATGCGCGATATGTGCGTAAATGCTGGCCTGGCCATGACCATTGAAGACACATGGGGAGGTGACATTGTGACCGCAACCATCGCCCATCTGGCAGCTTCGACCCCTGAGGCCTTTTCCTTCTCAGCGACGGACTTTAATTCCTATGGTACGGTAGATTTTGCGGCAGGTGCGCCAAAACGAGTTGATGGCTTCATGTCTGCGAGCGATGCGCCGGGTCTTGGCATTGAGCCAGATTTTGATGTGCTCGGTGAGCCTGAGTTTGAGGTGAGTTTGGTATAATGAGAACAAGCAAAACCATCCATGTCGTGTCCTGCCACGCCGAAGGCGAGGTGGGCGACGTGATCGTTGGAGGCGTTGCACCGCCACCGGGCGATACCTTGTGGGAGCAAAGGAAATTCATCGAACAAGATGAGACATTGCGTAATTTCATGCTCAACGAACCACGCGGCGGCGTGTTCCGCCACGTGAACCTGTTGGTGCCGCCAAAGAACCCAAAAGCCCAAATGGGCTTCATCATCATGGAACCGGCAGACACGCCGCCCATGTCGGGGTCCAACTCAATCTGCGTGTCGACGGTATTGCTCGATAGCGGCATTTTGCCGATGACCGAACCTGAAACGCACCTCACGCTGGAAGCGCCGGGTGGACTGATCAATGTGGTCGCCCAATGCAAAGACGGCAAAGCCCAAAGCATCTCCGTCACCAACGTCAAAAGCTTTGTCGATCAATTGCAAGTGCCTTTGCAAGTTGAAGGTTTAGGCGAAATTATCGTCGACACAGCCTATGGCGGCGATAGTTTTGTGATGGTGGACGCTGCGGCGCTGGGCGTTGAGATTAAGCCCGAAAACGCGCGCGCAATCGCCGAATTGGGCATGCGCATCACCGCAGCCGCAAACGAGCAGTTTGGCTTCACCCATCCCGAAAATGCGGATTGGGATCACATTTCATTCTGCCAATTCATGGGGCCAATCGCTCGCAAAGGCGACACCCTAACAGGCGCGAACGCTGTGGCCATCCGCCCGGGCAAAATCGACCGATCACCCACTGGCACCGGCTGTTCCGCCCGCATGGCGCTGATGCTGGCAAGAGGCGAAATGGGTGCGCGCGATAAATATATCGCCACCTCAATTACAGGGTCTCAGTTCAATTGCGATATTGCAGAAGTCACCACCTGCGGCAACCGCGACGCGATCTTGCCCCGTATCAATGGCCGCGCCTGGATCACCGGCACACACCAGCACATGCTCGACCCTTCCGACCCTTGGCCTGAAGGTTATCGACTGAGCGATACGTGGCCGATGCAGGGCGCATAGTTGCTCCCTGTTCATCCTCGGGCTTGATCCTGGGAACCAAGCAGCGTTTGGGCAAAGTTAAACACTTGTTGTTTTGGATCGTCATGCTTGGATCCCCGCATTCGCGAGGATGACGGTTGTGGGAGGAATGGATGGCAGACTACAAATCCTCCCACCGTGAAAGGTTTTTGCGGTGCTTCTCCCAAGATATGAACCCCGCGAAGAGTAGCGCAAACGCGAGAGATTGTTTGGCCGCTGCCCAATAGATTTCGGGCGTCACCAATTCTGCGAACTCCCAACCAAATGCGAGTTTCACAAGTATCACCGTTGGAACCATATACGCAAAAATTGCTATAAAGTTCGTCAAAAAGGGGAGATAGAGCGGGTGTCTCATCTTCGTATATGCGGTAAAGCGCCAAATAGGTCTATCCCACTCAATTGGCTTTCCGTCGCGAAACATCCAGACGCCTTTTTCAAAGCATTCGGTGTTTGCGCGATCATACTTCTCCTCAAAACTACTCATGCCTAAAGATCATCCCAGTGTGAGAGCTTCTTTCTTTTGGCAACAAAACGCGTCCAAGCGCTCATGATTGCCCCGAAGAGGAAACCAGCGAATATGCTGCTCGAAACAGCTAAAGGTGGAGTAAGATTCATGAAGCGCCACAAGGCGACCCACATGAAAATGCCCCATATCATTCCGAAACTAAAACCAAATACTGCGGCCAGTTTCAAAGGGGAGACATAGTGAGGTGGTCGAGCTTTGAAACCAAGCGCATTTAAGGCGCGCGTCAACGGCGGATTATAAGATGATTTCCAGATGCCCGAAGCCTCGAGCTCTTTGATTGCTTTTTGGTATTTTTCTTCAAAACACATAAGCGGAAACTGCGCACTGCCAAAAATCACATAAAATATGCGGATAGATGAACTGAGTAAGGGGCGTGCGTCAAGCCCTACGCGTCAGCTACTTTTTTCGGCGTGTCGCGCATGGCAATTTCGAGTTGCAAAAGCACATTGATGTTGCGGCGGTTGTCGGTCAGATCTTCGATTGTATATTCATCCAACACGTTCAAAAACGCCACCAAGGCGCGGTGTAGCGCGTGGTTGAGGCCGCAGGTGCCGGTGAGGGGACAATTGATATCGTCGCCGCCTTCAAAACACTCGGCAAGGGCAAAATTGTCTTCAGTAGACCGCACCACTTCGCCTAGTTTCATTTCTGAGGCAGGGCGGCTGAGTTTGATACCGCCATGGCGCCCGCGCACCGTTTCAACAAATCCACCACGATTGAGGACTTGCAAGATTTTGAACAGAAACGTCTCTGAAATTTTGTAAAATTCAGCAATATCTGCAATGCGGCTTAAGCCCTCATTGCTTGCGCAATACATCAAAATACGAACCGCATAGTTGGATTGTTTTGTCAGGCGCATCGATGAATCCCTACTTCCATTCTCACCTTTATAACACATTATTAAAAAGGTGAAATGCCGCATTGCTTTTTGATTGCATTTGAACAAAGTCTTGGCGCGATTATTGAGGGGATGAATATGCTAAATTTTGCAGCGGCGCTGATCGCGTTTCTTGGGGCGCATATGGTGCCGCGTGCCACTGGGTTGCGTGATTGGGGCATAAACCGTTTTGGGCGCAAGGCCTATATAACGGTCTATTCGCTTATGTCACTTGGGCTATTGGCTTGGCTCGTGGTTGCCGCGCTCAACGCGCCATACATCGGGCTTTGGATAACGACCAAGGCAACGGTGGGCATTGCAATTGCGATGATGTTTGTCGCCTGTATTCTGTTTGCAACCGGGGCAACCCGCGCCAACAGCCTATCCATATCATTTCGTGGTGGGGAAACCGACATTGAACATCCAGGGGTTCTTGCGCTGGTGCGTCACCCCATCATCTTAGGATTTTTGTTTTGGGCAGCCGCTCATTTATTGGTCAACGGAGATGTGGTCGGCGTCATCTTGTTTGGCGGCATGTTGGTGTTTAGTGCTTTGGGCATGCGAATTGCCCAAAAACGGGCTGAAGCGCGGCTGGCCACGCCGCAGGTTGCAGAATTTCGCGCTGTTGCCAATGGCCCAATTGCGCATCGCCTAGGGCGCGCTATGAGCCCCAAGTTTTTGCTAGAAGTATTGGCAGGTATTCTGTTTTTCTTTGTGCTTTTGTTCGGTCATGAACATTTCATTGGCGTTAGCCCGTTGGCCTACTTCTAGCCGAGCAAAAACGCGCGCACGTCGTCGCGCAATTTGTGGGCGGAGCGTGGCAGATCATTTGCTTTTAGAATGTGTTGCGCCGCCGACCAAAGCGCTGCCACATGCATGGCTTGCATATGTAGGTTTCCGGTTGAGATATCGCGTAAAACATCAACAAACTCGCGTTTTACTGTAAGACAAAACTCGCCCAATCCTTCGTCAAATGCTTGCACGCCCGTGTCTGTCGCTTCAAAGGCGACATAAGTATAAACCCAATTGTTTTGTAAAGCAGGGTTGGGCATGCTTTTGAGGGCCAAAACCGCATTGTTGGCGCTAAAGCCAGTTTCTTCATGCATCTCGCGAAGGGCCGCCGCGCGCGCCGCTTCTTCCGCTTGCAACCCGTCTTCCTTGTCAACAGCGCCACCAACGAGGCCCAGCACTGGCGCGCCAATGCCGTGACGATATTCGTCCACCATGATCAATTTGCAGGTTTCAGCTTCAAACGGCACCACGTTCACCCAATCATTATAGGTCAAAACATGATAGTCCAAAATGTCGCCGTTTGCCGCGCGGCACTTGTCTGTGCGCACATCAATCCATTGATCTTTGACCCGGGTTTGACTGGATAAGACTTCCCATTTTTGAGGACGATTATTGTGATCAAGCATAGTATACCTTCAAAACATCTTAGGCGCGGCTGGCAACAAGGCGCGCGAGCGCGGGCCAAATAGAAACGTCTGATCCCGTGATGCGCTTGGTTGTGTGCCAAACCATCATGGAGCCGCACAAATACGAAAGGATTGCGGCAAAAGCAGCGCCAACAAGGCCCCACAGGGGCACCAAAATAAAGTTGGCCAAAAGCAATGTGCCCAACCCCACACCAACGGCAGGCAAACTTGCATAGGGTCGGTTACGTGCGGAAAGAATAAGCGGGCCAGGACCAAATGCTGAGCGCACAACAAGGCTTGTGCACAAGATCACAAGTGGCCAATAACCACCTGAAAAGTCTTTGCCAAATAGGCTGAGAACAAGCGGGCTTGCAATGGCGATGATGAGAGTAAGGACCAAAGCAAGACCCGTCGCCAGCAAATTGGCATCGCCAATTTTCTCGCCCAATCCGGCCATGTCGTTTTTGGTGACATCCTCAAGCATACCGGGCATCGTAACAGCGTAAACAGCGGTAATGCCGTAGGAAGCGAGCACGAAGATCCTTGTGCACACGCCAAACACAGCGATTTGTTCTTTGCTGAGCAAATTGGCCAAAATCAACAGGTCTGCGTCAAAAAAGAAATCGGTTGAAAGGGTAATGATAATCCAGGGTAACGAAAAATAGAGCCAGCGACGCCAATCAGGGGCAGGGGCATTTTCGTCCACTGGCAGTCGACATAGCTGACGTACAGTAATGATCGACTGCGCAAAAATTACAACACAATATGAGAGGGCTAGTCCCCACAATAGAACGACAATGTTCTCTCCCGGTGCAGCAATTGCAAAGGCAAGAAAAAGAGACAAGACGACAAGGATTGGTCGAAAAATTGTGTCGGCAAAGAACCCAACAAATGGGCGCTTTAAACCAACCAAAATGCCGGCGTTGACGAAAAACACCGCTGAGCCAATGGCCATCAGGCTGATCGGGAACCACAAATCTGCAAGGTGTGTGCCGGTTTCACCAATAAGTGGGGCAATGAGCCCCGCCAAATAAGCTAGAGCAATGCCGGGGAACAGGATGAGACCGTAGGCGAGTTTTGTGAAAGCACGCAATCCACGCCCATCACCCTTTGCTGCATATTCTGCGGCGAAATAGGAGCCAACTGTTTGCATGCCCAACGGCAACACAATGGCCAACAGATTGATGGTTGCAATTGCAATCAGGTATTCACCGAGTTGCGCTGATCCCCAAAGGCGGGCGATGCCCGCTTGTGCCAAAAATATGGTGCCTGCGCCTGCAATGCGAACCGCAAATAAAATCGCGGACTTTGACGCAAGTTGTTGCCGAAGCTTCATCGGTGGTTCCTACAATGCAATAACGAAACACCGTCGTGTTTCCCCCCAATATCGCTAGTTTGCTGAGCGGATCGGGTCAAACAAACTCTATACTTAACCGCATTAAATATTCGTAAGGTAGGCGACGTCACGGGTGAGTTTAAACTTGACTATAAATATCATGTTTATTAGAAGGGGCTATTCTTTAGATTGATTGCATAGGATTGTCCCATGGTCGAAACCAAGCGCACCCATGAATTAGGTCGAACTCATCCGCATATTTCAACCGTGCCCATTACCGCATCAAAACTGGTTTGTTTTGTGACGTGGCGCGAAAGCGCGAAGATCAGAGTACCGAAGTTGCCTTCGCTTCCCCACCATGAGCGGTCTGTCTTCTATAAAGAAATCCCAAATGATCAATAGTTTAGAAACGTTCTAAACTATTGATTTTATTGTTGCTTGTTTGAAATTCTGCGGTTAAGAATTAATTGGATTATGAAAATCCACTTTAATGTGGACGTGCTTGATGCACGAACGATTTGCTGACGCTGCGACCTTTGGTCAGCAATGTGGAGCCGGAGATGAGGGGTTTTCCCCGCATCTTCGGCACTGCCGCATAAGCGTCAATCTCAACTCATAAAGCGAGAAATCCGATATGAAACGATCAACTGCAATATTTAAAACAGAAAAAGGCGAGCGCTATTTGGGCCAATTGGTCAAGCACTTCGCGCATAAGATCGACGCGGCATATGAAGGCGATAAGGGCTACATCAAATTCGAGTTTGGCACTGTCAACCTGAACGCCGACCATCAAGGTTTGAACATGCTAATCGATGCCCTAGATCAAGAAGCATTGGATCGCACCAAAAAAGTGACCGAAAACCACCTTGTGCGGTTTGCTTTTCGTGAAGAGCTAGAAAGCCTTGATTGGGAAGACTTTTCCTTCAACGCCTGATTGCCGACTGCGTCGAACTTGCACTCTGATATTATTTAAGTCAATAATACTGACCTAAACATACATTCTAGTGCCGCGGAGAGCATCATGTCACAGCCATCAGATTTCAGAAAACTGCACCAATCCGGTGATCCCTTTATTCTTGCAAATGCTTGGGACATTGGGTCTGCGCGCATGATGGAAAGCCTGGGTGCGAAAGCGGTTGCTACATCTTCTGCCGCCTTGGCATTTGTGCAAGGTGTTGGAGATTTGGGCGAAATCTCTCGTGACGATGCACTTGCCCATGCCGATGAATTGAATAGAGCGGTCAACGTGCCACTGAACGGCGACTTTGAAAACGGTTTCGGTCCAACGCTTGACGATGTGGTCAAGACCATCAAAGCGTCTGACACAATTGGCATTGCAGGCTGTGGGATCGAAGACATGGACCTGCCCACAACTGAACCCTATGCGTTTGAGCGGGCAGTGGAGCGGATTGAAGCCGCGGCTGAAGCGGCGCGGGCTTTGCCCTATGACTTTGTGCTGACCGCACGTGCGGACGGCGTGATGCACGCCAAATATGATTTGGACGAGGCCATCCGACGTTTACAAGCTTTCCAAAAAGCGGGTGCCGACGTGTTGTTCGCGCCTATGCCGGGCACAATAGACGATGTTGCCCGGATTTGTCGTGAAGTTGAGGGCCCGATCAACGCCATTTGCGCCGGACCATTTACCCAAAACACTGTTGCTGAATTTGCAAACGTGGGCGTCGCCCGTATTAGTCTAGGGTCAAGCCTGGCGCGGATTACGCACCGCGCGATATTTGACGCAGCGACTGCCATGTTTGGCGATGGCGACTTGTCTTTGCTCGGCAACTCGATTTCGGGCGATCAAATTGAAAAGCTAATCAAGCGCTAGCCAATTATTGTACGCAAGCCAACAAGTATGATCAGACTGGCAAACGTGCTGATGATGATAGAGAAACGCAATGCGATCAACGCAGCAGCGCTGATGGCCAATCCTTCAGCGAGTCCATGGGTCAGAAATGATGGCGCGACCAGCGCCGTCAACACCGCCGTTGGTACGGCTGCAAGGGCAGCGCGTAGCCGATGGTGGATTTCGCCAAATTGCGAGATGATCAAATGTCCGCCGCATCTTGTCAGGTAAGTGACTGCAGCGCATGCAAGAATAATCCATACGGTGTTGGACATTATTCTGCCTCCGGTGGTTTGCTCATGGCAGCGCCAAGCAACATGCCCGCAATACCACCCGCTGCGATATGCCAAGGGTTGCCCAACGTGAAATAGGCGATCATTGAGACAGTTGCGCTGACACCCAAAATAGGCCAAAAAAACCGGCGCTGGCGAAAGCCCATAACAAGGCCCATGAAATAAAGCGGCAGAATAAAATCGATGCCGTAGACCGCAGGGTCTTCAATTAGACCGCCGAACAGCGCGCCCATCCAGCTCACAAAAATCCAAGTAGAGTAAAGAGGTGCGGCATACCCAAAATAGTAAGCTGGCGTCAGTTTGTCTTTTTCCGCCCGCGCTTCGCCTGTGGCAAACTGGGGATCGACCAGAAAGAAGAAACTGAGTGCTTTTTGCATAGGGCTAAAGCGCTCCAAATGCTGGCTCAACGACGCAGAATAAAGCACGTGACGGAAATTCACGGCGAACACGGCCAGAATGATCGACCAGACCGGCACTTGTTGTCCGAGCAAATCGAGCATAACAAACTGACTAGCCCCCGCGTAGATACTAGCGGAAGCAAACACGGCAGTTGGAATATCAAGGCCCGACTTTACAGCAACCGCACCAAACAAAGCGCCAAATGGAATAATGGCGATCAGAATTGGCAGTGCGTCTGTGAAGCCTTGCAGCCAATCTGACTTCCCAGCAGCTCCAACTTTTGATGCAGTCATGTGACCTCGCTAGTGTAAATCAACTTTACCTCATCGAACAATGTTCGTTATAATGGACAAATTGCCTGTTCGTCAAACCGAACGTTGTTCATTCTTGTGGAGATTAGTGTGACCCCAAACGCGCTTATTGCGAAAGCTGTGTGTCGAGAGCGAGAAAAAGCGGGGTTAAGCCTGTCCGCGCTCGCTAAAAAGGCGAATTTGTCAAAATCCACGCTGTCGCAGCTCGAGAGTGGGCAGGGGAACCCGAACATCGAAACGCTTTGGGCAATTGCATATGCGTTGGACGTGCCGTTTAGTTATCTGTTTGAAGTGGCGGCCCCAGATATAACGCTTATTCGAGTGGATGAGGGGGAGTTGATCGATAGCACTATGACAGATCTGACCGCAGCTCTGCTGGCCAGTTGTCCGCCAAACGCACACCGCGACTTATATCGTGTGCACCTGTCTAAAGGGGAGGCCCGCAAAGCGGTGCCGCATCCCAAAGGCACTGTCGAGCATGTTATTGTTGTGGATGGGGAGCTCATTGTTGGGCCATCTGATAAACCAGAAACGCTTAAAGCGGGCGACTATTTCCGCTATCCCGCGGATGAGGCGCATATGTACCGAGCGAAAACCGACCGCGTGACATTCATTTTGGTTATGCAGAGCCGCGCCAGCGACTAAATGCTATTGTTTATGGGTAATGGGCCGGCGCGCCACAAATTCTGTGATGGCCATTTTGGAAACGCCTTCCACAACAAATGGATCGGTGTTGCAAAAGGCTTCAAGTTCCGCGCGGGTTTCTGACTGTGCAATAATCACACCGCCCGTGCGCGGCACCTTTGGCCCCCAAGACACGAACAAGCCCAGATCACGTCCACGAACAATATAGTCCATGTGCCCATCCATGTACGGCTCAATTTGCTCAAGTGGCACCAAATATTCCAGATCGACAACAAAGTTATTCATCTCATTTCCTCCGAAACAAAAAACGCGCCACAAGGGCGCGTTTCAAAATCAATAGATGCTGCTCAAAACTACTTCAGTTCGTCAGCGCTGGTGATGACTTTGCCCAGCAAGCCGTAAGCCAAAGCTTCGTCTGTGTTCAACCAGAAATCACGTTTTGTGTCTTTTTCGATTTGCTCAGGTGTTTTGCCTGTGGCGAGTGCGAACAATTCTTCAAAACGTCGACGCATCAATTTGATTTGATCTGCCTGAATTTGAATATCCGACACTTGGCCACCAACACCGCCAGATGGCTGATGCATCAAGAAGCGTGTGTTGGGCAAGCAAAGACGGTTTTGTTTTTGTGCACCAATGAAGATCAAAGCGCCCGCGCTTGCGACCCAGCCAGAGCCAATGGTGCGCACAGTTGGTTTGATAAACTTGATAATGTCATGCACCATGTCGCCACTTTCAACATGGCCACCTGGTGATGAAATATAGACGTTGATGGGATCATCATTGTCTTCGGCCAAAGCCAAGAGGCGCGCAGAGGCTTCGCGTGCAAGCTTGTCGTTAATTTCACCCGTAATCAGCACAGTACGGCTTTTAAAGAGCAGCTTTTCTACCGATGCGCTGTCTTGCTCGTCCTTAGCTTTGTCTTTTTCGTCAGCCATATTGTTCATCCTGTTATTCAGCTTATGGCCCCTTCAAAGGGCGTGAGGTGTGCGTGATTTGCTTCTTTGTAAATCAAACGCGATGCGATTTCTATCGGACAGTTTATGATTCGCCTAAACTTATCGTAAATCGCACTTCTTCCCATCTAGGCGTTGATGGGGCTGGCTTCAAGCCAACATTGCGTGATCACGCATAAGATGATGCCAATTTTGCAATTGCAATTAACAAATTGCCATGCTCGTATATGTAAAAATTGGTTGCACCAATTGCAATTTCCAAGGGGACAATTATGCCAGTTATCAATCGAATTTCTGAATTCCATGAAGAACTCACTCAAATCCGGCGCGATATTCACGCGCATCCTGAGTTGGGGTTTCAAGAGCACCGCACGTCCGCTCTGGTGGCTGAAAAGCTCAAAGAGTTTGGCCTTGACGAGGTGGTCACAGGCATTGGCCGAACTGGCGTTGTAGGTGTGATCAAAGGAAAAACCAACATATCGGGTCGGGTGATTGGTTTGCGCGCTGATATGGATGCCCTGCCAATTGTTGAGGCGCAGCCACATGAGTATAAATCAACCAATCCGGGCGTAATGCATGCTTGCGGCCACGATGGCCACACCACAATGTTGCTGGGCGCTGCCAAATATTTGGCTGAAACGCGCAATTTTGATGGTACAGCGATTGTGATTTTCCAACCGGCAGAAGAAGGTGGCGGCGGCGGCAATGAAATGGTGAAAGACGGTTTGATGGACCGTTTTGGCATTCATGAAGTCTATGGCCTTCACAATGCACCGGGGCGGGCTGTCGGCAATTTTGCCATTCGCCCTGGGCCATTGATGGCTGCAGCCGATACATTCTATATTGATATCGTGGGCAAAGGCGCACACGCCGCACGGCCGCACGCGGGCATTGACCCGATTATCGTTGGCACCGATTTGGTGCAGGCTTTCCAAAAGATCGCTTCGCGCAACACCAATCCGCTTCAATCAATCGTTGTTTCGGTTACCACCTTCCATGCAGGCGATACGGACAATGTGATCCCACACGCGGCCAAGCTTTCGGGCACGATACGCACATTGGACGAAGATGTGCGCGACCTGGCCGAAGAGCGGCTCAAACAGATCTGCAAATCAATCGGCGAAATGCACGGCGCTGAGATTTCACTGCAATATAACCGCGAGTACCCTGTCACCATCAACGATGCTGAACGTACGAAATTCGCAGTTGAAGTCGCCAAGGAAATTGCGGGCGAAGACCGTGTTGTGGACGACACCGACCCAGTGATGGGCGCCGAAGACTTTTCGTTCATGCTCAACGAGCGTCCAGGCGCTTATATTTTCTTGGGGCAGGGCGATACCGCAGGCGTTCATCACCCCGACTATGATTTTAATGACGAAATTATCCCAACGGGATGTTCTTATATGGTCAAACTGGTCGAAAAAGGCATGCCTGCATAGCAAGGCACCAGCCGTTTCAATCAAAAATGAGCCCCGGCTTTGCCGGGGCTTTTTTAGTCAAAAACGCTGAAATCTAGTTCCAAGCCCGCGCCCAACCAAATTCCACGATCGCGGTGATCGATCAAATCATTTCCCGTCTGCGGATGGGCGAAAATGATTAGACTGTTTCGGTTAAGCGCCAGCCAGGGAAGCAGTTCAGCAAATTGATCCGTTGTTGCGGTGAGTTGGCAAGACCACATTGGGTGCGGTCCAACAGGTTTTTCGTGCATGCGACCCATTTTGACGCCAAATTGCTCTACGGCATTTTCGCATAGTTCCTTGGCCAGCCCAGCCGTTACGCTGCCAAAGTAGATGTGGGCGTGATAATCCTGAATTATATCTGTGTTATGCATCGCAATCCTCTAAGCAATTATACGTACAGTATGATTTGCATGTTAATAAATTATGGAAGCATTTTCTTAAAATACAGGAAGCTTACCACCATTGGTTATTGTATACGATTACATTATTTCATAAAGCAACAATCAAAACTATATACGGATCATGCACTTGTGGACTGGATCTCGATCGCCGTTCGATAGGCATAAGGCATCTCAGGCGTCACGATAATGCTTGGGAAGGCGGGCGTGTTGACCGCGTTTGAATGCCTTTGTGGCTCTATGCAAATGGCTGAACAGCGACCAAATGGTCGACCCGATGCGCCACTGGTCTGGACCGTTTGATTGTTGCCATTATAGGTCTGTAAACACGGCTGATCAGTCCAAAGTCGCAGCGTAACGCCATTTGGTGCCTTCACTTGCGCAACCGGGTCGTCCAAATCTCGGTCCGCGGGCAGCACATATGCCATGTCCATGCCAAGGCGGTCAGGGTCCAAATCGGCAAAAGACCGCAAGGTGCGATAATCAAATGGTGTACCCGCAATTGAAGCGATCTCGCCAGTTGGCAGCAAGTCGTCGCCCAACGGCGCATAGTGGGTCGCACTGATCTGCATCTGATGATCCCAAATTGGACCGCCACCGAGCAAGTTGTAGTAATTGTGCTGTGCAAAATTTATCGGTGTTGGTCGGTCAACTGTCGCGCCTATGTGGTAGTTTAACCGGGCGTCCTCAAGCGTTATGAGCATTGTAAACTCAACATTGCCAGGAAAGCCTTCTTCCATATGTGCAGAAGTGTACGTCAGCTCTACATATGTTTCACCGACATCCACAACAGTCCAATTGCGTTTCGAAAGTCCATTGGTACCGCCATGCAGTGTCATGCCTGGCCCGTTTTGGCTTAGCGGGTAAATTTCACCGTCCAGCTCAAACTGAGCGCCAGAAATTCGGTTTGCAACGCGACCTACGGTGGTGCCCAAATAGTCAGGGTTGTCAATATAATCGAACGGATCATCATAGCCCAAGACCACATCAAGTGGGCCATTTGGTGTAGGAATGACCCAGCTTTGGGTGATCCCCCCAAGCGAAAGAATCGCAACTTCAGCTTGCGCGGTTTTCAGCACAATCCGGTCAAATGGCTTGCCGTCGATCTCGCCAAGTCTTGTCACTGTTGCACTCATCAAGCGTCCCCCAAGTCCGCAAAACCACCACGGCTCCAAAGCCATAATGGCGTGTGCACATCAATGGGCACAAGGTCAGTACCGCTCAATACGTCTTGCCATCGTTGGGCAACCAGTTCAGCAACATCTGAGCGTTTGGATTCTGCAGGTGATATAAGCCCAAGCTTCAAACTGGCTTGAATAACATGCGTGTCCGGCGCAACAGAAAGCGCGGCGCGGTTGGTCAAGGGCAGGTCGGTATATTGGGTCAACACATAAAGCCAATAATTGCAGATTTTATTCCCCGCCAGATAAGGAAAATCGCGTTTGTTCGACTGGATAAAGGCGCGAATGTTTTCAATATCAAAGCCATTCTTAGCCAAAATACACCGCACCTCACCTTCACCATGCGCAACAATGCCGCCAGAAACGCGTTGCCAATTCTCGATATGTTTGTTGGGCTGCAAAGCGACTTTGTGTTTGAGCAGGGCGGATCGCAACTGTTCCACGGTCCTATCGACAACCTTTTGCGGATCAAACACCCAATCGGTTTCCTCGTCAGCGTATGTCTTTGTGCAAGCGAGCCAAAACGCATAAGCATTGCGTTGATAATTTAGGCACATGCCAAGCGTAAGATAGTGCAGCAATGCAGCGCTGTCGCGTGGCGGTGGTGGGTGGACATCTTCGGGCATATGCGCACCGCCAAGTGCGCCGGATTTATACGAAGCGAGCAATCGTTCAATGTTCGTGCGCATCGCCTCGCTCATCCTATTGTCCTAAACCTAAAAAACACAAAAACATGATTGTGGGTGTCATTGTTGGGTTGCTAGCATAAGCTCAATTATCAGATTCTGGTGTCCATGCGCACAAAAGCTTTTTTGGAGAAGTCATAATGAAAACGAAAGCCGCAGTTGCATTTGAAGCGGGAAAACCGCTTGAAGTTGTCGAAGTTGACTTGGAAGGCCCAAAAGAGGGCGAGGTTCTTGTTGAAATTCGCGCTACGGGCATTTGCCATACAGACGAATTCACTCTGTCCGGCGCGGACCCTGAAGGGATTTTTCCGGCCATTCTGGGCCATGAAGGCGCTGGTGTTGTGGTTGACGTAGGGCCGGGCGTAACAACCCTTAAGAAGGGTGACCACGTCATTCCGCTCTACACACCCGAATGCCGCGAGTGCGATTATTGCACGTCGGGCAAAACCAACCTTTGCCAAAAAATCCGCACCACCCAGGGCCAAGGCCTAATGCCCGACGGTACCTCGCGGTTCTCGATCAAGGGCGAGCCAGCCTTTCACTACATGGGTACCTCGACTTTTGCGAACCACACAGTCGTGCCCGAAATTGCATTGGCAAAGGTGCGAGAAGACGCACCATTTGAAAGCATTTGCTATATCGGTTGCGGTGTGACAACCGGCATTGGTGCGGTGATTAACACCGCAAAAGTTCAACCTGGTGACAATGTTGTCGTATTTGGTCTTGGCGGTATCGGCCTTAACGTCATCCAAGGCGCCCGCCTTGCAGGGGCCAATATGATCGTTGGTGTGGACTTGAACCCAGCCCGCAAATCATGGGGCGAACGGTTCGGCATGACCCATTTTGTCAATCCAAACGAGGTTGAAGGCGACCTGGTGCCATACATCGTCGATTTGACCAAAGGCGGCGCGGACTATTCGTTTGAGTGTATTGGCAACGTCAATGTGATGCGCCAAGCGCTGGAGTGTTGTCACAAAGGTTGGGGCACATCGATCATTATTGGTGTTGCGGGCGCGGGACAAGAAATCTCAACCCGTCCGTTCCAGCTGGTGACCGGACGCAATTGGCGCGGCACTGCATTTGGTGGTGCCAAGGGGCGCACAGATGTGCCCAAAATTGTTGATTGGTACATGGACGGCAAAATCGAGATTGATCCAATGATTACCCACACGATGGGTTTGGACAAAATCAATGATGGCTTTGACCTGATGCGCAAAGGCGAAAGCATTCGCGGCGTTGTGAAGTTTTAAGGAACCAATATGCAAATTGTTTCTGAAACCCGCTCGCACGGCGGCACGCAGGGCGTCTACACACACGCCTCTGACGCCTGCCAATGTGAGATGACATTTGCCGTGTTCGTTCCGCCTCAAGCGGCTGAAAAGCCGTGCCCGGTGCTCTGGTATTTGTCAGGCCTCACGTGTGACCATTCCAACGTGATGGACAAAGGCGAATATCGACAAATGGCGGCCCAAAAGGGCGTTATTATTGTGTGCCCAGACACGTCGCCACGCGGCGAAGATGTGCCAGACGAGCCTGACAATTGGCAGTTTGGCAAGGCAGCGGGGTTCTATTTGGATGCGACTGAGGAGCCATTCGACAAGAACTACAATATGTACACCTATTTGGTGGACGAACTGCCAAAACTGATTGGAGAGAACTTTAACGCCGACATGTCGCGTCAATCCATTTTCGGCCATTCGATGGGCGGACATGGGGCGTTGACCATTGCGCTGAAAAATCCAGATCGGTTTAAGAGCTGCTCGGCTTTCGCTCCGATTTGTCGCCCTTCCAAAGCCAGTTGGTCAAAACCGTCTTTTGAGAAATATCTTGGCTCCGATCAATCAGTTTGGCGCCAGTATGATGCGTGTGATTTGATTGCTGACGGTAATCGATTTTCACCCATTTTGGTTGATCAAGGCGATGTGGATCAATGGATGGAAGAGGGCTGTCGCCCGCAGGCGCTGGTTGAAGCGGTTAAGGGGACTGAAATTGACCTGACCATGCGTATTCAAGAAGGGTACGACCACTATTACCCATTTGTGTCCACGTTTATGCATCACCATATCGCGTGGCATGCCGAGCACCTGAAATAGAAAAGGGCGGCAAAAGCCGCCCTTGAAGCCAGACTAGTGTGGTTTAAACGTAAGAGCTTAGCTCGGGCTTTCCAATATTTTTTGGATTTGGTGTCTATGCACCACGCGCCCTGTTTCGCACTAGGCCAATGATCGTCAGAAGTGGTAGTAGACCAAAGAACTGCCATTGAGGAAGACTAGAAATCTCACCAAACTGCGAAAGCCCCGTTAGGACAAACAGGGCAGTCATGCCAACAAAGATGAGGATGACAGCAGCCGAAATTTCGACTGCGATCTTTGGCTTAATTGACGCGTAGAGCAACACACCTCCGCTGACGACGCACAGAAGCGCAATACCGTTCCACATAACCTGGGCGGTCGCTTTTGAAACAGCTGGCGTGTTTGATGTGTAGATCGGCTGCATTAGCTCTGGTGTGCCAACAATTAGATGAAGTGCTGTCGCGGCGAATGACAAGATGGCAGCAGAAAGGAGCCATTTGTTTGCGGTCCTAATGAAAAGTAGCATTTTGTTTCCTTTGGATAAGTACCTGCCGATGTTAGGTAAAATCTAAAGAAAATAACATACTCTCCCGTATGTTATTTTGTCGCAGCCGACATGCCGAGCACCTGAAATAGAAAAGGGCGGCAAAAGCCGCCCAATTTTTTAAATGATTTCGTCTTCGTCGAACATCGCTTCGGCTTCAACTTCCACTTGCGTTTGCAAGTGACCAAGCGCTGCTTCAGCGGATTCATCTGAACGTTTGATCTTGGCAATGTGGAACAGCCCATCACCTTCGTTGACCACGGGCAGGTTGGTGCGCCCAATGATTAAGCCAGGATAGGCGGCTTTGAGTTCCACCTCTTTTTCCCCAAACGGGTCCGAAATAATGCCCAAAACTGTGCCTTCTTGCACGATTTCGCCATTGCCTTTGAACGTGCGCATGACCCCACCGGCTGGCG
Organism: Maritalea porphyrae; assembly: GCF_027213965.1. Lineage (GTDB taxonomy): Bacteria > Pseudomonadota > Alphaproteobacteria > Rhizobiales > Devosiaceae > Maritalea > Maritalea porphyrae_A. Next base: position 305,617 of record NZ_JAPWGX010000001.1, on the reverse strand, counting down.
CGCGCTCCCAATAGCTCGACGACGACAAAAGCGGCTTTACGCGTGGCTGCTTGACTGATTTTGCACTGAGCATACCCAAATGGCTCATCACCCGCAAAATGCCGGTTACGCCCATTTTGGCGGCATGTTCGTCAAACCGTAAGCCCTCGCCAGCTTCATAAAGCACCATCGGTGTTTCAAGACTGTCGGCAATCTGACGCATCGAACCTTCACGCAGCGGAGACAAAAGCGTAACCGGTGCACCAAATGCCTGCGCCAGTTCTTTTGCTTTTTCCGACTTATGCGAAACGCGCGCTTGGGGCAGGTTTGCCCGGTTTACAGCTGCCGAGTGCAAGTCGATCCCAAAGTCAGATTTCTTGATGATCTCTTCAAGAAAAATATGTGCAAGCCGCGCGGCAAGTGAGCCTTGTGGACTGCCCGGAAACGAGCGGTTTAAGTCTCGTCTATCGGGCAAATACCGCGAATGGTTCATAAAGCCGAACGAATTGACAATCGGGATGGCGAGCAATGTGCCGCGCAGACCGCTCAGCTTTTTGCTGTTCAGCAAGCGCCGTACAATTTCCACCCCAATCACTTCGTCGCCGTGCACTGCCGCTGAAACGAAAACAGTTGGTCCGGGCAGGCGACCATGCACCACATGCACGCTGAGTGTAACGGGCGTATGGTCGGATAGAACACTGACCGGCAGGTCCACGGTTTTGCGTGTCCCTGCCTCCACTTCAAATGTCCCAAGTTTAAAGGGTTCACGTTTTGGCATTAGCCTTTACCTTTGGTGCGTGTTCTATTTGGTTTCGCGTGGTTTTCTAAGAACTCAATTGTCTTGCCAGCAAGATCAATGCCTGTTGCATTTTCAATGCCTTCAAGACCTGGTGATGAGTTGACTTCCATCACAACTGGCCCAGAAGATGAGCGCAGCATATCCACGCCACATACATTGAGGCCCATGGATTTCGCAGCTCTAACCGCTGTTGCGCGTTCTTCAGGCGTGATTTTGATTTGTTTTGCCGAGCCACCACGGTGCAAGTTGGACCGGAAATCGCCTTCAGCACCGGTGCGCAGCATTGCTGCAACCACTTTTCCGCCAATCACAAAGGCCCGGATATCAGATCCGCCTGCTTCTTTGACGAATTGTTGCACCAAAATGTTCACCTCAGCCCCACGGAACGCTTCGATAACGCTTTGCGCAGATTTGTCGGTATCAACCAGCATCACACCCACGCCTTGCGTACCTTCAAGCAACTTGATGACCAGCGGCGCACCGCCAGCCAGTTTGATCACTTCTTCGGTTTGTTTTGGATCATGCGCAAAGGTTGTGTTGGGCAAGCCAACACCATCACGGGCAAGCAATTGCATGGAGCGCAATTTGTCGCGTGAACGGCCAATGCCTACACTCTCGTTCAGCGGGTAAACACCCATCATCTCGAATTGGCGCAAAACGGCCAGACCATAGAACGTAATCGACGTACCAATACGTGGAATAACTGCGTCGTAGCCCTTCAGCTTTTCGCCGTTGTAATAGATTTCAGGCCGCCGTGAGGCTATGTTCATATAGCAACGCAAAGTGTTGATGATGTGAAATTCGTGGCCGCGCTCTTCTGCCGCTTCCTTTAATCGTTTGTGCGAATATAGGTTCGGGTTTCTTGCCAACATAGCAATCTTCATTTCAGTCTCCTCATGTGGTGAAATGTGAGCGCGCCAACAAAAATGCGTCCCGGCTCATGATTAAACTTCACAAGTTCAATGGAACGCTCTTTAGGCTGTTTGTGCAAGAGTGCAAGAAAAAATTTAGGCAAATAGGGTCCGGTTTTGGACCCTCAGATATGCTAAAAATGCAAGGGTGGTTGTGGCCGCCAGTTTTGGCGACCACAAGGTATCAATTCTAAGCAGAAACCTGTTCAAATTTGCCACGGAAGAACCGCAAATACTCAGGCTCATAATTGAACTTCAGCCCTTTGATATTGGCCGCATTTTCCATCACCCGGCCCACGCTTTCAACAACCACATCCATATGCGCTTGGGTGTATACGCGGCGGGGCAGGGTGAGGCGAACGAGTTCAAGCTTTGGCATAAACTCTTTGCCTGTTTCTTTGTTTCGCCCAGCAGAAACCGCACCACGTTCCATCACCCGCACTCCAGCGTCCACATAAAGCGCGGCGGCCAAGGCCTGCGCTGGATATTGATCTTGCGGAATGTGCGGCAGAATGGCCCGCGCATCGAGAAACACAGCGTGCCCGCCAATCGGTTTAACAATCGGCACACCGCGGTCAATCAAGCGATTGCCCAAATATTCAACCTGGCCCACACGGGCCCGCATATGCGCATCTTGCAAGCTCTCTGTGATACCGATGGCCAACGCTTCCATGTCGCGGCCCGCCATGCCGCCATATGTGTGCAAACCTTCGTACACAACAACCAAGTTGCAGGCTTCTTCATAGAACTTCTCGCTGTTCATCGCCAAGAAACCGCCAATGTTCACCATCGCGTCTTTCTTTGAAGACATAGTGGCCGCATCGGTCAGCGAGCAGATTTCATGCACGATCTCAGCAATTGATTTTTCGCGATATCCGTCTTCGCGTTGCTGGATGAAATACGCGTTTTCGGCAACGCGGGTCATATCATGCACAACCATAATGTCATGATTGTCACACCATGCGCGCAACGCTTTCATATTGGCGATGGAAATCGGCTGCCCGCCTGCCATGTTCACCGCTGTGGCAACGCACACATAAGGGATATTGTCAGCACCAACTTCGGCCACCAATTTGTCCAATTTTGCGATGTCCACATTGCCCTTAAACGGATGCGTGGACGCAGGGTCGTGCGCTTCATCAATAATCACATCGACAAATTTTCCGCCCGCCAATTCTTGGTGCAACCGCGTGGTGGTGAAATACATATTGCCCGGCACATAATCACCCGGCTTGATCAATATTTGCGATAAGATGTTTTCCGCGCCGCGCCCTTGGTGCGTCGGCACCACATACTTGTACGAATAGTATTTTTGTACCGTCGCTTCCAGATGATAAAAATTGGCGCTGCCCGCATAAGCCTCGTCGCCCATCATCATGCCCGCCCACTGGCGGTCAGACATGGCACCAACGCCACTATCGGTCAGCAAATCGATGTAAACATCTTCCGACTTCAGCAAAAACGTATTGTAACCCGCTTCAACGATTGCCTTTTCGCGGTCTTCCTTGGTGGTGACCTTCAAAAGCTCCACCATTTTGATCTTAAACGGCTCAGCCCAAACTTCGTTGGTTGATGAGTGATGTGTCATGTGTATCTCCACGTATCAATTGTTACATTGAGCCCGTGGGTGTTTTCGCTGAGGGGATTTTGGGATTCCACTTTACCCTCAAGAGACAACCACGAGCTAACCCGTGGCATTTCATCCCTTGATCGCCTCTAATTTTATGGGCGAGAGCAAGTGGCCATAAATCGAAGATGATTCAATTATTGATATTTGTCAATTTGTGTGAGGCAGGTGAGGTGGTTTGTCGCGGGGGTGTTATCAGTGGGTGTGGTTCGATTTGGATGTCCCAAGTGTCAGTGGATGTATGCCAACAAAGAACCCTGACGTGACTGAGCGTTTCACTACTTTTCAGGAAATTGACTAATTCCTCGGCTCTTTTCGGACTAAAGCGGCGTTCACTGCGAGCAACCGTAACGGACATTATTGCAGCTGCAGGAATTTCAATCATATAGTTGACTGTGTCATCCATTCCAAAGTCGTCCGCTGACATGTTTGAGATCTCAGTTTTGAAGTCGTTCTCCAAAATCTTAGTGCAGGACGAGCGTGGCTTGACGATTCTTAATTCCTGCTCGTGTTGCCATCTACATGATTTCTCGAACAACGAGTTTTCAACCTCTCCATCAATCTTGTAATGGGGGCGCATTTCTTTGTAAGCGACCTTTTTGAGGTCGCGAAAAAAGGGATGAGTTCGGTCGAACCCCACAACCATGCCGCACAGATTATCAGCATAGTAGGCCCACATTGGGATGTTGTTGGGCACCTCGGAATAGCACAGAAGGCAATCACTTGGATCCAGCCCTTCTATTCGTGTGCCGTCATAATGGCATTTCAACTCGAACGGATCATTGGTCAGCTCGGCGGGGGTCATGCGCATCAACCGCGTTTTCAGAAAATCGAATCCGTGTTTACCCATGTACTTGAATATTTCGTTGGGCGCGAATTCGCCATTCATTTGGTGATTTGTTGTGCTTTCCATCGAATATGTGTCCACTCTAGAGCATGCGTACGTTAGTTTTACCGTGCATTCTAGGTGCCCACCATCCGCAAATCCAACTACTCCCTCACTTGATCCACCGCAAAGCACCTCTACGCGAAATCCCCTATCCTTAACCTCGTTAGGGCAAAAGGAGAGGGTGGTTTATGAAGCGGAATATGGATCTTGTGCGGACCATTTTGATTGCGATTGAGAACTCTGTGGACGATGAGCCGGGCACCATCCATTTGCCCCATAAAGACTATGATGACGTCACGATTTTTCAGCACGTGCGCATGATGCATGAGGGCAATTTGATCCACGCGATTGAAGGGCATGGGTTTGACAATTCAGCGCCTTGGTATCCCCATTCGCTCACCTGGCATGGTCATGATTTTTTAGATGCGGTGCGTGATGATGCCATATGGGCGCGGGTGCGTTTGCGTGAGCAAGAAAGTGGCCACACATTGCCGCTAGAAGCACTTTTTCGCTTGGCGTTACACGAAATCAACGAGAAGTTGAAACTGCTGCCCGCCAAAAATGCGATTTCCGCTGATTAGAAAATGAACCTTGCCTTCACAAAGTAGAGAAGGGGCGCGGTTTGTTGAAACCGGCCCTCACATCTGCTTGAGATGGCAAGACGAAGCCCTTCACAACATGCTCTGTACGTGGCGCGGCATGCCTGCGCTTTGCTTAAACGCAGCGCTGGTGCGCCAATTCATGTTCAAAGCGAGTTTGAAGGGAATATCATGCTCAATAATATCGACCTTGAGGGTCTTGAGGGCGCAAAAGCCGCTATCAGCGAAACCCCATCGGCCGGCATCGCCACCTATGGCGTAAATCTCAATTGGCAGTCTGGTGTGCGCGCCAATGTCACAACATTGCCCATGAATGTGGGCGGTGAAGAAATCCCGCGCGATTTTTCTTGGGTTGTGGATGAGCCGCCAGCATTGCTGGGCGAAAGCAAAGGCCCAACACCACAAGAATTCCTAATGTCGGGCGTTGGTGCCTGCATCATGGTTGGTTTTGTGGTGCACGCCTCAATCAAACAAATCGAAATCAAAAGCCTGAACGTTAAGGTGACAGGCGGCTTGGATTTGGCTGGCTTTTTGAACCTGCGCGACGACGCAAAGGTGGAAATGTCTGGCATTCAATATGAAATCCATATTGATTCAGATGCTTCGCTTGAAGACTTGGCCGAAATTGAGCGCAGCGCCGTTGATTTTAGCCCCAACGCCATGACCGTCTCACGCGGCATCCCATTAACCGGTAAAGTTTGCCCGGTATAATTCAATATCGCATATAAAAGCCCGCGCTCCTTCTCGCCGAGGGAGCGCGGGCGTGTTGGTCTGGCCCTAGGGAGACTAGATAATAGCGAAGTCCGCGACCTGGCTATCAAATAGCACAAGCGAGGCGACGGTGCCGCTCACCTGTAGCTGGGCGTCCAGACCCGCACCCAAACCGGACACATCCAGCTTAAAATCGCCTCCAACTTCAAACGATGTGGCGTTGAACAACTCAAAGCTATCCCCCGCAGCACCGGCAAAACCATTTTCAAAAGCGATATTTAACTCACCCTTTAGTGTCGAACTGCCCGTGGTCACCAACTTATCGTGCGACGTTGTACTTGCGATCTGCAGATCAATCTCGCCGCCATTTTGGTTGAGGGCACCGTTTAAGTTCACCGTTTCGATTGCAGCTGAAACAATGAAGTTGCCATTCTCCATGCTTAGATCGCTGTTCACTTTGGCTGAACCGTCAATAGTGAGTATTGTGCCGTTATGTTCATCTAGGTAGATGCCGTCCAAAATTTCGCCGCCAGCTGATTGGTAGCTCCCTAGGTTGTTAATCGTGGCACCGTTGGTAAAATTGACGATCGCTTCGCTATCGCCTTGATAACTACCAACGACCATTGAACCACCATAATTGAACGTCGTGCCCTCGCCACTGACAGTTAGCGAACCACTGCCACCTTTTTCACCCGCAATCCAGATCAAGCCGTTCTCAGTGTTGGTGAAGCTCGCGCCATCGGTGACTTCAACAACCGCTTTTCCGGCGCGGCCAATTTCAAGGCGACCATTTTCGCTGTCTGGTTGATCCGGGAGATTACGCGGATTGTCATTTTTCAGCGTGACAGAAGTGCCTGCACCCGAAATTTTCATCGTAGCGTTTGAGCTTTCTTGTCTTGCCAGGATAATACTAGGGCTACCGCTGTTCATGGCGTCGAGAACAATGCTCGCTCCATTTGTCATGGTCAGTGTGCCAACGGAGTTTTCGCCATTTGCAAACTCTAGTTTCGCCTTACCGTCGTTAACAATGCTAACGCTTGATCCAGGACCATCAATAGTTAGATTGCCTTCGCCACCTCTTAAATCAAAGTTCTCGGCAGCATCGCCAAATACAGCAGCTTCACCAAACACAATGGAACCACCGTCCGTAACATTCACGTTGGCTACAGCGTCTTTAGACACACCAAAGTAGCTTGTGTTGCTGGCAGACTCAATTTTTGAACCAGCACCTGAAACGTTGATGTTAACAAGTGCGCTTTCGGTCCCAACATCCACGCCTTCTTTGTTTTCCCAGCGGGTTGCCGCATCAATATGTGCGCCAAGTTTTAGAACGCCGCCGTTTGTGATGTTGAGGTTGGCAGTTGATGCTGCATTGGCAATGCCAAAACCCGAGCCCCCGTCATCATAGATGTCACCAAATGCAAAGTTGGCGAGATCAAGGCGGTTCTCCAATTCAATCATGCCGCCGTTGGAGATGTTGATTGTTGCACTCGAGCCAGAAAACTTTGCCGCGGTCAACTCAGTTAGGTTCAACATGCCATTGTCTAAAACAGTAATTGTAGAGGCACCGCCCTCCCGACCTGCTTCGATTTGCTGCAGGTCGACTTGGGCACCGTTTGACACCGTGAGCGTGCCGACTGCGTTCTGTCCGCTGCCAAAATTCATTGATTTATTGCTATCTTCAATGAATTGGACTGTTGAGCCTTCACCTGAAACCGTTAGGTTGCCTTCGCCGCCAAACTGATCGTGCTTGTCTGAGTTTTGACCAAAGTTTGCACCTTCACCAAGGATCGCCTTGGCACCGTCCAATACTTTGACGTTTGCAACGCCGTTCTTTGAAACGCCAAAGCTTGACCAATCCATTTTGGATTCGAGCAAGGAACCTTGGCCGCTCACGGTCAGGTTCACTTCCGCGTTCTCATTTCCAGCCACTATGCCTTCGTCCAACTCCCATCGCACTGCTGCATTGATGTTTCCGGCAACAGATACGATGCCGCCGTCAGCAATTGTGAAATCGACCTTGGTTGCACCATCGGGGACACTGAGCGAGATACCTTCATCATCGGCATACCCATTGTTGAATTGCCCGATTGATAGATTATCGCTCAATTCAATCTTGGCACCTCTAAGGACATCTACCGTAGCAGTGGACCCAGAACCATTTGCAACATCTAAGCGTTCTGCAATGATTTTCGCGCCATCAGTTAGCTTGATGCTGGCGCTGCCGCCCATTCCACCAGCGTCCACCCGCTCAGTTTGAATGGTTGCACCATCATCCGCAAAGATGCTGCCAACTGCGCCTTTGTCCAGTGCAAACTTTATCCGGCCCGCTTCTACCGAAGACGTTGCGCCGCGAACTTCAAGTGCTCCTTTGCCCCCGATATCTGGATTGTAGTCAGTCGAGCGGGCAAAACGGAAGTCATTCGCAACATCCAACTTGCCACCATTTCGAATGTCAAATGTGACATCGCCGCTAGAACCGCCCGCTCTGACTTGATCATCAATATCCAGCAAGGATCCTTCACCATGGATGAGAATATCGACTTTGGATGTTGCGGTTTTGTCGCCGCCATCGTCTTGCCCATTGTCTGCAAATTTGGCGGTTTCGCCGATAAAGACCTTGCCGCCGCCAAGAATGTTGAGTTCAGCAGTCGATGCGCCGCCCGCTGTGCCTGCGTCGTCTTCAGTCCGCAAGAGGCCAAATTTCACGCCTTTGCCAAACGTTAGTGTAGCGCCATCGGCAACGTTGACTGTTGAGTGATCACCAGAAAATCGGCCGAAATCGGAGCGATCATCATCGTTAAATGTTGCTTTGAAGTTTGCGGAAGACCCATCCCCACGTACTGTGAGTTCAGATTTGGCGCCGCCCAGTGCAAGAATACCAGACATCTCAAAATCGGCGCCATTTGTCACCAATATGCTTTCTGGTTGTTCACCCGGTTGGTTGTTGGTGTATTTGTTGCCATCATAGAGCAGGGTGCCATCTTCAATGTCACCCAGATCACTACCGTTGAAAACCGTTGCCGCGCCGCTTGCGCCGTCCGCGATTTTGCCAAGCGCCATTTTAACCGACGCATCCGTGTGGTTTACACCCGACATCACATCTTTTGCATCGGCAACTACGTTTGGGTTGTCCTTACCGGTCTCAGCGTCCTTAAAGGCTATGCCCACACTCACTTTTTGCTCGAGCATGGTTTTGTCGTTGCCATCTTCTGTATTGCGGGCACCGTTAATCACCGCAAGAATGAATGAGCCAATGGGGTAACCGCCTTCCAATTGGCCCGTCCAATATTCCAGCCCTTCAGGGTCTGGCGCGCGGTTGAAAAGGTTCTGATAGATCTTGGCGATAAATGCTTGGGCATCATTCGCGTCCTGATCAGCAAGATATGGATAGTTTGCCTTCGATTCTTCCTGCACAGAGAACGATTGCGCGATTTGTGACGCACTCATCCCACTTCCAAGTTGACCTTCCCAATACTCAAGTCCTACTGGATCAGGTGCGCGATCGTAGTATCCAACATATAGTTTTGTAAGTAATTCTACGGACATATTTGCCTCCCTAGGTATTAAAAGTAAAATCAATTTTGCCACTTACTTACTCAGAACACTCGCGGGTGCGACCTGAGGTTGTGTGGCAAAAGTCATGTAGGCAGCCGTTTTTAATCAGTTCACACGTGAAGTGATCGCCGAGAACAAAGCAAAACAGCCATAAAGAGAGGATTGCGCATCTATTGCTTTTGCGCATGATCCAGTTAGACTATGGATTAAGGATTTTTCAATTATTTGTAGATTGGTTAAATGAAATTCGAGGCGCCTTTAACTATTCATCAGTTCTCGCAAGTAACTGAAGTATTGTTTCAGGCGGCGTTGGATAGTTCAAAGTGGCAAGAATTCATCGCGGCATTGTCAAAACACACCGGTGACTTAAAGACCCATATGTTTGGGTATGATACGCATTCGAACCTCACTCTAAACATGATCGGTCATGGCTACTCCGAAGAAGCGATCGATATCTATTTAAAACATTTCTACAAAGAAAATGCGTGGGCGCCCGGATTTGCAAGGGCCAATGAAGGTGAAGTTGTTCATTCTCAAGATATGATACGACTTGAAGCGCTGGAGCGAACTGAGTTCTACAATGACTGGGTTAAGCCGCAAGAAGATGTATGCGCTGGCGGTGGTGTAATGCTGTTCAAGAGCGGCAGCAGAACCATCATGCTTGGTGGCAATATCCGGCGCAAAGATACGGAAAAACTCGAAGCCAAATGGTTGAATGCTTTGAGAATTTTACAGCCTCATATTCGTCACGCATTTGAATTCAATCGCATTGTTGCAGACCAAAGTCTATCAGATATTGGCATAACGGGCCCTTCGCTCGGTCCACACAAATCTGCAATCTTCATTATCGACGAAAACGCTAATCTTGGATACGCAAACACAAAAGGTGAGCAACTGCTGAACGGGGGTGGGCCTGTTCGTTGGTCTATGAGCAGCCGCTTCAGGTTCAATGCGATAGATCTGAATATAGCGCTTTGTTGCGCGCTGGACAGCATGCGACGACGAGATCACAATATATCTCAGCACCAAACATCATTTGACCCAACAATCGGCGGATTTGAGATGCGCATCATGCGCATTTCGCCGTCGAATCCGCTCTTGCCATTTCCATTTACTTTAAACAGTCCACATCTGCTCGTTGCGCTGTCGCCGTTGCGCTCCGAGGCGCAAAACGACGCGGTGTTACGCCACAAACATCACCTTTCGGCGGCTGAGGTGTCGGTTGTGTGCGCCTTTTGTGCTGGCAGCACTCTGCGAGAAATCTCAGATGGTCGGCGAGTAAGCATCTATACGGTGCGCAATCAGATTAAATCGGCGATGTCTAAACTCGGTGTCAAAAGTCAGCTTCAGTTGGTTTGCAAACTGCGAGATCTGTGAGTGGAAATAGGGACAGAAAGCATTGGATTTGGGGCTAAGAATGAATGATCGTCAAGAAGTACGTGTGGCTTCCCCTTTTTCGACCACAGGTGGATCATCCTGATGCCGTCTGAACCGCTTTCGCTACAACAGTTTTCGACGCTCACACGGATCATTTATCAGGCCGCAGTTGATCAATCAAAGTGGCAAGAATTTGTGTCAACGTTGGCATTGATTTCAAAGACGCCTCAGTCACAAATGTTTGGGTTTGACCACAACTCCCATCAATCCATCGGGATTTTGCACCATAATATGGATCCGGAGTATTTGCGATTATATGGCGAGTATTATACCAATCAGAATTTTTGGGCAAAAGGACTGCTGAATTTAGACGAGAATACAGTGTGGCATTCAGACCAAATTGCCAGCCGGGAGTTCATCGAGCAGTCTGAATTCTATAACGATTGGCTTCGTCCTCAGGAAGACATTTTGCGTGCCGCTGCAGCAATTGTTTACAAAGGTCCGACGCGTTCGTTGATGATTGGCTGTAATATTCGTCGCCATGATCAAGAGGATCTTGAAGAAGATTGGATGAGGATCGTTGCAATCCTGCTGCCGCACATTCGGCAGGCCTATGCAATGTCAACAATTGTTGGGCAAAGCAAGTTAAGAGAGCTTGCCAACCTGAAGGCCGATACTGGTGAGCAATTGTCAGCGCTCATAATCGTGAGTGCGAGCGGAAACCTCATTTATGCCAATAAAATGGCTCAGGAGATCCTCGGTAAGGACAGGATTATCGCCACTGGCCTGGGCGGCGCAGTTCGGTTTGTTGATGTTAATTGTGCGTTGCAGTTCCGCACAGCCCTTGAGGGGCTTAAAGAAAACGCGCCCAATGTTTCACGAATATGTTTGGACGTTGATGTGGCGCTTGGGCCGTACGAGGTGCGTATGGCAAAGCTGGACCCATTTGATCCGCCAATTCCATTTTCAATTTCGATTGGCGAACCAGCGCTGTTGGTAACGATTGGTCGGCAGCTACCCAATGACAATGCGCTCGCGAATCTTCAGTCCAAATTTTCGCTTACATTTGCTGAGGCAGCGGTCATTGATGGATTTTCCGCAGGAAAATCGTTGCGTGCAATCTCGGAAGAAAAGCAAGTCAGCATTCACACGGTGCGCAACCAAATGAAGGCGGCGATGGCGAAGTTGGGGGTAAGGAGCCAAATTGAACTCATGGCGTTTCTACAGCGCTTGTAATCAAGTGCGTTTAGCCACACCATTGACAAAATGGCGCTTAAAAGAGGGAGCCGGAGCAACAAAATGACCAAACCGCATATTGCTGTACTGATGGATGAGAACACAAGTTCGGGCGGTAACCAATATGCGATGGGAAAAGGCTATTTTACGTCGATTGTGCGTGCTGGTGGCTTGCCGTTTGGTGTGCCATATGAGGCGCAAATACTAGCAGATGTTATTGCCTTTTCGGATGGTCTGCTTTGTCCCGGTGGTCGTTTTGCCTATGCGGATACATGTTACGCTGGTGATTTAACGTCCAATTCGCCACCGTCAGATCGGTTGGCGATTGAAAAGGCGCTGATCGAAGGCTTTTTGTCGCTTGATAAACCGGTGTTGGGCATTTGTGCGGGGATGCAGTTGCTTGGTTGTCTGAACGGCGCAAAGATGACGCCGGATTTATTGACGACGGAGCGGGGAGCAATGCCACACGATGAAGCGGGTCGCATGCACCCCGTTAGCATTTCAGCGGGTAGCAAGCTAAGTCAAATTGTTGGGGCATCGCAAATTGATGTGAATACATTTCATCGCGAAGCGCTCGTTAGCGTGACAGACAATATTGTCGTTTCTGCGCGCGCGCCAGATGGCATTACTGAAGCAATCGAACTCCCTGGCCACAAGTTCGCCGTCGGTGTGCAGTGGCACCCCGAAAAGCTTACAAATGACGCCTCAAATATTGCGCTATTCGATGAATTTGTTCGTGCCTGTCGGCGCTTCTAACTCATTTTCTCAACACTCATATTTCGTATCCCTCGCTCAAATCACGCATAATTTTCTTGGGCGTTTGATCATAAATACAATCGCATACCAAAATATAAACGTTTATATTTTGTAGGTGTTGTGCGATAAAGTTTTAGAGAAAATGATTCCGCTGCCGTTGGAAAAGGTGGCGGTTAGTCTTTATTGGGTGTGTATATGTTGGAACTTGGTGTTTGCTATTATCCCGAACAATGGCCCGAAGAAATGTGGGCAGATGATGCGCGCAAAATGGTGTCGTTGGGACTGAGTTGGGTGCGTATTGCAGAATTCACCTGGTCTTTGGTGGAGCCAGCTGAAGGCGAATTCAATTGGGAATGGCTTGACCGTGCAGTCGACACTCTAGGGCAGGCGGGTCTGCAAGTTGTTATGTGTACGCCCACCGCAGCGCCACCAAAATGGCTGATCGATAAGCACCCAGAGATCTTGCCGGTCGATGAAAACGGCAATGTTCGCAAGTTTGGGGCGCGTCGGCACTATTGTTTTTCAAGTAAAATATATCGCGAGCATGCGGTGCGCATCGCCACAGCTTTTGCAAATCGTTACGGCGAAAACGAACATGTTTGCGCTTGGCAGATCGATAATGAGTATGGCGACCACAATACGATCTATAGCTATTCGAATAGTGCGCATTTAGCGTTCCAAGATTGGTTGCGCAATCGGTACCAAACCATCGATAAGTTGAACGAGGCTTGGGGTACATGTTTTTGGGGGATGGCCTATCGGTCATTCAATCAAATTGAGTTGCCAAACAACTTGGTGGAAGAGCCAAGCCCAACTCATCTCCTGGATTTCTATCGTTTTTCATCTGACCAAGTGGTGGGTTTTAATAAGGCGCAAGTCGATGTGCTGCGCGACCTGTCGCCGGGCAGGCCCATTACGCACAACTTCATGGGGCACAACACAGATTTTGATCATTACGCGGTTGGGCAGGATATCGATTTTGCTTCTTGGGATAGCTACCCCATGGGGGCTTTGGTCTATTCGGGAATGGATGAGGATGAAAAGGCTGAGCGCCTGCGCACAGGCATTCCTGATCAGCCAGCCTTCAACAATGACTTATACCGCCAGGTGGGGCGCGGAAACGTGTGGATTATGGAGCAGCAGCCCGGCCCGGTGAATTGGGCGAAGCACAATCAATCGCCCCAGGATGGCATGGTAAGGCTTTGGACATGGTTGGCTTTTGCGCATGGGGTAGATGTTGTGTGCTACTTCCGCTGGCGGCAATCAAAGTTCGCGCAAGAACAGTTCCATGCTGGACTATTGTTGCCAAATAATGAGCCGGATCAGGCATTTATTGAAGTCACCCAGGTGGCGCATGAAATTGCGAAATTGCCTGAAGTTGGTGCGCGGCAGCAAGCGCAAGTTGCACTGGTCCTTGACTATCCCTCGCGATGGGCCGCCGATGCGTTGCCCCAGGGAGAAGACTATTCCAGCTCGCGCGTGGCGATGGACTGGTACGCGGCCCTTTCACGGCAGCATGTTGATGTGGATATCGTTGGTCCACATTCAGACCTTGATGGGTACAAATTGGTGGTGGTGCCAGACATGATTGTCGACGATCCTGACTTTGTCGACAAGTTAGAAAAATGCGCCGCCAAGGTTTTTTTGGGCGCCCGCACAGGCAGTAAATCTAAAGATATGCACATACCTGCGCATCTGCCGCCGGGTAGCTTTTCGCGCTTGCTTGACGTCAAAGTCACGCGCGTAGAATCGTTGCCGCCATATGGCCGTGATCGCGTAAAAATTGGTGATTTGTTGGGTAAGGTCACCAATTGGCGCGAGCAAATAGTGACCGGCGACAAGGTGCTGGCCACATTCCAATCGGATTTCCGAGATGGATCACCTGCGCTCGTTGGCAGTGAGAAATGTTGGTATGGGGCGACCCATTTTAGCGCAGAGCTGCTCGATGCCCTTGTGACCAAGTTGGCCGGGTGGGCAGGTGTGGCGGCAAGTTCAAAAACATCATCGAATTTAAGGATCACTCGACGGGGGAATCTGATGTTTGCCTTCAATTTTGCCAACCAGGCGGCACAGCTTGACGTGCCAAAAAACACGCAGTTTTTTGTCGGTGGGCATGAACTTGCGCCACATGACGTGGCAATCTGGTCAGCATAGGGAGCGTGTTGGCCACGCTTTCCCGCTTATTTCATTCGGCTCGTATGTGCGTTGAGGGGGGATGGAACATCATGCGAAATGAGCACCAATCAATGTAAAGAAATTCTAAAAGAAATTGAATGAGGACTTTACTTGAAAAGTTAAACGTTTATATTTCTGGCAATGCCTTAAGGGAAGAGGGTGATAAATGGCTGGCGTGCAAATAAATCAGCTCCACAAGAAATTTGGTGATGTACCCGTGCTTAAGGGTGTGGATCTGGAAATTGCAGACGGAGAGTTTGTAAGCTTTCTGGGGCCATCCGGTTGTGGCAAAACCACCCTGTTGCGTTCGATCGCGGGGCTAGAACGAATTGATGCGGGTGCCGTAACCCTTGGGGCGCGTGACATCACTACGTTGCAACCAGCTAAACGCGATATTGCGATGGTTTTTCAAAACTATGCGCTCTACCCGCACATGAGTGTCTATAAGAATTTGTCATTTGGCTTGTCGCTAAATGGTGTCCCAAGGCGCGAAATTGAAGAGCGGGTGCAAAATGCCGCGCGCATTCTGCAAATAACCGAGTTGCTGAAACGTCGCCCCAAGCAGCTTTCAGGTGGTCAGCGCCAGCGTGTAGCCATTGGGCGAGCAATTGTGCGCGATCCCAAGTTGTTTTTGCTGGATGAGCCGCTTTCCAATTTGGATGCGGGCCTGCGGGTGACCATGCGTGTCGAGCTGGCAAACCTGCATAAGCGGCTTGGTGTGACCATGATCTATGTGACCCACGACCAAGTGGAGGCGATGACGCTGTCCAACCGTGTTGTGGTTTTGGACAAAGGAAAGGTCGCTCAATTCGGAACCCCGCTAGAATTGTTTTATGCACCCGAAAACTTGTTTGTTGCAGGTTTTATTGGTTCACCAAAAATGAACTTCCTCAAAGTTGATGCTCGAACGGTCGGTGCGCGCCAAATCGAGATTAGCGGTCAATCCTTAGGCTTGCCCATTACTGTTGATATGCGCAGCGAGCTCAAGGAGTCCTCCGCCGGACAACACACTCTTGGGGTTCGTCCTGACAATATCGAATTCGTCAGTGAAGCAGATGCGCACGTTCACGGACAGGTTGTATTGGTTGAGCGTTTGGGGACGGAAAGCCAAGTGCATCTGACTTTAGATGACGGCCAGCAATTCACAGTTATCACCCGTGGCACCCACCCAGTGGTCGCCAATGACCGGGTGCATTTGAGGTTTCCTGCTCAGCATTGTCACATTTTCAATCCTGAAGGGGAGGCAATTCCGCGTGCTTTGGATGCGGAGACTCGATCACTCATTGATCGGCAAAAAGGGTCGCAACAAGCGACAGGAAGTGGAGAGGACCAATGAAGAATTTAAAAAAGCTGGCGCTCGCGTCAGCAGTTGCAGCGCTCACGATTGGCGGGACGGCCGTCGCAGAAGACGTGATCCGCTTTGCCACATGGAACGGCGAAGAGAATCTGGAAATCCAATATGAGATTGCAAAGCTGTTTGAAGCCGAAAATCCAGGGGTGAAGGTTCAAGTGGAATCTTATGCTGATGGATACGACAAAAAACTCATCGCAGCATTTGGCGCGGGCAGCCCGCCAGACGTCATGTATATGTGGAATTACCCCAAATATTACAAATCATTGTTGCCACTAGACGATTTGATGGCACGCGACGCGGAAGAAATGAACCTCAGCGACATTCCTGCGGCGTTGATAAACACCACCCGCATTGACGGAAAAGCTTACGGCATGCCTGCTGGGTTCACCACCCATGTTGTCTTTTACAACAAAGACATGTTTGCGGCCGCCGGCGTTGAAGAGCCAAAAGAAGGCTGGACCTGGGCCGACTTGCGCGAAAAAGCAGCTAAGTTCCGAGACAAAGAAAGCAAAACCTACGGTATTGCTGTGTCGGCAAAGCCTGATCCTTTCGATTTTGAACAATTCTTGTGGTCGAATGGCACACGATTTATTTCACAAGACGGTAAGACAATCGATGGTTTTATGAACAGTCCCGAAGCCGTTGAGGTTTTGGACATGTTCGCTGAAATGGCGAGAAATGAAGAAGCGGTTATGGTCGGTGTTGGCGAAAACTCATCTTCATCTGCTTTGTTTAAAGGTGGCAAAATCGCCATGTTCCAGAGCGCCATGTGGTCCAAAGCTGGCATCGAAGCTGCTGGCATCAACTACGGGGTCGCGCACCTTCCATCCTTTGGCGATAAACCGGTTCACTCGTCTGTGCCTGCATCAGCAATGTCGGTAGCCAAGGACGGCAAGAATCTGGAACTCGCATGGAAATATGTGAAATTCTTCTCCTCACCAGCTGCGGTTAAATTGCGCACCAACGATTTGCCAATCCGCACAAGTGTTGCTGAAGAACTCAACATGACAAGCGATCCTGTTTTCAAGCCATTCTTTGACATTTTGGCGGTATCCGATCGCGAGACGAATGCGTTCTTGAAGCACGAAAATTGGGGCAAAATTCAAACCAACCTCGAGCGTGCAATCGAAGCGACAATGCTCGGAAAAGGTGATGCAAAGACCAATCTGGACGATGCTGTTGCCCGCTCTGCACGGCATCTAAACTAAGCCATTCCAAGGGGGAGTAATGATATGGGCACCAATCCCGATAGTGCAGCGCAGCGTTCTCGAACACTCGAAAAGCTGACTCCATATCTGTTTATTTCCCCTTGGATCCTGGGGTTCCTGGCCTTCACGCTGGGGCCCCTTCTTTTCTCGCTGGTCATGAGTTTTTACGACTGGCCCGTCGTTGGGGAACGTACCTTTATTGGTATTGAAAACTACGAGATCATGCTGACTCAGGACCCGCTTTTTTGGGACAGTCTTTGGGTTACAATTAAGTTCGGTCTGTTCTTTGTTCCCTTCAATATTATCTTGGGATTATTGCTGGCTGTTCTACTCAATCAACGAGTAATAGGCAGCGGTATTTTCCGCACAATTTTTTACTTACCAAGCGTTATTTCAGGCGTGGCATTGGTCACAATTTGGGCTTGGATTTATAGCCATGAATATGGAATTTTGAACTTCCTCCTAGGCCTTGCTGGGATAGAGGGGCCAAACTGGCTGGGGGACCCAAGTTGGTCACTCTTGGCTATCGTTGTGGCCTCTCTTTGGGGGCTGGGCGGCACCATGTTGATTTTGCTTACGGGTCTGCAATCAATCCCTAAAGAGCTTTATGAAGCGGCAAAAATATCTGGGGTGCCGGCGTGGGCGCGGCTGCTGTTCATCACCATCCCCATGCTGTCCCCCATGTTGTTGTTTACCTTCATCACCTCAATTATTGCCGCATTCCAGCAGCTGACAATTGCGCTGCTGCTCACTGGCGGTGGTCCGCTGGAAAGCACTTACTTCTTCGCCATGTATATCTATGACAACGCCTTCAAGCACTTTGAAATGGGGTTCGCTGCGGCAAACTCTTGGGTCATGTTCCTGATAATCTTGGCCCTATCATTGTTCGTGATGAAGTCGTCTTCTGCCTGGGTTTATTATGAGGGCGAAATGAAAAACAAGGAGAATGCAGATGGTTAGAGCCCTTACCTATGGCGTACTGATTTTTCTATCCGCCTTGTTCATCATGCCGTTCTGCTGGACCTTTGTAACCGCTGTAAAAAGCATTCCCGAGCTATACCAATACCCCCCGGTGTTTTGGCCCAGTGCGTTGCAATGGGAAAACTTTGCCACGGCCTGGTTTAAACAACCATTTGATATCTATCTTAAAAACTCGCTGATTGTGGTGGTCCTTTCAACATTTGGGCAATTGCTTTCAAGTTCGTTGGTGGCGTTCGGCTTTGCACGGTTTCATTTTAAGGGGCGCGATGCGATTTTCATCCTTTTGTTGTCCACCATGATGATCCCATGGGACGTAAAGATGATTCCGCTCTATATGGAGTTTAATATGCTTGGGTGGATCAACACGCTTAAGCCGCTCATTGTGCCAGCTTATTTTGCCGATGCGTTTTTTGTTTTCCTACTCCGCCAATATATCATGACAGTGCCGGTGGAGATTGATGAGGCCGCTCGAATGGATGGGGCTAATTCATGGCAGATTTATTGGCGCATTCATTTGCCCCTGATGATGCCTGCTTTGGTGCTGGTGGGTACATTCCATTTCATGAACGCATGGAACGATTATTTGGGTCCGCTGATCTATTTAAATGATCAGTCCAAATATACGCTGACGCTTGGTCTATCCATGTTCAAAGGCTTGCACGAAACCGACATCACCTCAATCGCAGCGATCACTGTCATTCTGTGTATTCCACCTTTGATCCTGTTCTTCTTCGCCCAACGCTACATTATGAATGGGGCAATTGGTTCGTCTGTGAAAGGGTAAGGCATGGCGCTGTTTGATTTTGCAAAGGTTCCCTTTTCACGCCACCAAAGGTTTACCACGCTGTCGATGATAAGATCGGCCAATGATAGTGAGAAGCAATGTTTCTTGCGCTTTGTGGCTGGTGGTGACGAACGCCCCAGATTTGGCAACCTTTGCCGCCTTGAGTTCTTTGACGCAGAGGGAATTGCGCTCGATCCCCAATTTTCAGTTTCCCCTGAGGCCTTGGATGTTACGCTGATGCGAGGGGAAATTCAGATCGGCAAGGCCGCTTTTGCAATTGGCGAAGGTGAAGTGCTGTACCTGAAAGCAGAAAATATTGAGGTTCGCTTTTGTTTGGAAGGATCGCGCTATGATTATGCGTTTAAGGCGCATGATGGTCGTGATTGTGTTGTGGCAGCCGGCGAAAACTTAAAGCTGACGCCTGAGGCCTTTGAAGGCGTGGTGCGCGTGGATGGCCAATGGCGCACGGACCACGCCCAAAATGTAGCCATATGCTTTTCTGGAGAAAAACTGGAGGGGCGAATAATTCTGCATCGTCGGCTGTGTCCAGATATGCCAGCCAATAGCTTTGAAAAAACACGAGCTAGCGCAAAGCGGGAATTTGCGCGCTGGTGTGGCGACGAGCAGATGGCGGAGGCAGCAAAGCTCGCTTCTTACCTACTTTGGGCAAATACCGTGCCCGCAGGCGGGCAACTCAGCGCCCCAGCGATCTATATGTCCAAAAACCGAATGATCAACATTTGGAGTTGGGACAATGCATTTTCAGCCATTGGCGTCGCCAAACGTCATCCCCAATTGGCATTCGATCAATTTGCCGTCATTTTCGACCAGCAAGACGACAGCGGATTATTGCCCGATTATGTGCATGATCAGGGGGCCTCTTTTGCCTTCACCAAGCCGCCCGTACATGGTTGGGCGATAGAGCACATCATGGGTGGAAACCCTGAAGCCTTCAACGAGGATCAGCTAGACTATTTGCGCGAAAAGCTTGAACGCCAGCTTTCCTATTGGCTGACCAACACACGAGCTGACAATACCCAATTGCCAAGCTACGCGCACGGCAATGACAGCGGGTGGGACAATGCTAGCTTTTTTGCGCAAGGTGGTCCCGTCGAAGGGCCTGATCTGCCAACGTTTTTGGCATTAACTGCGCGAACAATCAGCAAAATGCATCAGCAAAATGGTAACGATGCCGCCGCAAAAAACTTTCGATCGATTGAAGATCAGTTGATCGGTTTGTTGGTCGAAAAACTATGGAACGGTGAAACATTCACCGCGCGCAAACAAGCTGACCCGCATACGCCACTGCCGGGTGACAGTCTCATCCAATATATGCCGCTACTCCTGGGTGAAAAACTACCGAAGGAGATAGCAAATGCACTCCTTGCAAAACTTGAATCGTCAGGGATTTTGACGAATTGGGGGCCTGCCACCGAAAATCCATCAAGTGCGTTTTACACACCGGATGGCTATTGGCGCGGCCCGATCTGGGCCCCAACAACAATGCTGCTTTTTGACGGGTTGATGGCGCAAAATGCAACACGGCTTGCTTATAAGGTGGCAAACAGGTTCACTCACCTTTGTGAGACTTCCGGCATGGCTGAGAATTTTGACGCCATAGACGGAGCAGGGGTGCGCGACCCGGCATTTGCTTGGACCTCGGCTGTCTATTTGCGTTTACGCGAAATTTTAGCTAACCAGAACGGGTCCTGAATTGAGAGTTGATATGTCGCCTCGGCCAACCATTAAGACCATCGCCAAAGAAACTGGCCTGTCGACGGCAACCGTTTCAAAAGCCTTGAATGGCTCTGACCAAGTGCGTCCCGTCACACGAGACAAAATTCTTGATGTTGCAAAAAAGCTTGGGTTTGAACTCAACATCAGCGGCGTGCAACTGCGCACAGGTAAAACATATCAAATCGCCATGGTCACCATCATCGCGTCGCCTCAAGATGATGAATGGGGCGGCGTGGGATATACCCATCTGATCAGCGGCCTAAACCATGCCATTGAGCATTCGCCTTATCGTGTTGTGCAATATCAAGTGGGTAGTTTTCAAGAGAGCTTGGAAACCATCAAACGCATTGTGGTCAACCGCAAAGCGGATGGCATTATCATTTCGGGCACGCGACCCCAAGATGAACGCATCAAATATATGCAAGCCCAAGATTTTCCATTTGTGAGTTATGGAACAAGCGCCGTGTCGCAGCCGCATGCCTTCGTGGATACAGACAACAGCCGAATAATTGCAATCTGTGTGGATCGTTTGATCGCCAAAGGTCACAAACGCCTGGCCATGCTCGATGCTAACGCTGAGTTGATGTACGCCCAAGAACGTATGAACGCCTACAAAAAAGCATTAGAGCGCGCTGGCTTACCATTAGACCCTGCGTTGATGGCCAATGGTCGTTTAACGGCGGCATTTGGGCGGGAGCAATTGTTTGAAATGTCGACGCTGGACGAGCCGCCAACGGCCTATATTTGCGCAAACGAAGCAACTGCTCTCGGGGTGCTTTCTGGCTTTCATGTGCGCGGACTAGTACACGGCAAAGACGCAGTGGTGATCGCAACCGACGATCTCAAAGTGTCGCAATATTTCACGCCCCCAATCACTACATGCTATTTGCCCATTTCAAAGCCCAGCGAAATGCTTGGTCGGTTTATGCTGCGGTTGCTCGACGGAGAGGCCCCTGAAAAACTGCAAAAACTGTTTGTGCCTGATCTTATTGAACGCAGCGCAGACGTTTTGACAAAATGAGACGCTGAACTAATCTTTAAACACCAAAGCTAAGTCCATCACATTTGTGCCCGTTGGCCCCGTTTCGAATATCGCGCCGCATTTCTTTAAATATGTGCTGCTGTCCGCTGTGTCCAAGGCTGTTTGTGCGCCGGGCTGCGCAAAAAAAGTTGATCCGTTTACAAGCGCACCTGCGAAAGGCGTGGGTCCATCGGTACCGTCGGTGCCCGTAAACAGCCCATTTATGCCCGATTGTCCCGCGATTTCCTTTGCGAACAGCAAACCTAGACTTTGATTGCGCCCACCAACCCCGGGCACTTGCGGCAATTGCACTGTGCTTTCGCCACCCCAGACATATAGACCGGCTGGGCCCTCTAAGACCCGTCGGGCCAACATTGGGGCCAAGGCGGTCACATCGTCGAACAAAAGCCCTTCATTTTCCACAACATGAATATTTTGGTCTTGTGCAGCCAGAACGATTTTGTCACGCGCAAGTGCGTTGGAGCCAACAACATGGCACTCATACACAAAGTTGGCCGCGAGCGGGCTTGCCCCGATGCCTGAGCCAACGGTTTGAATGGCGTCGTTTCTAACATCTGAAATGTAAAGAGTGCAGACCTGCCGGCCACCAAAGTGCGAAAGCAATTTGCCGCCCTTAATGGCAGAAATGGCGCTGCGCTGCTTGTTGATTTCACCAATCTCGAGCCCTTGGGCCATCGCTTTTTTGTTGAGCGACACCAGCTGATCAACCGTGGCCGTGGGAACAAGGACTTCTACCAATGATGACGCGCCACCGGAAACAAGAAACAGAAGGGTAGAGTTTTGTGGGAGCGCTTTGATCCATTGCAAAAGCCTGGCCCCCGCCTCAAGTGAGGATTGATCGGGCAGCGGGTGCGCCGCTTCCATAATCTCAATGTCTGGTGCAAATTTTGATCGGTCCACGTGCCCGTTCTTTGTAATCAGAAGTGCAGTTTCGAATTCTATGTTGGCACGAACAGTGCCCTGCATCATTGAAGCTGCAGCTTTGCCGATCGCCAAGACATGCACTGGGGATGCTAAGGGAAGGCGCAAAAGTGCGTCTTGCACGGTGTTTTCCCCAAAAACCGCATTGATTCCAGCTTCAAACAAGCTCTTGAGCATAAGTTGCCCCCCGGGCGACAAGCAACGTGGTCAAAAAACTGCTGCATTTGCAGCGCATTCATTCTATAACCCGGCACAATTGTGATCACTAAACGCCAAGGTAAAAGTTTTGGACCCCAAAGCAAGGACATTTTCAGTTGCCCCAATGATGGATTGGACAGACCGCCACTGCCGGTTTTTCCATCGTCAGCTGTCGCGCCAAACATTGCTGTTTACCGAAATGGTCACCAGTGCGGCCTTGATCAGGGGCGGCGCAGACTGGTTGCTCAACTATGATGACAATGTTGAACACCCAATAGCTGTGCAACTTGGTGGGTCTGATCCAAAGGAATTAGCTGCCGCAACTATCCTTTGCACAAAGTTCAATTACGACGAGATCAACCTCAATGTTGGCTGTCCTTCTGACCGCGTACAATCTGGCAAGTTTGGCGCGTGTCTGATGGCTGAGCCAGAGCTTGTTGCGGACTGTGTGCGCGCCATGCGCGACGCAACAGATCGTCCCGTAACGGTTAAATGCCGCATCGGAATCGATGATCAAGACAGCGAAGATGACTTGCGCATTTTCGTTGACCACATGCTCGAGGCGGAAGTTGACGCTCTTTATGTGCATGCCCGCAAAGCGTGGCTAAAAGGCCTTTCGCCAAAAGAGAACCGCGAGGTGCCTCCGCTTGATTATGACCGGGTTTATCGCCTCAAAAAGCATGTGGGCGATTTGCCACTAATGATCAATGGCGGCATTGAAACACTAAAGGCATGTCACACCCATTTGCAGCATGTGGACGGGGTTATGCTTGGCCGCGCCGCTTACCATAACCCAGGGCTGTTGCGCGATGTGGATGAGCAGTTTTTCAATGACGAGACCGCGTCAATTTCGCTTGAATCACTTTGTGAAGTGATGATGAATTATGCTGAAATTCAAATGACTAAGGGCGCAAAATTGAATCAAATTGTGCGCCACATGTTGGGCCTTGGTTTTGGCAAACCCGGCGCGCGCCGCTATCGCCAATTGCTCACTGTTGAGGCCGTAAAACCGGGTGCCAGCCCCGCATTGATTGCTGAGGCATTTGAAATTTTGATTGCCGGGGTGGCATTGGCAAAAGCCAGCTAGTCACGCAATTCAAGAGCGTCGCCTGAAACCGTGTAAGTCGTGAGCGTTTCTAAAAAGCTCATGCCCAATAAACTTGTGTCCAGCAAACCATCTTGTGCAACAAAGGCTGGGATATTGTTGCGTTCGATATTGCCAACTGTAATGCGATTTAGGGTCGCAAAGGCCGCTTTTGCCTCTCCATTGGCGGTGCTAACGGGCACATTATAGCGCAGCCGCTCAATATCGATTCCCGCACGTTTAGCATCTTCAAAGGTCAAAACAACCGATGTTGCCCCGGTGTCAAAAATAAACTTTACCTTGCTGCCATTCACGTCACCAGCAACCAGATATGATCCGCCCATCGAACGGCGAAAGCGCACGACGTCGCCCGATTCGCTGACATAGGCGGAACCCGGGTTCAGTTCGGACAAAAACCGGGAGCCATATTGCTCGAGTTCGGTGCGAAAACTATAACCAAATATCGCCAGCGCAAATATGCCAACCCATAAGATGGCACCAGAGAGCATTTCGTTGAAACGTATGCGTCGGCCAAAGCTGCCGCCGGCAACCAGCACCAACACAGCCACAAGAATGACCAATTGACCAAACTGGTCTTGCCCGAGCCCAATCATGGCCCCAACATCTGCGGAAATCAAAAGTGCCAGCGCCACTGAAACAATCAGGGCCATGCCGATGAAAAGCATCATCGTCTCCTTGGTAGCGCGGATTGCGCGGTTATTGCCCCATACCAAACATAAAGGAAGACAATATGGCAATTTCAAGTATTAACTGGGCTGCACCGATGGTATCGCCTGTTTGGCCGCCAATTATTTTGACCAACAATTGTCGCCACAAGATCAAAGCAATGGTTGCAAATGCGATCCCAACGATCCATCGCCCCAGCCCGCCAAGCGGCACCATCAAAAAGAATGAAACAAATACCGCCAGTCCTATGCCAAAATAGCATGATCGGGCCGGCAAACTGCCCGCTTGTGCTGAAATGCCGTCGGCACGGGCAGGGGGCAATTGATGGGCAATCCAAGTCGCACCGGAGCGCGCGAGCACCGTGGAGCCAAGCCAAATTGCCGCGGCGGCAAGCGGTGCGGCAGCTGCCAATGCGCCAAGGCAAAACACCCTCAGCGCAAAAGGAATAACAATGCCCAAAGTGCCATAAGTGCCATGGCGGCTGTCATGCATGATCTCCAGTTTACGCGCCACCGTCTGGCCACCAAAAAGACCATCCATCGCGTCGGCGAAGGCGTCTTCGGCCATGGCGCCAGTAATCACAGCCCACAATCCGAGCGCTATGGTTGCTGCAAAGAGCGGGGGCATGCCAAACACTGTCAAAAACAACAACGCAAACGCGGGGCCAGCGCCAATGACCAAACTGGGGAACGCCAATGGTCGCACCATGGCCGCAAAATCAAATCGATCATGGCCCGTTTCTCCGGTCGGCAAACGAGAATAAAACCGCAAGCCCAACAGAATTGCATCCACCACATTGGTTTTCGCCTGGTCTTGTGATCCATCGCCGCGATTGTCGTTTCTGGGTTCGGGTGCAGACACTTTAGGGCTTTTGGTCAATTGCATTTCCTCATGGGTGGGGTAAGAAGAGCGACCCCATTAACTAGAGCTAAGAGTCGATAGCATGTCCCAACCATCAGAAAAAAGTCCTTTTGCCGATTTTGAAGAATTGTTGGCACTTCTTCCTTTGGGCAGCGAACAAGCTGTGGATGAAGTGCGTGCGCGAGACGCACAATTGACAAAACCAGCAGGTTCTCTAGGTGAATTGGAAAAAATGGTTGAGCATTTGGCCCGTTGGCAGGAAAGTGGCCAGCCCACGCTGAACAACCCAATGGTTGCCATTTTTGCGGGTAATCATGGCGTAACCAAACAAGGTGTTTCCGCATTTCCACCTGAAGTGACCATTCAAATGGTGGCCAATTTTACCAATGGTGGCGCAGCGATTTCTCAAATGTGTGCCCTGCACGAGTTGAACTTGCGCGTGTTTGAATTGGCGCTTGAACTGCCCACGGGCGACTTTACCCAAGAAGCAGCAATGGACGATAAAACCTGTGCCGCGACGGTGGCATACGGCATGGAAGCAATTGCCGGCAAACCTGATCTATTGTGTATTGGTGAAATGGGGATCGGCAATACGACGTCCGCTGCAGCAATCTATGCAGCACTGTTTGGTGGAACAGGTGACGAATGGGTAGGGCGCGGCACCGGCGTGGATGATGAGGGCCTAGCGCGCAAAGCATCCGCCGTCGATCGCGGCTTGGAATTGCATAAGGAACATCTCAATACGCCGTTTGATGCGCTGGCACGTTTTGGTGGGCGCGAAATCGCTGCCATGGTGGGCGCCATCATAGCGGCGCGACATAACAAAATCCCAGTGATTATAGATGGTTATGTGGCAACTGCCGCTGCAGCCGTTGTATATGCGGCGAACCCTATGGCTCTTGACCATTGCATTTTCGCGCATCAATCAGCTGAAGCGGCGCATGGTGACGTCCTTGCCAAAATGGGCAAAAAACCAATGTTTGATTTGGGCATGCGTTTGGGTGAAGGATCTGGTGCAGCCATTGCCGCTTCAGTAGTTAAAACCGCCTTGCACGTTCACAACAACATGGCGACTTTTGAAGAAGCCGCCGTTGCGGGCAAATCTGCAAGCTAAACTGGCTTACGCTTTTTTGTAGATTTCAAGTTTGGTCTTTTTGACCACCGGGGCCATCGCATTCAATACCCGAGATTTCGGGAAGCTTGCGATGGCTTCGGTTCCAAAGCGTAGTTTCGAGAATAAATCGAAACGTCCTTGATGCAATTCCATGATTTTTTGAACGATTGGAAGACCAAGGCCCGCGCCTTGTTCTGCGGTTTTTGCGGCCAATGATCCTTGACCGAATGAAGACAATACGGTCGCGATTTCATTTTCAGGGATGCCTGGGCCATTGTCGCGCACAGACATAATTTGTGTGCCATCTTCGCCAGCACCAATTTTAAAGATGATGCGTCCACTTTCAGGTGTAAACTTGATGGCATTTGACAACAGGTTCAAGCAAACTTGGCGAATGGCGCGCTCGTCGCCCCAAAGTTTGGGCATGTCATAATCAAATTCGGCTACCAATTCGACGCTTTTTGCGCGGGCACGAATTTCCAACATCCGGCGACAGTCTTCACCGATATCGACCAGCGAAATTGCTTCTTCGTTCAAATCGTATTTGCCCGCTTCAATACGCGAAAGATCTAGCAACTCGTTGATGAGGTTGAGCAAATGTTCGCCCGATGCATGAATGTCGCCCGCATAGTCTTTATATTGCGGGTTTTCCATTGGTCCCAACAATTCAGACTTCATGACCTCTGAAAAGCCGATGATGGCATTCAAGGGGGTGCGCAATTCGTGGCTCATGGTCGCCAAAAACCGTGACTTGGCGATATTGGCTTGTTCTGCGTCGCGTCGCGCTTCGTCCGACATCAACTTGGCTTCTTCAAGTTCAAAAATCAGAGAGTCTTTTTCCGCTCTGTGTTCGATAGTCTTTAAGGCAGAGCTGTGCAGAGTGCGCGCCAGATAGTTGAAGAAAATGCCGCCACCAATGGCCAAAACCGCCAATGCATAACTTAGGATACCACCGGAAAGGACCAATGTCGCACCCACAGCCAGAATGGCGGGTAGGGAGTTTGCAAAGGTCGCAGACGGGATTGCTCGGCTAGAAATCGCATTTGCAGCAATACCCACCATCAATATCGCCCATTCAATGACCAGAACATCTTGGCTCTGATTCATAATGGGAAAAATGGCGAGGCTGGCCCAAGCGAGGCCATAGAAGGCTTCAATAATGATAAAAGTGGTTGTATGCCGTTTTGCCTCAAACTCGCTCTTTTCTGAATTCAAAAAATGACGACAAGTTAAAACAACACCAAAATGGGTCAACACCACCGCGCCAGCCCAAATGGCCACCACCAGTGGCTCCACCCAGATGAGCGCCAACAACGAAAGCGCGATCACCAAAACCGGCATGCCCCAGGCACCCGAATTGCGGGTGTTCGCATATTCGCTCAGTAACTCAAAATCATAGGATGCTTTGGTGCCAGAACTAGAGGTCAGTCGTTGGCGCGCATCGCTAACCGTACGGTGACGCGAACGCGACGCCCCCAAACGGGCAGAACCTGCCTGATCTCGTGCTGATATTGTGGACATGAAACGCAATACTCACAAATTGTCCGGCGCTTAGCGCAATTCTCTGTTATCAAAAGACTAGCCAATGTTGGTTAATCTCTCGTTACGGATCAGTTTGGTTGCAACGTTTTTACAAAATTCTGCAATTTTTTGCCAAGATGACCATGGCGCTCTTATTTGGCGGGGCGTTGATATGGATGGTTGTCGTCGCCGACCAGAAGAATACAAGAGAAGTCAGAGGCTTGGCGCGTGTTATTGATGGGG
Organism: Maritalea porphyrae; assembly: GCF_027213965.1. GTDB lineage: Bacteria > Pseudomonadota > Alphaproteobacteria > Rhizobiales > Devosiaceae > Maritalea > Maritalea porphyrae_A. The sequence goes on along the minus strand of NZ_JAPWGX010000001.1, from coordinate 277,265 downwards.
ATAGTCTGCAAATCGAGGGCCAAAAGATCAGAGTTATTGGCATTGATGCGCCAGAACTCGACCAACCTTGTAGGGTGAACGGAAAAGAATGGCTGTGTGGTTTGGATGCAAAAAATTCATTAACAGCACAAATTAACGGACGACTGGTCGACTGCGCAAGCCAAGGCAAAGACAAATATCGTCGGCTGTTGGCAGTTTGCAAAGTCGACGGAAAAGACATCGGAAAATGGATGGTCACAAATGGATGGGCCGTCAGCTTTGGCGATTATGCTTTTGATGAAGCAATTGCGCGTAATAATCGGCTGGGCATTTGGCAGGGTGAGTTTGAGCGGCCCAAAGACTGGCGGCGTAAATCAGACACTGACCGCTCAGGGGTCAGCGCGTTTGGTTGGATACTGGAATGGCTCGGATTGTAAAATTCTATTCCCATCTTCACTCAATATGTTGAAGTTCATGCTAAAAGAGCGTACGTTATCCCAGCATAATAGGAAAAATTGCTAACCGGAGTAATGGTGTGTTGGATAAGATTGACCGCAAAATATTAGCCTTGTTGCAAAAAGACTCAACGACACCAGTGGCGGAAATCGGCAAAAAGGTCGGTCTTTCAACAACCCCTTGTTGGCGCCGTATTCAAAAGATGGAAGAAGACGGGGTCATCAAACGCCGGGTGGCCATTCTAGATCCTGCCAAAGTAAACGCCGGGGTCACAGTGTTTGTTTCTGTGCGCACAAACCAGCATCACGACAAATGGCTCAAAGAATTTGCAGCAGTGGTTGAAGCCCACGAAGAAGTTGTTGAGTTTTATCGCATGAGTGGCGATGTGGACTATGTGTTGCGCGTTGTTGTGCCCGACATTGCCCATTATGATCGCTTTTATCAAAAACTGATTGCGCAAATGTCTATGAGCGACGTCAGTTCATCATTTGCAATGGAGCAAATCAAATATACCACGGCGTTGCCGTTGGAGTTTGTCGAAGACAAAAACGACTAAATGGTCATCCACCTGTAACCGACATGTGTCGCTTCACGTTGCGCTGCGGCTTTTGTCGGTCAATTTCAAAGTCATGGCCTTTGGGCTTTATGTCCATGGCGTGATCAAAAAGCGAATTGAGCGCATCAACGCCACCTTCGCGCAATGGATCGCGCAAACTCACTTTGTCGTCTTGCCCCAAACACAAATATAAATCACCGGTGGCGGTCATGCGCACACGGTTACACCCTTCGCAAAAATTGTGGGTGAGGGGGGTGATCAGCCCAAGTCTTCCGCCGGTTTCAGCAATGCGCAAATAGCGTGCTGGCCCGCCCGTTGTGTGCGGATCTTGCGTTAAAGTGAATTGCTGAGACAGTTTTTCCTGTACCTCAGTTAGCGGCAAATATTGATCCGCCCGTTCAATATCGACCAAACCCATCGGCATGGTTTCGATTAGCGTCAAGTCCATGCCCTTTTGATGTGCCCATTCCATCATTGGCACTATTTCGTGGTCATTCTCACCGCGCAGCGCCACCATGTTGATCTTAACGTGCAAGCCAGCTTCAAGCGCTGCATCAATGCCATCAAGTACCTGAGAGAGTTTCCCCCATCGCGTGATGGCAGCGAATTTTGCCGTATCGCGGGTATCGAGCGAAACATTGATTCGCCGGACCCCATGTTGAAACAATGCTTGTGCATGTCGGCGCAGCTGACTGCCGTTAGTGGTCAGCGTCAATTCTTCAAGGCCCGCGCCCAATTGGTTGCCCAGCCGCTCGACAAGTTTCATGATGCCCCGGCGCACCAAAGGCTCTCCACCGGTCAACCTTAGCTTTTTGACCCCCCGCGAGATGAACGCTAAAGCGATAGTCTCTATTTCTTCAAGGCTAAGTATCTGACTTTTTGGCAAAAAACTCATGTTTTCGGACATGCAGTACGTGCATCGAAAGTCACAGCGATCAGTCACTGAGATGCGCAAATACTCAACATGTCGCCCAAACCTATCAATGAGCGGGCGTCCGGTGGTTTCGTTTGTTTTCATGTGAATAAGTTTATGCAGTGGAACGTCGCTTGGCAATCGGCTCATAAAAAAAGGCCGCGCACTTTAAAAGCGACGGCCTTCAATTCTTGGTGATGAGTATTGGCTAGTGGCGAACGATAACGCGCGCTCCCACTTTTGCCCGATTGTACAAGTCAACAATATCATTGTTGGTCAATCGGATGCAGCCCGATGATACAGCCTGACCAATTGTCCAAGGCTCTGAAGTGCCGTGAAGTCGATAAATTGTGCTTCCAATATAAAGAGCGCGTGCGCCGAGCGGGTTCTTTGGGCCGCCAGGCATATAGGCTGGCAAGCCAGGAACCCGTTTGCGCATAGCAGGTGGTGGTGTCCAACCTGGCCATTCCGCTTTGCGTGTAATCCGATGCGTGCCAGACCAACGGAACCCATCACGGCCCACGCCCACGCCGTACTTCATTGCGCGACCGTTGCCTAGAACGAGGTAAAGGCGACGTTCGGACGTTTCAACGATGATGGTGCCCTTAGCAAGCTTTGTTTCATAAGCAACTTCTTGTCGCTTAACTTTGGAGCCACCGCGTGCGCCGCGCGTCACATCGTCAGTATCGTACCATTCCTTTGTAACATGGTCGTACACGCGCTTGGCCTGTGCTGTTGTCGTTATCATGGACAGCATCATGATCGACATCAGGACTGCCGTTCCTAGTTTTAATAGTCTCATCTCAAATTCCTCAAGCTCCAGCGCTCACCGCACGAGCGTCATGCCAACATATATTCCAGCAATGGGATATTATGGTTAATACATCGTTTGCGCAATTTCCATTGTTCCAATTTTTTGTAATAAACAACATAAAAACATTGTGATTGTGTCGTCTGACTTGTTATGTGGCGCAAAAACCAATTGCAAGTGCTGGACAAAGGTAGAATGAGATGAGCGACGAACTGAAGAAGCAAGCGGCAAAAGCGGCAATGCAAGAGGTCCGTTCGGGCATGCGCATCGGCCTGGGAACAGGATCTACTGCAAAGCACTTTGTTGACTATCTGGGCGCTGAAGTCGCCAACGGTTTTGAATGCATTTGCGTGCCAACCTCAGAAGTCACAGCAGCGCAAGCGCGCTCACTGAACATCCCGCTTACAACATTGGATGAAATTGACTCGTTAGACGTTACTGTTGATGGCGCAGATGAAATCGACGCCAACAAATACCTGATCAAAGGTGGTGGTGGCGCATTGCTACGCGAGAAAATTGTCGCGGCCGCTTCCGCCAAAATGGTCGTGATCGCGGATACAAGCAAAATGGTAGATCATTTGGGTGCGTTTCCATTGCCGATAGAAGTGAACAAGTTCGGGTTAGGCGCAACCACAAAACTTGTCCAAACCATCATGGATGAATTCGCAGCGCAAGGCGGCTTGGCACTACGCCAAACAAAGGGTGGACAAGCTTTTGAAACCGATGGCGGGCATTTTATTCTAGATGCATCATTTGGCCTTATTTCCGATGCAAAAGCATTGTCAAACGCTTTGCTGAATGTGCCTGGAGTTGTCCAGCATGGACTTTTCTTGGATATGTGTTCAGCTGCCTATTTAGCGAGCCCCGATGGTGTCGTTGAGCTGGGTGGAACAGTTTAATAAGGATGGAATTCATGACTAGTTTGAAAAACCTGTCGACTTGGGCGATTGCTGCTGGCGCGGCATTAATGCTGTCATTTAGCGCACATGCGCAAGAAATAGGACCAGAGCATCTGGCCCTGGCCAAAAAATATGTCGCGATGACAGACACCGGGCATCTTTATGAACGGATCATCGTGGACACATCAAAAAAATCCATGGATTTCTTGGTTCAGCAAAACCCAGCCATAGCGGCATCCATTGCAACCGCGGCAAAAGACGTGGCCACAAGTTATTTTGATGGAAATAATGAGCTTCACGATAGTTTTGCTCGTATTTACGCTGTGCGGTTTTCAGTTGAAGAGCTGAACGAAATTATTGCTTTCTATGAGACAGCCGTTGGGCAAAAACTCCTCGCGAACAACCAAGACATCGGCAAAAACATTGAATCGGCGGCCATGATTTGGAAATCCAACTTGGAAACCGAGATTGCGATTAAGTTACGCACGCTTTTGAAAGAACGTGGTTTCGACATTTAGTCGATAACCCAGTTCCCGAATTCGTGAAGCCTCGCATCTTGTATGCGGGGCTTTTTTGTGGTCAATCGGGCGCAAACATAGATGAAATTTGGAGAAACGCATGTCCACTCATTATGATCTTGTTGTCATCGGTGCCGGTTCTGGTGGTGTTCGGGCCGCGCGAATGGCTTCAACCTACGGCGCAAAAGTCGCGATCATCGAGGAATATCGGCTGGGTGGCACATGCGTTATTCGAGGATGTGTGCCAAAGAAGCTTTTCGTTTTGGCCAGTCGCTATCCAGAACAATTTGAAGTCGCTCAGAGCTTTGGGTGGTCTTTTGGCGAGCCCAAGTTTGATTGGGGCACATTGTTGGCCAACAAAGACAAAGAGATTGATCGGCTTGAAGGCATCTATGGAAACATTTTGGGTGGGGCAAACGTCGAGATCATTCGCGACCGTGGTGTCATTACGGGCCCAACAAGCGTCAAGCTTGCCAAAGCCAACCAAGAATTGAGAGCGGATCGAATTCTTGTCGCGACCGGTGGACGTCCATTTGTGCCCAATATCCCAGGCGCTGAAATGGGCATCACCTCGAATGAGGCTTTCCATATCAAACAGCTGCCTAAGAAAATATTGGTCAATGGCGGTGGCTATATTGCCGTCGAATTCGCGGGCATTTTTGCCGGGCTGGGTGTTGAAACAACATTGCTCTATCGCGGCGACCAAATATTGCGCGGTTTTGATTCTGACGTACGCGATATGGTTGCGGAGCAGATGAAAGCGCGGGGCGTTACAATCAAGCTAGAGAGTGAAATCACGCGGATGGATCGCTGTGCTTCGGGCAATATTGACGTTAGTTTTTCAACCGGAGAAGTCGTCGATTTCGGCGAAGTGATGTTTGCAACTGGCCGTGTTCCAAACATTGAAGGCTTGGGGCTTGAAACAGCTGATGTAAAACTCAACGCTGGTCGTGCCATCCACGTTGACGCTTATTCTCAAACCAGTTGTCCATCAATCTATGCCGTTGGAGATGTGACAAACCGTGCTGCACTTACCCCTGTCGCCATTCGGGAAGGGGCGGCTTTTGTAGAAACAGTTTACAACAATAATCCAATGGCCGTGGACCACTCGCTTATTCCAACGGCTGTGTTTTCCGAGCCCGAAATCGGCACTGTTGGGTTGACGGAACATGATGCGGCGTCAAGTCGCGCGAAGGTCAACGTTTATGTGTCAACTTTCCGCCCGATGCAAAACACACTGACCACACGTCCCGAAAAAATGATGTTTAAGCTGATCACGGATGGCGAAACTGACGAAGTGTTGGGCGTACATATCGTTGGCCCATCGTCCGGTGAAATGATCCAAATGGTCGGCATTGCAGTTTCGATGGGGGCGACAAAGGCAGACTTTGATCGAACGATCGCCGTGCACCCAACCGCCGCTGAAGAACTGGTGACTTTAAAAGCGCCGAGCTATGTCATTGAAAACGGGGAGCGCCAGAGCTAGCGCATTGTCTTGTCAATCGACTTAAGGATGCGCGGTTCAAACTTTTGAATTTTTGCCAGGTTCAACTGCGCTGCCTTGTAAATGGACAGGAACTGAACTTTTGCTTTTGGTGCGCAAACACCGACCAGTGCCCTTTTAAGGATGTGTTGGACTGGATTGCGCATCAAAAAGGTGTCCACCCACTATGCAGAGCCTAGGGTTGTCTTTGCGGCAACCTCCTGGATTTGGGTAAGCTTTGGTTTGATGGCTGAAAGGTCTGTTGCGTGTTGTATGCAATGCCCGGCGCTCAAAACGAAGTTGACCCAAGTTCCTCAATCAAGCGACACCAAAGGCCGTTTTCAGCAATGCGCCCACCGCATAAGCCAGCCCTGCGGCCAACATGCCAATTGCAAATGTTTCTAAGGCACTCATATACCACGTAGCTGTAGACCATAATGATTTGGCAGCGCCGATTGCTAAAAACACAAAGCCAGTCATCACAGCTGCAAGGACGGCACTTGCGGGTAGGCCAAATAGGTAGGGCACAAGTGGAACCGCTCCACAAATAATGAAGGCCATGAATGTGGCGAATGCCGCTCTGGCGGGTGATCGCTGTACAGCTGAAATGCCGTATTCCTCAGTCAACATCACTTCAATCCACATTTCTTGGTTGTTTGTGACCAAATGCACAATTTCGTCTAGCTCAGCCCCTTCAAACCCTTTGGCGGAAAAAATCTGACGCAGTTCTTCTCGCTCCCCTTCAGGGTGGTCCGTGATGTGACGAATTTCGGCTGCACGTACGCGTTTGTAATCGTCGATTTCCGCTTTGGTGCCAGAGTAATTAGACGCGGCCATGGAAAAGCCGTCTGCGAGCAAATTCGCGACACCTAGAATTAAAACGATTGCAGCAGATAATTCCGCGCCGACCACACCAGCGACAATCGCAAAAGTTGTTACGGCCCCGTCGATGCCGCCGTATATCCAATCACGTAAGTAGGAGATTTTTGGACCATTGCTCAATCGTTGGTGAATGGCCTCTTTGGAGTGCTTATGATCAAGTTGACGCATATTGGTTCCAAATTGCTCCTCTAAACTTCTCTTTGTCAGACAATAACATGGCGATTCTTTATAAGAATGTGGTGGAAGGTCGCTTTTAGTATGAAATTGGTCAAGTTTTGCCATTCGTTACTAGTTTGCGCGGCAAAAGTTTGCTAAATCCTTCGGGTTAAATAATCAATTTAGATGTGAAAGCGAGTAGAACAATGAGTAACTGGACACCTGATAGCTGGAGATCGAAAGACATCCGCCAGGTTCCGGCTTATCCAGATAAGGCGGAACTGGCAGCTGTTGAAGAGCGCCTTTCATCATTTCCGCCCCTCGTATTTGCAGGCGAAACGCGCGGATTAAAAGCTCAATTGGCAGATGTAGCCCATGGTAAAGCATTCTTGCTTCAAGGCGGCGATTGCGCAGAGAGCTTTGCAGAGCACCATGCGGACCATATTCGAGACTTCTTCCGTGTCTTTTTGCAAATGGCAGTCGTTCTAACGTCTGGCGGGTCAAAACCTGTTGTAAAAGTCGGGCGTGTCGCTGGTCAATTTGCCAAGCCCCGGTCGGCAGACAATGAAACCATTGATGGTGTAACCCTGCCAAGCTATCGCGGCGACATTATCAACGGCATCGATTTTGATGAAGCTTCACGCGTGCCAGACCCCAACCGCATGACAATGGCTTATCGCCAGTCAGCGGCAACGTTGAATTTAATCCGCGCTTTTGCGTCCGGTGGCTATGCCAACCTAGAACGCACCCATGAATGGACCATGGAGTTCATTAAGGACACCAATTCATACAATCAGTATGACGCGGTAGCGAAGAAGATTGACGACGCAATTGACTTCATGCGTGCGCTCGGCATCAACGCTGAAAACACACAGCAACTGCGTGAAACTAAGTTTTACACCAGCCATGAAGCGCTATTGCTTGGATATGAGCAGGCCTTCACGCGCCGCGACTCAATCACCAACGATTGGTATGCAACTTCTGGCCACATGTTGTGGATCGGCGATCGCACACGCGACGTTGACGAGGCTCACGTAGAATTCTTCTCGGGCATCAAAAACCCGATTGGCTTGAAATGTGGCCCATCGCTTACGAATGACGACTTAAAACGTCTTTTGGACAAGCTTAATCCTGAAAACGAAGCTGGCCGTTTGACATTGATTACGCGTTTTGGCGCAGAAAAAATCAACGATGAACTGCCACGTTTGGTGGAACTGGTAAAAAGCGAAGGCCGCACCGTTGTTTGGTCATGTGACCCCATGCACGGCAATACGGTCAAAGCGTCTACCGGCTATAAAACACGGCCATTTGATTTGGTGCTTTCTGAAGTGAAAAGCTTCTTTGAGGTGCATCGTCAACTCGGCACCTACGCGGGTGGTGTGCATGTGGAAATGACTGGCGCAGACGTTACTGAATGCGTTGGTGGGTCTTCAGCGGTAACAGAAGCGGACCTTGAAAGCCGCTACCACACCCATTGCGACCCACGCTTGAATGCTTCACAAGCACTTGAGTTGGCATTTTTGGTTGCTGAAGAAATGCAAGATCATCAGCGCCCCGTGCGGCCACGCAATTTGGCAGCTATCTAAGCCACAAGAACTCAAATAAAAGAATTTCGCACCGCTCCTCAAAAGGGGGCGGTGTTTTTTGTTGCATTATCAATTTGTTAAGACAGTTTTAGTGCCCCCTTAACCTTAATCAACCATAAATACTCAGGAGTGATTTGATTTACGCAATTGGAGTTGGCCATGCGGCATGTTGGTTTAGGTATTTTGGTAAGTGTTGCGGCAATGGTGAGCGCAAGCACCGCACTTGCAGCAGACTTGGATTATCCAGCAGATATGCGCGGCAGCTACAACAGTTGGGACGAGCCTACCGATCCGCTGATGGAATTTGAAGCTGGTTTGCGCTACCACTATTCGCGTGGTGGAAGCTCTATTTCAACCAGTGGCCTAAACAATTCCGGAATAATCGTCCCTGCGACCAACGGTAGCACCAACGACACCACGCAGTTTGGCGAAGTCTTTCTACGTCTGAACGATTTGGCAACTGATACCTATCTAAACGTATATGGCGGATATTCAGTTCATTTAGATGCTAGCTATGACAATGGCCTAACAAGCGGACAAACAACGCTTGGTAATATGGCTTATGCGGTTGCTGATTTCGGTTATATGCCGGTAAAGCTTGGCAACGATGATGTTGGCGCTACATTTGGTGGCTTTGTGGGCTATCAATATCTAAATGATGCGCCAACAATTGGCGGTGCCGAATACCGTCCGATTAAAGACAATTCATCATTGTCTTGGACGACGGGCACCAGTAGCTTTTTTGTACCAGTTGAACATGCTGATCACACTTTGAACATCAACGCGTTGCGTTTGGGTCTTTCGACTAAGGCTGTGGCGGGAAGCTTTGATGTGACAGCGGAAGTTGCTGCAATTCCTTATGCATCCCTTTCGGGAATCCTGGGTGGGCATAGTTTTGCACCAATCACCAGTGGTGGCTACACAACCTACAAAGCGACCGAGTCAAAATTTGATGGTTCTGGATGGGGTGGTGCAGCTGACGTGATGGTTGGCTACAACGTCACCGATAATGTTGCAGTTCGTGTTGGCGGGCGCGCAACATACCTTCGCGGGCAGGGCAACCTTGTTTACGGCCTTGCGGATGTTACAGCCCCTGTCGACAGTAATTCTGATGGTACTTACGATATTGGCCCAAGTACGGGTGGGACATACTATTTGACGCCAGAGCGGATCGACGCGTTTTCGCTTTGGCGATATGGCGTTCTGGCTGAGCTGAAAGTGCAGTTTTAGTCCGGCACAACGAATTATCTCAAAAAACGCACCTAATATTTGGGTGCGTTTTTTTGTGTCTTTGCACACGCCTTGCTTAACGCCTATTGAATCGCTACATCTACCCCCGATTTTGATCAGTTTTGGACGTTCTTTGTGACCGATAAATTGCGCATTGCGCTTGCTCAGCTCAACCCCACCGTTGGCGCGCTTTCAGTAAATTTTGAAAAAGGTAAGCGAGCACTCGCTGAAGCTATTGATGCGGGCGCGGATATCATTCTTTATCCAGAACTGTTTATCACCGGCTATTTCCCTGAGGATTTGCTGTTTAAGCCAAAATTCGTTGCTGACGCGATGGAAACCGCTTGCGAACTGGCGGAGTTGACCAAAGGCGAGCATATCGCAGCGCTTATTCCATGTGTTTGGCGAGAAAGCGACAAGCTATTCAACGCTGTTCTTTTGGCCAAGGATGGCAAAATCGTTGACTGGCGCGCCAAATACGAACTGCCAAACGACGATGTTTTCTACGAAAAACGCTATTTTGAACAAGGTCCACTTCCCGGGCCCTTCAACATCCATGATGTGCGCATCGGTGTGCCCATTTGTGAAGACATTTGGTGGCCCGAAGTTTGCGAATGTTTGGCCGAAACTGGCGCAGAAATGCTTTTGTGTCCTAATGGTTCGCCTTACTGGCGCAACAAACAAGACGTTCGTGTAAATGAGGTCGTGCAGCGTGTAGTGGAAACTGATCTACCTCTGCTTTATCTCAATCAAGTGGGCGGCCAAGATGAACTGGTGTTTGATGGGGCGTCATTTGGATTGAATGCGGATCGCTCGTTGGCGTTTCAAGCGAAAAGCTTTGAAGAGCAGCTCATCATGAGTGATTGGGCGCGCGAGGACGATCTTTGGGTTTGCGCTGAACCGCAAATCACCAATTTGGTTTCAGAGGATGAAGCACCATGGCGCGCTTGCGTGTTGGGGCTGCGGGACTATATTCAAAAGAACCACTTTAAATCTGTTGTGCTGGGCCTTTCTGGCGGCATCGATAGCGCCATTGTTGCCGCGATGGCGGTGGATGCATTGGGTGCGGACAATGTGCATTGTATCATGTTGCCCTATCGTTACACGTCGGAGGAAAGCCTAAAAGACGCCAAAGACTGCGCACAACGCTTGGGTGTGCGATATGATATTGTATCGATCGGTGATGGGGTGGAAGCTGCAACAAGTGCACTCGCGCCGCTGTTTGCCGGTTTAGAGCCAGGGTTAGCAGAAGAGAACCTACAATCGCGGATGCGTGGCACATACTTGATGGGCGTATCGAACAAGCTTGGCTCCATGCTGATCACCACCGGCAACAAGTCTGAAATGGCGGTTGGTTATGCCACCATTTATGGCGACATGAACGGCGGCTATAACCCAATCAAAGACCTCTATAAAATGCAGGTCTATCATTTGGCAGAATGGCGCAACAACCATATGCCTCAAGACTGCTGGGGGCCGAAAGGTGAGGTGATCCCGCAAGCGATCATTTCCAAAGCGCCAAGTGCTGAACTGCGCGAAGACCAGACGGATCAAGACAGTTTGCCGCCATACCCAATGCTGGATGCTATCTTGCAGCGTTTTGTAGAGGGCGAAGAATCGATGGAAGAGATCATTGCCGAAGGCTTTGATGCAGAAATTGTCGCCAAAGTGCAAAAATTACTCTATATCGCCGAATACAAACGACGCCAATCAGCGCCAGGACCAAAACTAACCGCAAAAGCGTTTGGTTTTGGCCGCAAATATCCAATCACCAACGGTTATCGTGACCAAGGAAACTAAACCAATGACCACAGTTGTGCGCTTTGCGCCTTCGCCTACTGGCTATATTCACCTCGGCAATGCCCGACCTGCTTTGATGAACTGGATGTTTGCGCTTAAAACCGGTGGTCAATTTATCCTGCGTTTTGACGATACGGATTTGGAGCGCTCCAAAAAGGAATATGCGGACGCGATCGAAAAGGATCTCGCATGGCTGGGCATCAAACCAAACCGCTTAGAGCGTCAATCTGAACGTACAACTTTTCACGATGCGGCGCGCGATCAACTGATCGCTGCTGGCCGGCTTTATCCTTGCTATGAAACCGCCGATGAATTGAACCGTCGTCGCGCCCGTGCCCGCGCAATGGGCAAGCCGCCAATTTATGATCGTGCTGCGCTGAATTTGACCGATGAAGACAGAGCCAAGTTAGAAGCTGAGGGGCGCAAGCCACACTGGCGGTTCAAGCTTGAGGGCAAGGAAGTGCATTTTGATGATGTGGTGCGCGGCGATCAAAAAGTAAACACAGACACCATGTCTGACCCGGTGCTTATTCGCGAAGACGGTACTTATCTCTACACATTGCCATCCGTGGTGGATGATATTGAAATGGGTGTGACCCACATCATCCGTGGCGAAGATCACGTGACCAATACAGGCGCACAAATTGAGTTGTTTGAAGCGTTGGGCGCAACAGCACCCACATTTGGACACCACAATTTGCTAACCGACGCAACAGGCGAGGGCTTTTCAAAGCGCAAAGGCTCTCTATCAATCACCAACCTTCGTGAAGAAGGTTATGAATCCCTAGCCGTTGCATTAATTGCAATCCTAACAGGGACAAGCCAACCTGTTGCGCCACATGCCTCACTTGAAGAGCTGGCACAAACATTTGATGTTTCAATAGTGTCACGCAGCTCCGCGCGGTTTGATCCAGCTGAACTTGATACATTCAACGCGCGCATGGTGCATCACTTGAGCTATAATGACGTGAAAGATCGTTTGAATGCGCTCGGCCTAGAAGACGGTGAAGCGCTTTGGAACGCAGTGCATGAGAATTTGGAAAAGTTCGGCGATATTGTGCAATGGAGCGAACTTGTTAAGGGGCCTGTTAAATCAGTGATTGCTGATGAAGATCGTGAATTCATTGATGCGGCGCGCGAGCAATTGCCAGCCGAGCCTTGGGATGAAAACACGTGGGGCGAATGGACCAATCAACTCAAAGCAGAAACCGGGCGTAAAGGTAAAAGCCTGTTTATGCCACTGCGTTTAGCATTGACCGGTCAATCACACGGCCCTGAACTTACGACCCTGCTGCCGCTACTGGGGCGTAAGGCGTGTCAGGACCGACTAGCCTAACCAGTTTTTCACCAATGGTGACCACACGATGGTCGCCATTGGTTTGCTGGGGAATTGCCACACTCGCACTCTCGCCGTCACGATTTGGGCGGGGTCGGGGTAAAGGCACATAGTTTGCAACAGCCACTTTTATTTCTAGCGTTTGGCGTGGATCGCGCCGTGGCAGCGGGAAACTGATGTCGCCAAATGAAATCACCGCCCGTGAAAAATCGTCGCCTTCTGCGGCTTGGATGATCCCATAGACTTCAGTTTGTTTGACGTTGCAGGTCGCATCATATTCACGACGATATTTGAACGCATTTGGACTGTCGGCATACCGTTGGCCATTTAAGTTCACCATGTCGTCAGGCGTGCCCCCACGATTGCTGTAATAATATAGCGAAACCTCGCCAACGCCGGCTTGAGATTCGCACACACCAGCATCCTGATAAAGATAGTCTTTGACGGTTGAAAAACTCACGGGCCAATAGTAGCCATCACAAGTTCTCGCGCAGACGGAACGATAGGTGGTCACAGAGAAATCGTAAAAATCACCGTCGTTGATCCGGTCATCACCGCCGCCGAATAAGCGCTCAAAGAGCGTTTTGCGTTCTGGTTTTGCCTCTGTCCGGCTAACTGAGCCGCTTGAGCGATTGCTACAACCAAATCGCGCATATTGCTGCAACGCAGCTTCGCGGGCCGCGGCCACTTGGCTGCCTTTTTTGACCCGAGCGACGGCATTTGAATAGTCTTTTCTTTCGCGTTGTATCTTGCGGGCGATAGAGCGACACGTGCTATTTAGGCGTCCGCCAGCGTTTAAGACTTTTTGACAGCCACCGCGTACAAATTCACTTTCCCATTTTTTGATTTCGGAAAGCGCCGCGCGTGCTTTTGCATCATTTTCTTGCCCGTCGCGAAAATCCGAGTTGCGTTCATACGAGCGAATCTTACGTTGCAACGAGTTGCAGCTGTCCGCCTGCGCAAATGCGGTTTCGACGCCGCCGAAACTCATAACCAGGGCAATGGTAATTGCTAGAATGCGCTGCACGAATCTACTCACAGTGTTCAAATTGTTGCCGGTAATTCATCAATCTGCCATTTTGAGGGCAATGATTTAATGTACTTGGCACAAGCTTCTCAAAACCGTATTAAATTTAACTCAATTATTCTGCATCGAGAAGAAATTATGAAGCTTGCAACTTTGCGCAATGGCGCCCCTGACGGTCAACTGGCCATCATTTCCCAAGATCTTACCAGATTTACCCAAGCCAGCGCCATCGCGTTAACGCTTCAATCTGCTTTAGATCAGTGGGATCAGGTATTACCGGACTTGCAAGCACTTAGTGATCAACTGAATGCAGGTCACATCGCCGGAAAACCCTTCGATGCTTCAATGGCGATGGCTCCGCTGCCACGGGCCTTTCAATGGATCGATGCCAGCGCCTATATGAGCCACCTTGAGCGCGTGCGTTCTGCAACGGGTTCCAAAGATGCAGAGTTGCAGGATGATCGTCCGATTATGTATCAAGGCGGCTCCGATACACTTCTTGGCGCACATGACGATGTTGTGGTGCCAGCTGATGATTTGGCGGTGGATTTTGAAGCTGAACTCGCCGTTATTCTAGGGCCTGTTGCAATGGGTGCGACCGCCGAAGCGGCTGCCTCTGCTATTCGCCTAATTACCATTTGCAATGATGTTTCGCTTCGCCGCTTGGTGGCTGACGATTTGCAGGGCGGTTTCGGGTTTTTTCACGCAAAACCGTCTTCGAGTTTTGGACCCATTGTCGCAACGCCAGACGAATTCGGTGCGGCTTGGGACGGCAAAAAGCTGTCGGGTAAATTGCAGTCACGCATCAATAGCGTTTTGGTGGGGCAGCCACGAACAGAAGTGGATATGCTGTTTGATTTTCCACGCTTGATTTCAGAAGCAGCTCGCACCCGCAATCTTGGGGCAGGGACCATTCTTGGGTCCGGCACGGTTGCCAACACCCATGATGAGGTGTTGCCGATTGGATCAGATGGCATCGGCTTTTCATGTATTGTTGAAGCCCGCACAGCGGAAAAGCAAAAGAGCGAGAAGGCCGTGACGCCTTTCCTAAGAGAAGGGGACGAAGTGGCTATCCGTTTCGTCGCAGATGATGGCTCAACACCCCTAGGTGAAATCAAACAGATCATCCAAATTAAAGCCTAAGCAATTTTTCTTGCAATTAGTAACAAATGAAACTATTTTATCCATATAGTTACAGATGAAACTAATTTGGAGGCAATTATGAAGATCGAACAAATCCACCACGTCGCTTATCGCTGCAAAGACGCTAAGGAGACCGTTGAGTGGTACACCAAGATGCTCAACATGGATTTTGTTTTGGCCATTGCCGAAGACCATGTGCCCTCAACGCATGAGCCGGACCCCTATATGCACCTGTTTTTGGATGCGGGAAATGGCAACGTTTTGGCCTTTTTTGAATTGCCCACCAAGCCTGAAATGGGCCGCGACGAAAATACACCAATTTGGGTGCAGCACATTGCGTTCAAAGTGAAAGACCGCGAAACACTAATCGAATTCAAAGAGCATCTTGAAGCCAACGGTGTTGACGTGCTGGGGGTAACTGATCATTCGATCTTCCACTCAATTTACTTCTTCGATCCCAATGGTCACCGCGTCGAACTGGCTTGCCCCGATCCAAAAGAAGAAGAGTTGCTTAAGCGTCTGGATGGTGTGAAATGGGAAATGCTTGAAGAATGGTCAAAAACCAAGAAAGCGCCCAAACATGCAGACTGGCTGCACGCGAAAGAGTTGCAAGACGTCTAGCATTTGCCGCAATTGTACGCTTACCTCACAAACATGTGAGCGGCTGTGATCTCGCCGCTCACGATTTGCACTTGGCGCAATCTATTTCAACTGCTTATGCTAAGTGACGTTATTTTGAGGGATAGGGAGTACATAATGAAGTTCAAAATTGTATTGGCCGCAGTTGCAGGTCTTTCGCTTGCTTTTGCTGGCAGCGCAATTGTTGCCGACGAAGACCCAATTGCAGCACGCCAGTCTGCCATGAAATCCATGGGCGCTGCGCTTAAAGCGGGTGATGTTGCTGCAGTGGCCCCATTGGCTGCACAGCTAAAACTGCTGTTCCCTGAAGGCTCAACAAGCGAGAAATCTGAGGCGAGCCCAAAAATTTGGGAAGAGTGGGATGACTTTATCGCCATTCTCGACAAACTCGAGGCAGACGCAACTGCAGGCGCTGCCGTTCCAGTAATTGGCGGAAGCTGCAAAGCTTGTCACGATAACTACCGGGTTAAAAAGGGCTAAGGCTCCTTTTACAGAACGGAACAATTCTGAAACGTCGCCTTTGGCGGCGTTTTTTTGTTTCTGGCTTGATTTTTCTCAACACCCCATGCAAAGTGCGCGCACTATGATGAACCAAAACGCAATCTGCATTATCGGCTGCATTATTATTCGCTAATTTCAAATTGGCGGCGTGGTTCTTTCTTTGACATTTTCAGACAGATTTGACCTCGCTGCCCAACGGGCAAACACGCTTTATGGTTGAGGCAAATGACTGATATCCAACTTTACAACACACTCACGCGGACCAAAGAGAAATTCGTCCCAATCGACGAAACCAACGTGCGCATGTATGTGTGTGGCCCAACGGTCTATGATTATGCCCACATTGGCAACGCGCGGCCTGTCATCGTATTTGATGTGCTTTATCGCCTGTTGCGCCATGTTTATGGCACTGAGCATGTGGTCTATGTGCGCAACATCACCGACGTTGACGATAAGATCAACGCGCGCGCAGTTAAAGAACATCCCGGTATGGAGCTAAACGCCGCCATTCGTGAAGTAACAGAGCGCACCGCAAATCAATACCGCAAAGACATGTTGGCGCTGGGCAATCTGGACCCAACCATCGAACCACGCGCAACAGACAATATTGCTGAAATGATCACTCTGATAGAAGTGTTGATCGAAAAGGGCCATGCCTACATTGCAGGCGGCGAAGTGTTGTTTGACGTCACATCAATGCCCGACTACGGCAAATTGTCCAACCGCAATCTGGATGACATGCAAGCAGGCGCAAGGGTTGAAGTGGAAGCCCACAAAAAGAACCCAGGTGATTTTGTTTTGTGGAAACTTTCGGACGAGAACCAACCCGGATGGGACAGTCCTTGGGGTCGGGGCCGTCCGGGGTGGCATATCGAATGCTCTGCCATGTCTGAGCGCTATATCGGCAAGCATTTTGACATTCACGGCGGTGGCATAGATTTGGTGTTCCCCCACCACGAAAACGAAATTGCCCAATCCCGTTGCGCCCACGGCGAAAGCCATATGGCAAACGTGTGGATGCACAATGGGTTCTTGCAAATCGAAGGCGAGAAGATGTCCAAGAGTTTGGGCAATTTCTACACCATCGCTGACTTGCTCGAAACAGACAAATTCGGCGGACGGGTTTGGCCCGGCGATGTGTTGCGCCTTGCCATGCTGATGACAAACCATCGAGAGCCGATCGATTTCACGAAAAAGCGACTTGAGGAAGCCGAGAAAAACCTCAATCGTTGGCAATCAACAATGCTTAAATTGGGCCTGCACTTTGGAGAAGAAAACCGCGAAGAATATCAAGCGCTTGGTCCGTGCTCTAAATTGTTAGCACATTTGGCAAACGACTTAAACATGTCAGGCGTTTTGGCCGAATTGCACCGCCACGCAGGTGGAGACAAAGAGCATAATGCGAGACGCCTGTTTGGGTCGTTACAACTACTGGGCTTGGTGACATTTGACAGCATGAAGGCCTTTGAAGAAGCGCAGAATGCTGAGCCAACCCACGAAAACGCGGATCAGATTGAAGCCAAGATCACCGCGCGCCTTGAGCATTTGAACGCAAAAGAATGGGGCGAAGCGGACGCCATTCGTGATGAATTGGCCGAAATGGGCGTGAAGCTGAAAGATGGCAAAGACGATGCGGGCAACCGGATCACAAATTGGGAGTTGAATTGATGGCCGAGACAATTCACAGCGGGGGATGCCAATGCGGTGCGGTGCGCTTTCAGGCGCGTGGTGATGATTTCCTGTCTTCCATTTGTCATTGCCGCATGTGCCAAAAGCAAACCGGCGGCTATTTTGGTGCCTTCGCCACATTTAAAGATGACAAAGTGGCGTGGACGCGCGGAGAAGTGAGTTATTTTGTGAGCTCAAGCATTGCCAAACGCGGGTTCTGTAAAGGTTGCGGCACGCCATTGACTTACGAATGGCATGGCGACGGTATTTCGCTCGCCATTGGGGCGTTCGACAATCCAAACCTCGTTGCACCCAATAAACAACTGGACGTCGCCGCACGTATCAAGAGTTTTGATACCCTGCACGAATTGCCTGTTGTCGAAGAGGCTGCAGATTTCAAAGAACAACAAGCAAGCTTAAAAAACCACCAACACCCCGACCACGACACAAACACTTGGCCAGAAGAGTAATTATGACCAAAGAACGCCTCTATCTGTTTGACACGACCTTGCGCGACGGTGCGCAAACCGCTGGCATCGAGTTTTCTGTTGAAGACAAGATTACGATTGCCAAATTGTTAGACGGCATGGGCGTTGACTACATTGAAGGCGGTTACCCCGGTGCCAATGTTGTGGACACCGAGTTCTTTTCCAAAAAACGCACTAAAAATGCAGTTTTCACAGCATTTGGCATGACCAAACGGGCAGGGCGTTCTGTTGGCAATGATCCCGGTTTACAGGGCCTACTGCAGAGCGAAGCGCAGGCCATTTGCTTTGTTGCCAAAGCTTGGGACCGCCAAATCGAATTGGCGATGGGCATCAGCTTGGATGAGAACCTACAGTCAATTGATGGCTCCGTTCGCGCTTCGGCTGAAACCGGGCGCGAAACGATTGTTGATTGTGAGCACTTTTTTGATGGCTACAAATCCAACCCTGAATATGCGTTGAACTGCGCAAAAACCGCCTTTGAAGCAGGCGCGCGCTGGGTTGTATTGTGCGACACAAATGGCGGCACCATGCCCAGCGAGGTTTTCAAGATCGTTGAAGCGGTGCAGAAGGTTGTGCCGGGCAAAAGCCTTGGGATCCACGCCCACAACGACACCGAACAAGCAGTTGCCAACACCTTGTCTGCAGTGCGCGCTGGTGTGCGCCACATTCAAGGCACTTTAAACGGCATCGGCGAGCGCTGTGGCAATGCAAACTTAATCTCCGTCATCCCAACGCTGGCCCTAAAAGAACCATTTGCCTCAACAATTGAAATCGGCGTTTCACCAGATCAACTGGTGGGATTGACCACAGTCTCTCGAGGGTTTGATGAGCTGCTCAACCGAGCGCCTGCGCGCCAAGCGCCATATGTAGGTTCTTCCGCTTTTGCCACAAAAGCGGGTATACATGCCTCCGCCCTGCAAAAAGACCCTTCGTGCTACGAGCATATTGAGCCGGAAACGGTGGGCAACCAACGCAATGTGATGGTGTCGCAGCAAGCGGGAAAATCAAACCTTCTTACGGTCCTTGCACGGTTTGGAATCGAAGTAGAGAAAAACGATCCTCGTTTGGATGGACTGTTGCGGGCCGTCAAGGAACGCGAAGCGCGCGGCTATTCATATGATGGGGCAGATGCTTCGTTCGCCCTTTTGGCACGTAAAACGCTGGGCCAAGTGCCTGAATACTTCCGCGTTGACAGTTTTCGCACCTCTGTTGAACGTCGCTTCAATGCACGTGGTGAGATGGTCACCATGTCAGAGGCGGTGGTAAAACTAGAAGTAGATGGTGAGATTTTGATGTCCGTTGCCGAGGGCAATGGACCCGTCAACGCGCTCGACTTGGCCATGCGCAAAGATTTGGGCAAATACTCCGACCGAATTGACGACCTTGAATTGGTGGACTTTAAGGTGCGTATCTTAAACGGTGGCACGGGCGCGGTAACCCGTGTGCTGGTTGAATCAAGGGATAAATCGGGCGAAAGATGGTTTACAGTAGGTGTTTCTGCAAACATCATTGATGCATCGTTCGAGGCGCTGTATGAGTCTGTTACGTATAAATTGCTAAAGACCGAACCGGATAGAGGGTAGTCCAGTTCAACCTAAGGTCGAGAACGCAAAAAAAATGGGAGGCAACCCTGGCTGAATCGACTTCAAATTCCAATCTGTTTGTTGCGCTTGGCTTTGCCGCGGCAACGGCAGCAGTTGTAACAGGAGTGGTCGCCGCTCCTGCAATCTCATCATGTTCTCAAGGCACTGATCAGCCGTTTTTGAGTTGCGTTGTTGGTAAGATTTTCAACAGAGGTAGCAACGGGTCTCAAGTATCATCTGTAGATGATGCGTTGAAAACCGAAGATGGAGGCAGCGAAAACGGGCCTGCAGCAACCACCGAAACATCACAAACAGCCGCCTTAAACGATCAAGCCTCGCCGCCGGTGGCTCAAAACGACATTGCCGTGGTTGTGCCAGAGTTTACAATCGCGCGCGCCACCGCTGATGGCCTTGTGGTTATCGTGGGCACCGCTGCGGTGGGCGATACAGTGATTGTAAAATCAAATGGACAAATTCTGGGTAAAACCAAGCCCGAACGTACAGGTGAATGGGTGTTTGTGCCCGAAAATCCCCTTGCAACTGGCGGTGTTGAGATCACCGTTGAAGCGCAGGATGCCAAGGGCAATTTTACACCATCTGCAAAGTCAGAAATTGTATTGATCCATGAGGGGCGTGATCAAGAACCAATCGTGGTAGCGTCTGTGCCCGGCGAAGCCTCTTCAATTATTCAAGGACTTGAGCCAAAGGTTGTTGAAGTCGCCGAAGCCATAGTTGAATCAACGCCTGAAGTTGTTGAATCTCCAACTGAGGTTGCAGCGCCAACTGATTCAATTGATTCAGAAAATTCTCCTGAAACAGCTGTTGTTGCCGCAGAGCAACCTTCAACAACACCAACAGAACCTAAAACCGAAGAAACAGCGGTAGAAACAGCTGAAACGCCGGTTGTGGTTGAAGACGCACAAGACACCCTTAGTGAAACGACTGAGGTTGCTGAAGTGGTAACGCAAGCCGTCGCGCCAACTGTTGAAGCCGTGGAGGAGGTTGCTGAAGCAACTACTGATCCAGTGGTTGAAACAGCGCCAGTAGTTGCAACCGAGCAAGCGGTTGATGATGCGGTTCCAGCAACGCAAGAAACAGCTGAGGCTTTAGTTGAAGCGACAGAAACCAATGTTGTGGATGCTGTGTCAGAAGCAGCTGAAGTTCAAACCGAAGTTGCGCAAGCTGAAACAACACCAGTTGAAGTTGAAACAGCCCCAACCGCACAAGAAGTTGCAACAGCAGAAGCCGCACAGGCTGCCGTTGATGCGATTGAACAATTTGTGCAGCCCACAATTGACGCCATTGAGATTGATGGCACGATGAATTTCATCGCTGGTGCTGGGCCTGATGGGGCCACAATGCGGATTTATGTCGACAATCAATATGTTGCGGACGCTGTTGTTGCCGATGGACGATGGTTGGTTGAGGCGCAAAATGTTCTGACCAAACCCACACAACGGGTGCGGGCTGATTTGCTGGTCGCGGATACCTCGCAGGTCTCTGCACGCACTGAAGTGAACTTTGTCGTCGAAAATTTGGCTGAAATTCCTGCCGCGCATGAAACCGCAACGGATACCGTTGCTGTCGCCGAAACAAGCACACCTGCAGCGGAAGAAACAGCGACCGCCGCGCCCGAAGCTACAGCAACTCAAGAGCAGGCTGAGACGGCCAATGCGGACACGCAAACAGCAGTAGAGACTGCAAATACCAATGAAGCTGCGCCTGTGGTGGAAGAGCAAGCGGCAGTGGCACAAGCTGAAACAGCCATCGAAACAGATGCTGCAACCACGCCAACACCTCAAGTGCCTGACCAAACCACTGCATCGGCAGCAGTCGAAACTCCGCCTGTAGAAGCGGCTCAGCAACCAGACCCTGAAGCTGTGGCAAGCCAAACAGTGCCCGATCCGAGCGCGCCAGAACCAGCCATGGACACGGCTGAGACCAGCACCCAACCAGCAACAGATCAAGTGAGTACAATCACAGCTGTTGCTGTGGGCGAGGGCGATGATCAGCGATTTGTGTCAGGCAAGGCCATCATTCGCAAAGGCGACAATCTATGGACCATCGCGCGTCGTGTTTATGGGAGTGGTGTTAAATACACCACCATTTACGAAGCCAATGCCAACTCCATATCAAATCCGCATATGATCTTCCCAGGTCAGGTATTTGAGTTGCCGGACCAAGAATAGGGCTTGAACTTCGGGCGGAACTGCTTTATCGTAATATTACGATGAATGAAATTTCGCCCGAAGACCAACAACTCGCCAAAGCCATGCGCGCCCTGTCACACCCGGCGCGCCTAGCAATTTTGCGCTATTTGTCAGATATAAGCACCCCATGCTGTGGGGATGTCATGACCTGCGTTGAATTGGCTCAATCAACCGTTTCTCAACACCTAAAAGTGTTGCTTGAAGCTGGGCTGATTGAGCGAAGAGGCCAGGGCACCAAAAACTGTTATAGTATATGTACCGAACGTCTAAG
This sequence comes from Maritalea porphyrae, assembly GCF_027213965.1. Taxonomy (GTDB): domain Bacteria; phylum Pseudomonadota; class Alphaproteobacteria; order Rhizobiales; family Devosiaceae; genus Maritalea; species Maritalea porphyrae_A. The sequence continues at coordinate 255,130 of NZ_JAPWGX010000001.1, read as the reverse complement.
TTCTGTTCAGTCCCTCTTTGAGCGCACCGTGGCGCCACTCACGGTTAAGTCAGTTTCCCAAAAATCGGAGTAATCCATGGCTCTAGCGCCAACAGGTCGCACTGTTTCAAAAAAACAAACCGTGAACGCCGACGAAGGCTCTACGTTCACCACAATTAAAAACCTTTGGCCCTATATGTGGCCTTCCGATCGCCCAGACCTGAAAGCCCGCGTGTTGCTGGCTTTATTGTCATTGCTTGCGGCGATGGGGGCAGCAACTTTTGCCCCATATTTTTACAGTCAAGTCATTGATTCCTTGGACATTGGCAATGGTGTCGAACAAGCCAAAATGATGGGGGTAACGCTAGCGGTTGCTTTTGTTGTGGCCTACGGTGTTGGCAATATCGTTGAAAGCCTGTTCATGCAGTTGCGCGATGTGCTGTTCGCTTCTGTTGGACAAAATGCGGTGCGCCAACTTGCCCGTCGTACCTTTGTTCATTTGCACGCCTTGTCTTTGCGCTATCACTTGCAGCGCCGTACCGGTGGCCTTTCACGGGTTATTGAGCGGGGCACAAAGGGCATTGAAACAATCGTTCGTTTCACCATGCTCAACACGGCACCAACACTGGTTCAATTTGTCATCATCTCCACGATTTTCGTCTGGCGTTTCGGATTGCCCTATCTCGGTGTTTTGGTGATCACCGTTGTTGGCTACATCTATTTTACAGTGAAGGCGAGCAATTGGCGCATTGGTATACGTCGCAAAATGAACGACAGCGACACAGATGCAAATTCAAAAGCCATCGACAGTTTGCTGAATTTTGAAACGGTAAAATACTTCGGAAACGAAGAAATGGAAGCCAACCGGTTCGATAAATCAATGGCAGTTTATGAAGGCGCTGCGATCCGCATGTGGACCTCGCTTGGGTTCCTCAATTTTGGCCAAGCGGTGATTTTTTGGCTGGGCATGATTGTCATTTCCATTATGTCCGTGAATAGCGTCCTCGCCGGTCAGATCACTGTCGGTGATTTTGTGCTGATCAATATGTATATGATGCAAATCTACCGCCCACTCAACTTCATTGGTTTCGTCTATCGCGAAATCCGACAGGGGCTGACCGATATTGAAAACATGTTCCAGCTGCTTGATATGGACGCTGAAATCAAAGACAAGCCGAACGCCAAACCGTTGGATATCACCGGTCCCGTTCTTAAGTTTAATGATGTAAAATTTCACTATGATCCAGATCGTGAAATCCTAAAAGGCGTTAGTTTTGAAGTGCCTGCGGGAAAAACCATTGCGGTGGTGGGACCATCTGGTGCCGGTAAATCAACCATTTCTCGACTGATCTATCGCTTCTATGACGCCATTGAAGGCAGTGTAGAAATTGACGGGCAGGACGTGCGCGATGTGACGCAAAAATCACTACGTGCAGCTGTTGGCATGGTGCCGCAAGACACGGTACTGTTCAACGACACGATTGCTTACAATATTCGTTATGGCCGCCCCGAAGCAACTGACGAGGAAGTGCATGAAGCCGCTAAACTTGCGCAGATTGCGGACTTCATTGAAGGCCTCCCCCAGGGCTACGAAACACCAGTCGGTGAACGTGGGCTAAAATTGTCCGGTGGTGAAAAACAACGTGTCGCCATCGCGCGCACCATTTTGAAAAGCCCACCAATTTTGATCTTGGATGAAGCGACGTCTGCGCTTGATACCCAAACTGAACGTGAGATTCAGTCCGCCTTGGACCATGTGTCGCAAAACCGCACGACGCTGGTGATTGCCCACCGCTTGTCCACTGTCATCAACGCCGATGAAATCATTGTGCTGCGGGCAGGGGAAATCGCAGAGCGTGGCAACCACGAAGGCCTGTTGGCCCAAAACGGTCTCTATGCCCAAATGTGGAACCGGCAGCGTGAAGTTGATGAGGCCGGCGAAAAGCTTCGTCTCGCCCGGGAAACGGATACCGAGGGCTTTTTGGGTAAGCACGAAAAACACGAACCTTCGAACTAGTCTCTAGTGAATTACAATGAAGAGTTTCGGGCACGGTTTTTCAAAGCCGTGCCCTTTTTCTTTTGTCCTTGATCGATAAAAAATGGGGCGCGGTATTCCAAAATACCGCGCCCCAAACAAATCATAATAGCGAAACTGCTTATTCTGCAGCCTCAGGGGTTGGTCGCGACACAACGGTCACGCCGTGGCGTTCTTCGGTTACCAAATCACCCGTGATATATGCTTTTGCACTATCAGCGTTTGCTGGGATCTTTGCAGCCGCTGGTTGATCTGTAACCATTGCCTCTTCATCCACCGCTTCAGCGGCTTCAGCTTTCGCTGTTGCTTTTGACCGGCGCCAAGCCGCAAATGCGCGGAACGGGTAGGTGATCATTCCCCAAAGCCAGATGAGTTGGCTCTGCCAAATCGAAGGGGCGACAAGCAGAACAGGGACCATGATCAACGTCAGCAGAGTTGAGAACGTCAGGCCAGAAATAACTGCCGTTGCCAGCTGAATCCACCAAGCACCTGATGGGTCGCCAATCACAATGGATTGCCCAAAGAAGTCTAGGGTGATGCCCAAGGCCATTGGAATCAAACCAAATACTGTTGTGATCGTCGTCAAAAGAACAGGGCGCAACCGCTGTGATGCGGTCATCAAAGACGCACTGATCGGATCCGCTCCTTCGTGTCGGAACCGATTGTAGGTGTCGATCAACACAATAGAGTTGTTCACCACAATCCCAGCAAGCGAAACAATGCCCACGCCCGTCATAATGGCAGAGAACGCCTGTCCGGTGATCAACATGCCTAACAATACACCGGCCACAGACATCACCACTGTCGATAGCGTGATGGCCACTTGGTAGAAGCTGTTGAACTGCGTCAGCAAGATCAGGAACATCAAGAACATCGCAGCGCCACCAGCTTGCATCATAAATGCATTGGTTTCGTTGGTCTGTTCATCCGCTCCGGCATATTCAAATTCAACACCAGCGGGCCAGGTCTGCGCGCTGATCCAAGTTTTCAGCTCTTCAACCTTTTCGGCGGCCATTACCGGGGTGCCATCTTCCTTTTCACCCGATACATTGGCACGAACGCCCATTGTATACCGAGAGTCACGGCGAGAAATGGAAGCCACTTTTGGCACCGCTTCACGCGTGATGAAGTTGGACACAGGAACAAGCCCGGCGTTCGTGATGATTCTTAGTGAATCAAGCGCCTCAAAACTACGCTGCTCTTTTGGCAGACGAACGCGAATATCCAATTCGTCAATCGCATCATCTGGACGATATGTGCCAATTGCAACACCAGAGGTGACCAGCTGCACATATGGGCTCAGGTCACGAACACCAATGCCATAGAGTGCTGCCATTTCGCGGTTCACATTGATCTTCCAATCAATACCGGGCAGGGGACGACCATCTTCAACTTCGATCATATTGCCAAGATCGTTTTCCACGTAATTGCGGATTTTCGCAACGGTTGGTGCCAAGTCATCATAAGACTGGGCAGTCACCCGCATGCTCAGATCTTTGCCTGTTGGAGGGCCTTCTTCAGCTTCCAGCAATTCAACGCCCACACCTTTGATGTCTTTGATGTTTTCGCGAATGTCTGCAAAAATTTCTGTCGCATAACGTCGATCAGAAAAGGGTTCAAACTCCAGTTGCAGGTTGCCAAGTGTATCAGGAGGAGGCGATGAAACAGCACCGGTGCTGCCAAAATTCATCACCACTTCTTTGATGCCTTTAACCTTGAGTACTTCGGTTTCAACCTCGATCAACAAGTCGCGGATTTCAATTGGCGAGTAGTTGCCTCGTCCAGTTACCGCCACTGTGGCATACTCAGGTTCAATTGAAGGAAACGCTTCAACGCCTGTACTGTTTTGACCAAAGTACATGAAAATGCCAACGATCATGCCAACACCAACAACGAGCACCATGATCGGGCGACGAATGATGGCGTTCAAGAAGCGGACATATCCGCCAGTAAATCCTGGTACGGTTTTGGGATCAAAATTGTCACGTCCAGAAAGGGCTTGCGCCGCAAGCATTTCTTTTTCGCTGACTTTCTTGCGTGCCAAAAGGCCACCAAGCACCGGCAAAAACACCATGGCCGTAATCAAAGACGCAATCAGCGTGATGATCACCATGATGGGCAAATAGCTCATGAATTTACCGATAATCCCCGGCCACAATAGCATGGGCAAAAACGCCGCGAGTGTGGTGCCCGTGGAGGAAACAATTGGCCAGAACATGAGTTTTGCAGCGCGAATGAAGGCTTCGCGCCGTTCCATGCCCTCAGAAATCTTTCGGTCGGCATATTCAACAATAACAATGGCACCATCCACCAGCATCCCAACAGTCAACACAAGGCCGAACATGATCATCATGTTCACCGTCATGCCGATGAGTTGTAGGAATAAGAAGGCCATCATGAACGATGTTGGAATCGCAAACCCGATCATAAGGGCAGGGCGGATGCCAAGCATTGCAATGGTCACAATCATCACCAGCGCAACCGCGGTCAAAACAGCTGATTGCAAAGAGCCCAGCATATCTTCAGCCGGTTTCGCTTGGTCAATCATAACGCTGGTTTTAATGGCCGGATTGCGCTCCGAAGCGGTTTCGTCGACCAATTTACGCACGCTATCTGACATATCAATAACGTTGGAGCCCAAACGCTTGAATACACCTAGAATAACAGCTGGTTGCCCATTCACACGTGTGTAGGTATTTGCGTCTTTAAACGTACGCTGAATAGTGGCCACATCACCAAAGGTGACATTTGTGCTGCCATCGGTTTTAAGCGGCAGATTATAAACGTCTGACGCGCTTTCAATAAGGCCCGGGACCTCGATGGCAAATTTGCCTTGCCCAGTGTCCAGCGTGCCAGCAGGCACCACCAAGTTGTTGCGCGCTAGCGCATCAAACAGTTGGTTTGTGGTCAAATTGTAGGATTCGAGTTTGTTCAAATCAACAATAATGTCCAGAACTTCTTCACGGTTGCCGGACATATCAACTGTACGAACAGAAGAAATGCCTTCAAGCTGATCCTGCAATTTACGCGCCGTTTGAGAGAGTGCACGTTCAGGAACATCGCCGTACAGTGCAACAGTAACAGTTGGGAAATCGCTGATCGAGACTTCGTTGACCGTTGGCTCATTTGCATCATCTGGCAATTGAGATTTGGCGCGGTCAACTTTTTCACGCACATCAGAAATGGCCTGATCTTTATCGAAATTGATATCAAATTCCAAGAAGATCGATGCATGACCCGTCGACGAAGTGGAGGTCATGGCCTTCAACCCATCAAGGTTGCGCAATTCCGTTTCCATAGGGCGCGCGAGCAAGCGCTCCGCATCACCAGGCGAAACGCCGGTTTGCGATATTGAAACGTACAAGTAAGGAATATCAATGGCTGGTTGCCCTTCTTTTGGCAACGAAATGTAGGCGGAAATACCCGCCAACAACAGCACGATCATAATCGTAATGACGGATTTTGGCCGCCTTAGTATATTTTCCAGAGCACCAATCATGATGTTTTCTCGTCGCTGATATTGTCAGCAACGACCTTTTGTCCAGCGATTACATATTCCTGCCCAAAAGTGATAATTTCCACATTTCCGGGAAGGCCGGTCACCCAAATACCCTTTGTTGTGTCACGTACGATTTGTATAGCGTGAAACACAACAGTGCCGTCCAACACAGCGCGAACGCCGATTGTACCCTCACTGTCCAAAGTAAGTACTGATTGAGGCACAAGATGTGCCTTAACTGTGCCCAGAACTGCAGTCGCTTCTGCGGTCAGCCCAGCACGAATTGCATAATCATCGTTCGGAATTTTCACTTCCACTGGGAAGGCCCGAGTGGCGGTGTTGGATGTAGGGGACACATAGCTCAATGTGCCCACCACTTCTTGTCCGGTGATGGTTTTTACAGTCACTGGCAATCCAATGGCGGCCGCGTTGATCCGTGCCTCAGGAATATCGCCAGAAAATAGAATTGGGTTCATTTGTACAAGGGTCACACAAGCCGCGCCTGCGCTCAGCATATCGCCGGGCTGGGCGATTGGGTCCTGTACAATACCTGCAACCTCAGAATAGATCACAGTGCGTTCAAGTTCCGCCTGTGCACCATCAACAGCTGCACGGGCAGCTTCAAGCGCCGCTTCAAATTGTCGACCAGAATTTGCTGGTGAAAGGCCTTTTTCTCGAAGTGTCTTGTTGGAGGAATAATCGAGTTCAGCTTTCGCCAATGAGGCTTTGGCTTGTGCCAATTGCGCTTTGCGGGTTCCCTCATCAATTTCGCACAACAGATCGCCAGCCTTAACGTGATCACCTTTGTTCACATGCCGTGTTTTCAAGATACCCGTAGTTTCGGCTCTAATGGACACAGTCGCACTGGCTTTTGTGTTGCCGCGCAATGAAACAGTTAGTGGCAAATCTTGTGCGACAAATGCCTGCGTACGAACTGATTGAAGTGCTTCTGCTTCCGCTTCAGGCTCTTCCGTAGCAACATCAATGTTTTCCTGCGTGGGCTCAGTTGGTGTAACCAGCCCAACCTGCTCCAAGACACCTCTAATTCCGCTATCTTCAGGCAGCTCCAGCACGTCAAGGATAGCGCGTTCGCCATTTCCTGCGCCTTGACCACCTTGAACGAGCGTCCCAGACGCCATCCAAACCCCAATGCCAACGATCAAAAGAAACGCCACGCCATATGACAATAAAAAGCGCATTTAATAATTCCCTATTCGGCTGCCTTAGCAGCAGCATCTATCGGCTGCGCCATGGCGATAATTTCATCTTTATGTTCAATCAGATAGTTTCGAGCTTGCCGAATACAGGACAGTCCGTATTTCAAAACCCAGCGATCTGCTTTAGCCTCCAGATCGGCCCCCATCTCTTCAATCGACGCAATTTCCTCGTCGACCTTTGAGATACGTTCTAAAATTCGTTTTTCAACCAGGTCGCGCGGTAATTCTTCGGCAAAACGCAAAAACAGCATGAATTCTGAACGAAATACATCGGCATTCAGATCTTCAAAAAGCGAATTTATGAAGCTCTCTCGACCCACTTGTGTGATCGAATAAACCCTTTTGGCTGGCTTTCCCTCTTGCGCCTGGACGTGGCTGGTGACAAATCCATCTTCTTCCAATTTAGAAAGTGCTGGATAAATCGAGCCAAAGCTGGCTTCTAAAAAGAAGGAAAAGTCGCCCTCAGTGGAGCGTTTGCGGATTTCATAGCCTGTCGTTTCCCCTTGGGTGAGGATCGCTAGGCAGACGGTTCTTACATTCATGTCTCATGCTCGTTCGATATATATCGAACCTATATAGGTATGAGAGAGTTAAGAACAAGAGTCTTTTGCCGAAAAATGGCACTCAACTGCGCAAATTTGCGTGAGAGGTTAATGGAATATCATACCCAGCAAACGAAAAAATCTTGTTAAGAGACGAGATTTTCCATCAGACATGCCGCTTTTTTGGCAACGTCCTCATTTGCAGCAGCGACAAAAAATGGGTTGTAGAACTCAACCTCGGCCTTGCCGTATTTGAGCGGCGCGCCATCCATGGTCAATACGGCGCCGCCAGCACGTAGCAATATCGCTTGTCCGGCGGCAATGTCCCACTCGCACGTTGGTGTAAAACGTGGATAGAGCAGGGCGTCGCCTTTGGCGACCAAACACAATTTGAGCGAAGAGCCAACGCTAATATTTTCAACAATGTTCAACTCTTGGCACAATGCGGCTAAGGCGGCGTGGCCGTGTGAGCGACTGGCGACAACTTTGCGTGGCCCATCCGGGCGCGTTTGCAGCCTGATGAATTCAGAAGACCCATCTTTATCTTGGACAATAGAATATGCGCCAGTTTCGTCGGCGACGAATTCCAAACCCAAAGCAGGCGCGGTAACAACGCCAGCAACTGGAACGCCATCTTCCACAAGTGCAATATTGACGGTGAATTCGCCATTGCGCTTGATGAATTCCTTTGTGCCGTCCAACGGATCAACAACAAAGAAGCGACTTCCAAGTGAGGGGATTTGACCAGCTGCAACGCTTTCTTCCCCCAATAGGGGAATGCCGGTCGAATTTAGAACACCAATGATAATGTCTTCAGCGTTTTGATCTGCAATTGTCACCGGCGATCCATCGCCTTTGCGCTCAATATCAACGCCATCCGCGTAGTGGCGCATGATTTCTGCGCCCGCTTTTCGCGCCGCGCTAAGCATCAGTTCGGTTAAATTGTTGATCACGACAAGTCCGTTCGGTTAGCTGTCGATTTGAATATCGAGGCCAATATCAAGCGGCATGGCTGCCATGGTGATTTTGCTGGTCGAAATATATTCAACGCCACTTTCTGCAATTTTTCGGACAGATTGCAGATCAACACCGCCGGATGCTTCCAGCCGGGCACGGCCCTTGTTCAGTTGAACTGCTTCACGCAGCACTTTTGGTGGCATATTATCAAGCAAAACCGCAGTAGCACCCGCGTCTAGCGCCTCAGCAAATTGTTCAAGATTGTCAACTTCAACTTCAATCGACATCAAGTGGCCAGCAAAAGCGCGCGCCGCTTGCACAGCTTGAGTGACCCCGCCAGCAACTGCAATATGATTGTCCTTGATCAAAATAGCATCGTCTAACCCAAACCGATGGTTCGAGCCGCCGCCACATTTTACCGCGTATTTTTCAAAAGCGCGCAATCCCGGGGTTGTTTTGCGCGTGCAGCAGATTTTGGCACCTGTGCCTTCCACTTCAGTGGTAAATGCGCGGGTATAGCTGGCAATCCCACTCATATGACACATGAAATTCAAAGCAACGCGCTCACCGGACATAATGTGCCGGGCGTTGCCCGAAACACGTGCAATATTGTCGCCGGCCGCGATCAAATCACCGTCTGATACAAACGCCTCAAATTCAAGGTTGGGATCCACTTGCCGAAATGCTTCGCGCGCGAGGTCAATCCCGGCAACAATGCCGGGCTCTCGCACGTTCATTACCGCAACCGCCACCGCTTGCTTGGATAATGTGGCCTGAGTAGTCACATCACCCGCCATGCCTAAGTCTTCAAGCAATGCATTGCGCACAGCGCCTTCGATTAGCGGTGCTGCGAGTTCCGCGGGGTGCGCAGGTGAATTGATCAATTGGTCACCTCAAAAACTGATTATGTTTGCTTTAAGGCGAATTGTGCACCCCTGCAAGCAAAAGCCTAATTTGGGTGTGAATTGCCTGGAAACAGGATGGGGTTGTCGCCGGGCTTCCAAATTGAAAATTTGGGCATGATTTGTGCGAACCGCTCGGAGTCCAAAAACACATTTAACCAGATTATGACATCGCTAAAATCTTGGGAAAAAAACCAGTCTTTATCCACAAATGCAAATTGGCGCACAAAGGGTACGATGCAAATGTCCGCCAAACTGATCCTAGATCCAAACAAATACGCGCGGTCCTGCAAACGTTCATTCAAGTGACCAAGAAAACCTGCTGCATCGTCTCGGGCCGTAAATGCTGATTCTGGTTCTGAATGAAATCGATATTTATAGCGGTCGAGCAGTGGTTTGAATTGCTGATCCATAGTCAAAATCAGCGCCAAGATCTCGTCCAGATTGCCCTCGATTGGGGCCAGCAAGAGTTCGGGATCGTGTTCAGATAACGCCCAAAGTGCAATGTCTAAGCTCTCGTCAATCACCGTGCCATCGGGCAATTCAAGCACAGGAACGGTGCCTTTTGGCGAAATTTCAAGCATATGATCGGGTTTGTCGCGCAGAATTATTTCCCGCAACACGCACTCAACCTGCGAAGAGGCAATGGCCAATCTAGCACGCATTGCGTACGGGCATCTACGGAAGCTATATAAGGTTGGCCGATCGCTCATTCTCTTTTGATATCAGATATTTGAGCAAACCTCTAGATTGAGATCAAAAAGAACCTCGTTTCCAGTCTGTGGCACTGGAAATTGAAAAAAAGACAGTTTTTCCAACGAACCTGTTTGCATTTTATCGCTGGATGTCGTTTAATTTAACCATATTTTAGTGTATTTTAAAGTGTTCATATGACCAAAAATCTCGCCGTCAAAAATCGGTCGATTGGCCGGGAAGAACCAACGTTCAAGCTTCTCACTCAATCTGACCTGCCGTTCAACCGCCCCAAAGACCAAGAAAGGTTTTGGGGAAACTTGGGACAGATCGAAAGCAATTTCGATATTTCCAATGCCACTGTTTGGTCATTTATGCAGTTCGAGGGCAGGGCATCTTATAATCCCCGCCTACTAGATGACTTTCACAATTGGCACATCAACATCGAAGCACTTAAGTCGCAGATGCACGACCAAATGAAATTTGTCGTGCTGGGTTCAAGGCATGAAGAGTTCTTTTGTCTTGGCGGAGACCTCGATTATTTTTCACGCTGCATTGAAGAGCAAGACCGAGAAGGGCTTTATGAGTATGGCCTATCATGCGTTCAAATTCTTCATCGCAACTGGCTCGCCACCTCACTCGACCTAGTCACCATTGCATTGGTGCAAGGGGATGCATTGGGGGGCGGCTTTGAATCATTGTTGTCATTCGACATTATTTGTGCGGAAAAAGGTGCAAAATTCGGTTTTCCAGAGCATCTGTTTGGTCTGTTCCCTGGCATGGGAGCTTTGACTTTTTTGGGGCGCAAGCTGGGTTTTGCCAAAGCGGAGCAGCTCATTCGCACTGGGCGGTCACTAAGTGCAGAGGAATTGTTTGAAATGGGGGTGGTTCAAATCCTTGCCGAACCCGGTGAGGGGGTGAAAGCCGTCAAGAAATATATTTCCAAAACCACGCCAAGGCACCAACCCGCCTGCGCCTACCATGCAGCCATTAAGCGTGCAAACCCAATTCCCTTCGAGGAATTGGACGATATTGTGAGTTATTGGACGGACGCGGCGCTAAAAATTACACCTCGTGAACTCAAAATCATGCGCAGGCTCGTTTCAGCGCAGTCAAATAAACCTTTGACCGACTAAGGATTAGCCAGCTTCACTCACTGCTGGGGCAGCTTTAACCAGAAGCGCCTCAGCGGCCTCAGCATCCATTGGTCGACCGGTGAAATACCCTTGGATATGGGTAACGCCAACCGATTTGAGGAAGTCCAATTGAGCTTGGGTTTCAACGCATTCTGCGACAACCGTAATATCAAGCGCCTTACCAATTTCAGCAACTGCGGTTGCAACCGCCGCAGAACTTGGGTTCGTCTCCAAATCGCGCACAAAGCTGCCATCAATTTTGATTTTGTTGAATGAAAAGCGCTGCAATTGGCTGAGTGATGAATAGCCAGTTCCAAAATCATCAAGCGATATCTTTACGCCAAGATCCTTCAGCTGTTGAAGCTGCTTCAGACTGTTCTCAATATCAACGATAAAGGCGGTTTCGGTAATTTCCAACTCAAGCAGTTCTGCGGGGAAGTTGTACCGCTTTAGCTGGCGTTTCAGGAAATCAGCAAACCGAGAATCCTGAAACTGAACAGCTGAAAAATTCACCGATATCTGTGTGCGCACAGGCCAGGCAGCTGCAGTCTTGATGGCTTCTTTGGTCACCCAACGACCAATTTCCATAATCTGCCCTGTTTCTTCAGCGGCCGGTATAAATTTGGCGGGCATCATTTTGCCATTTGTTGGATGTGTCCAGCGCACCAAACATTCAAAGCTTGCAACGCTGTTGTTTTCAGCGTTGACAATTGGCTGAAATGCCAACTTGAATTGGCTCTTTTCCAAAGCCTGTTTGATGTCCAGCTCAAGCGCACGCATTTGTTGCAAGCGCTGATCCATTTGCGGTTCAAAATAGGCAAACTTGTTACGACCCGCTTTTTTCGCGGCATAGAGGGCCATATCTGCCCGCTTGAGCAGCAAGTCCGCGTCATTACCATCTTTTGGCGCAATCACGATACCTACGGAAGCGCCAATTTGAATGAAGTGAGAATTGACGTTGAAAGGTTGGTGCAATGCCGCAACAATTTGTTGTGCCAAGTCACGCGGCGAGCGGGCTTGAGGCGAAAGTTTTTGCAAAACCAAAAACTCGTCACCGGCCATTCGTGCAACGTCACCTTCGTCCAAGCACACATCGCAAATACGATCTGCAACCTGTTTCAAAAGCATGTCGCCAATTGGATGTCCCAAAGTATCGTTGACGCTCTTAAAGTGGTCCAAATCTATGTAGTGAACGGCTAATTCAGAGGATTCATCCATCTGCTCAAGTTTTTGAATAAAGGCTTCATGTACAGAAACTCGATTCATCAACCCCGTGAGTTGATCCACCCAAGCAAGGTTTCTGATCCGCGCTTCAGCTTTTTCTTTTTCTGTCACATCGGCAAAAACAATAACGGTGTTGCCATTTTCCATGGTGCGTGTGGACGCCGAAACAAAGCGGCCATCGCTCAGTTTGGCCGTTTCTGCCCATTCGCCGCGTCCATTGCTGCTCTTTTGGGTGGTGATTTTGGAGTGATCGTCCGGATGAAACGCGGAAATGACCTTTTCCATCGTAGTGCCATATTCAAACAATGATTGTTCCGCACCAATAATGTCGGCAACCTTCTCATTCCAAACCACAAGGGTTTGATTTTGATCGAACATGCAAAGCCCGTGCGACATATTCGTAAGTGCTGCATCAAAACGCTCTGCTTGCTGTTTGAATGATGAAGCGAGCTCAGCGTTGCGCTGTTTATGTTCCAATGCATCGATGATTGTTTTGCGCACAGCAATTGTGATGTCGGTCATACCAAACATGAATAGAATCAGTGCAAAACCGACAACGTGATAAAAGATGGTGTCTTGCATCATCAGGCCAACGCCCATCGGAATTGTGGCAAGATACAATTGGCTGAGGGCCAGCCATGGCCGTCCCGCATTACGCCCCGCAATGCTTGCGCCATAAGCAGCGGCAGTTGTGCAAAGCATCAAATGAACCGGCGCATTGTCTATTCGGGTGAGGGCAAAAAATGTGACCACGCCCAAGCCGGCACTAAATGCGCCAGCGCCTATCGTGTAGGCCCATTCCCATTGCCTTACATTTTCGACTGTAACCGATGAACCTGAACGCAAGTAAATAATGCCAATGATAATTCTTGCAACAGCCGAGAAAACGACGAAATATCCGAGATTTACAACAAGCTGGTCTTCGACAAATAGGGTCAAAATGGTGGCAATAAATATGCCAGCTAGCGCGCCAGAAATAAGCGACGCGAACGGATGAAAAAGCCCATCGACAAGGTGTGCACGAATGACAGTGGAGAGTTGTTGTTCTGAACGAATTGTTTTTAATAGACGGCCAAACATAACCAATACCTGCCTAACATTGTGCACAAAATATATGTCTAGGCTCTATTAGTGTAGTTAAAACCTTTAATAATCGTGACCTACAAAATTTTTTTGATTATTTTTATCGTTTTCTGTCAGTGCTTTGGCAGGTTTTTGTGATGGAACTGATCAGAAAGGGCCACAATAGGTATTTTTTTGAACGCTTGATTGCGCAATTGCGCATTTTGTTTGATTGAATTATCATCACCTCCAACATGTAAACAAGATGCCCTTCGGCGCGCCCATAAGCGGCAAGCGACGTAGGCAACGGAGCAAAATGTGGTCGATGAAAATCGGCCCGTAATTGGTGCGAAAAAGCAGAGTTCTTCGGCGCCCGAAGACCGTCCAGTTTCCAATGCGGACAGGTCAAATGTGCCCAAAAACCCTGCAAATGCGCAAGCTGCCAATAAAAAGCGGGCCCGCAAGCGGAATACCAAAAGCCACCATAATAGTGTCCAGACCCACCAAAGGCCTGAGCTATATGGCGCGCTAGATCTTGGTACAAATAACTGCCGGCTGCTGCTGGCGCGACCAACCGCGAGCGGATTTAAAGTCGTAGACGGTTTTTCCCGAATCGTACGGCTAGGTGAAGGGTTGACCAGTACAGGGCGTCTGTCGGACGACGCCATGGACAGAACGATTGAAGCGCTTCAAGCCTGTAAAGTGAAGATTGAAAACCAAAACGTCACAAAGTTTCGATTGATCGCCACCGAAGCATGCCGCTCGGCGGATAATGCTGAGAGCTTTTTAGCAAGGATTGAAAGCGAAACCGGCATTGTTTTGGAAGTGGTGGACCGCCAAACCGAAGCGCAACTTGCGGTGACCGGTTGTGCCGACTTGGTGGAACCCGGCGTTGCTGGCTCCATCATATTCGATATTGGTGGCGGTTCGTCAGAATTGGCGTGGCTCGATTTTCGTGGTGGCAGGCCAAAAAGTCCCGGCAAGATGGCGTCTTCGATCCGTTCTTGGCAGTCGTTGCCCGTTGGCGTCGTTTCGATTGCGGAAAAGTTTGATGGGGTCAATGTAACGCCCGAGAGCTTTGAAGAAATGGTGGCTTATGTGGCAAGTCACCTCAAGAAATTCAGAGGTCGCGAAAAGCTCAAGCAAACACTGGCGGAACACCCCATGCACTTGGTTGGCACCTCCGGCACCGTAACAACATTGGCAGGACTGCACCTTGGCTTGGACCGCTACGACCGTTCAAAGGTTGATGGGTTGTGGATGCGCTCCGAGCAGGTTGAAGACACGATGCGCGTGTTGATCAACATGGATTATGAGCGACGCAAAGCCAACCCATGTATTGGTCGTGACCGTGCGGATTTGGTGCTGCCTGGCTGCGCCATTTTCGAAGCGATCAGGCGCGAATGGCCCTGCGATCGTATTCGCGTGGCCGATAGGGGACTGCGTGAAGGCATATTGATTTCACTCATGTCCCAAGATCGGGTATGGTCTAAACCAAATGTGGGTGCGCAACGTCGCCGCCGGCGAACAAAACCAACCCAGCAAAACTCAAACCAAAGGACTGTCTCATGAGAGAGAAAGTCAAGGTCAAAGGCACGAAACGATTAGGCACCAAGGCTGGTGGCGTCAAGAAAGCCAAAATGAACGCCCAAGCTGCAAGGCGTGATGCCAAACAGCGCAAAACCACCCGCGAGCAAGAAGCAGGTGTGAAGCCCAGTCGCAAAGCTGAAGCGCGCGGCATGAGCACGCGTGTGAAAACCGCAAAAGGGCGCACAACTTCGTCCACAAATTGGCTCAAACGCCAATTGAATGACCCCTATGTGCAAAAAGCGCGCCTTGAAGGCCGTCGCTCACGCGCCGCCTATAAAATTATCGAGCTAAACGCCAAGCACAATCTCATCCGACCCGGCATGCGAGTGGTTGATCTTGGCTGTGCGCCAGGTGGTTGGTGTGAAGTTTGTACAGAAATTCTGGGTGTGCACCCAGAAGATCCAAAGGTTGTGGGCATTGACTATCTGGAAATGGGCGAACTGCCCGGCGTGATCTTTTTACAAAAAGACTTTAACGATGATGATGCGCCTGATGCGCTGATTGAGGCGTTGGGCGGCAATAAGGTCGATTTGGTGCTTTCTGATATGGCAGCACCCACCACGGGGCACCGTCCGACCGATCACATCCGTATTATTGCACTGGTTGAGCTTGCAGCTGATTTTGCAACCCGCATTCTCAACCCGGGTGGCACATTTGTGGCCAAGGTGTTCCAAGGCGGTACAGAGCATGAATTGCTTGGTGAGTTGAAGAAGCACTTCAAAACAACATTCCACGCAAAACCACCAGCTTCGCGTCAAGATAGCGCAGAAACATACCTGATCGCAAAAGGCTTTAAGGGATAGGCGTTTGTGCTTTGGCGACGTGACCGGACACGTCGTCACCCACTTGTTTTGACAGCGCGAACAAAGGCAGCAACGACAAAACCGTAATGCCTGCCAATATGAAGAATACAATTTGCATTTCTGCAACGCCGACTTCAACGCCGCGCGCAAATGCAATGCCTTCTAACAACAGCGCTGTAATCGCCACGCCCAACGCAAACGCCAATTGGATCGATACAGAGCTGATCACCGTGGCCGAGGCAGTGTGTGCGGGCGTTGTTTGCGTGAAGGTGAGTGTGTTGAGCGATGTGAAATACATGGAGCGGAAAAAGCCCATGAAAAGCAGCAGTGCCATCATTACCCAGATGGGTGTTTGAGCCGAGAAGTTTCCTTGCCCGACGGTCAATAATGCAGAAACGCACACGCCAAGGATCAAAAGCGAACGGAAGCCAAATCTCTTAAGCGCAGGCTTTAAAAAGAACTTCATTGAAATCGCCCCGACTGCCCCAATAAAGGTGATCATACCCGCCTCAAATGGCGAATAGCCAAAGCCTATTTGCAACATCAATGGAAAAAGGAACGGCACGCCGCCGATCGCAACCCGGAACACAAAACCGGCATAGGTTGCCGTTTTGAAAATCGGCTCTTCAAAAACCCTCAAGTCCAAAACAGGATTTTCGACCCGTTTTGCATAAAAAACATAAATGATGCCGCAGATGAATCCAGCCGCTGCAACAGAAACGCCAAAAATGGGCGGCAATGCAGGCAAACTGATCACCGAAAGGCCAAAGATCAATCCCGAGAAACTGCTGCCGCAGAGCAAAAATCCGACCCAATCCAGTTTCCGTTTTTCGCGATAACCTGTGCCGCTTAGATATTTGCTTGCCAAAATGATGCCAATGATCCCGATGGGGATGTTTATGTAAAAGATCCAGTGCCAAGAGAAATAGGTGGTGAGAAAACCACCTACAGGTGGGCCAGCAAGTGGGCCAAACAAGGCAGGCACTGTCAACCACGCCCATGCGTTGATCAATTCTTTCTTCGGCGTATTCCGAATGAGAATGAGCCGCGATAGTGGGGTCATCATTGAACCACCAACACCTTGAACAAATCGAGCCAAAACAAATGTCAAAAGTGAGTCGGCAAACGCGCATGCAATCGAGCCCAGCATGAACACCACAATGGCGCCGCGAAAAACGTTCCGCGCGCCAAATCGGTCCGCCATCCATCCGCTGATTGGGATGAAGATGGCAAGGGCTACAAGGTAGGATGCTAATGCCAGTTTTAAGGAAATAGGTTCAGTGCCAATGTCCGCAGCAATGGCGGGCAGGGAGGTGGCAATCACCGTGGAATCCATCATTTCCATAAAAAGGGCCACCGCTAATATAAGCGGCGTGATGCGGTTGGACATAATTACCTAAAGACTCAGTGGTTGGACCAACAGTGTCGCACGGCACCCCAATTGATGCAATTGTCATACAAAATTTGTCTTATAGGCCTCTATGCAAAAGGTTGAGGCCATGTTAATGACCCTCGCCAACCAGTAGAATGGTGGCGATGCTCTCCACCAGTCTCACGCATACCCAAAATTCGTGTCTTTAGACGGAGGCTTACGCCCGTGGCAAAAATCATTTCTTCAGCAACCGGTGATACCGCATTAACGTTTGACGACGTTTTGTTGCAACCAGCTCAATCTAGCGTAATGCCCGCTGACGTTGATCTCAAAACAAATGTCACCAAAGATATCGTGTTAAACTTGCCCATTCTTTCTTCTGCAATGGACACTGTGACCGAGAACAAAATGGCGATCGCATTGGCCCAAGCGGGCGGCATGGGCGTTATTCACCGCAACTTGACCCCAGAAGAGCAAGCTGAGCAAGTCAAACAGGTCAAGCATTTCGAAAGCGGTATGGTGGTCAACCCAATCACTATCGGCCCAGATGCGACACTATCTGATGCGCTCAACGTTATGGAAAGCCGCAATATCTCGGGCATTCCCGTGGTCGAAAACGGAGGCTCTGGCGGCCGCAATTCTGGCAAATTGATTGGCATATTGACCCACCGCGATGTGCGATTTGCGTCAAATCCGAACCAGCCGATCTCTGAACTCATGACGCATGAGAACCTGATTACGGTGCGCGATGGTGCCACCCAAATTGAAGCGAAGCGTTTGTTACACGCCAACCGCATTGAAAAGCTTCTTGTGGTTGATGATGCTTATAATTGTGTTGGTTTGATCACGGTAAAAGACATCGAAAAAGCCCAGCTTCACCCCAATGCGATCAAAGACAGCAAGGGCCGTCTTCGTTGTGCCGCAGCTTCAACGGTGGGGGACAAAGGTTATGAGCGTTGCTTGCAGCTAATCGATGCTGAAGTTGATTTGCTGGTAATCGACACAGCCCACGGCCACAATGTGGAAGTGGCAAAAATTGTGACACGTCTTAAAAAAGAAAACTCAAAGGTCCGCATTGTCGCTGGCAACGTGGCAACAGCCGCTGCAACTCGCGCGCTGATCGATGCTGGCGCGGATGCGGTAAAAGTGGGCATTGGCCCAGGCTCAATTTGTACAACACGTATTATTGCCGGTGTTGGTGTTCCTCAGCTTGCCGCCGTTATGGGTTGCGCTGAAGAAGCGGCAAAATCTGGCATTCCAATTATCGCGGATGGCGGAATCAAATTCTCAGGTGATTTGGCTAAAGCATTGGCCGGCGGTGCAAATTGCGCCATGGTCGGCTCGCTCTTGGCGGGAACTGACGAAAGCCCAGGCGAAGTTTACCTTTACCAAGGTCGCTCATATAAGTCCTACCGTGGCATGGGATCTGTTGGCGCCATGGCTCGGGGATCGGCTGACCGATACTTCCAGCAAGATGTTAGCGATTCAATGAAATTGGTGCCGGAAGGCATTGAAGGGCAAGTGCCTTACAAAGGGCCAGCGGGTGCCGTATTGCACCAACTCGCCGGTGGATTGAAGGCCTCAATGGGCTATACGGGCGCTGCCAATTTGATCGACTTTGCCAAGAACGCAGAGTTTGTCAAAATCTCTGGCGCGGCCTTGAGCGAAAGCCACGTGCATGACGTGTCCATCACGCGCGAAAGCCCGAACTACCGCGGCGGTCGCTAAGCAATATGGTCGGTGCTGAAAAACTATTGCTGGTCGCGGTGTTTGCGCAGGTCTTTTTGACCTTCGCTGTGTTGATCATACTTGG
Organism: Maritalea porphyrae; assembly: GCF_027213965.1. Taxonomy (GTDB): domain Bacteria; phylum Pseudomonadota; class Alphaproteobacteria; order Rhizobiales; family Devosiaceae; genus Maritalea; species Maritalea porphyrae_A. The sequence continues at coordinate 236,306 of NZ_JAPWGX010000001.1, read as the reverse complement.
TTACCGCCGCGTGCCATTGGTTTTTCAAGAAAAGATCAAAGTAGCAGACATTGCATTGGACGGTGAAGCGTGGCCTTTGGGTGCAAAATTGGCGTCAAACAATTTTGCCAATCAATTCCAATTGCCAATCATGTTCTATGCGCTGGCAGCCGTTGCACTGGCCACCGAGCAAGTAACGATGTGGCTTGCAATTCTTGGTGTGCTTTTCGTTTTAAGTCGTTATATACATGCAGCGATCCACATATCGAAGAACCGCGTCTATCGGCGGTTCTTTGCTTATGTGACGGGCATGGTCATTCTTGCCATTATGTGGCTTGGCTTTGCCATTCAAACTCTAATTTTGTGAGGCGCAAATGCGTTTACCTGGTCGGCTGAATGCCGCTATTGAAGTTCTGGCGGATATCGAAAAACGCAAACGCCCCGTTGGCGATGCGCTAAAAGACTGGGGACTATCGCACCGTTTCGCCGGTTCTGGCGATCGTGCGGCCATCGGCAATATCGTCTATGATGCTTTGCGCAAAAAACTCTCGAACGCGCACATTGCCCGCTCACAAAGCGCGCGCAGCTTAGCATTTACAACGCTTGTGCGTGATTGGGGCGAGAACCCCGAAGAGCTGAATGCCAGCTTTGTTGATGATAAGTTCGCGCCAGAAGTTTTGTCAGAAAAAGAAATCGAGACCATCACCCGCGAAAATCCATTGGTTGATGCACCCGAACATGTGCAGGCTGACATTCCTGAATGGACACAAAGTTCGTTTGAAAGCAATTTCGCTGAAGAATGGATCAAAGAAGGGGCAGCTTTGGCTGAACGCCCACCATTGGACTTACGCGTCAATAGCTTGAAAACCACCCGTGAGAAGGTTCTTAAAGCGCTCAGCCACACCAATGCTCAAGCGACCAACATTGCGACGCAGGGCATTCGCCTTTCAGCTGGTACACGTGATTCACGTACACCAAACGTTCAAGCCGAAGAAACGTTCAAAAAAGGACGTTTTGAAATTCAGGATGAAGGCAGCCAGATTGTCTCTGAGTTGATTTATGCACGCCCCGGCGAAAAAGTGCTCGACCTTTGCGCAGGCGCTGGCGGCAAATCGCTTGCAATGGGCGCGATGATGGAAAACAAGGGCCAACTTTTCGCCTATGATAGCGACAAGTCGCGGCTTGCCCCGATTTGGGATCGCATCAAACGCTCTGGTTTGCACAATGTGCAAGTGCGCCAACCCCACCACAAAGACCCGCTAACCGATTTGGTCGGCGCAATGGATCGCGTGGTTTTGGATGCCCCTTGTACCGGTTCAGGCACATGGCGACGTCGCCCAGACGCAAAATGGCGTCTAACCCGTCAGCTCATGGAACAACGCTTGCAAGAACAAGAAGAAGTGCTCTCCCAAGCCGTGCCATTCGTCAAAATCGGTGGCTTTTTGGTCTATATAACTTGTTCAATCTTCCCAGAAGAAAACGAAGGCCAAATCTACGCCTTCATGGACGAAAACCCGAATTTTGAACTGCTCAGCGCAGGCGAAGTTTGGCAAGACCTTTATGGCTTTGACAAGCCAATGCCCTGGTCGTCTGATTTGAAATCAGTGACGCTTACACCAGCTTCCACCAATACAGATGGGTTCTTTTTCTCGGTGTTGCAGCGCTCCAGCTAGTTGGGAAACTAAATGGCTAGCGTTTCTCAGCAACACTGCGTGTCTTGAAACAGTTTGCACATGGGACAAAGCGACCAAACTTGAACGCCAGCCTCTAACCGTCATGCTCGGGCTTGACCCGAGTATCCACGCGGTGTTGCATACCTGCCAAATCCGTATCGATTTATACAGCCGTGCGATTTTGCAATCTCATCATGGACCCTCGTGTCGAGCACGAGGGTGACGAGGTGGGGTGTGATGGTTTCTGAGCTTGCTGATAGGTGGTTGTGTCTATGTTGGCTAAATTGAAAACTGGCAAAAATCACTCAAGTATCGCTGTTCGATAAATTGAAGTATGTTGCTTTTGCAGCGCAATTGCGTCGATTTGAGTTTTGCAGAAAGAGTTTTCATGAGCGAGAGTAGGTCTAGAGCAAGAAAGCATGATGACATCCTGAAAAGAGCGGAGCGATGCGTTTATTGCCCTTCGAAAGGACCGTTCACCATTGAGCACATGCCGCCCAGAGGAATGTTTGAACGCAAGGACCGGCCAAGTGGCTGGGTATTTGCTTGCTGTTGCAACTGTAATCAAAACACGCGTGGGGTTGACGCCGTTGCGCAGATGTTTGCGGTAATCGAGCCTTCGTCAAAGACCGCTTGGAAGTCAGATAAGCTTGAGGCTATTGTAGGCTCGGTGAACCAGCGCGCACCGAGGGTTATGGAAGAACTTACAAGTCAAGGATCGTCGCAGAATGTCTATGTAAATGAGAATGGGATATTGAAGCCAGCTCGTGAAGTAAAAGTAAATGGGATTGCAACTAGGGCACACTTGGATTTGTTTGCGGAAAAGATGGCAATGGCCGCATTTTCGGAGCTATGTGATCGACCTATCAACATGAACGGAATACTTTTCACAGAGTGGTACTTGAATGTTGGAATGCCGACAGACATTTACCACTCCTCACTGGCAATAATGCCCTGCTTTGGTCAGCTACAGCAGGGAACGAAAGTGTCCCTAGGACAGTTTTCGTTACACTATAATACCGACAAACAGGGTTTGGTTGGAGCGATAATCAAGTTTCAGAGTTCGCTGTCTATGCTCATTTTTGCAACTGATGACGAAAAATACGTCGGCCCACTCACAAAAATCTTGTCCGAATTAGCTAGTCCCAGCCGCCCCACCTCCCAACTGACGCGGCCTGGCTTGACAAAGCTTTGCGAAATCTGATGTAGCGATCGGCGTCGTGCTTTTGGAGAGGGTCAAGAATATGCGGTTCCGGTTTTAGAGTTGTCGAGCGGTTGCTTTAGGCAGAATTGTTTCGCGTAATCTGATGCTTTAGACGAGGTTTAAGCGTGAGATGTTTTGTTAGGTGAATAAAAAACTCGGCATTCATTACACCACCACCCCAACAAAAAAAGGCCAGTGAAATTCACCGGCCTTTTTTAATTCTCACATCAATTTGCCTTAGGCAACTTTTGGTCCGCGTGAACGGTTGCCGCCACCAGCACCGCCGGCGCCACCACTGCGGCGTTTGCCACCTGGAGGTCCATTGCGTTTTTGGCCATCACGATTTGGTTTGCGTGCGAAAGGCTTATCGCCGCGCTTCGCTTCTGAACGCTCGCCGCCGCGACCTTCAGGCTTGCCGCCCTTACCGCCATTGCCTTTGCGATGGTTGCCATCTGAACCACGTGGACGACGCTGACCGCCACCACCACCGCCAGAACGACGACGGAATGGCTGTTTTTTGCCGTTTGAACGTGGAATGTCCAATTCAACAACTTCACCGCTTGAATCGGTTGCTGGGATTGTGATGTTCAGCATGCGCTGCACATCGCCCAACAGGCCAAGCTCTTCGGTTGAAACCAAGGAAATTGCAACGCCACTTTCGCCAGCACGGGCCGTACGGCCAATACGGTGCACATAGCTTTCAGCAACTTCTGGCATATCGTAGTTCACAACCAAGCCAACACCTGGAACGTCAATGCCGCGCGCAGCAATGTCTGTTGCCACCAAAACCCGTGTGTTGCCACGACGGAAAGAGTTGAGGGCGCGTTCACGCTGGTTGTGTGATTTGTTGCCGTGAATGGCAGAAGCGCGAATGTCTGAAACAGTCAAACGCTTTTGTACTTTGTCCGCGCCATGTTTGGTGCGGGTGAAAACGATGATTTGCTCGCCTTCATACTCAAGCAACAAATCGCTAATGGCTTCCATTTTGGCTTTTTGGCCAATTGAAATCACTTTTTGCTCAATCCGGTCAGCAGTACGCTTTTCAGGAATGACAGAGATTTCCAATGGGTTTGTCAGGTGCGAATTTGTCAGCTTGCGAATTTCTTTCGGCATCGTTGCAGAGAAAAGCATGGTCTGACGTTCTTTTGGCAAAAGCTCCAAAATGCTTTTGATCGCTGGCAAGAAGCCAATATCAAGCATTTGGTCAGCTTCGTCCAAGATCACAGTTTCAACAGCGCTCAGATCAACAAAACCTTGATCGATCATATCGATCAAACGGCCTGGCGTGCCAACAAGAATGTCAACGCCGTGCTGCAGTGAATGTTTTTGTTTGTGGTAAGAAACACCACCAACAATAATCGCAGAACGCAATGGCACCTTAGGCGTAAAGCGTTTGATTGTGTCGTGGATTTGCGCAGCAAGTTCGCGAGTAGGCGAAACGATCAAAGCGCGAATTTTACGTTTTTTCGTTGCCGGAATATTTTCAGCAAGACGAGAAATGGTGGGCAAAGTGAAGGCAGCGGTTTTACCGGTACCAGTTTGCGCAAGACCAACAATGTCCCGGCCTTCAAGCGCCGCAGGGATCGCTTGAGACTGAATAGGAGTTGGTTCTGAGTAATTTAGGTCAGCCAAACAGTTTAGGATCGGCTGGCTAAAACCGAACATATCAAATGTCAAAGGAGGCATCTTTCCAATTTTTGACGCCTACTACATTGCATTTGATCATCATTGATCGAACTTGCAAAACGGCTTTCACCGCTAGTCGACGCATCGGCCAACATCGACCGAATTCAAGGTGGCGCTTTATTGTCGAATGTTGATTGTTAAGTCAAGCACTATTCGCGCAGGGCAGCTATGCGTGTGAAATCGCTCTTCTTATTGACCACAAAGGGTAAATGCGTTATCTCAAATATGAGAAAATTTCTTATAAAAGAGAATTCGCATGTCTGATCTATCCACACGATTGTCACAACGTATCAAGCAATTGCGACATGAACATGACTATTCGTTAGATGATTTGGCCGCCTTAAGCAGCGTTAGTCGCGCATCTCTTTCGCGTTTGGAAAAAGGCGAGGTAAGCCCCACCGCTGAAGTGCTTGGCAAATTATGTGCTGTCTACAAATTACCCATGTCGCGTTTGATGTCGATGGTTGAAGATCAGTTTGCCCCTTTGGTGCAGGCACAGGATCAAACTATTTGGCGCGACGAAGACACGGGCTTCACCCGAACCAACATCTCGCCGCCCGCCCTGGCCCTAAAAGGGGAGGTCATCCGCTGCACATTACAACCTGGCCGCGAAATTTCCTATGATCAGCCTTCACTTGCCGGGCTAGAGCATCATCTCATCGTTGAAGCAGGTGAGCTTGAAGTCCATCTCGATAATCAAACCTACGCTTTAAAAACAGGCGATTGCCTGCGCTATCAGTTGCACAGCGCGTCGCGGTTCAAAACGCTACCCACTTGTTCTGCCACATATCTCCTTGTTCTCATCTGAAAAGTGCTCGCCATGAATATTCAACAAATCGCCCCCAATGAAATTGACTTTTACCTTGATGGATTGGTTGAAACGCTACAACAAACGGTTGCCGGAGATGGCGCGGTTGGGTTTGTTATGCCTTTGTCGCAAGAAGACGCAGCAGCGTTTTGGCTGAGCAACATCAAATCTGCGCTTCTGTCCGGAGATCGCATAATGTTTGTTGCGGTGGAAGAAGGCCGTTTAGCAGGCACTGGTCAGCTTATTGTTAGGATGCCTAACAATCAGCCCCATCGGGTTGAAATCTCAAAACTCATGGTTCATCCGGCCTTTAGGCGACGTGGCGTTGCGCGCCAAATCATGTCTGCGCTTGAGGGGTTGGCTGTAAAGTTGGGGCGTACCCTGATTACGCTGGATACCCGCACTGGTGATAGCGCGGAGCCACTATATGCCTCGCTTGGATATAAGACTGCGGGGATCATCCCCAACTATGCAAAAAACGCAGTCGGTGATGATTTTCACGCCACAACTTACATGTACAAACAGATTTAGGCGTGGCCGCGTAAAAATGCTGGGTTTTTCGCGTTTTGATGGTTGCGGAATCTAACATTTGACGCTAAAGCCTCGCCATGACAGCAAAAGATCACCAAAGCATCCTCATTGTAGACTTCGGCTCACAAGTTACCCAGCTTATTGCGCGGCGCTTGCGGGAGTTAAATGTCTATTGCGAAATCCATCCATTTTCGAGTGCAGCAGCGGCGCTAAAGGACATGAACCCACGTGGTATCATCCTTTCTGGCGGACCTGCCAGTGTGCTGGATGAACATGCCCCCCACATCGACCAATCTCTGCTCGACGCAAACCTGCCAATTCTTGGCATTTGCTACGGTCAGCAAGCTTTATGCGTCTCGCTTGGCGGTAACGTTGAGGCGGGTCATGATGCAGAATATGGTCGTGCAACGCTGAAAATCGAAAAAGCTTGCTCGATCTTTGGTGATGAATGGCCGGTTGGTGGTGAACAACAGGTTTGGATGAGCCATGGTGACCGCGTCACTAAAATTCCTGAAGGGTTTGAAATTGTAGCCACATCTTCTGGCGCACCATTGGCCGTGATCGCCAATGAAGAGCGCCGCATGTGGGCCGTGCAATTCCACCCCGAAGTGCACCACACCCCCAATGGCGCCCAGCTCTATAAAAACTTTGTCATGGACATTTGTGGGTGCACAGGCGATTGGACTATGGGCGCTTATCGCGAACAAGCGGTCCAACAAATCCGCGATCAGGTTGGCGATGCAAAGGTTATTTGCGGCCTGTCTGGTGGTGTTGATTCATCTGTTGCGGCTGTGCTTATTCACGAAGCGATTGGCGACCAGCTGACGTGCATCTTTGTGGATCATGGCTTGTTGCGGTTGAACGAAGCTGAAGAGGTGGTGACCCTTTTCCGTGATCACTACAATATTCCATTGGTCCATGTTGATGCCGCTGACGAATTCTTGGGCGAGTTGGATGGCAAATCTGACCCCGAAGAAAAGCGCAAAATCATTGGCCGCTTGTTCATTGAAACATTCGACAAAGAAGCCAAAAAAGTTGGCGGCGCAAAATTCTTGGCCCAGGGCACGCTATACCCCGACGTGATCGAAAGTGTATCCTTTACTGGTGGCCCAAGCGTGACCATCAAATCACACCACAATGTGGGCGGTTTGCCAGAAAAAATGGACCTCAAACTCGTTGAGCCATTGCGCGAATTGTTTAAAGACGAAGTGCGTGCATTGGGCCGTGAACTTGGTCTGCCCGACAGCTTTGTTGGCCGTCACCCGTTCCCCGGACCCGGCCTTGCCATTCGCTGCCCCGGCGGCGTGAACAAAGAAAAAGCCGACATTTTGCGCAAAGCAGATGCGATCTATCTCGATGAGATCCGCAAGTCAGGCCAATACGACAAGATTTGGCAAGCATTCGCCGTCTTGCTACCGGTGCAAACTGTTGGCGTGATGGGCGATGGCCGCACTTACGAATCTGTATGTGCATTGCGTGCTGTGACATCTGTTGATGGCATGACCGCTGATTTCTATCACTACGATATGGAATTCCTTGGCCGCACCGCCACCCGCATCATCAATGAAGTCAAAGGCATCAACCGCGTGGTTTATGACGTCACGTCAAAACCACCGGGCACCATTGAATGGGAGTGAGCAACGACCTTTAGGGCAAATTGGTCCGGTGGACCAATTTGAGTTGCGAACGCCTGAAGCCAGCGCAGAATTGGGGCTGTTAACCGATCAAACGGAACGTCTGACACCTGAGAAATGGCCCAAAAATCACAAACGGCGCATCATCGATGCGCCGTCTTTTTTATTGGTTGATTATTGAAATGGTGAACTGGTTTGGCGCAATAGCCGACGGATCAAAGGCGGGTAGCTTATTCAATTGGCCTTCAACAACATAAATCTTGCCTTCATGCAGCGCCAAAGAAGTTGGCCCGTCAAAAGAAGAATTTTGTGGGATCACCTTCGCTTTCAATCCATCAATCTTCAGGCGGGCAATTTGACCACTTGCCGCTGCTACCAAGATCGTGTCGTCATTCAGCGTGCGTAGCCCATCAGGTGCGAAAATGGGCTGATCTAGCTGAATTACCTGTGCCAATGCAGGACCATTTGCGAGATCAACTCGAAAGAATTGACCGGTGTTGAATTTGGCTAAGATGAGTGAATCCCCCAGCAGGGTAATGCCGCTCAAATTGAAACCTTCTCCGCTGAAACGTTCGTCTTGCAAAAAGGTTTCAAACGCGTCTGCACCCGTAGGCAGTTTTAGAACACGGGGCACAAATGAATCTGAAACATACAATGTGCCATCAGGAGCTTGAGCAATGTCGTTGCAAAGCCCACCACCGGGAAAATCCCAGCGCGCGATCAATTCACCACTTGAGGTGCTGAACGCCAATAGTCCCGTTGCCGCACTGCCGCTAAATCCATTCAAACCTAAATCTGAACTACAAGCATAGAGTGTGTCTTGCTCGTTTGACAACAGCAAGCCACCGATGGAGATCGCGCCGTTTGTACCACCTCTAACGAAGAGTTTATCTGTTCCGTCCGCCGAAATGTAAACAATGTTGCCCATTGTTACACTACCAGTGTAAATGCCGCCGCTTTTGTCGATGGCAATGCTTTCTGGAAACGCCGCAGTTTCTGGCAAGATCAGTCGGCCTCGCTCCTCGCTAATTGCGGGAGCAATCGATATGCCTAGAGCAACCAGGGCACTAAAAACGCTGCGCAGCGATAAAGATATAAATTTCATAACACGTCCTTTCAAAGATGACCGACCATATTTGCTGTGCTAGTGTGCGTAAATTATCGGAAACTGCACATAAGAGGTGCAAAAAGTATCAATGAACAATTGGGATGATTATCGTTTTCTGTTAGCAATCAATGAGGCAAAGAACATTTCGCGTGCCGCGCGAATCTTGAATGTAAATCATGGCACCGTTTCACGACGACTTGCTGCGTTGGAGGAGCGATTGGGCGCTGTGATGTTTGAACGCAATCCAGATGGATACGAACTGACCGAAGCCGGTTTGGTGATGATTTCAGCGGCAACGACCATGAAAACGGCGCTCAACGACGCCGATCAAATTGTGCGCGCAAGCGATAAGCGCCTTTCTGGTGAAGTCACGTTTTCTGCGCCAGAATATCTACTCCTGACGGTGATCTTGCCCAGAATGCAGGCGTTTCACGATGAGTACCCGGATATCATGGTGAATTTTGATAGTGATGATCAGATCGTGAGCATTAAAAAACACAATGCTGATATTGCTTTAAGGGTAACAGCTGATCCAGCGGAGGGCTTAGTTGGGCGGCGTCTTGTGGCGCGCCATTTGGCCCTTTATGCAGCGCGAACATACTTGGACGCGCGCCAAATGAATATTGAAAAGCCCCATCGTTGGATTGGTCGAACCAATACAAAGGGTCGGCCAGATTGGGTTAAACGGTTTTACCCCGATGCCAAGACTGGTCCGCGCGTAAAGTCGAACGCCGCTATGCATACAGCCGCACAAGCAGGGATGGGGATTGCCCAACTGCCATGCCGCATTGGAGACGATGATGAAATGTTACAACGCGTGGCGCCATTCCAGTCTGTAAAAGATCGCGATCTATGGATTCTATACAATCCAAATATGCGCCAAACACCGCGTCTGCAAGTTTTTGCCAAATTTCTGAGTACACTCATATTGAATGACAAAAATCTGTTTGATGGCACACACGGCGATAGTTTTATCGGCCATTTGACTAAGCCAACGGGTACCGTTACGTCGAGATAAGTGACATAATCTGCCCAAATAGGGGGAGAACCATGTCCGAAATTTTCGCAGTTGAAGAAAAAATCGCAGCGCCTGTGCATGTTGTGTGGGCGCATTTGACCGATCCGCAAAAGATGGCTTTGTGGATGCCCGCCATTGAAAACGTGCATACGGCAAATGGTGAGCACACTTCACCAGAAAACCCATTGTGTTACCGCTCAGGGGGCAAAAGCCTATTCTCTCCCGTGGTGGATTACGTTCCACTGATCTTGATCGCCTATCGTTCGACGCGCGGAAATTTTTCTGCGACCTATGTTTATCAAATCGACGCTGATGGAGAAGGCACGAGCATCACGCTCAATGCAACGTGCGAAGCAAAGGGATTGATGGTGCTCATGCAGCCTTTGCTTAAATCTGTGATCAAAAAAGCCGACAGCGTTCAGCTTAAAATGCTCAAGGCGGTTGTGGAAGGCCACAAGCCCACCTAAATAGAGAACTCACAAAAGGATTGGGAGGCTTAAATGCTTTGGTTGATACTTGGCATTGTAATATTTCTTGGCGTGCATTCAATACGCATGGTCGCGCCGGAATGGCGAGACAAACAACTTGCGGCGCGTGGTGAAAAGGGCTGGAAAGGCCCATACGCTTTAGCCGTTTTTGTGGGGCTTGCCCTCATCATTTGGGGCTTCATTCAGGCAAGACCTGACGCCATGTTCATTTATGAGCCGCCAACATTTGTTAAACACATCACGCTGACATTGATGTGGTTTTCTTTTGTTGCGCTCGCCGCATCAAGCACCCCAGCGGGCAAAATCAAGGCTATCCTTAAGCACCCCATGCTTGTGGGGGTCAAAATCTGGGCCCTCGCGCATTTGCTTGCCAATGGCGATCTCGCATCGCTCATTCTATTCAGCTCATTCCTGGCATGGAGTGTATGGAACCGCATTGCGGTTAAACGCCGGGGCGACCCGACCCCAGTTGCTGGGCCTTGGATCAACGACGTCAAAGCTATAGTTGGCGGCACCGTACTCTATTTAGCTTTTGTGTTTTTCTTGCACGGCTGGTTGATCGGCGTTTCGCCAATCTAGCGCTCAGCGCTCATTCGCTTGTGCGCACTTAAGACAAAACAATGCGGCTGGATCAACCTCCAGCCGTTTTCCGCTGATCGCATCCCCACATTCAACACAATAGCCAAACTCATCGTTCTGCATGCGGGTGAGGGCTTGCTCAATGCGCATCAGCTCTTTTGAACGTTGGCGTTCCTGCGCCTGCGCCATCGCTTGGCCCTGCATGGCATCCATTCGCGAAAGTCGCCCAACAGACTGTTGATCAAGCGCAACCGTATCACGCGCTTCAGCGCTCATTTGATTTTGCTGTTCAAGGTCGTGCTTTCTATCCTTTAAAAGCCCACCAAACCGTTCAATTTCCTGCGCATCCATCCATCGATTCTGCCTCGCATTTACCCAGATTGCAAATTCACATCGCAATGTTGGTTTAAATGGGTGTTTTGCTGCATTCTCAAATTGCTTTTTCCCAAAGCCCGCACTATGGTGCACGACCTGAACTTGCCCGAATAAAGAGCTCCAAGTATGTCTGATACAGATAATGTTTTCCGCGAAGTAGACGAAGAATTGCGCAATGAACGCATGAACAAGCTATGGCGCCAGTTTGGCCCATTTGTGATTGGCGTTGCCCTTGTCATTATTCTCATAGTTGCGGGCAATGAAGCTTGGCGTTGGTGGCAAACTTCAACAGCCAACCGTGGTGCGGAACAATTCACCGCAGCCCTTGAGCTTGTTGAAAACGGCGACGTTGCTGGTGGCCAAACCGCTTTGCAAGAAGTCATCAATTCTGGCTCGGGCCAATACCCCGTGTTAGCAAAATTCCGCTCTGCAGCCCTGTTGGCGACAGAAGGCAAAACAGCTGAAGCCGTTGCAGCTTATGACCAGCTCATGAGCACATCTGCTGACACGCGCCTGCGTGAATTGGCAGCAGTTTTTGCAGCCTATTTGCTGGTTGATGGTGGCGATCCGCTTGCTGTGACCCAACGGGTTGGCGATATGCAAGTTGAAACGCACCCATTGCGCAACGCAGCGCGCGAAGCCATTGGCCTAGCACATTATAAAGCCGGCAATTATGTTGACGCGCGCGTTTTGTTTGACGCCATTGCCGCTGACCCATTAACACCGCAAGACCTTGGTTTGCGTGTTTCACTTTATCTTGGCCAATTGACCGCGCAAGGCGTTGGCCCAACTGCCGAGGCTGCGTCAGAGTAATCTGACGCGCTTTACTGGAGCCCTAAATGTCTGTTTCTGTTGCGATCGTTGGGCGTCCCAATGTCGGCAAATCCACTTTGTTTAATCGCTTGGTGGGCAAAAAGCTGGCGCTGGTTGATGATACACCAGGCGTAACCCGTGACCGGCGCGAAGGTGAGGGCCGCATTGGCGATCTTACCTTTACGCTTATCGATACCGCTGGTTATGAAGATGCGGATGACGCAACGCTTGAAGGTCGTATGCGCCAACAAACCGAAGCCGCCATTCAAGAAGCCGATGTCATTTTGATGATGATTGATGCGCGCGCTGGCGTCACCCCAATGGACGAGCATTTCGCCAAATTGCTGCGCAAAGCGGGTAAAAAAGTGACCTTGCTGGCCAACAAAGTTGAAGGCCGCGCCGCTGAAGCTGGCCTGTTTGAAGCCTATAAACTTGGGTTTGGCGACCCTGTTGCGCTTTCTGCTGAGCATGGTCTTGGCCTTGCAGACCTTTACCACATTGTAGCAACGGCTATTGAAGCGGCCGCTGAAGTGCTTGAAGAAGGCAAAGAAGAATTTGAGAAGGCCGTCGCCCAGCTCGACGAATCCATGATGCCAGAAATCAACGTGGAGTTGGACGAAGACGGCAAAGGCGTTGAAGACGGCAAGGGCACATATGACCCAACGCGCTTCCTCAACGTGGCGATTGTTGGCCGCCCAAATGCCGGCAAATCTACCCTGATCAACAAAATGGTTGGCGAAGAGCGCGTGCTGACCGGCCCCGAAGCCGGTATCACCCGCGACGCGATTATGGTGCCGTGGGAATGGCAGGGCCGTACCATCAACTTGGTGGATACCGCCGGTATTCGCAAGCGCGCCAAAGTGCAGGAAAAGCTCGAAAAGCTTTCCGTAGCCGATGCGTTGCGCTCCATTCAATATGCCGAAGTTGTTGTGCTTATGCTTGATGCAACAGTGCCGTTTGAAAAACAAGATTTGCAACTTGCCGATTTGGTGGAACGCGAAGGCCGTGCCTTGGTGATCGCGCTCAACAAATGGGACTTGGTAAAGAACAAGCAAGAACACCTCAAAGACATGCAAGAATCATGTGAGCGTTTGCTACCACAGCTTAAAGGCGTGCCGCTGGTTACGCTTTCTGGCCTGCGCGGCAAAAACATCGATCGCTTGATGGAATCTGTACTTAAGGTAGAAAAGACTTGGAATTCAAGGATTTCCACCGCCCGCTTGAATCGATGGTTGATGGAAAAGACCGAAAGCCATCCACCCCCAGCGGTTTCCGGCCGCCGCTTGCGCTTCCGCTATATGACCCAAGCCAAAACCCGGCCACCGAGTTTCATCATCTTCTCATCGCGCCCAGATGCGGTGCCAAAATCTTACGAACGCTACCTGACCAACGGTCTGCGCGAAGCCTTCAATTTGGCTGGCGTCCCCATCCGCATGTGGTTGCGCGGTGGCGATAACCCTTATCACGATAAGGAAAAAGCGAAGCGGTATTAGGCGGTTGACCGGTCTAATATTCTTGCCAACTTTAGCCGTTCACGTTATGTTCTCATGTGAATCGTTTGAGAAAGACCGTGTCGATGTCTAAAATTGCCTTATTGCTCACCCAAGGTTTTGCTGATTGGGAATATGCCCTAATTGGCGGAACCGCAGGCCCGTTTTACGGGATTGAAGTTCAATATTTCACTCCAGTTGCCGGACAAGTCCGCTCGCAAGGCGGCTTAGGCGCACAGGTTTCTGAAAACCTAGACAACTTGCAAGACTGGCAACCAGACGCACTTGTTGTTGTAGGTGGTATGATCTGGACGACGGATCAATCGCCGGATATCCGAAACCTGCTCAACCAACAACACTCTAGTGGGACTGTGGTCGCTGGAATTTGTGGCGGAACCCTCGCGCTGGCGCGTGCTGGCCTGCTAAATGAGGGGCCGCACACGTCTAATGATCCAGATTATCTCACTCAAAATGCACGGGACTATGCGGGGACTGAACACTACCTCAAAAGCCCGTCCGCAGTCTCAGCGAACCGTATTATAACTGCCCCCGGCACCGCTCCCGTAAGCTTTGCCGCCGCCGTCTACGATAGTATTGGCATGGATCAAAGTACAATCGCGCAATTCAAAGCCATGATGGCCGCTGAATTTGGGTCAGATCTGAACGCTACCTGACCAACTGTCTACGGAGAAGCCTTCAATTTGGCTGGCGTCCCCATCCGCATGTGGCTACGCGGTGGCTATAATCCTTATCACGATAGGAAAAAGCGAAGTGGTTTTAGGCTGGGTTTTTGCCGAAATCTAGTTTGGGGGGCCTCAAACCCGCTGTGCAAACGCTGCCGCAAATCCACTGCCGATCAACCCAAACGCCGAACCAAACTTCAAGGTTTGCTGTCCGCCACGGCTTTCAAACAGCAGTTTGGTGTGCGATGCCAAAACGGCGATTATGGAAAACATCACAAACACCATGCTCAGGAACAAAGGCCCCAGCAACATCAATTGCGGCCAAAAGGCTTGGTTGGGGTCAATAAACTGCGGGAAGAAGGCCACAAAAAAACCGATGGCTTTTGGGTTGAGCAGCGTGGTGCCCAGCCCTTGCAAGTAGGGTGAAGCTGACACTTCAGCTGCCGCAACATCCACATCTGCGCTCGCCCGCAATTGCTTGATCCCAAGATAAATCAAATATGCAATGCCCGCCCATTTCACCGCGTTAAACAGCAAAACCGAACTTTGCATCAACGCCCCAAGGCCCAACAAGCTAAGCGAAATCAGAATTGTATCGGCGGAAATCACCCCGGCGCTGTACTTTATCCCCGCCATTGCCCCACGTCTGAGGCTGACGACCAGCAGCAGAATAATCGATGGGCCCGGTGAAAGGGTGATGACGATGGTCGCAATGATGAAGCCTAAGAGCATTTTGCTGTCTCCGTTGTTCCTCATGCTGACACGAGTTTAGCGGCTTGAGAAATTCATTTTTTGGATGTGGCATCACAAGAATTGATGACGGCAGCCTGACTATCACTTTCACACATGCTTAGTTCCTCCATCGTCATCCTCGGGCTTGACCCGGGGATCCATTTGGCTGTGCTGCTTGTTTCAGCTTTGGTGGTATTCAGGCAGCTTTACCCCATTCCGATTCATCATGGACCCTCGGGTCAAGCCCGAGGGTGACGAGAGGGATATGGAAGAAGTTGACGAGCGAGGCAAAGACGAGGGCAATGCGCAAGATTACTTCCTGCCCGTTATCCCTGTGTAGGCAGGGATCCAGGCCGGAGCAAACCAAGAGTGCCTTTCCTAAGGATGTTCTCTCCTGGATCTCTGCCGATATCCGGGATGACGCGCGGGGGAGTGGTAGTGTTGGCTGTTCAATGATTGCTTTGCCCACCAAGTGCAGGGCCGAACCCGTTGTGCTGCAGTGTGGTCCCGCATCAAGTGCGGGACGGTGCAAGTTGAAACCACATCACCCACACTTGATGCGGCGTCTAATGATCCAAACGCAACACCCAACCTC
This sequence comes from Maritalea porphyrae, assembly GCF_027213965.1. Taxonomy (GTDB): domain Bacteria; phylum Pseudomonadota; class Alphaproteobacteria; order Rhizobiales; family Devosiaceae; genus Maritalea; species Maritalea porphyrae_A. The sequence continues at coordinate 220,910 of NZ_JAPWGX010000001.1, read as the reverse complement.
ATGGAGAGCCTGTCGAACCATGAATGCTGTGCTGTGCGGTTCATCCTTCGACAAGCTCAGGATGAGGGCAATGCGCAAGTTTGCATCATGGGAGAGACAGCGCACGTTGAAACCACATTTCCCGCCCGTACCGCCCCGCACTTGATGCGGGGCCATTTCAGCTCAAATACGAAAAAACTTATCCTCCCCCAGAAAACACATGCCAATATTATCGCACCTGAGTTTGAAGCCGTGCAGATCACTGACGAGTGAGGGGCGGCGAACAGAGGCCCATAATCTGCTCACTTAAAATGTGCGCAGGAACGGCTAAAGTTCAAAACTCAGGGGATGGCTGAGCAACAAGACGTTTGTTGTTCGCACGAATTGAATTTGACCAGTCCGACACCGAGGATAACCGTAAACCGCTGGTGGTTTGATGACCATCCGAAACTTTTGACAGGCCGAGCAGTCAATGCTTCATCACGGCTCTGTGGCGTTGGTAAGGGGATAAAAGGGTTTAGCACCCCGGGTTGAAATCAATTCGTGCAGCGGTCATTTGCGCGAGGCGTTTTACGTCTCCTCATTCACTACCCTATTCGAGACGAAAAACCGCCTCGCGCCTTGCAAACTCGATCAGCTCCGCGAAGAAAGTTCGGCGGAGGCAAACCCGCAGGTGCCATAAACGCGATTGACCAAAATCTCCACCAAGCCTAAGGTTCGTGCTTTACCATCCCATTTCGAGGTTCCTCAAATGACATTCGCAACCCTTGCGACATATTGTATTGCGCTTGCTATTGCAGTGGCCATTCCTGGCCCTGGCGTTATGGCGCTGATTGGCACGGCCCTTGGTGGCGGCTTAAAACGCGCGATGCCGATGATCATCGGGATTGCATTTGGCGATACAACATGGTTGGTGATGGCCGTTTTGGGGCTCGCCGCCATTAGTGAACTCTATGCGGAAGCGTTTACCGTTATTCGCTATATCGGCGTTGCTTATCTCTTGTTTTTGGCGTGGAAGTTTTGGACCAACACATCCGAACTCAAAGCCGATGAAGGGTCGTCCAAACGCTCTGGTTTTGCATCCATGCTAAACGGTTATTTGATCACCATGGGCAATCCCAAGCCAATGTTCTTCTATTTGGCACTGGTGCCGGTGCTTTTGGACTTGAGCGCGTACGGCGCGGGTGAACTTTCAATCGTTGTTGTGGCGACATTCTTTATTCTTGTGACGGTTTTGACACCATATGCGTTACTGGCATCAGGCGCGCGCGAATGGCTTAAGTCTTCGCGCGTTTATAAAATCATGAACCGCACCGCCGCCGCGCTGATCGGCACTGCCGCCATCGTGATCGGGCTGCGGGCGCACTAAAATGGCCCGTGTGCACGTTGAGTGGGGCGAACGGGCGCTCGACGCTGACGCGCAAACGGCGGTGATTGTTGATTGCCTCAGCTTTTCGTCAGCCCTCAGCGTGGCTTGTTCACGCGGGGCAACCGTCTACCCATTTGGGTTGCGCGACGGGGCAAAACGCTTTGCGCAATTGCTGGATTTACAAATTGTTGGCAAGCGAAAAGGGCAAGGTCTGTCGCTTTCGCCACCTTCGTTGAACCAGCTAACAGAGGGGCAACGCATTGTCTTGCCCTCGCCAAATGGCTCCAACCTGACGCTGTTTGCGCGCCAAAAACATGTGTTGAGCGGCGCGTTGCGCAATGCAAAATCCGTCACAGAAGTCGCACAGCGCTTGGGCGAGAATGTGATCATTGTAGCAGCAGGCGAACGTTGGCAAACAGACGGCACATTGCGCCCGGCATTTGAAGATTGGGTCGCCGCAGGTGCAATCGCTTCTTATTTCAGCGATGGGTGGGACTTGAGTGCCGAAGCAAAACTTGCTGTTGCCTCATTCCAATCCCTTGCTGGAAACTTATATGACAGCCTTGCTGATTGTCTATCTGGCAAAGAACTAATCGAACGCGGGTTTGTTGAAGATGTGGAATGGGCCGCCAAGCTGGATGTGAGCGACGTTGTGCCCACTTTAATGCGCGAAGCGCGCACCTATCGTGAGATTGGTTTGAATGGCAATGATGTACCCTCAGAAACGGTCTTAGATATGCAAGTTTGCCGGTACGAAAGCCGTTGATTTATTCAAATACACAATTGTAAAAGCCGCGCTCAATATTGATCGCACCGCCACCATCAAGACAGGAATCAACAATCAACCACCGCTCAATATGCATGCCCAGCCAAATACCAAGACACAAAAGGATCACGCCACCAAAGACGAACCCAAAGCGCTTCATAATGGCCGATAAGCATTTGTGCGAATGTCGAAAATCTGCCCGTTCATTTGGTTTTCAGGAACAACCATATCGATCAATTTAGGCGCGATTTCACGCGGGTGTGGCAATGTAGAAGCGTCTTCACCTGGAACAGCTTTTGCGCGCATGCCCGTGCGCACCGCACCGGGATAGAACACATTTGCATTAACGGTGGAGCTTTCCATTTCGCCAGCATAAGACGCCGTCATCGCATTCACCGCCGCTTTGGTGGCACCATAAAGGCCCCAAAATGGTTTGCCCGTCTCAGCAGCAGAAGAGGACACAAAGACCGCTCGACCAGCGTCGGATGCACGCAGCAAAGGATCAAGCGAACGCAAAAGCCGGAAATTGGCGATCACATTGACGTCGAAAACATTCTTTACTTCCTTGGGGGAAATGTGCGGAACCGGGCTGATAATGCCCAACAAACCCGCATTGGCAATGAGACCGTCAAGCTTGCCCCAACGTTCAAAAATCGATCCACCCATTTGGTCGATCTTGTCGCCATCAGCAATGTCGAGGGGCACAAGGGTGGCAGAACCACCAACCGCTTGGATTTCGTCGTCCAGCTCTTCCAAACCGCCAATAGTGCGGGCGACAGCAATAATATGCGCGCCGCGCTTCGCCGCTTCAATTGCGGTAAAATATCCAATGCCGCGCGATGCGCCAGTAATCAGGATGACGCGATTAGCCAAATCTTTGTTGTCAGACATGAATTAGCCAGCCTCTCGCAGCATGGAAGTTTGTTTCAGTTTGCCGTTTTCCGCTTCTAAATCGACCAGACGAGTAGGGTACTCTCCGGTGAAATAATGGTCAGTAAACTGAGGGTTTTTCGGATCGCGAGGCGCACCGCCCACCGCATCATATAGCCCATCAACAGATAAGAAATGCAAAGAATCGGCGCCGATAAACTTACACATTTCATCATGGTCTGTGTATTGATTAGCCAATAGCTTTTCAGGATCTGGCGTATCAATGCCGTAATAATCTGAATGGGTGATTTTTGGGCTGGCCACGACCAAGTGCACTTCGCTGGCACCCGCATCGCGCACCAATTGCACAATCTTGGTAGACGTTGTGCCACGCACCACTGAATCATCCACCAATATCACGCGCTTGCCATCCAATTGGCCGCGGTTGGCGGAGTGCTTCAGCTTCACCCCAAAGGCGCGAATTTGCTGGCTTGGTTCAATAAAGGTCCGACCCACATAGTGGTTGCGGATGATGCCCAATTCAAACGGGATACCGCTTTCTTGTGCGTACCCGATTGCAGCTGGGGTGCCGCCATCTGGCACAGGCACCACAACATCGCCTTGCACAGGCGCCTCGCGGGCCAAGTTGCGGCCCATGGCTTTGCGCACATTATAAACCGAGCGCCCCGCAACAAATGAATCAGGGCGGGCGAAATAAACATATTCGAACAAGCAAACGCGTTCTGGTTTGGCTTCAAACGGTTTGGAAGAGGTTATCTTCACAGAGCCATCAGATTGCTTTTCACAAACAATGACTTCGCCATTTTCAACATCGCGCACAAACTTCGCGCCGATTATGTCCAGAGCGCAGGTTTCAGATGCCAAAATCGGGGCACCGTCCAGTTCGCCCAAAACGAGTGGGCGGATACCAAATGGATCGCGAGCACCCATAATTTTGGTGCGGGTCATGGCGATCAAGGCATAGCCGCCTTCCATCTGAGAAATCGCTTCCACAAAGCGAGCGACGGAGCCTTCTTTCTTGGATTGCGCAATCAGGTGCAGCACAACTTCGCTATCTGATGTGGACTGGCAAATCGCACCGTTTGCGATGATCTCGCGACGCAATTTCAATGCATTGGTGAAATTGCCATTGTGCGCCACCGCAATGCCGCCAACACTAAGTTCGGCAAACAATGGCTGCACGTTGCGTAACGCAACTTCGCCAGTTGTTGAATATCGATTGTGACCCAAAGCAACATCGCCGGGTAGCTTCTCGAGCATCTGGGGATCAGTGTAATGATCACCCACCAAGCCCATGCGCCGCTCAGAGTGAAAGCGTGTGCCATCGTAGGTTACGATACCTGCAGCTTCTTGACCGCGATGTTGGAGAGCGTGAAGACCAAGCGCGGTCAGTGCCGCTGCGTCTTTGTGTTGGAGGATGCCGAATACACCGCACTCCTCATGTAACGTGTCACCTTCAAGGTCAAAAACGTCATTTTCGCTGGCATTGCCAGCCGGGTGAGAGGAGTGCGCCAACGGTTTCCACCTATGTCATTTCATTGTCATGCAATGCTTGTCGGCTGATTACGCCCATGCGGCAATGGAGTCAACAAGCCGACTGGTTTTTACAAACCTTTGACCATTAGGTCGAAGTTTCGGTTGGAAGTTCTTCTTCCAATTCGTCGGTGCCCTCTACAACCGGAGCTTCGGGTTGAGGGGAGCGCCCGCGCAGAGTTTCGCTGACCATATCTTCCAGATCTTCAGGTAGGGCAGCGATCAAATCTTCGCCCAACTGTGAAAGCATAGGCAGTGTTTTGCTTTCTTTGCCCCAGTCGTTGACCACAGATTGGAACAACCACTGACCAAAAATTACAAACACAACAGCAATCAAAATGCCGCGTAAACCACCAAAGATGAACCCGAGCGAACGATCGAGTGGGCCAATTTTGCTGTCGCCCACAAGGTCGGCGATCCACATGGTCAACAGATGCAACACAATCAGCGCAACAATAAAGCTCACAAGGACCGTCGCAATGTCTGCAACCAATGGCTCCGCTACATATTGGCGTGCAAGATCTGGATTATTTGCAAACATCCACCAGGCAAACAGTGCAGAACCACCCCATGTTGCAAGCGATAGTATTTCGCGGGTTAGTCCCCGCATGGTGGCCAACAAGGCTGAAACCAAAACGATCAAGCCAACGGCAATATCAAATGCGGTAATCATTCTAAGACTATTCCCTCACGAAAACTCAGCGGTCGAATTTGCATTTCATTTAACCGCAATTGACGATAAAGCCAAGCGTTCACTCGTCATCTTTGTTAATGGGGCGCTTTGCACGGGATGCGATTTGTGCCACCAAATCCGCCAGTTGTTTAAATCGGCGCGTTTCGATTGCCCCGTCTTTGTCTTTCTCTTTGCCAAAAGCGGTGACGGCCAACCCAAATCCAAGCTTGTTTGCTTCTTTGAGGCGCGTTTGACTGTGCGAGACTGGGCGCACGCCACCGGAAAGGCTCACTTCACCAAAATATACCGCGTCGGCGGGAAGGGGGGCATTCGTTAATGAGGACACAAGTGCAGCGGCAACGGCCAAATCTGCGGCTGGCTCAGAAATCTTCAAACCACCTGCAACGTTTAAATAGATATCGTTTGCGCCAATTCGAACGCCGCAATGGGTTTCCAATACGGCCAGCACCATCGATAGGCGGGCCGAATCCCAACCGACTACCGCCCGGCGCGGTGTGCCAAGTGGTGAAGGGGAAACAAGCGCTTGAATTTCAACTAAAACTGGCCTTGTGCCTTCCATGCCTGCAAAAACCGCAGAACCGGACGCTTCTTTGTCGCGTTGGTCAAGAAATAGGGCGGATGGATTTGCGACTTCGCGTAAACCTTCGGACGCCATTTCGAACACGCCAATTTCGTCCGTTGCGCCATAACGATTCTTCACGCCGCGCAAAATGCGGAAATTGTGGCTAGCATCGCCTTCAAAATATAAAACCGCATCAACCATATGCTCTACAACACGTGGTCCAGCAATTTGGCCATCTTTGGTGACGTGACCCACCAAAACAACCGCGGCGCCTGACTTTTTGGCAAAACGTGTCATTGCCTGCGCGCTGGTACGTACTTGAGTGACAGTGCCCGGCGCGCTGTCGATGCGCTCGGTCCATAGGGTTTGGATAGAGTCAATAATCACAAGATCTGGTTTGCCCGCAGATTCAAGTGTCGCCAGAATGGTCTCGACGTGGGTTTCGCTGGCCAGCTGCACGGGCGAATTGTTGACGCCCAAACGTGATGCACGCAATCGCACTTGGGCAATGGCTTCCTCACCTGAAAAATAGACAACATTCAAACCCTGGTCGGCAAGGGCTGCGGCGGCTTGCAATAGAATTGTTGATTTGCCGATCCCCGGCTCACCACCAACCAAAATGGCAGAACCGACAACAAAGCCGCCGCCGGTTACACGGTCAAGTTCGGCGATTTTGGTGCAAACGCGCTTGGCATCTTCGCTGGAACCAGAAAGCGCAACCAGCTCGACCGGACGACCAGAGGCAACCGCAGATTTAGGACCACTGCCAACACCTGAGTTGGTTTGCTCTTCAACAATGGAATTCCACTCGCTGCAGCTTTCGCAACGTCCAGCCCATTTGCCGGTGACATTGCCACAAGCCTGGCAAACATATTGCGTGCGTGATTTGGACATTTCTATTCGATCTCGCTGCCAAAGTAGGTGCGGTGATAGCGCCCTTTCAGGCCTGTTAGAATTTCATAGCCGATGGTGCCGGCAGCATCCGCCAAATCATCGACAGAAACCGTTGGGCCAAGCACCTCAACCATCTCACCAGGCACCGGGCCATTAAGTCCAAATCCGGTTACGTCTACGGCAACTAAATCCATCGACACTTTGCCAAGAACGGGCACCAAATGGCCATTGATGGCCAATTTTGCACCCTGACGAGAGTTTGAACTGCTTGCAGAGCGCAAAAATCCATCCGCATAGCCAAGCGATATGATTGCGATGCGGCTATCCCGCTGCAAAGTATATTCTGCGCCATAGCCGACCGTTTCGCCCGTCTTGCCATCACGAACCTGCAAAATCGGTACATGCAAACTCACAACTGAGGACATTGGGTTCTTGCGGCCAGAAATCGCGCGGCCACCATAAAGGGCAATGCCAGGGCGCACCAATTGGAAATGATTGGCTTTGTTTGCCATCAATCCCGCCGAATTGGCTAAAGAAGCAGGCGTGTCCGGAAAATGGGCCATAATGGAGTGGAACAGCGCCAATTGGGTGCGGTTCTTTTCGTGATTTTGAACGTCCGCACAGCAAAGGTGGCTCATAATGACTTGAGGTTGATAACCAGAACGCTGCATTTGTTGGCGAACCCAATTGACGTCGCTCATGCGAAAGCCTGTTCGGTTCATACCGGTGTCAAAATTCAATGCCGCTGGATAAGCCTCGCCTTGCTGAACGCAAAAATTTAGCCATTCATCCAGCATTCCCATGGAATGTAGGATTGGCATGAGTCGCTGTGCCGCATAAAGATCTGAAGCGCCGGGCCATAATCCGCCAAGAACAAAGATATGCGCGTTGGGCAATGCCTTGCGCAGCATCAAGCCTTCTTCAGGGTTGGCGACAAAAAAGAATTGTGCCCCCGCGCGGGAAAGCGCTTTGGCGACAGGTTCCAAACCAAGGCCATAAGCATTGGCTTTCACCACGGCACCGGTGAGGGTGCCCGGGGATATTTTATCAAGCGCTGACCAATTGCGACCGATCGCATCAAGGTCAATCCGCAAGTGCCCGGAACTGATTGCCGCCAACTGATCCATTAGTCCAACTGTTCTGGGAGATAGTCTTCCCGCGCCAAATTGCCAAAACGTGTGATGTTGGCGTTAAAGTGCAACTGAACAGTGCCGGTCGGTCCGTGACGCTGTTTGGAAATAATCACTTCCGCACGTCCCGCAACTTGTTCCATTTCTGCTTGCCAAGTAAAAAACTCTGGCGTGTTTTCTTTGGGCATCTTGTTCTTCAAATAATATTCTTCACGATAGATGAACAGCACCACGTCCGCATCTTGCTCAATAGAACCTGATTCCCTCAAATCCGCTAGCTGTGGTCGTTTGTCATCGCGTGATTCAACTTGACGAGACAACTGAGACAGCGCGATCACAGGCACTTCTAGCTCTTTGGCCAGGGCTTTCAAGCTCGTAGTAATCTCGGTTAGTTCTTGCACCCTGTTGCCCGCGTTCTTTGAAGAACCTGAAAGTAGCTGCAAATAGTCAACGATCATCAAATCGAGGCCTTTTTGCCGTTTTAGCCGACGCGCACGGGCCGCCAACTGCGAGATCGCTAAGCCACCAGTATCGTCAATATAGAGCGGTGCCTTTGCCATTTCTTGGCTGGCTTCCACCAATTTAGAGAACTGGCTCTCGTGAATAGTACCCCGACGAATGTCCGAAGAAGAAATCTCAGCTTGTTCGGCCAAAATACGGGTTGCGAGCTGTTCGGATGACATCTCCAGCGAGAAAAAGCCCACCACGCCGCCATTCTTGGCCTTGATTTGCCCGTCGGGCATCGTTTGTGGCTCGTACGCTTTGGCGATGTTAAAGGCGATGTTGGTCACAAGCGAGGTCTTGCCCATCGCAGGCCGTGCCGCAAGAATAATCAAATCTGACTTTTGCAAACCGCCCATCACGCGATCCATATCGCTCAATCCGGTTGAAATACCAGAAAGGCCGCCATCGCGTTTAAACGCTTCGCCCGCCAAATTTACCGCGTCGCGCAGTGCTGTATCAAAATTGACAAAGCCGCCATCATAGCGCCCCTTTTCGGCCAACTCGAAAAGCGCTTTCTCCGCGTCTTCAATTTGCTTGTTGGGGGGCATATCCACGTCGGCGGTATAGGCTTCGTTGGATAGATTGTCGCCAACCTCGATCAGTTTGCGCCGGATGGCGAGGTCGTAGATTGTTTGAGCATAGTCTGAGGCGTTCAGAACGGTCGTGGCTTCAGCGGCCAACCGGGCCAGATACTGAGACATCGACATGTCGCCCGTAAACTCGTCCGGCAAAAATGTCTTTGCGGTAATCGGTGTCGCCCGTTTGCCAGTGCGAATGATTTTGGACAGTACCTGGTAAACGTCAGCGTGGACTTGTTCGTAGAAGTGTTCGGGCAGCAAAAAGTCAGAAACACGGTCAAACGCTTCGTTATTTACCAAAATCGCGCCCAAAAGCGCTTGCTCGGCTTCCACATTGTGGGGAGCAAGACGATATTCTGCCTCTTCAGGATGTAACTGCTGAACCGCTTCCATTTCCGCCTCCAATCACGACCCACTGTTGACCATCAACTGCTTACGCACAAGCAAAACAAATGCTCACTATCGATTGTATTCGATTCGAGCCAGATAGGTTGTGATTAGTGGGGAAAAAACTGCATCAAACAAAAAAGGCCGGGCGAACCCGGCCTTCTGAACTCAAAGGAAAAAGTAAAGCTTACGCTGTTGCTTCTTCTTCTGTTGCTTCGTCAGCCTCAGCAGCGGCTTCTTCACCAGCTTCTGCGTCTGCTTCTTCTTCAACAACTTCAGCAACAGGTGCATCGTCCTCGTAAGAAACAACAGTCATGTCTTCACCAGCTGCTTGACGTTCAGCTTCATCAGCAGAACGAGCAACGTTTACAGTGATCGATGAATCAACTTCAGCATGCAAATTCAAAACAACATTGTGCAAACCAACGTTTTTGATCGGCAAGCTCAAATCAACTTGTGATTTAGCCACTTGGATGTTTTCGGCAATCAAAGCATCTGAAATGTCACGTGATGAAACAGATCCGTAAAGAACCCCAGTTTCGCCAGCTTGACGGATCATTGTGATTTTGCGGCCGTTTACAGCTTCAGCAACTGCCATCGCGTTGTCGCGACGTTCTGCGTTGCGTTGCTCAATTTGGTCACGCTCTGATTCAAAACGAGCACGGTTCGCATTGTTTGCGCGAAGTGCTTTACCTTGTGGCAACAAGAAGTTACGCGCAAAGCCGTCTTTTACAGATACTTCATCGCCGATGGTGCCAAGGCGACCAACACGCTCAAGAAGGATAACTTTCATTTTATTTCTCCATTGCTGTCCCGCTTCAATCTGAAACGGTTAGGGGACTAAGCCCCAACGCCCAATCTGGGCTTAGCTTACCACGTATGGCAAAAGACCAAGGAAACGCGAACGTTTGATCGCGCGGGCCAATTCACGTTGTTTCTTTGCAGAAACAGCAGTGATACGGCTTGGGACAATTTTGCCGCGCTCTGAAACATAACGTCCCAACAAGCGAACATCTTTATAGTCAATCTTTGGAGCGTTCGCGCCAGAGAATGGGCAAGTTTTGCGACGACGTTGGAACGGACGACGTGCTTGAGAGGTTGTTAGATCACGAATAGCCATCTTTTAAATCTCCTTAGAAGCGACGTGGACCGCGACGTTCACCGCGATCACCGCGGTCGTCACGTTTTTGCATCATTGCAGAAGGACCTTCTTCGTGTGTGTCTACACGAACAGTCATGAAACGAAGGATGTCTTCGTTGATGCGCATTTGGCGCTCCATCTCAGCAACTGCAGCAGCAGGCGCTTCAATGTTAAGCAATGTGTAGTGCGCTTTACGGTTTTTGCGGATACGGAATGTCAGGGACTTAAGACCCCAATATTCTGTCTTGCCGATTGTACCGCCGTTTGAAGTGATCATTTCACTCAATGTCTTAGTCAGTTCTTCAACTTGTGCAGTCGAAACGTCCTGACGAGCCATGTAGATATGCTCATATAGTGGCATATAAATCGCCTTTGTTTGTGTTACGTGTCTGTTCATCCGCCGGCGCAAAGCCAATTTGGAAACCCACAAAAGGCGTCCAAAAGAATTTCACAAAGAGCGGGAACACGGGAGGCCGATACCGTTCCTGATATCATTCGATCTGAATAAACAAATCGACCCTCCGTTCAGCCCCCGGCCAAACGAACTGGCGCTATGTACGTCGACTCATCTTGGAATGCAAGCATTTCCTCACTTTTTGCGCCAATTTGGCGGTGAAGTGAAACAGATCCGTGCATAAAAGTTTGCAAAACTTGCACCAAGCGCCTCCACCAGCATAAAATGGGAGCCGAGTATCCGCGCATTCACATCAGTAATGCGCGTTTGCGTTTTTAAAGGGGCCAGTTATGACAAAAGTCCAAGTTCGCGCTCTAGAACAAGCGGACCGCGCCGCGTGGGGCGAACTCTATGGCGCATATGCGCGTTTTTACAATTCTCCCCAAACAGAAGAAATGCGCGACAAAGTCTGGTCTTGGCTGCATGCTGATGCCAACAGTCTTTTTGGGCTGGTGGCTATCGACAAAAATGCAGACCTCGTGGGCTTGGCGCACTGTCGTGAGTTTGCGCGTCCACTGGCCGCAAGCACCGGTTTGTTTCTTGATGATCTTTATGTGGACCCAGATAGCCGTGGCACAGGCGCCGCTGAAGCTCTGATTGCGCACATTAGACAGTTCGCGGTGGACAACCAAAACTCGATCGTGCGCTGGGTGACAGCCGACAATAACTACCGGGCGCGCGGTCTATATGATCATGTGGCGCGTAAAACGGACTGGCTTACCTACGATATTCAGCTATAAAACGCCAAAAATCCCAAATTGTTTTTACGCTAAGAGGCAGCAAAAATGACAAAAAGAGCATTCACGTTTCCAGGACAAGGCAGCCAAGCTGTCGGCATGGGCCAAGAATTGGCACAAGAGTTCGCCGAAGCGCGCGCCGTTTTCCAAGAAGTCGACGATGCACTTGAGACAAAACTGTCCAAAATCATGTTCGAAGGCCCAGAAGATACGCTTCGGCTAACCGAAAACGCTCAACCTGCATTAATGGCTGTCTCGATGACTGTTGTCCGCATTCTTGAAGCTAAAGGCGTCAAAATCGCAGATGTAGCAGAATATGTTGCTGGCCACTCGTTAGGCGAATATTCGGCCCTATGTGCTGCCGGGTCACTTTCAATATCCGACACTGCTCGGCTGTTGCAAACCCGTGGCCGTGCGATGCAGCAAGCGGTGCCGGTTGGTGAAGGCGCAATGGCCGCAATTCTGGGTCTTGAGCTTTCAGAAGTTGAAGAAGTTGCCGCCGCTGCCGCTCAAGGCGGTGTTTGCGATGTTGCCAACGACAACGCGCCGGGCCAAGTGGTTGTTTCTGGTGGCGCGTCTGCTGTTGAGCGTGCCATTGAGCTGGCAAAGGCTAAGGGCGCAAAACGCGCAATGTTGCTGCCAGTTAGTGCGCCGTTCCACTGCGCCATGATGGGCCCCGCAGCCGAAGCAATGGAAGTTGCTTTGGCCAACGCGGAGCTGGTCGCACCATCGGTGCCGCTGGTTTGTAACGTTTTAGCCGCGCCGATTAGCGACCCTCAAGAAATTAAACGCCGCTTGGTCGAACAAGTATGTGGCAAAGTGCGCTGGACGGAGTCAGTGGCTTGGTTGTCGAGTGAAGGCGGCGTTGAAGAATTGGCGGAGTTGGGCACAGGTAAAGTGTTGTCTGGCCTTGCACGTCGCATCAATCGTGATGTAAACGCTGTTCCTTTGAATACAGCGGCAGACATTGAAGCCTTTGTTGCTTCACTGTAAATCTGAAGAGTTGAACGAATAGGAAGTGCGACGACAATGTTTGATTTAACCGGTAAACGTGCATTGGTTACAGGTGCGAGCGGCGGCATTGGTCGCGCCATCGCGCAAAAACTTGCCGAAAAGGGCGCCGAAGTTGCCCTTTCTGGTACACGTGTTGAAAAGCTTGAAGAAGTTGCAGCTTCAATTCCTGGCAAAACGCATATTTTGCCGTGCAATTTGTCAGACCTAGATGCCGTGGACAAATTGATCCCGTCAGCCATTGAAGCCATGGGCGGCTTGGACATTCTGGTCAATAACGCAGGCATTACGCGCGACAACATCTTCATGCGCATGAAAGACAGCGAATGGGATGAGGTGATCGCAGTGAATCTAACCGCCGCGTTCCGCCTGTCTCGTGCCGCGGTTAAGGTCATGATGAAACAACGCGCAGGTCGTATCATTGGCATCACTTCAGTTGTTGGGGTTGCTGGTAATCCGGGGCAGGGCAACTATGCCGCGTCCAAAGCGGGCCTGATCGGCATGTCAAAAGCGATCGCACAAGAAGTAGCGAGCCGTGGCATCACGATTAACACTATTGCACCGGGCTTTATCGCCTCAGCAATGACTGATGAGTTGAATGACAAGCAGCGCGACACCATATTGGGCACCATCCCTGCTGGTCGGTTGGGAAATGCGGACGAAATCGCTGCCAGTGCTGTTTATTTGGCTAGTGATGAGGCTGCATATGTGACCGGGCAGACCATTCATGTGAATGGCGGGATGTTAATGGTCTAATGGATCGTGTTTTGGCCACAATTCATCGCTTTGTGCACAACTTAGCGAACCAATGTGGTCAAACAGATCAAAGTATGATAATGCCCCCAACCAACACGGGCCCAAAGCGAAACTTTGGCTAAAATGTGGTTGCTCCACATTGGGGAACTTGTAATCATGACGGTGCGATAGTAAGCCGTTAAATAGAATTAATTTGGCGAAGAGGAATAAAATATGAGCGATGTATCAGATCGCGTTCGCAAGATCGTTGTTGAGCACCTAAACGTAGAAGCCGACAAAGTTACAGAAAAAGCCAGCTTTATTGATGATCTTGGCGCGGACTCGCTCGATCAGGTTGAGCTAGTGATGGCGTTTGAAGAAGAATTCAGCGTTGAGATCCCTGATGACGCAGCTGAAAACATTCAAACTTTCGGTGATGCGGTTTCTTTCCTTGAGAAAGCTGTAAACTAAGATAACAAGCTGCGAGTGCCTGTATGAATTTACGAAGGGTTGTCGTCACTGGGGTGGGCATTGTGTGCCCCCTTGGTTCTGGTGCTGAAACCGTTTGGAGCAATATCCTTGCTTCAAAAAGCGGAGCAGCCCGGGTGACTGGTTTTGAAGTGGATGATTTGGCTTGCCAAATCGCCTGCCAAATTCCGTACGGCGACCAAACTGAAGGCAAGTTCAATCCTGATGATTGGATGGAGCCTAAAGAACAACGTAAAGTCGATCCGTTTATTGTTTACGGTATGGCAGCAGCCGGTCAGGCGCTTCAGGACAGTGGTTTTGAACCCAAGACCGAGCAGCAAAAAGAACGGGCCGGTGTTCTCATCGGCTCGGGCATTGGCGGCATTGGTGGCATCTATGATGCCGCAATTACGCTCAAAGAACGTGGCCCCCGTCGGGTAAGCCCCTTCTTTATACCGGGCAGATTGATCAATCTTGCATCGGGTTATGTTTCCATCAAGCACGGTCTAAAAGGCCCAAACCATTCGGTTGTGACCGCCTGTTCTACCGGCGCCCATGCCATTGGTGATGCCGCACGCATGATCGCGTTCGACGATGCTGACGTGATGGTTGCTGGTGGCACCGAATCTCCGGTTAATCGATTGTCGTTGGCTGGTTTTGCAGCCTGCCGCGCCCTATCAACCGGGTTTAATGATCAACCAGAAAAAGCTTCACGCCCATACGATAAAGACCGCGATGGTTTCGTCATGGGTGAGGGCGCTGGTATTGTTGTGCTTGAAGAATATGAACACGCAAAAGCGCGTGGCGCTAAGATTTATGGTGAGGTGGTTGGTTACGGCATGTCCGGCGACGCCCATCACATCACAGCACCTGCCGAAGACGGCAACGGTGGCTTCCGATCTATGTCAGCTGCGCTAAAGCGCGCCGGCATGGCGGCTTCAGAAATCGATTATATCAACGCACATGGCACTTCGACCCCACTTGGGGATGAGATTGAACTGGGCGCTGTTACCCGATTGTTGGGCGATGCGGCACCAAACGCTGTCATGTCCTCCACCAAATCGGCAATTGGTCATTTGCTTGGCGCAGCCGGCGCCGTCGAATCGATCTTTTCGTTGTTGGCCATGCGCGACAATATTGCGCCTCCGACCATAAATTTGGACAATCCGTCCGTTGAAACCCAGATTAACCTGGCTGCAAAAGTACCAGTTAAGAAGGAAATCAACGTTGCTTTGTCAAATTCATTTGGGTTCGGCGGGACAAATGCTTCCTTGATTTTCCGCACAGCGGAATAAAAGGCTGCATAGTCAGTAAATATCACTAGTTTCCCCTTGTTTTGCCGCAATCGCCACATCAAAATGCACGCAAGTTTTTCGTCAAATTTGTGAGAAAAGACAGCCGTGGCCAAGCGCACCAAAATAAAGAAAAAACAAAACGGATTGCTTCAAGTCCTCAATGCACTTTTGACGCTAACTGTCATTGGTATGGTAGCTAGCATTGGCCTTGTCTATTTTGGGCTGACCAAGTTCCATGAACCGGGCCAGATTTTGGAAGATACAGTTTTTGTGGTGCCAGAAGGCGCTGGGCTAAATGTTGTCGCTGGCAAGCTTGAAGACGAAAAGATCATCGATAATCGTCTTGTATTCCGGTTTGGTGCCATTGCAACAGATCTGAACGGCGGCTTGAAGCGGGGCGAATATTTGTTGCCCGCAAATGCGAGCATGCGCAAAATCCTCGACACGCTGATTGAAGGGCGACCGATACAATATAGCGTCACTTTGCCGGAAGGGTTGACCTCTTGGCAGATTGTTGAACGCCTTCGTGCAAGCGTTGATTTAACTGGTGAGATCTTGGAAGTGCCGGCTGAAGGGACTTTGTTGCCAGACACTTATTCTTTTGAACGCGGCAGTTTCCGCAAGTCTGTTCTTGCGCAAATGACTAAGGCCCATGATGTTGTGGTGGCTGAGATATGGGAGACACGTCAACCAGATTTGCCCATCAAAACCATCGAAGAATTTGTCATTCTTGCATCGATTGTGGAAAAAGAAACCGGCGTAGCCAGCGAACGCCCTCAAGTTGCAGCCGTGTTCATCAATCGGCTCAACAAAGGCATGCGCCTTCAATCTGATCCAACAATTATTTATGGCATCAACAATGGGCAAGGGCCACTTGGACGAGGTTTGAGGCGGTCGGAAATTGATACAAAAACCGACTATAATACATATCAGATTGATGGCCTGCCAATAGGCCCAATCTCAAATCCGGGCATAGATTCGCTTAGAGCGGTGGCAAATCCTGCACAAACAGATGCGCTTTATTTTGTGGCAGATGGCACGGGTGGTCATGCTTTTGCCGCAACTTACAAAGAACATCAAAAAAACGTGGCTGCATGGCGCAAAATCGAACAAGAACGCGCAAAAGCCGCCGAAGAAGCAGCCAAAAAGGCAGCTGAAGAGGCCGAAGCTGCTGCCACCGCGGCAGAAGCAGATGGCAGCGAAACACCGGTAAACAATTAGTCTGCGGCAGTTGGGGCGCTGTGGCGCTCCAACGCACGAGGCAAAGGAATGCGACAAATGATTAAGCCACTAGCCAGTATGACTGCATTTGCGCGAAGCGCTGGCGTTGCCCAAGGTTGTCGCTTTGCAATTGAAATCAAAACCGTCAATGCCCGTGGGTTGGACGTACGTTTGCGGGTCGCCCAAGGTTTGGATGATCTTGAACATCAAGTGCGCAAGAAAATCTCAGACCGCCTCAATCGTGGCGCAGTGAACTTTTCCCTTAACCTGACCAATGAAAATGCTCAGACGGAAGTCACTGTAAACGAGCAAGCCCTGGGCACCGCGCTTGACGCAATTGACACATTGGCGGGCCGGATAGAAGCAGATCGACCACGGTTAGACGGCATATTGGCACTAAAAGGCGTGCTTGAAGTCAAAGAGGCCGAGCTTTCCGAAATCGCAAAAGCGGAACTTAAACAGACCATTTTGGCTGAAGTAGATGTTGCGTTGGATGATTTGCTCGAAGGGCGTCGCCTTGAAGGGGCGCAGTTGTTGGATGTAATTATCGCCCGGCTAAACGAAATTGAGCAGCTCACAGCCGCCGCAGAAGAAAATCCCTCGCGCAGCAGAGAAGCCATTTTGTTGCGCTTAAAAGATCAGGTTGAACTTCTCGCCACCGTAGATGCAAGTTTGTCCGAAGAACGGTTGCACCAAGAAGCGCTTGTGTTGGCCACGAAAGCAGATATTCGCGAAGAGCTTGATCGTCTAACCGCTCACGTTCAAGCCGCCCGCAAGCTCATCAAACAGGGCGGGCCGGTCGGGCGAAAACTCGATTTTTTAGCCCAGGAGTTCAACCGGGAAGCGAATACACTTTGCTCAAAGAGCAATAATGTAGAACTGACGTCCATCGGTTTGGATCTAAAGGCCGCCATTGACCAACTGCGCGAGCAGATTCAAAATATCGAGTAAAAACAAAGCGCCGTGCACAGAACTTTGGTGTGAAATGGCCAATAGGGGTTGAATTATTTGCCACTATCGGCATGTTCACTCCTAGTACATTTTCGCAAGTGTGCCCCTTGTTCGCTTCCTTTTTACTGGTTGGATTTGATCTATGTTTCAACGCCGCGGCATTATGCTCATCCTTTCTTCACCCTCAGGTGCAGGAAAAACGTCTATTTCACGCGCGATTTTGCGACAAGATGCAAACATCCAGCTTTCCGTTTCGGTGACCACCCGACCCAAGCGTGCAAACGAGGTTGACGGGGTGGATTATCATTTCAAAACCGTTGAAGAATTCAACCAAATGCGCGACGCGGGCATGTTGCTGGAATGGGCAGAAGTGCACGGCAATTTTTATGCAACGCCCAAGGCTCAAATTGATGAATTGTTGGATGCCGGAAAAGACGTCCTGTTCGACATAGATTACCAAGGCGCGCTGCAACTTTATGAGACTTGCCAAGAAGATATTGTGGGCATTTTTGTGTTGCCTCCATCCATCAAAGAACTCAAGCATCGGCTCGAACGGCGGGCAGATGACAACGAAGACGTGATTAACAGGCGGTTAAAAACAGCACGACAAGAACTGCGCGAATGGAACAAATATGACTATGTGATCGTTAACAATGATCTCGAAAAGAGCTGCGCGCTGGTCACGGAAATCATCAATGCCGCGCGTATTGCACGTCGTCGGCAAGTCAATTTACCTCAATTTGTCAGTGACTTACAGGACGAGCTTGAATCTTTTCTAAAATAGCAAGCACCGACCTACTAAAGATTGACTAGGTTTACAAATTGCAGGTTTTGAGTGTGTACAAAACCGGATCGTTCTGCTACATTGAGCGGGCTACACGTTAAGCGGGTGGTGATGGGAGGGAGCAATTTTCTGCTTCCGCCGGATCTATCCATAAGGGGCTTGATGTAAGCGCTCACATACTTGGTTCAGGCATAAATTTTGCTATGCCCACCCGCTCGTGGTTCGAGCGGGTGTTTTGCGTTTTAGGGCCTAGTTTTTTTAAGCCCGACGCCAAAAAACACACCCAACCACACCAGAATTTTGATGAACAAACCTGTTTCATGCGCAACATTTTCGTTGCCGCAGTGGGATCTATTGCAAGCTAGTTGGAAGCTCTTAGCGCTTCATAAGCCCTGGCCAATGCCACGAATTGATCAACGCTCAGTTCTTCTGCGCGCTCCGTGCCTTTGATGTCTGCCGCTTCATAAAGAGGGGGCAATTCAACGCCTAGTGCCTTTAAGCTTTGGCGCAGCATTTTCCGGCGCTGACCAAATGCAGCGCGGGTAACCGCTTCAATGCTTTTTATATGTGGCGCGCCTGCTAAAACTCGGGGCACCAAATGCGCAATGGCTGAACTCACTTTGGGGGGCGGCGTAAAAGCTGCGGGGCCAACGTTGAGCGCAATATGCGCATCCGTCATCCATCCACAAAGAATTGAAAGGCGACCATAGGCTTTTGAGCCCGGTTGAGCGCAGATCCGGTCGGCCACCTCTTTTTGAAACATCAACGTGAGGCTTTCAAAAAGCGGTTGTTCGAACTGCGCGTGCAGCCAACCCGTTAACAGGGGGGTCGCAATGTTGTATGGGAGGTTGGCCACGAGCTTTGTGGGTCCATCCGCCAGCGCTCGATAGTCGATTTCCATCGCATCGCCAGAAATCACATCTAGCCGTCCCGGATAGGCGTCGGCAATTTCTTGCAAAGCGGGCAGGGCGCGCTCGTCGCGCTCGATGGCGATGACCTTTTTTGCCCCTTCGGCCAGCAACCCACGCGTCAGGCCGCCAGGGCCCGGTCCAACTTCGATAATCGTAGACTGATCGAGCGGCGTCGCAATCCGCGCAATACGAGCGGTTAGATTGAGATCGAGTAGAAAATTTTGTCCAAGCTCTTTTTTGGCGCGCAATTCATGTCGATTGATGACATCACGCAAGGGCGGCAGGCTATCAATTTGGCTCATTCTACTTCCCGTGACGTCATTTGGTGCGCAAGCACAATGGCTTCATACATACTGTTGGTTGAGGCTTGGCCCGTTCCTGCAAGGCTTAGGGCCGTGCCGTGATCTGGTGAGGTGCGCACAAGGGGCAACCCTAGCGTAATGTTGACGCCAGAATCAAAGCCGATGGCTTTAACAGGGATCAGCGCTTGATCGTGATACATGGCCACGACCACGTCGTAGCCAGACCATATGTGGGGCGCAAAAGCAGTGTCAGCGGGCAACGGCCCATCCACTTGGATATCGTAACGTTTTTTAAGCTCGTCTATTGCTGGCTGAACGATGGTCTTTTCTTCGTCACCCATCGCGCCATCTTCACCCGCATGTGGATTGAGGCCCGTCACACCGATCCGAGGCGCTGCAATACCAAATTTATGTATCAGATCATGGTGCGCAACGCGGACAGTTTCAACTATTCGACCAACCGTTAAGCGAGAAAAAACCTCTTTAAGCGCGATGTGAATGGTCACGGGTATGGCGCGCTTATCTTTGTGCGCTAGCATCATAACCGGGCGAGGCGAAACACCTTCTTGTGCACACAAAGCTGCTAAAAACTCAGTATGTCCGGGGTACTTAAACCCCGCTTCATAGAGGTTGGCTTTATGAATTGGCGCGGTAACCACTGCCCGTGCCTGTTTTGCACGAACAGCACCAACAGCCTGTTCAATAGATGCGGTCACGATGGCCGCATTTTCCTTGTCCAAAAAACCGGGTACGTCCGTTGCACGCGCATCTAAAGGCATTACGGGCAGTGCGGTATCAAACACGTCTGCTGCCTGTTCAAGGGTGTCAATTTGACGAACGGCAATGTCCAATTTCAACCGTGCAGCGCGCGCTTCTAGAAACTGCACATCACCAAAAACGGCAAAACATGGCAGTGGCTTCTTCACGCGGTTTGCAAATAGCTGCAAAGTCAGGTCGGGGCCAATGCCTGCGGGTTCACCCAATGTGAGGGCTAGCGGTAACAGTGCTTGTTGCATATGCGATTAGCGTCTTTCGATAGACGCTTCTTTGCGTAGCTTATCAAGATAAGCTTCAGATTCACTTTCAAGTTTCTCCGAGCCTACTTCGTTGCGCAATTTGTTTTTCACAAAGGTCAGGTCTTCCGCGGCACTTTTTTGACAAACGGCAAGCATTTGCACGCCGTTCGCAACGGTACGAGGTTTGGAAATTCCACCAACGGAGAGCTTCGCAAGTTCTGCTGCAACCGGGTCAGGCAGTTGGGTGGAGTGGCGGCGGCCCAATTTGCGCACGGCAGCATCACGATAAGAAAGCGAAAGGTCCACTGCGCTGTCGCATCCATTGAAGTTTTTGCGGTACTGGTTGGCTTGCGCTGTGCGAGACTTTACCGAGCCACCAGCAGAATTCAAAAAAACGATTTCGGTGAGCATATAGTCGTAAGAGGTTGTTTCACCTAGTTTTTCTTTGGCAGCTAGATCAAGGTCCAAATCCGAGATTTGAACCTTTTGGCGGAGCACATTTGCCACAACCGCCTGCCAAGCATATTGAGCGCGCAACCGGTCCTTTAAGGTTTTGGTTTGCACCCCGGCGGCATTCAAAATCTGGGTCAATTTGTTCGCACTCAGTTTCGCGTTGATCGCAATTCGAGTATAGGCCTCATCGACGGCCTTTTCGTTTGCTTCAAAACCAAGTCGACGAGCTTCGGACAACATGACTGCTTCGTCAATCAGTTCTTTTTCCGCAAGTTTGCGTCGGTCCGCATTGGATTTTCCACGACGTTCCAAGCGCATAAATAGAGCGCGTTGGTTGATGTCGTAATCGGTCACTGTTTTGCCGTTCACAACCATCTTTACCTGCGCCGCATGGGCAGTGCCAGATACTGAAGTTAAGCTAAGCAGTGCAATGAGGATCAAACCTATGATGCGCATCGAATGGTTCCCGTATATTGAGTTTTTCGCTTGAATGCTGTGTTAGCATGAGTGCGCAACGATTGCGGCCTTTTTTTGAGCGTCAGATCACAAATTGTGATCGTAACCCACATCTGCGAGCATTTTTAGTTTCAAACTGACCCCAACACGGTCGCCTTTGGTGCCGCTGCGATCTGAATGATAAAAAATGCTGCCTTGCGTGTAATTGTCGTCATAGCCTAATGAAATGCCATAATTGTTCAGTTTTGAGCCCACAATGTCATATCGAGCGTTCGCCCCGACTGTCCAATAGTCGTCAATCGGCACAGCAAGGTTGCCACCAATTTCATGGCGGTCTGCGCTAACACCGGGCGCCATTGCTTTGGATTGATAGGCGTAGTCGATACCAGCAGAAAACAATTCTCCAGAATATTTTCCAGCAACTACGGCCCGATCAATCGATGTGCTATTGGGGTCAATTAGCGTTTTTGCGCCCAACTCAACACCAGCAAAAGGCGCGCCTTTTGCGGCGACCACAATGTGTGAAAGGCCATCGCTTACGCCCGAGCCGCGACCGGTTTGATAAGGATTAGCAAGCGCCGCGCCGTTGGTGCCGCCAATTTGAATGGATTGACCAATTGCAAGATCAAACCAACGCCCGTCGGTTAAATCAGCATGATAGGTGACGCCATAAGTTGCTCGTGTGCCTGTTTCTTGCCTGTCAGTGCCTGAAAAGCGATTGAAGCTGAACAGGTTCGTATCATCAAACACAAAACTCTGCGCGTCATCATTGGTGATCCCTGGTGAGGAATCGCCACCGCGTGAAACGATCTGTAGGCGAGGGGTGACAAAGTGGTTTGCCCCTTCGCTCCGCGCCATTAATGGCCAGCTCACATCAAGCGCTGCGATGGGTGTTATAGAATGGGTTATGCTGGTGGTCGGTGCATTTGCGTGCGTGCTTGCGCTCTCATATTGCGCCACATCACCACGCACGCCAACATAAGGAGAAATCAGCACTCCGGCGGGCAAGACCCATTGGTCGCGCCACGCAGCTTGCACGCTTGCATGTGTCTTTTCACCAGCGAAGCCTTCAACATAATCAACACCGCCCACGGTGGAGGAACTATCGGCCTCCCGCGTGATGCGGGTTAATTGACCGTCAAGTGCGACTTCGCCCATGCCGTTGGGCGCTTCAGCCACATGGTGGCCAAGGATTGTTGGCAAAACTTGACCCTGTTTGGCTTCGTTCGTTGCCCCGTCTTCACCCAGTCCCACGTAATATTCCGCTCGAGCGTCTATAGAGGTGTCGTTGGTTAGTTGAGTGGCAAATATCCGCTGCGTTGCATAATCGCCATCACGACGACCTTTGTTGTAGTCAAGCGCGAAAGAACGATCGGAATAAGCAGAGGCTTGAGCGCCCGCTTTCCATCCATCATCTAGGGCAAGGTCCACTTTGCCTTGCATTCCACCGCGCAGGTTTGTGTCGCCAATTTTGCCGGCATAGGCCCAAGGCGAAAGTTGGTAAATGCCCCATGCGTCTGCCGAATAACTTGCAAAACCAACCTGTTTTTTCCAGTTCAACTCGCCCAGAATACCTTGTCGCGTGTAAAATTCGGGAGTCAATGTCAGTCCATATTCGGGCTGATGCCAAACAAAGCCAGGATAGACAACAGCAACGCCTTTTTCCGCACTGTAGGATATGCGGGTGCGCACAAGGTCTTCAATGTTGGTCAAAGAAGGGTCGGGCAGGGCAAGCCAAGGCAAATAGGCAATAGGAATGCCAGCGATCTCAAGCGATCCGCCTGTGAAATAGATCGTTTTCTTTTCCGTATCACGCAAAATGGTGGCAGACTTAACGCGCCAACCAATTTGCCGACCTTTTGCATCCACGCAGTTCCCGCAAGGGGTAAGCGATGCGTCGTTCAAAAACAGAGTGTTGCCTGGGCGGATTTCAGCATCGGCAGCACTGAGACGCATGCCATTGCTGGTTTCAAAAATCAGCGATTTTAAGAAGCCCTGCTTAAAGCCACCATAAAGTTCCGCGCGGTCTGATGTATATTGTTGACCCTCAGGATCGCGTACTGCAACAGAACCAACCAAAATCACTTTGCCGCTTTTTTGATTATACTCTGCCCGATCCGCAGCGATTAGATAACCTTCAGAGGATAAGCGAACGCCTCCCTGTGCCACAACGATGGAGGTTCGGCTATCAACGGTTAGTCGATCTGCAGAAACCAACATTTGGCTGGTGGTAGAGAGTTTTTGATTGGCAAAAAAATCGGTGGGGAGGAGCTGCTCAGCGCGCGCGATTTGAGTAGACGCAACAAGAAAACCCAACACCGTGGTGGTGTTGAGCAGCACATGTCGCCAACTACTCCAACCCGCGTGGTTACGCGCTACACTCATCCATCTTCCTTCCACAATAGTACACTTGTTCCGATAACAATTGCGACTATTGCAGGTCCCCATGCGGCCAATGTTGCATCCATCACTCCCGAGCTACCCGCCCGTTCGAGCAATTTCGTGACAACATAAAGCACGAACCCCAATACAATACCATATAGAACTTGTGACCCGGAAGTGCCGTGGCGGCGATAACCAACGGTAAATGCAAACGCAATTAACAAAGAACCAACAAGCAACGCAGGTAGCGCCTCTGCTCGGCGCAATCGCATCAATGCGGCAGCCACATTGCTGTTTTCAACCTTCACGCTTTGAATGAAATCGCGCAGGGTAAAAATGTTCATTTGATGAACAGATCCCAACTGCAAGCTAATCGATTCTTTGGTGGCACTGACAATGAGATCTAAACGTTCGAACGAGCGCTTTTCACCATTGGATGTGATCAGCGTACCCTTTATCAATTGCCACGCGTTACCCACAAATTCTGCGTCTTGGGCGACAATCTGCTCACCAAGGCCCTGATTTGCATCATATTTAAACACGGAGACATCTCGCATCCGTAAGCCATCATCAGACAGATATTTTGCGCGCATAAAAAATGGGCCACCATCGGATTGCTGTTTAATCCATCGGCCACTGCCTTGGCTTGTCAGTTGTGAGGATTCGATGATGCCTACATTTTTTTCCACCAACTGCTTGCTGTGCAAAACAGCAACTTCGCCCGCATAGCTCACAAAAATGCCAATCACCAATGTTGCAAAGGCAGGCACGGCCAGAATGCCCCAAATCGACACGCCGCTTGATTTGGCAACAATAAGTTCTCGGTTGTTTTGTAAGTCGATTAGCGCCAATACCGAACCGACCAAAATGGAAATGGGCAAAAGGTCACCAGCCCAGCTGATGGCAGTCAACCCAACTGAAGCCAATGTGATTAAGGGGCGTTCAAACAGCCCAAGGTTCGGCCTATTGCCAACTTCAACCAACTCGATGAGCGCCACCAAGCAAAAGAACAAAAAGGTCACAATGGCGATTGAGCGCAAAATGTGTCCTGCAAAATGTCTCCCGAGCCTAAACATTTGCCACACTCCGCAAGTCTGCTGGAATGGTAGAAAAGGCGCCATTTCGCCACGCGATGACAAAGGCGGGTATCAAAGGCAAAATCGGTATCAAATAGATAAGCAGGATCAAATTTGCATCACCACCGGCAAGCTGTTTGGCGCTGGCGCCCAGCACTTTCACCAACACGCCAGTGCCTAGAAGGACCACATCACCGCTGATACGACGTTTGGAGCGCAAAGGACGGGGCTGCATACTCATGGCAAAGGCAAGCAGCACCAGGCTGAGCAAGTAAAGGGGGGAGGCGATCCTGTCATGCAAGAGCGCCAATTGACGTGGCGCATTGTTAAGTGCGCCACTTTGCACAAGGCTAACGAGTTCAAGACTAGTCGGCTCAATGGCTGCGAAAAGGTTCGAAGAAGCCAGCTCACGCACCGCAACACTGTAAGTTCCAAACTCAAGCGTCGACATGGTTTGTGTCTTTGTATTGAAATATTGGATCGCGCCATCTTTGAGTTTTATGTAAAGCGTGTCGTCGGCGCGCGAAAGCTGGGATTGGGCCGCAAAGGTTGTTTGGTTTTTGAGCGGATCACGAGCGTCGTGCAAAAAGAACCCAAGCCCGGTTCCGTCGTCAGCGCGCCCCGCAATCATAAGCGTTAAATCAGGCGCAATGTCTGTAAACTGGCCGGGTCGCGAAGAGTTTGCAATCAAGTCGGCGTTAATTTCATCCGCACGAGCCGCTGCAAGTTGATTGGTTTTGGGCACCAATTGGTGGACAAGCGTTGCATCAAAAATGATGCTGATCAGCAAGAATAAGCCAATCGATTGCCAAAGGGGCTTAATACCGATGCCGGAATGGATGGGAAATAGCTCTTTGCTGACTTGCATGGCCCTGAGCCCGCGTGAAACACCCAAAGCTAAACACAAGTACAAAATGATGCTGATGACTTCTGGCACAACCAGCAGAGATTGGGAAAAGAGGGTAAAGACACCTTGCCCCTTTGCTGTCACCACATCAATGGTGCGCAACAATTGAACCATCCAGCCCAAAAAGGCCAAGAGCAAAACAAAGCCAACCGAGGCGGCAAAATATTTGCTCAGTAAATATCGCGCAACGTGAGTCATGTTTGATGTTTTGCCACGAAGGTTTGCCCACGTACAGACTTCAATTCTTGATCACACAAGTTGATAAGCGCAATTGACCATTGAACTTTGATTTGTCCCGGCGCAGGATGGGCAAAACTGGCGTCGCATGTTCGACGTCCCGCCCCATAACGACCAAAATCATTCAAGTGGAACACATTGATGGATCAAATACTCAGCCTTAAAATTGAAGGTTTTGCCAAGACCAAAGCCAAGCAGATTTGCTTGATTGTTGCTGATGAGCTTGCCCTTGGGGAAGAAGCAACAAAAATATGGGAGGCAACGGGCCAAGATCTATCCGCTTTGTCAAAAGCTGCAGATTTTGTTGCGAAAAAGTCGAGCTTTTTGAATGTGTTTGCTCCAACTGGTGTGGATGCCGATCGAATTCTGTTGGCTGGCATTGGCGATTTGAACGCTGATACGGACTTAAAAGAATTTGCCTCCGCCGGCGGCACAATTGTCAATCAGTTGCGAGCCCAAAAAGCCGAGAATGCAGAAATCATTTTTGATCTGGATGCTAGCGCCGAGCAAATCGCCGCATTTGCTGCAGGCATTCGCCTTGGTCACTATCGTTTTGATAAATATAAAACCAACCCGGGCAAAGAAACAGATTTGCCACCTGCTGAACTAAAACTTGTGTTGCAAGTCGCAGACAAAAAGGCCGTAACCGCAGCCGATAAAATCCGCGATGCGGTGACCCAAGGCACCATTTGCGCCCGCAATTTGGTCAATGAACCGGCAAATATCCTGGGCACTGTCGAATTTGCGCAAGCCGCAAAAGACCTTGAAGAACATGGCCTTGAAGTTGAGATTCTCGACGAAAAGCAAATGACACAGCTGGGCATGGGGTCCTTGTTGGCGGTCGGCTATGGCTCACGTCGTCCATCGCATTTGGCAATTATGAAATGGAATGGCGGCAAAAAAGCTGACGCGCCAATCGCCTTTGTGGGTAAAGGCGTGGTGTTCGACAGCGGTGGCTTATCGATCAAACCAGCTGGCGGCATGGAGGATATGAAAGGTGATATGGGCGGCGCAGCGGCTGTGACTGGCATCATGAAAACCCTTGGCCTGCGCAAAGCCAAAGTGAACGCGGTTGGTGTGATTGGCCTGGTGGAAAACATGGCAGACGGTAACGCCATGCGCCCAAGCGATATCATCACCTCCATGTCAGGTCAGACCATTGAAGTTTTGAACACAGACGCTGAAGGCCGCTTGGTTTTGGCAGATGCGCTTTGGTACACCAAAGAAACGTTCAAGCCAAAATTCATGGTCAACCTTGCAACGCTCACTGGCGCAAACATGGTGGCGCTGGGCGATCAACATGCGGGCCTTTTCTCAAATGATGATGAATTGTCGCAAAATCTGACCCAAGCGGGTTTGGACACAGGTGAGCGGGTTTGGCGCATGCCCATGGGCCCAGAATATGACAAGCTGATCAATTCAAAATTCGCAGATATGAAAAATATTGGCGGACGTTGGGCAGGGGCAATTACAGCCGCTCAGTTCCTCAAACGTTTTGTCGGCGAGGTGCCTTGGGCGCATATCGATTTGTCCACCGCCATGAATGTGCCCGCAACTCCAATTTGCAAAAGCTGGGGCACTGGCTTTGGCGTAGCGCTACTCGATAAAATGGTGCGCGATCATTACGAATAGGCAAATGCTCAAAAGGATCGGTGTACCGAATTGACCGAGATTTTGTTTTACCATTTGGAGCAGCGCCCCGCAGAGGCGGTGCTGCCCCTTTTGCTTGAAAAAACGCTGGAGCGCGATTGGCGTGCCGTGGTGCAAGTTGGCGATGCAAGCGAACTTGACGGGCTCGACACCGCGCTTTGGTCTTATCGTGACGATAGCTTTTTGCCCCACGGCATAGGCGAGGGCGAGCTGGCCGCCGAACAGCCCATCGCGCTGGTAGCTGACCAATCTAACCCCAATAACGCACAACTACGGTTTTTCGCCAAAGGGGCCGTACCCACAGATGCGGGAACCTACGAACGGCTGGTCTATATGTTCGACGGCCACGACCCAGATGCCGTAACCCGCGCCCGGGAAGCCTGGAAAGCGCTCAAACCTGATCATCAATTGACCTATTGGCAACAGGAGCCAAACGGCAAGTGGGTGAAGAAAGCTTAGCTGAGGGCATAGTGTTGCGTTGGTGCGCCTTGGGGGCGGGGTGCGGAGAACGCGGCCGTTCGGTGCGCTTGATTGAGCGATTACTATAGTGCACAAATAATAGCACTCGGCTCAGCCGACGTGCTTTTTAAAATCACCTTCAAGCCGAAGATGCGACCATGGCAACGGACTTAGATTTCTCCTTCAATATGTTGCCCGTTCCAGCGCGACGGCACATCCGGGTTTTTCAAGTCCACCAATTTCTTGATCGTTTTGCGATGGGTTTGACGGTTGCCGTTGTTGCACTGGCGTTGACTGATCGAGGTATGGACCTCCTCCAGATCTCACTGCTTTTTGGGGTTTATTCACTTACGACTATGGCGATGGAGCTCCCTTTCGGGGGATTGGCCGATAACATTGGACGCAAGCCCGTCTTTTTGGCGGCGGTCGTCGCCAGCATGGTCTCTCTCGCACTCTTTCTTTCCACCAGCGATTTCAATGTACTCGCGCTCTCATTTGCCTTTATCGGTTTTGGACGAGCATTACGGTCGGGCACGCTCGACGCTTGGTTCGTTGAGACCTTCAAGGCCGTTGCGCCAAATGTGGATGTTCAACCCGCTCTTGCAAAAGCGCAATGGGCCAATGCCATGGGCTTGGCAATTGGGGCGGTTTTAGGGGGGCTTCTGCCCGATCTCTTTGGCTCGGCGGCGGAGAAACTGGGTTTCAGTGTCTATGATGTTTCTTACGCGGCGAGCGTCTTGGTAATGCTTCTCGTGTTCGTCTACACCCTATTTGTAATCGTAGAAAAACCGCGTCCGCTGAACCCTCAAGCTCTTAAACAGGGGTTTGCAGCTGTACCTCTGGTGATCAAAGACGCAGGTCTTCTCGCCATTAGAACCCCGACGCTGTCTTTGCTTTTGCTTGCTCTCGCGCTATTCCTAATGGCGACCAACCCAGTTGAGGTGGTTTGGCCGACCCATGCAAAGCCCATGTTAGAGGAAGGTTATGCAAACACGCTCATTGGTGTTCTCACCGCAGCCTACTTTTTCTCAATCGCATTCGGCGCATCTTTGTCCTCTCGCATCAGTCGGATGTTCAGGCGGCGGCACGCGATAACATTAGCGGTGGTTTTTGCCTGCATGGCGGGTATTCAAATCACTTTGGCCTTGCAAGGCGACATCTTCGGCTTCGTGATGGTTTTTATCCTCTATTCCGTCGTCCTTGGTGTTTCTGAGACGCCAGCCAGCAGCATACTGCACAGTTGCGTTGAAGACCGCCAGCGATCAACAATGTTGTCCCTAAGGTCGCTCATACAGCAACTTGGAGCAGCTTTGGGTCTAATTTTGGCCGGCGCTATCGCTGAGGTTTATTCTACGCCCATCGCTTGGATGGTCGGCGCCGTTTTTCTGTTCGTCGCCGTGATCCTGATCGGTTTCCTGGTTAAACGCCTTGCCGCAGCGCCTGAATAGAAGCATTCGTGCCGAGCGCTGGTCTTCGGCAAGCTGGATGCAAAGCAGACGCTCATATCGACGCCCGTTCAAAAAAAGAAGGGTGCCCCCGGATCAAGTCCAGGGCGCGGAAGTCTCATAAAGAGAAATGCCCGAAGTGAAACACCCAATGCACAAAGAGTAGGGGCATCATGGAGGTGGCACAAATCAATTTCATGGGCATTCCCGGCCTTGAGCCGGGATCATGTTAGAAAAGCGCGGCCCTGAGCCGCACTCTTCCCAAATTGCAATCGGGTGCCTAATGGCCCGTTAGTCTAACCTTTCGGATTTTCCAAAATGTCTTTTGCGACTTGGCCGAAGTACAGGTTGACGATTTCATAGCAAACGATGACTTCTTCGTTTTCAGAATCGTAATAGGCGTTTTCTTCGCCGCATTCACGGCCAACAAAACTCACTGGCTTGCGCAATTCAATTGTATCCGTGATTTCTTTGGCAACTGTTTCAAGCAGTTGCGAGTTTTTGAGCAGTTCGGCTGCGCCCTCATGCTCTTCAGTTGCTGGCTCATAAGAAACAGTGATCGGCTGGCCGTTATTGCCTTGCGCAATAAACGTTTCATTCAATCGGTTCCAGTTGCCTGCAATTTGCTCATAGTCGAAGGCGCAACTTTCTTGACGGTCCGGGTCAATGCCCACTTCGTCGGCAAGGTCGCCAAACAGCTCAGCGTCAGAGCCAACCATCAAACAAATCACTTGGAAAGCGCGCTGCAAATCTAGGCTATGCAAATCATACATGGCCGCGTCTTCGATTTCTTCAGGCCCTTCATTGTTGGAATAAAAGAACGAATTTGCCGCATCAATCAGCATCGCGTCTTTGTTGTCGTCTTCCGCTGCCAACAGCATCACAGTGGCGATATTGTCCGCTGCGTCCTCTTCCTTGCCCAAAATAGGCAATTGAAACTGGGAAATCAGCATATGACCAACTTCGTGATAAAGCGTGGCCGCCGTTGCGTTTACGGCAAACGTCGCCGCTTGATTATACTGCTGTTCGGTCAATTCCTGCGATTGGCCCACTGTGCTCAACATCGCGCCACAAATGAATGTGGCGATTGCAAAACCCTTCTTCATTGGTCGCTCCTCCCTAACGTGCTTGTTGCTCTTTTTCGGCACTTTCTAAAGCTTCGACCTTATCCAACCAATTTGTTTCTGCCAATTCAATTTCGTTCAAGCAATCGGCACGGTCTTTACCCAGTTTCACGGCCAATTCGGGGTCTTTTTTAAACAAGTCAGGGTCGCTCAACTCTTGGTCGACTTTCTCAAGTCTTTTGTTGAGCTTTGAAATGTCAGCTTCAAGCGATTTGATTTCTTTGCGCAAGGGGGCAAGTTCAGCCCGCAAAGCGGCGGAGGCCTTGCGGTCTTGTTTCTTATCAGGTGAACTCTGGTCTTTTACTGCGTCGTTTTTCCCGTTTTTTTTTGAGCCACCAAGGATTGAGCGCTGGTAAGTGTCCAGATCATAATCACAAACCGAAATTGTACCGTTTTCCGCAATCCAAAGCTGATCAACTGTGGCTTCGATGAGGTGGCGGTCGTGGCTGATGATCAACACCGCGCCTTCATACTCGTTGAGCGCCTGCACAAGTGCATCACGGCTATCAATATCCAAGTGGTTGGTTGGCTCATCCAAAATCAGAAT
This sequence comes from Maritalea porphyrae, assembly GCF_027213965.1. Lineage (GTDB taxonomy): Bacteria > Pseudomonadota > Alphaproteobacteria > Rhizobiales > Devosiaceae > Maritalea > Maritalea porphyrae_A. The sequence goes on along the minus strand of NZ_JAPWGX010000001.1, from coordinate 189,861 downwards.
GTTCGGGCCAGAGAAGGTGATCAATCCCATCAACAGCCGGGCGCGCTCACCACCCGAAAGATTTTCGGTTAGTGTTTCCATACGCGACGTTGAAAGACCCATTTGGGCAACGCGAGAACGGCGCTTCGCTTCGCTATCGTAGGGCATTAGCGATTCAACGTGCTGCAGCGGTGTTTCTTTTGGGCGCAACATGTCCATTTGGTGCTGTGCGAAGTGGGCAATTTCCAACTTGCGGGCTTTGGTCATGCGGCCATCTTGCAACTCAATATCACCCGCCAATAGTTTGGCGAATGTGGATTTACCATTTCCGTTGATGCCAACAAGCGCAATCCGGTCTTCCGGATCAATCCGGCCGCTGATCTTGCTCAAAATCCGTGTTTCGCCATAACCAGTTGCCGCATCATCCAAACTGATCAGAGGCGCAGAAACGGCGCGTTGCGGCTGTGGGAAAGAAAAGGGCGAAACATATTCGTCAAACATGGCTGCGATCGGTTTGATCTTTTCCATGCGCTTTAGGCGAGACTGGGCTTGTTTGGCTTTTGACGCTTTGGCGCGGAAACGCTCCACAAACTTGGCCATATGGTCCAGCTGCACTTGCTGTTTTTCGCGCTGCTTGTTGTTCAATTCCATCTGCAAACGGCGATTGGCCTCGAACTGATCATATTGTCCGCGATAGAACGAAAGGTCCTGGTGGTCCAAATGCACAATTGAATCGACCGCTTTGTTCAACAGGTCACGGTCGTGGCTGATCATGAAAACAGTATAGGGGTAGTTCGCCAAATAGCGCTCTAGCCACAATGTGCCTTCCAAATCCAAATAGTTGGTCGGCTCATCGAGCAGCAGCAGGTCGGGTTGTGAAAACAAAACCCCAGCAAGCGACACACGCATCCGCCACCCACCAGAAAGGTTGGCGCAAGGCTCGGCCTGCTTTTCTGCTGAAAAGCCCAAGCCTTTCAAAACAGCACTAGCCCGCGCTTCTGCAGAGTGTGATTCAATTTCGGCCAACCGAGTATAGACTTCGCCAATGCGGTTCGGGTCGGTAACTGTTTCCGCCTCTGCAAGCAGCGCCAAACGCTCTTTGTCTGCACTCAGCACAATGTCCATCACGCTGTCGGCAGTTGCAGGTGCTTCTTGCGCCACTGCGCCAATGCGCGCGCGCTGGTGAATTTCAAAACTGCCGCCATCCGGCGCAATTTCACCTTGTAGGATTTTGAACAGGGTCGTTTTGCCAGAACCATTGCGACCCACAAAGCCGGCTTTGGAGCCCGCAGGCAAGGTGAGGTTGGCATTTTCGAAAAGCGTGCGGCCTTCGATCAAATAAGTCAGGTTTGTAATTTGCAGCATGATGCGAAGGTATTTGCTTTGATTTTGGCACAGTGTGAGACAGTGTTGAAACGGTGTCACGATTGGGCGCTGAGGTTGAATTGGTCGATTTGTGCCGCTTTTACGTGAAGAAGGGGGCGGTTGGCCATTGTTTTTGTGTGCTACGCGCGCAAAAACGTAAAAGAAAGCAGGAAAATCTGCTGTTTTATCGCTTAAGGAGCGCCAACATGAACAAAAGAGCCATAATTCTGGGGTTGTGCGCCTTTTGGGTTCTCGTGGCATTTGTCATTTGGAACAGCGTCACAACCGATCCGACACAAAGCGGCACAGATCGAACCAATTTTGACCCAAACGCAGCCCCCAAAGAAGCCATTCAGCGCGCCTGGCGCACCGGGGATAATTCCGTCTTCTTGCAATATACCTACACCGCACCCAACGCTTGCTGGCAAAAGAGCAACATAAATTCGCTATCGATAGAGAACGACACAGCAACCTTAACGCTGGTGCCAATGATCGTTGACGCCTTTTGCGCGCAAGCAATGACAGCGCTAACATATGATCAAGTAATTGAAATAACGCGAAAAATTGAAGTGCTGGTCGTTATTGTCGAACATCCAGCAGGTGGTTTGATCGAGCGTAGTGAGTTGTGGATCGAGCCAGAAAAAGAATAGTTTTTTCGCCCAATGATTGAATGCTGCATTCCAAGGGTTGTTTATTGATCCAACTCGGCGTAAAACCCCGGCCAAATTCCCCATAGAACCACTAAGGAAATAAAATGGCTCTGGAACGTACTTTTTCAATCATCAAGCCCGACGCAACAAAACGCAATCTAACAGGCAAAATCATCGCAAAATTCGAAGACGCAGGTCTTCGCGTTGTCGCTTCTAAGCGCATTCACATGACACAAGCACAAGCTGAAGGCTTCTACGCTGTTCATAAAGAGCGTCCTTTCTTTGGAGAACTTGTTGAGTTCATGATTTCTGAGCCAGTTGTTGTTCAGGTTCTTGAAGGCGAAAACGCAGTTTTGAAAAACCGCGAAGTTATGGGCGCAACAAACCCAGCAGAAGCAGACGCAGGCACAATCCGTAAAGAGTTCGCGCTTTCAATCGGCGAAAACTCAGTTCACGGTTCAGACGCTCCTGAAACTGCTGCAGAAGAAATCAAATTCTTCTTCTCTGACGATGAAATCGTTGGCTAATTAGCTACACCTCATCAATGATTTAAAGGCCGTGCTCAAAGCTTGAGCGCGGCCTTTTTGCGTCTAGTGCTTGACAAATCACCTAGCCAATTGGCTCTATGGCTTTGTCGAATATCCTATTGCACATAGGCTACCCAAATGAACAAAATCCCCGTTCGCTCTATCGAGCGCAGCGTGTGTCCGCACGATTGCCCGTCCACCTGCGCGCTTGATGTTGAAATTATTGATGAAAACACAATTGGCCGCGTTCGTGGCGCCAAGGATGATCCCTATACGGCAGGGGTGATCTGCGAGAAAGTCGCGCGATACGCTGAACGCGTGCATCATCCAGAGCGTTTGACCCATCCGCTCAAGCGGGTTGGGGAAAAGGGTGAAGGTAAATGGCAGCAAGTCAGTTGGGATGAGGCGCTGGACTATATTGTTGAGCGTTTTCAAACCATTGAAGCAGAACATGGTGCTGAGGCTATTTGGCCCTATTTTTATGCAGGCACCATGGGCCACGTCATGCGCGACGGGATAGAGCGCTTGCGCAACGCCAAATCCTATTCCCGCCAGTATGGCACCATCTGTTCAATGATCTCGTGGGCCGGTTTTGTTACCGGCACAGGCAAACTAATGGGCGTCAACCCAGAGGAAATGGCCAAATCTGATGTGGTGGTGATTTGGGGCACCAACCCCGTGCATACTCAGGTCAATGTGATGACCCACGCCATGCGCGCGCGCAAAGAACGCGGCGCAAAAATTGTAGTGGTCGATATCTACAACACCGCGACCATGCAGCAGGCTGACTTGGGCCTGATATTGCGCCCAGGGACCGATGGTGCACTCGCCTGTGCCATAATGCATGTCTTGTTGCGCGACGGGCTGGCAGATCGTGAATATATGAGCAAATTCACAGACTTCGGCCCTGAATTTGAATCTCACCTAAAGGATAAAACACCCGAATGGGCGGCTGGTATCACTGGATTGAACGCCGCTCAAATTGAAGAATTTGCTGCGTTGGTAGGACAGAACAAAAAGAGCTATTTCCGCCTCGGCTACGGATTTACCCGCCAACGCAATGGCGCTGTCGCCATGCATTCAGCGCTTTGCATCCCCGCCATGACTGGTGCGTGGATGGAAGAGGGCGGTGGAGCGTTCCATTCAAATTCTGGCACTTGGGGATTGAATAAAACTGACCTCGAAGGCACCAACCTGGTAGATCAGCCAACACGCCTATTGGACATGTGCGAAATCGGCCCGATTCTAACAGGAGAACCAAAGGCGCTTAAATCTGACGTTCCCGTCAAAGCCTTGTTGATCCAAAATACCAATCCCGTGGTGGTCGCTCCAGAGCAAGCCAAAGTAAAACAAGGATTCGCGCGTGAAGACTTGTTCACCGTGGTGCATGAGCAATTCATGACAGAAACCGCGCAAATGGCCGACTACGTGCTGCCAGCCACAATGTTTCTGGAGCACAGCGATTATTACACGCGTGGTGGGCACACGCGCATTCTATTGGGTCCAAAACTAATAAAAGCACCGGGCGAGGCCAAGTCGAACCACTGGCTATTTGCCCAATTGGCAAAGCGACTTGCTGTGTCATCTTCTATTTTTGAAATGTCGGACGATGAACTGATCGACCATACGTTCAAAGAATCTGGATTTGGACAGTTGGAAGAATTTGAACAAACGCGTTTTGTTGATCGCGAAAACAAGTCCGACATTGCCCATTACCGCCAAGGCTTTGCATGGCCCGATGGCAAGTTTCGCTTTGCGCCAAATTGGGAAGAAACCCGCAAAACCAAAGGCGTTGAATGGGTCTGTGATCCGTCGATTATGCCAAAATTCGCTGACCATTGGGACGTAAATGAGCCAACGGATGCCGAGCATCCTTTTAGACTGGCCACCAGTCCGGCACGCGCATTTCTGAATAGTTCATTCAACGAAACACCTGGTTCGCAAAAACGGGAAGGGGCGCCAAAGGCGCTTATCCACCCAATAGATGCTGCGAAGCAGAACATTGCTGATGGCGATCAGATTCAACTCGGCAACAAACGAGGGCAAGTTATTCTAAGTGCTGCAATTTTTGACGGCATACAATCCGGCGTGGTGATTGTTGAAGGGCTGCACAAGAATAAAAGTCATGCTGATAACAATGGCATTAACACGCTTGTTGGATCAGACCCGGTGCCACCATTTGGCGGCGCTGCGTTTCATGATTGTGCGGTTTGGGTTAAGCCACTTTAGCCCAGAATGGCTGCAAGCCTTATACGAAGTAGGTTACGTAAAAGAAATACACCGTCAGCCCAAACCCATAAATGATCACAAAGTTGCGCAGCAATGCCGCCGGCAAAAGATAGGATAGTTTTGCCGCTGCAAAGCCGCCAATGGTGGCGCCAACCAACGCTATGGTGCCCGCTTGCCATTCAATTGAACCGCTCATGGTGAATCGGATCACAGCGGTAATAGACACCAGAAACGAGATCAGCAGCTTAAGCCCGTTCATTGCGTTTAGGTCTTTGAACCCCGCAAGCACCAAATAGGCGAGTAGGATGATCCCAAGCCCTGCATTAAAGAACCCCCCATAAAAGCAAATCAACGCCAACAGCCCAACAAGGGCAATAGAACCGGCCTTTGCGGCACGCTTTGAGCTGCCAGATCTTGACGCAAGCCAACTGTTCAATCGACCGCCAAAGGTAAAGGCGATCACAGCAAACGCCATCAGCCAAGGGATTAACCCTTCAAACTGAACGTCAGATACGCGCAATAGCGCTTCAGCACCCAAAAAACCTGCCGCCAGTGCAATGATCGCATAAAGCACAAGCTTATCTTTATGTCGCAATATGTCGGCCCGAAACCCAATTGCACCGCTGCCATATCCGGGCAGGCAGGCGAATGTGTTGGTGGCGTTGGCCATTATGGGGGGGACCCCCACAAACAAAAGCGCTGGGAAAATAACAAATGAGCCACCACCCGCAAGCGTGTTCAGAGCGCCAGCAACCAGCCCGGCGAAAAACAAAACCAACATTTCCATGAGATTACCCCTGCGATCGACCAAGGAATGCTATCGCAAAGCGAAGCGATTTGGATAGGCGAACTTGTGACAAATCGTCCAAACACAAAATAGTGTTTAGGCTGCCCTTGCAGCTTTATCGCAATTATACGATAAATGACCTAATACTCTTAGAAAGTAAGGTTGATCATGTCCCACACTCAAACGCAGCCAATTGAACTGCACTATTGGCCCACTCCAAATGGTTTTAAAGTATCAATCATGCTTGAAGAGCTCGGCGTGCCTTACGCGCTCAAGCTGGTCAATATCGGCAAAGGTGAGCAGTTTGAACCAGACTTTTTAAAGATTGCACCCAACAACCGCATGCCAGCAATTGTTGATCCTGAAGGGCCTGACGGACAGCCGATTTCAGTTTTTGAATCGGGCGCGATTTTGAAGTATTTGGGCGAGAAATTTGAAAAGTTCTATCCTAAGGATTGGCGCGAGCGCGTTGCAGTTGATGAATGGTTGTTTTGGCAAATGGGTGGTTTTGGGCCAATGCTGGGGCAAAACCACCATTTCAACAAATATGCGCCAGAAAAACTGCCTTACGCGATTAAACGCTATATCGATGAGTCCAACAGGCTCTACGGCGTTTTAGACAGGCGTCTAGAAGGGCGCGATTTTGTCGCCGGTGACTATTCTATTGCGGATATGTCAATTATTGGTTGGTCGTTGGGCCATGAAGGGCAGGGCGTCAATATTGATGAGCTCCCAAATGTGAAGGCATGGCAAAAGCGCCTGCTTGAACGCCCAGCAGTTGTTGCGGGTATAGCCGTTGGCAAGGCGGAGCGTGACAAAATGAACTTGGCTACCGATAAAGACGCTCAAAAAGTTCTGTTTGGGCAAAGGTAAGACAATTATAACTCTGGGTCAGGACCCAATTCTGACCCAGTCCTCGTGCAAACACAAAACGCGTAGCACGCATCCGCGAACACGAAGTTTGTCGGCATTCTTCAATTCTAAAGTCCCATCATACATTTTGCCATCAAGCGGATTGTAGAGTTGCCCGGGCAGCTTGCCGTGCTGCGCATCCTTTTGCACTTCAAGCAAAGGTAAACCGAGTATGGGGCGACCGTTTAACTGCGGGTCTGGGTTGCGAATATCACGCAAACCTGGTTTGGCGGGTTTGGACACGATGCCACAATAATTCTGTCCGCATTCCTTGATCGTGATTTCGGCTTTGTCCTTGGTTAGCCACACCCCCGTTGGGTCGGTCGCAAAGGCAGCAGACGCCGACAAATATGTCAGCATTATCAATATCGTACCAAGAATATACCTTTGTGGCGTTCTCCAAAACACGGTTTTACCCTCATTCGTATCAACGACCGATATGGCCAATTGTAACATCACGAAGCGCTTAAAGACAATCGCCCCAATCTGCACTCCCATTGCCAATTGATATGATTACGCACGTACTAAATTGCAATCAGCAAAAATAATTGAATAGAATCTGCATAAAATCGTCAGGTTAGACTTGATTTGCGCGTCGCTTTGGGATTTAAGCGGCCTCGGAGAGGTGGCCGAGTGGTCGAAGGCGCGCCCCTGCTAAAGAAGCATTTTCTCTTTTTAAGTGTCTGATTTTGCTTTGCTATTTTGCACTGCTATGATTGGCTGTGTAAGTTTTGTGCCAAACGTCTTTTGAACGGCCTCTTTTGTGTCGCTTGGTTGCGCGTATACTTCAAGCACCATTCGCTTGCTATTCCAACCACCAGCTTTGGCAACTGTAACAGGGTCAACCCCGGCTTGCATCATTGCTGTCGCAAAGAACCTGCGCCCCGCATCATGTGGCGCAATGTGGTCAATCCCAGCCCTTATTTCCGCACTATTCCATGCTGTTTGTACAGAATTGCGTGATGCATAGCGGAAAACCCTATCGCTCACCCGCTCCAAATTTGCCAGCTTGATAATCAAGGGTTGGGGTAATGTGCAAATGCGCGGGTCTGTTTTGGTTTGCTTCAGAACAGCTATTTGGTTGTCAAAATCTACATCTTTCCACTCCAAACGCACAGCTTCGCTTATTCTTGCGCCTGTATAGGCCATAAATAGGGCCAGTGCGCCCAAATGAGGGCTTGAATGGGCAATGAAGGCTTCAAGCCAATCTTGCGTCCCTACGCTTGGTATTTTGCGCTCAACCTTAAACCGTTCAATTTTGATTGGATTGCATAGGCCGCGCTTGGCCGCGTGATTGATGACCGCTTGAACGGGCGTTATAACTTGGCGGTTATGTGTCGCTGGTCCCGCGTTGGGGTGAATTGCCCGGCAAAGGTCGTGAACATGCCCCGGCTTTATGTCTTTTATTTTCTTGTGGCCCCAGTGTGTGAGAATGGGTAACAAAAAACGGTCTGATTTTTTGGCGTCAAGATAAAGGTTAATTGCAGCCGCTATTGTGATGACGCTTTCTTCGCCATAGATTTTGACCTTATGAGCGTCAAGTTCGCGCTTTGTGGCGTATTGTTCTGCAATGGCTTGGATAGACGTGCCAGTGCTTTCCCTAATTCTTTGTCCATTGATTGTACCGCCAACCCACCAAGTTTGGCCGCGTCTGTAGACTTTGAGGCGTCCCATTTTTCCTGCAACCTTTCCAAGTGTGATCGATAGTAGATTACTTTGCGCCCGGCCTTTGCGTAAAGCCCATGTTTGCGCGCATGTTCAGCGAATGTTTTGGGCCGCATGTTGAACATCGCCGCCGCTTGCTCTTTGGTGTAGGTTTCAATCATTTCTGTAGCCTTTCGATTTTAGAAAGTCCTCAATTTGATCTAACTCGCCATCGTCTGCATGAAGGCAAAGCCATAAGGCATCCATGACGGCGATTTTCTTTTGTTTGTTGTTGGTTTTGGCTAAAGCATTGACGGTTTGGTTGATGTTGCCTTTGTTAAGGGCCGCATATGGCGCTCGCATTCGGTTCATCATTCCCCCTTGTCTATAAGCGCTTTGATTTTTAGACCTATTGATTGAGCTGCACGGTTCCAGCCTTTTTCTCGTTCGTTGTGAGCAAGCATAAGCAAATGAGACGTGGCGACTTTCTCAGCTTCTTTCAAAGCCTCTTTACGCGCGGCTTGTTCTCGTTGGGCGAGTAGGGCAGCTATCACTTCAGTTAGGTCCGTTTCTGGAAAACACTCAGTTACCATGTCGCAGTAAACCCCATTCGCCGCTTCTATCTGTTCTTTCGTGGGTGTTGGTTCAGTCATTGGATTTATCCATTTCTTGCTTTTAGCTCTTGTGTCTGCATAACAAATTTAGCTGCGGCCCTGCATTCTTCACTGCAAAATGTAAGAATGCTGGCGGGGTCTTCGTCTAAGTCCTTATATGAGCCGTACCACACCCATCTTGATGACCAAGGGACGCGCCGAACATTGCAATCCGGTGCATCACAAGCATAAAGCCGTTTGCCTGATAGTGATTTTGCAACATCCGTATGTTGATCGTTCCAAACCAGCCCCATCATTCTTTCCTCTCATGCATAGGGGGGAGGGGGATGCGTTTGCGGCAATACAAGCATTCTTTGTACGGGATAATGGCAGTGTTGTAGGGAAATCGGCCTTCGAGATGCACCCCGTTTAGCCAAGATGGGAAACTATGTTCACATCTTGGCGCAAACAGCCTCTTTATGAAGTTGAACATCTATTCTGTCTCCTTTGCAGGGGGTAGGGTGATAAGCTTGAAGGCGACCCACTCTGCCACAGCGCCGTAATAAACCCACCCACCACCATTCATTTTTTCCCAATACGCCTCTGTCCAAAAGACATGACCAATATCGATGCATGGGTGTATGGTCTTACCGAGAAGAAGTATTCTCTCCCCATCCCTTGGCGCATTTTCCATATCGGTACGCCACCCATCCGCTTCACGCTCTGCAAGGGCGGTGGCAAGGGCTTTGATCGCTGGTGATGGTCCATCGCGTTTTGGGAGTTGTGCTTTCTTGTCTTTCGATGCGTGTGCCGCTGCTCTCAATGCAACGCTACCGCTGGATTTGGGCTTGCTGATTTTCACACAAATATGATCAGCTAGGACTTTCTCAGCCCATTCTAGTTGCTCTTTCGTTGCTTTAGCCACTAATCTCTCCTGTGTTTGTAAACTCTCCAAAATGCTTTCTGGCTGCATCGCAATATGCCTTGTGCGCATCTTCTGGCGTGTTGAAGGTACCAAGATGCACTTTCTTGCCGCAAATTTTGATGCCCGCACACCACATCCTCTTATCCCGCGCTAAATACACACCTTTGAAGCCTGAAGTGTTATTCTTTCTGAGCCTCGTGTTCCTTGCGTTCTCAAATACCGTCGCCTCTCGCAGGTTTTCAATCCTATTATCGTCTTGAATGCCGTTTATGTGGTCGAGATAAGCGCTTGGCATTTCTCCATAGGCATAAAGCCAAGCCAGACGATGCGCTAAATACCTACGATCATCGATGGTTATTCGAATATACCCGCGCCTATCCTTGTGACCCGCAACATCTCCTTCATTCGCATGACCCCTTAAACTTACGCGCCTATTAAAAATTCCAGTATCGGTGCAGTAATGAAGGAGTTCTTTAAGGCGGGTTTGTGTTAGTTTATCACTCATTTGTCCAATCCCTCGCCTTTAAACCATGTGATAGGGACTTCAATGCAAGCCTTCATTTCTTACCCCCTTGTGGTGGTAGTGCTGCCAATTCTTCTTCGACTTGTTCAAGGCGTGATTTGAGGCTCATTCCACCAAAAACATCGCTATCTGGAGTGTCTTCAATTAGTGCTGTTAGCGTTGTCTTTTCAGACAAGAGCCATTCGCGCTCGGTCAGACCAAGCACAGTGCCCTTCCTTCCCTGCGCTACACCAGCTTCATGGGCTTTATCGTGGGTGGCTTGTTCAAATTTGCGGATCAAATCCAGTGATGCGTCGACGCTATCATAGCTCACGTCGCACAAGTCTTTTAGAAGCTGGCAACCCGCCTCGGAACAACCGTATCGTTCATGCGTGGTAAGTGCGTCCATTGCATCTTCAATGTCAGGTTGGGGTGGGGTGTGTGGTTTATGGGATAGACTTTTTGCGCTAGGGTAAGTATGCCCGTTCTCACATTCATCATTCCCGAAAGGGCGGCGCTCACGCATACGGCCAGCGGCACCGCACACAGGGCAAAATCCGTAAGGGGTTTCTGGTTTAATGGTCATGTTGCTTCCTTAACTGAAACAACAAGTTGAGTTGCCAATTCTTTTGCTGTTGCATCGCGAAGTTTATGCTTCCCGCCAAACTTGTCATTCAGCATCGATGAAACTTCGCGTCGAGCGATAGCATCAATGGAAAACTGTCCATCATGTTGTTTTATAAGGTTTTGAACTTCTTCTCGGACAGCCTCGCGGACCCACTGGCGAATATCGCCTTTAGAAATTCCGAGTTCGTTGTGCAAGAAATTCTTAAATTCTTCGTACTTATCTCGCTTCATTATCCTGTCCTATCTATCTGCTTGGCTGTGAGGGGGGCGACTAGTAATCAAGCCCGTAGTGCAGTTCATAACCCAATTTCATGATTTCATCTGCGGGGCATGAAATGAACAGAACCGACTTGCCGTTCTTGCGGCCAACCCAGTTTTCGCCATTCATGAGGCTTCCCGATAGCTGCCGCGCTTCCTCTTCGTCTTTCATCTCGATTTCGAGTTCCACAGTTCTCATGTTCTGTCCTCGTCTAAATATCTTGTGTTGTCAGGTGAGGGGCTAAACCCACGGCTGCGAATTTTCTGCTTTGGCTTGGTAATGCCTAAATGCTTTTTGCGAATGCGATCAGACTTGGCTTTTTCTTTGCGGTCTTGAGCGGTTTTCGCTTTGTGTGCTTTGACAAGGGCAGGGGCTAAGTTGCTTTCACGATTTTCTCCGCCGTTGCAAAGGGCTTTGATATGTTCAAGCTCCCATTTCATGCCCGGCAAAATCTTAATGCCAGATAGGTAGCAAATGCCGCCGTAGCGCTCGAACACCCGCAATTCAACACGCGGCGGCGCTTTGGTATCGGCTGTCGCACCGAACCATTCATCTGTTGAGCGGCCTATGGGGTTTGCGAGTTTGGTCAATATGAAATCCTCTTATGCTTGATTTCACCGCACTTTTGGCAGCGCAAAACAAATATTTGAGCAGTTGGCAGATCACTAGGACTAGAGTTAGGTTCCATCACTTGCATTCTTTTGAAGTCTGCCCATTCATGCCTACAAGCATGGAAAAGCCATTGCCAAATTCGTGCTAACATGCTGTCCCGCCTTTCGCCGCATTGGTGTAGCTAGTGGAGATGATGGGGGCGTTCATTGCTAAACCCTTTCCAAGTTGCGCGGGTCTTCTTTCATCAAGCCACCCCTGCGCCATAAGACCCAGACGTGGCCTCCTTCAACCTTGGTAACCCGTCCGCGCATATCTTCATCATTTCGAACCCATCGAACTTCGTCATTTCTTTTAAAATCGCGTTCGCCCATGTCTATTCCCCTTGGTGCTATTGGCTTTTATTGGTTGGGAGTGGCGGTGCGATGCCCTGCATGACTAGGCCAAGTGCTGCCATAACAACACCTACCCACCAGTCAGGAAAAACAGGTTCATGAGTAAACGCCCACCACGCAAATGCCACGATAGGTGCAACAAAAAGGAAGACCCCGAACAGCATGAAAACAAGATGGGCGATTGCAATAGCCCACCACCCGGACGGACGGTTATTAGCTTTCGGCTTGTTTCCTGTCATACCTCTATTCCCCTATGCTGCTATTTCGCTGACATACGCCCAAGGGTCATAGCCAAGCCATATCGTGAGTTGCGCTTTTGCGCTTTCCAAGTAACGCTCAAAATCGGCGGTTTTCATGTTGTCAAATGCGGTGCTATCGGCTTCAATTCGCGGCGTCCCATCGAATTGCCAAGTGGTTGTTGTGTGGCCAAGATAGGTGAGCAATGCGCGGTGAAGGTTTTCCTTCTTTGGGTATTTCCGCGCTAAATCGTCATCAAAGTTTTTGACCGCCGTTGTCAGTCCCGCCCAATAATGAGCATTGCGCTTTGTGGATCGTGGGTGCGTTAGAGCCGCGTCTAATAGCGCCCCTTCTGCATAGTCATCACGCAACAAAACCGCATCATCAATAGAGGCGGGAATTAGTGCATCCCCATGTCGCCGAAACTGAATTTTATTCTTGCTGGCCATCTTCAACCCCAACCCTTGCGCAATGATCGGAATACAATCCGGTCAACTGTTCTTGTTCGTCTTTCGACAAATCTTCAAAGCGTGGTTCGTAATTGTCGTTCCAGATTTCGGTCAGTGTTTCTTGGTCATCCGCCACTGCAAATTCGTCATTGGCGTTGCTCAAGAATATTTCGAATTCGCTGCTTTCACTTTGTGGTTCTGGTGCGTCTTCCACAATAGTCGCGTCAACTGGTGGCGGTGGCGCCACTAATTCGCCTGTAACGACTTCTGGTGAGCGTTCGGCTTCTTCTGGATCGATTATGCCAGCGAAGCCAAACGCGTAACGTGCGCACTGAATAGCGGCTTTATGGCGCAACATACGTTTTGGCCATTTTTGCCAAGGTTCCGTTGGGCGATGGCATTCATCCATGTATTCGGTAACTTCTGTGTGCGTCTTGCGGTCCTTGCGGAAAATCCGACACGTCACAGAAACCATTTTGCCCTTCTCGTTTAGCTCGTCAACAAACTCCATGCCGTCCATTTGCGGGTGTGAATTGATCAGATTCATCCATCCATCAATCCCAACGATAGGTTGGATGCCGCCGCCTTTTTTTGGGAACGCGTATATTTCGCGGGTGATTGGGTTCAAGCCGTATTCATTGGCCACCATTAAAAACGCCGCAAATTCCTCATTGCTGGATTTTGGTGGTAAGCAAGTTGCCCGAACCGTGCTTTGAAACATGGTGGCATCCATTTGATACTGCGCTGACATTGTTTCAATTAAGCTGCGCTTTGGTTGTATCTTAACGACGTTGTTTTGTGTCATGCTGCTTTCTCCGGCCATTTTTCGTGTTTGTGCCAATAGGCATAATCTTCGTATGAAATCGGGTATCGTGCGCAGTGGGGCCAAATGTATTCGACGTTAATTGGCGTTCCTGCGCGCTCGGCTTGCAGTTCCCCATCTTCACCGCGCCAAATTGCAACAGCGATAAACGGTCGCTTGGCTGGCGCTAAGTCTGCGTTCAATCCGCGCCTGTCGCGCATTTTGTAATATCCACATTCGGCGGGGCTTTCGTGCAAAGGGAGTTTTTCGCCATTTACTGACCTGCGCCACCATTCGAAATCCTTCATATTCCCACCTGTCCATGCTTTAGTTTTACGTTCAATATCCGCACTGGCTTGGCTTGTGCCACCAGATCAGACTTGTGCTTTGCTCTTGCCCATTGCTGGCTATCTGGCGTCCATGCCCATGCTTTGGTAGGCGTTAAACACTCAAGAGATTGGTGAATGTAGAGGTTGCCAACGCGGGCGAAATACAGGTTGCGAAAATCAACGTGTGTGTTTGGTTTAGCCATGTTGTTCACCTCTTGCGCGTTTTAGAGCCTCATTGGCGAACTCACATTCAGCCGGATAGCTGTCCGAAAAAGTGGTCATTTCCGCTACTGCAAGCAGCTTATTCAACGCCTCATACAGTTCTGGCGCGGCTGCAATTAGATTGGCGTTGGCATCGTCAGGCAAAGCACAGGTGTCGCAATCGTCATAAACTGAACAAATCCAACCGTCTGCGGCGTCCTTGAACGTCGCCACCGTCTCTGAATTGTATGCGTTCCCGTTGGTCAAAGCCTTCCACGGCCCTTTTGTGAATTTCTCAGCCATTACACCACCTCCAAATACTGGCTTGCCCAAATTACAGGCGCTATAAATGAAACCGTGAATACAAATGCTGATGCTAATAGGGTGTTGAGAATGGTCACTTGCCACCTTCTTTCCGCGCCCGTTTTTCGGCGGCTTCTTTTCTTGCTTCAAGCTTTGCAACGCGGTTTTCTTCACCTGTTGCCCACCATGCTTGCGCCTTATCAATCGCGCCTTGTTCGGATTGATCGTGGAACCAAATAGGCAAGAACCCATCGCGTGTATGCGTTTCGTCAAATTCGGGGTTTTTGTTCTTTACAATTTTCGTGACCTGCCATTTCGCGACCCACTGAAATCCGTCAGGCGCGTTTTGACTTTGGTATGTGACAATGTTCATTTCGCACCTTCTTTCCGCGCCATATCGAACGCGCTTGCAATTTCCATTGCTGCAAAATAATTGCCGCTCTGGCGTTCTTGAACGATCTGATCAGCAACCGCCGACCCGATTTTTGATGTTTCGATTAGCGACTGAACCGCACACCCGATAACCGGATCGCAAGCCGCCTTGATTGCAGTTGGCGACATTATGCAGCCTCCGCTTTTGATGATTTGAGTTGGTTGAAAATCTCAGCGCGGCGTTTAACCATCGCTTTGCAAGCCTTTGCGTAGCGGGCTGTTTTGCCGCTTTGAATGTTGAAGGCTAGCTGGTCAAAGCTGCCTGCGCTTGGCTTGTTTGTTTCTGCAAGGATTTTTGCATTTGTGTAAATAACGTCAGCTTCGCAGCACTGGTCTAGCGTTGCTTTGAACGCCCATGCGGCTTCCATTTTGGCGAAGGCTGTTTCGAGTGCTGTTGTCATCTGAATTGCTCCTTTGTTAGGAACAATATATGCGCATACGAATAATTATGCAAGCACAAAAATGCATGAACGCATAAAAATATTTACAGATGCGCTATCCCTGTGTATAAAGGGCGCGTGGAAGTGACACGGTGATATTCTGCTGGCCGTAGCACAAAAATTGTTTTGGAGCGTTATGCGGGGTTGATAAAGCAGGCCCCGTCTTTCACGATATTCATTTCGCGAGGCCCGTCAGAAATGGCGGGTCTTTTTATTGAGGGTTATTCATTCCAACTAAATACAGCGATCACGCGCCCAAATATATGCACGTCCTCACGATTGAATTCGTATGTGCTGTATTCTTTGTTGTCTGAAATTATGCGGATATCTTCGGAGCGCGGAATAAGCTCAACGCGCTTTACCAGCCTACCGTCGCCCGTATCGATTACAAATAAGCCTGGGGGCGAGGGGTAGTTTTGCTTGGTGTCCACAAACACGGCTGACCCGCCTTTAATGGTCGGGGTCATTGAATCGCCAGTTACTACAAAAGCGAAAACGCCTTTTATATTGCCAAACCGCGACATGAACGCCGGGGGCATGTTCCAATCCCCATCGGTGTATTGGGGCAGGGGGCGCATTGTGTCTGGATCAACTTCAATATGGCCCATGCCGCCATTGCCTAACCCAGCATGAATATCAAGGTTTGGGATGCCATTGTCTGTTGATACTTGCTGGCTCGAAGAGGGTGTTGACGCAACTTCACGATAAAGCTCTTGAATGGCTTGGAATTGAGCGCCGTTTGGTTCGGAGCCTTTCATCCATCTTGATACGGTTGGCTGTGTCACACCAAGGTGATCTGCCAGCCTTGACTGGTTCCAACCGCTTACCTTGAGAATCGCTCGAATTACGTCACTTGTTTTCATGGGGCGCACAATATCCGTATCCGATGCATAAAAAAAATGCAAAGCCGCATATTTATGCTTGCATTAAATGCGTATGCGTATATATTGGGGATATGGAAACAGCAATCAAACATATTAGAACCCGCGTTTTTAAGGTTAGCCAAGCAGAATTTGCTGCGCTGATCGGGCGGACACAGCCAACGGTTTCGCGTTGGGAGCAGGGCGTTGCCCTTTCACTTACAGACATGAAGGCGATCCGCGACGCCGCCAAAGCCAAACGGGTTCGGTTCGCTGACAAGCTGTTTTTCGAAACCCCCAAAGAAAGAGCGTAAGATGCGAAACCCATTTGTAATTATGGCCGCAGCAGCAGCTTTGATGAATAGCGGGCACTTCATGGACGAACCAACACGCCCAAAACCGCCAAAGCGGAATGAACAATGCTTGCCAACATCTAAGCGTTCGAAAGTAAAAGCGCGGCGCAAGCAATCTCGCCAAGGTCGCAAGAAATGACCAATAAGGGGGAACAGACAAAAGCACTGACGCAAGAGCGATTGAAAGAGCTTCTTCGCTATGATCAGAACACCGGTGTGTTCGTTCATAATAAATCCGGCCACGGCGTTTTCAAAGAAGATGTTGCCGGACACACGAGACGCGGGGGCTACATCTACATTAGTGTGGACAGCGTTATCCTCGCCGCACATCGACTGGCTTGGCTCTATGTTCATGGTGAACTCCCTGATCGCGAGATTGATCACGCAAACTGTGACCCTTCGGACAATCGCTTGGAAAACCTCAGACTTGCAGACCGGTCCCAAAATAACTGCAATCGACGGATCCAGAAAAACAACACGTCCGGCTTCAAAGGGGTCGATTGGGCAAAGAGCAAACGCAAATGGCGCGCTGTTGTCAAGAAAAACAATCGTTGTCACCATCTCGGCTACTATTCTACGGCTGCAGAGGCAGCGGCAGCATACAACTCCGCTGCTAAAAAACTTCATGGCGATTTTAAGAGGGTCAACACATGATGCGCGATGAGCAAACAAATGTGCAGCCCGTTGCTGCACATCTGCCTGCGCATGAAGTGCAGGAGCTTAGTCCTAAACATGACTATGTGACCCCTCCAAACTTGCGGGGCGGCTTAATCGTTGCCCCGTCTTTTGGTGCGGAAGTAGACAACGCTGGGACTTTCCCTACCCAGCACAGGGGCGCGGTCTCCTCCCAACTCCAAGCCGCGTCCCGCTCTTTTCTTTTCCAAATCTTGCATGAGGCTCATCACAGCTTCTTCAAGTTTTATCATTCGATTTTCCTAACTGCTTCTCGTCCCGTTTTCATCAATAGGACGGGACAATTCTCAAATGCAGGAAATCAAACCAACAAATTTAGAAACAAATTCGGAGTTCTCAGAAATGAAACTGTCTGAGTTACGCACGTGGGTAACGAAAGCCACGGCAAAAGCCATTCACCGCATCGCTGATTTAAAGGCGGGTGCTGGTGCAAATTACAAGCTGCGCATTAGCGCTGTAGAGCGGGCGACGGGCATTACGTGGGGCCGGGTTAAATCCCTGCATTACAGCGAAAGCCGCCGCATAGACGCCCACGAATGGATACGCATTCAACAAGCACAAGACAAAGCGGAGCGAGAAGAAATTGAGCGCAAGAAACATGAGGCCCAAATTTTGGCCGTTCGAACTGCAGCCCTTCTTTCTGGTGAGGGTGAAGACGAAATGCACCCTGTTTTGCGTGACGTGCAGACTGACCGTTCGGATGTGGATCTACAGGCTCGTGAAATGGCTAAAGCAATCCGCGCAGTAGGGGTAAGGGCATGAACATTTTCAAGTTTTTTCTAAAACCAATCATCACCGTTCGCGCTGCTTCCAAAGAGCAGAAAAAAGCCGAACGCAAATACATCGAAACGCACATGCAGTTGGCACGTGAGCTTGGCCTAGACGTCGAGTTCCGCGCCCGCATGGGTGAAGTTCAAGGAGTGAAGTAATGGTTTATCGCTTGTCTGAAGAAAAGAAAAAAACTCGCAAACAAGAAGCTATTCGGCTGGCCAAATCGGGTATGTGTCGAAAAGACATAGCGGCAAAGCTAGGCGCAAGCCACGTCACCATTAAGCGCGTTCTAGATGACGCTGGCATACCATTGCTGCCCCGCGCTTATAAGAACCCCACAAACCCATGCAAAGTGCACCCCATGTGGGATGCGCAAGACCCCAACGTGATGCGCCAACGCTTTGCAAAGCGGGCGGCAAGTGGTGCGCGGGCTGCGCTTGAAGCTATGGGCGCTGTGTAATGGAGTACGTTCCTCAGCGCAACATAGCAGATGACAGTGGGTTTATGAGCTACATCCCAACCATTTGGACGCTGGGGGACGCTCGCGATGCTTTGCTACTTCGGTTGGAGTGCAATGGTGATGAGGCAAGAATCCTTAAGTCTCACAAGGGGCAATCAAGCCAAGCATTCAAGTGCGCTGCGCATGAAATGACCACCCGAGAGGCTTACAACGGTGCATCTGAAAGCGACCAGAGGATAGCGCTTGATCAACTGCAAGCAGGTTTTGACGCTGGTATGGCGTTATGTGAAAGCCCAATTGAGCGGACCTTACTCCCGACTTTGTTAATTGCGCAGTGGGTAGGTTGTGAGTGCTTTCCAGCCAAGGTTTCAAGTGCCTCACTAGATGAGGTTGCAGGGCTAATGGAGCCATCTCGCGCTCTTATCGTACCACAGCTAAAAGTTGCGGGCCGACGCTTGGATTTTGCTTTGTTTTTGCCAATAGAGCTTGCTCCAAAGGGTTTCGCAATTGAATGCGATGGGCGCGCTTATCACAACGCGATGGACGATATCGAAAGAGATGTAGAGCTAGCACAAAGCGGGTTCGCGACATTGCGTTTTACGGGCAGCCAAATCAACACCAACCCTTTTGAGTGCGCGTTGAACGCTGTGCACCAAGTTGAGCAATTCCGAGGGGGGCGCAATTAATGACCAGCACAGCCCCGTTTGATGATCCTGAAATTGAAAGAACACTCATTGGAAGCTTCATTAATGCGCCAAAGAGTATTCCACTATTCGCAAATAAGATTAGCGCGGAGTGGTTCAGTGAAGAAGTTTGCGCCCGACTTTGGGAGCGGCTGCAAACCAACTCCAATGAGGGTGAATACACTACATACCTGGCGCTCCTAAACTCACTGCCAGAGCAATTGGCTCCGGACGTGAAACGCGGTGATTTCATGGCGCACATTATGGCCTTAGCGCTCCCAATTACTCAAATTGATGGGCTAATTAGAAGCCTAAAGAGATTGTGGGCGCGTCGGGTGATCAGAGACAACGCGGATGGGATCAAGCGCGAAGTTTATAGTGTTGATTGTGACCCTTTTGCTTTGGCAAGCGATCTAATTTCAGTCTTGGACTACGTTGCAGCAGGTGACGCGGATCAGAACGCTGGAACGTTTAAAGACGGTGCACATGACCTCCTGCGCGATATTGATAATCCCGATCTATTGGCAGGAGCCACAACTGGTATCAAGACGATTGATGAAGCATTAAACGGCTACAAGAAACAGCAGCTTTATGTGATCGCTGGACGCCCCGGCATGGGGAAGTCCGCTTTCGCTTTATCATCTTTGCGTCAAACCGCTTTAAATGGGCATGGGGTTGTTTTCTTCTCGTTAGAGATGTCGCAGCAGCAGTTGGCCGCGCGGATGCTCTCAGACACGCTCTATGACAGATTTGGGGTGCCAGCAGCTCCGACTTACCGATCTATTTTGCGGGGTGAACTAAGGTCGGGGCAACGAAACTCACTCAACGGTGCGTTGGAAAGCATGTCAAACATTCCATTCATGTGGGATGCATCGGCTAAATTGACGATGGCTGACATTAAAGCCAAGGCTCGAGAAGAAAAAACCAAGTTTGAAAAGAACGGTTTTTCACTTGATGTGGTTTGCATCGACCACATGCAAATCGTTGAGCCATCTTCGCGCTATGCTGGAAACAAGGTAGCGGAGGCCAGTGAGGTTTCAAACGCTGCTCGAGCGATGGCAAAAGAACTGGATTGCTGTGTCGTGTTGCTGTGCCAGTTATCGCGACAAGTCGAGTCCCGCGACGACAAGCGCCCAATGATGAGTGATTTGCGGTGGTCTGGTGAAATCGAGCAGGACGCCAACGTTATCGGCTTTTTGTACCGTGACCACTACTACCTAAAAATGAATAAAGACACCGATTTGAACGAGTTGGACGCTTCTAGAGACAAGCTAGAATTTCTGGTTCGCAAGAACCGTGACGGTGATCTCAATGACATCCTTTTACATTGTTCAGTTGCACACAATGCTGTGCGGGAGATTGCATAATGGCGTTTCAATCACAGTACAATGACGGGGAGGCGGCTTAATGCCAAAGGTTACAATTGAAAGTGTCCTATGGTTCTCAGGAAACAATGGGATCGTGCTCGACGCTAAGGAAGTGTTGCACTGGCTGGTCAATGGTCGAATGATCGATCTGATAGACGCCATCGAAATGGCTGAGAAATACAAAAGTCATCACCTGATGCGGGAAGCAGATTGCGGGCAAGGTAGTGGCATTCTCTCTTCATTTGAAGAGATGAGTTTTGACGAATTCCTCGGTGTTATTACGGAGTACAACAGACACGAATTTCAAGATGATTTAAACCAAAAGGCGAAGTATGAAGCCTGCAAGGCTCGACGCTCGGAGTTCGCAAAATCGAGACCAGAATTGGTCTTAGCTTTGTTAAACAGAGGGGACGATTTTGTCTGTGCCAAGCAGGGGTGTGAAACCACATCCGACATCGCCGTGGATCATATCACCCCTCTATCGCGTGGGGGAACGGATGATTTGGGGAACCTTCAATTCCTATGCCGATACCACAACAGCGTCAAGAGCGACAAGATAGAGCGGGGAGATCAATAAATGGCCTTGCACTCATTTGATCCCGAAATCGCGCAAAAAGTTGGTGTCACAGGCGCGACAATCTATCAAAATATCTCGTACTGGATTGAAAAAAACCAGAGCAACGATAAGCACCTGTATGACGGTCAATACTGGACTTACAACAGCACAAAAGCGTTTGCTGAACAGTTCCCATATTTGACAGTAAGCCAGATCAAAACAGCGCTAAATAAGCTTGTAGAACACGGGTTTATCGTTAAAGGCAATTACAACAAAATCGGGCTTGATAAGACCAATTGGTACGGACTAGCGATAAATCGCCAATCGATTGGTCAAAAATCGCCAATGGGTCGGTCAGAAATCGCCAATGGATTGGCTAAAAATCGCCAACCTATACCAGATAGTAAACCAGATATTAAACCTAATTCATCTGGAAAGATCCTGAAAGAGCGTGATCAGTACGGCCAAGACGACCAGCCAACCTTCAACCAGTTCCTAACAGAACTTTGGGCATACCGTTGGAAAGATGGTGATGATCGAAAGCCAGCATATCTCGCATACTGCAAGCTCACGCCGCAACAGCGCAAGTCCTGCGCACAGGTAGCGGCGCAAGCGCAACGGGCCATGCGACAGCGCGACAACACATTCCGCAAGTCTATGGCAGCATGGCTAAACGCAAACGGCTGGGAAAGTTTCAAACCACAGCATACCCAACAAGAAGCGGGCGGCGAATGGGTGAAGCGCATGAACTATTTCGACAGATCAGGCGATTGGGCCGTGGCGTGGGGGCCAAAACCCGGCAGCCCCGGCTGCAAAGTCCCGCCTGAATTTCTCACACCCCCATCACAAGAGGACGCAGCATGAAGAACGAAACAGGGTTCGCAGGTTATCCAGAAATTGCGGAACGAGGCCGCTATTGGGTCGAGGTTGATGGCATGGAAGTTGCGGGGGGATCAATCCTTAGCTTAGCGGTTCACTACTTCCATCAATACATCAATGAAGGTGACAAAGTTATTCTCAAAGGGCCAAACGGCAAGCATATCGCTTGGAATGAGAAGGCCAAGCAATGACCACAGACAAGGACAAGGCGCGGGCGGAGGAGATTATGTCTGCGATCGACAAGAGGTCATATTTCATCCCGGGCTATGCCAACGAACCAGATGGGGAAACTCTCATAGCCACCCTCATTGCAGACGTACGTAATGAGGCGTTGGAAGGCGTTTACCGCACAATGGAACATCGAGCGAGATGGGCGTCAAAGAACCATGCAGAGCCGGGGTATATCGCGGCTTGCAGAGACACGCTTAAAGCACTCGACACCCTCAAAAGCAAAAAGGAAACGACATGAATTGGCTCACACTTGTTTGCGCATTTTCGTGGTCGCTGCTTATCACGATGTCCGTTGCGACTTGGCAATTATCTGATGAAATGTATGTGAAATTTACGCCGTACTACATAACCAACGCGCTTATCACCTTATCCAGCACCTTATCGCTGATGGCTCTTAACGCATAACTGAAAGGAAACGACAGAATGAACGAACGTTTAGACGCACTAATGGTGCGCAACTACGAACAGAACGGCGAGAAAAAAGCGCAGTTCACAAAAATTGGTGTGGCTTGGCCAACAGCAAACGGTGAAGGTTATCGGCTGCAATTGGACGCAATCCCGGTCCCCACGATTTACAACAACAAGATTGAAATGAGCATACTGCTTTCCCCGCCCAAAGAGCGGTCACAGGGCGGCAACAGCGATAATTCGGGGCAGTCACAGGGCGGTAGGCCACAAAGCGCACCAGACGCGGGTTTTGGCGATGGTGACTCGGATATCCCATTCATTATGGAATGGAGGGTGTGATGGGGAAAAGATTTGGGCGAAACCAAAAGCGGAAAATGCGCGAACAAATTGCTGATTTGGGCGCGTTGCTAAAAGCTGAAAGATTTCTCAAAAGCCGGGCCGAGGGGGCAAGGGACTCGTTCGTGCGCGAGGGAATGGAGCGAGTGCTAAACGATGACAGGTTCGCTCTGGCAAAGCGTGAAATCGTTGATGAACTTTTCCGTTTTCTTGCCCCTGAATTAGAAAAGCCAGCCCGTGAGCTATTAAAAAGCATGGAACGACATAACACACCTATGTCGCCTACGTTTGCAGTCCATGAAGATTGGGAAAAGGTAGAAGTGTACCGGGTTTCGGGGCGCATATCCTCCGCTGAATACAACGTACAAGTAGCGCAGTATTAGATGCCCGCTGCCATTATCAAAGGCCGCTTACACACTCGTTGTGAAACATGCGGTGCAGAGAACGCGGCTTTTGGATATGGCGTAAATCTAAGACAGGCAATGAACCAAATAGCTGAGAAACGAATTGAAGCTGCAAAGCAAAGTTTAGGCAAATGGTTTTGTGGTGAATGTAGAAAGGAAATGGAATGATGGAATTAACACGATACAGCGGGAAAGGCGGGAAGTGCATCAAATGTGAAGCGTCGGGCGCTTCGACTCTTTTTGTGCCTTCTCAGCAGGTCAAGAACTTTGGAGGAGCGGTTGTGGCAGAAACTAGCGAGCATCTGCTTCGCCGCTGTTGCAACTGTGGCTTTGAGTGGAAAGAGGCACCTTTGGAGAAACCCCAATGATACCAGCATGGGCAAAAGTAGGCGCGAAGGTGGTGGCGATTCGTGATGGATCAAAAGGACAGGTTAAAAAGGGGGATGTTTTTACTATTCGAGAGCTGCTGTCGAAATGGACAGTGTGTGTATCGCACCCGGAATTTTCTGGATACGGCATGAGAGTTACTGGAATTTTGGAACGACATGAAGGCGATTGGTTGCCGATTGCAGCATTCCGCCCTGTCCAAACCAAGACACAAGAGCAAGATATTGAAATGTTCGCGCCCTTGCTCAACACAAAAGACGAAAAGGAGCTGATAGATGGGTGATGGGTTTGAACCTTTTAGCAGTGGGGATGATCTCGATGTGGGCGATGAAGTTCTAGTTCGCATGAAGATCACGGGGGTTGGGTGGTCTGCTGGACTGCCTCGGTTCTCGACAATCAAAATGAGGGGGTTGGTTAGCGGGCTGTCACTGAGGCATGAATTTATAAACTACGAAGATGACATCGCGGCTGTAAGGCGCAACCCCACCACACAAAAGGAAAGCGCATGACGAAAGATTTTGTGAAAATCCAGTTGCCGGGCGAATCCCCTTGGGGCGAGGTGGTCAAGAGAACAGACGATGGGCGAGCCGTTATCCGAATTGACAACACCGTTGCCGGCGACCTGACAGAAAAGGAATGGTCAGAGCGGCTGGCATCTCTTTTTGGTATCGCCGCCGCTGACGCGCCCTTTATGGCCAAGCCTCACAACCACAAGCAAGACGAATTGGTTTTGTGTGAGTTGAACGAATTTGAAATGTGGCAGCCCGTCACTCCTAACCCAACATAAGGCGGCAATATGAACAAGCTTAGAATAATCAAAATTATGGCCCTAGACGTGTGGTGGGTGGCAAAGCACGTTTTAATGATTGCCGCAATAATGGGTATTTTCTATCTCTTCGAGCGCTACACTGGACTGGCTTCTGGTTGGTTTATTTTTGGATCGATTGCGACATATGGGATAGGGGCAGCGGTGTATTTTTGGTTCTTACGGGCTAGAGAAAGAGCAAATAAATGAACAAGGCTGACATTCAAACACGCTTCCTTGACGACCCAACAATGTCAAAAGCTGAACGTTTGCACCAGCACGAAAAGCGCCCTAACGATCCAAGGGTAGGCAAGGAGCGGGTAAACGTAAACCTTGCCACAAGGCTAGGCGGCTATTCCAAGTTCAAGAACAGGACAGCGGTGCGCGAAGAAATTGCAACCCGGTTTTTGTACACATATGAACGCGGCATGATTGGCGGGGGTACTGATTACACCCTCAAAGAGGCGGTTGATAGCAGTGGGGCAAATCCTGAATTAAACCTGATCAAAGGTGCGGATGCGCGGGCTCTAATCATTGAAGCGCAGATGATTTTGGGCTATTATTACGACTTCTTAGAGTGGGTAATAGTTCGGGGCGAAACCACAACGCAACTGGCCCGCCGATACCCGCGCATGTTCACAGGTTCTGAAAAAACCGCGCGTATTAAAGCTGGTGAGGCCATTCATAAAGGCTTGGATATGTTAGCTGAGAAATGGGGCATGGTAACGATAGAGGTTGGAACCAAGCGTTCCTGATTGAGTCACGACTTGTTCACGTTTTGCACTTGACAGATCGGACAAAATCAGCGACACTTGTGTTATCATTTACAGTTGCGCCTAGAGATGGCGAAAGATGAATTACTGGCGCGGCGCTGAAAGTAGAAGCGTAACCCTTAATGGATTTGCAATTGAAGTTAAGGGCTACTTGTAGCTCAAGTGGACAGAGCGCGTGTGCAAAGCGAGGTTGCGGGTTCGAGCCCCGTCAAGATAGCTAGAGTAACGCCTAGCCGCCAGTAATAACAGTTTAGAAGTTTGCAGGTAACTGACCAACCAAAACGAGAGTGCTAACTGGCATGTAGCGCGATGGTCAAATAGTTTGAAGGTTCATGGCCTTCTTTCGCGGTGAGTTGAGATGCCCAATAATTCCGCGCCTGCGTCCAGTTTAGCCCGTCCTATTGTGGTTTACACGGTGGGGTTAAAGTGCAGCACCCGGGCTGAAAACTAATCTGGAGCCCATGTTACTTTGTGGTGTTTCTAGAAAGCTGGCTGGCTAGATCAGTCGTAATAAGCCCTCGTTCATTCACTTGAGCGGGGGTTTTTCTATACCCTCAGACAGAAAGTTAGACAGATGAACGAGACTGACATTGAAAATGAAATCCAAGCCAAAGGCCTAACAGCACCACGGCTTACCCCTCAACTAATCGACGATGCGATTGTTTCAGAACAATACCACGTATTCCAAGGCACTACGATGACTGTTTGCGCGTTGACGCTAAAGAACGGCTTTATTGTCATTGGTGAAAGCGCAGCCGCATCACCGGAAAACTTTGATCAAGAGATTGGCCGAAAAATCGCCCGAGAAAATGCCCGGAACAAGATTTGGGCTTTCGAGGGCTATGCGCTTCGCACCAAGTTAGCATCCTAGTTTCTATACCGAAAGGTAAGACACATGAGCAACGTTATCCAATTCACAGGCCTTACTCGCAACGACATGGAGCCGGACTCTATCCTAGAGAACTCAATTGGAGAACTTTCAGAGGTGGTATTGGTCGGTTTCGACAAAGAGGGCGATTTCGTATTCGCGTCATCGAAAGCGGACGCGGGCGAAACTATTTTTCTCCTTGAACGCGGTAAGCACAAGCTAATGCAGTGCTGCGACGACCTAGAGGACGAATAGAACATGAACACTCACTCAGTCATAGACCTAAACGCTGATGAAAACGCGGACGCAATTCGCGCATATAATCTAAGCGCAATGGAGCTAATCCTCCAAGACATGTGCGAACATGAGGGCATTGCTGACACTGAGGCTGAAATCGACGCAATGTTTGAGCGCATTAAAGCAGGCGTGAACTAGATGCTTGGTTGCATGGGGCAGTTAAACGAAGGCGAGACTTACGAAGAAGCGCAGGCCCGTGTCGCGGCAACCAACAAGGCGACCGAAGAAGCAAGATTAGCAAAGCGGTTTGAATTACGCGACTACTTCGAAAGCGACCCGGTTCTGAAGCCACTAGACGATGCTCTATACGCGGCAAAGCTTGAAAGCGTAATTGACCGCCAGATAGTCGTTGCAGAAATTGATCGTCTTATCAGGTTGCGCGTCGCAGAAGCGCTTCAAGACACCCAAAAGGCTCCCAAATAGCGGGGCCAAGATAATTGCATATTCAGTTAAACAAAGAAGCGCAGCACCATGAGCAACACCCAAACACTTGCAATGGACATTATTGATGACGACGGGAACTTAGTTCAAGCCGATCATTATACAGCAGCATTTTTTATACTCAAAGACATGGCTGAACACTCAACAGTTGACGACATGGAAGCCAATGTTGAGCGCATAATTGACGAAATCCGTTTAGGGGCAAACTAGCATGAATGAAGTTCAATATGAAAGCGAAATACTCGCTGGGGCAATTTACCACGTAGCTATGCACGATAGCGACGATGAGTTGACGATGAAGCAAGCCGGAACAATTCTTGCAGCGGGAATGAAGGAGCATCACTCAAACGTCGAATACCGAGTGACCGTGCATAAAATTCAGAAAGATGGCGGCAAAGTGTACAAAGTGTTGTGCGCCCGCCCTAAGGACTAACAGGGCATAGTTTTATTGCCTGACCTGCCAATTATCAAAATTCAAATAAGTTTAATATCCAAGCACCAACCCTAGGGAGTGCGCCACATGACCAACACTAAACTAGTGGAGAATAGAGCTAGACCAAAGCCCCCCAACGCGGGCAAAGGACGCCCTAAAGGGTCACCAAACAAAACCACAGCTTTGCTCAAAGACGCTATTCTAAAAGCGGCTGAGAAGGCTGGCAATTCCGTCGGTGATGAGGGTCTGGTTTCATACCTTGAACACCAGGCGACTGAGAACCCCGGCCCATTTATGAGCTTGTTAGGCAAAGTACTGCCAATGCAGGTGACGGGTGAAGATGGCAACTCGCTAGAAATCAATGTGACAATCGGCGGGCATGACTAAGGTCAACCTGCATATCAAGGCTAGGGATCAGTTTTTACCCTACCTGAACAGATCGGAACGTTGGTCTTGTGTGGTTGCACATCGAAGGGCTGGTAAAACCGTAGCTTGCATTCAAGACATAGTGAAGCGGGCAATCGAGCATACGGGGCGTGAACCACGGTTCGCCTATATCGCTCCAACCTACACACAAGCAAAAGATGTGGCTTGGTCATATCTCAAAGAATTTACGGCTTCCATTCCGGGGGTTGAAAAGTCCGAAAGTGAGTTGAGCGTAACGCTACCTCACAACGGCGCACGAATTAGGCTTTACGGCGCAGAAAACTATGATCGGTTGCGCGGGCTATATTTGGATGGCGCAATTATTGATGAGGCGGGGGATCAAGACCCTAGGGCATGGTCAGAGGTTATCAGGGCTGCGCTAAGTGACCGCAAGGGATGGGCAACGTTCATTGGCACCCCAAAGGGCAGGAACTCTTTCTACAAACGATTTATCGCCGCCAATGACGATCCTGCATGGATGACTTTACGACTTAGGGCTTCAGAGACAGGTATTATTGACGCGGCTGAACTTGAAGACGCCAAGCGCAATATGACACCAGAGGCATACGCGCAGGAATACGAAACGAGCTTTGAAGCAGCGGTTAAGGGCGCATATTACGCGGCTGAAGTTGAGCAGGCTGAAAAAGAGGACCGGATCACCAGTGTCCCCCACGATAAGGCGGCTGACACAATAGCAGCGTGGGATTTGGGGATAGGCGACAGCACATCAATTTGGATTGGCCAGATTGTTGGGCGCGAACACCACATGATCCACTATTACGAAAATTCCGGTGTAGGACTTGATCACTATGTCGATCACATCAAGTCGCTACCCTACCCAATACACCAACACATTCTACCACACGACGCGGCTGCTAGGGAATTACAAACAGGTAAAAGCCGCATCCAGTTTTTGCGCGATAGAGGTCTAAGTTGCAATGAGCCACTGCCTCAACACGCTGTTGACGATGGCATTAACGCGGTGCGGATGAAATTCAACCAAATCTGGTTCGATAAAAAAGGATGCGAGCGCGGCATAGATTGTTTGCGCATGTATCGCTCTGAATACAACGAAAAGCTCCAAACGTTAAAGCCTCGCCCCTTGCATGATTGGGCGTCGCATGGATCAGACGCATTTAGATATTGGGTAATGGGCGCACATCCAATTGACCCAGGCCCAACCGAACGACCTGAACCGGATTACCGCAATAGCGGCCCCGGTGGCTGGATGGGCTAGGCCCCACAGAAAGCATTCTATGACAAAAGACCGCTCTAAGGGCGAAGAGCGCGACCTGCTGCAAGAAGGCAGGGACGAACTCGCAATCGCTGTTGAATATGAAGGTCCCAACCGGTTAACCGCCGAAGATGACACTGAATTCGCGCGGTTGGGCAAACAGTGGCCAGAAGATATCCGTAAAGAGCGTGAGCGCGACCGCCGCCCATGCCTAACCCGCAACATGATGAACTCGTTCATTCGCCAAGTGGTGAACGATGCGCGGCAAAACAAACCATCAATTAAGGTTCACCCAGCTGATGATAAAGCGGACGTTGAAACCGCTGATATTTACAACGGTCTAATTCGCAATATTGAATATACCTCGGACGCTGAAATTGCTTACGACACAGCCACAGAAAACGCGGTGTCAATGGGGTGGGGTTATTTCAAGATTGAATATGACCGGGCCTATGACGATAGCGACGATTTGGACATTGGCATTCGCCGCGTTGCTAATCCGTTTTCGATTTATGGCGATCCATATTCCACAGCGGCTGACTCATCTGATTGGAATTCAGCCTTTGAGGTTGAATGGCTTACTGAAGACGCATTTGAAAAACAATTCCCCAATGAAGAGAAAATTGATTTCGATTTTGATTTTGAAGGGGCTGAAGATTGGAAGCGCGATAAAGAAATTCTTGTCGCGAAATGGTGGCGTCGTGAAGAAGTTGACCGCCCTATGGTTGTTCTTTCCAACGGGCAATCAATTGACAAATCTGTTTATGAAGCAGAGGCGTCGCTCTTATCGTTGGATGGGATATACCCCGTTCGCGAATATGTTGGGCGCAGCCACAAAGTTAAGCGCCACATTCTAACGGGCGCAAAAGTTGTCAAATCAGAGGATTGGTTGGGTCAGTATATCCCGATTGTCCCGGTTTATGGTGATGAGGTTGTAGACGCAAACGGCAAGCGTCATTTCCGCTCGCTGATCTGCGATGCAAAGGACACGCAGCGTCAATACAACTATTGGCAATCAGCGGCTACTGAACTTGTGGCACTGGCTCCCAAAGTTCCCTATATCGGGCCTTTAGGTTCGTTCAAGTCAGACGGGAAACGATGGGCAACCGCTAACACAGCTAATCACCCGTATCTTGAATATGATGTGGTGCCGAACGCGAATGGCGACAAGCCACAACGCCAGCCATTAGACTCTGGACCAGCGGCGGGCGCTTTGCAGCAAGCCATGACCGCCCGTGAAGACATGCAAGCAATCATTGGCCTACACGACCCATCTATGGGGCAGGTAACAGGTGATCAGTCTGGCATTGCAGTACACAGGTTGCAGCGCCGTGGTGATGTGTCAACGTTTCACTTCCAAGATAATATGGCGCGGGCGATCCGTCATGCAGGTCGTATTGTCATTGATCTTATTCCAAAGGTTTACAATTCCGAGCGCGTTATTCGCATTATGGGCGAAGACGGTGCACCTAAAAACGTACCACTAAAACGCCCGGTCCCGGCCAAAGACGAAAACGGCAAGCCTATCATGCAGCCGAAAGTGGACCAGAACGGCAACCCTGTTATTGGGGACGACGGGACGCCGCTCAAAGAGCAGGTTGAACGCATCTATGATTTGGGGATCGGCAAATTCGACCTAACAGTCACCACAGGACCTAGCTTTACGACAAAACGTGAAGAAGCAGCTGTTCAAATGATGAAATTCATTGATCGCAACCCTGCTTCAGCCCCGTTGATTGGTGATCTGGTCGCTAAAAACCTTGATTGGCCGGGCGCAGATGAGTTTGCCAAGCGGTTCAAGAAAATGTTGCCACCTCAACTCCAAGAGGGCGGGCTACCACCAGAAATCACACAGTTGATTGAGCAAGGCAAGCAAACAATCGCGGGTCAAAACGAGACCATCGCGCAATTGCAAGCCTATGTGTTGAAACTTGAGTCTGACCGAACCAACAACGCCCGCAAGGTTGATGTTGACGAATTCAAAGCTGAGACAGACCGCTATGAAGCGGACACAGACCGTATGGAAGCCCTAAGCAAAATGGGGCAACAAGCGCCAAAGGTTACACCGCCTGTTCATGCAGGAATGAATGCGGTTGACCAGGCGCGGGCAAACAGCCTGAACGCATCGGCGGCTCTTGCTCGGGCTAGGGCGATAAAAGAAATGCAGCCTGAACCACAGCCATATGAGCAGGGCTTAGACCCACGGTTCGCGCCGCCAGCAGACGACCAGTTTTAAACACAGAAATACCAATTCAGGCTCCCTAACGGGGGCCTTTTTCGTAATGCGCCAACGTCATGGCGCTTAATCACCAACTTGCATTGCAGGAGTGAACTATGAACCTCGAAGATGGAACCCCTAACGATTCAGACTATTCCTCACCGGATGAAGAACCGACAAGTGAAATAGTTGAAACGGACGAAACCACTAACGAGTCCGATGTTGGCGAAGAAGTCCTAGAAGATGGCGACGACACCGATTTGGAAACAGACGGTGAAGAAGGCGACGAAAACGTTGCCAACGAAGACGAAGCTGATCCTTCAGAAGCAGAAGTCGAAGAATACGACATTGATGGGAAAAAGTACAAGTTACCCAAAGAAGTCATTCCTCATTTGATGAAGGATCGCGACTACACGCAAAAAACGCAAGAACTCGCAGAGCACCGCAAAGCACTGGCAGAATATCAGTCTCAAAAACAGGCTGAAATTGACCAGCAAGTGGAGGCGGCTCAACAGTTCACGCAAGAGTATGCACAACTCCACACTATTGACGGTCGGTTGCAAGAGTTCAACAAACTCACACCAGCCGATTGGGCGTCGTGGGAGCAAGAAGACTACATGGAAGCCCAACAGGGCTTTCGTGAATACACCGTTCTGAAAGACCAACGCGAGAAACTTTTCAAGTCGGTCGAAGAGAAACAAAAACAGGTCCAGCACGAAAAAGAGCAACGGTCTCGAGTTGAGCAGCAAGCACAAGAAAAACAGCTTGCCAAGCTCCAAGAGGAAGCCATTAGCGAAGTGAAACGTGTGGTCCCAAGCTGGGATAAAGAGCTAGCCGCAAAAGTGTCCAAATTTGCCATCGAAAACGGTTTTTCAAATGAAGAACTGCGACAGGCATCAACGGACAAGCGGTCAATGCTCATGTTCCACAAAGCGTGGCGCGGTCACCAGCTTGAAACCGAACAAAAAGCGGCAGCACAAAAGGCAAAAGCCGCCATTACTCCACAAGGTCAACCACTTACTCAAGTCGCCAAGGGGCGAACAGCACCAGCGACAACCGGGCTAAGTGACGACCTGCCAATGGATGAATGGCAACGCCGCCGCAATGCACAGCTGCGAAGTCGCAGTTAAACCTCACATTGCGTGGCCATAGAGCCACATAGGAACTTCACAAATGGCTAATACACTTCTCACCTCAACCAAGGTGACGCGCGAAGCTTTGCGCATCCTTCACCAAAAACTCAACTTTATCGGCAACGTTAACCGGACTTATGACGATTCATTCGCCAAAGACGGTGCCAAAATTGGCGATAGCTTGAAAATCCGATTGCCGAACCAGTACACCGTTCGTACTGGTGCGACACTTTCGGCTCAAGACACCACAGAGTCTAGCACTACGCTTCAAGTTGGCACTCAAAAAGGTGTGGATTTGAACTTCACATCATCTGACCTCACGCTTTCAATGGACGACTTTTCGTCTCGCGTGTTGGAACCTGCGATGTCAGTTCTTGCAGCAAATATTGAGTCTGACATGCTCACAAGCGTTTACAAAGACGTTTATCAGCAAGTTGACAACCAAGGATCCGCTGCAACCTTTGCCAAAATCCTAGCAGGTCGTAAAAAGCTTGTTGATGCGTTGGCCCCGACAGACTTGAACTGCACGTTGAACACTCAAGACAACGTTGATTTGGTTGACGCCCTCAAAGGCCTATTCCAAGACAGCACAGAAGTGGCAAAACAGTACCGTGAAGGCATGATTGGCCGGGGTGCTGGCTTCAAGTTCTGGGAAAACACCCTTATGCCAAGCCACACAGTGGGTGCGGGTGCTAGCTACGTTTGTAATACATCTACTGGCATTACAGACGGTTCTGCAACCATTACGCTTTCTGGTGGTACTGGCACTATTTCTGCTGGTGACGTGTTCACTATTGCTGGCGTGTTTCGTGTGCATCCTGAAACGAAAGTTTCAACTGGCGTATTGCAGCAGTTCGTTGCAACAGCGGATGGCACAACTTCAATTGTGGCGTCACCTACACCTACCACTACTGGTGCGGGTCAAAACATCACTATTTCAGGTGCTGGTTCTGGTAAAGCGGTTGTTATTTCCGGTACGGCCTCAACGGCTCACGGCATTTCAATGGCTTACCACAAAGACGCGTTTGCCTTTGCAACAGCCGATTTGATCATGCCTAAAGGTGTGGACTTTGCGAAACGTGAAGTGCTTGACGGTATTTCAATGCGGATCGTGCGCCAATACGACATTAACAACGATAAAATGCCTTGTCGTGTTGACGTTATGTACGGCTACAAAACCATCCGACCAGAACTCGCTGCCCGCGTGGCGAATAACTAATCAAACTCAATATTGGGGGGCTTCTGGCTCCCCTTTTTCTTTTATGCGGGGCAATAATCTATGGCTTTAATTACCGATTACGACACCCTTAAAACCGCTGTAGCGCTTTATCAATGGCGCACAGATGACACAGCTTTTGAAAACAATGTAGACAGCATGATCCAAAATGCAGGAGCGCGGCTAAATCGCAAGCTCCAGTTACGGGTAATGCAGGTCAACACAGACCTAACCGGAACCATTGGTTCACGCGAAATTGCGCTTCCATCTGATTATGTTGAGCCGATTTCGCTACACCTTACCACCTTTGGTGAGCCTTGCGAACTTAGACCATCTATTGCGGGGCAAATGCCGCTTCATACGGGCAACGCTTCACCGGACGCCTGGTGCATTGATGGAACGAATATCAGCCTAGATCACCCTTGCGATGTGGCACACACATTCCGCTTTCGATATCGCAAATCTCTTGTGCTGGATGCGACCACAACAACCAATTGGCTGCTTACCAACCATCCTGACATTTACCTTGCCGCTGTTTGTGTATGGGGCGGTGTTTTCATGCGCGACCAAGAAGAAGCGGTGAAGCATAAGGCGCTGCTTGAAGAGGGGCTAGAGGAGCTTGGAAACATTGAAAGCCGCAATACCTCGATAGCACCCCTAACGGTTGATGCTGCGCTTGTTTCGCGCGGCGGGTTCAACATCAACAACGGCTAACCAATTCCGACATTCACAAATTCACAATGCCTTGTGCAAGCACGGCAATAGGAGGGGCGTATGCCTTCACCAACCGCGACCGCTGTTATACGCGCTAAAAAGCAAGAACAATACAGCAACAACAATACGTGGGGTCCCATTTTAAACACCGACACATTGGACCCGTTCGACGAGGCGTTTACAACTGTTGAGGTAGCTGTCGAAGCCAATGTCACGCTTTCTGTAGCAAATTATGTTTCAGACGAAGCGCGGCGTCTTGGGATTGTTCTAACAGGTACTGGTGGGTTTGTTGTAACGGCTCCAGCAAACGCCAAAGCATATTTTATTGTCAACAATTGCACTAACGATAACACATTTAAGCCTTTAGGTGGCACCGCTGCAACTATACGAGCAGGGACAGGTGTTTGGTATTATACAACAGGGTCATCACTGGTCGGCAATGTTGTTGACCCCACTTTAGATAAAATCAAAGCCCCGTCCGCTTCTGTAAGCCTTAATAGCCAAAAGTTGATTAATGTTGCAGCAGCTACTAGCACGTCAGACGCGACCACACGCGCTAATAAAATTACAGATTTTGCAGCGGCTGGGGGCAGTCTTAATCTTAATTCTAACAAGATAATCAATGTTACAGATCCAACCTCTGCGCAAGATGCTTCTACTAAGGCCTATGTTGATGCTGAAATTGTGACTGTTCTGGCAACAACAGCGGATGATGTGGCGACAACCAACGCAAATGTGATTTTGACCAATGCTGATGTTGTATCAACGAACGCGGACGCAGCCACCACAAATGCAGATGTTGTTTTAACGGGTCTTGATGTTATCGCGGCGGCTGCGAGTGCAGACGCGGCGGCTGCGAGTGCAGACGCGGCGGCGGCAAGTGCAGCTAGTATCAATTTACCAGCAAAGGTAGCAAATGAGTTTTTGCAGGTTAATGCTGGGGCCACCGCATACGAAAGCAAATCAGCCACAGAAGTTGCAACCGCAATTGGCGCGTTAACCGCAAGCGATGTGGGCACCGGGGCAAATGATCTTGTGCAGTTAGACGGGTCTGCCAAACTGCCTGCTGTTGATGGTTCGCAACTAACAGGTATTTCTGCCTCTCAAACGATCTACGGCACGACCACAAGCCTATCAAGTGATGCAACCGCTGATTTCACCTTAGAGGCTGGCGCTGATGAATGGTTCTTTTCTGTTAAAAACGTGATTCCTGCAACAGATAATAAGGGTTTCTCTTTTTCGGCGTCAGATGACGGTGGCTCGACATTTGCGGTCACCACTAACACAATTAGTATTGTGTCATCAACTCTTGGTGGGCCTACGCTGAGCGCGAGTTCCGGTGCCTTAGTTAAAACTCCAGTATACATGGGGTCTGGCGCCAGTGAATATGGAGCATCAGGAACTCTTCGCATTCTTCCTTCTTCGTCAGAATGGCCTAGGTTTAGGGCCGAATGGGTCTATATGTCAGAAGCAGGCAACATTACGCATGTAACTTTGTTTGGCGAGTGGAAAACCACGACGACCTTAACCCATATACGATTTAACATGACAGGCGGGAACCTCGAAAGCGGCGAAATCACGCCCGGATATGTGAGCTATTAGAATGAAATACACACAGCTAATTGACGGTAAGCGGATTGAGATTTCAAAGGCGAAATATGACGCCTTGTTCCCAGATATCCCAGTGGAAGAAGAAATTGAGCAACGTTTGGTCGAAGCAAAAGCTGAATGTCGTACGCGTATTCTGGCAGTTATGAACGAAACCGCGCAATCTGCAATGACTGCAACGGCTGCGGCAACTTTGTTTGATGAAGTTCAAATGTCGCTCTATCGCGAAGGGCTTCAATGGATCAATGACATGCGCTCTACATGGCCAGAATTAGCCAAGGACAGGCGGAAGAGCATTGATAGCGACAAGCACTGGCCAAAGCCTTCTAAAGCGCTCCTCGACTTTGTGAGTGGATTTTAAAAACCAAGTAAATCAGTAACCCGCACCGCCTCCGCAAGGGGGCTTTTTTTATGGAGAAATTAACATGGCAGGATTTGGTAATCCAAACGGCTTTGGTGGTATGGGGGCAAACAGACCTTCATTCCCAATGCGACAAAGCCACCCATACTCAACCCGCGTTGATTCAGATGATGAGTTCGTTAACGACTGGCAGAGCAACGCGCCTAGTCGGCTTATTGGTGGCAGCGAGCCAGAGTATGGTTATCAGATGTTGGGCGGGGCGTACACAGAGACACAAGGCACCCCGACTACGATTACAAATGCGGATGGCACTGTCCAAATGTTGGGGGGTGGTGTTTCCACTGAACAGGGCACGCCTTCAGTTGAACGAACGATTATCAACCCTGGCACACCTCAAACCGAAAACCCCGAGTACGCTGAGTACATGGACCGCTTCAATAATGCGGTAACGCTTCGCCAAGAGAACCAAACCCGCCAACAACAAAACTATAACCAAATGGCTGGCAATGGCATGTTGGACGGTATTTTGGGCGCTGAATACAGCAACCCAAACTTTGGCCAAGTTACAGGCCAAGAAAACAACCAAAGCTCATTGCCCCTTTTGGGCAATCCTGAAGGGTTAGACGGCCTTACAGCGGGGGCATATGAGGGGCTGCAAAGCCAAGGCGTTTACGCCCCGGCTGCGCGTTCAACCAAACCTAAGTTCTCATTCTAATGCGGGTTTCAAAGCCCGTACTGCACGACGATGAGCTTGAGGCCAAGTCGGGGGCAAAAGCAGTGAGCGCCCGTAAGAAAATCGCGCAAAAGCTGCAAGATTCTTACAACAAAACACCCCCTGCCAGAATTTACACACCACAAAATAACGAGAACGCGTAATGACCGTATTGCCGCTCCAATTTCGCCCGACTGTTAATAAACGCGACACCGGGCTTATGAATGAAGGCGGGTGGGTTGGCTCCAACTTTATGCGGTTTTGGCAAGGATTGCCACAAGTTATTGGCGGTTGGCAGCTTAACTCAACCACAATGGAGGGGGCTGGGCGCAAAATACATACTTGGCGCACGATAGAGGGCAAAAGCGCGGAAGCAATCGGCACGTCTAGTCACCTATATTCCCGCATAAATGGCACTCAGCGCGACATCACTCCTAATCTATTCGACACAGTACTTGAGGATGCTTTTACAACGGTAAACGGCTCTCCAATTGTAACGGTAAAGTTCGAAAATGTTCATCGCTTGTCCGCAGGCAATACGGTTGTGTTTTCCAACCAACAATCCACTGTTGGTGGTCTTACGATTGATGGGTCCTACACCGTTACAGAAGTAGTCACAGAACGTCAGATCACGATCACCCATGGTTCGAACGCTACGTCAACCGCATCGACCCCCACAGGTGGGTTTGTTGATTTAGTGGCCCCTTTACCTGTTGGACTTGGCAGCAACCCTGATGCTGGCTTTGGTAGCGACAGTTTTGGGGGTGGCCCATATAGCGGATCTGATGCTCCAATTGAAGAACTAAGGACCTGGAGCCTTGATAATTGGGGCGAGAACCTCATTGCGAACCCGTCTGGCTTTCCTATTTTTGAGTATCAAGCCGAAACGAACTATCTTGATTTAGCGTTCAATGGTGATTTTGCCACAGACGCAAGTGGATGGGCTTTAGGTACTGGTTGGGCTTATGGAGCCAGCAAGGTATCAAAAACCGCTGGCACTGGTGCAAATCTAAGCCAAAATATTGAAGAGGTTCTTGAGGGTGGCAGATATTATGTCGCAACCTTTGATGTAACCAGAACAGCGGGCTCATTAAAACTACGGGTAAATGCAGGGACAACCCCGGCTGTTATTGATGTTGGGGCTGCAAGTTCTGCCATTACTAAAACAGGGACATATCGCCGCTTATTCCTTTGTCCAGCCGATCCTG
Source organism: Maritalea porphyrae (assembly GCF_027213965.1). Lineage (GTDB taxonomy): Bacteria > Pseudomonadota > Alphaproteobacteria > Rhizobiales > Devosiaceae > Maritalea > Maritalea porphyrae_A. The sequence goes on along the minus strand of NZ_JAPWGX010000001.1, from coordinate 151,830 downwards.
TTGATATTGTGTTTGAAGCTGATTCAACTTTTGCGGGTGATGTGGATAATGTCACCTATACGCTCTACGACAAAGCCTACCGCATTACCACAGCTCCCCCGCGCGTTGATGCGATGTTTGTTGAGCCTCGTGGTGTTGTTGTCGCCCTTGGCACAACCCTTTTAAACGGTTCGTATAGCGCGACTTCTTATCGTTGTTCTGCGCTTGGCAATAACCGTTTATGGATTCCTGACACTGACAATATTTCATCTGAAGAAACCCTAAGCGGGGGCGGTGGTCGCCTCATGGCTGGAATTGCAACGCGCCAACAAAACCTTGTTTGGGGTGACGATGGGGTGTTTTCCCTTCAGTACCTCGGGGAAGTAGGAAAAGCCTTCAATGCCAACTTAGTTGGGCCGGGGTGTGGTCTAATCTCGCGCAACGCAATGGCCGCTTCATCTGGATTTGTGATGTGGATGAGCAATTCGGGTCAATTCTATATGTTTAGGGGCGTGGGGTCTACCAACCTTGGTGTGCCTGAAGCCATTATTTGCCCATTGGGCGAAGACGTATTTGCCAATCTTGACCGCAACCAAGCGCTGAAGGTTCACGCGGGTATTAATTCCAAATTTGATGAGTGTTGGTTCTTCTACCCCGATGCAAGGGATGGGCGCGAGTGTTCACGCGCTGTAGCTTGTTCTTGGACGCAAAGCGCGGGGGAAAATGAAATTCCATGGGTGCCGCACCAACTTGCACGGACAGCCTGGAAAGCCGCGGGGGTGCTTGAAAACCCGATCGCTGTAACGGCCCCAAATAGCAGCGGTGAAAGCTATATTTCTGAACATGAGAGCGGCCAAACAGCGAACGGCGCGGCCCTAAACGAATATATTGAAAGCGGTGATTTTGATCTAGGCGAGGGCGAAAACCTATTCTGCATCAATACAATCATTCCAGACATTCACAACCAAGAGGGCAACCTCAAATACACGCTTACCACCCGTCTTGATCCGCATGGGACCGATAAGGTTTGGGAAAGCGCGGCAATCACCCCTTCAACCACAAGAGTTTTCCCGCGAACCCTTTCCCGCCAAGCCCGCATACGCATCGATGGGCTGACAAGCGGGGCCGCATGGCGGTTGGGCAAGCTAACACTTGATGTAACCCCAACACAGGCTCGGAGATGAGCGCCCCTGCAAAAGTTTGGGATGCGTACCTAGAAGAATTTGAGCGGTGCGTACCGTTTATTCAACGCGCTGTTGATCGGGTAGGTGGCGAGTTCACCATAGACCACGTTCGACACGAAATAATGAGCAACCAAGCGCAGCTTCACTCACGCGAAAGCAGCGCAGTTGTGACCCGCATCGAAACCACGCCAAGCGGCAAGACGTTTGTTCTTTGCTGGCTGGCGGGCGGTATCGAACCCGAAATCTTAGACCTCGAAAAATCCATAGAACAATGGGGCAAGTCTCTTGGCTGCACCCAAATCAAAATTATTGGCCGTGCGGGGTTCTTAAGAACGCTTCCCGGCTATTCAGAGCAAGCTAGAATTCTAGCCAAGGAGTTAACGCATGAGCTTTAAAATTGGCGAAAGCAAAACCTCAACATCTCAACAATATTCCCCTCAAGTTGAGGCGATGATGGATGAGTATCAGAAAAAAGTTGGCAGCACTGCCCAGCACTATTGGAATTTGGGCGGTATGCCAGTGCCACCTAAAACGGACCGCCAGAACGCCACACGAGCGCTTGTGGACGGTATCGGTAGCAATACGGGCCATGACTACACCAGCGAAATTGCAGCGGCTGGCGGCGGCTATACGCCAAGCACAGCGCAAGCCCATACGGTTGATGGTGAACAGATCATAGAGGGTATGAACCCCTATCTTGAGGGCGTAGGGCGCGACACAATCAACACTATGCGCCGGGAACGCGATAATACAGATGCAAAAATCGGGGCGCGACATGCATCGGCGGTTGCCTTTGGCGGTTCTGGTTCTGCATTGGAACGCGCACAGCTTAACCGTGGGTATGGCGAAAACGTTGGCAAGGCAATCAACGGCATTATGGCGCAGGGATATGATAATTCGACAAATCTTGCACTAAACAATGCCCAAATGAAAAACCAAGCTGACCTTGCAAATGCGCAAATGGCGAACGAGGCGGCAAGGTTTGGGGCAAGCAACAACCTCAATTCAAAAATCGCTGCATCACAAGCCGTAAATGACCAACATGGGCGCAAAATCAACGCCTTTGGTGCAATGGAACGACAAAATATATTCGACCTTGCGCAGAACCAAGAAGAACAAAACCGTTTGCTGAATTTGCTGGATTGGACGCAAGGCAAGTTACCTACTCCAGGCGTTACGCAAACCTCAACCAAGCCTCTCAATTTCAACCCACTCGCAGTGCTTGGGTCTATGCTTTAGGAGCGTATTATGGCTGGATTATTTTCAAATATTCAGAACGGCTTTATGAATCCTGAAACGGGCAAAAAGCTTGGTTTCATGGATGGCTTAGGGCTTGGCGCAGATGACCCAAACCGTTATGGCCGTATGGCAATGTTGGGCAATGCTGTCACAGTTGGCGACCCCGGCAATTTCATGGAAGGCGCACCACAGGCATTCGCGTTAGGCCATGATATACAGCGCCAAAAAGAACAAGACCAACTTGCACAGCAAGAACGTGAGCAACAAGGCATGGATCGCCAAACCTTGGTTGACCACGCGCTAAGTGTTGTCCCTCCAAAATATCAATCATTGGCACGATCACAGCCTGAACTAGCCATGAAGTTTGCACAACAAGAACAGCAAGGCATGGCGGCGGACGCGGAAACACAGGCCATGTTTGAATACGTGGACGAAAATATGCCAAACATGTCTTCGTTCGCGCGCGCAACACCGGGTACCATGCAGAAGGTTCTCGAACAGCAAGGCGTTAAATTAGCGGGTGGGGGCGACAAGCAGCCTGCCGATGTTCAGGAATACCAATTCTATGCTGATCAGGCTAGGGCATCAGGACAAGAACCTCTTAGCTGGTTAGATTACAATACCGCGTTGAAGCAAGCGGGGGCAACGAGCATTACAACCAACGTTGGCTCTGAATATGGCACCATTCCGCAAGGATATGAGTTGTTCAAAGACCCTGTAACAGGTGCAACTTCCATGCAGCCTATCGCTGGGGGGCCAGAAGACACGACAAAACACGAAGCATTGAAGTTTGAACAAGAGCGGCAAAAAGCTACAGTTGCACGTCAAGCGATTAGCAATATTCGCGCTAAGATTGACAATGGTGGGCTGTTTGATCTGCCAGAAGTTGGTGTTTGGGGTTCTAAACTTGCGGGCATGAACCAAGAAGCAACAGATGTTCGCAATAACCTTGCTACATTGCAGTCTATTGTTTCGTTTGATCGACTCCAAGCGATGCGAGATGCAAGTCCTACAGGCGGCGCTTTGGGTGCTGTTTCTGAACGCGAACTGGCGTTGCTGCAAGCTAGCCTTGGCGCTCTTTCTCAAGATAGTTCAGAAGAACAAATGCGCCAAACGCTGGAATTTATTGACGGCATTATGGCCAAGTTCGAAGCCTACCCCGATGTAAACGGTGCGCCTACACAACAGGCCGGTAGCGGGTTGAACGACCTCAAATCAAAATATGGGCTTGAATAATGGCTGATCTCGCAAAAGTTAAGCGTAACGTGGCAAAAATGGTTAGCCAAGGTGCGCCTGAAACTGACATAGACGCCTATATTTCAGGCGAAGGGACTTCCATTGAAGCTGTTCGCCAATTCAAGGCAGCTCAACAAGCCCCGGCCAACACAAATGATATGGACTTTGGCCTGCCAGTACCAAAAGGCGCACAAGGTCATAATGAAGGCGAACAATTCTGGCAAGAACAAGAACGTTTGGGCCGTGAACAGAAATCGGCTGAAGAAAAAGCGCTCGAAGAGCAATACGGCAAGATGGATTTAGGTCAACGTATTGGCACATTTGCCGAAAACACACTCGAGGGCGTTCCCGTTGTTGGGCCGTTGGTGCAGCGCGGCGCAGATGCCGTTATGGCTGAAACCGTGGGGCGCTTGCAAGGTTATGACCCCGCAATGACCCGTGACGTATTAGCACAAAACCGTGACATTAGGGAAAGCCGCGCCCCAGTTGAGGCTTTTACCGGGAATATGACAGGTGCGATCGCATCTATGGGCAAGTTGGCGCAAACCCAAATGGGTAAACAGGCGTTGGGCCTTGAGGGCAAGAATGCGGCAACACGTTATGCGGCGGGTATTGGCACAAACGCGACCCTTTCCGGTGCTGACACATTGGCGCGTGGTGGCTCTTTGCAAGATGCGGCGGGTAGTGTCGCATTGGGCGGCGGCTTATCGGCTGCAATGCCTATTGCTTCTAAAGCTGTAAAGTTTGGAGCGGATAAGGTCAAAAACGCCGGACATTTCGCAAAAAGTATGTTTGACCCAGCTTATGAGGGCGCAAGACGTGTTGTATTGGCAAACAGCATAGATCAGGCATCAATGCCAAGTAGCGTACTAAACCAAGCAGATGAAGCGACAGCACGTCTTAACGGACAAAACATTATGAACGTTGACCGGGGCGGCGAAACAACCCGCGCCCTTGCTAGATCAGCGGCCAATACTTCACCCGAATTTCGCGGCCAAATGGAGAAGGTCGTTAGCGATAGGTATAAAGGTCAAGCAGGACGGGCAATCCAAACTCTTACCCGTCTTGTCGGCGGGAATGTTGATGACCTAAAATTCCAAAGCCAATTGAAAGAGGCGGCTAGAGCGGCCAATAAACCAGCGTATTTAAAGGCTTATCAGTCTCCAAAAGCACAAGCCATGTGGGATGATAACTTTTCGCAGCTAATGCGTTCTCCTGCTTTGCGTAGTGCGGTTAAATCAGCAGAAACAAGCGGGGCGAACCGGTCCGTTGCAGAAGGTATTAAACCAGTCAAAAACCCGTTTGTGTTCAATAATGATGGTTCTATTTCATTGCGTAAATTGCCAGATGGTTCGGTTGCCAAACCGAATTTAGCGTTTTGGGATCAAGTGCAGCGCGACTTGAGGAAGCAAGCGGAGGCGGCGGGGCATCCGGGCAGCGCAGCATTTAATGAAATTAACGGTGTTCGACAATCCTTAAACAACGCTCTTGATAATGCGGTGACTGAATTTAAAGACGCGCGCATCGGAGCTGCCGCATTCTTTGGCGCTGACGACGCGTTAGACGCGGGTAAAAAATTCGCCCGCAACCGCAAACTTGTACCAGAAGCAAAAGCCGCATTTGAAGGCATGAAAGACGCTGAAAAGAAAGCGTTTCAGGCTGGCTATTCTAGTGAGATGATCGACACTATGCGGGCCGCATCCGATAACCGCAATATTGTGCAGCAAATGTTTGGTAACCCCGCCGCTCGTGAGTTAAACGAAATGGTTTTAGGCAAAAATGCCAGCCGTGAACTTGAGGCGTTTGTTCGTGTCGAAGACATTATGGACAAAATGCGCGGGGCCATGGGAAATTCTAAAACAGCTCAATTCCTTCATGAACTAGGCATGGCTGGTGGCGTTGGTGCGACTGGCGCAGGTTTAGGCGCAGTAACAGGACAGGACTGGCAAACAAGCCTTGGCATGGGGGCAATGCTAGCGCTTGGCAGGAAAGGGGCTGCTACATTAGGCGGCAAGATTGACGAGCGCGTTCTCAAAGAAGTTGGGCGCATTCTTCTTTCCAACGATCCGAAATTGCTTGCCAAAGCTCAATTCAACGCAATGGCAACCCGAGGATGGATGAAAGCGCTTGAGGCTTATGGCGTTGGCCTTGAAAAAGCCTTGCCAATTGTCGCAAGCCGCCCTCAGCTAAACTAGAATACTGGGGTGTCCGGTAGAAACGGGAAAAGGATTGCCCCAACATCAGAGCCGTATCTAGCAGCGATTGTTAGCGCAAAAGCCGAAATAACCAAAATGACAATCCGCTCTATAGGATCGGCAACGTTCCATTCCCTTTTAGGCGGTGCGTCTTTTCGGCGGGCTGTGCCTTCAATGATTTTGGGTTCTTCAGTCATTTGGTTATCCAATCGCAGGTTCCAATTGAAATGGCGGGGGTGTTCTTGTTATTGTCATCACCACTAACATAGCCAATTTGATAGGCGGATGAAAAACGCCCGTTCTCAAAGTTGAAGTTGTATCTCGAAAGGAAAGCCCTACACCAAACAACGGGCCCGTACACATTAAGGTCACTAAAAATACTAGCATCATTGGAGCAGTCGGTGTAGGTTTCAAACCCGGTCGGCTTTAGCGATATTTCATATTTCTGGTAGGCGCTTTTGGTGTCTTTTGGCGTAATTTTCTCGCTTGTTGGTATTGCGCGCAAGAAAAATTCGTCGTCTGCCTTGAATTTAGTTGAGCGCCACATGTCGCTGGTGGCGTCAAATGAAATTCCCCCAACTGCTGTGTCTCTGCAAAAATACACGCCCGGCTTTATCAAGTCCGAGGCGACCGCCGACGTGCAAACAACAGCCAAACTAAAGAGGCTTCTTACCAGTAGAGATAAAATAGTCATTTAGAACCGCTGAGTTTGAGGGCAAAGGGATATGCTTGAAACTCTAATGGCCCGTTGCTCGCCAAGAACGTCGTACACACAGACCTTGTTTAGCCCGTCCTGATACTCGCCTTGGTAATATCCGGTCCCGCCGCCAAACCCCGGCGCACTGTCTTCAACCGACATAGGGCAAAGATCAGTCGAGTTAACCGCATATGTTTCGTCATTTGAGTATAGACAATGGCGCTGAAACCCAACGACGCCAAGGTCACGTTTGAGGTTGTAGGTCCAAGCATTGGCGGGGCCTACGAATAATAGTGAGATCAATAAAGCTTTTTTAAACATGCGCTGAGAATGCAACAGCCAAGGAACCCTGTCAATTTGAAAGGCTTCTTACTTTTCGGAATCTTCGGGGCTACGGCGGTTCATTTCTACCTGTAGCGCCAGCGTGTTTTGTTCACGCAACTGTGCAATGCGCTTATCGGCCTTGTCCATCATGTCCTGTAGCCGCTTGTTTGCTGCATCTATGTCTTCAATGGAGGTCGCTACGTTGAAGCTTTGCTCAAGACGGTGAATGATTTCGGCGTTTAAGCTGCGGCCATTCTCAGCCGCAATGTCTTTGAGCTTTTGACGCATACCGTCTGGGAAACGAACAATATATTGATCAAGTTTACGACTTTTGCTGTCCTGTGGCATATTTGGCCCCTTTTTTTATCTCATTAGGCGATATCTTGTGTTGACACAATCATCGCAGTAGGCGATACATGAATTATCGCAATAGGAGATAAAGGAAATTTGATGACATACTATGGTGAAGCAGGACGAGGGGCTGACCAATACATCGTTCGGTTCCCAATCGGAATGCGCGACGACATTAAGATGCAGGCTAAACGCAATCGCAGGAGTATGAACGCGGAGATTGTTACATTGCTGGAACGTGCTTTGGCAGGTTCTGGGGCGGTGGAAGGTGAGGGCCTAGACAGCAACACACCCTCCGCCGCGAACTAACCAGCACTGTTAGCGCAGTGCCAGAACATTCAAACAGGTTTTAAAGGAACCCAGAATGAACGAATTAATTAAACCAGAAATACAACCGCTAGTCTACAATTCTGTAGAGATCAGCGTTCGTGATGAGAAATTGTCGCTTACCAATATGTGGCGTGCTGCCGGAAGCCCCCCAAATCAATCGCCTTCGCAGTGGCTCCGTACTCCAAATGCAAAAGGTTTTGTTGAGGCTGTGAGTTTCAATGTGGGAAAATCCCATATTGAATTAGTAACATCTAAACGCGGCGGTTCTCATCTTGGAACATTCGCGCACTGGCAGATTGCGTTGGCTTACATGAAATATCTCTCGCATGATTTCCATATGTGGGGGAACGAAGTTATCCGTGAGCGCATGGAAGGCAAGTCGATTGCAGTTCATGACTTACCAGATGACATAAAGGAACTCTTGCGGCGTGATGATGGCATGTTGAAAATGCTTGCCAAAAAAATCACGGCAATGGAGCAAGCATTTCCTTTGATGGTCTTTGACATGTCAGAGCGCATGATTGAGCCGATGGTTCGCGCCAAACTTGCCGAAAACAACATTCTTTTACGGCATGGCCGCACCGCAAAGCAGATTTGGGACCGTTACGACCTACCCGGCAAACTCCGAGGCTCATCTACTTGGTTTGGTAACCGGCTAAACGAGATGGGATGTTCAATCGCAGATGAGGGAAGGGCGGATATTGGCAGTGGCACTGTTCGGTTATTTGACCCAGATAAAGCAGCCTTGTGCATGCGCAATGGGTTGAAACTGACAGCGGAACGTTATGCAATCGAACGCCAAGGCCAAAAGAAGCTCCGCTTCAAGCAAACAGAACAAGGGTTGGCTAAATGAATAAAGTGAATAGTTTCCAGCACTTAAGTCCGACTGCCAAGAAAGCGAGAGTTCTCGCAGATGTTCTTTTTTATTGCGCCACAGTAAAACACGAATGCACACATGGAGAAATCTTAGAGCATGTCATGACCGCAAATTCTGAGATCGAAGAAAATGTTGGCAGTGATGTCACCGCATCTCTCTTTGCCCTAACCCGAAGCGGCTCAGTCGAAACGAATACAATTGGAACCATTGGACAAGAAACCCGTTTCAAAGCTCACCCTCTGCATATGCAAATGGTTCATCACGGGGCGTGGGAGCCAGAAACTTTTGAAGATGACGAAGCCTAACACAAAAACAGCCATGACGGGTGCTGGAACACCCGCCACGGCCTAACCAAACCAGACCGTAGGAGGTCCGAAGTGGCTAACTGTTCAAATACCAAAATAAACGGCTTGTTGCCAATTGATTTCACACAATTCTCAATCCGAGAACTTTCACAGGCGTACGATGCAGCTTTGGCTGCTGATCTAGCATTAATCGGCGTCCTATCTAGGCCGGGCGTAGAAATTGATGAGGTTGCAGGCGGCTGGATGGATGAGCAAGCACAGGCGTTCACCTTTATGTGCCAGTGCATCCGAGATGAAATGCTAACGCGGTCAGAACCAGAATGCTCTATCGAAGCGTGTATGCGCCGAGACGTTGTTATCGGGTATGCGCTGCGATGCGGTGATAGCACAGATGAACTTGGCAAACTGCTTGTCGATTTATCGAATGTGCAACAAAAAGCAGCTTAAACAATAGGTTGGGCGGTTTATCTGCCCAACAACCAAATGCCCATCTGAAGGCCAACGCTCCAAAATACCAAAATGATTACAACACAGGCAACCCAAACAATCGGGTGTAGCTTGGCGTGTACAGGCTCTTCGTAAATCGGCTGGTCGTTATAAACAATCGGTCCATTCATTAAATCTTCTATCTCTGACAATTCATCACGCTTTGGCGTGTTTGGAAGTCTCATAATATGGCCTTTCAGTATTCGGCCATTTCACAACAATTCTGCAATGCAATCAACCCTGCTTCACGGCGGGGTTTTCTTATGGGGTGAACTATGTCTCGTTTAAATTATACCAACCAAGGCGCGATTAGGAATTTGCCCCTCACAAATTCGCTTGAAGACGCAATCGATTTAGCCGTGCTTGATGTTTACGGGCCGGGGTATGTCGCCAAGGTCTATTCAGGCGGGCAACCAACAAGTGGCAAGCGCAGAACTGGTTCACATCGGCATGATGAGGGCAAAGCTGGTGACTTCCATATTTTCGGACCAGACGGGCAACAGGTCAAAGGTGATGATCTAGCACCTATCATTCAGTATTGGTCTGCCAAGAAAATTGGCGGCGTTGGTGCTGAAATGAAGGGCGGCGGCATCCATCTTGACGAACACGCGACCCCACCAAAGGGCGGCGGCATGTTTTGGGATTACCAGAACCAAGGCGGGCGGCTAACTCCAAAGCAGCGTGAAGCGTACTTGGCGGGCAAAGAAGGCCAATTACCTGCACTGGTTGAGCGCAAGCCACCCCCATTTGTGCCAAACCGTGAGCAAGGTTTAAACGACGATGTTTTGCACACAGCGGCTTTGACATTGCTTGGTGAAGCGGCGGGCGAGGGGCGTAAAGGGCAAGAGGCGGTTGGACACGTTATCAACAACCGTGTTGCGTCATCACGTTACCCGAACGACCCTAAATCTGTAATGCTTCAGAACAAGCAGTTCAGCACATGGAATAAAGGCGCGGGCGGGAATAATCCTGATAAGCGGTTTAAGCGCACCGACCCCGCATATTTGGCAGCGCGGGCAACGGCGGCGGACGTTCTTTCCGGGCGCACAAAAGACCCTACCAACGGTGGTCTGGCATATTTTGCGGGCAAAGACCCGTATTGGCTAAGTGCTGAAAACAAAAACGGCACAAAGAAAATTGGCAACCACACATTTTTGCTTGGCAAGGGTGAACAGCCAACAACAGCCCTTGCAGCGATTGAAAGCCTTTCACCAACTGCTAAAGCTGTTGTGCCAGCACTAGGTTATTCACCTTCACCACCGGACAGACCATCAACAGCACGACGCACGACACGATCCAAACAAAAAGGCCCGTCGTTTTTCGACAAAGTGGGGGGGTATAACAATTTCAAGAAGCTCGAACGTCAAGCCGCCCCGTCTACCCTCAAGGTTGCAAGTGCAGTTGGCAATTCAATTTTAGACACAGGGCAAAACCTTTGGGGCGGTGCTCAAAAAGCGCTAACCCCGCAAAAGCCTGTCAATCTACCCCGGCCACGGCCAACGCGCACGGCATCTGTTAACCCCGTTGCATTGCCCCGGCCAAGACCACAGCAAGACCCGCGCTTTGATTTCTCAAGTATGGGCAATCAATCATCCCCAGCCCTGCAAATGGCCTTGGATATGAAGGTCGCAAGCCTAAACAACCCAATCCCGTCGCAGCCTAAAATTGCCACCCCACGTTCCACACGCAACTTTGACCGGGCAGAGGCGGGCTTTAACGTTCCTTACACCCGGCAAGTTGGCAAGGCCACGATAAACCCAATTGATCCGATCCAGCCAATTCAACAAGTTAGCCAACCGAACTATTTGGACCCGGTGGCACCAAGAGCACCAGCAAGACCAGCGGGCCTTGGCGGGCAAATGAACGGGCTGCAACGCACGGTCAATAATGTGCGCGGTGCATTGGCTCCGATCCGCAACGTTCGACACGATATCGCAGGACAAATTGACGGGCTGAAACTAGCGGCAAGACGGGCGGCGCAACAGCAAATACAACAGGCTTTGGGCAACAGACCTTCACATATGATGGGCCTTGATCGTGCTGCATCAAGCGGCAATGTCGTTCATTCCAATGGCTACATTTATGCGGGTTCACCGGGCAATTTCCGTCAAGTCGGCAAAGTGCAGGGCAATGACGCCAAGATGTATTCCACAAGCAACGAAAAGCCTAAGGGCTATCGATATTACGATCAGATTGAAAAAGAATGGAAGCACAAATGAGCGACGGGTGCACGGGCTTTCAATGGCTAGAAGGCATCTTTCAAATTCGCCAGTGTTGCGTAATCCATGACACGGGCGGCTCGGACGGGGTTTTGCTCGATTGTCTTTTAGCCAATACCCCGCCAGAAATATCCATTCTGGTCGTGTTTTGCGTCTTTCTCATGGCGCTGTTTAGACCAATTTACCGAATGATCAAACCTTACCTCAACCGCCGCTAGGGCGGTTTTTTTATGGAGAAACCCATGCGAAAAATAAATGAACTGATCTGGCACTGTACAGCCACCCCGCAAGGTCGCAAAACCACTGTGGCCGAAATTGATAGCTGGCACAAACAACGCGGATGGAACGGCATTGGCTATCACAAAGTTGTGCATTTAGATGGCACTGTTTCAGATGGGCGCCCAATCAGCAAAATCGGGGCGCACGTAAAGGGCAAGAACACAGGCACCATTGGCTATGTTTACGTTGGTGGCACCGATAAGGCCGGGAAAGCAAAAGACACGCGTACGGCTGCTCAAAAGGCCACTATGCGCCGATTAACACTAGAAGCTATCCGCGAGTACGGCCTCACTAAGGTAACGGGCCACAATCAATACGCAAACAAAGCTTGCCCCTGCTTTGATGCACAAGCCGAATATGCCGATTTGCTCACCATGAAAAACGGTATGCCGAACAAAGACCCTGCCAAACTCACAAGCTCACGCACCCTAAAAGGTAGCGCGGCGAGTGGTGTTGGTGTTTTGGGTACAACCGCAACAGATGCTGCAGCACAATTGCAGCCACTTGTGGAAATCTCAGGTTATTTGAAGTTCGCGTTTATCGCTTTGACGTTGGTTGGCTTGGCGTTTGTTGTCTATGCGAAACTAGACGATAGCGGTGCATTCACTGAAAAGAAGCCCAAATAATGTGGGGCATTTTGGCATGGCTGGCTGGTTCTAAAATTGGCCGCTTAATCGCGACAACCGGGATTGTTATCGCGTCAGTTTTCGTTATTGCGCTGCGCCTTATGGCAATTGGTGCGGCTGGCGAAAGAGCAAAGCAAACAGAGCAAAGTCTCAAAAACATTAGAGAAAGGATCAAGACCGATGAAAAAGTTCGCGACATGCCTATTGATGATGTGCGTGACAAGCTTCGCTCTGACTGGATGCGCAACGACTAGCGGATCAAGCTGCGACGGCTGGAAGCAAATCAGACTTAACTCAAACGATATTGAAGTAATTTCAAACAATAGCGCCCGCCAAGTTCTGCAACATAATGAACACGGCAAAAGCATTGGGTGCTGGAGCAAATGATGACAAGCAACGAACGAACAATCGGGGCTTTAATCGCCCGCGTTGAAATACTGGAAAAGCAAAACGACGAACAGGCAAAGCTATTGCGTGAGGTTCGGGACGCCATTGTTGGCGCAAAAGGAGGGTGGAAAACGCTTCTTGGCGTGAGTGCTGCAACGAGCGGTGCCACGGCGCTAATCTTGAAAATCTTACCCTACATTCAAATCAAATAGGGGGCTTTATGGCCAATCCCGGCTACTCTGACGAGCAGTTAATTGACGCCTTGCAAAAGCTGGCAAAGTGGGGCGGTGTTGTTGCTCATGCAGCGCGACAAGAAAACCTGCCCGAAAGCACGTTTCGCCACCAGATCAACACGGCGCGAAATGCCGCGCGGGCAGGGCGATTTGGAACCGACCCGGTAATCCCCGGCTTTGAAATAACCAAAGTTAGCACCACAGAAGATGTTGACGGGAATGTTAAAAGCCGCGCAATTCAGCAAAAGCCTGAAACTGACAAAGCGCCTTTCAACATGCCAGATGGCCATGCGCTAAAAGGCGTTTCGGCCCTTGTTGATGAAAACGGCATAGTCAAACAACAATGGTTTAAAACAGACCGCAAAGCAGAAATCGCCTTATCGGTTATTGAAGCCGCAAAAGAGGCAATGTCAGAACTTACGGCAACCTCACCACTTATTGACCCGCCCAAATTAGTTGATAGCGATTATGTGTCGGTTATCCCTCTTGTGGATTGGCATATCGGCCTTATGGCATGGGCAGAAGAAACGGGCGAAAATTACGACCTCAAGATAGCTGAGAACGTCATAATGGACGCCATGCAGCGCGTTATGGCTTTAACACCCAATTCCAAAGAGTGTGTTATTCTTGGCCTTGGCGATATGTTGCATTCTGACGGGTTTGACCCGGTAACCAGCCGCTCAAAGAACATTTTGGACGTTGACGGGCGTTGGCCCAAAGTTCTCAAAACCGCCATTCGTATGATCCGTGCCACAATTGATTTGGCGTTGCAAAAGCATGAAATTGTGCATGTGCGTATCTTGCCGGGAAACCATGACGACGAATCCGCCGTGGCAATCTCAACCGCATTAAGCCTGTTCTATGAAAATCAGGAACGAGTGCATTTTGACGATGGCGTATCGCGATATTGGTGGAAACGGTTTGGCAAAGTTTTCATGGGCGCTACGCATGGCGATAAAACCAAAATGAAAGACCTGCCCTTGGTTATGGCTTGCGACAACCCGCACGATTGGGCCGCGTCAACATACAAACGGGTTTGGACAGGCCACATTCACCACGAAAGCAAAATAGAGGAGGGCGGCGTTATCGTTACCTCTATGCGCTCACCAGTGGCGAAAGACGCCTATCACAGCTTTTCAAAATATCGGTCTGGACGTTCTGTCTACACTGAAACATTCAACATTAACGGCTCTATGGCCGGGACAACACAGATCAACATATGAGTGGACGTAAAAACGACGAGGGCAAAGTACGCCTTGAACTGTTGCCACCTGAACTATTATTTGCGGTTGGCTCAATTCTGACATTCGGTGCCGAAAAGTACGACGCCCGGAATTGGGAAAAAGGTATGAAATGGGGCAGGGTATTTGGCGCTCTTATGCGTCACCTTTGGGCATGGTGGGGCGGCAAAGGCCCAACAACGAAAAGCTTCCTATTTGATGATCTAGATGATGAAACAGGCAAAAGCCACCTTTGGCACGCGGGATGCTGCATTGCATTCCTTATAGCGTATGAAGAGCGCGGCGTAGGTGAAGATGACCGCGCCGGGACCATTATTGATCCTGAGTAGAACGCAACGTGAACAGAATTGTGTCAGTTTTGTACCAATTCAAATAGATGTTCTTGGTTTGTAACAGATTCAACCGGAAAGTTCCTATTTCTAAGGAAATTTGAGAACATCGAAAAAAGTGCTTGCATTCCAATGGTTATAGCGGTTATTCACGTCCCCGGAGAGGTGGCCGAGTGGTCGAAGGCGCGCCCCTGCTAAGGGCGTAGGCGGGTAACTGTCTCGAGGGTTCGAATCCCTTCCTCTCCGCCATTTCCTTGAAAATCCGACATAACAACAAAAGTCTTGAGAGCATGTGCTGCGCCGCTATGCCTGCAACGCCGTTCCTTGGGTTGATTTGCCCATAACGAGCGCCAGAATCCAAGGCGCTCGCATCCATTTGTTGCATGCATCAAAGGTGCCATCGGTTCCCAATTTTGAAAGCCTATATGGGAGTTGCGGATACAGATCTTATTGCCTTTTCTGCGTTTAGCGGGAGTGCGGTTTCTCCGCTTACACTCAAGAACTCAACCGTTGAACTGTCATCATACTGAACGGTTAACTGCTGCGGCTGAGTTGGCAACAGCAATGTTATTGCATCTTGAGCTCGAACTTGTGTGCCTGCATTTGAGGTCGGTAGTGGCGATGAGACCGTAGTGCCCTTCGTCGCGAAGGGCATGCATATTGCACAGCGACGGTGGAAAAGCTCTCCCGGTAGAACATTGTTCCAGCTATAGAACGCGGCAATTCTTCCCGCTGAAATGTCGGATATGGGTTTTGTTTTCGCCACTTTATCGCCCAAACTGGACAGATCCAGATTGTTGATGATCCCCCCAAGGTTGTTCAAAAACCCATTTGATGAATTGCGCTCTTGGATTTGCAGAATGTTTTCTGGTGCAGTGCAAGTGTCGTCGCCAAAGGTTTGCATAAGTTCAAATTGCCCGCCAACCGTCCAATGTTCGCCAAATAGTGCTTCCACATTGCAAAACTCAATACTGCCTCCAACTGCTGAGCCACCCGACGTGTTGTCCAACGTTAGGTCGAGCACAATTACGTCCAAACCATCAATGTTTGTTAGCGAGATAATCTCAATGCTTGTCCAGGAGCCCGCATACCAGCCAGTTGGAATGGCCCCGCCAGCGCCAATTGATCCAATATTGGCGCCTGAAAAAGAAGAGTTGGTTGGGTGATAGGTTTCAGCGCTCTCCAGTGATAGGCCCTTGTTCGTGATGGCGGCTATATCGGTGGCGAAATTGTGCCAGTGTCCATCCGCATCAAGCGCTAACTTGGTGGAAGCGCGTGTGAAGCTAAAAGCGTTGGAGTTCGAAACCTCCAGTCCATTTTTCATGTAACGTATATTGGCAAAATCCGCATAAAACGTTGCGCCAGTTGGCCACCATAGTTGTTGCCTGCTCAGGAGGGGCGACACACCTACGCCGATCATTGAATGGACTCCAGTTTCAATGATGGGGAATAAGTTGCCAAAAAGTGATGCCTGATCGACATGTGTAAAACTCCATTTTTGTTCGATGCAACAATAATGACTGGGCTTTTTGGGTCGGGGATAGATTTTTTGCATCTAGCTTGGACTGCCCCAAGATCAAGACGGGGGGATGCATTGTCGCGTTTGGCCGGGGATAATTGGCACAATTGCCTATGAACGCTGCACTTGTTCATTTTCCAAACTCCGCTATAAATGTGAAAAGTGCGCCATAGAACGTTTGCGCGGCCAGTTGTCACTTGCACAATTGTTGGTTTATCTATAAAAAAGCCACCATATAGTGATGGTGAAAAAAATTATCTATAAAATGGAGCGGTGATTTGGATTTGGTGAACGAAACGACCGAAGAACAAGCAATTGACCAGATTACAGTCTATAAAGTGAGCGGTCGGCGCGCCGATGTGGTTAGCCGTGAAGAGGCGGATGCCATCTACAACCAGCCCTTTATGGACTTGTTGTTCAAAGCTCACACTGTTCACCGCGAAAACTTCGATCCAAATCAGGTCCAGCGCTCAAAGCTTTTGTCGATTAAGACGGGCGGTTGCGCTGAAGATTGTGCATACTGCAGCCAATCTGCGCGCAACGGGTCAACTTTGTCCGCATCTAAACTTATGGAAGTTCAGGCTGTTTTGGCTGAAGCGCAAAAAGCCAAAGAAGGCGGTGCCAGCCGCTATTGCATGGGCGCGGCTTGGCGCTCACCAAAAGATCGTGACATGGCCGTGCTTGAAGCCATGGTGCAGGGCGTTAAAGAACTTGGCATGGAAACCTGCATGACGCTTGGCATGCTTGAAGATGATCAAATTCACCGCCTAAAAGACGCGGGTCTTGATTATTATAATCACAACATTGATACCTCTGAGCGCTATTACTCAGAAATCATCACCACGCGCACATTTGCGGACCGCATTGAAACGCTCAATCGTGTGCGTGATGCGGGGATAAAAGTCTGTGCAGGCGGCATTGTGGGCATGGGCGAAAAGCAAATGGACCGCATCGATATGCTGCTCACATTGGCATCACTCAAAGAACATCCTGATTCTGTGCCCATCAATATGCTAATCCCAATTGAGAACACGCCAATGGCTGAAGTTGAAAAACTTGATCCTATTGAGTTTGTTCGCACGATTGCGCTGGCGCGAATCCTCATGCCAAAATCCCACGTCCGCCTGTCAGCTGGCCGTACGGACATGACTGATGAGTTGCAGGCCATGTGTTTCTTTGCAGGCGCAAACTCAATCTTTGTTGGCGATACATTGCTCACAGCCAACAATCCGGGCGAAGACAAGGACGCGATCTTGTTCAACAAGCTTGGCATCACCCCAATGGCTGCGGGTTGCGACGGAAAAAAATGAGTGTATTCCCCCGCCATCATGGCGTGTTGGAAGCCTTAAAAAACCGAGCGCGATATCGCGAGCTCATTCCACGCCAGGGGCATGACTTTGCCTCCAACGACTATATCGGTTTGGCCGGGTCTGATGTCCTGCGCCAAGCAGGCATTGATGCGCTTAATCGTGGTGTGCCAGTAGGGGCAGGCGGGTCGCGCCTTTTGCGCGGCAACGACGCTGAACATGAATTGCTAGAACATGAAGCCGCCGCCTTTTTCGGTGTGGAGAGAACTCTGTTTTTGGGCAATGGATTTGTGGCCAACATGGCGATCTTTTCAACCTTGCCGCTCAAAGACGATCTGGTGTTGTACGATGAATATATTCACGCCAGCGCCCACGAAGGCATGCGTCTGGGACGGGCCACGACACAAGAATTTGCGCACAATGACGCAGCTGATGCAGCACGAAAGATCCAAGCTTGGCGCGCGCAGGGTAATGAAGGTCATATTTGGATCGCGTGCGAAGCCGTCTATTCAATGGATGGTGATTTAGCGCCGGTTGCTGAACTTTATGAGTTTGCGCAGCAATTTGGCGGCACACTGATTGTCGATGAGGCTCACGCAACCGGGGTATTTGGTGATTTGGGTCGCGGCTTAACGCACGAAATCGCACGCGATCCAAACGTTTTAGCTCTGCACACCTGCGGCAAAGCTTTAGGCGTTTCTGGTGCTTTGATATGTGGCGCTGGGGTTTTGGTTGAAACGCTCATCAACAAGGCGCGCGGTTTCGTGTTTTCAACAGCGCCTTCGCCGTTAAATGCAGCGTTGGTGCGCGCGGCGCTGAACGAGCTGCAAACAAATCCTGAACGTCAATTGGCAGCACTCGAGCAGTTGAAACAAACCCATGTGTTAGCCAAGTCAATTTGCGGGCTTGAAGGGTTCGAAAGCCAAATTTTGCCCGTAATCATTGGCGAAGATGGGCCGACCATGGCCCTTGCCAAAACCATGCAAAACAAAGGCTATGACATCCGCGGCATTCGGCCACCGACAGTGCCAAAAGGCACAGCGCGATTGCGGATATCCATTACCTTGAACACGCCGCTTGATGTGATTGAGCAAATGTTCAAAGACCTAAGTGCCGAGATGAAAAAACAACAATTGCCGGAGCAAGCCAATGGCTAATTCAATTGTGGTGACGGGCACCGACACGGGCATTGGCAAAACTGTTTTCTCTGCTGGTTTGGTGCAGGCGCTTGGTGCAACCTATTGGAAACCTGTGCAAGCAGGGCTGGAAGAAGAAACAGATAGCCAAGTGGTCGCGCGCCTATCTGGGTGCACTATGTTGCCCGAAACATATCGTTTGAAAATGCCCGCATCGCCCCACTTAGCGGCGGAGGCTGAACAAGTTGAAATCTCATTGGATGACTTGTCTATCCCCAGCGTGGATGGCCCATTGGTGATTGAAGGGGCAGGCGGTTTGATGGTACCGTTGAACCGCAAGTCGCTTTATCTCGATGTATTTGCCGGCTGGAAACGGCCCGTCATCCTTTGCGCACGCACGCAATTGGGAACCATCAATCATAGTCTGATGTCGCTCCTGGCGCTGCAACAGGCGGGGTGCAAAGCCGTGGGTATCGCGTTTATTGGTGAGCCAGAGCCAGAAGTTGAGCAAACAATTTGCGACTTTGGAAAAGTTGAACACCTTGGCCGTCTGCCAAAAATTGATCCACTGAGCTCGCAAACGCTTGCAGAAGCCTTTCGTCAAAACATCAAGCTCGACACCATTCGCAAGGCCCTAGCATGATGACCCCGCTAGAATTTGACCAAAAGCACCTGTGGCACCCCTACACAAATGTAGAAAAACCCGGTCCAACCTTCGTTGTTAAAAGCGCAGAAGGCGTGTGGTTGACCCTTGATGATGGAACCAAGGTAATCGACGCCATGTCATCATGGTGGTGCATGTTGCATGGGCATAAACACCCCAAAATCACTAAAGCAATTCATGATCAGCTTGATGTGATGCCCCATGTTATGTTTGGCGGACTAACTCACGACCCTGCCATTGAATTGGGCAAGAAACTGCTTGAGATCACGCCTTCAACGATGCAGCGCATTTTTTATTGTGACAGCGGCTCGGTTGCGGTGGAAGTGGCCATGAAAATGGCCGTGCAATATCAGCACGCGCTCGGATTTGAGGGCCGCAGCAAATTTGCCACCGTGCGCTCTGGTTATCACGGCGATACGTGGAAAGCCATGAGCGTATGCGATCCCGACACGGGCATGCATCACCTGTTCCAAGGTGCCCTGGCGGTTGAGCATTTCATCGACCGACCACCGATTACGATTGATGAGACCTGGAACGAAGAACCGTCGGCAAATGGTCTATCAGAATTGCGCGCTATTTTTGAAGCGCATGGCAAAGAGATCGCTGCCTTTATTCTAGAGCCAGTTGTGCAGGGGACGGGGGGGATGTATTTCTATCATCCCGAATATTTAAACCAAGCCCGTGCCCTGTGCGATGAGTTTGGCATCCTGTTGATTTTTGACGAAATCGCGACCGGATTTGGCCGTTTGGGCAAAATGTTTGCGACCGATTTTTGTGCAATTGAGCCTGACATTATGTGTCTGGGCAAAGCGCTAACGGGTGGTCACATTAGCTTTGCCACCACCATGACCAATGATCGAGTGGCGCAAACCATCGGCAACGGATCGCCGGGTATTTTTATGCATGGCCCCACCTTTATGGCCAACCCATTGGCCTGTGTTGCGGCAAAGGCAAGTTTGGACCTTTTGGCTGAAGGCGATTGGCAAAGCCAGACGGCAAACATTGCAGCGCAGCTGCAAACAGAACTGGCACCCGCGCGCGAATTGCCCGGTGTTGCAGATGTGCGCATAATCGGCGCGATTGGCGTCATTGAAATGAAGCACACCGTAAGCGCTGACCAAGCTCATGGCATGGTAAAAGAGAACGGTGTTTATCTGCGACCATTCGGTAAGAATATTTATTCAATGCCCCCCTTTGTGTCGTCACCCGACGAAGTAAGCAAAATCGCCTCTGCAATGATTAAACTGGCAAAGGTGCTGTGATGCAATTTGATTGGGTTAAGCGGGACAACAACAAAGACATTATCGTGGTCTTTGGCGGTTGGGCGGTTGGCTTTGCGCCTCTTGCGCACCTTCAAGGTGACGTTGATGTTCTGTTTGTCAGCGATTTTCGCGATATATCGGCAGACCTTCCAGATCTCGCGCAATATGAGAATAAATCGCTGGTCGCATTCTCATTTGGTGTGGCGGCTTACGCCCATTGGCAGGCCATTCACGCTGATCCATTTTCGTTTAAAGTGGCGATCAACGGCACCGTAACGCCTGTCGACCGTCAATCTGGCATTCCACCAGTTATCATGCAAAAAACAATTGATGCGCTTGATCCGGATAGCTTGCAGGTGTTTTTGATGCGGTGTTTTGGCGAGAAACAACCCTATCTTGATGCAGACATCGCCGCGTTGAAGGAAGAGCTTGAAATTGTTCAGCAGCGCGGCGCAGCGCCGATTGTTGATTTTGACAAGGTGATCGTTAGCGATAAAGACCGGATTTTTCTAAGCGCCAATCTCAAGCGCGCTTATGAAAATAAGGATTTTGCAACCGTGTCGGGACCACATATTCCTTTTGGCGCTTGGTCGCGTTGGGAAGAGGTCGTACATGTTGCATAAAATCGCCAAGCAGACTTTTGATGATACACGTGTGGCGACAAGCTTTCGCCGTGGCCTTGATAGCTACGAGAAGAATGCGGTCGTACAACGTCAAATCGCCCAGCATCTGGCCAATGAGCTCATGTCCGTTCGTCAGGCGAACCAGTTTGATCGGGCACTGGAATTTGGGTGTGGTACAGGCTACCTCACGAAACAGCTGACAGATCAGTTTGAAATCAACGACCTGATTATCAATGACTTGGTCGCTGAGTGCGAAACCAAGGTTGGGTCTATTGCACCCCATTCGAGATTTGTTGCTGGTCCAATTCAAGAAATTGAATTGCCCGAGCAATTGGATTTGGTTGCATCAAGTTCTGCAATACAGTGGATTCCGGACCTTTCGAGCCTTGTCGAAAAAACAGCCAATAAACTGAAACCGGGCGGTTGGATGGCCCTATCAGGTTTTGGCTCTGATCATTTTCATGAATTACAAGCCTTGGGCTCTCGAGCAGCAGCACCCAGCTATACAGATTGCGCCGAGCTTGAAGTCATGTTGCCGGACTTTATGGACGTCAAACACCTCAAAATGGATCAAATCCAGCTTGAGTTTGATGGGTTGGCTCCGCTTTTGCGGCACCTGCGCAACACAGGTGTAAACGGCAATGCAGATGGTATCCTGACGAAAGCCAATTTCAAATCCTTTGAAGAACGCTATGCAAACCAGTTTGGCCATGGCGGCAAGCTGCCACTAACCTATCAGCCGGTTTGGTTGATCGCGCAGCGCCAGCAATAGGGTTTGAAACAATGATCAAACACTGTGTCTTCTGTTCATTTCGCACCGGCGTATCTGAAACTCAAAGACTTGAAGCGGTGCAAAGCTTTGAAGCTCTTGTTGGCCAAATCACAGGGCTGATTTCAATTAAAGCCGGCCCGAACAAAGACTTTGAACGAAAGTCTGACAAATTTAGCCACGGCTTTATCGCCAGTTTTACAAATGAAGCCGCCTTGCAAGACTACGCCAATCACCCCGCGCACCAGCAATTGGGCAAAGAACTCGTCGCCCTGTGCGCAGGCGGAGCGGACGGGATTGTGGTGTTTGATCTAGTCGTTGATGCCAACTAAACAGTGTGTGGCCCGCAAACCAAAGCACGTTGAACACCTGGTGCTAAACTGTCTAACCCGTTGATCAGCATTTCCCGTTTGGCAATAACATCAACGATTTGCCCCGAATATGTAATCGCAGTTTCGCGCATCATGCCCAGCATCGGCCAGCCCCAGAGGGCGGAAACGGTTACACCGTGGGTTACAAAATGCGGTTCGGTCAAAAATGTGCAGGATAGAACAGGTTCAATCGGTGAGCGATTGGTGGGGCTGCCGCCAACCAAATCAATGATCACCGACCCATCAGGTATGATTTGTTCCAAATGTCTATTCTCAACCAAATAGTTCCGGCCGCGCAGGTTGACCGGTTGATCCGCGCCATTGACGATGAGATCCGCATCCTTGAGCCAATACTCAATTCGTCCAGACTTAGTGTGCGTCAAGCCAAGCACGTTGATTTCTCGCACGCCTTTGTCCGATAGTTCGCGCATAGCGCCTTGCGCCACATTGCCATAGCCCAGCACAACAACTTTGGCGTTTTGAACGTCCAAATCTGGTTTGTTTTGAGCCAATAATTCCAACCCATAGCGCGCGCCTGCTTGCCCGGTTTGGTGCAAACATTGGATGCGCCGTAAACCGAAAGGCAGGGGCGGGTGGGTTTCTCGCCATTGCTCGATCGCAGTTTGGCCATGATTTTTGTCGTAATCAACTAAGTCAAACAGATTTGTGTCTGTCTGCATGAGGTGCTCTATCAAATGGTCGCTTGTCGTTGACGCGCTATCATAGAAATAAAGCGCAGTAGGCCCAGTCGCATCAAGTTGTTCAATGCTTGCCTCAGAATGGATCACTTTTAAAGAGCGTGGGTCGCGGTTGCCAGCGCGGCGGATGGCGGCCAATGTGCGTGGTGACCATTGCAAAACTCTAACGTCTAAGCCACCTATGGAATTGTCATTCAAGTAGGGCTGCAGGGCTGATGCCATTGCAGTACGTGATAGAATTGCTTGATCGGGATCGATTTTGGGCGATTCAACGATTTCCTCCATCGCAATCACATTGATCTTATTCTCTTCAAGCACACGGGCCCGGTCCGGGAATGATCCAAAATGTGCCATGCACAACAGGGTACATCCGGGCCGCATGTGAGCAATGCTTTCAAGTGATGGACCTTTAAATTTGACGATCAGGTCTTTATCGCGATAAATCTCACGTGCTGGCTGCAGAATTGCTCCGGCTTTCACATATTCTTCGTCAGAAAAACCAACACCAAGGCCAGCGCCTTCTTCCACATAAACATCTGCACCCGTTTGCAGTAGCGTGCCAATGTCTTGCGGAACAACTGATACTCGTTTTTCCAAGCCGCTAGGGTTCTCTGGTGATTCAATTTCTCGAACAACTGCGATGGATTGGAAACGGTTGTGACCTGGCATGTGCAAAAAACTCCTGCAAACTGACGCAAAAATGGCGTTAATTCACCAACGTAACCATTCTTGTTGTGCAAACAAGACCAATCAGTTGCTTTGCTATGAAGTGCCTTCAGCCAGCCATGGCGTCAGATCTGGTTCTTGGCCAATCAATGCAAGGCCAAAAGCGACGGACTGGAATTGATTTCCACCTGCCAGCTTTTGATCGCCAAAACGATCAGAAAATATACGTTGGACCGCCGGAATAAAGGAACTGCCGCCAGTTAGGAATATATTGTCGATGTCGTCCGGAGAAAGTGCAGTATCAGCCAATAGGCCATCAACAGTGCTGCCAATTTGGGCTAAATCCGGCGCAATCCAATTGTTGAAATCGTCGACCTTCACTTCAGCACCAACATCAATGTCGCCAAGTTTCAATTTGAAACTGGCGGTTGGGTTGGAGGAAAGTGCTGCTTTGGCCGCAGAAACAGCGCGATAAACGTCAAATCCACGATCATCGATTATGGTCTCAATCAGCGCTTCCACTTGTTCAGGCTGTGTGGAGCTTTTGGCCAAGTTTTGTAGCTCACGGATTGTTCCCGGGGTCTTTAAAAGCGCCAGCTGATGCCACTTCGCGAACTGGGTATAATAGTGTTTGGGCATCTCAAGTAGTTTGTCGAACGACTTATATTGTCCATATTTGCCAAGCTTGGGAGAAATAACCGCGTCAATGATGCGGTAGTCAAATCGATCCCCTGCGATCCCCAGACCTGAAAATCCAACCGGATGCGCTATGGTGCGCCCATCGCGCTTCTCAAACCGGATGATGGAAAAATCGCTGGTACCACCACCAAAGTCACCAACTAGAACGGTTGCGTCTTTTTCTAACCTTTGCGCATAGCTGTATGCGGCGCCAACTGGCTCATAAACATGGCGAGGTTTTGAAAAGCCGGCGAGTTGATATGCCCCTTCATAACGGTTCATGGCCAAAGCGTCGTCCGGCTTGCTGCCGACAAAGGACACTGGGCGACCTGAAACAAACTCAGCAGGGAAATCCGTCAACGCACCTTTGGCATCGCTCACAGCACATTGCAGAAATGTCGACATCAAGTCTTCAAATTTAAACGCGTTGCCGAAAATGCGGGTTTCTTCAAACAGATGACTTGCCGCATGGCTTTTAATGGATTGAATAAACCGTACGTCGTTGGCACTTGTGAGATAGGCATCAATCGCTTCGATACCGCCGGATACCTCGGTTTTTGAATTTGCGCCGGAATCGTCGCGCTGAAAGCAAAGTACCGAACGATAAACGTCGTTCGAATTTGTCCCTGCGCCAAACGTCACGCTTTTTATCTCTCCGGTCGGTGAAGCAAATGCAATTACTGTGTTCGTCGTGCCAAAATCCACGCCCATAGAATAGCCGAGTTCGTTCATGTCTAGTGTCCTAAGGTGTGTATTCGTGTGCCGGGTGCCAGTTTGGGAAGAGCTAGATGCAATAATGTGCCCTAGCCGTCAACCATGCACCAACGGCAAAAATAAAATTTGACGTGACCTTAATGGTTTAAAAAGGATAAAGATCTGGCGATGCACTTGCGAATTGCTAGGTAAAAAATGCCGCCTTATCCACTGCAGTTCAAGGCCGAACGATAATCTGTGTTGAAAATGCAACAGCGCTCGGTCAAGCGTCATAGGGCAACACATCTGTGCTTGAATGTTTAGTGCGTATGAGTAGTTTGGCTAATGCGAAACCATGCATGGATTCGTTTGTCGGTCGCATACGCGGCGTCAAACACACCAATAAAAAGTGTGGCCTCGTTTCGGCAAACAGCCGGTAACAACCGGTCCTAAACAACTAACTGATTTTTGGAGGTCAGTATTATGACAATTAAGAACCTACTTCTCGGTTCAGCAGCAGTTCTTGCTCTTGGCACATCAGCACAAGCAGCAGACCCAATCGCTGTAGCACTTGACACTTGTGATCTATTGAACATCACAGGCTTGACCATTTCTTCTGAAAGCAACTGCTTGAAGATCGAAGGCGACGTTTCTTACGAGTGGTCTTGGACAAACAATGCGGCTGGCGTTAACTCAACAGTTTCTGATCTTGATTGGATGCTTAAGTTTACTGCAACTGCAGACAGCGACTTCGGTCCTACAATGGCAGTTATCGAGCTTCGTGAAGCAGCTGACAAAACTATCACTGCAGCAAACTCAACACACGCAGTAATCAACAATGCATACGTTGCTATTGGCGATTCTTCTGCAACAGTGTTTTATGCTGGTAAAAAAGGCTCAATCGCTAACGATGGCGACGACGAGACTTTCACAGCAATCTACTCACTTGACCTCGACGGCAACGACGAAGGTATCGCTTTGACAGGAAACACTGGCGGCTACGTGTTGCAAGTTTCTTCAAGCTTGGGTGATGGCGTAACTGCAGCTGTTGGTCTTGAAGATCTTGGCCGCGTTTCTGGCGAAGCTTCTTTGGTTGGTGCTCTTGGTGTGAGCCAAGACTGGGGTACTGCACACGCTTCATTCGTTTATGACGATTTGATCGCTGCTGCAAACGCTTGGTCTTTCCACACTGGCGCAACATTCAATGTTGATGACATGAGCTTCCGTGCTGCATTCTCAACAGACAGCGCATCTGCATGGACTGCTTTGATCACTGCTAAAGCAACTATGGACATGTTCACATTGGCAGCTGGCGCAGAATTCCGCCCAGCAAACGTTTGGGAAGCTGCGGTTTCTGGCGTTGCAGCAGTTAACGACGCAACAACAATCACTGTTGCTGCTCGTTTTGACAATGCAAGCAACTGGGATCTTGGCTTGAAAGGCGCGTTCAAAGTTTCTGATACTTTGACTGCAACTGCCAAAGTTAACTTCGACGAAGCAAGCGTAACAGCGTTTGAAGGTGACTTGGACTGGGCTCCAGGTGGCGGTGCTACTGTTAATGTTGGCTTCAACATCGACAGCAACAACGTTTCTAAAGTATCTACAAAATTCAAGAAAACATTCAACTAAGCCATTTGGTTTAAGTGAATTGAATTTTGGAAAGGTCCGGCACTTGCCGGGCCTTTTCTTTTGTCCGATCGTTTTTCTAAACACGTTGAATTTTCAAAATATTCGATCGAGACACCTGTTAAGTGTTAACAGCTACAACAAATTCAAAAATAACACTGGAACTCTGCCGATTTGTGCTTAAACTTTCGCCCTATGCCAAGGGTGGAGAATGTGGGCGGCGGATGACGGCCTTGGCGAACAAATAAACATCTTGTTTCAATTTGTGTTTTGATCATTGCGTGCCCTAATTGGAGTAGCTTGCCAGATGGGAATTTTTCGACGCGTTAATTGGGTCATGTTGCTTGGAATGGGTGTTCTGACGGTCGGGATTGGAGCGCCATTTGCCGTTTGGCAAAATCAGCCGAATGTCGAACACCATATTGAAACGATATTGCAAACAAAACTCGACAATCTCGGGTTGTCGTGGGCACGAGTCCAAGTTGATGGGCGCGATGTCCATGCCGCGGGCCTCAGCACCAGCGCAGAGCAAATCTCAAAGGTAAATCAAATTCTTGCCGAAGCGCCTGAAACGCGCAGTGCTTCGCTTGACGCTGCACTTGCGCCCAAACTTGACCCATTTTCGCTGCGCCTTTCAAAGGATAACAAGTCACGGTCAATGGTAGGTGGCATGCCCAGTGAGGCGCTGAGCGATCAAGCAAAGCAATGGTTCGGGGAAGGGCAGGTTGATTTACAACTTGCCTCTGGCGGTCCAGCCGCGCGAGATTGGCGTGACGCCACGCAGTTTGCGATAAGACTACTTCAACATTTTGATGAAGGTATCGTGAGCGTTGATGGGTTAAAGGTCTCAATTGATGGTCGCGCAAAAGATCAAGAGTCGTTTCATACACTCGATGTGGTATTTGGTGCAGGGTTCCCAGACAATTTAGTGCGTGGCGAAGGAAACATAGTTCCGCCACTCGCTTCACCATTTGTTTTTGCCGCCAAAAAAGAAAATGCACCATCTATTGCTCTGTCTGGCAACGTTGAATCCAAACAACAATTGACTGACCTTGAACAGCTGGGCGGTTCAGTCGCAACATTGGCCATTAGTTCTGGCGGCCCAAAGGGATTTGCCGATGCCGTAACGAAATTGCTTAGGGCTTTGGATGGGTTACCGCACGGTGAGTTTGAGATCTCCGACGAAGTGATCAAAATGTCAGGTGCGGCTGATAGCTTTAAGTCGTTTGATGAAGTCTCAGGATTAGAAAAGAAACTCACGCCATTCAAAGTTTCAATTCAGATTGAAAGACCGACAATTAAGCCGTTTACGATCAAATTTGAACTCGTGGACAACAAAATGTCTGTCGTCGGGTACGTTCCGGCCGACAATGAGTTGAAAACCATTTCGGCTTTGAATGGTGGTGAAGACCTAGGTGAGGTGCGCGTTGCAAATGGTGCACCAGAGAAGTTTGATGAAGCGATGAATTTGCTCATCAGCACACTTGAACACCTACAAACCGGTGCGGTTGCACAGATTGAAGACCAACGGATTATGGTTCAAGGCAAAGCCATTAGCCCGCAAGACTTCCTTATTTTGCAGGATAAATTTGGCAACAACATACCCGATGGTTACGACCTTGCTTTGGCCAACATTGAGCTGCCAGAAGTGTCACCGTACAGTTGGTCATTAAACAAAGAAACGGATGGACGCGTTCGCTTAGCCGGGTACTCACCATCCGCGGATTTGAATGAAGATGTCTTCGCCATATTGTCTGATACTCAAGTTGTCGATGAAACCTTGCCTGCTGCCGGTCAACCCCAAGACTTTGAAAAGATCGCATTGGCAAGTGCATCCGCCTCAAATTTGATGGTAGAGGGCCAGATTGCGCTGCAGAATGATGCGTGGGCACTAAACGCCACCGTTGAAACGAAAGAACATCAAAACAGTCTTTTACGAGAGTTTTTAGACAA
This sequence comes from Maritalea porphyrae, assembly GCF_027213965.1. Classification (GTDB taxonomy): domain Bacteria; phylum Pseudomonadota; class Alphaproteobacteria; order Rhizobiales; family Devosiaceae; genus Maritalea; species Maritalea porphyrae_A. The sequence goes on along the minus strand of NZ_JAPWGX010000001.1, from coordinate 123,348 downwards.
GAAGGTTGAGGTAGAAACTTGGCAGGCGCAGTTTACAGTTTTGCCCCCACCAGTTGCTAAGCCCTACCGGTTTGAAGCTCGCCGCGCTGAAAACGGGGACCTGAGTTTTGAGGGTTTTGTGCGCAATGAAGACATGCAGCTTTTGCTGAGTGGCATGGGTGTTTCAAACGTTAGTTTGGCCAGCGGGGAGCCTGATGGTTTTGATGAGAAAACCAATATTGGTATTTCAGCGCTCCAACGTCTGGAAACGGGTCGCTTTGGTTTTGACGGTCAAGATTGGTTTTTAACTGGTGTCGCAGACCATCAAGACACGGTGACTGCGATCAGCAATGATTTGGGAAATCTGGCAAGCGAAGAAAACAATTGGAAAATTGAAATTGACGCGCGCATCGTCCCCATTATTCCCTATTTGTGGGCGGCAGAAAAACCATCAACGGGCGAGATCGTGATTACAGGGTACGTTCCTGACGACAAAACGCTTGCGATATTTCAGGTACCAAACGCCCAAACTGGCAACCTAAATATTGGCGTTGGGGCACCAGACGGGTTCGCGGACAAAGCAGAGGCGGCGTTTGATGCGCTGCAGCTCCTTGATGCGGGGCGTGCAAGTCTATCCGGCGACGTTTGGACACTCATGGGCAGCGCACGTTCAGATCAAGACATCGAGCAAATCACCAAAATACTGTCGCCATTTGGTTCGGCATTTAGATTAGATTTGCACGTTGTGTTGCCAATTGAACAGCTGACTTGGTCAGCGGTTAAGAATTCGAATGGTCTAATCACCTACGACGGTTTTTTGGCTGATGATCTGGTGTGGGCTCAGCGTGACAATCGCTTGGAACTTGCAAACAGCCAACCAGAAGAGCGACGCGCATTTTTGGAGCGCACAGAACGTGGCCTTGGCGCATTAGGTTTGTTGCAGGAAGGAACTGTGGCTTACGATGGGTCACAGTGGCAGCTGAATGGCTTGGCCGCTGACAAAGCTGTGGGCGCAGCTGTTGAGTACATGTTGAGCGTAGACCAAGAGCCAACTTGGCAGCTTGCACTTGAAGATGCAGAAGCCATCGCAAAAGCGAAAGCAGAAGAAGAGGCACGGCTAGCGGCAGAAGCAAAAGCTGAAGCACAAGAGCAAGCGCGTCTGGCGGCTGAAGCAGAGGCAGCAGCTAACGAAAAGGCCCGTCTTGAGGCCGAAGCAAAAGCAAAGGCTGATGCAGAAGAAAAGGCAAGACTGGCCGCTGAGGCAGAAGAAAAAGCACGGCTAGCGGCAGAAGCTAAAGCGCAGGCTGAGGCAGAAGAAAAGGCGCGCCTAGCGGCAGAAGAAGAAGCTCGATTAGAAGCTGAAGCAATCGCGAAAGCCGAAGCGGAAGAGCAGGCGCGTTTTGCTTTGGAAGCGGAGGCGCAGGCCAAGGCTCAAGCCGAGGCAGAACAACAAGCGAAGTTGGCAGCGGACGCTGAGGCTGACGCTGCGGCTGAAGAGAAAGCGCGATTAGAGGCTGAAGCAAAGGCGAAAACTCCAGTTGCTGACGCGTTCACGTGGAGCGCGACAAAATCTGAAAACGCCATCACCCTGTCGGGCAATGTGCCAAACGCGAGTGTGCGCTACAGTTTGCAGTTGGCAACGGGGCAAACTGATGCGCCTGAATTGAGTGTATCATCTGGCGCACCGGATCGCTTTTCCGCCGCTGCATTTGCAGGCTTGGAAGCTTTGTCCAATCTAGAAGAGGGCACAGCATCGCTTAAAAATGGAAAATGGCACATATCTGGAAGCGCCAAAGACTTTGTTGCCCGCGACAAAGCTGTTTCAATTCTAGCAAAAGCGCCCGTTTCTTGGGAAACAGCCATTGAAACGCCACCCGGCTGGGTGATCTGTGGCGAAGTCATTGCCGATTTGGTGAAGCAAAATGCACTCGCGTTCCAAAGCGGAAGCGCAAATCTTAGCGGTGCATCAAAACAGGTTTTGGCAGAGGTCGCAGCACAATTAAATCAGTGCCCCAATGCCGTGGTGGAAGTTGAAGGGCACACGGACAGCGATGGTGCAGCGGACGCCAACCTGACACTGTCAGTCATGCGTGCGGAACGCGTTGTTGATGAGCTGTTAGAATTAGGCGTTGACGCAACAAGATTGTTTGCTGTTGGATATGGTGAAACGCTACCGATTGCATCAAATGAAACTCAAGGCGGCAAACGTTTGAACCGACGCATTGTGTTTGCAGTGCGCGAGGCAGTGGAGTAGGGTTTGCTCACAACTGGAGAGAAGCTATGTTTTTTGAAACTATGGGATTTCTAATCTCGCAATACTGGCCCTATCTAACCATAGCGTTGGTCATTGGCATCCTTACTGGCTGGATGAGCTACGCCAGCGAAACTCAAAAATAAGCGCAGTTGAAGTCAAAGGGGAATTGGAATGAATACACCACATCTGATTGAAATTGCGCTGCTCATGTTGGCTGCATTTCTAATTGGTTGCCTAATTGGGTATTTTTTGCGCCGCCTAATCAGTGGCGACACAAGCACAGCAACTGCTGCTGATGGCAGTCAAACTGCAACCGACGCACCACAACCAAGCGCCAACAGTGCAAATGAAGCAGCGTCTGCTGCGGCGGCTAAAACCGCGCCCCCGGCAAAGCCTGCAACAACGACCCAGGCGCAAACCAAAACAGCGGCAAAACCCGCAGCGAAAAAAACAGCGACCAAGCGCGCGGCGCCCGCGAAAACGACAACGTCCAAAACGGCTGCCGCAAAACCTGCTACACGCAAGCCAGCGGCCGCGAAGGCGGCATCAAAGGCACCAGCTGCAGCTGACGGCAAGCCAGAAACCTTGGCTACGCCGCGAGGCGGTCAGAAAGATGACCTGAAAAACATCAAAGGCATCGGCCCAAAAATTGAAGGCATCCTCAATGGAATGGGCATTTACCATTTTGATCAGGTTGCTTCATGGGGGCGCAAAGAGGTGAAGTGGATCGACGCCGAATTGTCTTTTAAAGGGCGCATTGATCGTGAGAAATGGATCGCGCAAGCCAAGGCGTTGGCTAAGGGCAAATAGGGCTTTTCGTTGAGGATTGTTTTGTGAAGCCGAAACCTCTCGTTTCGGCTTCTATTTTTTTAGCATATTGCTGTTCGTATGCATTACGAATTCTGCGATGGCGCCCATTTCCTCTGAGTTTTCAAGCAACGCAGGCGAGCCTTCGCCCTCGATTTCCAACGAAATAGCATCTGGACGCCGGGTAAGCATTCGTTGATAAACATCTGCCCGTAACAGGTCTGTGTTTCTGGTGCGCATCATCAACAGGGGCACGCGGCCTAAACTGTCAAACATTTCCCAATTGGCATTAAGCACGTCATCATTGTCGAATGAGTCCAATCGTTCCATCAAACGCCAATCAAACCGGGGGACCAATCGACGCCGTTTTTTGTCCCAAGTGTGTGTGCGCCCACTAATGCTGTCTAGTTTCCCTGCGCCCAAAGAGGGATAGTCTGCACCCAAAATTTGTCGCATGGCATGCAATGCATCTTCATGGTTGCGAATTTTTGCGAGAAATTTCAAATTGTTGCGGAGCCGAACAAGCCCTTGTGCGCTGATCAAGGCGCCCGCATCGCAAAGGATCGATGCTGCAATGAGCATCGGGTTTTTAGCACCAAGGGCCATAATGACCTGCCCACCGTGGGACTGCCCGAACCAGATCGCTTTGTGAATGCCCAATGCACGGCACATTTCTACCATATCAGACGCATCGTCTAATGTTGAGTATTCATCGGCCTTTGGCGCGTATGACGCTTCTCCTCGGCCCAGCAAGTCTACCCGAACGATTGGCCAGTTTTTTTGCGAAAACTCAGAGAATTTCTCGGCAAAGGCAAAGAAATCGCTCATATTACGATGATAGCCAGAAATGCAAATAATCGGCAAACGCGAAGCATCGTCGAAATCGCCGCACATGCGCACCGCGATTTTTCGCGATCCATTGCGCACGCTGATCATGCGCGGTGTCGCGTGCTCGTTCCGAACTGCTAGATCTAGATCCATGAAACCCGATATATCAACAAATGAGACAAGTGAACAGTTAAGAACCTTGCGGCCACTGGTTAGTCGATGGTGCGCAGAAACTTGGCCATCTGCAATCGATTGTCGCCAAGACGCAGTTTGTAAATTTGATAATTGGCCAACACTTTTTGCACATAACCACGCGTTTCGGTGAAAGGAATGAGCTCAATCCAAACCACAGGATCAACATTGGCAGACCTCGGGTCGCCATATGCTTTGAGCCACTTGTTTACATTTCCAGCGCCGCCATTGTATGCCGCAGCCGCAAGGACCAGTGAACCATCATAGCGCTTTAGCTGGGCCTTTAGGTAAGTTGAACCAAGCAAAGCATTATAGGCTGGGTCACTTGTCAGTTTTGAGGGCGAATAGGATAGGCCTAGTTTTCCAGCGGTTTCTTTGGCTGTGCCTGGCATAAGTTGCATGAGGCCCCGTGCGCCAGCGTGGCTGATTGCTGTGCGATTGAATTTGCTTTCTTGTCGGGCAATTGCATAAATCGCCGCATTGTCGACATCGGCAAGTTTGTGCCGTGGCAAACCGTCTTTTGGGAACGCGAAGAGATCAAGTCCAACACCACGACTATTCGCCACATCCGACATTTGAATGGCCAAATCATGGGCATCGATGTCCTGCGCTAACCGCGCCGTTAGAAGCATTTCCCCAGCGTCCTTGACCTGATAAATCAGCCGAGTTGTGAGCGGGCGGGCAAACTCAAATGCTTTGTTGGCTTCAAACAGCCGAATGGCTCGCACGATCTCGCGTTGATTGAACGCTGCCTCGCTTTGCTGCCAACTGGGCATACTGCGCAAAGATACTGTTTCTTTGCCCAACCGAACCATCGCCAGCTGCCCATAATAATACTGATTAAACATCGCCGCTTGCTGGAAATGGGCAGTTGATTGCCCCTGATCGCCCAGTTTTGCATAGGCACGGCCCAACCAATAATGTGACTTGGATGCACTTGTTGCCAGCGTTGACATGCTGGCCATTTTTTTGAAGTGTTTTACCGCTACGTCGGCTTGACCCAAAAATTCTAATGCGATCCAACCTGCGTGAAAACTGGCATCAACCAGTCGCCCTTCAGGGCCATTGGTGTATCCCGCAGATGCAAGATAAGCGGTTTCAGGCTTCCCTACGGCCAATAGCTGGCGTGTCAGCAAACGACGCTCGTACCACCACAATTGCGCCTGAGGTAGGGTGCCCGTGGCTTTGTTCAGTTCAGCGACAGCCGCGCTAATGGCACCATTTTGCCGTAACCGTTGAGCGTTCGCAAAGTAAAACAAAGGGTGATTGCGCAAACTCGGATCAACCCGATCCAACAAGCTTGCCGCATTCTGTTGTTTGCGAGAAACAGCAACGCGCGCGACCACCAGGCTGCGCTGGGCGCTGGTCAACTGGTCCATTATTCGTTCAGCACCGCTGGCGCGGTCGTGCATCAACAAACGCAGGGCACGGGACCAATGATCGTCTCGCGTCAGCAACCGCCCATAGCGCGCTTTCAAATCATCTTCGACTTCGCGCGTCAGAAAATTATTGACCCATACCGATTTAATAATCCGACCGGCACGCTCAACTTGGCCATCTTGCACATATGCGTCTGCAAGGGCGATTTGAGCATCCAAGGTATTGGGCATTGATCCGCCCAAAAGCGCGATTGTGGTTTTCGAATCTGCTGGGCTGCTGGTCAGCGCCTGTTCCATGCGGATCTTGTAGGTTTTGGCCGTGGCAAAGTGTGGAGCGTCTTCTTGAAAGCGCAACACCGTATCGTGATCAACTTTGCCGTTGCCAAAAAAAATAGCCGCCCACTGGATGGCCCGGCGCTCAACGTCATTATCGATGCTGCGTGCCGCGCCGTAAGCTTCAACAAAGTCGCCCTTGCTCAACGCGGCGAGGGCGTTTTGGAAGCGTTGGCTACCTTTTTTACTTGTAGTTTGGCTGGTGTTGCCAATGGAGCTTGTAACTGTGTTGTCGATTTGCTGTTGCGCGAAAGCTGGTGTGTGTTGCGAAAGCGAAACGGCACAGGTGAGCGCTGCGAAAGCGCGCAGAAAGCTTTTTGAAAATGTTGGAACCTGTCTGGGCATTTAATGATCCATAATGTGTACGCAAAACAAAACTCAATGATTGTGAAGCCCCCTGAACACAATCAATATCCGAACATAATTCATTAAGGTGAATGATCAGTTTAAAGCCTGCGCACAAACGTCCCATTTTCACCATTGCCGACTTGCGGCCATAATCAACTGACATTATGTTCAACAACTTCGGCACTTTCAGGTTCAAATTGCGGAAATTATTTGACCTTTTGACGACAACATGTTGTCAACAGTGCGTATTGATTTGAGTGAGAAGGGAAACTTCGATGTTTCGTGGTTCTATTACAGCGTTGATCACGCCATTTCGCGATGGTGTAGTTGATGAATCTGCGTTTTCTCGTTTTGTTGATTGGCAAATTTCTGAAGGAACTAAGGGATTGGTGCCTGTTGGCACCACCGGTGAGTCTCCAACAGTCAGCCACGCCGAGCACGAACGCGTAATTGAGATCTGTGTAGAAACTGCAAACAAACGGGTGCCGGTGATCGCCGGCGCTGGGTCAAATTCAACTCAAGAGGCAATTGGCTTCGCCCAATTTGCGCAAAAAGTCGGCGCCGATGCCATCCTGTCAGTATCGCCCTATTATAATAAGCCAAACCAAGATGGTCTGTTCGCGCATTTTTCTGCGATCGCCAACGCGACCGACTTGCCAATGTTCTTGTACAACATTCCAGGCCGTTCGATTGTTGATATCAATATCGACACCATGGTGCGATTACGTGAAGCCTGTCCAAACATTGTCGGTGTAAAAGACGCAACAGCCGATATGGCCCGCATGTCATTGCAACGCCATTATTTGGACGATGATTTTATCCATTTGTCGGGTGAAGACATTTCTGCGCTTGGTTACAACGCACATGGCGGGCAGGGCTGTATCTCGGTCACCTCGAATATCGCGCCCAAACTTTGCAATGAAATGCAAGAAGCATCGCTGTCGGGCGATTTTGCCAAAGCATTGGCAGTTCAAGACAAGCTGGCGCCATTGCACACCGCATTGTTTAAAGATCCAAATCCTGTGCCCGTTAAATATGTGGCATCGCGTTTGGGGCTTTGCGAAGCCGATGTTCGCCTGCCGCTGACTTCCATTTCAGCTAGCACAAAAGCAGCTGTCGACGCAGCGCTTGCACATGCGGGGCTAGTGTAGGTCCAAATGGCCGCAAAAAAAGTCAAAGACAAAGCAATATCGGGTTTGGTGGCTGAAAACCGCCGAGCCCGCTATGATTATGAAATTCTGGATACTGTTGAGGCAGGGTTGGTGCTCGAAGGCACCGAGGTCAAATCACTGCGTGTTGGCAAAGCCCAAATCACAGAAGCCTACGCTACGCCGGAAAATGGCGAAATCTGGCTGATAAATGCTCACATCCCTGAATATTTGCAGGCCAATCGTTTCAACCACAATGAACGCCGCAAACGCAAACTTCTCTTGTCGAAAAGAGAAATGAACCGCTTAATGGGCGCTGTGGAAAAACACGGCAATACCATTGTGCCGCTAAAACTCTATTTCAATGAGCGCGGTCGGGCCAAAATACTGATTGGCTTGGGCAAAGGTAAAAAGTCTCACGACAAACGCCAGACTGAGCGTGATCGGGATTGGGCGCGCCAAAAGTCGCGCGTAATGAAAGACCACGGCTAGACGGCGCTTTACTTCCCCACGATCTCTCTGACCCGTGAAAAGATGTTTTCAAACATCTCTTCGGTCAAACGACCTGTGTTCGTGTTGTAGCGCGAGCAATGATAGCTATCGATGAGCAAAGTGCCGTTGGGCAGCTGATGTTCGTTGCCGTGCCCAAATTTGAAGTCTTTCTTTTTGACGTCAAACAAGGTCAAAAAGGAATTATGCGCAATGCCACCAAGCGCCACAACGCACTGAACAGATGTGGTTTGCTCCACAGTTGCGCGCAAGAACGGGCGGCAATTGTTGATTTCTGCGCCTATTGGCTTGTTCTCGGGCGGCACGCAACGCACGGCGTTCACGATTATCGCATCGGTAAGTTCTAAACCGTCCTCACGCGATTTGCCGTAATTACCTTTGGCAAAATCAAATTTCACCAGCGTTTGGTAAAGCAAGTCTCCCGCCCAGTCGCCGGTAAACGGACGACCGGTTCGGTTGGCTCCTTTAAGACCGGGAGCCAATCCAACAATCATCAGTCGAGGTGAGGGGGCGCTCCAATTTGGCACCGGAGCATTGTGCCAGTCAGGGTATTTTTGACGCGCGTCATTAAGATACGAAACCAGCCGCGGGCATAAGGGGCAGTCCAGTGGCGGATCCGTATCTTGCAATTTGCTCATACAACCTGAATTCGGCGTGTCTTAGCTAGAAGACTCGCTTGTGGTGTCGCGACCAACAGATTTTGCCAAGTCAGCAATATCCATGAAATAGTCCGCTTGGCGACGAAGATCATCTGAGATCATCGGCGATGCGGTTGCTTTCGTGGAAACAACAGTCACTTTTTTGCCGCGTTTCTGCAGTGCAGCAACAAGGGCTGTAAAGTCACCGTCTCCGGAGAACAACACCAGGTGGTCATAGTGATCTGACAATTCTAGAGCATCGATGGTAATTTCGATGTCCATATTGCCTTTGATTTTGCGCCGACCTTGAAAGTCCACAAATTCTTTGGCGGGCTTCGTGACAACCGTATAACCGTTGTAATCCAACCAATCGATAAGGGGGCGAATGGATGAATATTCTTGGTCTTCAACAAGCGCTGTATAATAATAAGCACGAAGAAGGTAAGCTTGGCTCTGGAATTCAGCCAGCATACGACGATAATCTAACTCTGCGCCCAATGCCTTTGCGGTGGCATAAAGATTGGCACCGTCCATAAACAGGACAATTTTTTCACTCGGATCAAACATTAAGCAAATTTGCCTTACTCTGCGTCAACAAGCAATATTAGCTTGTCACTTTTGACATAATATTACCATATGATTCGGTATAAGCTCGCACTCCGCAAAGTTTACCAGTTTTAATACGCAAATCACACTACTTTGGTTCTGTGCACTTCTTAGATCAATTCGTATGAGTGAGTCGATGACGAATCATTGAACAATGCAGAGATAATTAGCCTCTTGTAATCAATTTCCCTTTGTTGTAAGCACACCCGTCTATACATTTAGTTCTGGAGAACCCACTTTGGCACGCGTCACAGTTGAAGATTGCATCGAAAAAATTCCAAATCGGTTCGAATTGGTATTGCTTGCGTCACACCGCGCACGTTTGGTTTCATCAGGTTCACCGATCACAGTTGATCGGGACAATGATAAAAACCCAGTTGTTGCGTTGCGTGAAATTGGCGATGGAACGATCTCACCTGGTGACCTCAAAGAGGACCTGATTCACTCACTTCAAAAATATGTTGAAGTTGATGAGCCAGAACCAGAAACAGCGCCAATGATTGAAAGTCGCGGCGATGATGACGACGGCATGGTCTTTGACACAATGAGTGAAGAGGAATTGCTGCGCGGCATCGAAGGCCTTGCTCCACCAGAGCGGCGCGACGATTGATCTTGCACAAGATACCGACTTACAGCTAGATTCAAGGCGTCGATTTCGGCGCCTTTTTCGTGAATATACTCCACTTGCCAAACAACCGGAGCAGCGCAAAGCCCCATGATGCGTCAATATGAGCTGGTCGAGCTCGTACAAGCTTACAATCCGAACGCTGACGAGGCCCTTTTAAACAAGGCCTATGTCTATGGTATGCGCAAGCATGGGTCTCAGTTCCGCGCGTCTGGTGACCCCTATTTCGCCCACCCTTTGGAAGTTGCCGCAATTCTAACAAAGCTGCATCTTGATGATGCAACGATTGCTGTGGCGCTTCTTCACGATACAATTGAAGACACGGACGCGACGCGAGCTGAAATCGATCAGCTCTTTGGGCATGAAATTGGCGCGATTGTTGACGGCTTAACCAAAATTGATCGCCTAAATCTAACGTCACGCCAGGAAGCTCAAGCTGAAAACCTACGCAAACTGCTGCTCGCTATTTCAGAAGACGTGCGGGTATTGTTGGTCAAATTGGCGGACCGCTTGCACAATATGCGCACGCTAGACTTCGTGCCAGAGCACAAACGGCGTCGCATCGCGCAAGAAACAATGGAAATCTATGCGCCCTTGGCTGGTCGTATGGGAATGCAAGACATGCGTTCTGAACTGGAAGACCTGTCGTTCAAAACGCTTCATCCCGAACATTACGCAGCAATTTCCGACCGCCTTGCCGATTATGAAGAAGAGAATCGCAAGGTTGTTGACGAGATCCGTCTTGAGCTTGCGGCGCGTTTTGTCGAAGAAGGTATTCTCGCTGATGTCTCTACGCGTCTAAAAGCGCCGTTCTCGATCTTCAGAAAAATGGAACGCAAGTCCATTGGCCTTGAGCAACTCTCAGATATTATCGGATTTCGGGTTGTCGTTGATGATGTGGCCAAATGCTATCAAACGCTGGGTGTTGTGCACACCACATGGTCTGTGGTGCCAGGGCGTTTCAAAGACTACATCTCTACCCCAAAACAAAACGACTATCGCTCTATTCATACAACAATTGTAGGCCCGAGCCGACAGCGGGTTGAACTGCAAATTCGCACAAAAGCAATGCACCGGGTCGCAGAACTCGGCATCGCTGCCCATGCTTTATATAAAGAGGGCATTTCAGGCGACATGAGCCGACTTGAAAAGGAAAGCCGTGCTTACGGCTGGCTGCGGTCAACGATTGCCCATTTGACTGAGGGCGATAATCCTGAAGAGTTTCTTGAGCACACAAAGCTGGAACTGTTCCAAGATCAAGTGTTCTGTTTTACCCCCCGCGGACGCTTGATTGCCTTGCCACGCGGTGCCACTTCCATTGACTTTGCCTATGCGGTGCACACTGACATTGGCGAAACATGCGTTGGCTGTAAAATCAACGGCACCGTGATGCCGCTCAACACCCAGCTTCGCAATGGTGACGAAGTTGAAATTGTGCGCGATCCAGACCACACCCCACCGCCGAACTGGGAAAACATCGCCATTACCGGCAAAGCGCGCGCGGCTATTCGCAAGTCCTTGCGGCACGCATCTCAAGAACGCGCCTATTTGCTGGGTCAGCAGATATTTGAAGCAATTCTCGAGCGGGAAGCCATCGTGCTCGACAAAAATGAAACAGACAAATTACTTGCAGCAACGCATGTCAGCAATTTGCGCAATCTCTATATTGCACTGGGCGAAGCAACGGTTGCGGGCGACGAGTTGATTAAACAAATCGACATTATTCGTGGTGCCGAAAAAGACAAAAAACGCAAGCCTTTCGATCTGCGCGTGGGCACGTCTGCTGACGGTTGGTTTTCGTTGGCGGAAGGCGTTGGATTTAAGTTTCGTGTGCCCGGTGGCCAAAACCTACCTGCCAGCGTTGCGTTGACGTTTTCAAACCTGGACTTTTCGACACCTGTCACCATCGCCCCAGAAGGCGTGTTGCCAGGAGACCGTTTGGTTGGCATCCTAACCAACGAAAAAGTGCTTACAATCTATCCAATTGTTTCCGAAGCATTGCTCGCATATCACGAGCAAGAAGTGCTTTGGGTCGATGTGCTTTGGGATCTGGCCGACGATGATAGGTCAGCATATCGTGCGGTTTTGGCCGTGCAATCTGTCAATAAACCCGGCATTCTGGCTCAGGTAACCTCTGCAATTGCAGCAGCTGGGGCAAACATCTCCAACTTGCTTTCTCGGTCCGCGGCGGTAGATTTCAACGAGATGTTGTTTGAACTTGAGTTAACCGATATCACCCAACTAAATGATGTAACCGCCACATTGATGCGTATTGTTGGGGTGGCCAAAGCCGTAAGGGCTTCGTCCGCTGAAGCCGAGATTATGCAGAATATGAGTAAACAATACCAACAGCTTGAGCTAGGAGAGTAGAGGATGAACAAAGAAGAAGTGCTTGACGTATTTCGTTCTTGCGGGGCAATTTTGGAAGGACATTTCATCCTATCGTCAGGGCTGCGTTCACCCACATTCCTGCAAAAGCAGCGTGTGTTCATGCATGCCGACAAAGCAGAAATCTTATGCAAAGCGCTTGCAGACAAAATCATTGCTCAAGGATTTGGTGATGTCTCGCAAATCGTATCACCGGCCATTGGCGGTATTATTCCCGGTTATGAGACTTCCCGTCACCTTAAAAAACCAGCCATTTTCACCGAGCGCGTAAATGGCAAGTTTGAATTGCGCCGTGGCTTTGAAGTGCAACCGGGCGAAAAAGTTATCGTTGTTGAAGACATCGTATCAACCGGTCTTTCAATACGTGAGTGCGTGGATTGCTTAAAAGAACTGGGCGCAGATGTTGTGGCCGCCGCTTGTCTTGTTGATCGCTCCGATGGCGAAGCGAACGTTGGTGTGCCGCTGGTTGCTTTGACGGGGTTCAAAGTACCAGCCTATGCGCCAGATGATTTGCCACCAGAATTGGCGGCGCTGCCGGCAGTCAAGCCAGGTAGCCGGGGCCTAAAGTAGGAACATCAAAGCGTGATTATTGGCATGGGCAATGATATTTGTGAGATCGCGCGGGTGGAAAAAACACTTGCGCGGCACGGCGAGCGGTTTACGCAGCGCTGTTTCACACAAATCGAACGTGCCAAATCTGATCGACGTAAGCAACGCGCCGCAAGTTATGCAAAACGTTTCGCCGCAAAAGAAGCCTGCGCCAAGGCGCTTGGCACGGGCATGTCGCGTGGCGTCTTTTGGAAAGACATTGGCGTAATCAATTTGCCTTCGGGAAAGCCAACCATTCAACTTGAAAACGGTGCCCGACGAGCTCTAGAGCGCCTTGTACCTGACAACCATGATGCCCATATCCACATCACTATCACAGATGATAACGGCATGGCGCAGGCATTCGTTATCATCGAAGCTATTGCAGTTTAGGCGTTTTGCGCCGATAAGACGCCAAACAAAGACGAGAATGTAGGACAACATGACAGATAAAAGCGATTCAAAGCTAAAAGCAAAGGGTCAGCCCACGGTCAAGAATGAGATTTGGGAAACCGTTGTTGTTTTGCTCCAAGCTCTTTTGATTGCGCTGGTCTTTCGCAGTTTCTTGTTTCAACCGTTTTCTATTCCTACGGCATCGTTGCAGTCAAATCTGTTGATCGGCGATTACATTCTCACATCAAAATACACATACGGTTATTCCAAATACTCTTTCCCATTCGAAATTATTCCCATGAGCGGCCGCCTCTTTGGGCGCGCACCAGAGCAGGGGGAAATTGCGGTTTTCCGTCCTGTCCCTCAATCAGTGGATTACGTGAAGCGTGTTGTTGGGTTGCCCGGTGATACGGTTCAAATGAAAAATGGCGTTCTACACATTAATGGCACAGCGGTCAAAAAAGAACGTGTTGGAACCCTTATCGATACGGACAGCTACGGTGTTTCCATACCAGTTATTCAATATCGCGAAACTTTGCCGAATGGTTCAAGCTACATCGTGCAAGAGATTTCAGATAATCAAGCGCTCGATAATACAGCGGAATATAAAGTCCCAGCCGGCCACTACTTTATGATGGGCGACAACCGCGATCGCTCAGCAGATAGCCGCGTGCTGCGCTCTGTGGGTTATGTGCCGTTGGAGAATTTCATTGGGAAAGCCGAAGTCCGGTTCTTCTCTATCAAAGATAATATCAATCCATGGCAGATCTGGCGCTGGCCGGGTAATGTCCGCCTCGACCGCATGTTCCAATCTGTTTATCAATGAGCAAGCATAGCCACGCCTTAGACGAATTGGAAACCAGAATTGGCTACCAGTTCAGAGATACATCTTTGTTGCAGAGGGCAGTGACGCACTCCAGTGCTGTTGCGCCCACAAGACGCACACAAAACTCATACCAACGGCTTGAGTTCTTGGGTGACCGGGTGCTTGGTCTTGTTGTGGCCGACAGGCTTTTGCGCGACAATACGGGCGCGAACGAAGGTGGCCTGTCCCGCGCGCTTAACTCCGTCGTGCGCAAAGAAAGCTGTGCCGAAGTTGCCCGCAAGCTTGATGTGGGACCAGCGCTCATTCTGGGGCAAAGCGAAGCCAAAACGGGCGGCGCGAGCAAAGAAGCCATTTTGGGTGATGTGTGCGAAGCAATCATTGGTGCCCTATATGTTGATGGCGGACTAGAGACAGCGCGAGCATTTATCGAAAAACGGTTCTCCAAATTCATAAAGGCAGGAACCGAAGGTCGCGGCGACGCAAAGACCAGTCTGCAGGAATGGGCACAATCGCGCAGCTTGAGTTTGCCCGAATATGTGGAGGTGGCCCGCAACGGGCCGGACCACGCGCCAGAATTCACAATTGAAGTCCGTATAGACAAACACGAGCCTGCTTCATCAAGCGGGAAGTCAAAGAAATTTGCCGAGCATGAAGCCGCGAGCCTGTTTTTGGTGCGCGAAGGCATTTGGAGTGAAGATGACGAATAGTCAGAACAATGAAACAGAACAGCAGGACACCAGGTGCGGGTTTGTTGCGCTTGTTGGTGCGCCAAACGCGGGCAAGTCAACGCTGCTTAATGCGCTAGTGGGCACCAAAGTGTCCATTGTTACGCACAAAGCGCAAACAACCCGCGCACAAGTTCGTGGCGTTGTTACGCTTGAAAAAGAGCAAATAATCTTCGTTGATACCCCAGGTATTTTTAAGCCAAAACGTCGTTTGGACCGGGCTATGGTCCATTCCGCTTGGAGCGGCGTCGGCGATGCGGATTTGGTTGCGCTGATCATTGACGCAAAGCGCGGGCTTGTTGACGAAGTTGAACGGCTCATCGAGGGCCTCGCCAACTACAATCAACGCAAGGTCTTGGTGCTCAACAAAATTGACCAGATTGAACGCTCAAAACTGTTGGAACTCGCCCAAACGCTGAATGAAAAGGTTGAGTTCGAGCAAACCTTTATGGTGTCCGCGCTAAATGGCGACGGGGTGAAGGATTTTGTCACCTATTGTGGTGAGCAAATGCCTTTGGATCATTGGCATTTCCCCGAAGATCACCTAACTGATCTAACGATGGCATTGACTGCAGCCGAAGTGACGCGTGAAAAGCTCTTCTTGCGTATTCACGAAGAAATTCCTTACGGCGCAACAGTGGAAACTGAGAGCTTTAAGACCCAAAAAGACGGCTCTTACCGCATTCAACAAATCATCTATGTGGCGCGCGATGGCCACAAAATGATTGTATTGGGCAAGAATGGCCGAGCGATTAAAACAATCGGCGAAGAAGCGCGAATTGAATTGAGCGAAATGTTCGACACAAAGGTGCATTTGTTCTTGTTCGTCAAAGTGCGCGAGAAATGGGCAGACGATCCGTCGCGCTATCGCGAAATGGGACTTGAGTTCCCCAAATAGGCAAATGAAATGGAATGGCGGGACGAGGGGTTGATCATTGGCACGCGAAAGCATGGCGAAAACGCTGTGATCATCGAAGCCATGACCAATTCACACGGCCGCCATCTGGGCTTGGTGCGTGGTGGTCGCTCTCGACGGTTCGCTGCCATCTTGCAGGCCGGCAATACAGTGGAATTGAGTTGGCGGGCGCGGCTCGAAGACCATTTGGGCAACTATACGGTTGAAGCCAAAACGCTAAGGGCAGCGGGGCTAATGCAAAGTCGCAATCGTTTGTCCCTCAGCCAATTAATATGCGAACACCTGCGTATCCTGCCAGAAAGAGAACCGCATCCGCGTTTGCTGGCAGAAGCAACTGCCATGCATGATGCTGACGCGGATGGCTATGTGTTAGGCTGTGCACTTGCCAAGTTTGAAATGCGCTTGCTCAACGAACTGGGCTTTGGGATAGACATTGCAAGCTGCGCGCTAACAGGGGAAGAAGAGGGCCTGGCCTACATCTCGCCCAAAACGGGTAGGGCGGTGACGGTTGCGGCCGCACAACCCTATTTGGAAAAGCTGATGCGTTTGCCGCATATCTTTGGCGGGTCGCTAGATATGGACCCAAAAGAGGAACTTGAATCCGCTTTCAACCTCACAGCTCACTTTATGAACATGCATATTTGGCTTCCGCGCCAATTATCCCCACCTTCTATGCGAGAACGACTGATCAAATCCTTGTGTGACGGGCTATAATCGACAAGTTGATTCGATAAACGCGACGAGTAATTCAAGACTGACGAGGCATTGCAATGGGCGAACAACTGCCCCCCGACGATAGCGATAAGCTGCCAATTCTTAATCTGCGTTCTGCATTGGAAGAACGCTATTTGAACTATGCGCTGTCGACAATTACGCAACGGGCGCTGCCAGATGTGCGCGACGGACTGAAACCCGTTCACCGCCGCATTTTGCATGCCATGCGTTTGCTTAAGCTTGAACCGGGTCAAGGTTACAAAAAATCGTCACGCGTGGTCGGTGATGTGATCGGTAAGTTTCACCCCCATGGCGATCAGTCTGTCTATGATGCGTTGGTGCGGTTGGCGCAGGATTTTGCTGTTCGCTATCCGCTCGCCGACGGCCAAGGCAACTTCGGCAATATCGATGGCGATAGCGCCGCGGCGATGCGGTATACAGAAGCGCGACTAACAGACGTTGCCGCTCGCCTGCTCGAAGGGATCACCGAAGACGCTGTTGATTTTCGCGATACCTATGATGGCGAAGACGAAGAACCAATCGTTTTGCCGGCGAACTTTCCCAATCTTTTGGCCAATGGCTCAAACGGGATTGCTGTGGGCATGGCGACGTCCATTCCACCACACAATGTTGCCGAACTTTGCGATGCGGCATTGCACCTGATCAAAACGCCAAATGCGCGCACCGAAACGCTCGTAAATTACGTCAAAGGTCCAGATTTCCCAACTGGTGGCATTTTGGTTGATGATGAGGCATCTATCATCACCGCCTACGAAACTGGGCGCGGCGCATTCCGCTGCCGTGCACGTTGGGCCACAGAAGATACGGGCCGTGGCGGCTATCAGATCGTGGTCACCGAAATCCCATATCAGGTGCAGAAGGCGCGCCTGATTGAAAAGATCGCTGACCTGCTTATCGGCAAACGACTGCCGTTGTTGCGCGACGTGCGGGACGAGTCAGACGAAAACGTTCGTTTGGTACTCGAACCAAAATCACGTGTTGTCGATCCAGTTCTTTTGATGGAGTCGCTGTTTAAGCTGACTGATCTTGAAAGCCGAATCTCGTTGAACCTCAATGTGTTGACCAAAGGGGCCGTGCCAAAGGTACTTGGCCTGGGCGACACGCTGCGCGAATGGCTTGAACACCGCAAAGAGGTTCTGGGCCGCCGTTCACGGCATCGCCTGCGCCATATCGAGCATCGATTGAATGTTTTGGGCGGTTACTTAATCGCCTATTTGAACTTGGATGAAGTCATTCGCATCATCCGCGAGGAAGACCACGCCAAACAGTCGTTGATGAGCACTTTCAATCTAAATGATGTGCAAGCCGAAGCGATTTTGAACATGCGTTTGCGGGCATTGCGCAAACTCGAAGAAATCGAAATCCGCACTGAATTTGATAATCTGACCGCCGAGAAGATCGAAATCGAAGCGCTGTTGGCCTCAGATGAAAAGCAATGGGGCGTCATTTCTTACGAAGTGAAAGAGCTCAAGAAGGCATACGGCGAAAACACGCCTCTAGGAAAGCGTCGCACCACGTTTGAAGTGGCACCTGTCGCCAACCTTGAAGACATTCAAACCGCAATGATTGAGCGCGAGCCAGTCACCGTCATTCTATCTGAAAAAGGTTGGATTCGCGCGTTGAAAGGTCACACAACGGACGTTGAGGGGCAGACGTTTAAGACAGACGACCGCCTGAAGACGTGGTGTCACGCGCAAACGACGGACAAAATCCTACTCGTTGCCACCAACGGCAAGGTCTTTACTTTGTTGGCCGATAAACTGCCCGGTGGGCGCGGTCACGGGGAACCAGTGCGCATTCTAATCGACCTTGAAGAAGGTGCCGATATTCTTGACCTGTGCGTCCATGTTCCAGGTACCAAGCGCGTCGTGGCGTCTGATATTGGCAATGGTTTCCTCGTGGAAGAAGACACAATGATTGCCAACACCCGCAAGGGCAAGCAAGTGCTTAACTTGTCCGGTGCCCAAGAGGCAAAGATTTTTGCCCATGCGCAAGGCGATATGGTTGCCGTTATCGGGCAGAACCGCAAGTTGCTGGTGTTCCCAAGCGATCAATTGCCAGAAATGGCGCGCGGAAAGGGCGTTCGCCTGCAACGCTATAAAGATGGTGGTGTGTCTGACATCAAACTGTTTAACAGCGCGGATGGTTTAACCTGGACGGATAGTTCAGGCCGCACCTATACAAAGCCATTTGATGAATTGATGGAATGGCGTGGTGAACGAGCGCAAGCGGGGCGTCAGCCACCAACTGGTTTCCCACGCAACAACAAGTTCAAAGGCTAACTTGTTGGATCATCACCAATTTCAAAATCAATAATGAGCGGGTAGTGGTCAGACCCGCCATTTGCGCCTCGGTGAGGAAGGTTCGTTTTTACGTCACCACGGGTCAAAATGTGATCAAGCTGCATCCAAGGCGGCATATCAAACGGATATGTCGGTGGCGCGGGCCAAGTTGGCATCAACCAAACGACGCGTTTCATGCCCGCTTCATCGACCAAGCCTTTGAAGGCGTAAGAGAAGGGGGTTGAGTTGAAATCTCCCCCGAACAGCGTCGGTCCATCAATCTTGTTGAGCGCATCCGCTACCACTCGCCGTTGTTTTTTCTGGCGATCGGAAGGAATTGGCCAATCAAAATGGGTAGTTACAACATTAAACGGAATCTCATCCTGAACTTGAACGGCAATGATTGATGTACGTTGTTCCGCACTCAGTGAATCAACGCAGTCTTGTATGCTGAGTTCTTTAAGTGGGAACTTTGAATAGACGCCCAAGAATGATCGTTTGCCACCCTGACAGTGCACACTATATGGCATCAACTCACTAAGCCTTGGCTCTAGCCCTTTGCGATGCCAGCTCCAATACTCCTGAATGAATAGTATATCCGGGTCCTGTTCTTCAATGCTCTGAAAGAGCCCCTCAAGGTCCTCGTTTTTGGCGTAGATGTTAAATGTCATCAGACGTCGTGTTTCGCCAAACAGTTTTGTCGGGTTTGCATTGAACTGAACGGCGCCAACAACTTCAGGAACGACAACCAGACTTGATGCAACAAAGCCCATTGCGCAAAAACTCAAGACCAAACCCTTGAACGGTTGGTGTTTAGCAAAAATTGCGCTGATCAAAAACAATGCCAGGCTGAGTGGAAATATAATCGGTTGGAAATGATTGAAGACGTCTAGCGGCCAAAAGGCAAAGGCCAAAAAGCCAACAATTGCACTCAGCGAAACAAAGAATGCGCCGCCAGCAAAGAGAAACCGTACTATGGACAAAAGCCCTTGATTGTTCACGCGCTATCTAACTTGTCTTGACCCTGTTTGGTCTTCATCCAGCAATTGCCAGTGATCCCCGTTTCCAAGAACTTCTAGCGGTTTAAACGAACTCTTATAGGCCATTTTAGGCGAATTCTTGACCCAATATCCTAAATATAGGTGAGGCAAGCCCGCGGCACGTGCGCGTTCAATTTGGTCCAATACCATGAATTTGCCAAGACTTCTATTGGACAAGTCAGAATCAAAAAAGCTGTACACCATAGAAATGCCATCCGGCAAAATGTCGGTTAGGGCAACAGCTAGCAATGGCCCCGGTTTTTCACCGATTGGCGTGCGTTCGCGGTATTCAACAACAACGGACTGCACGGGCGTGTCTTCCACCATAAACTCATAGTCAAGGTGCGACATTTCCGACATGCCGCCATTTTTATGCCGATCCTTCAAATAGCGCTTAAACAACAGATATTGTTCCTGTGTCGCATGTGGAAACACATCTGTGCTGACAATATCTTGGTTTTTGCGCCAGATCCGGCGCTGATTGGCGTTGCGTTCAAACTGTGCAACCAAGACCCGGGCAGACTGGCACGCTTGGCAACCATCACACGCGGGACGATATGCGATGTTTTGGCTCCGCCTAAACCCATGCACACTCAACATATTGTGCAAGTCAGCGGCGCGCCTGCCGGCTAAGTGGGTAAACAGTTTGCGCTCGTACTTTTCAGGCAAATAGGGACACGCTGTTTCAGCGGTCAAATAAAACTGCAGGTCTGAAGGACTATGTTCGGTCATTTCCGCTTGTTGATCGTCAATACGATCATCCCTATCGGCAACTCGTCAAGACAGTTTAGACCCCATAGTACCATGGCGCAACAATGCTGAAAGTAATCCAAACCAATAAGATTAATGGCACACCAGCAATAAAGTAATGTTTGAACCGATAATGCCCGGGTCCCATGACCAACAAATTGGTTTGATAGCCGATTGGGGACGCAAAAGAAGCATTGGCACCAAGGATAACAGCAACCACAAATGGCAATGGATCAACACCTAAGCTTTGTGCTGTGGATATGGCAATCGGGGTGAACAATACCGCCGTGGCATTGTTGCTCAACACATTGGTGAGAATGGCCACAACGATAAATATGATCGCCATCACAATGGATGGTGTCACATTGCCAAGGCTACCAACGGCCCAGTCCGCCAACAATTGCGCGCCGCCAGTGGCTTCTAAAGCCCCAGACATGGCGATAGCAGAGCCGACCAAAAGAATAATCCGTCGATCAATCGCTCGGGTTGCTTGGCGCACGTTCAAGCAACCAGTCGCCAACATACCAAATGCCCCCGCAATTGCAGCAAACACGATGGGCACAACGCCCGTTGCGATGGCAAGGACAGTAGCAAGAAATACCAGCTGTGCGCGTAGCGCGAAGCGGTGAGGGCGCAATTCAGAGGCACTCCATTCGATCACCACAATATCTTGCAATCCGCGCATTTTGTTGATCCGGTCAGCAGGACCTGCAATCAACAGCACGTCCCCGGCCTCCAAACGAATATCGGACAGAGACTCGCGCGGCATGCGACTTCGCCGTTCGACCCCTAAAATCAAACAGCCATGTTGCGCAAGAAATCCACGCTGATCGACACCATTGTTGATGAGGCGCGAACCGGGCTGCACCAACGCTTCACACATGACCACACCATGATCAGGCGTGCCATCGTCAGAACCGGGTTGAATAGGGTTGTCAAAGGCACGCCATTGTTTCAGCGATTCGGTCAGCTTTTCCCGTGTGGCGGCCAAAATCAGTACGTCGCCAGTGCGTAACTCAATGTCATCGAACGGGGGCAGGTATCTCTGATAACCACGAATGACCGTGCGAACGGTCATGGTGGTGATCGAGGGGAACATGCCGGCAACCGTTTTGGCCCCAATTAAGGGGTGTCCTTCGTAAAGTCGAATTTCAGAAATAAACTGCAAATTGCGTTGTGGGATTTCCTGCCCATCTGCATTGATGGCACTGGGCAATAGTCGTGGCATGACAAAAAGCACATATGCGCCGCCAACCAGCGCCATGATGGACCCAGGAACGGTAAAGGCAAAGAAGTCCAATCCTTGCACACCAGCACCAATAGCAATGCCCGCTGCAAGAAGGTTGGTGGACGAGCCAATGAGCGTGGTCATGCCGCCTAGAATTGAAATGAAACTCAACGGCATCATCATCTTGGGTGTTGGCAATTTCCGACGCGCAGCAACGGCTGTGAGCAGCGGGATAAACATCACGACAACTGGAGTGTTGTTGATGAATGCACTGGCAAGACCAGCAATGACCAATATTAAAGGGATAACCCGGCGCGGATGGCGGGGCCACAGCCGCTCAAAGGTCTTGGTCAAACCGCCAAGTGCGTCAGTTTGAAAAAGGGCCTGACCAATGACCAGAAGAGCCAAAATCGTCAAAAGGGCCGGGTTGGAGAACCCAGACAGCAACGCATCAACCTCAAGTCCTGAATCAGGAGCAAGCAGACCAACCGTCATCAATAGAACGATTGCGCCCAGTGCCACCAGCTCAAGCGAGACCACTTCTGTCGCAAACAATACAATTGCAATTACAATAACTGCAAAGCTTGCCCACATGGCGATAGAATCAATGTTTAAAACTTGTGCGACCATAAACGACACATTGCAGACTGGGGGCGATCACTCCAAGTCCGTTTTTTGCCTTACATCGCTCAAATCAACAGATTTTGTTGTTTTTTGAGCGGCCTAGTCGCGCCAGCGCGGGTTTTTTGGGTCTGCCCAAGCTTCCCCATAATGCTCGGCTTCTTGCCGCCAAAACTGCTCCATGGGCGAGCGACGCACCATCAACGTACCAACAACAAGGTCATGCAACATCTGGCGGCGCTGTGTGAACAGCGGCACAAACAAGACCAAAGGCGTAAGTGCTTGAGCGATCCAGCCCGCAATAGGGTGCAAAACCGCCAAACCGCCATCCAGCGGCGTAGAACGCGTTGGCGTAAGCACAATATCCATAATCTGCATACCTACAGTGGCACGGGCAGAAGAGCCCAATGTCACAACATAATAGGCAAACAACACGCCGGGAACCAAAATGAAGTAACCCAGCCACGCGATGCCAAGCGTCAATATGCCTAGAACACCAAGAACAACGGCCGATACAACAATGGCAACCGTTATGATGACGCTGTCGATAAAGAAAGCGATGACCCTGCGCATTAAGACGCCTTCAAACAGTTCTGGTGATGTGTTGGGTGTGGGAAGGTCGTCACGCATTATTCGTCCAAACGCATCTTTTGGCATCTTTGTTCTCCATTGTTGTAGCATAGATGGGCATGAATGTGCTGGGTGCAAGACTGTTTTACACATTTGTGTGATGGGATGAATTCAAAGCACACGTTTGCGCACCGCGGCGCATTTGCCCGGAGATTGAAGATATTGCAGACACGCGAGGCAAGTTTTTGTCTCTTAGTGCGTTGAAATGTAAAATGAGACGCCGACCGCCTCGCGCAAATGGCTTTTGCCTTAAAACTGAAATGCCCCGAGGTGCTAAACCCTTCTATCCCCTTGCTCAGCGCTCCATCAAAACAGTTTTGATCTCTTGCGATCATTTGATGATCACCGTTTTAAAGGTGAAGGTGAGAAACAATACCCACCAAACATCTTACAAGCTGCCTTCGGTGTCAGGCTGGACATTTCAATTCAACGCGAACAACAACCGTCTTGTTGTTCGGCCATCCCCTTTTCTTTGAGGAAGTTGGCTGATCCGGGGCGATGCGGCTGGAAGTCAATTGTTCCTCTCGCACCGTCCCGCACTTGATGCGGGACCTCTTTAAAGAGCCCCCCCACCCTTAATCCCTCCCCACAAGGGGGAGGGAAACAAGGGCAGTGCCATCACAACTCTCACCGCCCAACATTCGTCAATGCCCTGCGACGGTTTCAAGAAAAGGTATGGATATTCTGGCATAAGGTTTTGGGGGCGGGGATAAGTTTTGGGATGAATGGGCAATGGGAGCCTAGCGACTGAGCAATCGCGGGGCCGTCCACCGCTTGTGCGGCAAGAGCAAGCGGCACGCTGTGAATTTGAATTTGCGGGTATAAATGGGGCCAGCTTGGTTCGGGGCAAACCTGCAATCCAAGCTGGTTGATGATTAATCGTTCAGCAATTGCGCCATTTCTTTGGCAAAATAGGTCAAAACACCCGAACAGCCAGCGCGTTTAAACGCCACAAGGCTTTCAACCATTGCCGCTTGTTGATCGATTGCGCCGGCTTGGCCAGCAAACACAATCTGTGCATATTCGCCAGACACCTGATAGGCGAAGACAGGCACTTCGAACCGGGTTTTGATTTCGCGCACGATATCAAGATAAGGCATACCCGGCTTGACCATAATCCAATCCGCAGCCTCTAATATGTCTTGCTCAACCTCGCGCATGGCTTCTTCGCGATTGTAGGGTTCAAGCTGATATGTCTTCTTGTCGCCTTTTAGTCGAGAGCCAGAACCAACGGCGTCTCTGAAGGGGCCGTAGAATGCCGAAGCATATTTTGCCGAGTATGACAAAAGAATTGTATTTTGAAACCCTTCCGCATCCAACCCTTCTCGTATGGCACCAATGCGACCATCCATCATGTCTGATGGAGCTATTATGTCCGCGCCCGCGCGCACTTGATTTAGTGATTGTTTGATGAGGACATCGACAGTCTCGTCATTCAAAATCTGCTCGCCGTCCATCAACCCGTCATGGCCATGACTTGTATAGGGGTCTAGTGCAACGTCGGCGATCAAACCAATTTCTGGCACGGCGCTCTTTATGGCCGAGAGAGCACGGCACATCAAATTGTCCGGATTAAAGCTTTCTTCGCCCATGTCCGAACGGCAGTCTGCGGGCGTGTTGGGGAACAATGCCAGCGCAGGTATGCCCAACCCATGGGCTTCTTTGGCCGCTTCTACAGCCAAATCAATGCTCAGCCTGTCAACGCCGGGCATGGATTTTACGGGGTCGCGCTCATTAGTCCCCTCAATTACAAATAGCGGCCAAATCAAATCACTGGGTTGAATTGTGTTCTCACGCACCAAATCGCGGCTCCAGCCAAATTGGCGTGACCGCCGAAGGCGACGACCATTCAGAAAATCCATGTTTGCGCGTGCGAATTTGTTTGTCATAGGTCTCACATCAAATATTAAACTGCTTGGCGCATTTGGAACTTAACTTGATACAATCGTCCAGCTAAATTTATGTAATTTCGCTGCGGCACCTTGCCACGAGTTCAAAAGTTTCGTTATTGAGCACAAAAAAGGAGCGATCAATGG
The DNA here is from genome assembly GCF_027213965.1 of Maritalea porphyrae. Lineage (GTDB taxonomy): Bacteria > Pseudomonadota > Alphaproteobacteria > Rhizobiales > Devosiaceae > Maritalea > Maritalea porphyrae_A. The sequence continues at coordinate 98,543 of NZ_JAPWGX010000001.1, read as the reverse complement.
CATTCACAGCACGTCGAATTCGCGTGGCAGCACGTGTCGTTGCGGGCGTAAGCTTATTCGTGGGATTGGCCAATGCGCTCCATGCTCTTGGGGTAAGCGGCAATGTGTCTGACCCTGTGTTGGGGTTCGGTCAATTCGTGTTCGCTGTTCTGACCATAATCGCGGTTGTGCGCCTGTTTGCAGCGGTTGGGCTTTGGGCTTACGCAACCTGGGGCGCTTTTTTGCTGTTGTTTGCAAGCTTGTTAGAGATCGCGCTGGTGGTTCTTGGTGGTGCAGAAATGATCGTCACACCAGCTGGATTCGGTATGAGCATTCTGCTGCTTTCTTCTGCCGTTGGCCTGTTGGTGTGGCGCGTTATCAATATCAGAATGCAGGTCAAACGGCTGTGATGGTTAGGAAATCCTGAACGCAGGTAAGGTTTGGGAAAGCTAAAAATGTCAAATGTTTCAGTAACATATTTTTAAGTCTGTATCTTAAACTGATCTTATCGCCCGCTCGCTAATTTGGCTGCATAGACACGAAAAATCGTGCGACCAAAACAGTGAGGCAATTATGGCAATGAATACTTTGAAAGTGCAGGCGCATGTGCCTGAAGAAGGGCACACTTTAAAGCCCAGCTATCTTGAAGCAGTTTCGCGCGTTGAGCGCTTACACCGCCGGTTACTTGATCTTATTAAAGACGAATTCGATCGTATGGGGTGGGATGATATTGGTCCCGTTCAAGCGATCATGATGTTTAACATTGGTGATTCAGAGCTTACAGCCGGCGAATTGCGCTCGCGTGGCTACTATCTAGGTTCCAATGTCTCTTACAATCTGAAGAAACTAGTCGACACAGGCTATATTCACCAAGAAAAGTCAAAGACTGATCGCCGTTCTGTGCGCATCAAACTGACGCCAAAAGGTGAAGAAGTGGCCGAGGTCATCGACGAACTTTATGACCGTCATCTGAAATCAATTGCAGAAGTTGGTGGTCTTTCCCAGGAAGAATTTGAGGGGCTAAATACAGCACTTGCTCGCCTTGAACGCTTTTGGGTCGACCAAATTTTGTACAAACTTTAGAATATTTTCTAGGTCCTCAACAGGACTGTTTGGTTGAGCGCGGGTCATGTCGAGTGCATTTTTTAGCATCGACATGGCCTTTCGCAGTTCAATCTGCTCAATCAAACCCACATAAAAGTTCAAGTGCACGCATAGTCACAATCATGCCGCAAACGCCCCTTATTCAGCATTTGCAAGATTGGCAGGTTGAGGCAATTGCGCTGGGGTGTTAAACCTCGGCAAAATTATCCCTGTTTTGGTGACCATTGGGGCATTTGGCATGAGTTTCTCTAAGAATTACGTTTTGGCAGCGCTGTTGAGCGTCGCATTATCATTTTGCGTTGGTGCCGGTTCTGCATCAGCACAAGACAGCGAAAATGCGCCAAGCGCCGCAATTGAAACCATTGAGCCCATTTTGTCTTACGACACGGCTTATAATCTGCAGCTCGCCATTCAAAAATATGAAGCCATTGTGGCGGCTGGCGGTTGGAAAGAACTGTCGCGCGGAACCTACGGTTTGAAAAAAGGCGCGGTTCAAGGTCATGTGCGTGGTCTTCGTCGCCGACTAGTTGCGACGGGTGATTTGAGCGCGGACCTAAGAATGTCCGATAAATTTGACCAAGATGTTGAAGACGCTGTGCGCTTGCTTCAAGCGCGTCACGGGTTGCGCCCAACAGGCATAATTGATCAAGAAACAATGATCACAATGAATGTGCCTGCCACGGAAAAGCTTACACAGCTGCGGCTTAACCTATTGCGCGTGCAAGACGCGGTGAGTGCTCTGTCTGAGCGGTATATCGTTGTGAACATTCCCGCAGCATCGATTGAAGCGGTTGAGAATGGCACCGTACAACGCCGACACACAGCAATTGTCGGGCGCATTGAACGCCCCACGCCGCTTTTGCATTCAAAAGTGCACGAGATTAATTTCAATCCCTATTGGCACGTTCCAAAAAGCATTATCCGCCGTGATATCATAAAGTATATGAATGATGATCCCCAGTATCTGACCAACTTCCGCATCAAAATCTATGGTGCTGACGGCGAGGAATTGGACCCAGCTTCAATTGATTGGTCAACTGATGAGGCCGTGCAATACGCTTTCCGGCAAGAGCCGGGTGCGGAAAACTCCATGGGCCATGTGAAGATCAACTTCCACAACAAACATGCCGTTTATTTGCACGACACACCGCAAAAATCACTATTTGGGCAAAACCGCCGCTTCCATTCTTCTGGTTGCGTGCGGGTTGAAGAAGTTGACGAGCTTGTTGCTTGGTTGCTTGCGGGCAATGAAGAATGGAATCAATTGGCTGTTGATGGCGCCTTCGCCTCTGGTGAACGATTAGATGTGCGATTGAAAAGCCCGGTGCCTATCATCACAACCTACATTACCGCTTGGGCAAACCGCCAAGGCGTTGTGTCATTCCGTGAAGATATTTACCAGTTCGACAAGCAAGGACGTGTTGCACTGCTTGACGATTAGGTATTAATTGTGGGCATGAATGAACGCGAGAAAAGTGAAATCGGTACGGTATATTTCGAATTTGCCCAAATCGGCGGGCAGGTGCGGATAAACGCGATTCACGAAGCTACGGGCGTCGAAGTCATGGCAATTGCGCCCATTCAAGCGACGCAGAACCACATGCGTCAGCTCGCGCTTGGTAAGCTTAAGCGAAAACTTGAGCAACTGAGTAAGCAATAAGTACCATTTAATCCACAGACGGCTTGGATAACCCAATTTCCTATGATAAGCGAAGCGCACCGAAATTGGTCGTTAATCGCGAGGATTTTCCATGACCGAAATTTTTCCAAATTTCTTCTCCAATTCGCTGGCGGATGTCGATGCCGATGTTGCGCGGGCAATTGATGCTGAACTTAATCGTCAGCAAACTGAAATCGAACTGATCGCTTCTGAGAACATTGTTTCAAAAGCAGTCATTGAAGCACAAGGTTCTGTGCTGACAAACAAATACGCAGAAGGCTATCCGGGCAAACGCTATTATGGCGGTTGTCAGCATGTTGATGTGGTCGAGAACTTGGCCATTGATCGCGCAAAGCAGCTTTTCGGCTGTGATTTTGCCAATGTGCAGCCAAACTCTGGCTCACAGGCCAACCAAGGCGTATTCCAAGCGCTCATCCAGCCGGGTGACACGATTCTTGGCATGAGCCTTGATGCTGGTGGTCACTTGACCCACGGCGCGCGTCCTAACCAGTCTGGTAAATGGTTCAACGCTGTGCACTATGGTGTGCGTAAAGAAGATGGTCTGTGCGATATGGACCAAGTGCGCGAAATGGCCAAAGAGCATCAGCCAAAATTAATCATTGCTGGTTTCTCTGCTTACTCTCGTTTCCTTGATTTTGCGGCATTCCGTGAAATCGCGGATGAGGTGGGCGCATACTTCATGGTAGATATGGCCCACGTTGCTGGTCTTGTGGCCGGTGGCAAATACCCAAGCCCATTCCCCCATGCGCATGTGGCAACAACCACAACGCACAAAACATTGCGCGGCCCACGTGGTGGCATGATCTTGACCAACGATGAAGCCATCGCCAAGAAGGTCAATTCAGCTATTTTCCCTGGTATTCAGGGTGGACCATTGATGCATGTTATTGCAGCAAAAGCAGTAGCTTTTGGCGAAGCTTTAACACCTGACTTCAAGCAATATATCTCAGATGTTGTTGATAATGCCGACGCGTTGGCCAAATCAATCATCAGCGGTGGCTTGGATATCTTCTCCGGTGGAACAGACAACCATTTGATGCTTGTTGACCTTCGCCCCAAAGGCGTAACCGGCAAAGCAACCGAAGCCGCTCTTGAGCGTGCGCACATTACTTGTAATAAAAATGCAATTCCGTTTGATACGGAAAAGCCTTTCATTACGTCTGGTATTCGTGTGGGCACACCGGCAGCAACTTCACGTGGCTTCAACCAAGAAGACTTCACCAAAGTTGGTGAGTTGATTGTTGAAGTGGTTGCTGGTTTGGCTGAAAATGGCGAAGAAGGTAATGCTTCAGTGGAAGCTGGCGTTCGTGAGCAAGTTAAAGTGCTGACAGACGCGCACCCAATCTACGCATAATTTGCCTTAAGGAGGCACCATGCGCTGCCCTTATTGCGGTAACCATGACACGCAGGTAAAGGATTCTCGGCCCACCGAGGATTCTAACGCTATTCGCCGCCGCCGAGTTTGCTCGGCGTGCGGTGGACGCTTCACCACGTTTGAACGTGTGCAGCTGCGCGAATTGATTGTCAGCAAAAAGTCCGGTCGCAAGGTGGCTTTTGATCGGGAAAAACTGAACCGATCCATCAAAACAGCCTTGCGCAAACGCGAAGTTGACGCAGAAGCCGCAGATCGCATGATCTCAGGCGTTGTGCGCCGGCTGGAAAGCATTGGCGATGCTGAAATTACGTCCGAGCAAATTGGTCAGCTGGTAATGGAAGGCCTCAAAGAACTCGACGACGTAGCCTTTGTGCGCTTTGCCTCTGTTTACAAGAATTTTTCCAAAGCGGACGACTTTAAGTCGTTCCTGTCCAAGCTCGACGCGGACAATTCGGACGACGATTAAATGCCAACCTTGGCGGACATCAAATGGATGGACGCAGCCGCGAGGTACGCATCGCGCTTTTTAGGCACCACAGCAGAAAACCCCACCGTTGCCGCACTTATTGTTGATCCTAAAACGGACATACTGGTTTCTCGTGCTGTAACTGCACCCGGTGGTCGCCCGCACGCTGAACCCCAAGCGATTGAAAGTGCAGGCGAAAAATCAGCAGATGCAACGCTCTACGTTACGCTTGAACCCTGTCACCACCACGGTAAAACGCCACCTTGTGTTGACGCAGTGATTGACGCGGGCATCAAGCGTGTTGTTATAGGTCAGTTGGACGCAGACCCACGTACCGCAGGTCAAAGTGTCGAAAAGCTGCGTGCGGCTAAGATTGATGTCATTGTGCTCGTGGATCATCAACCAACAACGATATTGCACCGCGCGTTCTTTAAGCGCGTTAGAAAAGGCCTCCCTTTTGTCACAGCCAAACTCGCCGTATCCAAAGACGGTATGGTTGGGCGTATCGGCGAGGGCAATGTTGCCATCACCGGATCAGAGGCAAAGGCTTGGACCCACACTCTGCGTTCACGGATCGACGGGATTGCAGTAGGTGCAAAGACTGCCATTTTGGACAACCCGTCGCTTAATGTGCGTTTGAGGGGGCTGGAAAGCCGCAGTCCACGACCAATTGTCATTTCGTCTGCAACCTCAGATTTGCCAAGTGGCATGACACTTGGTGCAGACCCACGTTTCGTGAGCGTTTGCAGCAACAAAGACTTGAAAAGCGCCCTCCAATCAATTGCGAATGAAGGCATCAATCATTTGCTGGTGGAGGGTGGCCCTAAGTTGCTAAATGAACTGCTCGATGCCGGACTGATCGATGAGTTTTACCTATTGGAAAGCAAAATTGAGATTGGGGCAGGCGGCTTGCCTGCTGTGCAAGGCTCAAATATTGGCGACAAGCTGGCATCGCTGGGCTTTTTAGACTATGGAACCAGCAAACTTGGCGCAGATCGCGTTACACACTTTCAAAGGAACGATTAGTGTTCACAGGAATTGTTTCAGACGTTGCAAACATCATTTCAGTTGAAGAGCGGGCTGATGGTCGCAAAATGCGCATTGGCACGTCTTACAACACCGTTGATTTCGACCTTGGGGCATCAATTGCCCACAACGGCATCTGTTTAACCGTAACCGCAAAAGAAAATAGTGCGGACGGTAAAAATTGGTTTGAGGTATTTCTGGGGCAGGAAACACTGTCTTTGACCACTGCCAAGAATTGGGCGATTGGCGACAAAGTAAACCTTGAACGCTCTTTGCGATTGCAAGATGAGCTGGGCGGACACCTTGTGTCGGGGCACGTTGATGGAATTGCAAAAATTGTGTCGCGAGAGGACTTTAGCGATCAATGCAAACTGACGTTTGAAGTGCCAACTGACCTTGCTCGGTTTATCGCAACCAAAGGTTCGGTGGCGCTAAATGGCACTTCGCTGACTGTGAACTGGGTAGAGGGCAATCGCTTTTCGGTTCTGCTGATTCCGCACACGCTTGAAGTGACAAATTGGCACCTTGCGCAAGCGGGTGATGAGATAAACATTGAAATTGATCAGATGGCGCGATATGCAGCGCGCTTGATTGAAATGCAATAACCCCCGCACAACCTGCGATTTGAGGACGAAGATGACCGACAAGCCAAAGATTTTGCTCATTGAAGCACGTTTTTATGATGAATTGGCCGATGAACTTGCAGCAGGTGCGATTGAAGTGCTGGAAAAAGCAGGCGCTGAAATAACACGCGTCGCTGTCCCCGGCGTATTGGAAATTCCCGCTGCCCTTTCAATGGCGCTCATTGCCGCTGAAGTGGCCGATGCCGACATATACGATGGTTATGTTGTTCTTGGTGCTGTTATTCGGGGCGAAACAACCCATTATGACATTGTTGCCAATGAAAGCGCCCGCGCGATCATGAATATGGTAACATCTGAAGGCTTGGCGCTTGGCAATGGTATTCAGACCGTTGAAAACCAAGAGCAAGCTTGGGCGCGCGCCAACCGCTCAGAAAAGAACAAAGGCGGCGGCGCAGCTGAGGCAGCGCTTGCCATGATCCAAACAAGAACCAAGCTCGGGCTATAACGATGAGTGATGACAAACCACAACGCGATCCGGGCAAAGCCAATCAACGTGGCGCAGCTCGTTTGGCTTCAGTTCAAGCGCTTTACCAAATGGATGTCGGGCGCGCTTCTTTTGATGCTACGGTTGAACAGTTCAAAATGTTTCACCTGGGCAAAGAAGTAGAGGGGGAAGAATATCTTCCCGCTGACGCCGACTATTTCAAGCAGCTGCTTGAAGGCGTGCGGACATATCAGGTCAAAATTGATCCAATTATAGACAATTCGCTCGTGGACGGTTGGCCTGTCACTAGAATCGACAGTACACTTCGGGCGATCCTGCGTTCTGCAGCGTTTGAAATGCTTTACAAAAAAGACATTCCAGCCCGCGTTGTCATCAATGAGTATGTTGATGTTGCACGTGCATTCTTTGAAAAAGACCAGCCCGCAATGGTCAATGGTGTGCTCAACAATATCGCCACAACATTCCGGCCTGACGAAGTGAAATAAATGGAGATAAATCAATGACCGAACCCCAATTTGATAAAGCAAAATATGCGGGGCGGAACATTGGTTTGTTGGCTGTAACCCAAGCAACTGGCGGCTCTAGCCAAGCCATTATTATGGCCGTTGGGGCGCTAACTGCAGCCAATCTTGCGCCTGACAAAAGCATGGCGACAATTCCAACCACGGCCATGATTGTTGGTCTGGCGCTTATGGCGGGCCCCGCCACCAAGATCATTTACGCCATTGGGCGCCGCAATGGCTTTATGATTGGCGCTGCATTGGGCTTTGTTGCTGGACTGTGCGCCGCAGCTGCTGTTGCCTTTTCCTCATTCATCCTCTTTGCGCTTGCTCTTTCTATTGTGGGTATGGGTGGAGCCTTTACCCAGCAGTATCGCTTTGCAATCGCCGACAGTGTGCCTGACGACATGAAGGCGAGGGCGATTTCATTGGTTTTACTTGGCGGCGTCGCTGCTGGCTTTTTGGGCCCTAGATTGTCCTATCTGGCCAAAGATTGGCTTGGGGGCGTCGAGTTCGCGGGCTCGTTCCTGATCATTTCGATCCTTTCAATCGTCGCCATGGCCATGCTCTGGCAAACACGGCTGGCGCCAATTGTTAAGCCAAAGGAAGGCGACGCCAAGGGCCGCACGGCCATGGAACTTTTCAAACTGCCGGAAATCAACATTCCCATCATAACGGGAATGGTTTCTTATGCGCTGATGACCTTTGTTATGGTCGCGGCGCCTTTGGCGATGGTGCATGTATGCGGGCACTCAGCAGAGGCCGCAACCACAGCAATTCAATGGCACATCATTGCAATGTTTGCTCCAAGTCTTGTGACGGGCAACATCATCAATCGGATCGGTTCTCACGCCACGGTGGGCATTGGACTGGTCTTAATTTTGGGTAGCGCTCTGATCAACTTGAACGGCATCACGACCCTTCACTTTGACGCTGCGTTGATCTTGCTTGGTGTAGGGTGGAACTTTGGTTTCATCGGCTCGACAACCATGCTGTCACAAGCCTATCGCCCAGAAGAAGCATCAACGGCGCAGGGGCTAAACGAGCCATTTGTTTTTGGCTCAATGGCAGTTGCCTCAATCAGCTCAGGGGTCTTGCTAAACACTCTTGGGTGGCAGTCAATTAACATCTTGGTCCTGCCTATTGTAACGGCCACTTTGGCGCTGTTGGCTTGGGGCGACTACCGTCAACGTAAGTTGCGCACGCAGTAAGCCACAAAAAGGCGAGGGGAGCAAATTGCTCAACCCTCGCCATTTTCTATGTTTCTTGAAACCGGATGTTTGAACTTACAAGCTCAACGATCCCAACAATTGTTGAACGAACGAGCGATCCTGCCCAAAGCCCGGTGTTTTGCGTGAAACGGTCTCGACCAAGCGCCCATCTTCAAGTGAATAAACCGCTTTGTCGACGACACGGTCTTTTTTGTCGAAATAAACGGCAACAACGGTGCGCTCTTTGACGTTTTTGAGGCCAAAGGCTGTCTGTTCAATTTTTGTTTCCACGTAATAATAGGCTTCTTCGTCGCCGAACGTGTTCTTAGATTGCGGTGAACCCATTACAAATTCGACCAATTGTCTGGAAACGCCTGGGCGGACCTGCGCCAAATTGTCCTCAGAAATGTCATAGCCCTGTGTGCGCTGTTGTGTAAGACAGCCAGAAAGTGCAAGCGCAGCAGCGAAGACACTGATAAGTGAAAGGAAGCGGATTGCTGAACGCGTGAACATCATTTAATTGGCTTTCTCACAAAAACTCGATTAACAAGACAAATAACGCATCTAAAAAAGGGGCGTCGGAAATCTGTTTAGCTGCCAAAGTGATAAGATGGCAAGATGCAGATGGAACTTAAAACTTCGACCTGTAGCAGAACCGACAACAGACTGATGATTTTCAACCCATTTCGCAAAGACCCATTCGCCGATGCTGCACTAGCTGCGTACAATATCATTGTGGCGCAATCTCGGCACCCAGAATTCTATTTGTCCCATGGCATTAAAGACGATGTAACCGGTCGCTTCGATATGATCGCATTACACATGACCCTGGTTTTCCACCGCCTGCACAAAGGCGACGAAGACCAAAGGAAGTTCGCCCAGTCGCTGTTTGATTTGTTCTTTAAAGATATGGACCGCTCTTTGCGCGAAATGGGCGTTGGCGATATAACCGTGCCCAAAAAGGTCAAAAAAATGGGTGAAGTCTTTTACGGCCTTTTGGGGGCGGTAAAGGACTCATATGAGAGCAAAGATGTCGCAACACTTGCTCTGGCGCTAAATCGTAATTTGTATAATGACGAAGATAGCACAAATGCAAACGTGTTGGCCCAATATGCGATTGGACAAATCGCCAACTTGGGCACTCAAAACCAAATCATTCGCGGAACAATCCATTTTCTGTCTCCCGAACAATCAATTGCCAGCATAAATGCTGAGGAACAAGAATGAGCAAGACCCAAGAATACACCATCGAACAACTATCTCTTTTGCTCGATATGGTGGTTCGTGTTGAAGAAGTGCCCACACAAGGGCGTAAATATGACTTTGCAGCCGACGAGCAAACGCTCAAAGTCCTCGCTGAGCACTCAGCGGCAACCGAACTTACACAGTTTGAAGGGTTTGTCGAAATTCGACCGATTCGTGGGGGGCTGGAAGCCAAGGGCAAGTTGAAAGCGGCACTGCAGCAACCGTGCGTTGTAACGCTTGAGCCGGTCGAAGAGCAAATTGATGTCGCTATCGAACGCATTTATTTGCGCGGCGAAGAGCCCGAGTTGGATTTGACCGCAAATGGCGAAGTCTTTGTGGATCTGGAAGTGGATGCGGACACAGAATGGTTCACGGCCGATAAAATCGATCTAAGTGATTTCATATACGAGCAGTATTTGCTAAACATTGATCCGTATCCAAAGAAACAGGGCGCTGAACTGTCAAATGTCAAAGATGACGAGGATTCGGGCGAACTGTCCCCATTTGCCGCGTTGGCGGCACTTAAACAGACAAAGTAATTAGTCGACAAAGGTGCAAAAAAGCTTGTATGCGGCTTATTCCTAGATAAGCTGCGCACGAGTTTTGCTAAAAACCAAAGCGAATATGGCAAAAAACATAACAATATCAGTCGACGCTATGGGTGGCGACAACGGGCCGGCGATCGTTCTCTTGGGCGCGAAAATGGCTCTTTTGGAGCGGCCAAACACCAAATACATCTTTCACGGGCGTGAAGATGAGCTGGTGCCTTTGCTCAAAAAATATCCTGACCTTCAAGCAGTGTCCGAAATCCGTCATTGCGAAAATGTGGTTTCGATGGACGAGAAGCCTAGTCAGGCCCTCCGCAAAGGCCGCGGCAAATCATCCATGTGGAATGCCCTGCAATCCGTTGCCGATGGAGAGGCCGACGCGGCCATTTCAGGCGGCAACACTGGCGCACTTATGGCGATGGCGACATTCTGCCTGCGCCCGATGGAAGGCATCGCTCGGCCCGCGTTGGCCGCGATCTGGCCGACCTTGCGCACAGAAATCGTTGTGCTCGACGTGGGGGCAACCGTAGGGTTTGACAAACAACAGTTGATTGACTTCTCCATTTTGGGGGCCGCCTTGGCCCGCGCGCTCTTCGATATGAAAGAACCAACTGTTGGTTTGCTCAACGTCGGCGTTGAGGAAGTTAAGGGCTTGGACGCGGTCAAAGATGCTGCCAAAGAACTTAAGTCACACACAGGGTGCGGTTACCAATATCACGGCTTTGTTGAAGGCGATGACATTGGCAAAGGTACAGTGGATGTTGTGGTAACAGAAGGTTTTACAGGCAATATCGCCCTGAAAACCGCAGAAGGAACCGCACGACAGGTCGGCACTTATCTGCGCACCGCGCTCACCAACAGCTGGCTATCAAAACTTGGCGCACTCATTGCTTCGGGTGGCCTACGCACGTTGCGTGACAAAATGGACCCGCGCAATGCCAATGGTGCTGTTTTTCTTGGCGTAAATGGCATCGTGATCAAAAGCCACGGCGGCACCGACGAAATTGGCTTTAAGAGCGCTTTGGGCATAACCTATGAAATGGCCAACAATCGATTGATGGATAAAATCGGTGACGGGCTGAAACAATTTGAAAAGCCAGCCGACAAGGCATCAAATGGCGACAATGAAAGTGACGAGGTAGCATCAGCGTGAGTGGGGTAAAATCAGTCGTGCGTGGGGTTGGGCATTATTTGCCCAAAAACGTTGTCACAAACAAAGATCTAGAGAAAAAAGTCGACACAACGAACGAGTGGATTGTTCAGCGCACGGGCATTGAGCAGCGCCACATTGCCCTAGAAGACGAACAAACATCGGATTTGGCGGTAAATGCTGCACAGAACGCGCTCGACGCGGCGGGCATCAATGCCTCTGAAATCGATTTGGTCATTGTTGCAACAACAACTCCAGACCGCACGTTCCCAGCGACAGCTGCATTGGTGCAAGAAAAACTTGGCATCACCCAAGGGTCTGCATTTGACATTCAAGCGGTATGCTCTGGTTTTGTTTATGCCGTTGCAACTGCAGATAGCTATTTAAAAAACGGTCTTGGCACCAAAGCGCTTGTTATTGGCGCTGAAACGTTTTCGCGTTTGCTCGATTGGGAAGACCGGACAACCTGTGTGCTATTTGGCGATGGCGCAGGCGCCATGGTGCTTGAAGCTGTGCCAACTGAGGCAGAAGGTGACCGTGGTGTGCTTTCAAACTGTTTGCGCTCAAATGGCGAACATTGGCGCAAGCTCTATGTTGACGGTGGCCCATCGCTAACTCAATCCGTTGGATTTGTGCGCATGGAAGGCAAAGAAGTGTTTCGCCATGCTGTAGGCATGATTTCGGACGTGGTTGAAGGCGCATTTGAAAAAGCAAATGTTGAGCCAAGCGATCTAGATTGGTTCGTGCCGCACCAAGCCAATAAGCGTATTATTGACGGGGCTGGCAAAAAACTGAAGATCCCGGCAGAAAAAGTTATCGTTACGGTGGACAAACATGCCAATACTTCAGCGGCTTCAGTGCCGATGGCGCTAAGCATTGGGGTGGCTGATGGGCGTATCAAGCAGGGCGATCTTGTGATGCTTGAGGCCATGGGTGGCGGATTTACATGGGGCGCGTCTTTGGTGCGCTGGTAAAGTGCAATAAGAGTTTGCGCTTCATCATTGACCAAGACAAATGTCGCATCTATGCTCGTTAACATATTGAAATGCATTGCGGAGTGGACATGGCAGGGAAAACACTAACACGTGCTGACCTCAGTGAGGCAGTTTATCAGCAAGTCGGCCTTTCGCGGGCCGAGTCGTCTGATTTGGTAGAGCGTGTATTGGATTTGATGAGTGATGCACTTGTCGCTGGGGAAAGCGTCAAACTGTCGTCATTCGGTTCATTTTTGGTCAGATCTAAGAATGAGCGGATTGGTCGGAATCCTAAAACCGGCGAAGAAGTACCGATTTTGCCAAGACGGGTTTTGGTGTTTAAGCCAAGCAACGTTTTGAAATCCAAAATCAACGATAAGATGCTAAGCGCAAAATAAAACAATAACAGCGCTTAGCTAATACGAGGGTGGAACCGTTGGAAAAGTCGCCAGACGCTTTTCGTACCATATCGGAAGCGGCAGACGAGCTTGACTTGCCTCAGCACGTTTTGCGTTTTTGGGAAACACGATTTTCGCAAATCAAACCGCTAAAGCGGGGCGGTGGTCGTCGCTATTATCGGCCCGACGATGTGCAACTGCTGCGCGGCATACGATATTTGCTCTATGATGAAGGTTTTACCATCAAGGGCGTCCAAAAAATTCTCAAAGAAAATGGCGCACGCCACGTGATCACCATTGGCGAAACCGGGGCAATTGAGCCTGTGGTTCCCGTTGGTGGCAATGGCGACACGGCTGAACAACCTCAAATTGCAGCACCAGAATCATCACACGGCTCCGGAAAAATCGACACCTATTCGCGCGCACGACTAAACGAAGCGCTGCACGAATTGCTCGAGTGCAAGCGGCTTTTGGACAAAGCCACGGAAGATCCGTTGAATTAGGTCAATTTATTCGCCATGACCAGTGCTGTATTTTGCATGATGCCGAACTGGACTGCATCATACACGGCGGCTGCAATGATTGCCAAAACTACGGTGTACCAAAATCTTCTTTGCAGCTTGCCAGGTGAGGCGACGCCTTCAAATTCCATTTTTGGAACCATCCACTTGAAGTATGCGAAAAGTCCTCTAAAAATATAAAGTGATAAAAACATAAAATAGATGTGAATCGGAATTTGTATGCCGCTATTCAAATCTAGATTTCCAAAAAACAAATTGTAAGCCCGAAAAGTCCCCCAAAGGGATAAAGGAAGTCCGAGAAGCATAAGTAGCCAATCATATGCGCCAGCTTTGTGGATCCAGTTTGTTGGTAGTTTTCTGTCAGCGAAGAACTCGGATAGCTGAGAGGAAAGCGACCGTGCCCACGATTCAGAGGTGCTGGAAATGAAATAATTGCTGTTGTTTGGCGTTTGCGCAGTTGGCGGATTCGACACATCCAAGAGCAATGGTCGAGTGAAATCTAAAAGCAGAGTAGCTTGTTCAGTGGGGTCATGATCTAAGAGTGCTTTTGGACTAAAGCTCGTGTCGAAGAAAACTTGGTCGACACTATCTGGAAACTCAGAACTCTCGAAGAATTCTTCGCCGTGGCCAGTTGTCATTATGCCGTTGGAGCCGGTAACAGTTACGGTGACAATCAGCGCATCGCGCACTCGCTGCGCACGTTGATTGAATTGTTGAACTGACTCTTCTTCGATCTGACTGATCTTAGACTCCAACCCATTCAAATACTCGAGCTGTTTAGCTGAGAATATCCTGTAAAGGCGTTTGAGATCAGCCGAGGTCAAACGGCAAGACTCAATAGGCGTCCGGCTCTTAAAGCTTCGCCAAGCCAAATTAGGATTTTCGTAAGCCGGAACAGGCGGTTCATTTGTCATGGGATAATGCTAAACGAAAGTATGGTGCCGATAAATAGAAAAAAAGCTGACTGGTAGTATGGGTTTGCTATTCGACGAAAAATGGTCGGAGTGGCCAGATTTGAACTGACGACCCTCTGTCCCCCAGACAGATGCGCTACCAGGCTGCGCTACACCCCGACTGGGGCCTTGTTAGACAAATTCGCTGCTTTGCGCAAGTCAGTGTTGCGCTAATTTTGTGCGTTCTGACGGATCTGACGTTTTGCGCCTTAACACCAACTCCTATTTGCGGTAGCCATCTGCCATGTGTGATGGATATTGATGATGGCCCTGATTGAAAACACCGGGATTGACCGTGACAAACTGCTCGCTGCGCTAACGGCCTGGCCGGGGCTTGCGCGCGCTCAATGCACTCTGATCAACCATACAGAAAACGCTACCTTTCGCTTGGACTTGCCCGATGGTAGCAAGAAAATATTGCGCGTGCACCGCCCCGGCTACAATAGCGAACTTGCCATCACTTCTGAACTGACTTGGGCAAAGGCGCTGCGCACCGATATGGCGGTGCAAACCCCAATCGCCATTGCTGGTAATAATGGGCATTTGCTGCAATCAGCTCATGTGAGCGGAGCATATGCGCCGCAGTTCATGGTGCTTTTTGAGTTTGAAGAGGGGAATGAACCCCAAGAAAATGAAAATCTCTCAGCGGCGTTTGTGGAATTGGGACGGCTTGCCGCCACGGCGCACAATCATGTGCAACAATGGCAAATGCCTGAGAGATTTGAGCGGATGCGTTGGACGGCCAGCAGCATTCTTGACCCAAACGGGCTTTGGGGCGATTGGCGCAAAGCACCCGGGATGACCGAACAGTTTCGATCGACCTTTGACCAACTTGATGCGTTGTTGCGCCAGCGCTTAGCAGAATTTGGACAGGGCCAAGATCGGTACGGATTGATTCATGCCGATATGCGGTTGGCGAATCTGCTGGTTGATGGCCGTCACATCAAGCTGATCGACTTCGATGACTGTGGCTTTTGCTGGTACATGTATGATTTTGCAGCCGCCATTTCATTTATTGAAGACAGTCCAGAAATCCCAGCACTCAAGGCAGCATGGCTGCGCGGCTATCGCAAAGAGCGAACGCTTGCCGATGCCGATGAAGCTGAGATGGACACGTTCGTGATGCTACGGCGTATGGCGCTAACCGCCTGGATAGGCTCGCATAGTGAAACGCCTTTTGCGCAAAGTTTGGCAGGCGACTTTGTTCGCCGAGGTGCAAAACTTGCCCAAGACTATTTGCTCAGGTTTGGTGCAGCTTAAGGCAACCGCCGGTCGTATTGGCCGCCTTTATAGACATCATAGCCAGCTGAAACGCCCCAAATGATCCCCATCACTAAGAACAAATGACGCCAGTGATCAATATCGATAATCGCGGCTTCAAGGATCAGCGGTAAAAATGTAGCGAACGCCGGGATCATCAACAAACGATTGGGTGAGGGGATGGCCATGGACACAACGGCGCGTCGCAATGTCATCAGAATCAGCCAAACAAATGCACCGCCGCCAAGCCATCCATAGTCCAAAAAGACTTTTAGGTAGGTATTGTGCGGTTGCTCTAAAACCAACATTTGGTCAAATTGCCAGGGCCCAATGCCCAGTGGGTTATTCAACGCAAGCGCATATCCCCACGCCTGTCGGCCAAATCGACCCGTTTCACCACCGTCATAACTTTGAACAAGCGAAGCACGTTGCAAAAACAAGTCTGCGACTTGCGGGATCATCAACAAGCCCAAAATACCTAGGACCAGGGCGAAAATGCCCACGACGGCCAACCCGATCATTTTTATGCGTTCACGCGGCGTCGCTTCCAACAAGAAGTTGAGCAGATAGACAATGATAAATGTCAACAGCAAGTGCCCCCATGCGCCGCGGGAGAAGGACACGAAAACCCCCACACAAATGATACCCAACCACAGGGCATTCATTGCCATTTTTCGATAGTCGCCCAAAAGGATTCGTTGCCACAAATAGGCAGCGGGCAACACCAAAAAGGGGCCAAATACATTGGGGTCTTTAAAGAAAGCTTTTGCACGACCATAGCGCAGAAACAGATCTTTGCCGGGGATCAAACCAAGATATGCCAGCGTGCCAATAAGGGCCGCAAAAACTGCAGCAAATATATACGCCTTATTGATTAAACGCATACGTTCAAATGGTTTTTCAGCAACAAAGTTGGCAACAAAATACCCGGTGATCAACAAAAACACCGTGACGGTGGTAAAGATCAAGCCCTTCGACAGCGTTGAATATTGCATCTGCAAAATGGCAACGAACGCGGGGGGAATGAACAACAAAGTTGCCATCAAATAGGTGTTGGTGCGCCGCGATATCGGCATGCCCGCCAACATGGCACAGGCAAAAACGGCCACAAATACCAACTCATAAGGGGACGGTTCAAACATAACCAGTGCCCCGCCCGCAATCCAAACCGGCACCAGCATCATCATTAGACGATGAGCGAGCGCAGAGCCGCTCACCTTAATGTTTTCGCCCACAAATGTTGTTTGAATTGACATGAGGATGGCCGCGCTAGTATGCGCCCTCGTTTTTGCTGACCAGCGAAATAGGGGTCATCAAGAGAATATAGAGATCCAAGAAGATCGACCAGTTCTCGATGTAGTAAAGATCGTGATTTACCCGCTGCATGATTTTATCGACGGTGTCTGTCTCGCCCCGCCAACCGTTAATCTGTGCCCAGCCAGTTATGCCTGGCTTCACCCGGTGGCGCGCAAAATAGCCGTCCACAGCATCATGGTAGAGACGGTCATCGGCTTTGGCTTGCAATGCGTGCGGGCGAGGGCCGCAGATTGAAAGCTCTCCGCGCAAAACATTAAGGAACTGGGGCAGCTCATCAATTGACGTCTTGCGAATAAAGCGGCCAACTTTTGTGACACGCGGATCATCTTTTGTGACCAGCTTTGTCGCTTTTTCATCCGACATTTCCGTGTACATAGACCGGAACTTGAACACATTGATCAATTCATTATTAAAGCCGTGACGCTTCTGTTTGAAGAAAACGGGGCCCTTGCTCTCCAACTTGATGGCAATCGCGGTAATCAGCATGATGGGGGAGAAAGCGACCAGTGCAACCGCTGCAACAACCATGTCAAACAACCACTTTGCGACAATATTCCAATCAGAGATTGGTTTGTCGGCCATATCAAACACCGGCACCTCACCTAAATAGGAATAGGCGCGTGATTTGAACTTCAGCTTGCTCATGTGCGCGCTTAGGCGAATATCAACGGGCAGCACCCACAATTGTTTGAGCATGTGCAATACACGTGTTTCCGCCGAAACGGGCAGGGACACAATAACCAAATCAATGCGCGTTAGCCGCGCAAACTCAACCAAGTCGGCGACTTTGCCAAGCTTGGGACAGTCCGCCACCAGTTCAGGTGAACGCTTGTCTGCCCGATCATCAAAAAGGCCAAGCAATTCGATATCGTTGGTCGCCGTGCTGGTGATGTTCTCAATGAGTTGTTCGGCATCTGGCCCACCACCAACAAGCACAGTCCGTCGCTTAAGACGTCCGGCAACCGTCCACTGGATAATCAAGCTGCGCACCGCAATGCGATAAAACACCAAGAAGGCAGAACCAATAACCAGCCAACCCAAAGTCCATACGCGTGAAAACGAGTCGCTGAGTTTGAACAAGAAGATGAATGCAATCACCAACAGAATGGTTGCGCTCCACACAGCCAATGCGCGCCCGATTTGACGCAATGTCGTGCGATACTTTTGAATCGAGTGGTTCTTAATGATGTTCTGACCGAACAATGCAACACCTGAAGCACCAATCGACATGGCAAGATAGTACAAAACAGATGGCTCGGGCACATAAACAAGACATACAATCATCCCGATTGTTGCCAAGAACAGCAGTTCGACGAGCTGAACCACTCCAACAATGATCTTGCTGGACATGGCAGTTTCAACCGGCGCCGAAGCTATTGCTTTTGCGCGCTTGGACAAAGAACTGGCAGCGACAGCATTTTGGCGTGCGCCCACAATTTCGGTCACCACTTCTTTGGGGTCGATGCGATACATTTGGCGTTATTCCTGAATTCAATATTGTTTCAAGACACACAATACGGTTCAAGGCGTGAAAGCCAAATGAAACACTATGGTAAATATTTTGCTATTGATTCAAATATATCGCTAGGATTCTACTTGCCATTTTCTCAATTGAGAACCTAGAGTGCACGTGATTTTGTAGCCGTTGATTGTGCGCGGCCAAGTCTTCACCACCTGCTAAATATTGCTGCATAGTGCGCGACAGCGCCTTTGAATCCGATGGGGGGAGCAGTCGCGCTTTTTCTGGTCCAAAAATCTCTGAAATGCCGCCAACATCTGTAGTGATGACGCTTTTTTCGGCCGCTACGGCCTCCATTACCACATAGGGCAGTGATTCTTTGAGCGAGGGGACCACAACAATATTTGCACGCGCAAATCCGTTGCGTGCGGGTTGTGCACCAGCGAATTCGACACGATCCTGCAGGTTGAGTTCAATACTCAATTGTTCAAATTGTTCCCGGTGTGGTCCATCGCCAATCAATAGCAATCGAGCGGGATTGCCTTGGGGCGTTGTGACATCGGGCAGGGCCCTTAGCAAAAACTCGACGCCCTTTAAGTCTCTGAGTTCACCAACAAAAACAAAATCAAACTCGCAATTGGTGTCAATTTTTGAGAATTCGGCTTCTGCAAGTCCATTGTGTACAACCGTTCCCTTTGCACCAACCTCGCCAATTTGATGACGATAGGTAGAGGCGGCATATTCGCTTTCGAAAATGATCCGGTCACTTTGCGGCACAAGTTGTTTTTCAAGTGTATGAAAAACACGGCCCGCCGGGGATGATTTGGAAAAATGCAGCGCCCCACCATGTGGCGTATAGATCTTTTTTACATTTGGGTTTCCCCAAGCTGCCAAACGCGCGTGAAACCCACCTTTTGCACCATGACCATGGACAACATCAATTCCGAGCTGACCAATCAGTTTCTTTATCTGAAAGGGGGCAACAAGGTCCTGAGGCCCAAAAAGACGAGGAATAGCAATTGGATGAATGCCAAGCTTTAGGTGTTTGGAGATTTGATCCAGTTTTGAGGATGTTTCAGCATCATAAGAGAGCGCATCAACGACCAATCCAACTTCGTGGCCGTCGGTGTCCAGAAAAGTAGAAAGATCACAAACATGGCGAAACAATCCGCCAACTGGTGCACGCAATACCTGTAGAACGCGCAAAGGTTTACCCATTTTACTTGATCCTACTTATTAGGTGTTTAGAGCCAGCGCTCATGCACAACAATAGTATCACCCGGCTGAACCAAATCATCCATCTTCGCGCGAAGTTTAGTCGTTCCTGTGGTCGCTTTGCGGTATATCGTCACTGAGTTTTTGGTTGCAACATCGCTGAACCCGCCTGCCGTGCTGATCGCTGCGCGCACACTCATGCCAAATACAAATGGGAATTGCCCGGAACTGGCAACTTCGCCTTGGATATAGAACGGTCGATATTGCGCCACTTCAACAGCAACATTGGGGTCACGAAGATAGCCGCTTGCCAAGCTGGAGGTGATCAATGCGCTAGCTTGGTTCACTGTTTTGCCACGTACATAAACCCGGCCCACCAATGGCATCGATATAAAGCCAGCATCATCAATGCCAAAACTGTTGGTCAATTGAGCGTCATTATAGACTGTGACGCGCAACACATCGCCCGTATCAAGTTGATAGGCGACGTGAGATTTTTCGAATGCCTGCCCGTTATGTGTGGAAGGGCGTGGTCCAGTAGCACACGCTGAAACAAAGAGCAGGGCAAACAAAGCGGCGAAACGCACCAAACGCATAACAGAGACCTTTTGAGATTCGAAGTCGAGATCTCTTATGGCTGCTTATGGTTAATAATCCGGAAAAATCACCGTCTAATCGACGGTGAAGTAAAATCTTCAGGCAGCAAAGTTAACCGAATTCTTACCATACAGGGGTCACAAAGGATTCTAAATGACGAAGACTTTGAAGGATTACTTCACATGACCCAGAATGGGCCTCGAAGCTACGAAGACGTTCAGATCAATATGTTCAACTTGTTCGGGGCGATTTTTCGTGCGTTGCCGCGCATACTTGTTGTTACGGCAATATTGTGCGGGCTAACCTTTGTTTCATTCTCCTTCATGACCAAACAGTATTCGGCTGAAACCAGCGTGTTGCTTGAACCGCGCAGCGATAGTTTTGCCCAATCTGCTGGTACGCGCACGAACCAAACCAGTGTATCGGCAGTGGATGGTGCTGCCATTGCTAGCCAGATTCAACTCCTCAAATCGCGTGAAACACTTTTGCGGGTGGTTGATGAGCTTGATCTGCGTTCGAATGCGGAATTCGTCGGCAGTTCTGTTGGGCCTCTAGATTTGGTTTTTGCGCTGTTTTCAGTTGGCCAAGACGCGGCAACTAAAGCAGAAAATGATTCGACTGATGACAAGATTATCGGAAAACTGACCAAGAACTTGGTTGCGGCACAAGCAAGAGATAGTCGCGTCATTTCGATAAAATACACTTCAGAATCCGCACAAACAGCCAGCAAAGTCGCGAATGCCCTTGCAAAGGCATTGGTGGATCGGCGCTCTGGTCTGTCAATATCGGACACTTCTGATGCAACGGTCTGGCTTAGCCAAGAAATCAAACGGCTAAGTGCAGATGTTTCGGCCGCGGAAAACGCCGTGGCAAACTTTCGCGTAAACAACGATCTATTCAGATCAACTGAAACGACTTCGCTTATTGGCCAGCAATTATCTGACTTGTCGCGCCAAATCAGCACCGTATCTGAGCGAAAGAACGCCGCGAGCACGCGTGCCCGACTTATTCGCGACTTGCTCAGCTCCGGGCGCAGCCTTGAGGCAGTTCCGGACGTGCGTCAGTCCCCAATCGTGCAACGCATGTCAGAGCAAAAGGCAAATTTCCAAGCTTCGCGCGCACAGTCTTCTGCCACATTGCTAGACAATCACCCAACGCTACAAGCGCTCGATGCTCAGATTCGCGATATCGACCGCCAGATTCAGCTTGAAGGGCGCAGAATTGCGGAATCATTGGAGACTCAAGCGCGCATTGAAGGGGAACTTGAAAAGTCGCTGCGCGATGACTTGGTTCGCTTAAAACTATCAGCTTCCGGCGCTGAACGTAGCGGAGTGACGTTGGCCGAGCTAGAACGTGAAGCTGCAGCCAAACGCGATTTGCTCAATACATTCCTTGCGCGTCAAAGCGAAGCAACTGCACGTACCAATACAGGGGCCATATTCCCCGATGTTCGCATTATCTCCACAGCGGCTACACCTACCAAAGCCTCTGCACCAAACAAACCATTCTTGTTGCTTTTGGTCGGCGGCCTTTCCGTCGTTATTCAACTGGGAATGGTGATTATCAGCGAACTTGCTGCTGGCAATGTGATTACCGTTCGGCACGAATTGCAACGTGAAGAAGTGGCTGATTTGGCTGTTCGCACTGAACCTATGGTCAATACTCAGCCTGAACAAAAAGAAGACGAGTTTGCCAGGTTCAAAGAACCCGTCGCCGAAACCTTGCCTGAGGTAGCACCCGAGCCAGCAAGCTTAAGAGAGCTTCGTGAGGCAGCCAGTGTATTTGAGGAGCCAGAGGTGCAAGAGACAGTGTATGTTGAACCCTCGCCACAACGCGTGGAACAAGCGGCTGTTTCTCACCCCCCAAGTGATCTAACCAAAATTGCAAAAAGTATTCGCCAAAATGGAATGAGTACAGTGCTTGTTGCAAGTGCTGACCAGACGCGCGCTGACAGCGTGACCGCAACACAATTGCAGCAACACCTTTCCTTGAACGGCGCATCAACCATTCTAGTGAATGCCGGCGGCGCCGATAATGTGGGCATGCTTGGACTGACAGACATGTGTGTCGGTGAAGCCGACTTTGGTGGGATCATCAAAGTAGGGGCCAGCGAAAATGAGTTTTTCGTGCCGTGGGGAACCAAGAGCCGACTACAGTTCTCCAATGAGCGGTTTTCGCTGATGTTTGATGCACTCGGCGAGATTTATGACTATGTGATCGTGGAATGTGGTCAGTTTGGACTGCGCGCACCGCTTTCTCCATTTGCTGATATGGACGCGACATTGCTCATTGTTGGCGACTTTATGGACACACAAATGCGTGCCCATATGGAGGAGGATGCCAATGCGATTGGAATTGACAACGTGTCATTTGTGACGCGCGATAAACAAGAATCCAACGTAGCCTAGTTAGGCAAAGCTGTGAAAAACTTGAAATATCGTCTCATCCATCTGGCAATGGAGTGCTTTGCACTCCCAGGCGTTGCACGTTCAATTCGGGCTTTGTCGAAGTGCAAAGGTACGATCTTCACCATGCATCGCGTTTTGCCAGGCACACCAGCGGCTTTTTCCCCCAATGGTATTCTTCAGATCACGCCCGAATTTCTTGAAACGGTTATTGTTGGTTGCCAAAAGCAGAATATTGATATTGTCGACTTAGATGAGGCAATGCGCCGACTTCGATCAAAAGAGCCGGAAAAACAATTCGCTGTTTTTACATTTGACGACGGCTACAAAGACAATTTGGAATTTGCCCTGCCAATATTGCGCAAGCACAATTGTCCATTCACCCTGTTCATTGCACCGAATTTGATTGATGCTCAGGCCGAGATCTGGTGGCAAGCGCTTGAGGATATTATTGGCGAAAACGATAGTCTTGAGTTTGATCTAGGGCAGGGTATCGAATATCGAGAAACGGCAACAACCCAGAGCAAACTCGACGTGTTTGATGAGCTTTATTGGTTCATGCGTGAAAAGCCAGAAGCTGACCGTCTAAAGCTCTTATATCGTTTGGCGAAGCGCTATGCGTTCAACCTGAGCGATCATTGTCGCAATTTGATTATGGATTGGGATGAACTTAGAACCTTTGTCGATGAGCCGCTTTGCACAATTGGCGCGCACACGGTCAACCATTACGAGTTGAACAAATTGCCAGCCGATAAAATGCGGACGGAAATCGAGGATTCTGTCAAAATTCTGACCCTGCGAACAGGCAAGCAGCCAGACCACTTTTCCTACCCAATCGGCGGGAAACTGTCGGCAGGGCCAAGGGAATTTGCGGCCGTTAGGGACTTGGGACTTGTGACGGGCGTAACCACTCGGCCAGGTGGTCTTTATGCTGAAAATGCAGAGCATCCCGAAGCTTTGCCGCGTATCTCACTCAATGGCAATTATCAAAAGAGCCGCTTTGTTGACGTTTTTCTGACAGGAGCAGTCTTTACGACGCACAGCGGCATGAAAAAGGTCAATGTGAACTAGGTGGCAGCTCGTCAGGACGCGCTGACATCCATCTAATGGCCCAAGTCGCTGGGAAAAACCAGCAACTGCCAGCAACCACAAAATATGCCAACAAGATCAGATTGTGCGCACCGGTGAGCCAGTTCTCGTAGATGAAGACGGCAATCGAAGCGTAAACAACGATGATCAACAGCAAAAGCGGAATGCCGAGCAATTTGCGCTGACGTAGACTCATATTGATCCCAATCACTTTGCTTAACGTATGAACCGGTGCGGCATTGCAGTCCCTTGCGGAAATGCACACAAGGATTTAACACAAAGCACCGATCAAACAAGAGTAGATACGCCACATGTCTGTTTCCAATCAGCCTATCAGCGAACAAACGTACGAAGCTAAAATCAGACCAGTTCGCATTTGGTTATATGTGCTGGCACTTTTGGTGCTGTTGATGGTGATGGTCGGCGGTGCAACGCGTCTCACAGATTCAGGTCTGTCGATCACACAGTGGAAGCCCATATCTGGCACAATTCCACCGCTGTCCTTAAAAGACTGGAACGCCGAATTCGACGCCTACCGACAGATCCCTGAATACCAACAAATCAACAAGGGCATGTCCCTTGAAGAGTTTAAAGGTATTTTTTGGTGGGAGTGGGGGCATCGCTTTTTGGGGCGATTCATCGGCTTGGTTTTTCTTGTGCCATTTTTGGTGTTCCTTTTCCAACGCAGATTGGACTGGAAACTGGCCCCCGCGCTCGCCGTACTGTTTGTCATGGGTGGTTTTCAAGGGTTTTTAGGCTGGTGGATGGTGTCGTCCGGCCTTGTTGAGCGCGTGGACGTTTCACAATATCGTCTGGCCGCGCATTTGGGGGCCGCATGCATATTATTTGTTGCGCTTATTTGGGTCGCCCGCCAGTTGCGCCCTGCTCAAGTCATGTGGGTGCAAAAAGGGTGGCGACCTTTGGTCGTCTTCTTCGGCCTCATTGTTTTCGTGCAAATTATTGCAGGGGCGTTTGTCGCTGGGCTGGATGCTGGGTTTAGCCACAACACCTGGCCTTTGATGGATGGAAAATTCATTCCAAATGGATTGGCTATGCACCATCCAATCTGGATCAATAGCTTTGAAAACATCATCACTGTTCAGTTTAATCACCGCATGATTGCATACCTCATCTTGGCACTCGCGGTTGGTCTGTCGTGGCATGCTTGGGCAAAAACGCAATTCGACGGCGTGCACGGCTGGATGCTGATCATTGCTGGTTTGACCCTTTTACAGGTGATTTTAGGCATTTTGACCTTGATTTATGTGGTGCCGATGCACCTTGGGTTGGCGCATCAGGTCACAGCATTTGTTTTGATGGGCTCAGTTGCTGCCTATCTATCTGATATGTCACGACAAAATTAGTGGTATTATTATACCGCTTTTCTAACGTGTTGATATATAACGATATAAACTTTGCGCTTGACGGGGCGTCGATATTTGTCTAAATCGCCATTCGAACCTACTGGAAATCGGGATATTGCCTGGTTTATTGATCCAGCAAATCAAGGATTTGGAAATGAAGACGTACTCGGCAAAACCGAGCGAGATCGAGAAAAAATGGATCTTGATCGACGCAGAAGAAATGGTGGTTGGTCGCCTTGCTGCATTCATCGCAACACGTTTGCGCGGTAAGCACAAAGCCTCTTTCACACCACACATGGATTGTGGCGACAATGTTATCGTCATCAATGCTGACAAAGTGAAATACACCGGCAAGAAGATGGACAACAAAATCTTCTACTGGCACACAAATCACCCAGGCGGCATTAAAGAGCGTTCAATGCGCGATCTACTTGAAGGTCGTTTTCCTGAACGTGTTTTGGAAAAAGCCATTGAGCGTATGATGCCAGGTGGTCCGCTAACACGCGCCCAACTGAAAAACCTCCGTGTATACGGTGGTTCTGAACATCCTCATGAAGCCCAAAATCCAGAAGTTTTGGACGTCGCGTCTATCAACCCTAAAAACAAGCGGGTGAAGTAACATGGCTGAACAAGAGACCATCAACTCGCTCGAAGAATTGGGCGAAGTAGCAGCAGTAGCAACTCAAGAAGCAGCTCCTGTATACGAACAAAAACTTGATGCACAAGGCCGTGCATACGCAACCGGCAAGCGTAAAGACGCTGTTGCTCGCGTATGGATTAAGCCTGGTTCAGGCAAAATCACCATCAATGGTCGTGAAATGCCTGTTTATTTTGCACGTCCAGTTTTGCAAATGGTTGTACAGCAGCCAATCGTTGCAGCTGAACGCAAAGACCAATATGACGTTGTTGCTACCGTTTCTGGCGGCGGCTTGTCTGGTCAAGCTGGTGCGGTTCGTCACGGTATTTCAAAAGCCCTTACACATTTCGAGCCTGCGCTTCGTCCTGTGTTGAAAAAAGGTGGCTTCCTTACACGTGATAGCCGTGTTGTTGAACGTAAGAAATTCGGTCGGGCAAAAGCGCGTCGTTCTTTCCAGTTCTCAAAGCGCTAATTTTCCAAGCACTTTGCATACAAATTCAAAGGGTCGGCTTTTGCCGGCCCTTTTTTGTTCTCAAGCGGATAGGTACTGCGCCAATCTTTTGTTGCGGAGCAGGGCGATGCCACATAACCTAGCATTTCTTCACATGTATAGGATTCCTTCGTGCAACGCTCCCAACCCCTAAAGGCTGCCTATTGGATGGCAGGTGCCATGGCGTCTTTTTCCCTGATGGCAATTGCAGGGCGAGAGCTAGGCGGGCTGTTGGATACTTTTGAAATCATGATGTATCGCTCGTTTTTGGGTGTGTTCATTGTGGTCGCTGTGGGTAAATTTGCAGGAACGTTGGGGACCATAGGTTTCAACCAAATCAAACTGCACGCGCTGCGCAATGTGTCTCACTTTGTGGGGCAAAACCTTTGGTTCTATGCGGTTACTATTGTGCCGCTCTCCCAGCTTTTTGCCTTCGAGTTTTCAGCGCCGCTTTGGGTTATCGTGTTGGCCCCAATCTTTTTGGGCGAAAAGCTGACGGCGACCAAAGCTTTTGCTGCAGTTCTAGGCTTCACGGGTATTCTGATTGTGGCGAGACCGGGATATGTGGAAGTGGACCCAGCAATTATAGCTGCTGCCGCATGCGCAATTTTCTTCGCTGGCACAACAATGGCCACAAAAAAGCTTACGGGAACTCAGTCAACAACCTCAATATTGTTTTGGCTTGTTGTCATGCACTCCGTGCTTGGGTTGGTATGTGCGGGATTTGACGGGCAAATTGCCGTGCCAGAAGGAATGGAAATTGTGTTGGTCGCAGCGATCGGAATTTGTGGATTGCTTGCCCATTTTTGCATCACCAATGCACTCAATTTAGCCCCGGCAACGGTTGTCACCCCGCTAGAGTTCTTGCGTCTTCCGCTTATCGCGTTCATTGGTTTTGTGCTTTATCAAGAGGCGTTTGAGTGGCCAGTGATTGTGGGGGCTGCCTTGGTGCTTGCTGCCAATACCAT
This sequence comes from Maritalea porphyrae, assembly GCF_027213965.1. Classification (GTDB taxonomy): domain Bacteria; phylum Pseudomonadota; class Alphaproteobacteria; order Rhizobiales; family Devosiaceae; genus Maritalea; species Maritalea porphyrae_A. Next base: position 71,522 of record NZ_JAPWGX010000001.1, on the reverse strand, counting down.
AAATATTCGAGCGGAAAATGCGCGCAATAAACAAATTGCGGCGCGCACCGCGTAGAAGACTTTCGCACAGATCTCTACAAATACGCTTGACTCTATTTCGAGATGTATCTAATTAGATTGTATTCGAAATAGGATGTGTCTGTGAATTTGGTTTTTGAAGCTCTGTCGCACACAGTGCGGCGAAAAATTGTGAAAGTCCTGAAACAAGGTCCAAAATCTGCGGGTGACTTGGCGGAACTATTTGATCTGACCAAGCCAACGATGTCTGCCCATTTTGCAAAGCTAAAGAAAGCCGAACTTGTGCGCACTACGCGGCAAGGGAACACCATCCTTTATCATCTCAACGCATCCGTGCTGGAAACAGCACTCAGTGATTTGCTCGACTTTAAACAAGGTGGCTCAAATGATTAAAACCTTCTCTCCCATCAACATTTTCCTTTTGCTGATTATCCTCGCCATTTTTGTGTTTGGATTGGTCACCATACCAGCGGATCAGTTGGTGGCGGTACACTGGAACATCAACGGCGAAGTTGATTTTGAATTGCCTGCCAATTTGGCGCTTTGGATTGGCCCATTGGAATGTCTTGTGGTGATTCTTGGTGTGTATTTTGCACATAAAAACATGCCGACCGAAGAGTTTGCAGCGGCAAAGTCACTCCTTGAAGCCTCGGTATCTATCGCCTTTGGTGCAGGTTTGCTGGTGCAGTCCGTCATCACGTTGAGTGCATCGGGTTATGTGCTAGATGTGCCGCAAATCGCTACAATTTTTATCGGTTTTGTAATGCTGATCTTGGGTAACTATTTGCCCAAATCACAGGCGAACAGAGCAGCAGGAATTCGTCTGCCTTGGACGATGCGTTCAGAAACGGTTTGGACAAAAACCCACCATTTCGCTGGCAAATGCTTCATGGCAGCTGGAATGGTTATCTTGTTGGCGGGGGTTATCAACTTCGCAGCGCCTGTCATACTCATCATAGCACTCGCCACCGTCCTATTGTGCGTCGGTTTGGTGGGCTTCTATAGCTACTCTATCCGTGAATTGACTTAAACTCAGCTAGGCATTGCCGCTATTGCGCGGCATTGCCTTGGCGTACGGTCGAAGACTCAAAATTCGTTATAACTTCGCCAATAAGATCACACGCCCGCTGACAACCGTCTTCTGCATTGAGCTTGGCCGCAATTTGTTCAGCGTTTTTCTTGTAATCATTGTTGGTTGCCAGTTGGCGCAAAGCAGTTGCCAAATCGTCAGATGTCAATTTGCGCAATGCAATTGGTTTCGGCCCGCACCCAAGGGCATGGACACGACGGCCCCAAAATGGCTGATCCATGGTCTGAGGCACAACCAATGCAGGCTTGCCGGCGTGTAGACCCGCAGAGGTCGTGCCTGCGCCGCCGTGATGTACAACACCCGCAACATATTTGAAGAGTTTATCATGCGGTGCGCGACGTATCGCATAAATGCTGTCTGGTAAATCTTCAGGGTTTATACCGCCCCAACCACGACCCACTACAAGACGTCCGCCCCATTTGGCTACGGCGTCCTTTAGGATCTGCGTATTGCGCTCAGCGCCAAACGGCATGGAACCAAAGCCCACATAGATCGGTTTGGAGCCGTTGGCCAAGAACTCTTTAAAGCTTTCACTCGGCTCCCAATTCGTTTGATCTTTTAACTGCCAATAGCCCGTCACATGTGCCGTGCGCGGCCAGTCGTCGGGTCGGCGGCTAATGTGGGCGGAATAGGCATAGAGCGCGGGCAAATCAAAGCCATTGTTGTCTTTAAAGAAACCACCCTTTTTGCGTGGCTCCATCCCCATGAGGGCCTTACGCAACTTGTTGCGCGGCCAATCATAAAACATCTGCTGCCAATTCATCGGCGCATGCGAAATATAATTGAAAGCTGGCCCCAAGTCGGGACCATCATAGGCAACAATAGGGAACTCGCTTGTGGCGGTGAGGGGCTGGAGGGCCGACATTACCACAGGTATGTCCAAAGCTTCGCCGATATCGATGCAGAATGTGGTGTTCATATTTGCCATCAGCAAATCAGCGCCTTGGGCCATTTCCCAAGACCGACGCGCGGCAATCTCAACGATTTTTTGACCCTGGCGCATCAATTTTGGCGCGCTCGTCAGCAGTGATTTGCTCACCACTTCATCCAAATTCGATTGTTTTACAAAGGTTTGGATGTTTCGGCCAAGCGAGAAAAATTCCAGACCATTGGCCTCGATCATCTCTTTAAAGTCATTGGGCGCGCCCAAGACTACCGAATATCCTCGATCCCGAAGAGCAATTGCCAGAGCCACATAGGGCTGGACATCACCTTGCGTGCCGATCGTGGCGATCGCAATGCGTTTTGCCATCAAAACCTCACTTCCCAATATTCCGCAGAACCCCAAAAAGGTACCGCGTCCACTCATCCTACCATTTACAACGCCATGCGGCGCGGATAAAACAGCGCAAACGGACATATTTCTTTCGCACAATCAACCAAAGAGGGCAAGTATCATGAGCCAGAAGCTCAACGCCGCACTGCTGGGTGCCTCCGGGTATACAGGGGCTGATTTAATGCGATTGGGTATTTGTCATCCCAATATCAATTTCACTGTTCTTACCGCCAATACACATGCTGGAAAGCCCGTAGAAGAGGTGTTTCCGCACTTAGGTGGTGTTGACCTTCCACAATTACAACGTGCTGACGATATCGATTGGTCTGCGTTAGATGTTGTTTTTTGTGGACTACCACACGCCACTAGCCAGCAAATTGTGTCTCAAATCGTACAATCGACCGACAAACCGAAGATCATCGACATGTCAGCGGATTTCAGATTACGCGATCCAGCGCAATACAAAAGCTGGTATGGCAATGAACACGTCGATCCAGCACTGCAGGATATCTCCGCTTACGGCCTGACAGAGCACAATCGAGACGCGATTCGCACAAAACGGATCATCGCGTGCCCAGGCTGCTATCCAACAGCCACCCTATTGGCGCTATTGCCTTTGGCCAAAGCGCAGTTGATCAATGTTGAAGCTTTGATCATTGACGCAAAGTCTGGCGTCACGGGCGCGGGCAGGGGCTTAAAGCAAAACACACTCGCGGCAGAAGCGGGCGAAAGCATGTCACCCTATGCTGTCGGCGCACATCGGCACACCGCTGAGCTTGAGCAAGAAATTGGCGCTGTTTCGGGCAAAGAGATCAAAGTGAATTTCACTCCGCACTTGATTCCCATGTCACGTGGTGAATTGATCACAGCGCATGTGGAACTGGAAAAGGGTAAGTCAGTCAATGATTTACGAGCGGCTTTAGACTCAACTTACAAAGGCGAGCCTTTCGTTCGCGTGTTGAATGAAGGCAAAATGCCTTCAACCGGTATGGTGCGCGGCTCCAACTCTTGCGTCATCAATGTGTTCGAAGACCGTATTCCGGGCCGCGCCGTCGTCATCGCTGCGCTCGACAATTTGGTCAAAGGCAGCGCGGGCCAAGCTTTGCAAAACTTCAATGTGGCCTTCGGCATTGAAGAAAAGACTGGCCTTAGCCAGCTGCCAATGTTCCCATAAATTCAATCACTTACACTGGCTCGCAGAATCACATTGCGAGCCAGTTGATTCCATTGTTGAGCAACAAACCCTAAATTCTATCCAGCAATTTGTACCAAGCAAAAGCAGGCGGCAGCAGGTTTCGGCGTAGGGGGCCCAATTCGAACTTGCGCATTTTCTTCTGCATCAGTTGGGCGTGTGGCATTGTTTGGTTGCCAAGCGCCATGTCAGCCACCAGAGCACCGCAATAGGGCGCCATGCTGACCCCATTCCCATGGTAGGCCATGGCTGCATATGCGCCATCCATCCCTTCAATCGGGCCTGCAAACGGCACCAAATCACGGGACATGCAAATCAAGCCCGACCAGAAGTGGTCTGTTTCAACCTTGCGCCACTTGGGGAATAGACGGTCAAAGTCGGCACGCGCAATCTGCTTGGTCTTTTCCATGTTCTGCACGCTGGCCCTAACAGAGCCGCGCAAGCCAAATAGCATGCGCTTATCAGGCAGTAGCCTGAAGTAATGTAAAAGATTGCGAGTATCCACCACCATTTGCTCGCTCCACCAGCCCTGACTTGTCAATTCGTCGTCAGCCAGTGGCCGGGTGACCATTATGTTTGATTGCACCGGCATGTAACGAGAAGCAAAGGCGTTCGGCACATCGTCGCTAGAATAGCCATTCGTGGCCACAACTAGCTTTTTCGCCCGCACGATACCGCTGGCCGTGTGCAGTGAGAAACCATCATCAAATTCTATGTCTTGAACTGCGCTGTTGGCAAAAATCCGAACTCCGGCTGAAGAGGCCGCGCTGGCTAGCCCCAATATGAATTTCATTGGGTTTAAGGCAAAACCTATCGGCAAGTTTACCGCGCCATGGAATTCTGGGCTGTCCATGCCATGTTCAGCCATAGCGCTTTTGTCGAGGAACTCACAATCAAGGCCATAACGAGACTGATACTGTGCACCGTAATCTTTTACCGAACTGACGGCCGTTTCGCTATGCGCTGCAAACGTGTAGCCTTTCGAGTGACGGTCAACGTCAAGTGAAAGCTCAACGATCAGCCCCTCAACAAAGTCGACAGCAGCGCGTTCCGTCGCAAAATAGGTGCGTGCATCTTCTTGGCCGAATCTTGCCACAATTTGTTTGTCTGAAAGTTTGGACCCGCCAACCGAAACCAATCCGCCGTTTCTGCCCGACGCGCCCCAGCCCGGCGCGTTAGCATCAACAACCACCACGTCTGCACTGTGTTTTGCAAGGCGTAGGGCGGCGCTGAGGCCAGTATAGCCGGCACCAATGATGGCAAAATCGCAATTGATTTCATCTGAAACACTCGGGTAATGGGGACCATTGTCCGGCATGAAGCCGTGCCAATAGCAGTTTTCGATGGGCTGAGCACCATACGCCATGGGTTCATAGATGCGTTTCATAACAACACTCATTGTATTTTCATTGGAGACTAGATTGGTGCGAAGCTGCGGTAAAGCGAGCACTTTGTGTACTTGATCCCGCAGCTGGGCAACGATATTGTTTCTTCAGGCAAGCGCTGCCTGCTGTGGGCACCTTTGATGGTATGGTGAAAGCGCTAGAACTCAAAAAATGCAAATCGTCAACATTGCGACGATCTGCTGGCAACGCCCAAACTGGCTTTAGATCGTCACAAATGAGGCGAACATGTTTACTGAAAAGCAGATTAAGGGCTACGCAAAGGCCCTGCGCAAAGCGCTGTCCATCCGAAACCTTGAACTCTCGCACGCCCAATCGCTCGAACTACTAGCCGAGACTTTAGGCGAAAAAAGTTGGAACCATCTAAGTGCGAAGTTGGACAAAACGCCCAACGAACAACGCAACAACGAAATACCTAATGGATGGTCGTTCATTGGGCGCGAGCATCTTGATTGCTATAGCGTTCAACTTGATAACACGCAGCCAACCAATGAGTTGATTATCCAGTGTGTAGAAAACCGACCCAACGTTTTCGCCTCGCTAATGCAATTTGTTGATGCCAAAACCTATTTGGACTTTCATGTGAAGCTGACAGCCGAAGTCGCGACAATTGAAAGCGGTCCGGCTAGCTTGTGGATTCGTGTGGATGGTAAACCCAGAAGCACATTGGCGTTCGACAATATGGTGGATGTACCGCCTTATCGCGCCCTTGAGGGCACAAACGATTGGACACTATTAGAGCTGTTTTTAGATGTCCCCAGTGGCGCGGACATAGTCAACTTTGGGCTTATGTTGTCGGGAAAAGGCGCCGCTAAATTCCGCAACATCACCTTTGAGAAAGTGGAAAAAGACATCCCCATTTCCGGCGGTCGACCATATGGTGGAGATGATCCACAAAATCTAGGTTTCAACTAGCCAAACAAGCTTAGCTGCGGGAGTGCGTCGGCTTGTTCGGCGGGCTCTTTTGGTTTTGGCTCAGCCTTTTTCTTCGCACGCGGTTTCTTTTCTTCTTTTGGCGCATCTGGCATATGCTCTAACGCTGCGACTGTTTGAACAGGTGCAGGGCTCAAGATGGCCAGTATGTCCGCCTCAAGTACGCTGGCTAACAGCTCATAAGCTGATTTGCCGATAACCCGCAGTTCTTCACCCTTTTTGCTCAGCAAAAAGTGCTTCGCGCGTGCGTCGCGCTTACAGGGTTTCACGCGAACCAATTTGCGTTTTTCAAGTTTGTCCATCATGGCGCTGGCCGAAGCTTTATTGACGCCCATGGCGGTAACAATGTCATGCAGGTGTTGACCGTGGTGGTCGGTTGTTTCACTCAACACGGCTTGTTCGTAGATTGCACTTAGATATTCAAATTCAGAGTAGCTTAAACCCAGCGCCCCAGCGCTCTTCATCCAATGCCGATGGGTGAGCCGGTGAATTGTCTCAAGTGTTTGCGCGTGCTGCATGTTTGGTCCACAACAAAATGTTCGTTTTGCGCACTAATAGGCCGCAAACCCTTGGCGTCAATCGCAAAGGGCGTGAAGTATGCGTGATCCACAATTTAGTGAAGGGTGGTGAGCCGCGTTAGCTGACTTTTACGATCACATTGACCATGCGCAGGGTGGAGCGGGCATGATCGGGATCAAGTTGTTCATATTGCTTATGGAGCTTTTCCGTTGAAACACGGGGAATGCGAAGCTGCGCTGCTCTTAGAGCGTCGATTTCGCAATAGGCCCGAAAAGACAGCTCCAACGCGCGGGCGATTAAAGCCAAGAAGTCGCCATTGATATTGATAATACCCCTGTTCACTTTGTCTTCGGGCAGGGTAGAGACAACCGCCAATACAGTTGCAATAGATTTAAGCCGTGATTGGCTTGCAAGCAGTTGGACAGTTTGCTCTAGCGTTCGATAATTACCCTCAATTTGCTGGATGAGCGCCAGAGTTTCGACCCTATCTGGGTTTTCATCAGCATTGCCTTCCGACGAAAGGCGTTTGGACTTGTTGATAAGGCGCTTAAGCAGGGTGCTATCGCTAATCACCAGCTTCTCCAAAACGGCTTTGCCTTTCGCATCCACGTTGCTCAAAATATGTTGCGCTGTTTTCGGGGGCAGGTCCTCGCGGTTGATCAATGCGTGCATGATTTGTTCATCGCTGCCGCTATTGCGCGCAAGGGTTGAAAAACCATTGTCCGATATGCGCGCCGTCTCGTTGGCGGCCACTGACTGCATCACAATATTTTCTTCAAACTGAATAAGGCTATCTGTAACGCATTCTGGCAAATGCTCTCGTTTAGAGATCGCCAGCCGATGTTGTGTGGTTGCCGTGTTGGCCACTTCAATCAAATCATCATCTTTTAATTGCGGTGAACGGGTGAGCACAGGCTGGGCTACTTCTGCCTCTGAAACCGCCAATGCCTTGACGAGCTTTGTCGGGGCGCCGCTTTGCGCGCTCACTTTATTCGCTAAATCAATGCGCATGCTTTGCGCCATGTCGCTCAACAGCCGGCAAAGCACATCACCAAACGCATCACGTTGATTTTGCGTTGTGTCCTGACCTGCGTGAAAAAACAAGTTTACAACTTCACGCGCAAGTTGTCGCCGTTCGCTATTATCCTGCGCTGAGCTGACTTTGCTGAGAAGTTCCATTTGCCACCAATCCGATTGTTGCGGCCCATCATCCTAAAAATGGTTTGAAACTTTGTCGTGCGCACCCAGCGCATTTTCATAAAATTTTACCCAAACAGCGCTGCGAACGAAAACCTGATAAAAAAGCGAGGGGCCAACAAGCCCGATTTTTGCAAAGCTGGGTACAGATTATTCTTTTAAAAACCACATTTATTCATAATAGATGGTATAGCGCTGATTGCGCTGGTGCATTGGGCACCACCACAACCCTATTAGAGGTCGAAAGAGAGACAATGACCGAAGAATTTCACCGCATCCGCAGACTACCCCCTTACGTGTTTGAACATATCAATCCGATCAAGGCGGCGGCGCGAGCGGCGGGAACGGACATTATCGATCTGGGTATGGGCAATCCCGACTTGCCAACACCAAAGCATATTGTTGAGAAACTGCAAGAAACGGTGATGGACCCACGTACCCACCGCTATTCAGCTTCACAAGGCATTCCCGGTCTGCGTAAGGCACAAGCTTCCTATTATGGTCGTCGTTTTGGCGTAAAGTTGGACCCGGACACGCAAGTTGTTGCAACGCTTGGCTCAAAAGAAGGTTTTGCCAACATGGCCTCCGCCATCACCGCGCCCGGTGATGTTGTGCTGGTACCAAACCCAACTTATCCTATTCACTCGTTCGGGTTCATCATGTCAGGCGGCGTTGTGCGCTCTATGCCGGCAGAACCAAACGAGCATTTCTTCGAAGCGCTGGATCGCTCGGTGCGCCATTCAATTCCAAAGCCAATCGCTTTGATTTTGAACTATCCGTCCAACCCAACTGCTTATGTAGCGGATTTGGATTTCTACAAACGGGTGGTTGAATATTGTAAAAAGCACGAGATCTTCATCTTGTCCGATTTGGCTTATTCGGAAATCTATTTCGATGACACACCACCGCCTTCGATTTTGGAAGTGCCAGGTGCGATGGACATTGCAGTTGAATTCACGTCCATGTCCAAAACCTTCTCCATGCCGGGCTGGCGCATGGGTTTTGCTGTTGGCAACGAGCGTTTGATCAAAGCGCTGAAGCGGGTGAAATCCTATTTGGACTACGGCGCTTTCACGCCAATTCAGGTCGCTGCAGCAGCGGCACTGAACGGACCAGATGACTGCGTTGCCGAAGTGCGCAAAATCTATAAGCATCGCCGCGACGTGCTTGTTGACAGTTTTGCGCGGGCAGGGTGGGATGTTACCCCACCACCAGCCACCATGTTCGCTTGGACACCAATCCCGGACAAATTTGCGCACCTTGGTTCAGTTGAATTTGCTAAAATGCTTATTCAGGAAGCCGACGTGGCAGTTGCACCCGGGCTCGGTTTCGGTGAATATGGCGACAACTACGTGCGTATCGCGCTGGTGGAAAACGAACAACGCATCCGCCAAGCGGCGCGCAGCATCAAGAAGTTTATGGCAGACCATGAAAAAGGGTCTAATGTTGTGCCCATGAGTAAATAATCCGAGAGATGATCAAATGCCCTTTTTGTTTCAACTAAAGCAAGCAGGGCTCCAACTCTCAGAGTTTTGTGTAATAGGAGCATCGCCGCGAAAACAAGCGGCGGTGTTTTTCAACTTTAATGACTGAGTTTACTACCGACAAAGCCCCGATGTGGCGCTACATTATTTTCGTAATTACGAGCATTTTTGCACTATTTGTGCTGCCGCTTGCGCTGCGTTTGTCTCTATTTGATCCGATTACGACCATCGGATTTGGTGTTGCTGACCTTAAAGGCATTGCGATCGACGTTGCGCTGGTATCCGCACTTTTGCTCATCGCTGTTTGGGGTATCCCTCGATGGGGCGCAGCCATAGCAGTTGTATTGTTTGGACTACATCTGTTGGTGCAGGTGGCCAATGCGGAATTTGCCTGGGTGTTTGGCAGGGCGCTTGAGTTCTCACAAATCGGCTATATGGCAGATCAGACCTTCTTTTGGGGCTCTGCAACCAAGCTACACAATCCGGAACTGTTCTTTGCTGCAATCGGTTTGGTGTTCATTGTTGGTTTTGCCATACGCGGCATATCAGGCAGTGCATTAGTGCGTGTTTTCTCCATTTGCGGTTTGGTTGGGTGGCTGGCTTTCGCCCTTTTGCCTTCAAATGATGACTTGGCGGATTGGCGCACGTCTGGCTTTTTAAATCAAAATGCACGTAGCGCGATCGCCATGCTTAAGAACAGGTTCAAAGACGACAGTAAAGCCGATTTTTCCACTGAAATTATGCGGTTGAAACAAGAACTTAGTGCTGATGCATCGGGAGCTCTCTGGCTAGATCTGCCACTGGAAAAACCAAATATTTTGATGGTGGTTTTGGAAAGCGCGTCCGCAGCTTACCTGCCCAGTGTTGTGGAAACACAAGGGCTTAACAGCAACGTAAAAATGACCAATGTCGATCAGTTTGTACGCAAAGGTGCGGTTTTTAGCCAATTCTTCGCTCATCAACGTCAGACGACACGTGGCACATACGCATTATTGTGTGGCCAGTTGCCAAGATTCTCTTCTGCCACACCAAAATTGGAAGTTGCTGCCACTCGCGGTCAGGAATTGGACTGCTTGCCACGACGTTTGGCTGATGCAGGCTACGTGACGGAATACTTGCAAGCTGCGCCACTTTCTTTTTCAAAAAAGGACCAATCGCTTCCCCTGACAGGATTCCAGACACTGTATGGCGCTGCTTCATTTAGTGCCAAAGACATTGGTAGCGCTTGGGGCGTTGATGATCACGTGTTGTTTTCCAAGGCCCAAGAGCGCGTTGAAAGCCTTTCAAAGGGTGAACAGCCGTGGTTCCTAACAGTGCTCAACGTTGGCACACACCATCCATTTGATATTGTACCCAGCTCATTTGCGGGCAATGACGACCCAAAAATCAGATCGTTTGAATATTTGGACGTTGCTTTCAATGAATTTGTAGAAGGACTGGAGCGCAAAGGGCTGTTGGCGAATACATTGGTTATCGTTGTCAGCGATGAATCTGGTGGCTTGGTCGGGCCTGCGGCAAGCGCCGTTGCTGAATTAGCACGAAATTGGGGCCTGTTTGCCCTTGTAGCGCCGCAATGGATACAGCCAAGGCTAATTGAATCGGTGGCGGGGCAAACCGATCTACCGATTTCGGTGGCCGATTTTGTCGGGCTAGAAACAGCTCAAAACTTTGGCGGACGCAGTGCGTTTAGACAATATGTTGAAACGAGAACCATCTATGCGTTCAACAGTATCGGCAATTTCACCTATGGAATCTCAAATGATAGCATCGATATATGCCAGTTAGACGAAGATCATTGCCAATCCTTCCAGCGCGTTGACGGTAAAATGGGCGATTTGCGCCAAGTTGGCACGACAACATCAATGAACAGAAAAGCTGCCGCACTTGCAATCCTAACTAATCAAGGCGTCGATGATTTCCAATTGGAGTTGATGCCCGCAAACAGCCTTGTTGAGATAACTGATGACGAGCCATATCTGATTTGTTGCCAGTATATTGATGTCCAATCAGGGGGCAGTTTGACCTTCAAAGCGGCTCTGGAGCTTACCTCTGCTGCCGCTGCAACAGTTCATGTGGACATTGTAAGTCAGGACGAGGGCCAGTTCACAACACATTTTGAGAACAATTTCGATTTGCTGATAGATGAGAACACGCCAATCCTCATCGAACATCATTTCGATAGGGCGGTAGGCGATGTTGAAGTGCGTGTGCGGTTGGTTGATGCTGACCGACCAACTATGTTCATTGTCCACAACGCGACATTATCAGTGATAAACTAGCCATCTTGCACGTCTACTGCAGATCCCGCCGTACATATCGTTAGTTGCCTGTTGACGAATAGGACTTTTCCTATTTAAGTGCGCGAGCAAAAATGATCACCTACAACAGCCGAGCAAGTCTGATCGCCAATGACAGAGTTAGAACAGTTTCGAACGCGAGTTGAGCGCTTTTTGGAGCGCTACAATTGGACAGCGACGCGCTTTGGCCGTGAACTCGCATCAGATCCCCAGTTTGTATTTAACTTGCGCGAAGGCCGTGAGCCGCGCGCTGAAACACGAAATAAGATAGTCGACATGATTAAAGAAATCGAAAAAGCAGATTCGAATGCAGGCGCGCCTATTCGCATTGGGGTTGCAGGGGTTGGTACCGTTGGCGCCGCTTTGGTGAATATGCTGCAGGGTCAACAAGATGTTGTGCAAAAGCGCTTTGGCCGCGACATTGAAGTCACAGCGGTTTGCGCTCGCTCGCGTTCGCGCGATCGTGGTGTCGATTTGAGCGCGGTCGAATGGTTTGATGATCCCGTGCAACTGGCAAAGTCCGATTCTATCGATCTTTATGTTGAACTGATGGGGGGCGAAGACGGTCCGGCGTTGGCCAGCATTCGCGCAGCGCTTGAAGCGGGTATTCCCGTTGTCACGGCCAACAAAGCGTTGATCGCCAAGCATGGTGTTGAAATTGCGCGTTTGGCAGAAAAGCACAATACATCCTTTAGTTTTGAAGCGGCGGTTGCCGGTGGCATTCCCGTTATCAAAACCTTGCGCGAAGGGCTTGGCCTCGCCCGCGTTCAGCGCGTTTACGGCATTATGAACGGCACCTGCAATTACATTCTGACCCGCATGTCCAATGAAGAGATTTCATTTGCTGCTTGTTTGAAAGATGCGCAGGAATTGGGATATGCGGAAGCGGACCCAACTTTTGATATTGAAGGCAACGACACCGCGCATAAACTCGCAATTCTCACAAGCCTTTGTTTTGGTACAGAAATTGCGGCTGACGAAATGTTCGTCGAAGGTATCACACGGATCGATCAAGCAGACATCAAAGTAGCAGACGATCTTGGTTTTAACATCAAATTGCTTGGCGTTGCGCAGCGCACGCCTGATGGTATTGAACAGCGCGTGCACCCAACTCTTATTCCAAAATCGTCAACGATTGCAGGCATTGACGGCGTGATGAACGCGATTGCCTTGGAAACAAACCACGTGCAAGAACTATTGATGGCTGGGCCCGGCGCTGGCGGCGAAGCAACAGCTGCATCGGTGCTCGCGGACATATTCGACAGCGCGCGTGGCACGCTTGTTCCGCCGCTGGGCATGCCGGTCGACGAGTTGGCGCCATACAAAAAGGCACGCATGCGCGCGCATGAGGGTGGCTATTTTATACGACTAAATGCTAGGGACATTCCAGGCGCGCTAGCTGCTATAGCGTCGCGTATGGGTGAGAGTGATATTTCGCTGGAAAGCGTCATCCAACGTCCAGATTTAGTTGTTAATGATCCTGAGGCGGGTGATGTGGCAACTCGGACAGTGGTTTTGATCACTCAAGAAACGATGGAAGAATCTGTGCGCCAGACATTGGACCGCGTCGCACAAGATGGTTTTATCGTTGGCACACCGCAAGTTATACGGATCGAGCGATTCTAGTTGCCGTTGGTAACTTCAATGTTTCGATTATATTTCCGTTTTGGGGACAGACACATAAAAGGCGTCAATTATGACTACAACAGCTAAATCAGCTTTGAGCGAACCGGCCATCGTCGATCGTAATCTTACACTTGAAATTGTACGCGTTACAGAAAACGCAGCAATTGCAGCGGCTGATTGGCGCGGCAAGGGTGACGAAAAGTCGGCTGACCGCGCCGCTGTTGAAGCCATGCGCGAAGAGCTGGGCAAAGTTACTGTTGATGGCCGCGTGGTGATTGGCGAAGGTGAGCGCGACGAAGCGCCGATGCTTTTCATTGGCGAGGAAGTTGGCCTAGGCACAGGTGCCAAAGTTGATATTGCTGTTGATCCGTTGGAAGGCACAACGCTTTGCGCAAAGAACCAACATGACTCTTTGGCCGTGTTGGCCATGGCGGAACGCGGCGGCCTTTTGCATGCGCCCGACGTCTATATGGACAAAATTGCTGTTGGCCCAGGATTTGAGCCGGGCATTGTGCAACTTGATCGTTCGGTTACTGAAAACGTGAATGCCATCGCCAAAGCACGCGGCGTCAAGCCATCTGAAGTCACCGTTTGTGTGCTGGATCGTCCGCGTCACGCAAAAATCATTGATGAACTGCGCGAAATTGGCGCCTCCATCAAATTGATCAATGATGGCGACATCGCAGGGGTTATTCACACCACAGACCGCGAAGAAACCGGAATTGACATGTATGTGGGCACTGGCGGCGCACCTGAGGGTGTTTTGGCTGCAGCGGCTCTGCGCTGCGTTGGCGGTCAAATGCAGGCGCGTTTGGTGCTCGACACAGCTGAAAAACGCGAGCGTGCAGCACGTTTGGGCATTGAAGACCCTGAGCGCGTTTATGAAGTGAATGATTTGGCGTCAGGCGACGTTTTGTTTGCCGCAACGGGTGTAACAGATGGTTCTTTGTTGGATGGCGTGAAAATTCGGCCAAACTATTTCGAAACTTCGACCCTTGTTATGCGCTCGTGGTCCAAAACAGTGCGTTGGATCAAAGCGCGTCACGTGCGCGACATCTAGTTCAAACTGTTTTAAAACTCTGATATTGGGAAAGGGCAGCCATTTGGTTGCCCTTTTTACTTTTTTGGACCTGAATATGACAAATCCTCAAAACGTTTTGGTGCTCGGCGGCGCAAGTTGGAACACTATGATCTATCTGGATCAATTGCCCAGCGGCAAACCGCAGACAATTGCAAACGCTAAATTTGTCGAAGGGGCGGGTTCAACAGGTATCGGAAAAGCGTTTGCGCTCAAACAACTTGGCTATGATCCATTGTTGCATCTGGCCGTGGGAAAAGACGCGGAGGGGCAAAAACTCATTTCGACCTGTGCGCAAAGAAGTGTCGAATTGCTTCTGGATTGGGATGATGCACCAACATCGCAGCATGTCAATTTGATGGACAAGGATGGTCAGCGCATTTCAATCTTCCGTGAAAACGGGTCTGCGTCGCCTAAAATTGATGTTGATGCACTCCGTCCACATATTGAGGCGGCGGACACCATATTTCTCAATATCACAGCCTCTAGCGTCCCGATTTTGCCATTGTTGCGGCAAGTAGAGGCAAAAATCTATGTGGATTTGCATGACTATGACGGTGAAAACCCATGGCACGAACAATTCATTGTTGTTGCGGATATTGTGCAGCTTTCCGACGAGCAATTATCTGACCCGGCAAGCGTTGTGCAGCAACTGCTTCAACGCGGCATCGAATTGGTGGTGTTGACGAGAGGAAAGCAGGGGGCTGTATTACATACGAAAGCTGAGCGGGTTATCGTTCAAGCCATAGACGCTGAAGTGAAAGACGCAAATGGGGCCGGAGATACATTCGGCGTTGCCCTTTGGCATGAGCTGGAAAATGGGGGCACGTTGGAACAATCAGGACGATTTGCTGCAGCGGCATCAAAACTATGCGTTCAAAGCTTTGACATCGTGCCAACGCAAATGAGTGTGCAAGTGATCCGCGAACTAATAGACTAGCGCCCTTAGTACAATTGGCGGGACAGTGTGCCCCGCCAACCGGACGCAAATATTGCGCCATTTTAATAAAAATGGAGCTGTTTTCCTATGCTCAAAGCAATATGCCATCAGCATAATCACGAAGAAAGCAGCGAGTAAAACGACAGAGGGAAGTGTTGCATCACTTCAAACTGCCTGTTGGATGACTATCTGATTGCTCGCTCCGCATTCGCGTGTTCAAGACGAAAACAGTATCGCAATCTAGGCGATCCAAATAGTATGGCCTAAAGTGACTCGTTTGGATCTTTGGTTTGCTTGATTAAAACTACGTGGAACCTTTATTATATCTCTGTGTTTTTGTTTATTACTGTATTGAGTAATAGTTGCTTTGAATTGATGAAATAATTGTAAAACGTAAGAAATTCAATTTTTAGTATTTCCAACCGGCCGAAATGATTACCGTTTCGATTTTTGCTCGACGAATTGCTGTTTGCGCGTTAGCACTTAGCTATGTTGCAGCGAACCAAACACTTCCTCGGCGTTGAAAAATCTGTCTCTGGTCGTCAATGGCTGGATCGGTTAGACGAAAATGCTTCCCGTGCCGCCACGGCCATGAGCCAACAGCTTCAAATCAGCGAAATCGTTGCGCGGGTCATGGCTGGCCGTGGCGTGTCGCTTGAGAATGCTGAGCAGTTCCTGACCCCCACATTGCGCGATCTGATGCCCGATCCGACCATGCTGACGGGCATGGAAGAGCTTGTGGATCGTTTGGTGTGCGCTGTGCAAAACAATGAACAAGTGGCGCTTTTTGGCGATTATGACGTTGATGGGGCCACATCGGTGGCGTTGATCACCCGTTATCTCACAGGTGTTGGCTTGGACCCACTGGTTTATATCCCGGACCGGATATTCGAAGGCTATGGCCCCAACAATGGCGCAATCGACCAATTGATCGACGACGGCGCAACTTTGATCGTAACGCTAGACTGTGGCACCACCAGCCTCGGGCCAATCGCCCATGCAAAAAAGAAGGGGGTCGATATACTGGTCATCGACCACCATATGGTTGATGGCGAATTGCCCGGAGCCGATGGGTTGGTCAACCCAAATCGTCTTGATGATATTTCACAGTTGGGGCACCTCTGCGCTGCTGGGGTTACCTTTATGGTATTGGTTGCCCTTAATCGCAGACTGCGGGACGCAGGTGTTAAACCGCTACCCGATTTGATGAGTATGACGGACTTGGTGGCCTTGGGCACCGTATGCGATGTTGTACCCCTAAAAGGCCTAAACCGTGCCTTCGTGCAGCGCGGCATTGAAACCATGCGCAAAGGCTCAAACATAGGAATTGCCGCCTTGGCGATGGCGGCGCGGGTTTCCGGGCCTTTAAATCCCTATCATTTGGGATTTGTAATTGGTCCTCGCATAAATGCAGGTGGACGAATAGGTGATGCGAGTTTGGGCGCAAAACTGCTTTCGACCAGCGACGAGCATGACGCGATGCATTTGGCATCTCAACTCGATCAACTTAACGTTGAGCGCCAGCAGATCGAAAAACAGGCGGTAGATGAAGCAATAGCTGTTGCTGACGCTGAAATTGGCGAAGGCGAGGGGCCTCCCATTATCGTTGTTGCATCCCCCGACTGGCATCAAGGTGTTGTGGGGCTGGTCGCGGCGCGCCTAAAAGAGCGGTTTAACCGGCCCGCGTTTGCGATTGCCCAGCGTCCGGACGGAAGCGGAACCGGGTCTGGCCGATCGATCCCCGGTGTTGATCTTGGTGCTGCAGTGCTAGAAGCCGTTTCAAAGGGTTTGATACCAAAAGGTGGTGGGCATGCCATGGCAGCGGGCATTTCGGTCAGTAAGGGGCAAATTGGTGGCTTTCGAAGCTATATGAGCGAAAAGCTTGAAGATGACGTTCAGTCGGCGCAAAAAGACAGCGGACTAAAAGTCGATGCAGCCCTAACCGCGCGCGGAGCCACGATCGATTTTCTACACGCTGTTGAAAAAGCAGGGCCTTTTGGTTCGGGTAACCCTGGCCCCGTGTTCGCATTGCCGGCTCATCGGGTAACGTTTTCTGACATTGTGGGCGTTGGTGGACATGTCAAAGTCAGCCTTATCTCTCAAGACCGCGCCCGTATAAATGGCATTGCTTTTCGCGCAGCTGATACGGCCCTTGGTCAATTCTTACTTGAAGCAAGAAATTCTGATCCGATTCATGTGGTTGGAACGTTATCAATAAACCATTGGCAAGGGCGCGAAGAGGTTCAGCTCAGGATTATGGATGCAGCACCTATGGGTTAGCCTTAGCCCCGCCGAACCTCAAAGTTACCGCTAAATCAATGGCTTGTGAAATGGGCTTGCAAGAAAAATGCAGTCCCGTTAAACTTCAGTTAGTAATTTAGGGAGGCCTTGGCGTTGCAGATCATGAGGCTTTTGCGCTGTATAGCGCAATATTTGAGTGCCTTGAATCAGCAAGTTACGCCGGATTATTGGTATGAGTGACTTTGCACTGGATCAGACGAGCGCTTCAGGCTCATTGTGGTCAAAACTTGCTTCAAGTCTTGTTGGTTGGTTGGGTAAACGTTCCGTTGGCAGCATCAAACACGGCTGCTTAAAAGTGATTCTACCTTCAGGGAAATCAATTAATCTGGGGGACAAAACGAACGCCGGCCCAAGGGCCACGCTCAAACTCAACAACTTCAATGTCCTGCGTGAAGCGGCGCGGCGCGGCACCGTGGGTTTTGCTTCCGCCTATATGAACGAGGATATCGAGGTTGACGATCTGGTGAAACTTTTCACCTTTTTCCTCATCAATAGGGACCAATTGGTCGGCAAAAAGCCGAATTTTTTCCAACGTGCAGCCCACGATATGGCCTATCACATGTCGCGGCAGAACACCAAAGAGGGCGCGAAAAAGAACATTTCCGAACACTACGATTTGGGAAATGACTTTTACTCGCTCTGGCTTGACCCGACGATGGTCTATTCGTCCGCGTATTATACGGATGATAATCAAACACTTACTGACGCCCAATGGGCAAAGAACCATCTTGTCGCCGATATGGCTGGGATTGAAAAAGGCTCGTCAGTGCTAGAGATTGGGTGCGGTTGGGGCGCGTTCGCTGAAACAGTGGCGAAAGACTATAGTGGCGAACTGAAAGGGATTACCCTATCTGTCGAGCAGCTTAAGTTTGCAAAAGATCGTATGCAAAGCAAAGGCTTAGACGGATTAACCGAATTGGTGATCGAGGACTATCGGGACACGGAACATCAATTCGATCATGTTTGCTCAATTGAAATGATCGAAGCAGTCGGCGAGGACCATTGGCCTATCTACTTCAAGACAGTGCATGACCGCCTTAAACTGGGCGGCACCGCCGCGATCCAAGCGATCACGATCAACGAAACTGATTTTGAAGTTTACCGGAAGAACGTCGATTTCATTCAGCGCTATATCTTCCCCGGCGGCATGTTGCTGACGGAAAAAGCCATGAAAGAACAAGGCGAAGCTGTTGGTTTGACACTCGAAAAAAAAGTGCTGTTCGGCCAGTCATACGCAAAGACATTGCGCATTTGGCGGGAGAATTTCATCGAGGCTTGGCCACAAATTGAAAAGCTAGGTTTTGACGAAGTGTTCAAGCGAAAATGGATCTACTATTTGTGTTACTGCGAAGCTGGGTTTGCTGAAAATATGATCGATGTTGGCGTTTACCAGTATCGCCGGAACGACTAAATGGGGCGGGGATAAGTGGGCTGAAACGTCCGGCTTTGTGCCAGTTTGTCCCGGCTTTGTGCCGGGACGTCCCTACTTTTTGAACATCTTAGATTTTGACTCTTCCACCTCATGCGAACGCATGCGTTTTTGAAACTGGCGTTGTTCCCAATCTGGTCCCAAAAACTTCAAAAATCCAAAGACCGCTAGGAAGTGCATACAAACCGCGAAAGCCCACGGCGCAATGGCGAATATCACCCACCATATGCCTGGACTGATAAAGTAGTTGAGCAACACAAGCAGGGGTGAAACCACAATGAAGACAACTGCGTGTTTGTACAATTCCTTCAATCGCTTCACATAATCTATTGCTTCAGATTCGTAATAGGTCTTGGAGTCGGGTGCAGGATTGGTGTCGGTGTTCATTGCCATCTTTTGTTCCTCAATCAATTCAGCGACATTGGTTTCAAAAACGGCCGCAAGGCATTTAAGGGACTCAAGGTTTGCCGGTTTCCCAGCCTCAATTCTCTGGACAGTACGTGCGCTCAGGCCCGTAAATTCAGCCAGTTGTTCCTGCGTCCAACCTCTCTCAAGGCGTCTATCAATAATGCTCATCTTGGCTCCTATTTGTCGCCCAAACTGACTAGGTCGATGGGCCGGTTTGCACCACGTCATGGCCCCGACACGCACACGACAGACGACGACTAATCGCGTTTCTTTTCGCCTTTTATTCGGTGCGCCAGTTTTGACCAAAGACCTTGATAAATCCAGACAGGGAGTAAACCCAACAGTTTCATGGGCCAAATTAGACGTTTGGGAAAGGCAATCAAAAACCGCCGTGGTTTGCCAAGGCCGCGCCAAATGCGCGTAGTGGCTTCATCAACAGACATCAAAAATGGCATGGGAAATGTATTGCCTTGCGTCAGTTCTGTTTCAACGAAACCGGGCAAAATCAGCTGCACATCTATGTTGTGGGCCGCCAACTCGATTTTCATCAACTCCGCATAATAGTGCAATGCCGATTTCACCACGCCATACGAACGAGTACCGGGCAAGGCACGAAATCCAACTGGCGATCCGACCAAGGCGATATGCCCCGCCTTACGCGCCTTCATATGCTCAAGCACCGGTTCCAACGCAGCTGTTGCCCCTAACAGGCCAACAGCCATGCCATTTGCCATACTGAGATGGGCTGATTGGTCTGTGCTGGAGCGGACGGCGCAAAACACCACCAAATCCAATCGCTCAAATGTCGCAAGCACATCTGTGGCGCATTTTTGGGCGGCATTGGGATCAGCCACATCAAGTGGGAAAGGGGTCAGATCGGTATGCTGCTCAGCTAATTCATCTAACCGCTCAGCACGTCTTGCCGAAATGGCAACCCGATAGCCTTCGTTGGCCAAACGAACAGCAAGTGATGCGCCCAAACCAGAGCTCGCGCCAATGATCCACGCTGTTGGTTTTGCGCTCTTTTCCATTATTCTTTCACAAGCGTTGTGGCCCGCGGTTTGTAGTTCGTGCCCAGATATAATTCGTATTTCAAAAGCGGAAAACCAAACTGTTGAACCTCAAATTCGCCCACCTTTTCAAGTGAAGCAAATCGACTTTCCATTTCTTCTAAATGGCCAAATTCATCCTGCAAAATGAGCGCTGTTCCGCCCGCGATTTTGTTGCGATCCTCCCAAATATCAAATTGAGAGGGCCGCACCTCAATCGCAGTAATATCTGTTCGTTGCATGGCAAAAGACAGCTGCGAAGCAGATTGAAAACGCGTAGCGGCCAAAAAGGTTGGCTGATGCTCTTGCTCTGCTTCAGCAACAAACTCGGCAATACCCGACCAACCATAAACCGTTCCCGCTTCAATATCGCGCTGCCCCATCAAATTGGCGATTGGCACAACAGTGTAGTTAAAGCACACCAATGTCGCGACAATAACACCAAACCAAATGTGCGAAATTGCCAACCACTTGCGCATTGCTAGAACGGGCAGCATCACAAGCATCAAAATGTAGGAAAGGTCGCTCCAATACCAAAGGGTGAACGAAAACAAAGAGATGAACATGAAAGTGCTAGTCGACATGACTGTGACAAGGCGCGCAATCCAAATGCCCATGCCAATGAAATTGTCTTCAGTTTTGGTTCTGAACAGTCGAACAAAAGGCGGAATTAGGAACGGGCCGAAAAGCAACAATGTCACCAAAACAAAGTTGAAAAAGCTGTCCGGGTTGAACTGTGAAAGCCAGTGGGAATCATGTCGGCCATTTAGGTGAAATCCGAAAGAAGCAAAGTCGCGATTTAGATTCCAAATTAGAGTTGGCGCTTGCATTGCAGCGCTCAGACCACCCGCAATATAAATATGTGGCCGCAACAGCAAATCGCGCAACTTGGGGTGCGCCAACACCAGAATTGCAACCGCTAGCCCCATGAAAACGGCGCTATATTTGGTCAGCCCCGCCAATCCCAAGAACAATGCACCCAAATAAAGATGATGCAATTGTCCTGTACGATCCTTGGCTTCGTCACCCAAATAGCAGGTAAAAAAATACATGGCGGCGAGTGCAACAAAAATCAGCAAATGATCGTGATAGACAAGCGTTGACCAAACAAAAAGCGTTGGCGAAGCCGCAACCATGAGGGTGATGAACAAAAACACTGTTTTGCGCTGTTCTGGCAGGATGCGCTTAGCGTATAGCCACAAGAACCAAACTGAGCCAATGCTCGTTAGAACCGAGGCAATGCGCAACCCAAAGAGTGATGTGCCAAAAATGGCATCAGTCGCACCAAGCATCCAACCCGCAAGCCCCGGATGATCGAAATAGGATAGCGAGATATTTTGGCCCCAAAGCCAATAGTAAGCCTCGTCACCTAGTGGCTGCATAGAAAAACTGGCCAACAGTTTTAGAGCTGCAAAATAGATCAGCACTGCGACCATAAAGCGGTGCGACAGGCCCGCGCTCGGCGCAATTCTTGTCAGCGCACTCTGTTTTTCCAACTTTGCCATATTCGCCTCAACACAACGCCACGTTGGTGCTGTTCTATAAGGCGTTTTGAACCATAGAGCTAGTGCACTCTAGCGCTCGATTGTGCCGGTGCTGCGTATCTTTTTTTGTAACAACAACACAGCATACATCAGCGCTTCGGCAGTTGGTGGGCAGCCGGGAACGTAAATGTCGACAGGTATAATCCGATCGCACCCCCGCACGACGGAGTATGAATAATGGTAATAACCACCACCATTGGCACATGAACCCATTGAAATCACATAGCGCGGTTCCGGCATTTGGTCGTATATTTTTCGTAAAGCAGGTGCCATCTTGTTGGTCACGGTGCCCGCCACAATCATCAAGTCCGCCTGGCGAGGTGTGCCCGGAAATGCCATGCCCAGCCGTTCAAAGTCATAGCGGGGCGTAAGGAATTGCATCATTTCGACGGCGCAACACGCCAACCCAAAGCTGAGGAGATGAAGAGAGCCCGTTCGCGCCCAATTGATCAAGGCGGCGGAACTGGTGACCAAATGTCCTTTGTCCGCCAAGTGATCCGAAAAGTCTTGCAAGGGCGCTTGATATTGGTTTTTTGGCGACGCAAAATCAGGTGAAAGTAAACGCTGGTCAGTCATGTCGGTATCCCTTTAAATGATAACCGCACATTCAATATTTCAGCCAATTCAGTATAGAATAGATACGACATGAATGATGTGAGCATGATTTCAGAACAAGAAATTCCGCAAGAAATCCGTTCGAGAGCGCGTGCTGCGCTGTTGTTGCCAAGGCAAGAGTTAGCGTCTTGCATGCCCATTGGAATTGTGCGCGATACGAGAGGCGCAAACCTGATTGCTGGGAATCGTTACAACAATTTTTCAACATCGCCATACTGTGCACTTTCGTGGATCATCGAAGGCACTTGCCGGATGGCCGACAACCCAAATGAGAAAGATCCGCGGCTATGGCCGGCTTTTCCCAAATTTGCTGTTAGTGGGCCAACCACAGCGCCCACCCTGTCGTGGAACGACGGCGACGTTTATGCGATTACTGTTGGGTTCTTGCCCGACGCGTGGTTTGCGCTCACTGGCGTATCCGTAAAGGACATTGTGGACAAAAACATTGACGCCACCGAGCTGCTTTCAAGTGAGTTTCAGTGCTGCTTTGATTTGTTCGGTGCAAATAAGGACGCCACGCAGGAGTTCTTGAAGCTTCAGGATATACTTGAGCCCATTTGGGCGCAAAGGCGACCCAGCCATGCGATTTTGCCCAATGGACTTGTGGATTGGGCAAACCGGAGCCTATCTCAACTGGCCACAAAGGGCGTTGGTCGCAGCACGCGACAATTGCAACGGCGCATAAAACAATGGACAGGTTTGACACAACGAGAATTGGCCGCCCACGGACGCGGCGAAGAACTGTACAAGAACTACTTGGAAAAACGTGGGCAAGACGATTTTAGCATTTCGCAAATTGCGTTCGAAAACGGGTACGCAGACCAATCGCACCTTGGGCGCGACGTAAAGCGCATTACGGGATTATCACCTAAGCAGCTTGATGATTTGTTCGATCATGAAGAGAGGTTTTGGTTCTATCGCTTGCTGCGTGACTATTATTGATCGCCATCGGAGATAAAGCCTTCACCCAAATAGAACTCAAACTTATTTATATCAACGCCATGAGCAGTGTACACAAACGTCTCAATTTTGCTGAAGCGTTCAAACCGAGCAGCGGTTCCTTCTAAATTACCAAACTGATCATGTAAAATGACAGCGTCGGCGCCGGGCGCGATGGCTTTGCGTTCCACAAAGCTAAAATGTGAGGGGCGCGGGTCAAGATCATAGATGTCTGTTCTATCAAGTGTGTGCGCCAATTGGGCAGCGGTTGGATAGCCGGTTGTAGCAAGGTAAATTGGGCCATGTTTACGTTCAAGCTGAACCGCAAGTTCGCCAGCTTCGGGCCAGCCATAAACGCGTGCTACCTCAGAGCTTTGTCCACCAAGCAGTAGCTCAACTGGGGCGTAGCTATAGTTTACGGTCGCATAGACAACGAAAGTTAGCCCAAGAACGATGTGTACGCCATATAGCCACATATTCTTCAACAAAATGGGTAAAAACGGTAGCATCAAGGCGTAGGCAATTGCGCCCCAGTACCAATGTACCGCACCTCGGGTCGACAGGGCCGTAAAAGTCACAAACGTAAATGCAATCATGAGGCGTGCGATCCAGATGGTCATGTTGCCAAATTGATCAAGGTCGCGTTGCCTGAAAAAGATCGCGACGAGTGGAATCATCAAAACCGGACCAAAATAGATAAATGTGGACGCCAAATAACGAATAAAGGTGTCGGCTTTGAAGGAAGTGAACAGCGGTCGGTCATACCGGTCCACCAAATGCAATTCAAACGAAGCAAAATCGTGCTGGATGTTCCACAGCAATACCGGGGTAAGCATCAGCACACAAAGCAAACCTGCAACAAATATGTGCGGGCGCAACAACAGTGTACGCAGGCGAGGATGGGCAATGACTAGCGCGGCAATGCTGACGCCCAAGAATGCCGCATTGTATTTTGATAAGGCGGCAAGGCCCAAAAGCAAAGCGCCAGCATAAAGCGGCTTTGTTGACGTTCGTTCATCTGTTGAATAGGCGCTAAAATAGTCGGCGAACGCATATGTGGCCGCCAACGACAAAAAGATGAGCAGATGGTCGTTATAAACGATCGACGTCCAAGCAAACAAAGTTGGAGACGCCAAAAAGCCAATTGTTGTAAGTAAGAATGCTCTCTCAGGCGCTTTAGGGAAAAGTCGACACGCAAACAGCCAATAGACGTAAAGCGTGCCAGCGAACGTTAGAAACGTCGGCAAACGCATCGCAAATACATTGTTGTCAAAAAAAATGCTCGTGAGACCAATGAGCCATGCGTTTAACGGCGGGTGATCAAAATAGGAGAGGGCGAGATTTTCGCCCCAAACCCAGTAATAGGCTTCGTCCGCCGCAACGATCGTTATCAGTGCAAAAATGATTTTGGCAGCGATAAAAACAAGCGCGACAAGCACAAGCGGCAACAGGCGCTTTTGCACAATCGTTTGAACAAGCCGTTCCATTGCCGTTTATCCTTATCCGCTGCCAAGATAGTTGGACATTGGTTACAGGTTTTATTGGTAGCAATCTATACGGTCGTATAAATTCGCGCACAAAAAAACCGGCCATAAAGGCCGGTTTCTTGTTTCGCAAAACTCTTAAAGAGTTGGTGCGCCCTACGGGACTAGACGCTATTTTCATTGAATGAAAGAAAACTCTTGTTTTACAGAGGCTTATTCAGGAAATTTGAAGAAATTTTGTTCTTCTATTTTGATAAAAGTGCATCAAAAAGTGCATCAAAACGACATTCTACAAATGAAACCGGTCTTCTTTATCGTTCCGTCTGGCCATCTGCAACGCTCTATCTCGCGACGTTGCAGAGTTGCGAGCCTTCTCTATCTCCCGTTCCAACCGCTCAAAAATCGGCAGATAGCAATCTCCATGCGCGGCAATTAAGTCTGCGCATGCGTGCAACGATTCTTCGAGTTGATGGATGGAGATGCGGCTCATTACAGCAATTGCCCTTGCGTATCGCTTTCGGCCCAACCGGATTTCAGAAGGGCGGCTTTGGCTGCAGCCATGGTAAAACGTGCCTCAACGAAGCCATTAACCGCTTGCTCAATTGGATGCTCATGGCCAAGTTTTTCCAAAAGGGCGACCGCTTGCTGGTAGTCATCAAAGAACCGAAACCGTGACGAATGCTTGTTGTAGAAAGTGCGCTTTTCATCCTCCACATAGATGCGGCGGTTGGTTATCTTCGTAACGCGATAGAGCTTTGGAATATCTGCAGTTCCATCCAGATTATAGTTCTCCCCGACAATCACGATGAACGTGTTCTTGCGTGAAACTTTGTAGCGTGGGAAGCGGACAACATTTGCGGTGATCGGCGCGTCAGTCACTTGCTTTCTCCATTGGTGTTGGGAGTGGCGGGGCCAACTTCGTCGTTTGGCACTTTTTCAAGCTCAACATTTGCGCGAAGTTCTTTGCCCCACGGCCGTTCTGTGTCTACGCACCATGAAACAAACGCCACTTTCCACTGCTCTTGATTGATGTTGATATATTCACCTTGGCGGGGCACAACATAGCCTCGAAGCGCATCGATCATTCCCCCGCCTCGGTTGTAAAACTCGATACGGGTTGCTGGTGTTCCACCCATCTCACTTCACCTCGTTTGGAAGGTCTATAAGGCGGTAGGCGAGGATGCGCATATATAGCGGGTAGCTACTTGCGTAGTGTTCACCATTCAGCTTCCAATCGTTTCCTAGATCGGACCAGTAACAATCTTGGAACCGTCTCCTCAATCCGCTTTCCATTTCGACCCAAAAGTCATATTTAGTTCCATCCCGTTTGGCTTGGTCTACATCGAACTCCCACCCGTTCTCAGCCTTGCCAGCGTTGTAGGCGGATTGAACGTCCTGTGCAGTGTATAGAGCCTCGCGTTTTCCGCTCGACAATGTAGCTTCATCACTTGCTAAGATAGGATTGGTGAAAAGTATCCACCCATCTGCGAAGTCTTTAACCCGCCATGCGACAGCCAACGGGGGTTTATTCCCACCAAGGTCTAATTTGAAGTCTGGTTCAGTCATTAATCCCACTCTCATCATCAAACATTCCATTCTCAACATCGGCCCAATAATCTTTGCAATAGCTGCAATATTTCTCGCCATCGATAGCGAGTTCTCGGCACGTGGAGCATTGGCCAATATCATCTTGTTCGACTTCTAAAGTTGCCTCCTGGATAGGGATTTTGCTCATGTAAACTCCTGCTGTGTTGGAGGTGTTTGTTTCAACTTCGCGGAAATAGCTTCCGGTCTACTATCCAGCAAACCAATTGCCCATTGAGCGTGCGCTTCGTACCAGGTGTCGTCGAAGTACACCTTCCCTTCGACTTTTGAACGGTCAGCCGCATGTGAAATCAGGTCGATGTTGTGTGGAGGGATTGCGATCAACCTAATTGAGTTTGCCGAGTGATGGAGAGTTTTGGACTGGTCAAGGAATTGGTCGTAGCTTCTCTCGAACCATCGCAGCTGAGCTACCTTCGGGAAGACAACACAATCGTCCGGCCGAAGGATATTCATTAGGTTGGTCGAGCGGCCGCTTCTTGAGGCCAATAACGAATACGTCTCGAGCTGAGCCTTCAATCCACTGACCATAAACTCATGGCGTTTCTTGGTAATATCAGTCATATTCCCATTGCCTTTTCTGTTGCGATCCTCTTGCACTTGGCCCA
Source organism: Maritalea porphyrae (assembly GCF_027213965.1). Classification (GTDB taxonomy): domain Bacteria; phylum Pseudomonadota; class Alphaproteobacteria; order Rhizobiales; family Devosiaceae; genus Maritalea; species Maritalea porphyrae_A. The sequence goes on along the minus strand of NZ_JAPWGX010000001.1, from coordinate 44,490 downwards.
GACCTTTTGACTTTCGCGTATCGCGGTTGCTTCGTCTTCTGCCTTGTTCACGGCGTTTTGTTTTCTCGTGTTTAATGCCTTCAACTTCGGCGGCACTGGTTTCCAGTGCACCGCGCAAACCCACTCAGGATGATCCTTTTTGGTGGTGCGGTCGCAGAAGGGTATGCAGCACTTAGTCATTGATTTCGGCCACCCCCGGGAACTCATGGAAGACTCCCCCATCAAGAAGCTTTCCAGCCTTCTTTTTACCGACCTTGGCAGCGATATAGCCGTCGCCCCAATCATGTACATGGGTTGGAGAATGAGGTGGCTCACCAAGCACCATGCCGCTTTTGGGACCGTTCGACGGGTCAAGCAACATTGTGTGTTGCGAAATCGAGTAGTGACCGGGAACCCATTCGCCCCATTGCTTAAAGAAGAATGCCACACCAGCTTCTGCGCATTGGTCGCGCAACGAGCGGTGCCAGTCGGGATGGGTAGGGCGCGCGCCTGGTCCGCTTTCGCCGCCAGAGATTACCCAGTCAATGCCCGGATCAATCCAATGCCCGCACGCTTGTTCATCACCATGTTCTCCATAGGCTTTGCCCGAAAACGCATCAAAGAAAACCGGGAACTCGCCATACTCATCTGACGACAGTCCAGCAATCTCGGTCAGTGACAATTCGCTCTGCAGCGGTTCGCACGAGAGAAAATGGATAGCAGCGTTGACGCGCAATAGGTGTGGTATACGACGCTCTGCCTCAGTCTGGTTCTCAACAGTCGTTCCAAGCCAAACATTTGGATAGCCCGTTCCCCAATCTGCTGGCAGATACTTCGCGATGTTCTGCGGGCGTTTGGTCAGCAAAAGGAAATCGAGGTTTGTGCATGACTTGATCAATTCCCACATTTCAGCACGCCATTCCGGCAAAATTGATTTGTGGTTGTCAAAAACGTCTGCAAGTGAGGCGACAAATACGCGTTCGCGTTTGCCAGTGCCTTCAATCGTTTTGTTCCACTTGATTGGAGATCCCCACGTTTTGGTGCGTTGACGATCTGCGTGCGGACCCCAAACAGGTCGTCCGGCCCGCTTTGCCCAGCCTTCTGCATAACAGTTATCGCAAGCGGCTGAGACTTTGGTACAGCCAACCCAAGGGTTCCAAGAATGGTCGCACCATTCAATTTTGGTGTTCTCAGCCATTAATTCATCCTCGACTTGCGCTTAGAGGTGATTTCCGTTTCAAATTCCCGCTTGAAATCGGCCAAGGCGAACGAATGGTCGAGGCCTTTGTTCTCATCAAAGAGCTCGTTTACCGACGATAGAACGTCGGCAGTGGTGATGCCGGTGGCTTTGCCCGAAGCCTTGTCGCGTGCAAAAGCCCTGCGCTTTGCACGGCCGGGGACTGATGCGGCCATCGCGCCCGAGACAATGTGTTCAAGCATGAAATTTTTCCCGCCAAAATCTGCGGCTTTCCCATCGGCACCAAGTCCAATTGCGTGGGCTTCTGCAATCACCTTGTGCGGGTCTTGAAACGCTTCGAGAGCAGCGAACACCAAGTCCTCTGTTGGTTCGGCAGCCAGCACATCTTTGAAGTTTTTGCGCAGAATGATTTCAAGTGCTTCGACAGTTGGGCGCTTCACAACAATTTTAAAATCGCAGCGCCCATCGCGTAGTACAGCTTGATCAATAACCTCTGGGCGATTGGTGGCCAGCAATACAAATGCACCACTTTCCTGCATGCCATCCATTTCAGCGAGGAAGGTCGCTACCTGCGACTCCTCCCACGGTGCGAGCCGTCGCACACGGCCCGTACGATCCGGCAATAGCACCTCCGCTTCGTCCATAAACACGAGCAAAGGCACATCGTGAAATCTCTTATACTCTCGGGCATAAGTGAAAATGGCTTTGATGCGGCCTTCAGTTTCCCCAACATACATTGACTGCAGTTCGGAGCCGGAAATTGAGATAAACTCTTGGCTATCGCCGTAAAGCTCTTTCATTTGAGAAGCGGCAGCACGCGCGAACATTGTTTTACCACAACCTGGCGGTCCTGATAGCAATGCTCCCTTTGGCATGGACATGCCATATGCCTCGTACAGATCCTTGTGCTCCACAGGAGCGGTGATTGCATCTTTAAGCAAGGCAAGGGCTTCGTCGTTGCCAACTATGTCATCAAAGGACTGGGTTGGCGCTTCTACAATGTAAGCTTCGACTTCTTTGCGTGCTTCTTTGTAGCTGGTTGGTGGGCTATCATTAATTTTGGTTGAAGCTGAAAGTGTGTCGGTTAAGGCCAAAAACAATCTTCGTTGCAGTTCCTCTTCAACTCGTCTACCAGCATACGATCCGGCAAAACTTGGCGCGCGCCGTTGGCCCCCACCGGTGCCAATCGCAGCACTTTCTGGATTGCAAACTGGGCAGTTCTTATCGGCACACCCACGAAGACGATGTTGTTCCCTTTCTGACATTTCCTGTGGTCGAGTTATTTTGTTTTGACCTTGGTAAGACGGGTCGAATGGGCTGCCAAATCGATCATTTTTAGACATTCTGAATTTCCTTCCTAGCCTCATCACGAGCAACATTGAGCTCGCGGAGTTTGTCTTCATTGCCTCCACTTTCCCTAGCCAACTCACGGTATTCTTCACTTAGTCGCTTTTCTGAAATCGTGGCCACGTCACTAAAGCCAAACACTTGCCGCCAACTGCGCTTGGTTGTGGGGGAGGGCAGCGCCTGCAGGCCACTGAGGGATGCTCTAAGCAATGCAAGCGTTCCATGCCGCAATTCTGTGCGACGGGCCTCTAGGACGTGGTGAATGGCCTGCAAATTGTCCTCGACCTTTTGGTAGCGGTCGACCGCAATGCAAAGGCGTAGGTTATCCCACTCAAACCATACGGCCACACCAGCGTCTTTAGGGCGTTGTTCGCCAAGGCTTGAGTTTGAAGAGATCACGATTGAACTTACGGACTTGCCGCTATCGTTCGAGAAGTCTTTCAGGGACTTTTTGACGTTGCCTAGTGCACCAGCAAGTGACGTGCGAAACTTCGACGTTGTGGGCGACCTGTGGCGCGGCAGGTTTTCTGGCCATGCCAGTGGATAAGGGACCGTCATTCGCCCCCCCTCATTCTGTGTCTGATTGCGCCAAAGAAAATCCCAATACAAAACAGACAAGAGCCAACCCACCAAGCAGGAAATATTGGCTGCCAAGTGATTGCCCAATAGATGAACGCGAGGATTGGTCCAAAAGTTAGCAACAATGCCATGCCCCTAAAAACCGTTGTGATGAAGTTATCGGGCTTTAGTTTTTCAGCCATCATTCATCCCCCAACAGATCAATCTCCATTTCATGGATTGACTGCTTTAGAAGACGGAGCCGCACGCGGTTGTCTTTGCGTTTGCCGTGAAGGTTGGCTTGCTCGCTTTGCAACGCCTCAACTTCGCGCCCGATTTGAGCTAGGCGAGTTGAATAATCAATCTCGACGCTTTCAAGCGCGATGACATCAAACTTCTTTTCCTCGACATCTTGGTCGATCGACCGTGAGGCAATTTCACGTCCGCGCGCAATTCTTGCTTCCACCGGGATGTCCGTGTGCTCAGATTTGAAAAGATTACTTCCCATCGTGTACGTCCTTTAAATGCTGTTTCATGCCCTTCTGGCCCTTGGTTTTGTGGCCGCATATTGGGCACTTGGGGCGAGGATCATGTTGTTCCGGCTCGTTGCGGATGATTTGCTTTTTCTTGCGCTTGTTGGTCATTGCTCACCACCGTTGGGATAGTGTTTTTTCATCCAGCGATTTCTGCTTTCGAGCGTCGACTTCGTGCCGAATAGATCGTCAAAGATCTCAGATTTATCTTGCTCTGAAATGTCGGTTGTGCTGTGCCCACTCGCTGGGAGATCGTCATCAAACAAAGCAAAAGCAAAAATAATTAGTAGTAAACCTTCCATCACTTTGTCTCCTTCGCTGCGCGCTTTGCAGCAGCAGTCCTCCAAGCGGCCAACTTCCGCTCTCGCTTTTCCTCACCCGATTGCCACCACTTAACGGCCATAGCAGAAACCTCTTCTTCAGTGGCGCCAACAAACCTACTTGGTAGAAACCCCTTCGGGTCGTTCGTCTCGCCATGATCGAGATTGCTTTTGGTTTTCTTTGGTTTTTCACCGACGATGTAGGCGATCCAGCAGATTTCGGGCCGAGCATTGGCGGAGTGATAGGTGATGATTTTCATGATATCGCCCCTGGATATTCGCGCCGTAGCTCATCCCATTTACGAGCGATTTCACGATCTAAGTTGCCGCTCAACCTACGAGGTTCGCCACTGTAGCCGGGCATGGAACCTTCAAGCTCACGACAGGCTTTAACATCACAACGCTCGGAGCAAACATGCCCGCCGTAGTGACAAGAGGGTGCCCTGATCAATCCATATTTGCGATGGTTCATGATCCATGCACTTTTCCCGGTATGGTAGGGGTGGCCTTCCAAAACACGGCCACAGCCACGGCAAGTCGCTTTCTCGCTCATAATGCTTCTCCAATATATCTAGCGTTTGAGATAACAATCGTTGCGGCTTCTTCGTCGCCCGAATGAAGCCAAAGCAGTGCTGCAACAAGCAGCGGGTTAATCCCTTGCTCACGCCAAAATTGTTTTTCATTCATGTTGTGCTGACGGTCGTGTACCGACCTATGCAAAGGCACCACCCAGCAATCGTCCGGCTTCTCCGCCCCGCCCACACCACGCTTTGCGAATAAGGGTTCCCGAAACTTGATGTGGGCGGGGTCAACTCGGCCTGTGCCTGGTATTAGAGAGGGCAGCGAGGCAACGAATTGCAGGTGTTTTTTGCAGGTCCGTTGTGGACGGCGAAATAAGCCGATGCGGTCGGTTGAAAATGCCGTGTCGGGACGTTTTACTTGTCCAGCCATCACACCACCACCACCGTAATTTTCTCAGCAGCGCGGGTCACCGCAGTGTATAAATGATTTTGAGCGCTATCTCTGAAGACACCACTTTCATCAAAAACAAATACATTATCCCACTGACTTCCTTGTGCTTTGTGAACCGTGATGACGTAGCCAAAATAGTATTCATCGAATTTTTTACGAACGCGCCAATCTAGGTTTTCTTCATCGCCAGCAAAGAATTGATTTGGGGTGTCAACTTTTACCGGATAGCGATGATCTTCGGGCAAAACCCTCATCGACTGACATTTAATTCCGGCAATAGTTTCCTCGGAAACATGTTCAACGGTTGCTATTTGACCATTAAAAATGTGCTTGGTTTTATTGTTTTTTAAGCAGATCAGACGGTCGCCGGTCACTGGTTCTCGGTGCGGTTTACCGTCTATTTTCCGAATGCGATCATTGTATTGAATACGGGTAAGATTTTTACCGCATAGAATTTGGTCACACTGCAACATTTCCTCGCGATCGAGATCACTGCGCGAGATTATTCGGCTGGCGCCATAGTTCCCAATCTGCAACCGCTTCCCTTCACGAATGTCGATCGATAATTGGACAATGGGGTTTTCAGCAGCTTGTCTATGGATTTCGGTCAGCATTACATCTGGATCGGCATTAATAAAAAAGCCTTCACCATTTACGGGTGGAAGTTGAAATGGATCGCCCAAGACCAGAATTTTGGTGCCGAAAGATAGTAAATCTTTTGCTAGGTCTTGCCCGACCATTGACACTTCATCAATGACGATAAGTTCGGCGGTCGCAGCAGGACTATCCTTATTAAGCTTGTAAGTTCTCTCACCGCTTTTCTTTTGCCCAACATTGTAGATCAGGCTGTGAATGGTAGACGCGTCATGACAACCGTTTTTCTTCATGACCAGTGCTGCTTTGCCTGTAAATGCTGCATAGCAAACAGATCTGGCACTTTGCGCCAAATGCCGCGCTAGGGTGCTTTTCCCGGTGCCCGCATACCCAAACAATCTGAAAATTTGAGGTGCCGTTGGGTCTATAAGCCACGCAGAGACAGCTTTCAGTGCGTCGTCTTGTTGAGGTGACCATTTCATAGCGTCACCTGCAAATTGTAACCAATTTGTTCGGCAAGCTGGTGCGTGCGTAGTGCTTTAAACTTGCCCATTAATTCGGTGTGCAAGCGACTCCCATCTTTGACTACCTTCAGCCGGTCAATGATTTCAACTATCCGAGGGTCTTCGTCCGCAGGCGGATCAATCCAAAGAGTGGCTTTGTGCTCTTCAACTGTTCGCTCTTCTCGCGAATGGTTGCAGATCGCGTGAGCGGCAACAATGTTGTCCCTGCAGTTCCCTCCGCCATCTGCCTTTCGCAATAGATGCTCGGCTGTAGACATTAAGAGTTTCAACTCTGTTCGGGTCACACCTAGCCGCGCCATGGCAGCTGTCTTGCTTTCCACCTCTCCTTCCCACATAGGCTTGTTGCAATAGAAGCAAAGTCCGCCTTGGCGAATGAAGGATTCTTGCCGACGCTTAATGATCAGTTTTCGGTTATTCGACGCCATTGCCGATCTCCTTAAACTTGCGAATTTGTTGATAGTGGAAGACATATGAACCAACCCATACGGTCTTAGGTTCGGGATGATGGACAACGCCAAAATGCGTTTTGAACTTCCCCCCAGTGAAGACCTCGACTTCGATCATTGCCTTGCCATTGGAAAGCTTGACGAAATCTTTGCGGTTGTAACGTTGAATGAAACTCATCCCTCACCACCGTCGACGTTGCCAACCTCGGCATCGTATGCCGCAAACCACACGTCTGCTTCTGGTTCGCCTTCGTCCCAAATGGGCGGCAATTCGCGCGGCTTGCCAGATGCAGCAGCTCTGCGCGCATCATCTTCAATCGCTGTATTTGGATCTACATCGGGCTGCTCATCGCCCAGTGTTTGGGCAACAGCATCGGCTTGGAAACCGGTTTGGGTTTGTCTTGAGTTGCGCGAGGTAAGGCGAGCAGCTAGACCAGAGTTTTCTCCGTGTTGCTTGGGTGTGATGTCCTTTGAGCCTTCAAGCTCATCGGCAGCGTATATGCCCAGAATTACATCTGGAAAATGCCGACGAGCCATTCCGCGCGCACCAAAATAGAACAACTGCTGATCTGGATCGTTTTTCCAAAGTGGAGAGTTTTGGGGCTTAATGTCCTTGATCTTTGGGCTGACATATTCAACCTCTTGTCCGTTCTTGAGCGTTGCCCAAATTCGGATTGATCTTTCTTGCCCGTCGCCAAAATACTCGCAGTTTGGACGGCCATCAATGGGCGCTCTGTTTAGAATAACAGCGTGCAACAGCTGGGCTTCGAATGCGAGCCTGTCATTAACCGAATAGCTTTTATTTGCCACGGCAAACGGGCTCATTTGCCACTCAAACGCTTGAATGACGATCGCTAGACATGCGCCGGGGTTTGCTCGCAAATGCTTTGGCACGGCCACGTCTGAAACCGCCATCATTTTGGCAAACTCCATGACCTGCGACATGTTCTCTACATCAACGCCGCCTGTGCGTGTCGAAAGGGCAAAGGACTTTGCCGCCTCTGGATCAACCTTGTTTGCAATTCGGGCTTCAATGTCGGTTGTGACAAGATGATTGTTGCTCATAGTCCGTAAGCTCCACGGAGTTCGTCCAAGCGGCGGCGAACGTCGTCGCGTTTCCACTGTGGAAGGGGTAAGTTTTGCGCGTCGTTTGCGCTTGCTGTTGAGGTTGGCCAAGTGTTACTGGTCAGGCACTTTTTGAAGATGCCAATCGCCACGAAGATCATGTCTTCGCCGAGAATGATGTCTTCTTGCTCTATGGTCTTTACGCTGGTGGCGTATTGCTCGTTAGACTGCACAAAAACCAAATGAAAGCCGTCCATAACGCGACCAAGAACGGCGGACGACCCCATGCCAACGGTTGCGCCTTGAACGAAGTATTCACGTTCTGCATTGGTGCTTGTCAGCTTGTGGTTGCCGATGCCAACACCGCTCGTTTTGAGGTCGGTATAGTCATTGCTGGCCAACGGAATGTTATCGGGTCTAGCCTTGAGCCAGACGCCATCATATTGCCAGATAAACGAGCACTCGATTTGCCCCTGCAGCATTCCAGTCTCATTGATCAATGGGGTATTTGCCAAACCACTATTTGGGCAGTTCTTTTGCCACGGCAGTAAGCCGGCCATTCCACGAATGGATTTGACTTGTTCAGGCGTAAGGACTGCCAAGCCCATCTCTTTTTGTTCGGCCAGCCATTCTTTGCAGGCGGTTCTATTGCTCTGCCAATTGGAACCATCCAACTTCGCAGGTCGTTCGACGAAGTGTTCCCTAAAGTTCTCTTCGCCCAGCAGTAGGTGGTGAGCAGCACGTCCAAGAATGAACGCCGCCTTTTCGGGTTGTTCTTCCCGATCAGGATTGAGAGGGCTGTGTTTCCAAAACTCGGCAGGGCTGCGCAGGATTTGGCGCAGACCAGAACTGCTCAATGAAGGGCCATCGCAGCATTGCTGGTGATACCATTCGATCGGAATGTCGTAGAAACCATTCTCGATGACAATTTCGCCATCTTCAATTGTGATTGGCTTATCCACTATACGAGCTCCATGTGTGGCACTTCGCCCTTGAAGAGCATTTCGCCAATGCGAATAGCGTCAAACATTTCCAACTCGCCGCGCGCGCAAAGGACAGCGATGATCTTGGTTAGGCGAGGGTCTTGAGCCTCTTCTGTGTCTTCGTCGGGGTCGCCAACTTCAAATTCAGTGGGAGATGTGTCAGCAGGGTCGATTTGCGAGTTCGCTGGTGCGGTTTCCTGTGCTTCAGGTGCGTAGGTGGCCTGATGCTGCCCAACAGCCACCTTCGCAGTCCGTTCTGGCTCGGGGGCGCTATCCTTTACTTCGGCAACAGGGTCGGCATTGGCAGCCTCTTCTTCAGCCTTACGTTTGGCCTTTTCAGCGCGAAGAGCTTCCAGCTCTTTTAGCTCTTCTTCGCGAATACGGTCGTCTTCTTTTTGCTTGGCCTTGAGGCGCAACAACTCTGCAGCTTTATCTTCGTGTTCTTTGACACGCAGGTAAGACGAGTTGAGAGAAGAGATGGAGTAATCACGACGCTCTTTGGCAGCGTCCAAAAAGTCGCCCATGTCCATAGCGTCCAGGTCCATGGCTTTTAGGGTCTTTAAACGATCCGCGATTTGATCCGAGGTGTCGTCCAATCCTGAATTGCCCAAGATTTTAATCTCAGCCAACGTCTTTTGGCGGCGATCGTCTTTTTCAGCTTCAGCAGCTTCCCAATCGGTGAGGGGTTTCTTCGCTTTGTCGCGAAGACCATTAATGCGTTCTGCGGCTCTCGCGATAAACGCATTGTTAGCGTCTCGCTTTTTGGCCAACTCTTGGTTGATCTCTTTACCGGCCTTATCAATTCCCACCCGGGTTTTGTTGATCTTGTTCGCAAAAGAGATGACGGCCCGACGTGACGTATCGGTGGATAGGTCATAATCAAACTCTTTGATTTCTTTCTCGATATGAGAAACCAATGGGTCCAATAAATCGGGTTTTTTGAACAAAAGGCTTGGCTCTCCGCCAATGATTTGTTGGATTTGTTGGACTTCGATGCTCTCATTTGAGACTGCTAGTTCTTGTGTATCGGTCATGTTGGGGCTTTCGTGAGTTTATTGATTAGTTCCAAGGGGTACTGTCGTCGTCGGATGGCTCATACGCATCACCAACAACTGTTTGAGGGTCTTGAAGCTGGTCCCAGCGTTCAAGCTGCTCTGGGGTTCCGCGCTTGTAATCCAAGCGTTTTGGCTTGCCCTTCGTGTAGGGCTTTTGCTTGAAGTCAGCGCCAAGGCTCTCGGTTGTCCGAATAGCGGAAGCCCAAATGTCTTTTTTGATTTGGGAAAAGCCGTTCTCGACTGCAGCCTTCAAAGTTTCAAACTCATGCCGAGACACACCGCCTGATTGCTCAAGTTCGTTTAGACGAACAACAACACGGTTGCGGAGCAAGATGCTGTAGCCTGTCACCAACGTCATGGTGAGGTCTTTATTGAGGTGATACTCGCGCTGCTCACGACCCTGTTTGTCGGTGTAGATGCGCTCAAATGTGAGCCGGTCTAGGCTCAACGCTTCGAACATAACTTCAATATCTCGAAGTACATTCTTGTGTTGTTTCTCACAAAGCTCTGCGATTTCTCGCGACGACATTGTGGTGATGTTTGATGGAATGTTTTGCAAGTCGTTCATGCTGCGCGTCCTGCTGGTATGTCGGCATCAATTGCCAAGTACCACTCGCCAAGAGTGCCGACCATTTTGTTGATTTGGAGGATTTCGGATAAGGGCAGGGTGCCGATTAGTCTCGTTGCCCGTCGCTCCCAGATACGCCGCTTTTGCTCGATAATGTCGAGCTGCACCGTCTTGGAGGTGACGTTGCACAAGCGTTGGAAGATATCAGTGAGCTCTTGGTCTAGGTAATCAGAACCAATCTGAATGAAGGGCAAAACACCATCGAGTTTGAACAGAGACGGCGTTGTACAGTTCTGCAAATAGGTAATAAAAATCGAGGTCATTTTTGACCTCGTGTTATGAGAGTTTCTAGTGATGGAACTTCTAGTTTCATGTTGTCAGCCCTGAAAGCGTCTTGCTTCGATGAAAGCAATGAAAGCATAACTTTCAGAGCTGTGCAAGTGAAATTGAAAGCACAACTTACATTTTTTGGTTGACAACATGAAAAATTTGGAAAATAACTCCCTTCTAGGGAACTTACGAAGTTGAGCGCAAGCGAAACTGAGGAAGTGACCGGCCCTCACGACGGGTATCGGCAAGCGCGCTCTGAAGAGCGCTTGATACACGGTAGGGAGTAAGAAATAATCTCTTATGGAAGTTGATTATTATGAATCCGTGTGCGCGCATTCTTTAGTTTTTTTCTCCTAAAAATTATTCGTCAAATTTGACAATTTGAGCTATTTTGCGTTCAAATTGTTAGATTGGTAGGCGGTATTTTATGAATTTGAGCGTTTCATCCTGTTTGGTTGTAGGTGTAACTTTAGGTGTCTTGATGAGCCCATCTGCATTTGCGACAACGCCCGGATCGTGTTCGGGTTTTAGGGAAAAGGTCGTGCAAGTCGCGTCTGAATATGGTTCTACCGTTACGCCTAGCGCCATTCCTTCGTGGTTCAAGTATGGGCCCATGGGGGATAGTGCGAATAGGGGTGGGAAGGCATATGGGGCGCTTGTTTGCGGGCCAGATGATACCGTTGTCGAGACGTTTGAGCTATGCGCGCGGCCTGCTTTCCCTGGCGCAGCAGATGAGTTTCAAGAATTACTTGGGATTGTGGGAAATCAGTTGGGCGTAGGATCTGATGTGGCTTTGGAATACTTCGCCAAGCTCTACACGAGGTTTTTGTCCGGCAGGGTTGCTGGTGATTTGGGTGGTGTGACTTCCACCAACGCCATAAACGGGTATGAATTTACCCTCAAAACCACCCCCGACGATGGGGTTGGCACATACCATCAAGTTTGTTTGTTTATCGCCAAAAAGTAGTGGTCTAAAAAAGCCGCCCACCCATCACCACATAGTCTACTGAAACCACATGGTCGTGATCGAACTGTAGTTGTTTGGTTGGGTTGAATTGTTCCAAGATCAGCTCTGCCGAGTTGTGGCGGACAAACTTCTTGATGTACGCGCAAATGGGTCCATCTTCCTCAGTTTGTATTTGCGCCACCACGTAGTCGCCCTTTGAAACGCGCTTTTGTGGATCGATAAATAGGGTTTCACCATCCTCATAACGAGGTTCCATTGAATCGCCAGCCACGGTTACAGCGTAAGCCCCGCGTATGCCCGAAAGGACAGGCGGGGCTGATATATCATCGAGTTTATTACCATTCAGCACAAATTCACCATCTGCGCCACCAACTGCGTGCCCATACAATGGGATCTTGATTGTGGGGGTTGTTTCGACAGAGCCCACAATAGTCGCGTTGGATGGCGGTTCCAATTGACTTAAAATATTACTTTGGCCACTCGGGGGGAGCCCCTGACCAGTGATTAGCCAGTCAACACTAGTATCAAATGTGCTGCTGATAATTTCAATGCTTTTCCGTCCGATTGGTTTATTTCGCTCCCAATTACCCACGGCCCCTCGGGAAACACGTAGGCGCTCAGCAAACTGTTCCTGAGTGAGTTTCAAAATGTTTTCTCGCAAATGTGTGATGCGGCTGCCAATTGATTCCATAGCTTTCATTATTTAACTTTCCTTTCTTTCAATCACTGAAACTTTTGCTTGCATTGTTCTGTAAGCTGTGCTTTCAATGACGCATGAGCAAAGAAACAACATTTGACCTTCAAAAAGCGATCAAGGCCGCTGGCGGCCCTGTAAAGCTTTCCCGCTTTCTTGGTTGCATCTCGTCACAAGCCATTTCAGCCTGGGTAACGTGCCCACCAGCCCGTGTTCCGAGAGTTTCTCGGTTCATTGGAGTGCCAATGGAGACAATACGCCCAGATTTATACGACGAGTTAGAAACAGAACCCGCGAACGCTGAATAACAGCTTTCATTGAAGGTGGGTAAATCACTTGTTGCTCTCGTTAACTGAACACTAACAAACCCACAAACCAGGAGGTCGGATATGTTTGACGGAAAAACGGATAATCCAGCTGACGAGATGAGTGGACTTGTTCGGTTGCTGGCAAAAGGGATGCCAGAAGGTTCGAAGCAAGACAGAATTTTCCCATACATCGCACGCAAGCTCAGAGTAACGAGCCGTAGGGCCAAGGGCTTTTGGCAATCCGAATCCGATTGCATTCGCTCTCAAGAAATGGACAGAGCGCGCGCACTTTCAGACATCGCGGTTTTGGATGGAGCAATACATGCGCTTGAAGAAGCAGAACAACACCATTTGCGTCGGGCTGAGTTCTATCGCGCTCAACGCGAAGCTATTCGCGGCAGAACAGTGGCATCGCCACGCCGCCAAACTTATCGGGCTGATCCAGACTTTATTCAAAGCGGTGCGGGGCAAGTAGGCCACGCATAGGTCAGTCCACATCTAGGTGGACCAATGACAGAGATTACCAAATTTCCTAAACCAAAACGCGCACCTGAACCCGATGGGCATGAGCGTCGGCTAAGCGATTTAGAGCCAATCACCCGCGAACAGCTGGCAGAGGCTTTAGGGCATCTTGGTGATGCCGCCACATTGATCGGCAGAAATGTCGTTCACTACAAGGAGCTGACCATAATTTCACATCTTAAAGACATCGAAGAAACGCTCCTTGAAACACTACCAGGTGGGGAGCTCTTCGAAAGGTGTGAAGCATGCGCCACGCCGCTCGGCCCCCACGACAACTTCACCACTTACCAAGATGGCGTCTACGTCTGTTGCGAGTGTGAACCAACCAATCCCCAACCCAAATAGGAGATGCTCAGATGAGCAACACGTACGACGAGTCCGATTTAGACCAGATCTTTGAAGAACTATCTGCGGAAGACGACAAACTGGCCGCAGCCAAGGAACTTCACAAAAAGAATACAAAGCAAATCAAGGTCCGGGCAAAGAACCTTGGCGTCCCAACCGGCGCTTTGAACGGCACAATTGCGACCATCAAAAAACTACGTAGCGCTGTCGATCAAATGGACAAAGTTCGCGACAAGGATCGTGAAGACTTTAACGACATGCTGAAAACGCGGATTGCCAAGGACAAAGGGCTCAGCGGCACGCCGTTGGGCGATGTTCTTGAACGTCGAGCAGATGACAAGCTCGACGAGCAAAATGCTCGCGATGATCAAGAACAGCGCGAAGGTGCAGAAGCCCTCAACAGCTTGTCCGTGGTGCAATAATGAGCACGCTCCTCTCCCTAGATATTGCCACAAATATTGGTTTCGCCTTTGGCCTAGTGGGTGAGGGGCGCAAGCCAATGAAAAGTGGCACCCATCGGTTTGATGGGGAAAGTGCCATCATTAAATGCGCAAACGCATTGGTGTGGACCTCAAAGATGATGGACGAACTTCAACCAGATCAGGTTGTGCTTGAATTGCCATTTCTTACCCCAGATGCAAAAGGCAACTCCAATCCAAACACGATGAAACTCACTATTGGATTACATGCCAATATTTCAACCGCTGTATTTCTTAAGTCTCGCAAAGAGCCGGTCGGTTATTACCCGTCGACTGTGCGTAAGCTCTTTATCGGGAAGGGCACGCCACCAAGAGCAACAGCAAAGCCCTTGGTGCATTCTCGTTGTTGCGAACTTGGCTGGGCAGACGACGAAACTGGCTTTGACGAAACCGACGCGCAGGCGATTTGGGCTGCAAGAGCTTGTGAAGTTTCAATTCCATTTCGCCAGTCATTTGTTTCTCGGATGCCGGAAAACGCAGACGCGATTATGCGCGAAGTTAAAGCCAAGCTTGATGACCAAAAAGCCCGTCGAAAAGCGAGGGCAGCAAAGTGAGCCAGACTGTAAAAGACGCATATGAAGCTGGCACTTTGGATGCTGCAAATATCTGCTGCAATTTCCTAAACAAGCACGGTTATGAAGACGCTTGTGCAGCGTTTGTGGCTCACTGGAACCAGTTGGCAGACCCTGTGGCCAAAGATGCCGATGGGGCCAAACAGCAACGCGCGCAAGCGCAAATGCAGGGCTACACAGGCGATGCCTGCTCCGAATGCGGCAACATGACAATGGTTAGAAATGGAACATGCCTCAAGTGCCAAACTTGCGGTTCGACAACGGGGTGCAGCTAATGTCTCTTAACACCAAAATCGAAGTTTTAAATCGGATTGCATTGGTTGATGAGCTTCTAGGGCAGCGCAAATACAACATCGAATTGCTTGCGGGAAAACTGGACCTTGAACATGCTGCATTGGGCAAGTTGCGCGATCAACGTCAAAAACTAGACCAATATGTTGCACACCTGAACGAAATTCAAGAAATGCTCGGCACTGATCCTGCCGACATGGCCCCGCCGCCAAATCCCTCCTCCGATGTTCCTCCTCCCTCATCGGTTGGTGGCGGGGAACCAATTGCGATTGAAGTCAATCATGCAGCTTCGATTGCCAAAATTACAGATGTGGAAGCTTCCGTCCCATCGGTTTTACCCAGCACTGAGGCAATCGCGGAAGTGAGCGAAGAAAGCCTTAACGCCAACACAGGAGGCGAAAATGTAGACGATGTTAAGTCGACAGAAAGTCGCGATGTGGCTGTCGTTAAAAATGAGGCCGACAGCCACATTCCAAACAAGGGGAAAAAGCCAAAAAAACACAACAAGGTGACAGTCGAAGACCGAATTGTTCTGTACTTAAAAGACAACCCAGGGGCGGATCTGGATGGTGTTATGCAGGCCGTCAAATGTACAGCATCTTATGTTAGCCGAGTATGCAGAATACACGGAATTAGGATGAAACGACGGCCATATAGAGGGGGTGTCGAACTACCGCCAAAAACAGACCATGAGCGTCGAGCTAGTGTTGACCCGGATAGTATTCGTGGTCGCATAATATCGATGATTGAGTGTTCCCCCGATATGTCAGTTGGGGACATAGCATCAAGTTTGAGCGTTCGGAATGTTTACGTTAGCCAAACGTTGCATGAATTTGGACTAAAGGCAGGCAAGGGCATTGCAGTAGCGAAGCGCGAGCGAACAGCGCTTCGCAAGAGACCACTCGTTCAACCGCGAAAATCAACTTCAGCTTTGTTTTATATTGCATCCTGCGAAGACCCAGAGATGTTTCTTCAACAGAACATCTTGGCCATGAAGAAGATGAATAAGCTGTCTTTTACCGATAGCCGCCAACACGCTTGGCGTGGTTCTGAAGCTCAGGCGGGTGGTTGCATAAATTACCTTGGCGAGATCGGCGTGGGCATCGAACCAGTCGAGGCAATATAGTGGCACAAAACACATCTTCTGCTGTGATGGCCCAACGCCACGACAAAGACGACAAAACCGATTACTACCCAACTCCTTTGTGGGCAACGCGCGCTTTCTGCAATTGGCTCGAAGGTAATGTTGGCTGTTTGGATAAACTCAGCTGCACAGAGCCTGCGTGTGGCGAGGGCCATATGTCTCGAGCATTGAGTGAGTATTTTTCTTCGGTCGCCAGCTCGGATCTAGTGGATCGAGGGTTCGGTCAAGTTCAAGATTATCTGATAGGGTATGAAGGTAAGTCGGACTGGGTGATCACCAATCCACCATTCGCTTTTGCCAAAGAGTTCATCCTAAAATCGTTTGAAGTTGCGAGCCATGGTGTAGCCATGTTGGTGAGGACTTCATTCCTTGAAAGCGAAGATCGGTATCTGCAGCTTTTCAAACCTTTTCCTCCGTCGTTCGTAGCTCAATACGTTGAACGTGTGCCCATGTTCAAAGGTCGCATAGATTCATCAGGTGGCACTGCCACCTCCTATTGTTGGGTTGTTTGGCTCAAAGAGGATTTTAATGGCGGCGGCCACACGCGCCTGCATTGGATCCCAAAAAGCAAGAACAAGTTTGTACGAATGGGAGATTGGGATTGATGATTTTCCAACTCACCAGCAAATCACTCGAAGATCCCGAAATCTTCAATTCGGTCTGTCAATTGCCAGATTTCATGGAAATGCATCAATTCAATTATGACCATGCGATGCGCCTTCAGCAGTGGCACGATAGCCAGCTTGAGCGTGGTTTGATCATTAAGCCAAGTGTGAAGATGTTGCGCGAGGCGCATGTGTTTATGAAGAGCGCAAGCGCGTTCGCTGTCATGCACAAAGACCCCGATAGGTTTTTAAAACTTATGGCGGAGGTCAACAAGCGTGGCTGATATTGATTTCGCCAGCATGATATTGCCGATCGCCAAAGAATTTTGGGGTGACCCGTCTGACGAACGCGGCAATAAGGTGCGTTGGGGTAACGGTGGCTCCCGAGTGGTCAACACCGACAAGGGCGTCTGGAAGGACTTTGAAAGCGACTTGGGCGGTGGCGTCATTGAGCTGATAAAATGCGAAGAGGGGTTATCTCATCATGCCGACGCCATGAAATGGCTCGAAGAGCATGGTTATATTGTTGGCGACCCTAAATACACTAAAGGAAAGTCCGATCAGCGCGCGCCAGATTATGACGCGCCTGCCAATGACCCTGAGCCCGAGCCTGAAAAGAAGCCCAAGGGCAAGTTCACGATCGTAAATCGTTACGACTATTTCGATGGCGACAGGCTGATCTATCAAGTCAGACGCATACAATTCAAAATGCCTGACGGAAGTTGGGAACTCAACAAGTCGGGTAAGGTTGACAAGAGATTTGCCCAATGCCGCCCATCTGGAAAATCAGATGGTTCATTCGTTTGGTCGCTGGAACCGGGCAAATACATGCGGCCTAAGGGCAATGGGGATTGGAAGAAGTTTGATCAAGAGACCTTTGATGCTCTGACAAACGGCGAGACAGTTGAGCTTACTGGCGAAGTGACGCACAGCCTTTACCGCAGGAACGAAATTGAGCTCGCTGGCGAAGCCGGCAAAACTATCTTTGTTGTTGAGGGCGAGAAGGCTGTTGATGCCTCCGTTGCCCTTGGGATTGAAGCCACCTGCAATAGCGGTGGTGCGAATAAGTTCCATGATGATTTGTTGAGCTCGTTTCGCGGCTCAAATGTTGTCATTATCCCTGACAACGACCCGCAAGCAGTTAATCCAAAAACTGGTCAGCTTAGATTTCATCCAGATGGTCGACCAGTTATCCCTGGCTTAGACCACGCCAACTTTGTTGCACGCAAACTGCGGCACATTGCTGCCTCTGTAAAAGTCCTAATCCTCCCAGATTTGCCATTGAAGGGTGATATTGTTGAGTGGATCGAAGCTGGGGGAACACTAGAAGAGCTAAACAGGCTTGTCGCTGAATCCCCTATTTGGGCACCGCATTCCTGTTTTGGCGCAGTCCAAATGAGTGAAGTTGCTGGTCGCAAAGTCAAGCACGATTGGTTGATCAGGGACATCGTTGAGCGACACGCTGTATTTATGTTGGCAGGGGAGTCTCAAGCCGGAAAAACATTTGTGGCCATTGATATGGGCATGCGGATTGCTTTGGGACAAGATTTTGCCAAACAAAAGACACGGCAAGGCTTGGTGATTTATCAAGCTGGGGAGGATGCCAACGGCGTTCTGCTTCGCCTTGAAGGCTTCCGTCGAGATAAAGGTATTCCTGAAAATGCGGACATTCCGTTCGTGGTTTTGACGGGAAAACTCTTTTTGAACGACCAAGCAAGTGTGGATGCGTTCATTGCTGAGTGTAATGTCTGGTCAGAATACTATGGCCAAAAAATTGAGGCCATTTTCATTGATACGTTCAAGAAAGCGACCACAGGTTTAGATGATATTTCCGGCAAAGAAGTTGGGGCTGTCATGGCGCGGTTGGAAGCAATTTCAGCCCAGTGCAACACCACTGTAGGGGTTGTTCAGCATATGACAAAGGACGGGTCCAAGATGATTGGTCACTCGTCGCTTTACAACGATGCGCAGAACGTCATCTTTGTTAACAAACTGCGCGAGCAATCAAAAAGTCGTTTCAACACGCCTGATTTTATTAAAGATGAAAATGGAGACGAGGTTCGTAAGGTTCGCTTAGACAAATTGAAAAACGGCAACCCGCGCGACCTGTTTTGCTTCATAACCCGAGAGTTAAAAGTTGGGGTTGATGACGAGGGCCATGACATCACAACTTGTGTTCTCGATAATCCCGCCAAACATCGCGAAGTCAACGAAGAGCGACCAGATCGCTTATCCGACTATCATATTTTGATCATGGAAGCCCTGCGAATGGCGACTGAAGAGAGCGGTGTACCAACACCATCTGGCATGACAATCGGCCCTCAAATCAAAAGAGTTTGCCCTCAAAAAAGCTTAGTAGGTGCGGTGCGGCGAACTTGGGAGTTTTCAGCGCCCGAGGACGACGCTGAAGCACGTAAGAAGGAATTGGCAGGAGTTCTGAAGCGCAACGTCACTGCGCTTGTCTCCAAGGGCTACATTGGCCGTGATAACGACAAGGGGGTGATATGGGCCATCAAATCACCCCATGAGCGCAAGCCTCCACCAATGGCGCAGGAAGAAGACCCGCCAGATCCGTTGCCCGACGATGTTCAGCGAGAATACGGCTTAGACCCAGACAACCCACCATTTTAGGACTTCAGATGCGGCGAAAAACAACAAATATCCGACGTAAGAGATCGCGGAGTGTAAAGGGCAAGGTCGCCGCTTTTGTTGGCTACCAAAAGGGCAGGGGCACGACCTCAAACGACATTTCAAGAATGCTTGGCGGTAGGTTTGGCGCACCCAATATTCGCCGCATGTGTTCGCGTTGGGGGTTGCCCGAAGATGACCGCAATTCAAAAGTTATTCCGGTGAGGGTTTCCAATGCGCGTGCAGCTCAGTTAAAGGTGTTGGCAGGTCGTCGAAATATGGCGGTCGAAGATTGGGCTGGTCGCGTTCTTGAGGTTTGCATCAAGGACGACATGTACAACGCTGTTGTTGACGAGGACTAGTTAGTGATCATTCCAGATTATGCCAAGGGCAATCAAGAATTGTGGACGCCAAAGCTCGTCAAAGAAGCTTTGGTGAGCGCCGTTGTGGTGATCGAGTTGACTGCAGGGCGCGTTGGCCCAGGCGGTGTGAAATGCGCTTGGCCTGAGTTCACAAGGGAATTTCTGACCAAAGACGAATTGGCATTTGAGCATATTCAAGCAAAGAACGATCGGCCACGGCACCGCCGAATTGGTTCAAGGCAAATTCAGCGCGCAGAGCTGGTCATGTTTGGCGGTAAGACCCCAAAAGGGCCGATGAAGGCTTGGCTGGCTGGTCCAATGATTGGTCATCCAGACCTACAGCGCAAACTCACCATTTGGTGCTTGAACGAAATGAAGAAAGAACTGGGTAGGCGGTCCACCCCAATTCGTCAGATTTGCATTCGGAAAAAGTGGGCCTATTCAACATTTAATTATCAACGCGATAAGGCTGCCGGCATGATTGCCGAGCGGCTTAACAGGCATGAAGTGGGAGTTTGGTGATGGCAAATTTAATGGATAAAGTCCGAGAATTGGACAAGTTGCGTCAGAATATCAAGCAATGGAACGACCAATACAAATTCAGTACGTCCTCCGCTGGACCCGCGCTACGTGAAAAGATTTCGGAACTAAACTCGCAAGAGCGCAAGCTTCTTGAAGAAATTGATGGATTGGTTTCTACACCAACTGCGCAAGCCAAAACAGAAGGCCAGCAACCACCAGCATAATCAGGCCATCTCTCAGATTGTTTGAAGGTTTTCCAACATCGGGCGACTTCCTTATTTCCGCCTCAAATTGTGCAAGCACTTCGTCAACATCGGCGGAGTGCTTTTCTTCATCCTGAATCGGTTCAAGCGGCTTGAGATTGTCCTTCACCCGCATACGGTTGCGGAAATTGAAATGCGCCTGTTCCATACCAACATCAACACTTAGTTTAAGCATTGCTTTTCGTTCATCGGCAGTAATTGGCCCGACCTGCGAGGTTGGCAAGTTCATTTTCACCCGCTCAACTGGCATTGGAACACCATCGTCGAGCAAGGTAGAGACAAGCGCTTCACCAACGCCCATTTCCAACACTGATGCTTGAACATCGATGTCAGGATTTGGCCTAAAGGCCGAAGCCGCTGCTTTGACCAAACGCTGTTCCTTTGGCGTATAGGCGCGAAGGGCGTGCTGGATGCGGTTGCCAAGCTGCGCGAGGATGCGATCTGGTACGTCGCTAGGCGATTGTGTGACGAAATAGACACCAACCCCCTTGGACCGGATTAAACGCACCACACGCTCAACAGCTTCAATTAGGTGCTTTGGCGCATCTCTGAATAGCAGGTGCGCCTCATCAAAGAAAAACACCAGCTTTGGTTTGTCGGCGTCTCCCACCTCTGGCAAACGTTTGAGCAATTCATTCAACAGCCAAAAAATTATGGCGCCATAGAGCTTGGGCGTGTGCATGAGCTGGTCGGCGTGCAAAAGGTTGATATTGCCCAATCCATCTGTGGTTTGCATGAATTGTTCGATGTCAAAAGGCGGCTCACCAAACAACGCGCCACCGTCTTGGCTTTCAAGGGCCATGATATTGCGTTGGATGGCATTGATTGAGCTAGCGGTGACATTGCCATAGGTCGAGCAGACAGTTTCGCGCTCTTCGCCCATGTCCTGCAATTGCCACCTTAAATCATCCAGCCCCAGCATATAGTCGTGCTGGTCGCGTGCGCGTTTAAGCGCAATCTCTATGGTGCCCGATTGCGTCGGGTTGGCATTGAACATATTGGACAGAACTAGACCACCCATCTCTTGGATGCTGGTTTTGATCGGCTGGCCATGCTGGCCAAAAACGTCCCAAAACACCGTTGGCATTGGCTTGGCAATACCGGACAAGTCGCCTTTGATGTCGGCGGCAAATACTGGCACCCCAGCTTTAGAGAATTGTTCGGCCATTGTTTGCAGGGAGACGGTTTTGCCTGTACCTGTCGCACCGCACACAAGGCCATGACGGTTTGCTAGTCGGAGCGGTAGACCAATCTCTTTTCCATCGGCAGTTTTGCCAAGTTTGATTGTTTTCATTGGTGTGTCCTTTGCTGTTGCCAATTGGCGTTGCTATGGATTTAGCGTTCGTCATCCTCAACAATACGCGACTTAGTGATCTCTTCCATTGTGTCAAGTGTGGCTTGATCTACGCCTAGCTGAGACAACAAAAAGGCATGGTGCGGAATTACCATTGATCCATCAAGCCAGCCTAAGACTGTTCGTGGCCGCGCGCCGGTCAACCAAGAGAAGAATTGGGGAGAAATGTCCGCATTGTCCAAGGCTTCTGACAATTCATTGGCG
Source organism: Maritalea porphyrae (assembly GCF_027213965.1). GTDB lineage: Bacteria > Pseudomonadota > Alphaproteobacteria > Rhizobiales > Devosiaceae > Maritalea > Maritalea porphyrae_A. The sequence goes on along the minus strand of NZ_JAPWGX010000001.1, from coordinate 22,758 downwards.
CTGGCCAATTGGTATTTGTCGCGCAATTCTGGGGCATCAATTCGGTTTTGTAAAACTTCAATAAGGACTTTCTGCGCGGTGAATGTGGCCTCAAATTCTGTGTTAAATTTTTGTCGCTGGCCACCTACCATCACATATCCAGGCACAAGCCCTGGCGCTGCATATTGGGCATGGAACCCGCCGCCATTTGCGGGCATTGCCTTTGCGAAAAATCGCTTTGCGGGCTTGCCCGATAGTTTGTTTTGCATGTGTTTGCTTTCATTTGGGAATCGGTTTGCAGATATTACATTGCAAGGGCAGGGCTAGTCACCCTTTGCAGGAGCGTCGACATCGGCCAATTGTTTTCTGAGGTCGCTGTAAACGTCAGAATTATAGGCGGTGCCGCTTTCTATGGCTGTGATAAGTTCGCGGACTTGATTGGTTGATAAACACGTATGACCAGTGATATTCAACGTATCTTCAATCTCATGGTCAATGTGATGGTGCTCGTCGTCTTCATCGGTTGCACTAATGATATTGATGTTAAGCGGCATGTCAAAATCTGAGTGCTCAACGTGAACGCCACCATTCTGAATTATGCCCCGGTAGTCAACGCTTTCCAGCTCATCGATGTCATTTGCTTCAAGTTCAATTGTCGCATAGGCGCGGCTGTCAAATCCTATTGAAACTTCGAATTTCATTGTGCTTACTCCTCGCTCCATTCGGGAAATTCAACAGCATCGGCAATTGGGCCGCCGTCGACATCTCTCGGGTTAATTTCACATTGGTAATGCGTGTTAGAGGAGCTAACGAGATCATCAAAATCCAGCTTCTTAGCATCGCAAAAATGGCGCAGGTCGATGAGCATATCCTTGACTTCATCGCCGCTGATTACGTCGCCTTGCTTCCCTACAGTGATCTGATACACCTTTAGCGGCTCGACTATGCGTTGGGCGCGGTCGTTGTTTGTTGGGTCATCGTTGCTCATGCGGCTTGCTCCTTGCGACGTTCAATCTCCAAAAGCAAATGCAGAACGAACGGTTTCACCTCAACAAGTTCACCCCGTCCGTAATAGTAGGGCAGCGCGTCAGTTGTTTCCAAAAGATCGACAAACCACGGCACAAAATCATAATCGAACGGCACAAATAGCTCTCGCTCGTCGTCGGTCATGTGATCATTGTAGAGCGTGTGAAGCGCTGGTGTTAATTTGATCAGTAGGTCGCGCAATTCAGCGATCCCTATGTCGCTTCGCAGTCGGTTGATGTTTGGATATTTGGTTTCGTGCTCAGTCAAAGTGCAATCGCTCACAATTTCAAAGAGGCACAAAAGGTCAAACGATTGGCTTTCGTTCAGTATGATTGGGGTCTTGAACGGCTTGCCTGTATCAACCTGTACTGGATCAATATCAGCCTCGCAATTGTCACAATACGCGCCCTCAAGATTGTTCCCCGGTTCCATGCATTGGTTGGCTTTGTCCCATTTGACTGTAGCGCCCCAAACAATCTCTTCGCCGCCGCACGTTCGGCATTTAAACTCTATTGCATTGGTCATGTTCGTTTGTCCTGTTCTGTTGTCAAGTTGACGGGGTAGGGGCATTGCTGCCCCATTGTTAGGCGGTGGCGAGCGTTTAGACCTGGATTGGCATTACAACGCCCTGCCAGCCCTCAGCGCCTTCAGCAGTGATCAGACAAGGTGAGCGCTCGTCTTCAGCGCGATAGGTAATCGAGCCAGCACCGCACACGGTCAAAAGGTCCGCCAAATATGTTGAATTATACCCGCATTTGTAAGGCAAATCGCCTTGAGCGTTGATGTTTGTCGTTGAGATTGAACCGTTGATGATTGTCTTTAATGATAGGCCATCCTCGGTGTTTTCAACGACAATCGCCTTACCTGATTTACCAGTTGCCAAGATAGTTACATCTTTGATTGCTTGCAAAAACTCAGCTTGTTCAATTTCCAATTCAGCTTCCGGTTTGGAATAGTCAAAATTGGGTTTTACACGGTGGTAATCTGGAAATGTGCCTTCAACCAACTTTGAACGAATTGTCACGTCACCAACGCGCACCACAAGGCGGTTTTCGCTCACGTCAATTGAAATTGGGCAGGTTTGGCCCTTTAATATCTTTTCGAGCATTTTGATTGTGTCGCTTGAGATAATGACCCCGGGCATGTCTTGCGCATTTTGTGCATATTGTTGAACATATAGGCGGTGCCCGTCAGTGGCCGCGAACTTCAAAAACCCGTCCTCATGGTGCATGTAAACGCCATTGAGGTAATAGCGGGTTTCATCGGTTGAAATTGCGCCCTTGACCCGTTGGATTGCTTGAAAAAGGGTTTGCGCTGGCATTACTAGGGTTGATTGGGCGTCGATACGTCGCAAGCTTGGGAATTGGTCCAAATCTTCCATTGGCAAGGTGTAAGAGCGCTTCCCATCGCCAAGCGTGGCATTGTCGCCAATTTCCAAGCTGAATTGATCAGATTTTAGCTTGGTTAGCAGCTTTTCAAAGTCTTTTGCATTGATCACCGCTGCGCCTGAATTATCGCACTCCGTGGCAAATTGCGCCTCAATTTCAACATCAAGATTGTGGCAAGTAATTGTGCCAATACCATTGGCAAATTCAAGTTTGGCGCTGCCCAAAATTGGCACTGTTGATCTAGCATCTGAGGCAAGAATTGCCGCCTTCATTGCCGCTAGGGCGCTGGTGCGCTCAAATGTTACGTTTTGTGCAATTTGTACGTTCTCAATGGTTTGGATTTGTGTTGCTGTGTTCATGGTATTAGTTCCTTTTCAGTTGCCATGTCGGCGGGTTTTGTTGGTCTTTTGGTCTAAATGGTTTGGTTTGCGATCAATTCAATTTTTTGCGCATTGCATCCATTGCAAGGCCGATTATATCGGCGCGTTTGACCGTGTTTTGATTGTCAAAATCACCATCATCTGAATTGGCATAAAGCACTTCTAAATGTGGTGGCCCTTCGTGATAGATTGACAAAACCCATTGGCGACGTGTGGACATACTGCCGTTGTCGTCTAAAAAGACATCAATCCCAAAATCATGACCGTTGGTGTGAGAAATAAAAAACTTTGTTATGTCGTGCATTAGCGTGTTGTTCCTTTTGCTGGTGTGCAAGCTGCGTCCAGTTCACGCGCTGGCCCGTCAAAATCTGTAAAGACTAAGCGTGATGGTTGTTGATCAATTCTGGTGACGATTGCTCGGCATTGCTCCCACGTCATTGGGCCACCAAATTGGAAGTAAATGTGACTTTCCGGTGAGAAGTGAAAAAGCATTATGAGGGCGTATTTCATTGTTCAATATCCCACCAGCCGCGCTGATCTTCTCGGATTATTTCACCACTCGTAAACCCTTCCCGCACCATGCCAGCTATTCGCTCCATCTCGTCTGCAAGTTGGTCGTCGTTTAATGGTGTATCAAACATCGAAATTGAAAGGGTGTGTCTCATTGGGCTTCACCCCGCGAAATTGTCCGCTTCGCAATTTCAACAAACAATGAAGTTGCTAAACTCAATTCAATTGTTAGAGCGTCGTTTTGCTCACTGGGCAAGACGATGCCGTAGCTTTCGCAAATGTCGCAAAATTCCTCAATCATTCTGTCGTTGATCTCGCTGGCCAAGGTGTCCATATTGAATTTGTTCATGCCACCAACTCCATAAACTCAACGGTTTCACGCGCCAATTCTTCGGGATCGTCGCCCCATAGCAACCAACCTTGTTCGTCGCTACTTGGATCAAATAGGACATAAAGCAGGCGTGTTAGCTTGTTGCCGATTGACCTTTCGATCAATGGATCAAAAAGGGGGCCGCGCTTTGCCATAAATTGCTCGCGGGGTAAGATTTCAAAGCCGTATTTTTTAACGATTTCAATGTTGTTCACTTCACCAACTCCGCATGGATTTGTTGAATTACATAATCTTGGCTAATGGCTTGGCCGCTCGTGGTCCTTGCCCAAACGGTTAGACCTGCAAAATCATTGTCAACGCGCTGGCCTTTAGCTTCAAGCTGTTCGGCAAGCCAATTTGAGACAATCCAGTGCTCTAGAATTTCTGTTTCGTGGGGTTCAATGTCATCTATTGCACAAGCGTTTTCAGCAGTCGACGCCAATTCTAGGCCGTTGGCGTTGGACGTTTCTACGCGCCACCAATGGCCCTCTTTTTCGTCAAACTCCCAGTTAGCTTCTCGAGCGGCGCTTTCATAGTCATAGAGTGGTGTAAAGAGGCCGTGCGCTTGCCCAAGCAAAATATTGAGTGGGTCATCACCATGACCCGCGCTGGAGCTAGCCAGCGTATGAACTAGCGAACTTACGCAGTAGTGAACTTCCCGACTAACAAGTTGATCCGGTGTGATTGTCATTTCAAAATTCCTGTTCTGTTGCCAAATGGCGGGTTTAGTGAATTAAAGCGGCCAATATATCGGCCCAGGTGATTAAGGCGGTGGCAAAGGCCGCAATAGCGGCCAATGCCATTATGTCGCGCAACCAATCGCCAAGCGTTGGTTTAGGTTCTGGCTGGTGCATTAGTGCAAGAGCCAAGAACGTTTTTGTGCAATGCGTGCAAGGCGTGTTGCGCGGCGTTCGCGCTTGCCCTCTTTGCGGTCGCGTTGGACCCGCTCCGAACGTGGATCAATCAAATGTGGCGGGAAATAAATTGAAGTATTATGGTCAAGGGTTTTCATAACTCGTTTTCCTTTTCTGTTGTCATATTGACGGGTTTTTGGGGTTAATCCCCAGTGCTACCCATTGCGAACAATGGGCAGGGCTTGGAATTAAAGAAATTTCGCAAGTTCAACTTGCCTGACGTGTAAAGGCACATGGTTTTTGATTAGTTCTGCAAGCCGTGCTGATTTGGCTTTGAAAGTGCGCTTTCTATGGCTTTCAATTCCCCCTTCAATCTCTTTAATGAGATAGGCAAAATTCTTTTCAAGTGGGAAATAGTCGCTAGATCCTGAAGGATAAAAGCCCCAACAAGAATTGACCTCTTCAACCTCTTGCAATTCGTTGGCGTCATAGTCGCCGCGCTCAATATCTTGAGGATCTAGCAAATCGAGTTTATAGCCAATCACTCCGCCCCATGCCCAAGCGCCATAGGTATTTGCGTCGCCTTCAAAAGTTGAACCGCATTGCTTGACGTATGATTTGACCGATTTAAACCCAATTTCTTTGATCCAATCAGGGTGAGCAACAAACAACAATTCGACATAATCGCCCTGCGAGTAACCATTGCTAGACGTGCATTGCGCTGGTATGCCCTGCATTTCCCAAAGTGCTGCGATTGCCTCAAATCGGTCGCTTGCGTTCATACCGCCTAGCGCCTCAATAAATTCATCGCGCCGATAGTCCGCAAGATTGCCTGCCCCATATTCTTTGCATTCATCTTCAAACGCTTCAAAAGCTTGATCAATATCCAAAAGGTCAAATATGGCTTTGCGATTGCGTGAAACATAGGCCGTTGTCATGTTCCCAATAGGGTTCAAAATGTCATGACCGCTTGTATATTCTTTGATTGTTGAACTTGAACCATATCCAAAGGATAGGACCGCAAGAGGGGTTGAGCCTTCCCAGTCTTCCCAAGGGTTTTGCGGATCGTTATCAACAATGAATTGCACGCGATAAGAGGCTTGCCCCTTTTGGGTGTAAACAAGTGTTTCGTCATTGATTAGATAGGTCATTTTGGTTTTTCCTGTCGAAGTTGCCACGTTGGCGGGGTAGTTGATTTTTAGTCCTTAATCGGTATGCAAGCGGCGTCTAGTGACCACGCAGGCCCGGCCTCATCTTCATAAACTACCGGGTAGTCAAGATCCCAGATTTGCCGTTCCAAATGAATGCACTCTTCCAAGCTCAAATGCTGGTGCAAAGCCGTTTCAGTGAAGTGACCAGACGCAAAGTGCATAATGATGATTAGCGTATAGGTCATGCGCTTGCCCCCAGCTTGGCCATGCGTCGCGCGTCTCTTTCTTCCCGTTGGCGTTGGTTGAATTTGCTTTTGTAGTGTTTGAGCAAATAAGCGTTGGCAACGCGCACTTGCTTAAATGCCTTGTTCCAAGCCGCCAAATCTTTGCGATACGGGGCCGAAAATTTGACGCCTTCAGGGGTTAAGCCAAGCGGCCCTTTTTGGTATTTAGCCAATGCAGCGCCTGCAATGTCTCGGGCGTCCATGGCTTGTTGGTGCATCTCATATGCTTGATCAAAACTAAGCATTTTGCACCGCCTCAAACGCGCCATCACATTCGGCTATGTAGCTTTCTGGCACGCCTAACCAGTTTTCGTCGCTGGTGGACGTCGCAAACATGTAGCGCCTTGTGTTGTCCTCTTGCCGCCTAATAGTGACAAGCAACCCGTCGCGCTTGCGAATAAATACGCGTTCGTTTTGTTGCATATCGGACAAGATAACGCCGCCGCGTGTTTTCTTATAGAAGCCGTTGCAAGTGCCTTCAGGGTTAAACAGTGAGTTTGTAAACTCGGTTTTTGTTTTGGCGTATGTTTTGCCGTATAGGGTGAGCATAGTCTTTGATCCTGTCGTCGTTGCCAAATGGCGGGTTTTATAAGATGGGCAGAAGGTCCGCCCATCTTGAGCTTGAAGTCCTGTTAAGTTGCCAATAGGCGGGTACTTCTTACACTTCAAATATAAGGAAAAACCCCGGAAAATACAAGGGAAAAACACAAATAAAAACGGAAAAAGCACAAATAAAACAAAGAGGTTAGCCAAAACCTAAAGCGGTTTTTGGAATCATGGCCAAGGTTGCCCTAGTTAGCAAATCACCCCATAAACAGCCTTGTTAGTTGGTAAGTTGGAAAACTACGCCTCAAGGCTAACTCCCAATGGATAAGCCCTTGCCCTAGCCCTCAGCCCGTTAGGCGCAAGGGCTTTCCATATGTAAGGCCATAGCCTTGGCCCTTGCCCCTCTTGCCCATGCCCTTAGCCATATGCCCGACCCTATGCACTGCCCAATGTGGGTGGCGTGCGATGCGTGGCGATAGATGCAGCGTGAGCGTGAGTGATGGTGTTTAGGCTATGGGGGTGGCGTGATGTGCGCGCATGGCGCTGTGCGCTGCTTAGAATGGCAGGAATAGCATGTTTAGGGACCGTACAACCTAGCTGCGCACCGTGGGGCCACCGGACCCCTTTTGAATAGAGATTGAGATTTTTTTTGTAGGGGTTCGTCACCATGGTCGCAAAGATCCAGGCAACCTTCCACAAAAAGGCTGAGATAAGCCGATTTTTGTCGTCGCTTGCGAACGCTTCGCCCAAGGCCATGGCCGCTGGGCTGAATGAGCACGCTGAAGAAACCCGCCGTCAATCGGTGGTGCGAATGGCTGGTGTGACGAAAGTTCCAGCCGGTCGTATTCGAGGTGTTACAACCGTCAAAAAGGCCCGTCCAGTGGGCGTTATGGCCGCAGAAGTTCGGACGGCAGACAAAGCAATCGGGCTTGAAGAATACGGAAACCCTGAGTGGGTGAGGGATCTCAACCCCATGGCTGGCGGTAACCGTGGCGGTCCTGTCAGCTCAATGCCTGGTGTTCTGGCTACCGGCTGGGGCAATAGACGCTATCACCGTGGCACTTTCTTCGCGAAAGGCAAGGTTTGGAAGCGCGAAAAGAGCGGCAAACTTCGCAAGATTTACTCGACAGTTTTGGCAAACGAGCTGGCAACGCCAGATTGGACCAACGTTAAAGGCGCTGCAAAGTTCATGCAATTGGATCTTGAAAAACGTGTCGTGAGGCACATTCAGCGCCAATTGGGAATTTAGCGCGCAAATTCAGAGCGCTTTACCATCTGTTTAATTGTTTAAACCCCGCAAAATTGGAGCCAATGCATGTTTGTTGGAGGCTGTTTCCGGCATTCTTTGTACGGTCTATGCCACGTAAGGGGATTTGTGGACGAACAAGTCGTGTTCAAGTGCTGGCAGAAATCAAAGGCTCGTTGGCAATACCATGTCGAACCGCGCTGGGTTGTGGAGCGAGACGAGCAATTTCGTGTCTCACAATGCTAAACGAATTACCTCTGGCACAGTGTTGGAGGGTGAACCCCGAAAGGAAAAACCATGATCCGAAAACAAATGCTTGTCTTTGGCTCTTTGGTTGCTGCTGTCGCTCTGAGTTTTCTCACTGCGCTGGTGGCGCCAGTCATTAAATTTACAACCTTCGGCCTACGATCGCTATTCACGCTTGATGTGCGAATTGAGCAATCGCTTGCCGGCATTGTCCAGTCATTGAAGACCAGCTTTGGCAACCGATGGCGGAGCGCAAAGGCGTTCTTAGAAAAAGCATTGACGCACGACAAATACAACGGTTCTCAGTTTGACGATATCTGCTCCCCTTCTATGCAGTGTTAGCAGTCCCAATCGTTGGATCATCATAAATTTGCCCCTGTTCGAGCAATTGAGCAGGGGTTTTTGTTGGAGCCCCCCATGAATGAACCTAAAAAAGAAAAAATTTGCCTACGAGTTGTCCGCCAACCTGGTCATCAAATGCTTGCAACTATTCAAGTTGGTGAAAATACGATCGATAATTCAGCGCTCTTAGACGTTCGGTATGACCGAGATAAGGTTGCGATCGTGTTGGATGCTTCGAAGGTAGACGTTCAAGTTACTTGTATCGACCCGGACGATTGATAAATGGCAGTAAAGTCCACGAACGACGCCGAGTTCCTTCCCCAAACCTGCAAGGTGACAGACCTTGCCGAGATGCTTGGGGTAAACAAGCGAACTATCCAAAATCTTGCTCAATCTGGGATTATCAAACGGGCACCGAGACAGCGAGGCGTCTACCTGACGCTTGAATCTCTGAACAACTGTTTTGAGCATTACCGAAAAATAGCCGCGGGCCGAACTGACGACGATGAGTTGGCAGATTTGAAACTGCGCGCACAGCTTGCGGACACTGAAACCAAAGAGCTGAAGCGCGACGAGCTGAAAGGCAATGTCCTTTCTGTCGACGAGGTTTCAAATGCTTGGACGGCGGTTTGCATGTCGTTCAAGCGCAAATTGCTCACGACACCATCGAAATTGCGCGGGTTAATCCCGCATCTGACCACTCACGACCAAGAGACTGTCCGCGTGTTTATGACCGAATTGCTCATTGAATTGGGCGAAGAGGTCGAGCAGGGCGTCATTGGCGCAAATCCAGAGCCGTTGCATGTCAAAGCCACTAAGCGCAAAGCAACGCCTCGCAAGCGCGCTAAGAAAGTCACTCACACCACCTGAGCGATTGATTTTCTCTGAGTGGGCAAAACAGAATTTTCGTTTGAATGAAAGCAGCGCCGCAGCCGGTAAATATCGGCCATGGAAAAAGCAGCGCGGTATTTTGGACACAATGGGCGACCCGTTGGTGCCCATCGTAACAGTCCGCAAAGCCACACGGACGGGTTACACAACCTGCATGACCGCGGCCATTGGCGCGCAAGCGGCTTCAGACCCGTGTCCGATGCTGCTGTATATGCCTACCGACGAAGATGCTCGGGAGATCATGGTCGATGATATTGACCCTGCATTTCAGAGTTCGCCATCGCTCCAAGGGTTGATGCCCAAGGGGCGGATGGACGCGAAAAACACTCTAACGCGGCGCCATTTTGTTGGCGGTGGTAGGTTGTTCGCCTTGGGGGCGGCAACGCCCAAGAATTTTAGGCGGCACACTGGTCGCGTGATCTACATTGATGAAATCGACGGCTTTAAAATGTCTGTCGAAGGCGATTCAATCAAGATCATCGAGAAGCGGGCGCTATCGTACGCAGACTCCAAGTTTATTTACGGCTCAACGCCGACGCTCGAAGACACTTCGATCATTCAAAAGCTCTATTTGCGTGGTGATCAGCGCGTCTTTGAGATGATGTGCCCACATTGCGAAGATCGTTCGCATTTCTTGTTTGAGCATCTTGGTCCATCGGCGGACGATCCTGAAAATATCGTTGCTAACTGCCCTTCGTGTGGCTGTGAAATCGACGAAAAACACAAGCCGTGGATGGAAGAAAACGGCGATTGGCGCGCAACAGTTCCTGAGAACTCAAAAAACTCTGCAAGTTTTTGGGATAGCGCGATTAGTTCGCTGCATCCAAAAGCGACATGGGCCTACCTGGTCAAAGAGTTCAAAGAGGCGGAAGCACTCGGGCCATTTGATTTAATGGTGTTTTACAACACCCTGCTTGGCCTGCCGTGGTCCGGCAAACTTGGTAGCGTCAGTGAGGAAATTCTGCTTTCTCGCCGCGAAACTTTCGGCCTGACTTATCTTGAGGATGAGTCTAGGTGGAGAGAGGAAATCCCACGAGAGGTCATGTACATCACTTGCGGTATTGACGTGCAGGGTGACCGTGTTGAGGCTGTTTTGGTTGGCTGGTCAGACAATAAACAGCGCTATTTCCTCGGGCACCATGTCATTTATGGCTTGGCAAACGATGATAGCCTTTGGGAAGAAGTTGACGCTTTTCTCAGCACCCGTTGGCGCCACCCTTTGGGCGGCACAATTGGTATTGATGCGACCGCGATAGATTCAGGAAACGGCAATCACACGCAATATGTGTACGATTTTTGTTTCCCGCGTTTTCATCGCAGGATTTACGCAATCAAAGGCGATGACGGCTTTAGCCGACCATTCATTGAAATGTCAAAACGTAAAGGGCAGCCGCTCTTCATCGTTGGTGCCGATAGTGTGAAGCTCGACATCTCTTTGTCCCTGCCAAATGAGTTCATGGGTGAGGCAGGCAGTCTAACGCCCGGAGCATTCCGCTACTCGGATAGTCTAAATGAAGAATGGTTTCGCCAATTCAATTCGGAGCGCCGATCGATAGAGTACGTAAAAGGGCGAGCCAAAGAAAAGTTTGTTCGGATTGAAAACCGACAAGCCGAAGCTCTTGACGCCGCCGTTTACGCAATCGCCGTCAAAAACCTTTTGAAAATTGACTTTCCTGCGCGCTTGAAAAGCTTGCTCCCGACCACCTCGAAAAAAGAGGGGGGCTTTGATTTCGGTGAGTATGGCGCAAACCTAAACGGATGATTTTATGAGCACTGATAAACCTCGCATCCGTGTTGAAGCGGGTGACGTAACAGGTGCGACCGCGCGCGATATGTTTTACACGCACGGCAGAAGTGACTATGAGCCGGACATCTTGGCGGGGTTTCTTCCAAATCTGCGAGAACCTGCAGATGAGGTTGATCAAAATCTCTACAAACAGGTCAGCCGCATTCTGAGCTTGCAGCAATCAAGTGGTTTCTTCCGAAATGTTGTCGAGATTAGTGTTTCTCAGGTTGTTGGCTGCGGATTGCGCATGTCATCCCGTCCGAATGCAGATCGTTTGGGTTGGAGCGATAAAGAGGCTGAAAAATTCTCTACCGAGTTCGAAACTGCGTTCAGAACTTGGGCACAGAATCCTTATTCTTGCGATGCTAGTGGTCAATTCACTTTTGGTGGGCTTCAGCAAGCCTATTTGGCCAGCGCGGCAAGCTATGGCGAGGGATTGTCGCTGATTGTCAATGAGAAGCGCCCAGGCGTCAAAAATACGACAAAAGTGAAGTTGCTGCCTCCGTCTCGAATTGTCGACCGGTCAGATGGTATTGATCTTGTCCAAGGTGTGCGAACAAACAAATGGGGTTTGCCCATTTCGTACCTGATTACTGAGAAGTTCTCAGATGGGACTATCGGCGAGCGGGAAATCCGCGTGCGTGATCGCGACGGTCGGCAAACACTTGTGCACCGATTCATGCCGAACATTGCTGTAACTCGCGGCATGCCTACATTGGGTGCTGGTATGAAGTCATATCGCCAATTTGACCAGTACGGTGACGCTAACCTTACGCAGAAAATGGTTCGCTCCATTTTTGGGGCGATCATACACAGCCAAGTCAATGGCATGGAAGCTTTTCGTGGATTGATGACGCAGCAAGAGAATGTTGCGGCTGATGCATCTGGTGCGAGCAACTTCGATTGGCAAGGCTACGTTCAGCAACACCAGAAGTTCTATAAAAATTCAAAGCTGGATTTAACTCAGCATGGTCGCATTGGGCAGCTTTTCCCAGGCGACAAGATGGAGTTTGTAGAATCCAAAGCTGCAAACGACGAATTTGACCCGATTGCGCGTTGGTTGATGTTGGAGTTTGCAGCATCCGCGGGGCTTTCATACGAAAGCGCAACGGGCGATTATCGTGGTGCCACATATTCTTCAATCCGCATGGCGGGTGCTAAAGAATGGCAGGGCGTTTTGCGGAAGCGCAACGAGTTGGTCGCTCCATTCAACAGCGCAGTTGCCACTGCGTTTTTGGAAGAAGAAATTTTCACTGGTCGGATCAAACTGCCTGGTGGGAAGGATTTCAAGTTCTTCCTCGACAACCGCGAAGACATCGCACGCACAACTTGGAATGGCCCAGCTCAACCGCAGGCGGATGAGTTTAAGGCTGCTCGCGCTGCCCAAGTTCGGATCGATAGCGGCATTGCTTCAGTACAGGAAGTGTCTGACGAATACGGCACAAACTACGATGAGACTGTGGTGCAACAGGGCCGTGAAAATGAAGCTGCCAAACGTGAGGGCGTGCCGCCACCACATGGCCGCGCCGATGGCTTCTTTGACGAGCCGGAGGGGGAAGATCTGAACGCTCCCGCTACGGCGGATAAGGGTGACAGGAAAAAGCCGAAGAAAACCAGCCGCAATCGTCGCGGCGGTGGCCGTGACGTTCCTGATCGTGAGCCCAAGGACGCCTTGGACACGGAACTTGAAGTCGGATTACTGAAGGACGAATAATGTCAGATAAAATTCCTTATGACGTGCTGTTCGCTCCGGGCGCAGATCCAAAGGTCACCTACGAAACGCTGTACCCCAAATATATGGAGGTGCGGCTAAGTCGCAGCCCTGAGAAAATCAAGTTTCGCGACCGCGAGCTTTGGTTCCGCCCTGACAATTTGGAAGAGTGGGCCAAGGTTATGGCCGAATTGAAGGCCGCAGCAGGCATTCAGAGCAACCTGTTTGCCATCACAGCTGGTTAGGAAATCAACATGTCAATTTATCAGTTGGCCCTCGCGGAAGCTTGGGCCATGTCGCAGGATCGTGTCGAAACGATCTTGAGCATTGCTGCGCGCGAAAATGAAGTTTCGAAAGAGCAAATTGAAGAGCTAAAAGCTCTCGAAAAGCAAAAATCGGACATGTACGACGGGTCTTATCGCCTTCGTGTGATCGATGATGTTGCAGTGCTTGATATCGAAGGTCCGCTCTTCAAAAAAGCTAACATGTTTCAGGCGATGTCTGGTGCTTGCTCGTATGAAATGCTGGCCAAAGACTTCAACTCTGCATTCGAAGCATCGGAAATTAACGGCATTATTCTCAATGAAGACACGCCAGGTGGAACGGTTGCGGGATGCGATGAGTTCGCCCAGATGATCTATGAAGCGCGCGGCAAGAAACCGATCATTTCGTACGTTTCCGGCATGGCTTGCTCTGCCGGTTATTGGATTGGCAGTGCTGCCGATGAGATCGTTGTTTCTGAGGCCAGCCAAGTTGGCTCGATCGGCGTTGTCATCGGTATTGAAGACAATGCGGAACGCCGGAAAGCCCAAGGCATTAAATCATACGAATTTGTGTCGTCAAATGCCCCAAACAAACGACCTGATTACGACACCGACAAAGGCAAGGCCGAGGTCCAGCGTCGAGCTGACGATCTCGAAGCTGTGTTCCTTTCCAACGTTGCAAAACATCGCGACACAACTGTCGAAAACATCATCAAGAATTTTGGCGCCGGTGGCGTCGAAGTAGGGGCAAACGCGGTCGAAAAAGGGATGGCTGATGTTGTCGCCTCTTTTGACTATGTGCTGTCCCAACTATCGAAAAGCGGCAGCCGCCGCACTTCAAATCGTTCTACAAAAGGAAAAACGATGAAAAATACAGAAGGCGCGGTGGACGGCCAAGAACCCGCTGCAATTACACAGGCTGACGTGGACAAGGCGACAAATGACGCCAAGGCCCAAGCCAAGGCCGACACCAAAGAGCGCATGACAATGATCCTGCAATCTGAAGACGGCAAAGCCAACCCAACATTGGCGAGCGCGTTGTTTGATGACGACGATATTTCGACGGCCAAGGCTGTGGAAATGCTGAAAGCGGCGTCTGCGGATAAGGCTTCGGGCACTTCTGAAATTGATGCAACAGATGAATTTCTGAAGCGCAAAGCTGAAGCTGGTGGCCTCGGTACGCCGGACCCTGTTGGTGGTAGCAATGCTCCCAACCCAATGATGGCTGCTGCTGAGAAGGCTAACGCCCGCAGCTCGTAACCCAACCTTCTCTCGGAGAAAATGATGACTATTTTTAAAGAAGGCGGCCATGCCGCCGCTGCAGTTATGTCCGAAGGAAACTCCGGCATTTCACGCGATAACTTGTTGATCCCCGCGGAAACAACAATCCTTCCAAACCAACTGTTGGGGCTTCAAACGCTTGACGCCGGTACGACTTTAACTGTCGTTCCCGGCGACGGGTTGACAGGCGACGGTGTTCTAACACTTTCAGACCCAGCTACGAACAAGAACGCCAAGCAAGGTCGCTATGTGTTGATGATCACAGAAGCAGCTGCGGATGGCGGTAAATTTGAAGTCGAAGGCCCTGACGGCAAGTCGATCGGTATCGGCGACGTAGGGACGCTTTTCAACAAAGAAATCAAGTTTACGCTGGCCGATGGTGCAACGGATTTTGTCGAAGGTGACTTGATCTACATCGATGTGGATTCAAACCCTGCCACCGGCGAACAATTTGTTCCTTGGGATCCAGATGGTGCCGATGGTGCAGAGCGAGCGGTAGCTATGTCACTTTACCTCATTTCGACAGGCGCGGGCCAAACAGCTCGCGTTGCGGGCATCACTCGCCTAGCTGAGCTCAACGGCAAAGTAATCGAATGGCCAGATGGCGTCACCGAGGCACAAAAGTCCGCTGCGGCTGACTCCTTGGCCAAGCAAATGATCATCGTCCGCTAAGGGGAACCAACATGGACCACATTCTCAATATTTTTAATGATGACGCGTTCTCGACTACATCGCTGACCGATGCCATCAATACTCGCACATACAAGCCTGGCCGTATTGGCAAGCTCGGACTGTTCACGCCAACCTCTACCGATACCACTAGCGTTGCGGTCGAGCAAAAAGGTGACACCATCATTGTTGTTCCACCTACCGCTCGCGGTGGTCCGGGTACAACTGTTGGGAAAAAAGGCCGGTCGCTTTTGCAAATGAGCGTGCCGCATTTCGAAATCAACGATCACGTCATGGCTGAAGAAATCCAAAACGTAACTCGTTTTGGCAAACCCCAACAGCTGGAAATCTTGTCTGCAAAATTGACCGAGCGTGCCTCTATTCACGTTAGCTCAATGGCGGTCACACAAGAAAAGAGCCGCTTGGGAGCAGTGCAGGGTGTCGTCGTCTATCAAGACGGAACCCAGCTGGACCTTTATCAAACGTTTGGCGTAACCAAATTGTCCCAGCTGAATTTCAATTTGGCCACCAATATCGACGGCAAATTGCGCAAGTTCACAACTGGTCTGAAGCGCGTCATGGATGACGAACTGGGTAGCATCCCTTATGACGAAATCCATGTGTTCTGCGGCGACAACTTCTTTGATGGCTTGATGGAAAACAAAGAGTTCCGTGAAAGCCATTTGGGTTGGACAGATGCCGCAATCTTGCGGGACAGCTATCTCGGCAAAAAGCGCGATTCTTCCGATATCGTCAAATTTGGCGGCATCGTTTTTGAGAATTATCGCGGTTCCAGCAACTTGGGCGTTCAAGTACCTACAGATGAGTGTGCTTTGTTCCCAACGGGCGTCGATAATTTGTTCCGCACAGTTTATGCACCGGCAGATTATGTCGACACTGTGAACACGATGGGTGAGCGTCTTTACAATCACCAATATGTGATGCCAAACAAAAAGGGTATTCACTTCGATGTTCAAATGAATGCGCTAGAGTATTGCACTCGTCCTCGCGTTCTAATGAGCGGTAAGCGCGCCTAATGTCAGTGTTCGCAGACCTTGAAGATCTTGTTTCCGACAGTGTTGATGAATACTTCGGAAATGAGATCACCGTGCTGCCGCAGCATAAAGTTAGCGATTACGGAAGTGCTGCGGACAACGACCGGCCAACATTCACGGTTTTGGGGGTGATTGATTTCATCCCCGAAACCATCAAAGCCAAGGGTAAAGAGGGAAACGATGGTTTTCTTCCAAACCTCACTGGCAAAGTAGCTCACGTTTCCATTCGAGACGAAGAGCTTCAATCCAAGGGCATGCCAAAGCAGGGCGACGTTTTTACGGCGACCCTGAAAGATGGCCCTGTTTCATTGAAGATTTCAGCGATCCATCCTGACAAATTGGGGCGCACTGTTTTTGTCTGCACGTAAGGTGGTGTTGAAATGAGCTTGGTTTCATTCGCAGTCCGTCACATCGTGTCCAGATTGATTGTAGGGCAGACCTGGGCGGGCTCCCACATTCATAACAGCCCTGTAGACCCTCTGCCAGATTGGGAGGGTGCGGAAGGCGACGATACCCCGCGGATATCTATCTATACGACTGAGCGCGACTTGGACGTGGTTGGTAAGCAAACGCAGGGGCGGAGCACGTCGCTCTCCATAGCGTTCAATATCATTGTGCCTCCAAAAGTTGTGGTGCTGGATGGCGAAACACCTCAAATCGAGTTCGACACGCGCACAGCTGGCGGGGCGGCGTCCACTGAATTTGTAGCGCGCCAAATTGAGCGCGCATTGCATTTCGGCAACCCTGAATGGTTGGCCATTTGGCACCTATTTGTCACAAAGATCGATGCGGTTAAAAACCGCCCATTGGTCTACCAAATTGGTTCTGAAACGGAAGTTCCCGTCCTATCAGTTGCCTACGATTTGAATTGCATTCCAGAGCCATTTTTTGGCGAACAGGGAATGACCCCAGGTTGGCAAGCTTTGTACGACGCGATGGCTGCAGATTCAGCCACGGAAAGTCTTGCAGAGGTCATTCGCAGTCTGATTGTCGCGCCTGAAGGTTTATCTAATTGGGAGCAAGCCCGTCACCAAATGGGATGGACGGTTGAAGATGCGCGTGTTGCAGGTATTGCACCGGCTGACCCAACGACAACGGACGATGCTGCCATTCTGACCGAAATCACAACATCGGATATTGAAGATGAGTGATATTGACGAGATTTACCGGATGCTGGGCGCGTTGCTCACTCGCGTGGTGGAGACAGATCGTAAAGTCGCAGGGCAAAGTTTTCGCGGCACAGTAAAAGAAGTTGACGGAGCCAAGCAAGCGGTTCGGTTGATCATAGGGCAAACGCCTGAAGGTGATGATGTTCTTGGACCTTGGGTTAAGGTGGGGCAGACAGCCGGCTCAATGAGCGTCCACGACCTCCCAAGCATTGGGCAGCAGTGCGAAATAACGTGCTCAAATGGCGACATCGAACAAGGAACGGTTAGACCACTGCATTGGTCAGACGATAACCCGGCAATTTCGGAAGATGTAGCGGCCAAGAAGCTGACACTTGGCGCAGTGACAATCGATCTCACAGGTGACGGCATGCAGGTCAGTGTCGGAGGCTCGTATATCTTAATAACAGCAGATGGCATTTGGCTCAATGGCGCCAAAGTGGAAGCACTTGGTGCTGAACTGTTGCACAATAACGTCAATGTTGGAGATGAACACAAACACAAAGATGTAACCCCAGGTTTAGAAAAGACGGGGTTCCCAGTTTAAGGAGATGGTGATGAAAACGACATTCTATGTAACTGAGCTTGCTGGTCGGGACGTTGCAGGTCAAAGAAATCCAGGTGTGGGAAAGCCGATTGAGCTGACCGAAAATCAGGCAGCGCAGCCACTTCGTCAAGGCTATATTGTTGATGAAAAGCCTTCAACCAAGCCAGTGCAGAAGTCAGTTACCACTCAGATTAAGGCCAAAAAGTAATGGTTGGCATCAACGCGGCAACCGGCAAAGTTCTATCCGGTTTTCCGCACGTCGAGCAGTGTCTTCAAAAGCTGTTTGATACCGGATTGGCCCAACGCATTATGCGAGAATGGGTAGGCAACCCCGGCACCAAACTTATTGGCGAGAACGCCACAGAGCGAAATATTTTAAGTTGGGCAACAATTGTCTGGACGTTGGTGGAAATCTACGAACCCCGCTATCGAATACTGCGTTTTGAACCAAACAGCGTCGACAGATCAGGCACATTTGATGTGACCCTCGTAGGCGAGCACCGGCCCTACGGCCATAAGAACTGGCAGCAGTCCAACGTGTTTGTCTCAGTGGTTGACGATGTGGTGACCGTAAAACAAGCAGCCTAATCAATAGGATTTTCAATGTCACGATACACTGCAGAAACGCTGGACCTCTCAAGGTTCCCTGCGCCTTTAGCCATTCGTGGCGTCGATTATGAGGCCATTCTGGCCGATAGAATGACGCGGCTTGTTGCGTTGTTCGATGATCGAGATATTGATTATGATGTTGCCGAGCTTGAAACAGATCCTGGCAAGATATTGCAAGAAACCGATGCTTATCGGGAAATGTTGGTAAAGTCTGAAATCAACGATGCCATTAAGGCGGTGATGAAAGCCTTTGCTGTTGGCTCAGACCTCGATCATCTAGCGTTGCCGCTCATGCGGCTTGAAGGGGAACTGGATGAAGCTTTCCGACGTCGTGTTCTTTTGGAGCCGGAAGCTGCTGGAATAGGCACTCTTGGTGGATATATCTTCCACGCTTTAGCTGCGCATGAAGATGTTGCCAACGTTGATGTGTGGTCACCCGGCGATGGGGTATCGCAGATTGCTGTGCAAGCAAAAGGGGCGGACGGGGTTGCTTCTGCCGAACTTGTTGAATTTGTGCGTTCTTATCTGCACAAGGACGACATCAAGCCATTCACTGATACGGTCTATGTCGGGTCTGTAACGCAGTTCGACTATATCATTGATGTTGAGGTGTTTGTGCTGCCTGGACCAGATCCGTTGTCGGTCAAAGCATTAGTTGAAGAAAGCTTGGCCAAAATGGCCGCATCTCGATTTACACCGGCGCGCGATATTCCACCTTCTGCCATTCATGCTGCCGCAACGGTTGGCCCTGTTGATCGTGTTGTGATCAATCAACCCGCTGGCCACATAGCGCGACTTGAGGGGGAGCTGGGGCGTTGTTTAGGCATTACTGTGAAGGTCTCAACCCATGACGGCTGATTTCCAAACCATTTTGCCACCCAATTCCACACAGTGGGAAAGGGCCGTTGAGCGGGTTTCTGGTGAACGTTGGGATACTATTGACCCCGATGTTATTCGTCGGTTCAAGAATGCCTGGGATTGCCCACCGGAATTGCTCAATTTTCTGGCGCACGAACTGTCAGTTGATATTTGGGATGAAGGTTGGGACGAATATAAGAAACGTTCTGTTTGCGCCCAATCGCTGGAAAACCATCGCCTGAAGGGCACCAAAGAAGGGCATAGGCGTTATCTGAATATCGTTGATGCGGATCTTGTTGACACCAAAACAGGGCCGCAGGGGTTTGCTTTGTCCGGGCCTGTCGATAAGAAAAGCTGGGATGCCTACATAAAGCGGATGCCAAGCGTGCGCATTAGCCTAGAGAACAGGCAAGGCGAATGGCAACCACCGAACGGGTTCTTTATCGGTTCTAGCGCGTTGGATGACGACCATTTCAGCGTGGAAACAGGCTTGGAATTGCTCGGTCGGCGCGCTTATTATAAACCAACTGATGCGGTTGATGAGGTCGAAGTTAGTGTTGATCATATCGGCGGCAATTCGCTTGGTGATGGTTATGAACAAGTGTCCTTGCACGACGCCAACGCTGGCGGATTTTACATTGGTGAAAGCCCGTTAGACGACACGAGTTTAGCAGCTGAGCTTTCGGCGCAGTCGATATTTTCGTTTCGCCTGAATAGTGGATTGAACAGTGAAATAGACAACCTGCCGCTTGATAGCTTGGGCGCAAGTCTTGAGCCGATGAGCCCCAGGTTTGAACGTGTTTCTGCATATGATTTTGGTTTGGGGCAATTCTTTTTGGACGCCGACTTTTTAGACGATGGCGCTTTGCGTGAAAACAATGGCGCTGCCCTGATTTCTGATGTGGTTTATCTCCACGATCCTGACATAGCGGTGCCGGTGGTGGACGCCCTGGCTGTTTTGGGCGTTTCCCGCTTGGGCTTCCCAACGCACACAGCTGAAATGCTGGTACGCGCTGAAGACAAATTGTTGCCGAGTGACGGTTTTGTTTTGGGGCAAACCTTCATTGGCGAAGACGCGATGAACGGGTCAAAACTGAAAAAGGTCGACAGCGCTCTCGACGCAATCGTCGCTTCAAAACGGTTTACTGACCGCTTGCTAGTCGACTTTCAAACAACAACATCTCCAAGCCTAAGCACTGGCTTGCATCTCGATCAAACCACGCCATTAGACGCGCGTGTACCTGCTATTCTTTAGGAGACTTCTATGTCTGAGAAAATTGTTACCGCTGCGCAAAACCAGATTGTCACTGTTGATGACTTTAACAATATCGGTTTGTTTGGCCGTGACGCGATGGATCACATTGTAAAAGATGCTGTGACCGACCTTGCAGGCTATATAAAGCTTGCCGTGGTTCAGAGCGGCCCCGCAGAAGTCACGGTCAGTGGTGGTCGTTTGTATCGCGATGGGAAGGTTTATTCTCGCGATGACGATAACAGCGCAACCATTGACTTGGTTTCGTTACTTCCAGCCGTTACAAAGCGGATCGTTACCGTGGTGGTCTGGGGCAATGCTGTTGATGCTGAAACCGAGGCGCGCACGTTCTTGCTTGACGCGGTGACCCGCACGACTGAAGCACGGATCGTTTCAACAGAAAACCATCGTGTTGCCAATATCGATCGCGTTGCAGGTACGGAAAACGTTGATCCACAACCACCTGCGCTTGATGCGAATGTTTTGGGCGTCGCATATGTCACCTTGAACACGACCGGCATTGAAAAGATCGAGATGATTGAGGCCAATCGGCTGATTTCATTGAAGTCGCTCAATACGCGCTTAACGATAGTTGAAAAACGTTTGGATTTGGCAGGGTCTCAAATTGATACTTTGCGCACGGACCTATCTGGTCTGGCACTTGCTACGCGCGGCAAAGCCCCAATGGAAATGGTGGTCAACCTTGCTGGTGATTTTGCGCGTGTGAAACGTCTAAGCGAATTGCCAGATAACTACACCAATTGGAGTGCGGACAATTTTGCCAATGAGGGGCAAAGTGATACAGCGCACGGTGAATACGATTGTAAAGTAAAGAACGGCTTATTCTTCAAAGACGCCGCGCGCAGTGTAGCAGGTCTAGCGTTGGTAAACCCGTTGGATGAGCGGATTACCGTCATCGACAATATGGTTATGCCGCGCCATGATTTGATCAAGCGGCTCTCTGTAAGTGGCAATGATGGTGAAGTTGCTTTGGCGACCTTCACAAGCAGCTCAACAGATGTTGTAAAGCTATCCCGCTCGCGCAGTGAATGGGAGATGGTTGATTTCCAACTTGCGGACGATTTTACTCCGCAGCTCAACGATGGTACGTGGCGAGAAAGCACACAGCATTTCGACTACTTTGGGAATGATGTTGTGCGCACCTTGGAACGGATTGATCCCGTTACTGAGGATGTCGTTGAAACTTGGGAATACAATTGGGCCGAGAACCACCAGCTCAACATGGGACCATCTGGGCAAACAATGTCCAAGGTACGCACTTATCATTGGACACACCGAAAGCTTCGCACTTTTGATGAACCCTATTTTGATAAGGTAACGAGCCAAGAAACTGTCCAAGGCTTTCAGATTGGGTCGACCTTCCTAAATGCACAAGAAGGCGCATTGGGGCGGGTCAATCTGTTCTTTACACGCAAAGCCGAAAGCGGCGACGTTCATGTCTATTTGACAGAAACTGATGCATCCGGTCGTCCGGATCCGACACGTGTTCTGCACAAGATCACGAAAACACCAGCTGAACTAAATGCAGATCTCTCTGGTTTAACCCCAACGTCTTTTGATGTAGAAGCTGCTTCGCTTGTCAAAGGTCGCTTATACGGCATCTGGGTGGTTTCTCAGGGGTCACATTTTCTATCAACGGTGTCTGGCAATAAGTATGCTCAAGGCGCGTTCTTCCAACGTAATGGCGCGGATTGGGTGCCTGCAGCTGCTGATGTCGATTTGGCGATGGAGCTGTGGTTCAACGGTTATCGTCATACGCGCGTTGAAGTGCAATTGGACGCCTGTGAGCTTGCTGGTGGTATCGAGCAGTTGTTGATCAACTGTGATACCTCAGTGCCCGATGGCACGACCATTGTTATCGAAGGCTTAATCGGTGGAACGTGGAAAGTCTTGTCTGGCGGCAATCCAACTCTAGCAAGTGCGCTTTCAACCCGCCCAAGCATTGTGCAGCTTAAAGCAGTTTTGGTCGGTACGACCGATGCAATGCCTGCATTTGGGATCGGAAATTCGCGCTCAAGCATGATTGCAGCTCGTGGCGACACTAATTTGGATCATATTTCCGGTGTTCGTACGCTCACTGCACCATGTGACACGGTTGAAGTGGTTCTTCGTGCAAAGCACTGGGATGATGACGACCATACACTGACATGCAAAATCTTAGTCGGTGGATCATATGACACCGTTGAAGCAGTTGATGTGACAACGGACCTTGAAGAGCCGGAGACTTTGGACAAGCTAAAATCGAAAAAATTTGTATTCAATTTGGCCGCGCCGGTGTCGTCGTACAAAATTCAGATTGATGGCGATACGACCGACGTTCTCAATCA
>NZ_JAPWGX010000019.1 GCF_027213965.1 Maritalea porphyrae | reverse complement strand
AAAGCTTCTACGAAAATAAAATTGAAAAAGTGTTTGACACTGTCAATTAAATCGCTAGAATGCACCTCCGCTTTGAGAGAAAAGCTTCTCGCAAAGCAAGCTCTTTAACAATATAGACCTATCAATCTGTGTGGGCACTCGTTGATGATAATCCAATTAGATACCTCGGTATCAAATTAGGTTTCAATGAAACGAAGTGACCATTGAATCTTCGGATTCAGCACAGTCAATTCAAGCATTACTTTATGTAATGTTCAGTATTCATTGAGCCGAACAAAATCTTAAATTGAAGAGTTTGATCATGGCTCAGATTGAACGCTGGCGGCAGGCCTAACACATGCAAGTCGAGCGGAAACGAGTTATC
>NZ_JAPWGX010000018.1 GCF_027213965.1 Maritalea porphyrae | reverse complement strand
TGCGACGCGCGAGACAGTGAATGGCTCTGTTAAGCGCTAGAAGAATATGTGTAGAGACAATTCAATGTCTCGCGCCAACCAAATGCTGCATGGCGATCGACGGCCCCGGGGTGCTAAACCCTTCTATCCCCTTGCTCAGCGTTCCATCCAAACTGTTTTGATCGCCATGATCATTTGATGAGTGCCAGTTGGCACAGGTGAGAAACAATACCCACCAAACATCTTACAAGCTGCCTTCGGTGTCAGGCTGGACAATTGAACACCAAGCGAACCACGGCGACCCGTGCTTCATTTGACCCGGCTTTCTTTATGAGGGTTTTGCGTGCCGCCGTCGCAGCCTTTCGGCTGCTCGACTGGCCCCCGGGTCTTTCACGCCGCCGTC
>NZ_JAPWGX010000017.1 GCF_027213965.1 Maritalea porphyrae | reverse complement strand
CTGACGTTGCGCTTCCGGTCGTTCGTGAATTTGTGAACCGCGTTAAAGAAAAAGCGGTGGGCGTAGAAGTTTCTAAATCTCTGACTCCAGGTCAGGAATTTATCAAGATCGTTCAAACAGAACTTGAAGCCGTAATGGGTGAGTCGAATGAGGCGCTAAACCTTGCCGCTCAACCACCTGCTGTGCTTCTTATGGCAGGTCTACAAGGTGCGGGTAAAACCACATCGGTAGGTAAGTTATCTAAGCTTCTAAAAGAACGTGACAAGAAGAAAGTTTTGGTTGTGTCTGCCGACGTTTACCGTCCTGCGGCAATCAAGCAGCTTGAAACACTGGCATCAGACATCGGTGTTGACTTCTTCCCATCATCACCAGACCAAAAGCCTATTGA
>NZ_JAPWGX010000016.1 GCF_027213965.1 Maritalea porphyrae | reverse complement strand
CAGACAGTTGCACTTGAGCGGATCAACAATGTGCTGACGCCTGCGATTGAGCACATTCAAACGGTTCAAGATAAGGGTTTTCTGCTTGCGCATTCCCCTAGCAATGTCGCTTTGTTGGATGGGGAAACACTTGTCTTTCAAATTGAAAGCGAGGCGGAGCGGTCCCTATTTACACCGTCGCCGTTTCTGTCGATTACTAGAGAAGCCAACGCCACAGATATTGGTATTGCACGTCGGATTGGCTGGGACGCCATTTCTGGTGATCTAACGGTCCAAATTGAAGCTGCTTTTGGTGATGGCATTGCCCATGATGATTGGGTGATTTCCGCAACTGCTGGTGTGGCTGAAGCGCAGCGCAGTATGCTGGATGAAGTGCGTGTAAAGCATGGAGAGGTGACCACCAAGTCTGGTGAGGTAAGCACCAAACACGGTGAAACACTTTTAGCTGCAACTGTTGCGGTCGATGCAAAAGATGCGGCTGAAACGGCGGCTGA
>NZ_JAPWGX010000015.1 GCF_027213965.1 Maritalea porphyrae | reverse complement strand
CAGACAGTTGCACTTGAGCGGATCAACAATGTGCTGACGCCTGCGATTGAGCACATTCAAACGGTTCAAGATAAGGGCTTTCTGCTTGCGCATTCCTCTAGCAATGTTGCACTGGTGGATGAAGAAACAATTGTCTTTGCTATTGGTAGCGAAGCCGAAAGGTCGCTCTTTACGCCATCGCCGTTCTTGTCAATTACTAGAGAAGCCAACGCAACAGATATTGGTATTGCACGTCGGATTGGCTGGGACGCCATTTCAGGCAATCTAACAGTCCAAATTGAAACTGCTTTTGGCGATGGCCTTGCCCATGATGATTGGGTGATCTCCGCAACTGCTGGTGTGACTGAAGCGCAGCGCAGTATGCTGGATGAAGTGCGTGTAAAGCATGGAGAGGTGACCACCAAGTCTGGTGAGGTTAGCACCAAACACGGTGAAACACTTTTAGCTGCAACTGTTGCGGTCGATGCAAAAGATGCGGCTGAAACGGCGGCTGA
>NZ_JAPWGX010000014.1 GCF_027213965.1 Maritalea porphyrae | reverse complement strand
CCCTTATCTTGAACCGTTTGAATGTGCTCAATCGCAGGCGTCAGCACATTGTTGATCCGCTCAAGTGCAACTGTCTGCACCTCCCCCACAGCCGTATCGTAGTCCGCTTTGGAGTTTTCAATCGGCTTCAGGCGCAAGTCGATTGCATCAAGCAATCGTTCAAAAAAGCGACGGTCAATAATCTTAAGCTTATCCAGCCCAAGAATGTCACGAAGTGATCGGCGAAAACTCATCAATTGCATCCTTATGCTTTTTGACCAGATGGCCCTTAAGAACCACTGTGCCGCCAGGTCTCAACCATGTGCGTCCAACTTGAATAGCTTTGGACAATTTCACGTCATATTGGCGCGCGTCATCAATGCTGGCGCGCACCGCTTTATTCGGTTTGGTCATGTTAGGAAGCCTAATTGCTATGCAGTGTACGCAACGTCAGTGCGCTCTGCGATGTAGAAGTGATTGAGAACGTCGGTCGTATCGCCATCAATCTGAATTTTGTACGACGACACCGGCGCGGCCAAATTGAATACAAA
>NZ_JAPWGX010000013.1 GCF_027213965.1 Maritalea porphyrae | reverse complement strand
AGCACCAAACACGGTGAAACACTTTTAGCTGCAACTGTTGCGGTCGATGCAAAAGATGCGGCTGAAACGGCGGCTGAAAATGCAGCAACCTTTGACCCTGATAGCTATTATCCAAAAGGAGAGACTTATAATCAAACTGAGTTGGATGATGCGCTCGAAGCGAAAGTAGATAGCTCAGATTTGGTCCCATATTTTCAAAATATGGAAGTGTTCACGAGCTCGGGCACATTTACCCCTCCGGCTGGCGTGGATCGTGTTTATGCGCTGATTGTGAATGGCGGTCGAGGTGGCAACAATGGAACAGCCTACATTTTTGGCCGAGCTGGGACAGGTGGCAGTTCTGTGGCGGGCTTTGTGGATGTCTCTAGTCCAGTGACAGTGACGATTGGTGCCGGTGGGGGCGCGCAAACAAATGGTGGAATATCGGAGTTTGATGGAAAATCAACGTCTTTGCCGCCTAGCAATGCGCTCACGTTGAGCGGTCAAAACGGTGGCGGTTACAATGCGGACGGCTATCCTGGGGGGGCATCGGGACACGGCACAGGCCAGTACGGTCGTGGCGGTATTGGTGG
>NZ_JAPWGX010000012.1 GCF_027213965.1 Maritalea porphyrae | reverse complement strand
TCCAAGCAGCGCATGGTGGAACGTGCGGATATGATGCAAGAACTGCAACGTGCCTTTGGCGAAGTTGTGGACGCAGCGGTTGCGGGTGATTTCACCCGTCGGGTGGAAGCTGAATTCCCCGATGAAGAACTTAATCGTTTGGCCCATGGGGTGAACGACTTGGTGGCAACGGTAGACCGAGGCGTCACCGAAACCGGCGAAGTTTTGGCCGCATTGGCCAATACCGACCTGACCATGCGCATGGAAGGGGACTATCAAGGCGCCTTCTTGCAATTGAAGAACGACACCAACCGGGTGGGGGATAAGCTGACCGAGGTGATCTCGAGCCTGCGCGCTACATCACGGGCGCTTAAAACGGCAACCGGGGAGATCCTGTCTGGTGCCAACGATTTGTCTGAACGCACCACCCGTCAAGCCGCTTCGATTGAAGAAACCTCAGCGGCGACCGAGCAATTGGCCGAAACCGTGCGCGACAATACCGAGCGGGCCAAGCGGGCCCAGGTTTCAGCTGGGGAAGCCAGCCAAGTGGCCGAACGCGGCGGCGAGGTGATGGCAGAGGCCAATAAAGCCATGCAGCGCATCACAGCTTCGTCCAATAAGATCTCTGACATTATCGGCATGATTGACGATATTGCCTTTCAAACCAACTTGCTGGCCCTAAATGCTTCTGTTGAAGCGGCACGTGCCGGAGAAGCGGGCAAGGGCTTTGCGGTTGTGGCGGTTGAAGTGCGTCGTTTGGCCCAGTCTGCTGCCCAAGCGTCATCTGAAGTGAAGGTGTTGATTGAACAATCTGGGGCTGAGGTTGATGGGGGCACCAAATTGGTATCACAAGCCTCTGAGAACCTAGACGGCATTGTGGAAAGCGTTAAAGGGGTTACCGCGCTCATGGATGAGATTGCGCGCGAAAGCCAAGAACAGGCCACATCGATCAACGATATTTCTCACTCCATCCGCGAAATGGATGAGATGACCCAGCACAATGCGGCCTTGGTTGAAGAAACCAATGCAGCGATTGATCAGACCGAAAGCCAAGCTTCAGAACTTGATCGGGTGGTGGAACAGTTCCGACTTGATGCGAGCCAAGCGCCAGCATCATCTGAGCAAGCACCAGAGGAACGCCCCACACCACAAGCGCCACCTCAACAAGATGCACGCGGGTTGCAACAACAGGCCGCCAAAGCCTATCTCAGCCACGGCAATGCAGCCGTGAAAGAACCTGA
>NZ_JAPWGX010000011.1 GCF_027213965.1 Maritalea porphyrae | reverse complement strand
TTGTTGTTGATATTATGCGGCGGCTTTGCGGAATTGCAAGCGCCGGTGTTTGATGGTCTTTTGTTTGATCCTTTCTCGTTTGTTTAAGATGGATTGTGCTCTGCCGAAGTAGACGTCGGCTGGCGTAACGTTCTTGAGGCTTTCGTGGTAGCGATGGTGGTTATAGTGATCGACGAAGGCTTCAATCTGCTGCGTTAGATCCCCGGGCAAAAAGTAGTTCTCCAGTAGGATGCGATTTTTGAGTGTCTGGTGCCAGCGTTCTATCTTACCTTGGGTTTGCGGATGATAAGGTGCGCCACGTACATGGCTCATACCTTTGCCCTTCAGCCAAGTGGCTAAATCGCTTGATATGTAGCAAGGGCCGTTGTCACTGAGCAGACGCGGTTTGTGCCGAACAACAGCCTTGTCGCAACCAGATGCTTTTAGAGCCATGTTCAACGTATCCGTTACATCTGAGCTGCTCATGGTGGTACACAGTTTCCATGAGATGATGTAGCGACTGTAATCGTCCAGGATTGTGCTGAGATAAAACCAGCCCCAGCCAATGACTTTTAAGTAAGTAAAGTCAGTTTGCCACAGCTGATTGATGGCGGTGGGATTGTCTTGGAACTCAGTCGCAGCTTTCATAACGATGAATGCTGGGCTGGTGATGAGGTCATGTGCCTTGAGTAGCCGGTACACGGTGCTTTCTGAGACAAAGTAACCCTGACTATCCGTAAAGGTCACAGCCAACTCACGTGGAGACAGTTCTGGTCGCTCAAGCGCCAGATCAATAATTTGACTTTGCACCTTATCTGGAATGCGCTTCCAGGCTCGGTTTGGACCAGAACGTTTGTCTTCCAACCCAACTTCCCCAACCCGCTGATACAAATCATACCAGCGGTAAAAGGTTGGACGAGCAATACCCAGCTTATCCAAAGTGGCTTTGACAGGCAGGTGGGATTGTTCAACAAGGTGGATGATCTCAAGCTTTTCTGATGCAGGATATCTCATTCGATATCCTCCCCATCCCCGAGCATGCTTTTTTTAAACAGCCTGAGTTCAAGCGTTTGTTCGGCAACAACTTCCTTCAGGTCACGCGCTTCTTTGCGCAGGCCCTTAACTTCATCACTTGATGCTTCACGCACAAGATCACCGGCCAACCGCTGCTTGCCGGCTTCAAGGAAGTCCTTGGACCATTTGTAATACATGCTCTCAGCAAGACCTTCACGCCGACATAGTTCGGCAATGCTCATCTCACCGCGCAAACCATCCAAAACAATCCGGATCTTTTCCTCGGCACCATATTGCCGACGGGTCTTGCGTTTTATCGTGCGAAAAAGCTTTTCTGAACTCGAACGGCTTCCAACTGATTTCTGCTTCATCTTCGCTCCATAGGGGCTACGATGAACCAAAAACCATCTCTTACGCAACAACACCAATCTGTCTATCAAATACTGACGCCGGACA
>NZ_JAPWGX010000010.1 GCF_027213965.1 Maritalea porphyrae | reverse complement strand
GATGAACCAAATCATCTCTTAGGTCAGGCAACCAGTTGTCTCAAATACCCTGAACACGGACAGCTCAAGAATTTCCCATGGGGTTGCTCCAACGGCCTCCGATTGATCCCCACCTCGTCGTTTAGAGTAATTCCAGCCAGCGGCGCCGAAAAATAGTCCAGACCTGCCTCAATTGCAAAGAATTCAACCGCGAGCCGGAACGCTACAATTTTCATATTAGTCGTACTCGCGCCATGCAGTCACGACTGGACGACTATCTTTCCAAGCCAAGGATATGTTAACAGGAAAAGGCGTCGCAGTGAGAATTCCGCAAATGGGGTCAAAACTTGAGTTTGGGGAAAGTTTATTAATATAGCCACAAGCGTAACGCGCCGTTATCTGACAATTTTCCGGTCGATCGCTTGCATCGCATCCAGTCGCGTCAATCCACCCAATTTCAACACCCAGTTCCATAAATGGATTTTCCATCCAACAGGCATTGTTGACAACCGAAAAACTGCTGAATGCACCTATGCCAGTCAATCTCCCTTTCATTAGAATGGACAGTCTATTACAATCATTCGTGATATATGTGTTCAACGCAGTGCGCAAATTTTCGATTTTTTCCTTTTCCGCCAATTTTTCCTGCATAGAATCGAGTGCGGCTTCAGTCTTGTCATTCATATCGCTATCGTCACCCACAACTAAGAAGAAAGTTGAATTGTATCTAAGGCCATCGATATGAACGTAATAATCTTCTACATGGTCCCTTTTTAATGCGTCTTGAAGATTCGAAATCGTCGCGCGGTAGTTCTTTGCGGAGTGGTTTCTAAGGAATTCTATGCCTCCAAACGGGTTTCCAAGAAATGGTTTGAATGGGTCTTTCGGACCATAATATTTTTCGTGGAATTTGAAATGACCATAGCCATTGACTACTGCCACAACATATTGATCAATAGATCTTATCTTCGCTTGAACAACTATGCCCTTTTGATCAAGAATTGCTTCAACGAAACCGTCTCTCGGCTCTTTAGACAAAAACATAACATCTGAGAATAAATTCGACGCGTAGAGTCCCGTGCTTGGATCAAGAACCAGTTCTGTTACTTTTTTTGGAATAGACCCGTAGGGTTCAGCGCCGACGAACACGCCAACCTTACTAGGGCCGCTAAGACGTCTGGCATCGTCGATTTTAAAAACGGGCTCTGTTGAAAGAGCCGTATAAAACTCTTCTGCATTTATTTCTGCGTTCCCGACTACTTGACCACTTTCGAAATAAATATTGTCTCTGTGATATTTTTCACCAGCTACAGCTGAAATGGCGAAAAAGCAAGTTGCAATAACTACTAGTAGTCTGAACACAAAAATCTCCTCCTTAGGATTTTCAATAAATGTAAATCCAGTTAAAGGGAAATCCAATAAAAATTCAACTCTACTCTCGCGATCGGTACAAAAATTTGTAATTTTTGTCTTCAAGTGGATTAGCTAATCCTGCCGCTTCTATGGACGCCACAAGGCTACACTTAGCAGAAGATAGCGGAAATTGCTCACTGCAACTTTTGATGATTAAATTGTTCGGCGTCAGCATTTGATAGACAGATTGTTCTTCTTAGCAAGATATATTTGCTCCGAGGATACAGGCTTTCTCATACAACTGTACTGCCCGCTTACGGTTCTTAGTAACACCAATTCCCATGTCGTATTGGTAGGCAGCGTTGATGCAAGCTGGACCGTAGTCTGCGTTGCAGCCTTTTACATAAAGGTGAGCCGCCCATGCTTGATCCTCCTCTACGCCAATTCCTTCTGCGTAATAGTAACCAGCATTGAAACAAGCGGCGGAAACTTTTCCGTAGCAAGCTTTCACAAACAGTTTTGCGGCAAGGTCATAATTCTGATCTACGCCATCACCATTCGCGTATTTTTTTGCGGCCTCCATGCATGCTGTTACGTCATGCGTGCATCTGACTTCTTCCTCAGTTTGAATTTGCCCATAGGAAATTGATATGCTCAACGTGGAAAATACTACAAACGCAGAAATCTTAAGGCTCATCCAACATTTTCCAATAATCTTGGTTTTCCGGTAATCGTGTTTATCTGTCTATCAAATACTGACGGGATACACTTAGTACAATACTGGCGTAAATCCGGCAGGGAAAAGCCAGATATCTTCGGTGCTTGGAAGTTGCTCGCCGTCGACGAAACGGAATTGGCGAAGTGCAGTGAAGCCGGTTGCGCCGGTGTCAAGTCGTTTGTATCGGTAACACGCATCGGCATTTTCCATATTATTGAAAGAAAGCATGGATTCTACTTCTGCTACAGAGATAGAAGTCGTAAGTGGATTTTTTTGCATCAGCGTACCGGCACTTCGGTAGGTTCCAAAAGAAATATTGTTTTTCTTAAACTCAGAAGGCTCACATAATCTGTCACTGTCAAAAAATGCTTTGTAGCGCGCTTCAAGTACTTCGCCGTTTCCATATTTGTAGTGGATGGCGATCACAAAACTCTTTTGTGTGACGTTAGAATAGACCTCTGCCCAACTACAAGAAGCGTCCGACTTTGGTTCGTAACAAAGAACTTGTCCATCAGAAATCATATCTATGAATTCACTATTGGAAATGTAACCGTCGCCAAAAAGTCCACCAAACAAATCGCTGAAAATACCGGACTTACCCTTGGCATACGTTTCTCCAGATACTGAGCAGACCAGTAAAATAGCGATCAGCATCGTAAGAACTTTTTGCGGCCTAAACATGTTAACTCCTCCAAGTATTCTCGTTCATATGGATATCATATGACTATATTCAAGACATTCTTAGGGAAAGGGAATTAGGCCCCTCGTCATTTCCGAAGTATTTTTACACCTGTCCGTGTTCAGGGTATTTGAGACAACTGGTTGCCTGACCTAAGAGATGATTTGGTTCATT